>NZ_JBYVYN010000009.1:0-234158 GCF_058148565.1 Pseudomonas sp. DF11
AGCCTGCTCGCGATAGCGGTGGTTCAGTCAACATTGATGTGGGCTGGTCTGACGCCATCGCGAGCAGGCTCGCTCCCACAGGGGTTCCTGTCCCCTTCAGAAACTTGGCACGTCCGCAACAGCCTGCGGTCAATGAATTCACAGGCCACCGGATTCGCTGCCAAGGACTTTTTTCATGCCCGACACCCTGCCCCCGGACGCACTGCCGGCCGACCTGCATTACGTCGACGACACCGCCCCCGGCATCACCCGGCGCAAATTGCGCGGCAAGTTCTGCTACTTCGATCCGCAGGGCCAACGCATTACCGACGCCGCCGAAATCCAGCGCATCAACGCCTTGGCGGTACCGCCTGCCTACACCGATGTGTGGATCTGCACCGACCCGCGCGGCCATCTCCAGGCCACGGGTCGCGATGCCCGGGGCCGCAAGCAATACCGTTACCATGCGCGCTGGCGTGAAGTGCGCGATGCGGACAAATACTCGCGCATGCTCGAATTCGGCCGCACCCTGCCGCGCTTGCGCAAGCGCCTGGAAGAGATCCTGGCCCAGCCCGGTTTCAGCCGCGACAAGGTCATGGCCACGGTCATCACCTTGCTGGACGTGACCCTGATCCGCGTCGGCAACACCCAGTACGCCCGGGACAATCGCTCCTACGGCCTGACGACCCTGCGCAGCAAACATGTCGAGGTCAACGGCAGCGCCATCGCCTTCCAGTTCCGAGGCAAGAGCGGCGTCGAACACCAGATCACCGTGAAAGACCGGCGCCTGGCACGGATCATCAAGCGCTGCCAGGAGATCCCCGGGCAAAACCTGTTCCAGTATCTGGACGAACACGGCGAGCGTCACTCCATCAGCTCTTCGGACATCAACGCCTACCTCAAGACCCTCACCGGCGCGGACTTCACCGCCAAGGACTACCGCACCTGGGCCGGCAGTGCGGCGGCCTTGGCCGGGCTGCGGACGCTGCGTTGGGAAACCGAGACCGAGGCCAAGAAACACGTGGCCGAGATGGTCAGGCAGGTCGCCCGGCAACTGGGCAACACGCCGACCGTCTGTCGCAAGTGCTACATTCATCCTGCGGTGGTCGAGGGTTTCCTGCTCGGCGCCCTGGAGGAACTGCCCAAACCCCGGGCACGCAAAGGCCTCAGTGAGGAAGAAGCCGGGTTGACGCTGTTTCTACAGCGCATGACAGACGCTGCCCAGGCGTGCGAACAGCAGCAACCGGCTTGATGCGTCCATGGGCTGCGAGCCCTGGATGAGGAACATCCGCAGACCGCTGGACTCCCAACTGTACAGCGCCACCGTTGCGCAGGCACGTCAACGGATGAAGTCGACAGGAGTTTCAGATGTCCGAACACATTGTCCATTTCCATTGCCAGATCGATCAGGGCACCACGGAGCGCTTCCGGGACAATTGCCTGGAAGCCATCGAAAAAGGCGCCGACTCGCTGATGCTCAATCTCTCCACGGTCGGTGGCAGTACCAATTTCGGTTTCACCCTCTACACCTTCATCAAGTCCCTTCCAGTACCGGTACGTGCGGTGAACGCCGGCAACATAGAGTCGATGGGCATTGTCATGTACCTGGCCGCCAGCGACCGCACCACCACCCCTCACTCGCGTTTTCTGATCCATCCGATGAACTGGTACTTCGGCCAGAAATCGGTGGACCACTCACGCTTGCGCGAATACCTGTCCAGCCTGGACAACGACGTGGCGCGTTATGTGGAAATCTACGTCAAGGAGACCGCCGGCGCCGCGACACAGCTGGATATCTTCAAATGCCTGTGCGCCGAGGAACGGGTCATTCCGGCGGAGAACTCCCTGGCGTTCGGCATTGCCCATCGGGTCGAGCAGGTGGTTTTTCCGACAGACGCCAAGCATTGGAAAGTCAGCGGCGGCGAGGATTAGAAGTGCACACCGGCGGCTGACCATTCGTCGCCAGCCAGAGAGTTTTTTTAAACTTCCCCCGGCCATTTTCTTTCCCAAATAATGCGAGGCACGTTGCTCGCTCAACCAAAATGAGGATTCTCGAGATGGCCAGTAGCGGAAACAAAAACCCAGGCAACTTCGCAAACGATCGTGAAAAGGCATCTGAAGCCGGCAAGAAAGGCGGACAAGCGTCGGGCGGCAACGTTGCCAACGACCGGCAAAAAGGTACTGGCGCCGGTAACAAAGGCAGTGAACGCGGCCAAGGCGGCGGCAGAAAATCGTAACTCTCCCAACCGCTGGGGCGCAGGCATCCTGCGCCCTGGCGCTATCTGCTCACTCCCTCATCACAAATACGAAATTCCATATATTCGATTGTCCGCATATACTCCGGCGCAGCCCTACCTTGCGCTTATCGGAGCCGATCGATGAAAGTCCTCTTCATGTGCACAGCCAACAGCTGTCGCAGCATTCTCAGCGAAGCGATGTTCAACCACCTGGCTCCCGTCGGATTCGAAGCCGTCAGCGCCGGCAGCTTCCCCAAGGGCCAGGTGCTGCCGCGCAGTCTGAGTACCTTGCAGGAGGCCGGCATCAGCATCAACGGCTTGCGCAGCAAGGGCAACGACGCCTTCGAAAGTAACCCGCCGGACATCGTCATCACGGTGTGCGACAACGCCGCCAATGAAGCTTGCCCGGTGTACTTTGGCCCGGCGATCAAGACCCATTGGGGCCTGGCGGATCCGTCGGAAGTCAAAGGCAGCGACGACCAGATCGGCCAGGCGTTCCACAGCACGCTGGACCGTATCGAAACCCGCTGCCGGGCCTTTTTCGCCCTGCCCTTCGACCAGCTCGACGCCCAGGCCTTGAAAGCCGAGCTCGACCGCATCGGCACCCTCTGACCGATCAACCTGCGCGATAAGCCTGCTTCAGCGTCTCGATCCAGCTCGGGTCCAGGCGCGACTGCTCGGGGTCCAGGCCCAGCGCCTGCATCTGCGCCAAGTGCGCGTCGGCCTCTCGGGCCAGTGAGCCCTGGGCGCTGGAGTTGGCGTCCAGCTGATGCATCTGGGCCAGCCCCAGGTGGTAGAAGCGCAGCAACTTCATGGCAGTGGGGTCCTGGGCCTGCACGCCGGCGGTCACCTGGTGCATCACGTTGGTGATTTTCATCAGGCTGCGCTTGAGCTGCCAGCCGTACACCGCCGCGGCCATCCACGGTTGCGACCAGAAATACAGGCGCATCAGCGCCGCCATCGCCAGCACCGCGACCATCACCCCGCCGAGATTGAAACGAAAGTTATCGCCCCCCGGCGTACCGAACAGCATCACCGCCAGGCTGGACAGCAGCATCGCCAGGGCCAGGAACACCACCGCGATGATCAGGGTGCTGCGGCGGGTCTGCTTGCGGTAGGTGTCGCCATCCCACGGTTTGATCTCGAACATCGCAGTGCAATTTCCTTGTACGGCATCAAAAGAGTCCCGCATTATCGCCTGCCCGGTCGATTTAGCTATGCTGGGGCTCATTTTGTAGCGCAACCGACTCGCCGGGTCCGGATCAAAGTCCATGGCGATAGCGCAAGGATCGTGCGATCTTTCTGCGTGGACGTTTTTTTCAAGATGCCGTCGTTGTGTGCATGGCATCGTTTTCAAGGAAAGCTGAATGACTCAAAGACATGTAATCAACGCCTCGGTAAGCCCCAAGGGCAGCCTGGAGACCTTGTCCCAGCGCGAAGTCCAGCAACTGAGCGAAGCCGGTTCCGGCAGTATCTATACCCTCTTCCGCCAGTGCGCCCTGGCCATCCTCAATACCGGCGCCCATGTTGATAACGCCAAGACCATCCTGGAAGCCTACAAGGACTTCGAGATCCGTATCCACCAGCAGGACCGCGGCGTGCGCCTGGAACTGCTGAACGCGCCGGCCGATGCGTTCGTCGACGGCGAGATGATCGCCAGCACCCGCGAGATGCTGTTCAGTGCCCTGCGCGACATCGTCTACACCGAGAACGAACTGGACAGCCAGCGCATCGACCTGAGCTCGTCCCAGGGCATCAGCGACTACGTGTTCCACCTGTTGCGCAACGCCCGCACCTTGCGCCCCGGCGTGGAGCCGAAAATCGTCGTGTGCTGGGGCGGCCACTCGATCAACACCGAAGAATACAAATACACCAAGAAAGTCGGCCACGAACTGGGCTTGCGCAGCCTGGACATCTGCACCGGTTGCGGCCCCGGCGTGATGAAGGGGCCAATGAAAGGCGCCACCATTGCCCACGCCAAGCAACGCATCCATGGCGGTCGCTACCTGGGGCTGACGGAGCCGGGCATCATCGCCGCCGAGGCGCCGAACCCGATCGTCAATGAGCTGGTGATCCTGCCGGACATCGAGAAGCGCCTGGAAGCCTTCGTGCGCGTCGGCCACGGCATCATCATCTTCCCGGGCGGCGCCGGTACGGCGGAGGAATTCCTCTACCTGCTGGGCATCCTGATGCACCCAGCCAACCAGGACCTGCCCTTCCCGGTGGTCCTCACCGGGCCGAAAAGCGCCGCGCCGTACCTCGATCAGTTGCATGCGTTCGTCGGTGCGACCCTCGGCGAGGCGGCGCAGAAGCACTATCAGATCATCATCGACGACCCGGCCGAAGTGGCGCGGCAGATGACCCAGGGGCTCAAGGAGGTCAAGCAGTTCCGCCGCGAACGCAACGACGCCTTCCACTTCAACTGGCTGCTGAAGATCGACGAAGGCTTCCAGCGCCCGTTCGACCCGACCCACGCCAACATGGCCAGCCTGGGCCTGAGCCGCGACCTGCCCGCCCACGAACTGGCGGCCAACCTGCGCCGGGCGTTCTCGGGCATCGTGGCGGGTAACGTCAAGGACAAGGGCATCCGCCTGATCGAGGAACACGGCCCGTACGAAATCCACGGCGACGCCGCCATCATGGAACCCCTCGACCGCCTGCTCCAGGCCTTCGTCGCCCAGCACCGCATGAAACTGCCGGGCGGCGCGGCGTATGTACCGTGCTATCGCGTGGTGACCTGACCTTCAAAATCCTCGCTCCCCCTGTGGGAGCGAGCCTGCTCGCGAAGGCGTCGGCACATCCAGTATTGATGCAAGCTGACCCACCGCTATAGCGAGCAGGCTCGCTCCCACAGGGGTTCTGCTGCGGTCACAGAGTCGGGTTCAGTCGTATCAGGCCGGCTTCATTCATCTCAACAGCAAGCCCACGGTAATCCTCGATCTGCCGATGGCGGGTGTCCACCGGATGCGAATGCGTCGCCGTCACCACCATCACATCGGCCCCTGCTGCCTCGCCAGCGCGGATTCCCGCGTCGGCGTCTTCAAAGACCAGGCACTCCCGGGGTGCCACTTGCAACCGTTCGGCGGCCAGGCGATAGCAGGCGGGGTTGGGCTTGCCGTCGCTGACGTCTTCGGAAGTGACCATCACCAAAGGGCGTGGAATCCCGGCGGCTTCCATGCGGCGCAAGGCCAATGCCATCGGCGCCGAGGTGACGATCGCCCATTGGCCAGGCGGCAGGCTTTTCAGAAACGCAGCCGCACCGGCCACTTGCACCACGCCTTCGACATCCTCGATTTCCTCCCGGGTAATCTGCTCAGCCTCGGCCTGGGCATCCACCCCCGGCAGATGCTGGCGGGCGATGGTGTCGATGGCGCGCACGCCGTGAATCGTTGGCAGGAACGTCGCTACGTCCACGCCGTGGCGCAGGGCCCAGCGTGTCCAGATGCGCTCGGCGGCGGCGATGGAATTGAGCAGCGTGCCGTCCATGTCGAAGAGGAAGGCGTGGTAGGAACGGTTGGCTGACATCGGGATCCTCGGTGATGAAGGGGTGGATGACGGTCACTGTAACATCGCCATGCATCGATTCCCTGTGGGAGCGAGCCTGCTCGCGATAGCGATGGATCAGCTTGCATCAATGCTGAATGTTCCGACGCCATCGCGAGCAGGCTCGCTCCCACAGGGCTCGGTGGTGGGCCCGATTACACCAACCGCTCGATCCGCTGATGCCGCCACACCAGCTTGTAATAGAGCGTCTGCAACAGCAGCATGCTCAGGTAGGCCACGGGAAACGCTATCCACACCCCTTGCAAGCCGAAGTGGGCGTCCAGCAGATACGCCGCGGGCACCTGTACACCGACGATGCAGAAGATCGAAATGGCCACCGGCACCAGCACCGTGCCACTGGCGCGCATGATGCCGCCGACGATCGCCTGGAAGCCGAACACCAGCAGGCTCCAGAGCATGATATGCAGCAGATGTTCGGCCTGCACCCGTGCCGCCGGGTCGGTGATGAACAGTCCCAGCAGCCAGTGGGACAACAGGTAGCCCAACACCACCAGCCCACCCGTGAGCCAGAGGTTGATCAAAAGTCCCGTGCGCAGGATCGGCCCCAGGCGCTCCTGGCGTCCGCCGCCGATGGCCTGGGCACCGAGGATCGAGGCCGTGATGGCAATCGACAGCGCCGGGAACTGCACGTAGTTGACGATCTGCGTCACCGCACCGTAGGCCGCCGTGGCCTGGGAACCGTGGTGGTTGACCAGCGCCAGGATCACCAGCTCCGACAGCGAGATCACCACCATCTGCAACCCCGTGGGCAGGCCGATGCGCAGCACCTTGCCGAGGATATCCATGTCCAGGCGCATTGCCGCGAACAACGCACGATCCGGCGCCAAGGCGTGCACGCGACGGTTCAGTCGCCACGCCAGCATCAGCATCGCCGAGGTAGTCCCCACCAACCCCGCCAATGCCGCGCTCTGGACGCCCATCTGCGGCAGGCCCAGCCAGCCGCGAATAAATGCAGGTGTGAGTATCAGCCCGACACCGGTAGACACCAGCAACGCCAACATCGGTGACACCGTATCGCTCACCCCGCGCAGCAGTTGGGTGAACAGTACGAATACCAGCAACATTGGCAGAGTCCACATCATGACCCGGGCGTAGGAAACGGCGTCCTCCAGCACATCGGCCGGCGTGCCGAGCCCCTGCAACGCCTGACGCGCGAAGACACTGCCGAGCACCGCCGCCACCAGCCCGATGAGCGCTCCCAGCAACAGCGTCGAGCCGGCGATGGCTTTCACCGTACCGGTCTGCCCGGCACCGTAGGCTTGCCCGATCAACACGCCCGCCCCCGCCCCCAGGCCGATGACCAGGGCGATGAAGAAAAACAAAATGGGGAACATGCCCGATACCGACGCCAATGCCTGGGTGCCGAGCATCTGCCCGATATAGATGCTGTTGAGCGCGCCGGACATGGACTGCAGGAAGTTGGACAGGACCATGGGGGCCAGGAACAGGAGATAGGTTTTCCAGAGAGGCTGGGTGGGCATGAGAGCTCTAATGGCAGGTTCGAAATCCGATGCGGGGTAATCTAGCTTAATCCATGGATTCTGTTTCAGAAGATGTCCGTTTTCGCGGCGAGGGAGCGCACTCCCGCCAGACTGCGCGGTAGGAACTGCCGAACGAAACGAGCGCAAGCTTCCTGCCCATGGGATCTCCACAGGTCAGCTCATCTCGACAATTTTCCAATCTCGTCTATTCTTAGATAGCAATATGCCATTATTTTTATCGAAACCGGACGATTGGTCCTCAAGACCGTGTCGGTTTGGCAGATAACCAGTTATTCGCAAATTACTTGTTGGCAACACTGTTCAAGGACCGAACCATGACGTCGTATCCTCCCGGTCATCCCCTTTCCCAAACCCAACCTCGCATTCTCTGGAATGCCGTGCTGGTGGCCGTTGCCGCGAGCGTCGGTGTACTGGCGATCAACGGTGCGAATACACAAAACATCGGCTTGAGTGCGGTGCTCCTGGCCTTGGGTGTCGGTGCCGGGGTATGGGGTGCGCGTTCGCAACGTCAACACCTCGACAGCGCCATCGCAGCCGCCATGGCCCGCCACGACCTGCAAGCCACCGGGCACCTGGCCCATAAAGCCAGCGAGCAACTCAACGAAGTCATGCTCGGGGCCATGCCGATCTGGGCCAAGCAGGTCGAAAGCTCCCGGCAACAGACCGAAACCGCAATCGTCTCACTGACCAGCCGTTTCACCGGCATTTCCGCGCGCCTGGAAGACACCGTGCAAGCCTCGCAACTGGCCGCTGGCGAACTGGCCGGCAGCAGCAGTGGCGGCGCCGTGCAGGTGCTGGCCCAGAGCGAAAGTGAACTGGTCAAGGTCATCGACTCCCTGAAGGCCACCCAGGCCAGCCGCGATGAAACCCTGGCCCAGGTGCGCAACCTGACGGCCTATACCGGCGAGCTGCGGACCATGGCCGCCGATGTCGCGGCGATTGCCGCACAGACCAACCTGCTGGCGCTCAACGCCGCCATCGAAGCAGCCCGTGCCGGCGAAGCCGGGCGTGGCTTTGCCGTGGTGGCCGACGCCGTGCGCAGTCTGTCGAGCAAGTCCAGCGAGACCGGCCAGCAGATGTCGGCCAAGGTCGACATCATCAACACCGCCATCACCCAACTGGTCCATGCTGCGTCCAGCGGCGCCGACCAGGACAGCCATTCGGTCAGTGCCTCCGAGGAAAGCATCCAGCAGGTGCTGGAGCGCTTCAAGAGTGTCACCGGCCGGTTGGCCGATTCGGCCGACATGCTGCAACGGGAAAGCTTCGGCATCCGCGATGAACTCACCGAGGTGCTGGTCAGCCTGCAATTCCAGGATCGGGTCAGCCAGATCCTCAGCCACGTGCGCGACAACATCGAGGACCTGCACGTGCATATGCAGCAGGCCAGTCAGTCGCCCGAACAGGCCGCCTCCATCGACGCCCGCCAATGGCTGGCGCGCATGGAAACCACTTACGCCACCGACGAGCAACGCCGCAACCACCACGGCGACTCGGGTGCGCAACAGGCTTCACAGGAAATAACCTTCTTTTAGGAGAGCCTTTCATGGCTAAAAGTGTATTGGTTGTCGACGACTCCGCGAGCGTTCGGCAGGTGGTCGGCATCGCGTTGAAAAGTGCCGGCTATGACGTGATCGAGGCCAGCGATGGCAAGGATGCGCTGGGCAAGCTCAATGGCCAGAAAGTGCACCTGATCATCAGTGACGTGAACATGCCCAACATGGATGGCATCACCTTCGTCAAGGAGGTCAAGAAGCTGGCCAGCTACAAGTTCACGCCAATCATCATGCTGACCACCGAATCCCAGGAGTCGAAGAAACAGGAAGGCCAGGCCGCCGGGGCCAAGGCTTGGGTAGTCAAGCCGTTCCAGCCGGCGCAGATGCTGGCGGCGGTATCCAAGCTGATTCTTCCTTGATCACCGGAGGCTCCAATGCCGTTGCACTACGAAACACAGGATGACACCGCCCAGGTGCACATCGACGGCGAGCTGACGATCTACACCGCGGCCGAGCTGGCCGCGCAGTGGCTGCCGCACCTGGGCGCAACACCGCAAATGGCCCTCGATCTGTCGCAGATCACCGAGATGGATGGGGCCGGCCTGCAACTGCTGCTAATGGTGCAGCGCGAGGCCTCCCGGGCCGGGACCGAGCTGACACTGACCGGCCAAAGCAAGGCGGTCACGGAAACACTTGCCCTTTGCAACCTGGTTGCCTAGGACCGCAATACGTCGGACACGACAAAGGATATGAGCGTGAGCATCAATCTGGATCAGGCACAGCAGACCTTCATCGTCGAGGCACGGGAACAGTTGCAGGCGATGGAAGAGTCGCTGCTGCAACTGGAAACCGACCCTGGCGACGATGACGCCATCGGCGCGATCTTTCGGGCGGCCCACACCATCAAGGGCTCGGCCGGGCTGTTTGGCCTGGAACCGATCGTCAGCTTCACCCACATCGTCGAAGACGTGCTCGATCGCCTGCGCAACGGCAGCGTCGAGGTCGACGCCGGCCTGATCGCCGTGCTGCTCAAGTCCAGCGATCACATGCTGGAACTGATCAACGTGGTCGCCAACCAGGGGGGTGCGCTGCCGCCACCGGC
This sequence comes from Pseudomonas sp. DF11, assembly GCF_058148565.1. Taxonomy (NCBI): domain Bacteria; kingdom Pseudomonadati; phylum Pseudomonadota; class Gammaproteobacteria; order Pseudomonadales; family Pseudomonadaceae; genus Pseudomonas; species Pseudomonas sp. DF11. The sequence continues at coordinate 9,878 of NZ_JBYVYN010000009.1, forward strand.
CCTGCAACGGGAAATGGAACTGTGCCAGATCCTGCAGGAGTACCAGGCGCCCTCGCCGGCCACGGCCCCGACGCCTGCCCATGAAACCGAAACCAGCGAACCTGGCGAAACACGGCTCTGGCACATTTCCCTGCGCTTCGGCCAGGACGTGTTCCGCAACGGCATGGACCCGCTGTCATTCCTGCGTTATCTGCAAACCCTGGGTGAAATCGTCGACATCGTCACCTTGACCGACGCCCTGCCCGCCGCCGACGCCTGGGACGCCGAGTCCTGCTACCTGGGCTTCGACATCGAGTTTCGCTCGGCTGCCAGCCATGGGGCGATCAACGAAGTGTTCGACTTCGTCCGGGAAGACTGCGTGATCGAGATCGTTGCCCTGGACGACGACGTCGCCCCCCAAGCCAACACTGGCATGGTGACCACATCGCCGGAACAGGCCGAGGAAACCACCGCGCTGGTCGCCACTGGCGAGTTGTTGTCCGACCAGCGCAAGACCCCGCGCATGCCCGCCCAGATCGCCACCGACAAACAGGCGGTGACCAGCGACAGCAAGGCCAAGGACGGCACCTATGTGCGGGTCAATGCCGACAAGCTCGATGAGTTGATCAACCTGGTGGGCGAACTGGTCATCGCCAGCGCCGGCGCCAGCCTGCTGGCCCGCACCTGCCACAACGACCCGTTGCAGGAAGCCACCTCATCCGTGTCCGGGCTGGTGGAAGAAATTCTCGACGGTGCCCTGCGCCTGCGCATGATCCCCATTGGCGAAACCTTCAACCGCTTCCGTCGGGTGGTGCGCGATGTCAGCCAGGAACTGGGCAAGGACATCGACCTGATCATCAGCGGCGCGGAGACCGAGCTGGACAAGACCGTGGTGGAAAAAATCGGCGACCCGCTCATGCACCTGCTGCGCAATGCCATGGACCACGGCATCGAAACCGCCGAGGCGCGGCTGGCGGCGGGCAAACCGGCCAAGGGGCATCTACACCTCAACGCGTACCATGACTCGGGCAGTATCGTGCTGGAGATCGCTGACGACGGTGCCGGCCTGAACCGAGACCGGATCCTGGAAAAAGCCCAGGAGCGTGGCCTGGTGACGCCGGGCGCCAGCCCCACCGACCAGGAAATCTACAACCTGATCTTCGAGCCCGGCTTCTCCACCGCCCAGGCCGTCACCAACCTTTCGGGGCGCGGCGTGGGCATGGACGTGGTCAAGCGCAACATCACCCTGCTGCGCGGCACCGTCGACCTGGACAGCCAACCTGGCCAGGGCACCGTGGTGCGCATCCGCCTGCCGCTGACCCTGGCTATCATCAACGGTTTTCTGGTGGGCATCGGTCAGTCGACCTACGTCATTCCGCTGGACATGGTCCAGGAATGCATCGAGCTGAGCGAAGACGATGGGCTCGCCAGTCGCGAACAAGGCTACCTCGACCTGCGGGGCGAGGTGTTGCCGCTGGTTTACCTGCGCGATCACTTCAGCCATGAAGGCCCGGCCGCGCGCCGGCAGAACGTGGTGGTGGTGCGCTACGCCGAACTCAAGGCCGGGCTGGTGGTGGATGACTTACTGGGTGAATTCCAGACCGTGATCAAGCCGCTGGGCAAGCTGTTCGGCGCCCTTCGCGGCATCAGCGGCTCGACCATCCTGGGCAGCGGCGCCGTGGCGTTGATCCTTGACGTACCGGCGCTGCTCACCCAGATCGCCCAAGTGGAAAACCGCTACACCCCAACTCACTTACAACAAGCCAACGCTCGCTGACGCTTTAGCAATTCCATGGAGAGGTACTTCCCGATGAAATGGTTCTACGATCTTAGAATCGCCACCAAACTGATCACTTCATTTCTGGTGGTGCTGGCACTGACCGCTGTCATGGGGGTGTTCGCGATCATCCAACTGGGCGAGGTGAACGGCACCACTGTCGAGATCCGGGAAAACTGGATGCCGTCCATGCGCGCCGCCTCGGGCATGCGCTTCTACGGGGCAAACTATCGCCTCAAGGAAAACCGCCATATCACCGCCGACTCCGAGCAGGAACGCGTGACCATCGAGCATGAGGCGGAAGAAGCCAGGAAGGCCTTTGAAACGCGCATGGCGACCTATGAAAAGCTGCTCTCCAATGCTGAAGACCGCCAACTGTTCGAAACCACCCGCAACGACTGGAACGCTTACCTCGCGGTGAGCAAGGACCTGCTTGCGCTGTCCCGGCAAAACCTGACCGAGCAAGCCCATGCGCTACTCAAGGGCGAGTCCAAGCGTCAATTCGAGCTGGTGGTGGCCGACCTGCAAAAACTGGTTGAACTCAATGACGCTGGAGCCGGCGCCGCCAGCGAGCGTGGCGCAGCACTGTTTGAAAAATCGCGCCTGTCGATCATTGCCGTCCTGGTTGCCGCGCTACTGGTAGGCCTGGGCCTGGCGCTGTTCATTTCGCGGATCATCTCCCGTCCATTGAAACAGGCCGCGAACGTCGCCGAACAATTGGCCGAAGGCAACCTGAACGCAAAAATCGAAAGCGGCTCCAAGGACGAAACCGGCATGGTGCTCAACGCCATGCAGAACATGGTCGACAAGCTTTCGCACATTATCGGTGAAGTGCGCAACGCAGCGGACAACCTGGCCAGCGCCTCCGAAGAAGTCAGCGCCACCGCGCAATCGATGAGCCAGGCCACCAGTGAACAGGCGGCCAGCGTCGAGGAAACCAGTGCGTCCATCGAGCAGATGAGCGCCAGCATCAACCAGAACACCGAGAACGCCAAGGTCACCGACGGCATGGCCAGCAAGGCCGCCAAGGAAGCCACCGACGGCGGCGAATCGGTGCAGCAGACCGTGGTGGCGATGAAGAAAATCGCCCAGCGCATCAGCATCATCGACGACATCGCCTACCAGACCAACCTGCTGGCGCTCAACGCCGCCATCGAAGCGGCCCGCGCCGGCGAACACGGCAAAGGCTTCGCGGTGGTCGCAGCCGAAGTGCGCAAACTGGCCGAACGCAGCCAGATAGCGGCCCAGGAAATCGGCGAGCTGTCGTCCAGCAGCGTCGATATGGCGGAAAAGGCCGGGAACCTGCTCAACGAGATGGTCCCGTCGATCAACAAGACATCGGACCTGGTGCAGGAAATCAGCGCCGCCTCCGAAGAACAGGCCGCTGGCGTGGCGCAGATCAACACCGCCATGACCCAACTCAACCAGGTGACCCAGCAGAACGCCTCCAGCAGCGAAGAACTGGCCGCCACCGCCGAGGAAATGAGCAGCCAGGCCGAACAGCTGCAACAGGCCATGAGCTTCTTCACCCTGGACACGCCGCCGAAATCGGCCAGCCAGCCCTTGAAGGTGGACAACACGCCGGGGCCGTCCAGCCGCAAGCCGGCTCGAGCGGCCGTGCCTGCGCTCCCCAAGGCCTTTGCCTACAGCATGGCCAGCGCTCCGGACGAATCCGAATTCACCCGGTTCTGACGGTCCGTTCCCACAGGCTCGCTTAAAGGAGATAAAGGCATGGGCGCCATCGCGACCACACGTCAAACCGCCATCGCGGTCGAGGAAGAAGCGCAATACCTGACGTTTATGCTCGGCACGGAGATGTTTGCCATCGGCATCCTGTGCATCAAGGAAATCATCGAATACGGCAACCTCACCGTGGTGCCGATGATGCCCGCGTTCGTGCGTGGGGTGATCAACCTGCGGGGCGCGGTGGTGCCGGTGGTGGACCTGTCGGCCCGTTTCGGCCGGCCGAACTCGGCGATCAGCCGGCGCAGCTGCGTGGTGATCATCGAGGCGGCCAGCGCGGACGGCCAGGCCCAGGACATTGGCCTGCTGGTGGACACGGTATCGGCGGTGCTGGAAATCCCGGCCTCGCAGATCGAGCCACCACCGAGCTTCGGGGCGAAGATCCGCGCCGATTTCATCAGTGGCATGGCCAAGGTCGACGGCAAGTTCGTCATCGTGCTGGAGGTCGACCGCGTGCTGTCCATCGACGAAATGTCCCAACTCGCAGAAACCAGCCCGAGTGCGCTGGAAGTAGACGCCCAGTGAACGCCGATACCTGCAAGGAACGCACGGTGAATTCACTGGTGCTCAGTGACCGCGAGTTCGGCCAGTTCCAGTCCTGGCTGTACCAGGCCGCCGGCATCAGCCTGTCCGAAGCCAAGAAAGCCCTGGTGGCCGGGCGTTTGTTCAAGCGCCTCAAGCACTATGGGCTGGACAGCTACGGCGAGTATTTCAAGCTGATCATGAACGGTCAGCGTACCGATGAGTTGCAGGTGGCGCTGGACCTGCTCACCACCAACGAGACCTATTTTTTTCGCGAACCCAAGCATTTCGATTTCCTGCGTCAGCACGTGCTGCCCCACGCGACGCCGGGCAAGACCTTTCGCTTGTGGAGCGCGGCCAGTTCATCGGGAGAAGAACCCTACAGCCTGGCCATGACCCTGGCCGAAGGACTGGGCACCACGCCTTGGGAGGTCATCGGTTCGGACATCAGCAGCCAGGTGCTGGCCAAGGCACGCTCAGGGCACTACCCAATGGAGCGCGCCAGCAACCTGCCCCATCCGCTGCTGGTGAAATACTGCCTCAAGGGCACTGGCAGCCAGCAAGGCACGTTCCTCATCGACCGGGCGTTGCGCAACCGGGTCCATTTTATCCAGGTCAACCTCAACGACACCTTGCCGGATCTGGGGGAGTTCGACGTGATTTTCCTGCGCAATGTCATGATCTATTTCGACCAACCCACCAAGAGCAAAGTGGTTGCCCGATTGATCCCCCGGCTCAAACCCGGCGGGTATTTCATCGTGAGCCACTCGGAAAGCCTCAACGGCGTGTCCGACGCGTTGAAACTCGTATCGCCTTCGATTTATCGCAAGCCATGAGCGTCGCGATGAGGGAAGTGGCCGAGATGTACCTGGCGCCGGGGGAGTTTCGCTTCGCCACCTGCCCGACCCGGCTGCGTACCATCCTCGGTTCTTGCGTGGCGATCACGCTGTGGCATCCCGAACGCAGGATCGGCGGCATGTGCCACTTCATGTTGCCCAGTCGGATGCGCTGCTCCAAGGCGCTCAACGGCATGTACGCCGACGAAGCCATCGAACTGTTCCTGCGCCAGGCAAAGGCCCATCACACTGAACCTGAGGACTATCAGCTCAAGCTGTTCGGCGGCGGCGAAATGTTCCCTGAACTGCAACGCCACGTGCCCTACGGCGATGTGGCGCGGATGAACGTCAATGCCGCGCTGGAAATCGCCGCCCTCTATCGCCTGGATCTGATCGCCCAGGACATGGGTAGCACCGGTCACCGCAGCATCATCTTCGACCTTTGCAGTGGCGATGTATGGGTCAGGCACCAACCAATAAGGACCCGGCATTAACCATGTCAAAAAAGATAAACGTACTGCTGGTGGATGACTCAGCGGTGGTTCGCCAGGTGTTACTGGCGATCCTCAGCGACACGCCGGACATCCACGTCATGGGCGCGGCGTCCGACCCGATTTTCGCCATGGACAAATTGGCCAAGGAATGGCCCGACGTGATCGTGCTGGACGTGGAAATGCCGCGAATGGACGGCATCACCTTCCTGAAGAAAATCATGAGCGAGCGCCCGACACCGGTGGTGATCTGCTCGTCCCTGACGCCCCGGGGAGCGGAAACCACCTTGCAGGCGATGGCCGCCGGCGCGGTGGAAATCATCACCAAGCCCACCACCGGCCTGAAGAACTTTCTATTGGAATCAGCGCCGGAACTGGTGTCGGCGATCCGCGCCGCCGCCCAGGTCAATGTGCGCAACCTGGGCAAGCGCCCTGCCCCGACTGCACTGACGCCGGCCACCAAACTCACCGCTGACGCCATGCTGCCCGCCGCCAATGGTCATGCCATGGCGCAGACCACCGAACGCATCGTCGCCCTCGGCACTTCCACCGGCGGCACCCAGGCCCTGGAAGCGGTTCTGACCGCCCTGCCGCGGGTGTGCCCGGGCATCGTCATCGTCCAGCACATGCCGGAAAAATTCACCGCCTCGTTCGCCGCCAGGCTTAACAGCCTGTGCCAGATCGAAGTGCGCGAAGCCCGCAACAACGACCGCATTCATCCCGGCCTGGCACTCATCGCCCCCGGTGGCAAACACATGATGGTGACCCGCAGCGGGGCGTTCTACCACGTGCAGGTGGTAGACGGCCCACTGGTCAACCGCCACCGTCCTTCAGTGGATGTGCTGTTCCGCTCAGTGGCCAAATTCGCCGGCCGCAACGCCACCGGCATCATCATGACCGGCATGGGCGACGACGGCGCCCGTGGCCTGAAGGAAATGCTCGACGCCGGCAGCAGCACCGTGGCCCAGGACGAAGCCAGCTGCGTGGTCTTCGGCATGCCCAAGGAAGCGATCAAACTCAACGCCGTACAGCGGGTGATGGGGTTGCATGAGATTGCGCAGGTGATTTTGCATAAGTAAGGAGCTGAGGACTGTTCCCCCGATCCACACAGAACTCATTGTGGGAGCAAGGCTTGCCCGCGATGGCATTGGCACATTCAACATGAATGCAAGCTGACCCACCGCTATCGCGAGCAAGCTTTGCTCCCACAAACAAATCCCCTTGCCACAAAACCAGTTGAGTTCACATCCATTCGCCCGACACACCAATCACCTGTGGCGAGGGGATTTATCCCCGCTGGCTGCGAAGCAGCCCAAGAGGCTTGCAGCTGATCGACCGGTGGATCGGGGGATGAGCTTTAGGGCTGCTTCGCTGCCCAACGGGGATAAATCCCCTCGCCACAGGGTTCGCTTCAGTATTGGGTTGCCTTGTCTGTGGGCCGGTGGCTACACCGGCGAAATCGTCGCCAGCACGCCGATCAAAAGGGTCAGTGCCAAAAACCCACCTAGAAAAATCGCCATCTTCGCCATGAGCACTCCTGAAGCAAAAAATTGCAGTACACGGGCGGTCTGATAGGCCAGCCGCGTAGCCATTCTGGGGTGGGAGCTGGGTGCATTACAGAGGCAGCTGTAACAGGAAAATACGGATCAGATGAAAACGCAGCCCTCGGCGCGGCTGTTCATGAACCGTCGCAACGTCAAGCAATACGCAAGTACCGTTACAACCACAGGCACTGACCCTTCGATATACCAAAGTATATTTTCCTGTCCCAAGTCATCGTGGCCATCTTTGAAGGCAACACTTAGTCTTGCCAGGCATTTAACGCACCCGCTCAAGTGCAATTAACTTCATGACTTCCAACGACCGCTAGTGAGGTCGCAGCCCTGGCTTTCAATCGTGTACACCGAGGTGATCAATGCGCCCTTCTTTCTCTGCGCCGGCAATTACTTCCTTTCCAAACAGGGGACAAGCCGTCGCCACCTCCTGGTGGGCAGATATAGCGTTACTCAGCATTCTGCTGCTCTTGGCTGCGTTCATAGGGTATGGCCTGGATCAAATGAGCCAACCCCTCGGCGTCCTTGATTCCTCGCCGTTGTCCCTTGACCTGGCCCACCTGCCGGAATACACCCTGCGCACCACGCTGCGCATGTTCATCGCCTTGTTCGCCTCATTTATCTTTTCTGTGGTCGTTGCCACTTTAGCCGCCAAAAGCCGCAAGGCGGCAATCGTTATCCTGCCCGCACTGGATATTCTCCAGTCGGTGCCAGTACTTGGTTTCCTTACATTCACCGTCGTGTTCTTCATGGGGCTCTTCCCCGGCAGGGAAACGGGCGTGGAATGCGCGGCGATCTTCGCCATTTTCACCAGCCAGGTCTGGAACATGACCTTCAGTTTCTATCAATCACTGAGAACCGTGCCGCACGACCTTTATGAAGTCAGCCGACAGTTCTCGTTTTCCCCGTGGCAACGGTTCATCAAGCTCGAGTTGCCCTTCGCCACACCGGGCCTGGTGTGGAACATGATGATGTCGATGTCGGGCGGCTGGTTTTTCGTGGTCGCTTCCGAGGCCATCACCGTTGGCAACACCACCGTCAGCCTGCCGGGTATCGGTTCATGGCTGGCACTGGCGATCGAGCAGCAAAATATCGCTGCGATTGCCTGGGCAGTCCTGGCCATGGTCGGGGTGATCATTGCGTATGACCTGCTGTTTTTCCGGCCGATCGTCGCCTGGGCGGACAAGTTTCGCTTCGAACAGACCGCCTCCCAGAAGCGCCCACGGTCCAGGGTTTACGATCTGCTGCGTTCGACGCGTCTTGTGCCCTGGGTGCTGCAAGCACTGACTGGCATCAAGGCCGCGTTATTTCTGGACAAGCTTCCCCGGCTGCCTCGGCTCGGCTTCAAGCCCAGTGCCCGCTTCAGCCGTGCATCCGAGGTGGTCTGGATCGTCCTGGTCGTCGCGGCCTGCATGATCGGCATCCTGCAATTGTCGCGCTTCATTGGCAGCACCCTGGGTTTGGAGGACGTGATCAGCACCTTTGGCCTGGGCCTGGCCACCCTGCTGCGAGTCGCCGTGCTGATCGTCCTGGCCAGCGTGCTTTGGGTGCCCATCGGTGTCTGGATCGGCTTGAACCCGCGCTGGGCCGAGCGCTTGCAGCCCGTCGCACAGTTGCTGGCGGCGTTCCCGGCCAACGTCCTGTTTCCGTTCGCGGTGATCGCCATCGTCGCCTTGAAGCTCAACCCGGATGTCTGGCTGTCACCGCTGATGATCCTCGGCACCCAGTGGTACATCCTGTTCAACGTAATCGCCGGAGCCAGCGCGTTACCCACCGATTTGCGCGAGGCGGCGCGCAGCTTCCACGTGCGCGGCTGGCAGTGGTGGCGCCAATTCGCCCTGCCCGGCATTTTCCCCTACTACATCACCGGCGCCCTCACCGCAGCGGGCGGCTCGTGGAACGCCAGCATCGTCGCCGAGGCAGTTTCCTGGGGCAACGAGCATCTCTACGCCTCCGGGCTGGGGTCCTATATCGCCCAGGCCACCGCGGCGGGGGATCTGCAACGGGTGGCGCTGGGGGTTTCGGTCATGTCGATTTTCGTGGTGGGTTTCAACCGGTTGCTATGGCGTCCGCTGTACGGTTTTGCCGAGCGTCGGCTTCGAATTGATTGAGGGTCAAGCAATGGAAGTGATAGACAAGCGTTGCCTCGTCGACGTGCAGCAACTGGGACACGTCTATGGCACGGCGGGCGGTGCCGAGCGAGTAGTGTTGGACAACGTCTGCATGCGCCTGGACGACGGGGAAATCGTCGGCCTGCTGGGGCGTTCGGGGTCTGGGAAGTCGACCCTGCTGCGCTCCATCGCGGGCCTGATTTCACCCACCACCGGCATGGTTGATTTTCCGGCCAATGCCCAAGGGGTTTCGAGCTCGGTACGCATGGTATTCCAGAGTTTCGCCCTGTTCCCCTGGCTGACCGTGCTGCAGAACGTCGAGATCGGCCTCGAGGCCCTGGACGTGGCAGCCCCGGAGCGCCGACGTCGGGCCTTGGCCGCCATCGATATGATCGGCCTTGATGGTTTCGAAAGCGCCTTCCCGAAAGAACTGTCAGGCGGCATGCGCCAACGCGTCGGCCTGGCTCGGGCCCTGGTGGTCGCCCCGGATGTGCTGTTGATGGACGAGCCGTTCTCCGCGCTCGACGTCTTGACCGCCGAAACCCTGCGCACCGACCTGCTGGATTTGTGGGGCGAAGGACGGATGCCGATCAAATCGATATTGATGGTCACCCATAACATCGAAGAAGCCGTGCTGATGTGTGATCGAATCCTGATTTTTTCCTCCAACCCGGGACGGGTCATGCAAGAAATCAGCGTGGACCTGCGTCAGCCGCGCAATCGCACGGACCCGGCCTTCCAAGCCTTGGTCGAACACATCTATGTGCAAATGGCCGGGGGAACGAATGCCGGTTCACCACGCCAGGGCATGTTTGCCGGCACCGGCATGGGCATGGTCTTGCCGGCGATTTCCACCAATGCCCTGGCCGGGCTGATCGAGGCGGTGCAGGCTCAGCCGTTTGCCGGCCAGGCGGATCTGCGCGAGCTTGCCGGGGTGTTGCGCTACACCGCCAGTGATTTGTTACCGGTGGCCGAGGTCCTGCAACTCATGCGTTTGGCCGACATGCAGGACGGCCACATGACACTGCTGCCAGCCGGGCAACGCTACGCCGACTCCACGGTGGATGAGCGCAAGCACCTGTTCGCCCAACACTTGCTTAAATACGTGCCGCTGGTGGGGCATATCCGCAGGGTGCTGGACGACCGCCCTACCCGCACGGCACCGGCCAGGCGTTTCCGCGATCAGCTGGAAGATTTCATGTCCGAGCACGACGCCGCCAATACCCTGGATTGCGTCACCCAATGGGGACGCTACGCCGAGTTGTTCGCCTATGACGAAGTGGCCGATCTGTTCAGCCTGGACAACCCATCCTGAGTGGGCGGTATAAACTGCGTGGATCAGTCCCGAGCGTTGGAGCGATGCGAGATGAACACCCAATGAGAAGCACCCGGATGACGCTTCGCCTGCTGCTGTTACTGGGGTTGGCGCTGGGCATTGCCGCGATCGACACCGTCACCGATCTGGAAATTGCGGTCGGGGTGTTCCAGATCGCCGTGGTGCTGATCGCCGTGCGGATCCTGCCGGCGCGCGCAGTGGCCGGCGTCTCGATCGTCTGCATGATATTGACGGTCCTGAGTTATCGGTTCACCCGTTTTGGCGACACCGAGGCCGGGCTGATCAATGTCTTGATCAGCCTTGCGGCGATCGCCGGCACGACGTATCTGGCGCTGCGCCTGTCCGCCGCGATCCGTACGGTGCATCAGACCCGTGCCCACCTGGCGCACATCACCCGCATCAACATGCTCGGCGAACTCGCCGCCTCGATTGCCCACGAGGTCAACCAGCCATTGGCTGCGGTGGCCACCAGCAGCGGCGCCTGCCTGCGCTGGATGGCCACCGAGCCGCCCAACCTGGCCAAAGCCCAGCAAGCGCTGGAGCGGATCATCGCCGACACCCATCGGGCCAGCGACATCATTGCCCGATTGCGCGGTATGGCCCGGCATCAAGCGCCGAGCAAGCAATGGCTGAACGTCGCTGACACGCTCAACGCCGCGCTGCGGCTGTTGACGGGAGAGCTAAACGAACAGAACGTCACCTTGCGCGTGCATGTCGAGGAAGGCCTGCCACCGATGCTCGCGGATGAGGTGCAGATCCAACAAGTCATCCTCAACCTGGCGATGAACGCGGTCGAGGCGATGCGTCAGGTAGACGTCGAGCGCCGGATCCTGCAATTTGATGTGGCGCTGGAGTCACGCCAGCAACTGTTGTTTTCGGTTTCCGACCAGGGCAGCGGTCTATCGCCAAGCGACCGAGAGCGAGTGTTCGAGGCCTTCTACAGCACCAAGCAGGATGGCATGGGGATGGGGTTGGCGATCAGCCGCTCAATCATCGAAGCCCATGACGGTCGTCTCTGGGCCTCAAGCGACCCACAGACCGGCGCGACCTTCCACTTCACCCTGCCAGCCGTTACAAGGGAATCCGATGAGCCAAACTGACATTCATGACCTTGCCGAGTCGATGATCTACATCGTCGACGATGACAGCTCAGTGCGCGAATCGCTGCAAGACCTGCTGGCCTCGGTGGGCCTGACGAGCCTGGCCTTCGGCTCGGCCCGTGAGTTCATGGACGCCGACCTGCCGGATGTCCCGGCGTGCCTGGTCCTCGATGTGCGGATGCCGGGTTTGAGCGGGCTGGATTTCCAACAGGAAATGTCCCGATTGAATATTCGCGTCCCGGTTGTGTTCATCACCGCCCATGGCGACATCCCCATGTCGGTCAAAGCCATGAAGGCCGGGGCCCTCGAATTCTTGACCAAGCCATTCCGTGAACAGGACCTGCTCGATGCAATCAGCCTGGGCCTGGGCCGTGACCGGGAACGGCGCAAGACTGCGGCACTGGTGGACGACTTGAAACGCCGTTATGCCGGACTGACTGACGGGGAACGGGATGTGATGGAGCTGGTGGTATCGGGGCTGCTGAACAAGCAAGTGGCCGCCCAGTTGGGTTTGAGCGAGGTGACCGTGAAAGTGCGGCGCGGCGCCTTGATGCGCAAGATGGACGCGGACTCGTTGGCGGCGCTGGTGAAGATGTCGGAAAAACTCAAGGACGCCAGCGGCGCATAGCCACTGATCGCCGATCACAGCTATCATGCCGTTCGCCCTGCCGATGGGCGATGTTGCAGCCCACCTCAAGGACTCAGGTATGAATCTTCTGCCGTCACGCGCCACCCTCCTCGTCTCCAGTCTCTTGTTCAGTTCGCTGTGCCTGGCCGAAGGCGAGCCAACCGACGGCAGCCTTATCAAGGACTCGACCAAGTCCGCCGTGTCTACGTTCATTACCGCCGGCAAGAACCTCTTGGGCGGTGTCAGCGAAGGCGTGCTCGATGGTCGCGAGTCGGTCCAGGGCACCGATGGCGCCGCGATCGTGGCCTCTGGTGAGCAAATGAAAGACCGCATCGCCATCGAGGTACTGAAACTGGAGCCCGGCGACGAAAACGTCACCGTCACCCTCGGCTTCAAGAACAGCACCGACACCCAACTGCGCCTGATCAACCTCGGCCAGACCGGCGTGCTGCTGGCCATCGACCAGGCGGGCTACGCCAACCGCCTCACCGGCCTGGACAACCCGGACGAAGTCACCATTCCGCCGAAGACCGCCGTGCGGCAGAAGTTCGTGTTTGAAGGCATGAACGAGGCGGTCAGCACCGTACGGGTGTGGGGGCAGGATTACTCGGTCAAGAAATAATGCACCCGCTCGTTCGGATGATCGTTCCTACGCTCCCGCGTGGGAATGCATCCCGTGACGCTCTGCGTCACCCTCCAGAAGCGGAACGCGGAGCGTCCCTGGCGGCATTCCCACGCAGAGCGTGAGGAACGATCGTTCGAAGTTGTAGGCATAACGCAACCTGTGGCGAGGGAATTTATCCCCGCTGGGCTGCGCAGCTGACCCAAAAACCGCGCAGCAGAACAAGGACTCATTGATAAACCCCCAGCTCAATCCGGACCAGATAATCCTCTACTACCTGAAAGCCCGGCGGGTTATCGATCAGCGCCAATGGCACCTGATCGTCCAGGTACGTGCAGGGCTTCCTCAACCAGTCTTCAGCCAACTGCTGGCAGCCGAAAACATTGGCGGCGTGCTCCAAGGCCTTGGCATATGGGATTTCAGGCATCGATCTGTCCTCACGATATAAAACAAAACTGAGCGTGCCGGATGCCACACGGAGCACCGAGACAACGCCAGATCGTAAGACCGGTGTTTCCGAAGGCCAACCCTAAAAAGTTGTCAGAGACTTCTGCGTTTTATCCCAAAACGGTCGCCTGTCCGTAGGACGCTGCTCCGTGGTCCCTCATCCAACGTCATTGCCTACATCCACGACAGAATCAACCGACTTTTGCCCCACTCCCCGGCTCAAGCCTCAACGCCAGCACACTCATCAACACAATCACCGCCCCAACAATAACCATCATTGACGGCCGCTCGGCCAGCACCAAAGAAGCCATCAACATCGCCGTCGGCGGTATCAGGTAAAGCGCCATGGAGGCGCGGCTCACGTTGCTGTGTGCCAACACGTAGGCCCAAGCAAGGTACGCCAGCGCGCTGGGAAAAATACCCAGGATCAACACCGCCAGATTCACCGAAGCCGAAGCCTGTCGCGCCGCGCTCAATATCCCCGGCGCGGAAATGAACAACAGGAGTGTGCCCGACCAGACGGTGTAACAAACCACGGTCAAACCGTCGTAGCGATGGGAATGGCGCTTTTGCAAAGAGAAATACAAACTCCAGGACAGCGCCGCCAGCAGGATCAATAGTCCATGGGCGTCCATGTCACCCACGCCACGATCCCCCGCGACGACCACGCCAGCGCCAAGCAAGCCGCACAGTACACAACCCCACTGCCAACCACTGACTCTATCCTTGAAGACAAAATGCGCCAGTAAGGTGCTGAACAAAGGCGTGGACTGGGCCAGCACACTGGCCGCCCCGGCACTGACGCCCCGCTGGCCGTAATTGAGGGCGATGTGATGCAGACTGACGGCAAAGAAACCCAACACCGCCAGCCATGGCAGATCCCTGAGACGCGGCAGGGAAATGCCCTTCACCATCGCGACAAGAGCCATGAACGCCGAAGCAATGAGAAACCGCATCAACGCCAGTTGACCGGGTTCGTAAGCCTGCAAGCCGATGCGAATGCCAATCGGCGAATAGGCCCAGCAAAGAATCACGAACATCGTCGCCAGGAAAATTTTCGCACCAGGTTTGCTGGAAGAATGTTCAAACGGCACACAACGCATTTCCATCGAGAGTTCCTGCTCACTGAGCGTCTGGCTGATTTGTCCCGAAGTATCGAAACCACCTCCAATCAGTACAAGTGACTTAAACTCAGCAAATCATTCACTTTTGGTGAGCTATGGAACTGTCCCAACTGCGCATGCTCAAGACGGTCTGCGACACCGGCAGCATCGCCCGTGCCGCGGAAGTGCTGCACTGCGTGCCGTCCAACATCACCGCCCGCCTCAAATCCCTGGAACGGGAGCTCGGCACGCCGTTGTTTTTCCGTGAAGGTCGCGGGCTGCGGGTCAGCCCGGCGGGCGAAGTGTTCCTGGAATACGCGACAAAAATACTGAACCTGACCGAAGAGGCCCGCCGCGCGGTAGCCCCTACCCGCGCGCCGAGCGGCCCGTTGCGCATTGGCGCGATCGAGTCCAGCGCCACGGGGCGCCTGCCTCAGTTGCTGGCCAGATACCACGCGCAATACCCGCAAGTGTCACTGGAGCTGAGCACGGGAACCTGGGCGCAGTTGCTGGACGATATCCAGCATCACCGGCTCGACGGCGCGATCGTGGCGGTAGACATAGAACGGCCTGGACTCAAGCGAGCCGTGATGTACCGTGAAGACCTGATGCTCATCGCCTCCGAATCTCACGGCCCATTGCGCAGCGCCGCAGATTTGCGAGGCAAGGCGATCTTCATGTGGCCCACGGGCTGCCCATACCGCTTGGCGCTGGAGCAATGGCTGCTGCGTCATGACCAAGTGCAACCGATCATCAGCATCGCCAGTTACGGCGCCATCGTTGGTTGCGTCAGTGCGGGTGCAGGTGTCTCGCTGGTGCCTCGGGGGATCTATGAGCAATACCGCCAGGGAGCGGGTTGGACGGGGTATGCATTCCCTGAGCTGGCGGGGATCGACAACCTGTTTTACTGGCATGAAAACGCTGGCCGGCATCCCGCCAGAGAGGCGTTTTTGACGATGTTGCAGACGGAGTTCGAAGGCTAGCCGCACCGACCTGCCCCGTGGCGAGGGGATTTAGCGAAACGTCGCACCACCGCCCCGCTGGACTGCGAAGCAGTCCCAAGATGCTTGCAGGTGATCGACTGGTAAATCGAGGTGTAAGCTTTAGTCGCATGCAAGCCCAAACCGCAGGATGACAGGGAGTCTATTTTGGAATTGGCACCACAGTTCGTCGTCCATGAAACCACCCATTGGCTAGTCAACCACCACTTGGTATCCACCCTGCCCGGCTATCTCATGCTCGGTTCCAAGACTCACGTAAACTCATTGGCACAATTGCCCGACGCTGCGCTCGCAGAGCTGGGTGGTCTGATGGCAAACATCCAGCGCACTCTCGAAACACAACTGAACCCCAAATGGCTTTACATCAGCCGATTCGGCCACGATCCCCGCTACCCCATCCACTTCCATTTCATCCCGGTGTACGACTGGGTCGAGCAGTTGTTTTGGAAAGATTCGCGATACAGGCTGCTGGAAACCTTTGCGACACAAGAGAACGCCCAGGCACTAACCGACGGCGCAGAGCTGACATTATTCATTTGGCGTGAATTCGGTGAGAGCCCTACGCCACCGACGATCCAAGGGCCCTCTATCAGCCAGGTGATTGAAAGTCTGCGCGAGTCGTTCAAGACTCCTGAAACCCCTGAAGACTGCTCTATCCGCTCAAAACCAGAGACAGGTCCGGGTATCTGGCGCAGATGAAGTCCACGAATGCGCGAACCTTTGGAGGCGCAAGGCGCCTGGAGGTATGCAGAACCCAGAGCGCGGGTTCTGCGCCCGACACCGTGCCCCACTGGACCAACTCGCCACGGGCAAGCTGACTCCCGGCGATGGATTGTGGAATCAGGGCAGCACCGCCACCGGCGACAGCGGCATCGCGAACCATCAGCAACGAGGAAAATCGCAGCTTCGGGATCGGCTCCAGAACCAGTTGTCCGTCATCGAGACGCCATTGAGTGGGCTGGAACGTCGACGTCACGATGGCGGGAACGGCACTGACCGCGCCGGGCATGGGCTTGGGTATGTGAGGCGCTGCCACGACGACCAACCGGTCCTTGGCAAAACACCGGCCGACCAGATTGCTGTCCGGGCTCGGGTTGATCCGAATCGCGACGTCGAACTGTTCCTCCACCAGATCCACCATGCGATCTTCCGCCACGACTTCAATTTCGACCTCCGGGTAGGCCGCGCAGAATTCGGCCCCGATGCGACCCATCGCGAGTTGGGAGAACAGGACCGGGGCAGCCACTCGCAAGCGACCACGAGGTGTCGAAACACCCTCGCGGGCCGCCGTCATGGCTTCGGCGACTTCACTCAGCGGGCCTTCAGTTCGAGACACCAGTCTCTCGCCAGCTTCGGTGAGTTTCAGACCGCGGGCGCTGCGCTCGATCAGCCTCACACCCAGTTGCTCCTCCAGGTCGGACATTCGGCGCGACAGGGTGGCTTTGGAAATACCGCTGGCGCGGCTGGCCTTCCCCAGCCCCTCGTTGGAGGCGACGAGGAGGAAATCGATCAGCGCGTTCAGATTCATGGTGTTCCATTTTTGAAACGATGTGTCTGGATTCTGGCGTCTTCGTTTTCCAAGTGCAACGGAATACCGTCTCGACATCGAAGCTTGATCCGATGAACACCGTTAACACGCTGTACTGATCCGCCTCCACGACGGCACTGACGCATGTCGTCGCGAACCCCAAAATCCCATGCAGGAGTTTCAAAAATGAGCATTCTCGTCATCGGTGCCACGGGCACTATTGGTTCACTCGTCACCCAAGGCCTGGCTGACGCGGCCGCCGAGGTCAAGGCGCTCGTACGCCAGGCAGGCAAGCGGGAGTTTCCGGCCGGCGTCACTGAAGTTGTCGCGGACCTCACCGATGTCACCTCGATGCGCGCTGCGCTGTCGTCGGTGCGTACGCTGTTCCTGCTCAATGCCGTCACGCCCGATGAGGTCACCCAGGCCCTCATCACCTTGAACCTCGCTCGCGAGGCTGGCATCGAGCGCATCGTTTATCTGTCGGTGATCCATGCCGATACGTTCACCAACGTTCCGCACTTCACCGGCAAGCATACGGTCGAGCGCATGATCGAAAGCCTCGACCTCCCCGCCACCATCCTGCGCCCGGCGTATTTCATGCAGAACGACCGCATGGTCCAACAGACGATCCAGGATTACTCGGTCTACCCGATGCCAATCGGTTCGGCGGGCGTCTCGATGATTGATGCACGCGATATCGCTGACGTCGCCGTGGCCGAGTTGTTGCGACGCGACAGGAGCTCTTGCGCGCTGGATCGGATCACGCTGGAGTTGATCGGGCCGCAAGCGCTGACCGGTGTCTCCGTGGCGAAGATCTGGAGCGCAGCCCTGGGTCGCGAAATCGCCTATGGGGGTGATGACGTAGTCGCTTTCGAAGGGCAACTAGCTGCGTACGGTCCCGCCTGGCTGGCGTATGACATGCGCTTGATGATGACGGGGATTCAAGCCTTCGGCATGCAGGCCGCCGAAGGGACGGTGGAACGACTCCAGACCCTCATTGGCCACCCGCTACGCACCTATGAAGACTTCGTGCGCGAGGCCGTTGCCGGAGTTTGAATAGCCATGGCAAAGGGGGCGGATTAGCCAACTGCCCCCTGCCTCGGCGAAACCGTCAGTAAAGCGTGCTCGCAATGCGCCCTGGCAAGGCCTTGTCGTAAGCGTCGCCATCTACTTTCGAGGGGCAGATGCGTTTGAACACCTCGCCCGCTGTGGGCAGTGCGCTGCGTTCGATCTGCCGCGTCGCATCCCACAGCCCCGCCCGGATCACAGCCCTGCTGCACTGGAAGTAAACGCTGGCTACGGTGATCTCCAGCACCGTTCGAGGGAGTTGCCCATTCACCGCGAACCGAGCCAACAGTGCTGGCTCGACCGATATCCTGGCCGTGCCGTTCACGCGCAAGGTTTCCCCTACGCCAGGCACGAGAAAGAGCAGCGCAACCCGGGGATCCTCAACGATGTTGCGCAGCGAATCGATGCGGTTGTTGCCACGGCGGTCGGGCAAATACAACGTCTTGCTGTCGTGGACATGAACGAACCCGGCCGCGTCGCCCCGCGGGGAGGCATCCAGCCCTCCGGGGCCTGAGGAAGCGAGGATCACAAAGGAAGCAGCCTCTATGAAGGGCTGGTAAACCGGATGGATATGGTCGACTTCCTTGAGAATCGAGGGCGCCGCGACGGGGCCGTAAAGGCTTTCCAGCGCTTGTGCGGTGGTGATGTAGGCGCTGCTGTCGTTGTCGCGCTCCATGCTCATCTCCTCTGTAGATGTCTGAAAAATCGCATTCAGGGATTGGATTTCATCCGGCCCTGGATCGCCGTGCGCAGGCAACCCCAGGCGATGACGCCGACGATCAACACCTCGGCGATGCCCACAAACAGGTTGAGTGAAAAGCTCAACGGTTGCTCGGTCCAGTAGAAGGTCGTCGAGCGATAGCCACCGACACGCAGCCGCCCGGCAAACAGAGCCGGCACCAATGCGATGACCTGGCTCAGCTCCAGCACAGCCAGAAAGGTGCCCACCAGCATGAGCAAGGCGCGCGCGGGAATGCCGAACTTCTCGGTCGGCTCAGGCGCTGGCGTGGCCCTCTTTCCTCGTCGCTGCCTGGCTTCCCTCACCGCCTTACCGCTAGTGGGCGCTGGGGCAGGCCTATAGGGTGCCTTCACATCAGGCGCCACCCCCTCGACGACCTCGGTGGGCACCGCCACGTTCAGGTAGTCGGCCAGCTCACGCAGCCATAAGTCGGTGCGTTGACTTCCCGGCACGACCGGAACGTTGTCGCTGGTCAAGCGGTGCGCGGTGCCGTCGCGCAGCATCAACCACAACTGGGCGTGGGCTCGCTCAGCCTGTGGACGGCGGCGAAGTTCGAGGTATTTGGCGGCATCGATCCGAAAGACCGACTGCACCCGCTCGCGGCGTCCGAAAAAGTTTCGAGTGAGACGCTTGCCCTCGCCGTCGACTCGCGACAACACCAAGGTCTCGCGGATGCCGGTGTAAACCAGCAGTAAAAGGCCAAGGGCAGGAATCAGCAGCAGCCCGAGAACAATCAGCAGAGAGGATAGCGGATCCGCGTCAGCCAACGGCGAGAGACCATCAGCCATCGCAAACACGGCGAACGCCACCGGCAAGATGAAGGCCAACGCGCCCGTCAGCAGCACGAATATGCTCTGCACCCGATTGCGCGAGTGGATGTGCAGGTCATCCTGCGCGGTGCGCTCGAACCGATATCCAATCAACATGCAAGCCTCCTGGTGCGCCGCTTTTCAGACCGTTCGAGGGGCTGAGACAGGCGATTTGCATGCCGCAAGCCGGGATGGTGTTTGAGGGCGGAGAATACCTGATGTCGGGAGGCTTGGGGGTTGGGGCTGAGTTCGAAGGCTAGCCACACCACCCTCCCCTGTGGCGAGGGAATTTAGCGAAACGTCGCACCGCCCTCTGGCCGGCGAAGCCGACCGCAAACCAACACCACGGTCGATCTGTCGATGGTTTGAATAAGTCGATTCGACCCTGTCAGATCCCTCCGGCAAAAAACGATCGCAGCTCCTACGAAGCTTTAGGAACACGTCACCTTCCCCGCCCAATCCGACAAAACCTATAGTGATGCCTATCGCTCAATGGCGATCAGGTTTGGCGACCTGAGGATCGAGTGCGAAAGTACTGCGTTTTTTGCAGAGGCTTTGGCACACTTGCACGGCTGCCCGTTACGGCAGTTGTGCGTGGGAGACCTTCGGGTCTGCCGGTTTCCGATCCCGGTTCGCCAACCTGCGTACAACTGCCACCTAATTGTTTGGCGACGATTGAGTGGTTAAAACCTCATTAGATCGGAGTTTTGAACATGGAAAGATACGTCCCTATCACCGGCATCGACTGCACTCCCGCCTCCCTCCTCATTGATACTCAAGCCCCGCTGGACGTCCTGCATGCAACCGCTGATTACCGCATCCGAGTAGTGACTCAGGTATTGGAGAACATTGCGTTTCGCTCTGAAATTGCCAGTGATACGGTGGTGCTTTCGGACTTTGCACAGCTTTTGGTGATTCCGTTGCGTGATGGGTGTGATTTGCTGGAGGTGATTGGTCGGCGGCTTCAGGCGCAGGTTGAAAGCTAAGAGAACTACGGGTGCCTAAAAAGCACCCGTTTTTGCTTCTTCGAGTAAGTGGTTCGAGCCTTTGGACTTTGCCTTCGGGAGTTAGCTTTTTTCAGTTTCTGCCAGCAATTACGGGCAGCGGTCGGCCAGAGCAGGCGCTCGTAGTCTACTCAAACTATATGAAAGACAATCTGGACGGCTCACGCACCGACATGGAATCCTTGGCTCACGCAATCCTTCTTTTAGCAGAGTCAACCTCCATGCTTATGCAGCTTCTGACTAGCCTCCTGCCTTCCATCACAACCCAAAATACAAAGGTTCATCTTGCGCAGCACAATGGGCATGAACACCCCATGGAAGTATACCTTGCAGGCAATTTCGACGATTGGCAGTCGTGGCAGTCCCGAAGGAATTTCCAATGCGAGTACGTGATAGGTCTGGTCGAGCTACCCGGCACCAAAAGATGGTTACTGGCGGGCGTTTACGACTCACTCAAAGTCAACGAGTCGAAGGGAGGTAAAGAGAATCGTGATTTCGTGTACGACTACCGTCGTGTACCTGAGTTTGTCGAGCTGGAAGGACGCTTGATACTCGACTACACGAAGCCGCGAGGGAACTACCTCTGGCTGGAAACATGCCTGAAAAGCATGGTTGTATCCTCGATACTGGAAAAACCTATGACGGTTGGCCCATTCCCCGGCTTCAAGGAAGTAGATATATCCCATCGGGAACTCAAACTCATCGTCAAGCAAGGTCTAGAGTCATGGCAGACAGCGCTTTCCAGCGTTGCAGGCGTGTACCTCATCTCTGACCGTACCGAAGGCGAGTATCAGCTCTACGTAGGCTCCGCGACCGGAACAGGCGGTTTGTGGGACCGCTGGGTTAACTACTCCAACAACGGGCACGGTGGCAACACCCGCATACGAGACCTGCACACTAAGCGTGGCGACAATTTCGCGGAGAATTTCAGGTTCAGCATCCTCGAAATCGCCGACAAGCACACAGGGAAGGATGAAATGATGCAGAAGGAAATCCACTGGAAACGCCGCCTTCTGACCCGCGACAGCGGTTTGAACGGAAACTGAGGGGGCGGAAGCTTCTGTCTGTAGCGGACGGCTTGGGGTATCTCATGAGTATCTGGGTACATCACGAAATTGGAGAACCCATCTATCGGAGAGATTGCCGGACAGTGCAGCTTCTGTAACGGGCGCCTCGTTCAATCACAAATCGGGGATCGCTGGGCCGTAATATCAAGGGACCGAAAAGGGGATTTATTTATAGGGCATGTCCGCTCTTGGCCGAATTCCGCCGGTCATAATGGGCTTATACCGACTCATAGCTACCGGTCACCCAAGGTAATTTCAGGTCAGCGATGGCCGTCGCAGCCTTTCAATACCCGCTCCTGCGCGAGTACCGTCTAGCCAGTTATAGCTTTTTCTTAATAGCTTCGATAGCTGCCACATAAGCATCATTGCCGATCCCGACTTGGCCCCACACCTCACGCTCTTCTCCGCCTTGACGGTCATATTGTTCATCAGCATCCCAAAGCGTGAGAATCTGGTTCGGAAAGCAGTACTCGTACCGGTCGAACTCATGAGGGCCGGAATCGTCCGAGGCAGCCATTAGCGAAAACAATTCAGTCGCAGATATAGCAAAAACATCCACCCCTCTAAACGTGAAGTTGAGCTGAGAGTTTCCAGAGACGCCTATAAACTGGACTTCATCGCCAGGGCCGTACTCAAGCTGGATGGAAGCTTCGCAGAAATAATCGACGCGGCCGTAGGATCGTTCAAGCGGGAATCCATTCACAGACATTGCTTCCCTTGCTGCTGCGCGTGAAGCGCCAAGCCGTGCGGGGCCGATTGCTTCCAGCGGCAAAATTTCGAAAACAGGCATCCACAGTGCTTCCTGAAAATGAACAACGTAATCATTAATCGGGAGCGATTTCAACCTGCTAAAGCGTTGTTCCCGAAGACCGCTTCTGGCCGAAATCGGCTATGGCTCCCGATTGCTCCAATGACGCAGCCCACCCACCGATAGCACATGACTACTTGCTTAATGCGACCTGCCTCACCACATCGCAAGAATCAACTGCCCCTCTCACATCCGATGATGCTCCAGCAAAAAATCCACAAACAGCCGCACCCGCGCCGGCATTGCCGAGCCCCCTACGAACACCGCATGAATCGGTTCCCGGTCGCCGGGGTTCCAGGCTTCCAGCAGCGGTATCAGGTCGCCGCGCTGCAGGTCCTCGCTCACGGTGAACTCGCCAATACGCGCAATGCCGGCACCTACTCGCGCGAGTTGTGCCAGGGCTTCGCCACTGCTGCATTCGATGTTGCCGCTGACCTTCAGGGAGAACTCTCGTCCGTCGCGAATGAACGGCCAGTTGGGTTCGGCACGTCGGAAGTTGAAGCGTAGGCAGTTGTGCCGTAGCAGGTCTTCCGGTTCCTGGGGGGTGCCGTGGCGCTGCAGATATTCGGGCGATGCCACCACTACCTGGCCGGTGTCGCCGATCCTGCGCGCGGTCAGTGGGCTGTCGGGCAGATGGCCGAAGCGTACCGCCACGTCGGCCTGGCCGCCGAGAATGTCGACCACTTCGTCGCCGAGGGTGAGGTCGACGACGATGTTCGGGTAACGGGCGCTGAATGCTGCCACCAAGGGAACGATGGCCAGCCGTCCATGACCAAGGGCGGCGCTGACCCGCAAACGGCCCCTGGGTACGCCCTGGTCGGCGATGGCTTCTTCGACCTCGGCCATGTCGGCCAGGATACGTCGGGCGCCGCGCAGGAACGCCTCACCCTCGGCGGTGAAAGTGATCGCTCGGGTGGTGCGCAACAGCAGGCGGGTGCCAAGACGCTGTTCGGTCCGGGCGATGATCCGGCTGACCGCCGAGGGCGTCAGCCCCAGTGCACGCGCGGCGGCCGACAGGCTGCCCTCCCGTGCCACGGTGACGAACACGTCCATTTCACCTGACCTGCCGTTGAAGTCCATTTGTGCCTCTTACGCAAAGGTTATTGCCAAAAACGCTATCTACCGCCTGAAAAGGTTGGATCGTAGCATTGACGGCATAGATAAGGAGCCTTCCATGCGTATCAATCCACCACTTGTCGCACTCGCCATTGGTGCCTTTGGCATCGGCGTTACTGAGTTCGCCCCCATGGGCATGTTGCCGGGCATCGCTGCCGATCTCGGCGTTTCCATTCCCGCCGCAGGTCTGTTGGTCAGTGCTTACGCCCTGGGCGTACTGCTTGGCGCGCCGCTGATGACCCTGACCACCGGCAGGATTCCACGGCGCTATCTGCTGATCGGACTCATGGCGATTTTCACCCTGGGTAATCTGATGTCAGCCTTGGCTACCGATTACTACAGCCTCATGGTCGCCAGGGTGGTGACCTCACTGAACCACGGTGCCTTCTTTGGCGTTGGCTCCATCGTCGCCGCCAGCGTGGTCGCCCCAGAGAAACGTGCCGGGGCGGTTGCGGCCATGTTCATGGGCCTGACCCTGGCGACCATCGGCGGTGTGCCGCTGGCCGCCTGGTTTGGCGAACTGTTCGGCTGGCGCACCGCATTCTGGGGGATTACCGGCCTCGGCGTGTTGACCATGGCCGCATTGTGGTTCGCCCTGCCCAACCTGCCGGCGCCGCAAAGCGTCGGTGTACTGGCCGAAATTCGGGTACTGGGCCGTGGCCCGGTGCTGGGGGCGCTGGCCCTGACCGTAGTCGGCTCCGGTGCGATGTTTACTGTCTTCACCTACATCGCGCCGATCCTCAGCAGCGAGACCCATGCGTCCACCGCGTACATCACCGCCATGCTGGTGCTGTTCGGTGTGGGGTTGACGCTGGGCAACATGTGGGGCGGCAAGGCCGCCGATCGCTCGATAGACCGCACTCTGATCGTTTCACTGAGCGTGCTGATTCTCGTCTTGCTGGCGTTCACCGCACTGATGCGTTGGCCGCTGCCGGCTGCCGTTGCCATCCTGATATGGGGTATCGCCAGCTTCGCCCTGGTGCCGCCGCTACAGATGCGCGTCATGGAAGCGGCCAAGGACGCGCCCAACCTGGCCTCGGCGGTGAACATCGGCGCCTTCAACCTCGGCAACGCGATTGGTGCGGCGCTGGGCGGAGCGGTGATCAAAGCGGGGTTGGGTTATCCGGCGATTTCCCTGGCCGGGGCGGCAATGGCGGGGTTGGGGCTGCTGATGGTGTTGGCCTTTGCTTGGCGCTCCAGAACGATTGCAACTGCGGTGGTATGACGATGATGTGAGGGGGGCTGTTAGTCGCCATTGAGGTCGCTACCCGAGCCATTCAACCAGCCCTTTTGAAAGGACAATCGAGCGCTCCCATCTCGGTGCAAGCGGCTGCGGGAAGCCCGCTTGCACGTATCCCCTCTTAGGAGAGAGCTCCAGATGAAGCTCCCGGGAGAGCAAGCCGCCGATCAGCGCTGCCCGGGCGCGGATACCTGCACACGGGAGCGCCACTCACACGAAAAAGGGGCGGATTTATTTAGAGCAGCCAGTCCGCTCTCGGCCGAGAGTGTGTAAAAACGTCAGATTGGGTTTTCTATATCGACGCCAGGAGACCGTGCTCACGTTTCGCAAACGGATCAAGGTCACGACGTATCCAGGAACAGTTAAAACGGCTCAGCAACCTCTTAAAGTCTTTTGGATGGGGTAAAAAAGACCGGTTTTCACGCCGTTAACGCTTTCATCAAGCCAGTGGTGCCGATGATTTTCATAACCCTTTTCAGATTGTAAGCGAGCACATTCACGCTCATCTCTGCACTCACCCCGTTAAGCTTTCCTGCGAGACCTGCTGCGATGATCCGCATCGACTTCATCTGGCTCGCCACCGAGCCCATGGACATGCGCGCCGGCACTGAAACCGCTCTGGCGCGAGTTGTCGCGCCAATCGCATGAAAGTGCTGGATGCGGTTGAGATAACCGTAGATGTAGATCTTCAGCAAGACCGAAGGATGGTAAGCAGGCCGGCCAGCATCGGCAGGGATGACACCTTCAAAACGCAGATTGACCAGGTCGAGTTCATCGACAAAGACGTCGACTACGCGCACCGGGTTGGTATCGCTGATTTAGTCGTCGAGACTCTCGGAAAATAAGGTGCCTTGGCCTCGCTGTTCGCCTTGAATAAAGCGCTTCATGGGCGATCCTTGCGATGAAATCCTCAGAAATCATAGCAAGGGTTTCGGGCTGGATGGATACTCAATCGTAGACTTATTGAACCAGCTGCCGGATCCCTAGAGACAAAATCAAACCACCGCATAATCGATCAATAGCTTTTTTCCTCTTTCGATACGCTGAAGCAATCTCAGGTAGCGAAAGAGCGATTGCGACCACCCCATACCAAGTCATCGAAACCACCACTACGACTGCCAGCATCGACAAAAACGTGCTTGGTGAAACGTGGGTGGGGGCTGCTGCTGAGAAAATAGCGGCATAGAAGGCCATGGATTTAGGGTTGCCAATGTTCGTAACAACCCCCTGAATGAATGACTGCCGAAAGTTTCCGACGACAGAATTATTGCAGGGGGCAAGCGCGCTCTTCCCGGCCTTGAGCAGCAGTCGGAATCCAAACCACATCAGATAGGCAGCCCCCAGAACTTTTACGATCAGCGCCGCCCAAGGGAACGCAGCAAATACAACGCCGATACCTGCGATTGCACAGGTGGCCCAGAACAAATTGACCAATACGATGCCTGCTACCAAGGCCAAAGCTTCTGACCGCGTAGCAGCTACCGCTTTGTGGACTACTGCAACGAAATTTGGCCCTGGAATAACGACACCGGCCAGGTAAACCAAAAAGACTGTCAAAACGGCGGAACCATCGATCATGTGCATTCCTTTGCGAGTGTTGTGGCCGGGGACGGTCATCATTCAGTTCAAAGCCGTCCGCGGCTTCAACGTACAACGAAATAAAAATTCGATACAGGGCTTTTGAGCGTAGTTGTGTTTTTACACACTCTGGGCCAGAAGCGGCCCCTCAATTCAGGGGCGTATTCGTCCGAAAAAGCACGATTCAGAAATGGCTGAAAGAAGACCTGCTGGCACCGACCTCAAGGACGATGCAGCCCTGTCGTATCCCGCCAGTACAAGGTTTCTTCGAACTGAAAGCTAATAAGAAAGAAGGCCGAACACGACTGAGATATGGACCGAGCGATTCTATCCAAATCTTCCATAGGCGACTCCCCCTCTGGATAGGGCCCTTTAATTCTGATGGTACAACGCACAGCGACAGGAAAGTCGACACCCTTTGTATTCTCAGCATAGATCTTAGGGTCATCTAACACATCACCGCCGCTCAACCTAAGCCCCGAGGCAAATTCAGCGGACAAGCCATTACCCGCTACCTCTATTTCCCCAGCGCCAGCATTCTCAAGGGCGCTTTTCAGCGCTGAAATAGTGAGCGCACTATCAGCTTCCAAGCACAGATCAAGACTCATCATTAATCCCTTTTTCCGTCTAAACACATACACAAAATTTTGAGTGCGATCATCACGAAAGTGTATTTGGTTAGTGGTTTGGATGTCTGCATTTGGCCGTTTTCTGCCTGTCACGACTGACCGGCGTTCAGGCGAGCGTCCGTCGTGTCTGAGTAAGCATATGCCTACGCTGTCGTCCAAAGGGGCTCCCACACCTGAAGCGGCAACAACACCTTTTGTGGGCGCCAGAATCCGGGGGAAGCGCGCTAGGACGACTCCTGCTCCGCCACATGCGCGAGCAAATGCGCAATAAAATGGGTGAGTTTTGGCAGCGGTCGCCGATCGTGTCGATGCACGATATGGATAGGGTGTGGCTCGGGCAAGTAGGCTTGCAGGACAGGCACCAACGTCCCGCTTGCCAGATCATGGGCCACCAGAACTTCGGGCTGCAGCAACAATCCCGCACCGGCGATCGCTGCGATGCGCAATCCGTTGCCATCATTGCATGTGAAGACTGGGTCCATCGGCAGTTGCACCCCATCCCAGCCTCTGAGTTTCCAGCCGTTGCGGCTGTTCCACACTGTGTGAGAAAGGCAGTGATGCGCGCTCAGGTCCTGTGGTGTCTCTGGGCGGCCACGTCGCGCGAGGTAGTCCGGTGACGCACAGATCACCATGCGATACATGGTTAGCGGCCTTGCTATCAGGTCGGCATCGCCCAGATCACCAATGCGGATAGCCAGATCAAAACCCTCGTCAATGAGGTCAACGACGCGATTGCTCAATTCCAGTTCAATGCGCACGAGCGGATATAGCTGCTGGAAAGTCGCAGCCAGAGGAGCGATGACACACGAGCCAAAGGTGATTGGAGCGCTAATGCGCAACGTGCCGGATGGCGAAGCGCGCAACCGTTCGATCGAGGTTTCGGCCATACGTACGTGTTCAAGCGCACGCTTGGCGTCTTCGTAAAAAACGCGACCAGCATCAGTCAGGCTCTGGCGTCGCGTGGTGCGCTCAAGCAAGCGCGCACCAAGGCGTCCTTCCAGTTCGCGCACATACTTTCCAACCATTACCGACGACATTTCAAGTCTCTGCGCCGCCTCGGTGAAGTTGCCACCCTCCACGACGGCAACGAAGGTTTCCATGGCTCGCAGTTTGTCCATATTGCTAACTATAGGTTCGTAGAGTTTGAATTTAGAGCACATTTATCACCTTAATGGTTCGATACACAATAGCGGCGTTCCAACCTGAATTCGAAAAGGAGTGCTCTATGAAGATTGTGATAATTGGCGCCAGTGGTGATGTAGGTCGTTCCGTGGCAGATGAACTTGCACGTGGCGGCAAACACGAAATCATCCGCGTCGGTCGCACCCAAGGTGACTATCAGGTCGACATCGCCAGTGATGACAGCGTGGGTGCGTTGTTCAAGAAGATCGGACAAATCGACGCCATCATTGCTACCGCAGGCAATGTAATCCTCGCTCCAATCGAAAAGATGACGGCGGCCGACTTCAACAAAGGCTTGCAGGACAAGCTGCTAAGTCAGGTGCGCGTCGCGCTGGTTGGCCAGCATTACCTGAACGACGGCGGGTCGATCACGCTGACCTCAGGCATCGCTGTCGACGATCCGATTGCGCAGGGTTCCAATGCCGCAGCGTCGAACGCTGGGATTGAAGGGTTCGTGCGCGCAGCTGCGTGCGATCTGTCACGAGGCATCCGCATCAACGCAGTTAGTCCGACAGTGCTGACGGAATCGATGGACCGGTTTGGTCCGTACTTTCCTGGCTACGAAAGCGTGCCGGCGACGCGTGTAGCAATGGCCTATCGACGCAGCGTTGAAGGCGTGCAGAGCGGTCGCGTATATCGGGTTGGGCATTGAATTAGAGGGCTCGCCGCACTCTGCGTATGCCCCAACTACCGCGATCGATAACAGAACAACAGGACATTGACCATCTGCGCCTGAAGCGGGCTGCTAACGAAGATATTCGCGAAAAGGGGGACGGATTTATTTATAGGGCAGTCCGCTCTTGACCGAAAGCAGCCTATCCACAGCTCGATTATGGCCTCATATGAGCACCAACCAGCGCGCAAAGGGGCCGTTGATTTATCGGTCGTCCCGTCGCGCAGCTCTGAAGCCGTCAATACCCAAACAGCGACTTGCTCTCCAGGTATTCTTCAAACCCCATCTCCCCCCACTCGCGCCCATTACCCGACTGCTTATAGCCGCCAAACGGCGCGGCCTGGTCGGCCCGGGCGCCATTGAGATGGACCATGCCGGTGCGCAATTGCCGCGCAACCCTGCGGCTGCGTTCGAGGCTGGTCGAGGTGACGTAACCTGACAAGCCGTAAGGGCTGTCGTTCGCGATGGCTATCGCCTCGGCCTCGCTGTCGTACGGCATGATCGCCAGGACCGGGCCGAAGATTTCTTCCCGCGCCACCAACATGTCCGGGGTGACGTCGGCAAACACCGTAGGTTGCACGTAGTAGCCGCGCTCAATCCCTTGTGGTCGTCCCAGCCCTCCGGCGATCAATCGCGAGCCCTCGGCGATGGCTTGGGCGATCATGGCCTGTACCCGCTCGAATTGCAGGGCATTCGCCACGGGACCGATGGCGCAGATCGGGTTACTGTCGTCGAAGCACACCTGCGCCAGCACTTCCCGGACGATATCAATCACCGCCGGTTGTTGCGCGCGCGGTACTAGCAGGCGCGTTGGCGCATTGCACGACTGGCCGCTGTTACGGATACACGCCTGTACCCCGTGGCGCACCGCGCTAGGCAAGTAGGCATCGTCGAGCAGGATATTCGCGGATTTGCCGCCCAGTTCCTGGGACACACGCTTCACCGTATCGGCCGCCGCCTTGGCCACTGCGATGCCGGCGCGGGTCGAGCCGGTAAACGACACCATGTCCACCTCGGCATGGCTGGCCAGCGCAGCGCCAACTTCCGGTCCATTACCGTTGACCAGGTTGAACACCCCCTTCGGCACTCCGGCCTCATGCAGGATTTGCGCGACGATATACGCCGACAACGGCGCACACTCACTTGGCTTGAGTACGACCGTGCAGCCCACCGCCAGGGCGGGTGCGAGCTTGCAGGTGAGTTGATTGAGTGGCCAGTTCCAGGGGGTGATCAGGGCGCACACGCCGATAGGCTCACGCAGTACCAGCGTCTGGCCCAGGCGCCGTTCGAAGCGGTACTCGCGCAGCACTTCCAGCGCCTGCGCCAGATGACCCAGGCCTGCCGGGACATGAGCGCTTCGGGCCAGGGACAGCGGCGCGCCCATCTCCAGATGAACCGCCTCGATCAACGCCTCGCTATGGCGTTTGTAGGCTTCGATGATGCGCTGCAGCAAGTCGATACGTGCCTGGAGCGAACTCGCGGCGAACGCCGGAAAAGCCTGCCGCGCGGCGCCGAGCGCACGGTCTACATCGCGAGCATCGCCCAGGATGATCCGCGCAACCTCCTGCTCGGTGGACGGGTTTACCACGGTCTCGACGGTTTCGCCGTGGGGTTTGACCCAGGCGCCGTCAATGTAGAACTCAAACAAATCGTACATACCATCGACTCCCTTCAGGCAACCTGATTCAAGGCACCCGCCAAGGTGTCGAACACCTGGGCGATCTCCTGCTGGCTGATGACCAACGGCGGCGAAATCACGATGGTGTCGCCCGAACCGCGTACCAGTACGCCGTGCTCAAAGCACCACTGCGCAACTTCACTGCCACGCGCGCCGACGGCACCGGGGCGCGGCTCGAGTTCGACGGCGCAAAGCAAACCGATGGCGCGTACGTCCAGCACCGGCCCCACACCCTGCAGCGCCAGCGCGGCCGACTGCCAGGGCCCGCTGACCGCGTTGACGTGTTGATTGATGCCCAGTTCGCGATGCACTTCGATGGTCGCCAACCCGGCCGCACACGCCAACGGATGCGCCGAATAGGTATAGCCGTGCATCAGCTCGATGACGTTCGCCGGCCCGGCCATGAACGCTTCGTACACCGCACCGCTTACCAGCACGCCGCCCATGGGCACGGCGCCGTTGGTCAGGCCTTTAGCGGTGGTGATCAAGTCTGGCGTCACGCCGAAGGCCTGGGCGGCGAAGCTGGCGCCGACGCGGCCAAAACCGGTGATCACTTCGTCGAAAATCAGCAGCACGCCATGCCGGGTACAGATCTCGCGCAAGCGTTGCAGGTAACCCTGGGGCGGCGGGTACACCCCGCCAGAGCCTGTCACCGGCTCCACGATCACCGCGGCCACAGTGCTCGGATCCTGAATGTCCAACAGTTGTGTCAGCGCGTCGGCGTAATGTTCGCCCTGCTTCGGTTGCCCGGCGCTGAAACGCATACCCGCGTCGTACGGCAGCGGCAGGTGTGACACTTCGCCCAACAACGGACCGAAGTCACGCTTCTGCCGGCCGATACCCGACACCGACAGCCCACCGAAACCCATGCCGTGATAGCCCTTGGCACGCCCGATAAACTTGGTACGGCGACTGTCGCCGCGGGCCTGGTGATACGCCCGGGCAATCTTCAACGCGGTGTCGACGGCCTCGGAACCCGAGTTGGTAAAGAACACCTGCGCCATGCCGGCCGGGCTGATGTCGATCAGGCGCTCGGCCATCTCCAGGGCGTGGGGGTGGCTCATCTTGAATGACGAGACAAAATCCAGGCGCCCCGCCGCCTCGCGAATGGCCTCGACGATTTTCGGCTGGCCATGCCCGGCGTTGACGCACCAGAGCCCCGCCATTGCATCGAGTACGCGACGCCCATCGGTGGTGGTGTAGTACATGCCGTCAGCACTGGCGAACATCATCGGTTGTTGCTGGAACTGGCGCATCGGGGTAAACGGTGCCCAGAACGCGCCACACTTGGAAGCTGTCGGGTTGGAAATATCGTTCATAGCGACTCCTGCAAAGCGGTTCTTGGATGGCCGATCAGCGTCGGGCGCTGCAACGGGCCGGCGTTAACGTTGACGCTGCGGTCCACGTACAACTTGCCGCGCTCAATACGGCAACTGACACGGTCACAAAACGCCATCTCGACAAACTGCCAGGTCATGCTTAATACCCCGTCGTCGGTCCAGCGTGCCTGCGCCACCACCGGGGTGAGTTCCGGCTGGTATTGGTGATGCAGATAATGGCCGGTCATGCTGGTCTGGCTTTCGATGCCGTTGGTAATCCCGGCGCGAATGCAGTGGGTGCCACGGGAGTCGGTGAGGTAGAAGTCGCAGTGGTCAGGGCCAAGCACCAAACGTATTTCGCTGACTTGATCTTCGTTGGCCTCCACCACAAACGTGCCGTTGAACTCGGCGTGACGCGGCGAGGTCGACGCCCCCGAGAGAGACGGCCGCCGCTGGCGTGCCAACAGCGCCGCCAACTCGGCATCCGCCGCGCCGTCGGTGGGTACACCCAGCGCCGGCAACAGATGTTCCCAGAGCAGGCTGTGCAAGCGCCGCTCGCCCAAGGGCAGCCCGGCGGTAAACGCAATCACCGCGTCATGGCGGGGCAAGACGATACACTGCTGGCCAAATACTCCAGAGGCGTAGTAGCCACCGTGCAGGGTCATCCACCACTGGTAGCCGTAGCCTTCGCGGCGCGTGACACCTGCGTCGCTCGAGTCGCGGCCCTGGTAGCGCTTGCCGTCGAAGGCCCCCATCCATACATCATCGACATGCCCACGGGTGGCTTCGGCCACCCATTCCCGGGATAACAGCTGCTGCCCTTCCCAGTTGCCTTGTTGCAAGTGCAGCACACCGAACTTGAGCAAGTCCTCAGTGCTGCAACTCAGGCCATTGCCGCCGGTGTTGAAGCCACCAGGTGCCAGATCCCACTCGATGGGCCCCATGGCCATGGGTTGGAAGATACGTGCGTTGCACAATTCAAAGGCCGTCTGACCGCTGACCACGCTGACAATCGCCGAGAGCATGAAGCTCGAGGCGCTGCTGTAGATAAAGTGCTGCCCGGGTGGGTCTTCAACCGGTTCATCGAGGAACAGCTTAACCCAGCTTTCACTGCGCCCACGCCAGGCCCCGCCGGAAATGCCCTGGCGGTGGCCGGTGCGCATGGTCAGCAAATCGCGCACGGTCATGGCTGCCAGGTTTGCGCTGATAGCTACCGGGCAATCGGCGGAAAAAAAGTCCACCACCTTGGCGTCCAGCGACAGCACGCCGTCATCCACCAACAGCCCGACGGCCATGGATACCCAGCTTTTGGTGACCGAATGCTGAACATGCAACCGCTCGGCGCGATAAGGCGCCCAAAACGCTTCGGCCACCACCGCACCGTCGCGGTACAGCATGAAACTGTGCAACTCCAGGCCCGCAGCGTTCACCGCATCAATGAAATCACTCACGCCACGCGCCGATACGCGTTGTTGGCTGGGCAGTGCCCGCCGCAACGGCAAACTCGTCATCTGATCTATCCCCTCATTTCCACTGCCTTGGCGTGCAACAGGCTGCCCCTGTTGCACGCCGTTACCGCTACCAGAGCGCCACGGTGTAACCCAGGATCACTCGGTTTTCGTTGGTGTCACGGGTGAAGTTGCTGGTGGCGCTGGCGTTCTGCCAACGCACAGACACATCCTTGAACGTGCCGCTCTGCACGACGTAGCCGAAGCTGAAATCACGCTCCCACTCGCGCCCTTCGCCCTTGAAGCCGATGACCTTGGCGTTGTCACCCATGGCGTAACGCGTCGAGAACAGCAGGCCCGGCAGGCCCAGCGAGGCGAAGTCATAGTCGTAGCGGGCATGCCACACGCGCTCGTCGGTCTGGGAGAAGTTGGCCAGTTGGTACTCGGTGAACAAGTAGGTGTTAGTGCCGTCCACGTAGGTGAACGGCGTCGAGCCGTACTGTTCCTGGTAACCGCCGCTGAGGCTGTGGCCATAGAGGCTGTAGCCGATACGGGTACTCAACGCACGGTTATCCACCTTGCCGGCCAGGGCCGCAGCGTCTTCACTGGCGTTGAAGTAACGGATGTCGGTCTTGAACGTGCCGGGGCCCCACTTGAAGCTGTTTTTCAAACCCAGGTAGTGCTGTTGGTAGAGGCTTTCCAGTTGCGCGTACTGATAGGTAACGACCGTGGTGGGCGTGAGCTTGTACTCGCCGCCGGCGTAGCGGAACTCATCACTTTTGGCGCTGCTTTTGTAGGCGCCGTACTGGCTGGTAAGGCCCATGTCCTCGTAGTCAGTCGAGTCGCGTTGCTTGACCTGGTCCAGTTGGCCCACGGTCAGGGTCAGGTTGTCGATGTCCTTGGAGGTGAGTGCCGTGCCACTGAAACTCTGCGGAAACAGACGGCTGAGGTTGGGTTGCAGGGTGGGCAGGTCTGGCACCATATAGCCCACACGCAGCTCGCTTTGGGCCATGCGCGCCTTACCGGTGATGCCGAGTTTGGAGTAATTGTCATGGGCACGGCGTGCATAGCTGGGAGAGCCCGGTTCAGCCACGCTTGAACGCGCCAGCAGCCCGGTGCCGGAGTTATCCGGGCTCGAATCGAGCTTCACGCCCAGCATGCCGACCGCGTCCAGGCCAAAACCCAGCGTGCCGTCGGTAAAGCCCGATTGGAGGTTGAGAATAAACCCCTGCGCCCATTCGGCGCGCTTGTTCTGTCCGCTGGACTCGCGGTAGTCGCGGTTGAAGTAATAGTTCTTCAATTCAAGCGAGGCCTTGCTGTCGGCGACAAAGTCGGCCTGGGCAAACAAGGGCATGAAACCGACGCCCATGACGCTGGCACTGCTGACAACTTTGTTGATGCGGTTATTCATGTGTAGCTTCCTGGCAGACAGGTTGAGTGGGGTTGTTTTTGTTTTCTTCGGCCATGGCTTCGCCTGCCTCGCCAATCACCGATTGACGAAGGGTTGGGTTTCAAAACATGGCCTGGGGTGCAGCAGTACCTAAATCACACCGGCACGGAGGCGGTAACTGCCATCCGCACGTTTCTCCAAGGGGCTGGCCGCTGCGAGCAGCCGGCGGGTATAGGGATGTTGTGGGGTGTCGAAAATGGCGTCACGCGGCCCCATTTCAACCACCTCGCCCTGGTTCATCACCGCCACGCGATGAGCGATGCGCTCCACTGCCGACAAGTCGTGGGAGATGAACAGGCAGGCGAACCCGTATTGGCGTTGCAAGCGCTCGAACAATTCAAGAATCTGCTTTTGAATGGTCATGTCCAACGCCGAAATCGGCTCATCGGCAATCACCAGCTTGGGCCGCCGGACCAGCGCCCGGCCAATCGCCACGCGCTGGCGCTGGCCACCGGAGAGTTGATGGGCAAAGCGCTCACGGAACTGCTCGGGCAATCCGACGTCGGCCAGGGTCTCGGTGACCCGCTGACGTTTTTGCGCGGCCGTCAGCCCCGGCTCATGGCGTAGCGGCTCGGCAATGATCTGGCCGACGGTCATGCGTGGATCGAGGGACGAATACGGGTCCTGGAAAATCATCTGGCATTGCAGGCGGTGTGCACGGTTGGCGGCCTTGAGAATATCCACGCCCTGGAACAGGATGGCCCCGGCGCAGGGCGTGACCAACCCGACCACTGCACGCCCGAGGGTGGTTTTGCCCGAACCGCTGCCACCGACCAAGGCCAAGGTCTCGCCCGGTGCAATGCTCAGGTTCACCGAATGCACCACGCGCTTGGGTACGCTGCGCCCCCAGAAACTGCGCGGCCCCGGGTGTTCGATGCACACATCCCGGACCTGCAGCAACGCGTTGTCGGTGGCCGGCAATGGCACCAGCTCGCCGCGCCGTGGCAACGCTTCAAGCAACTGCCGGGTGTAGTCGGCCTTCGGTGCGAACAGGATGTCTTCGATACGCCCCTGCTCCACCGCCTTGCCCGCACGCATCACCACTACCTTGTGGGCATAACGCGCCACCAGGGACAAGTCGTGGCTGATGAACAGAATCGCGGTGCCCTGCTCGCGCGTCAGCTCCAGCATCAACTCGATCACGTCCAGTTGTGCCAGGCAATCGAGCGCCGTGGTTGGCTCGTCAGCGATCAGCAGCGCCGGACGCAGCAACATCACTGAAGCCAGCATGATGCGTTGGCGCATGCCGCCAGAAAATTGGTGCGGATAGGACTCCAGGCATTTCTCGGCATCCTTGATACCGATGCGTTGCAGCATGGCACTGCAGCGCTCGCGGATCGTCACCGCATCCAGCGCGGTATGCAATTTGAGCGCCTCGCTCATTTGCCGGCCAATCGTCAGCGCGGGGTTGAGCGAGACCATCGGTTCCTGGAACACCATGCCGATCCTTGCTCCGCGCACTTTACGCATCGCCTTGGCATTGCCGCTGTCCAGCGGTTCGCCCTGGAAGGTGATGCGCCCACCACACACCCGCATCGGTGCCGGCAACAAGCCAATGACAGCGCGTGCGGCCATGGTCTTGCCGCTGCCCGATTCGCCGACCAGCGCGACGATCTCGCCGGGGGCCATGGTGAAGCTGAAATCATCGACGGCCAGCGGACCGTCTGCACCGACGCGAATCTGTAGATTTTCGACGGCCAGTAATGGGATTGGAACGCTCATGCTCATTTCCTCATGCGCGGGTCGAGACGATCACGCAAGGCATCGCCGAACAGATTGATAGCCAGCAGCGTCAGGCTGATAAAAATGCCCGGGAAGATCCCCAGCCACGGCGCCGTCGAGATGTAGGTGCGGCTCGCCGAGAGCATGCTGCCCCAGGTCGCGGCCGGCGGCGGAACGCCCAGCCCCAGGAAACTCAGCGCACTCTCCGAGAGCAATGCCCAGCCGAACATGCTCGTGCCCAGCACACACAGCGGCGCCAGGCAGTTGGGGGTGATATGGCGGAACATGGTGTACAGCTCGGAGTTGCCGATCACCCGAGAGGCCTCGATGAACTCCAGCTCGCGCAACGACAACACACTGCCCCGCACTACCCGCACCACGGACGGGGTATAGGCAATGCCCAGGGCGAGGACGATGCCGTACTGGCTTGCGCCAATGATTGCCATGATGCCCAGGGCCATGAGAATGCCCGGAAACGCCAGCAGAGCATCGTTGAACATCATCAGCACACGGTCGGTCCAGCCGCGCAGGTAACCGGCAAGCATACCGATTACCGTGCCGCAGATAACCGCCACGCTCACCGAGAGCAGGCTGATCCACAGGCTGGTGCGTGCACCAATGATCAATCGACTGAACACGTCACGGCCGAATTCGTCGGTGCCCAGCCAGTGCGCAGCATTTGGCGCGTGCAGGCGCGACAACAGGTCCAGCTTGAGCGGGTCATAAGGTGTCCACACCACGCCGAGCAGCGCCAGCAATACCAGTGCCGCGAGTAAGCCGCCGCCGATCAACACATTCAATGGCGGATAACGCCAGGTACGTCGAGGCTGGGTATCCAGCCCTGTCGGCAAGGCAGGAGTCTTGAGGTTCATAGCTTCACCCTTGGATCGAACAGCGGATACAACAGATCCACCAACAGGTTGACCAACACGTAGATGCAGGTGACCAGCAGCAGGCAACCCTGCAGCACCGGGTAGTCACGGGAGAAGATCGCATCGACCATCAAGCGGCCAATACCGGGCAAGGTGAATACGGTTTCCAGTACCGCAATGCCGCCGAGCAGATTGCCGAGAATCAGGCCAATCAAGGTCCAGGTGGGCGCAAACGCATTGCGCAAAGCGTGTTTCCACAACACCGCCCCCTCCGACAACCCCTTGGCGCGGGCATGGGCGATGTACTCCAGGCGCAGTACTTCGATGGTGCTGGCCCGCGCCATCCGCGCAATGGCGCCGAACTCCACCAGGGTCAGGGTGATGATCGGCAGTACCACATAGGTCAACGCCTTCATCGGGTCGCTGGCAAAGCCGACGTAACCGATCACCGGCAACCAGCCGAGCTGGATGCCAAACACATAGAGCAACAACAAGCCCAACCAGAAACTCGGCACCGACAGCAGCAACGTCGCCGTAGCCACCAGGCCCAAGTCCAGCACACTGTTTTGCTTCCAGGCCGCGAGCAAACCCACCGGCACCGCGAGCAGGGTCGCCAGTAACACCGCGACGAGCACCACTGTGGCACTGACGCTGAATCGTTCGATCAGCAACTCCAATACCGGCTGGCGGCTGCTGATGGACATCCCGAGATCGCCACTGAGCACCGACTTGATCCAGATCAGGTACTGGGTCACCACCGAGTGGTCCAACCCAAGACTGCTGCGCATGTCGGCAAGGCTTTTTGGGTCGGCCATGTCGCCCAGCATCAACAACGCCGGGTCTCCGGGGATCAGGCGAATCAAGGCAAATACAATCACCGAGATCAACAGAAGGGTCGGCACCGCCATGCCGAGCCTGTGCAATATGAATCGAAACATAGCGGTACGCCTTACTTGGAATTGTCGGCCAGCTTCACGCCCCACAGGCGCGGTTTGGCAACGGGCCAGGAGCGATAACCTTCAACGCGCTTGCCCATCGCGCCGATGGCGGTACCGTTGTAGATGACCACCATCGGTACATCCTTGAGCATCAAGGTGTGTAGCTTGTCGAACAGCGGCTGGCGCTTGGCGGGGTCAACCTCACGCTGGGCCTCGCGCAATATCGCCAAGGCTTCGGGGTTGTCCCAGACCTTGCGCGGCTCCTTCTGTTTGTCGCCGATCACTGATTCGTAGCTCTGCGCCGCATCGAAACGCCCCGAATAGGAGAACGACATCATCTGGTAGCTGCCGGTCTGGTAGCGCTCCAGCTGCGTGCCCCACTCCAGGGTTTCCATCTCGATATTCAGCCCCGCCGCCTGAGTCATCGCCTGGCTGAGCAAACCCAGGTCGAACATCTGCGGGTAGCGCTTGTTGACCAGCATGCGGATTTTTTCGCCGCCGTAACCGGCCTCTTTCAACAGGCGCCGGGCCTCGTCGAGGTTGTAGGTGTAGCCCTGGCGCGCAGTGTCGTCGTAGTACGGGCTGGCGGTGGGGATGACCGAGTTGTTGACCACCGACAAGCCATCGGACAAGGCCGCCACCATCTGTGCGTAATCCAGGGACAACGCCACCGCGCGACGAATGCGCACGTCCTTGAGCAACGGGTCACGGGTCTGGAACAGCAGGCCGCTGATGGTCATGATCGGGCTGACCTGGATCTGCAGATTCTTGTCCTGCTTGAGTTGTGCGGCGTCCATTGCCGTCACGTCCGGCAGCAGGTCGACACCACCCGAGAGCAGCGCGGCCTTGGCCGAGGCCGAATCGGGGATCACTTGGAAACGCACCTTGTCGACAAACGCCTGCTTGTTGCCGGTGTACCCGTCCGCCTCGGCCTCGGCACGCGGCGTGTATTCCTTGAAGCGATCCAGTTCGACGTACTGGCCCTTCTGCCATTTGCCCAGGGTGAACGGCCCGGTGCCAATCGGTGCACGCCAACTGCCATCGGCGGCCAGGGAGTCCGGGTGCAGGATGCCGCTGCCGGCACAATCCGGGCGAGCCATCGCGGCGAGAAACAAGCCGTTGGCCTGGTCCAGCGTGAACACCACGGTTTTCGGGTCAGGGGTGGCGACGTCGACAATCTTGGCTGCGCCACGCCCGTCGAACTCCGCCAGGCAACGCCACTGGGTTTTGGGGTCCAGGTAGCGCTGCCAGGTCCATTGCACATCCTTGGCCGTCAACAATTGGCCATTCTGGAAGTGCACGCCGTCTCGCAGGCTGAAGGTGTAGCGCAAGCCGTCCGGCGAGACAGCGACTGCACTGGCCAGCATCGGCGCGATGCTGGTGTCTTCGCGATACGCCACCAGCCCTTCGACGATATGCATCATCACCGCATCGGTATTGTCGTCGCGGTTGACGCCCGGGTCGGTGCTGCGGATATCACCATTGAGACCAACGCTGATGACCTTGTCTTGCGCGACGGCCATGGAAAAGGTGCACGCCGACATCGCGACGGCCAGTGCCGTCTTTACGTAACTATTCACGGGAGAAAGACTCCTTGAAGAAATTTTCCGGTCAGTGGCGGGAGCCAAGGCAGGACCGGCATCAGAATGAGTGAATCCTTGATTATTGTTGTACGGCCTGTTCTGAGTGCATCTACCAGCGGTGTATCAGCCAAGGCTGCGCTTGCGGCGCAACACCTTGGCGAAAAAGTCCTGGGCAGCCGGCATGGCCTTGATGCCCTGGTGCGCGACGTTGGGTAACAGATCGAAGTGCACTTGCACGCCGGCGGCTTCGAAACTCGCCTTCAAGCTGGCCAGGCGCTCCGGGCGCGTGCGTCCGGCAGCGTTGGCACCGGCCATGTAGTGTTTGCCCCCTTCGCGATGGGTGATTTCCCAGGTTTCGAGGTCTGAATCGCCGACCACCATGTGCACCGGCAGTTGCTGCAAGGCTTGCAGGTTCAACGGTTTGCCGAAGCGCGTCGCAAAGTCCCGCACGCCGACCCACCAGTCCTGCTCGAAATCCAGCAAGGTCACCGAGCCCGGCGCACCGATGGACGCCGCCCAGAGTTTCTCGGGGTGCAGGTAGCAGAACCGGTGGGTGAATTGCCCGCCGCCGGAATAGCCGAACAGTGCAAAGGTATCGAAGCGACGACCGTAGCGCTTGCCGACGCTGGCGATCATGTCGAGCAATACTTGGTCGTAACGGATATCGCCCTCGACCAGTTGCTTGTAGCCATCGCCGTTGCTGTCACCCAGCACGCCGACGGGGAACAGTGGCGAGAGGATCACACAATCGTTCCAGCGGCCAAACTCCGCGAAGCCATTGCGATAAATCTCCATCGCACGGGTCGAGCCGTGCAGCGACACCACCAGATCCACGGTCCGGGAGCTGTCTTCAATGGTTTCGGGCACATAGAGGGTGTAGGCAAAACGGCTGTCCTCGTGGTGCGAGTACACCGTGGTAGCGCCGAGGTGATACACGTTTTTGGCCGCACGCAAGGCCACGTCGATGGGGTTGGTATCTGGATTGCTCATCTGGAAAGTTCGCCGAGTCAGTTCGGACTTGAGTATTGGCCGGGCGCTATAAAAAGAAAAACTAATTAAACTTTATCCAGGACAAACAAAACCTTTACGATCAAGCTCTACCCATGGCTGCGAGTTGACCCATGAGCAACATTCGTTTTTTCAAGACGTTTATCGCCGTCGCCGAGTACGGCAGCTTTGCCGCCGCTGCCGACCGCGTGGCACTGACCAACGCCGCCGTCGGCCAACAAATGCGCGCACTCGAAGAGGAAATGCGCCGGCCGCTGTTCGACCGCAGCCAGCGGCAAATCAAGCTGAGCCGCGATGGTGTGTTATTGCTGCCCAAGGCCAAGCGTCTGCTGGCGGACTACGAGCAAATGATCGCCGAAGCCCCCGATGGTGAAGCCATGGAGGGCGAAGTGTCGATCGGCGGCATTACCTCTGGCATGGGCCTGCTCGCCAATTGCCTGGTGCAACTGAAAAAACTGCACCCCAGGATATCGGTCAACCTGATGACCGCCCGTTCCGACGAAGTGGTCAACCTGGTACAGGCCGCCAAACTCGACGCCGCGCTGCTGATCGAGACTGCGCGGCAAAACTTCGATGGCATGAGTTGGACCCTGCTCTACAACGAACCGATCGTCATGCTCGCCAATGCCACCCAGACCGCCGGCATCGACGACGCCGTGGAGTTGCTGAGAACCCAGCCGTTTATTCGCTACGACAGGTCCACGGCAGTGGGTCGCAAGGTGCAGTCGATCATCAAGAGTGAATCGGTCGAACCGCTGGAGATCCTGGAACTGAACTCGATCATCGGAATCGCCGACCTGGTGCGCCAGCAAGTCGGGGTGGCGATTGTGCCGCTGCTGAAAAACTTCGACTGGCACAAAGACCCAAGCCTGCGCGTGTTGCCGTTGCCGGGCGACCTGGCGGTACGCCGGGTGGGAATATTGGAACAAGGCACCAAAAGTGCGATTACAGGGGAAATTCGCAAGTTGCTCATGTCGGCGGTGGCAACGTAATCCTTCCCTTAGCGCGGCTCATGGACGTCTGTCATCGGGAAAGGCCGTGAACTGCGCCCCTGGCGGCCGCTCTTTGGCAGAGTATGGCGTGCGAGATTACCAGTGTAAGAGGCAGCCGCTGATCAGCGCAGCCCGGGCGCGGGTACCTGCACACGGGCGCGCCACTCGGAGAAGCGCAGGCTGACGAAGGCAAGCAGCAGAAACATCAAAATGCCCGACCTCCCAGTGAGGTCGGGCGCAGGGCTCAGGCAACGGGGATGGGATTGTCGATGATCGACTGGTTGAACTGTTCCACCAGGGCGTACTCATTCGGCCCGACATTGGCGCGCAGCGCGGCGATGCCATCGACGATCACCTCGGTGGTCGCCGTCTCCAGCTTGGCCAGGGTCTCGGCGATGAAGGCATCCAGCGGCATGGCGCGCGGGTCGCCACTCTTGTGGATCAGATCGGTGTCGACCCATGGCGGTGCGATTTCCAGCACCTTGACGCTGGTGTCGCGCAACATGAAGCGCTGCGACAGGCTGTAGGAGTGAATGGCCGCCTTGGTCGCCGAGTACAGCGCGGTGACGGCAATCGGAATGAACGCCAGCACCGAGCTGTTGTTGATGATGGTGGCATCCGGCTGACGCTTGAGGTGCTCGACGAAGGCCGCGCTGACGCGCACCGGGCCGAGCAGGTTGGTGGCCAGCAGGCCAACCGCCTGCTCGTCGTCGAGATCGCCCGAGGCTGCGTTGTCGAACGGCATGATGCCGGCGTTGTTGATCACCACGTTGAGGTCGGGGTGACGCTCGATCACCTGCCGCGCCACCTGCTTGATCTGCTGCGGATCGTTGATGTCCAGCACCACCGTGTCGATACCGGGATTGGCGCGAGCGATCTCGTCCAGCAGGGCCTGACGGCGGCCGGCAATGATCACCTTGTTGCCACGTTGATGGAAGGCTTCGGCCAGGCCGCGACCAATACCCGAGGTGCCGCCAGTGATGAAGATGGTATTGCCGTTGAGTTTCATGCTGTCTCTCCTGATGAGGGGGTTGATCAACGCTCGGCGCTGTAGCGCGGCGCGGGTTGGTTGCTGGAAAGCTTGCTGAACATGGCCTTGCGCGCCGACTCGTAGGCCTGCCACTGGCTGGCGTCATGCAACGAGGGAATGGAGATCAATTCGCCGCGATCGAAGTCGATCAGCGCGGCGTCGACCAGGGCGCTGGCCGGCATCACAATGGCGGGGTCGAGGTGCTCCAGCGGCAGGCCGCCGTTGTCCCAGAACTCGGTGGCGGTCGCCCCTGGCAACACGGCCTGGATGCGCACGCCCTTGTCGGCCAGCTCGTGATGCAGCGATTGGCTGAAAGCGGTGACGAAAGCCTTGCTGCCGCCGTACACGCCGTTGAGCAACTCCGGGGCGATGCTGACGATGGAGGAAATGTTGATGATGGCGCCGTTGCCACGCTCGACAAATCCGGTGATGGCGGCGTAGCTCAAACGCATCAGTGCAGTCACGTTGAGGCTGATCATCCGGGTCATCAGGCCGACGTCGCTGTCGAGCAGCGGCGTGTGGGTGCCGATGCCGGCGTTGTTGACCAGCAGGGTGATGCTCGCGTCTTCCTTGAGCTTGGCCTCGA
The DNA here is from genome assembly GCF_058148565.1 of Pseudomonas sp. DF11. NCBI lineage: Bacteria > Pseudomonadati > Pseudomonadota > Gammaproteobacteria > Pseudomonadales > Pseudomonadaceae > Pseudomonas > Pseudomonas sp. DF11. The sequence goes on from NZ_JBYVYN010000009.1 coordinate 53,194, forward strand.
CACTGGCCAGGCTCTGGGCATCGCCCAGGTCGGCCTGCAGCACCTCGACCACGCGCTGGGTGTCATCGGTGATGCGGCGAGCCAGGTCGTTCAGGAGTTCGCGGTTACGGGCGACCAGGATCAGGTCGTAACCACGTTGGGCCAGGCGCTCGGCGTAGAGGGCGCCGATACCCGACGATGCACCAGTGACCAGTGCGGTGCCTTTGGATGCGTTGCTCATGTTGTGTCTCCAAGTGGGGTGGCTTGGGACACATCATGGCGAGGATTGGACAAGACCTAAATGACGTATACAGTCATGTTTTAGGACACGACCAACATGAGATCCGACCATGCACAGAATCGGCTACCTGCTCTCCGACGACTTCCAGGTGCTGTCGCTGGCCACCCAGACCGTCTTCGAGTACGCCAACATCGTGGCCGAGGCGCCCTTCTATTCCATAGAGTTCTTCTCCGTCGCCGGCGGTATCGTGCGCTCGTCCCTGGGCCTGGGTATCGAAACCCGCGCTCTGAACACCCCTGGCCTGGCGGACACCTGGATGATTGTCGGGGTCAACAAGCCCTTGGAAACGCCGCCGAGCGAGGCAGCCCTGGCATTCGTACACCAGGCCGGGCAGCAGGCGCGCCGCGTCGCCGGTATCTGCACTGGAGGCTTCGTGCTGGCCCAGGCCGGCCTGCTCGATGGCCGTCGCGCGACTACTCACTGGGCTTATGGCGCGGCACTGCGTCGTCTGTATCCACAGATCAGCGTCGAGGATGACCGCATCTTCATAATCGATGGCAACGTCTGGACGTCCGCCGGCATGACTGCCGGCCTGGATCTGGCCCTCGGGATGGTGGAGAAGGATCTGGGCCCGGAAGTGGCACGTTCGGTGGCGCACAAGCTGGTCATGCACCAGCGTCGTTCGGGCGGGCAATCGCAGCACTCGGAGATGCTCACCCTCGCTCCGAAATCCGACCGTATCCAGAACGCACTGAACTACGCCCGGCAGAACCTGCACAAGCCACTCAGCGTTGAGGGTCTGGCCGAGGCCGTGCACCTCAGCCCGCGGCAGTTCACTCGCGTGTTCACGACGGAAACCGGGCAATCTCCGGCCAAGGCCATCGAGCGTCTGCGCCTGGAGGCCGCACGGGTGATGATCGAACAGAGCCGCCATTCACTGGACGTGGTCGCCAAGGAAACCGGTTTTCGTGATCGACGCCATATGCGCGAAGTGTTCATTCGCGGCTTTGGCGTTCCTCCCCAGGCGATACGTCGAGATGTTCGCGGAGTGAACATTTGATCTGTCCGAAGCCAGACTTCACGCTTCTTTCAGTTGCATCCACTCACTCGACAGCTTCCAACCTTGTGGCGGAATTTCAGCTCACGACTTAGGCCGCCACGGTGCAAGAACGCCTTCGAAAAGTGAAAAGGCTCCATGCAGGAAACTGTTGAAGCGCGCGGCATCACGCCGCAGCCCTGCCTGTTGACCACCAATCAGGCACAGATGGGCCACCTGGCCAATCACTTCTGCCTGGCCTGGCATAGGGACCAGGCGGCGGCATGTCCGTATCGCGAAGTCCAGTCGTCTTGTGTCAACACGCTGCTGAAACTCGCCTACCAATGGATCGTGCAACGACCAGGCGCGGATGGAAACTTCCCGCCCAGGTTGTTTCTCCGCGGCAATACTCAAGTAGCGTTGCAAGGTTTCGCCCGCGCTACGCCCCTGCGCCGCATAAGCGAGCATGCGCTCGGTGTAGTCTTCTTCCCAAGCGGCCAGCAAGGTGCGGACAAAATCTTCGCGATTGCGGAAATGGTGATAGAACGATCCGCGGGTCACATTCAACCGGCGCGATAGACTCTCGGCCGAAACACCGATATACCCTATTTGGTCGAGGGCCTCAAAACCTGCCGCGATCCAATGGTGACGCGTTAGTTTTCTCACCCGTTATTTCGCTCCAGATCTGGGGCCATACAGACTGTGTATGGTGCACAACCGATTGATACGCTGCGAACACCAGCAAAGATGGCCGTTGCGTTTTGCACGCCAGCACTTTTCATGGAGCTCGCCTTGAAGAAAATCGTTCTGGTTGCTTTCGACCAATTCACCGATATCGACCTATTCCTGATGTGGGACATTCTAGGCCGCAACACGCAGGACTGGCACGTCCGAATATTGGGTTCTAGCGCTATCGTGCGATCGGTGCATGGCCTGCCTGTTTCGGTGCACGGTCCGCTTTGCGAAGCCAATAGTGCCGACGCGGTATTGTTCGTCAGCGGCAAGGAAGGGATACCCGCTGCACTTGCCGCGCCGGATTTCCTGCCGTCATTTGAACTTGACCCCAGGCGCCAGCGAATCGGCTCCATATGCGCCGGGGCTTTCATTCTCGAACGGCTTGGGCTGCTCAACGGCCAGGCAACCACACACCCGGATGCGCGATCGAGCTTGCAGGCTCTGGGGCTTGAGCCCATGGACCAGCCACTTGTATGCCAAGGGAACGTGGCAACCGCTGGCGGATGCCTTTCGGCACTCTATCTGGTGGGATGGTTGGTTGAGTCCTGGTTCGGTGTCGACAAGCGCCGTGCGACGTTGCTCCCTGTTCTACCAGCCGGGCAGCAAGCGCTCTATGATGCCTTGATCGGGCTCAGTCTCCGACAAGGAGAAGTTCGCGCCTCAACAACATCCAGTTAATCCACGCTCACTCAGCGAGGCCCTGGGCCTCAAGGCGTGGACATCGATAAACCACCGCAAAGGAACGCGACATGGCATGTCGTCCAATCAGTAGTTGGAACTCAGGAGAGATCACCGATGCCCCGGGAATTTGAGCTCATCATGTCTGTGCCAGTCCCCTCGAGGTCCGGCATCACCCACCTTTACAAGTCGCTGAACCTGGCGGACGCTTTTGCGATTCGGCTCCCTGCGGGCACCTCCAGCGATCCGGATTTGCTGGCTCGATTCATCCTTTCCCACCAGCCAGCCTGGATCGGATGGCTCATGAACGTCCGAGACACTATCGTTGCCTGTTTTGGTCTCAAGACAGCCAGGCATTTGGCAACACTGGCTAATCGGATTGAAATCTTCAAGGTCTACAGCACGAACCAGACTGAAATCGTGTTGGGAGAGGATGACAAGCACCTCGACTTCCGGATATCGATCCTCTGTTCTGAGGAGGCAGAGCCAGAAGGCAGTCGCCAACTCGTTTTTTCAACCGTGGTCCACTGCCACAACCGTCTAGGCCGGGCCTACATCTTCGTTATTGCCCCCTTTCACCGCTTGGTTGTTAAGGCCAGCCTCCTGCGTGCAGCGCGCGTTGGTTGGCCGCTGGCTACCTGCCCCTAAGGAGTAAGGGGCCATACCGCCCGCTTTTGGCCGAGTTCCACCCGTCGCGAACAGCAGAGGTTGATCCCACAACGCCCTGCTGAACGGCCCACATTAATGAATTGGACACACGCACGGAAGAGTACCCAATGGACTGTATGTCCTGGGCGATTAACCCTTTCCCCTCACAAAACCCTCAAAGCAGCCCATGCGTGCCAGAATCTCCTCACTGGATCGTCTTGGAGACCACCATGCTTCGCACGTTTGAAAAATGGCTCGACCCCTTCCCGCCCGACGAAGTACCGCCACCGCCTGAAGGCTTGGCGCGCTTTCTCTGGGCCTGCACCCGCGGCGCTCGCGGCTATATTCTCGCGCTTGCGCTACTGAGTGCCGCTGTGTCGGTTTACGAAGCCTGGCTGTTTTCTTTCCTCGGGCAGGTCGTGGACCTGCTGTCGACCTGGCAGGCCGGCGGCGATGCGGCGATACAGGAAAGTCGCGTGCTGTGGGGCATCGGCATCGTATTGCTGACCAGTATTGGGCTGGTCGCGTTGCGCACGATGGTGCAGCACCAGATATTGGCGATCAACCTACCGTTGCGGCTGCGCTGGGACTTCCATCGATTGATGCTGCGACAAAGCCTTTCGTTCTTCTCCGATGAGTTCTCCGGACGCGTCACCACCAAGGTGATGCAGACGGCGCTGTCGGTGCGCGAGGTGTTGTTCACCGTCATCGAGATCGCACCGGGGATCGGCGTTTACTTCATCGCGATCATCGCCCTGGCCGGCGGCTTCGACCTGAAGCTGATGCTGCCTTTCATTGCCTGGGTCGCGTTGTTCGGCCTGGCCATGCGCTACTTCGTGCCCCGCCTGGGACAAGTCGGGCAGGAACAGGCCAATGCGCGGTCATCGATGACCGGTCGCATCTCCGATGCCTATACCAACATCACCACAGTGAAGCTGTTCTCGCACTCCAAACGCGAAGCCCACTTCGCCCGCGCGGCAATGGAGGATTTCAAGCAGACCGGCTTGCGCCAGATGCGCCTGGTCAGCCAATTCGAAATCGTCAACCAGGCACTGGTGGTCGCGTTGATCATGGGCGCAGGCGGCTATGCCCTATGGCTGTGGCACCAGGGCGAAGTCGGCGCGGGTGCCGTGGCGGCGATTACCGCCATGGCGTTGCGCATCAATGGCATGTCGCACTGGATCATGTGGCAAATGACCTCGCTGTTCGAGAACATCGGCACCGTGCAGGATGGCATGGCCACTTTGACCCGTGGCCCCAAGGTGCAGGACGCGCCGGATGCGAAAGTGCTGGTGACCACTGGCGGAGCGGTGACCTTCGACAACGTGAGCTTCAATTACAACGGCGAACGCCAGGTGCTCGACGGGCTGAGCCTGAGCATCCGCGCGGGGGAAAAAATTGGCTTGGTGGGTCGCTCCGGCGCCGGAAAATCCACGCTCATCAACCTGCTGTTGCGCTTCTATGATGTGGACAGCGGAGAGATTCGCATCGACGGGCAAAACATCGCGCACGTCACGCAAGACAGTCTGCGCAGCGCCATCGGCATGGTCACTCAGGATACGTCCCTGCTGCACCGCTCCATTCGCGACAACATCGCCTATGGTCGCCCCGATGCAACCGACGAGCAAATCCGCAGCGCCGCTATCAACGCCCAGGCCGATGGCTTCATCAGCCAACTGAGCGATCAGCATGGCCATAGCGGCTACGACACCCTGGTCGGCGAGCGTGGTATCAAGCTTTCGGGCGGCCAGCGTCAACGCGTCGCAATTGCCCGGGTGATGCTCAAGAACGCCCCGATCCTGCTGCTGGACGAGGCCACTAGCGCGTTGGACTCGGAAGTCGAAGTAGCCATCCAGGAAAGCCTCGATGTCATGATGCAGGGCAAGACCGTGATCGCCATCGCCCATCGCCTGTCCACGATTGCCGCCATGGACAGGCTCATCGTCATGGATGACGGGCGCATCGTAGAACAAGGCACCCACACGGAACTGCTCGGGAAAAACGGTACCTATGCGCGGTTGTGGCATCACCAGAGCGGCGGATTTCTGGGCGAGGATCAGGGCGTGGTTGAGGCGGTGGAATAGGCATGGGCGTGGGCGTTTTGGGCGATCATTGACCGCCCGAAGCAGCCCTTGATGTCCGTTTTTCGTCGCGAGGGCCGGCTTGCTCGACACGGTTGCTCATACCTCGAACAGCGCAGAGTTCTTGCAACACAATGCCGTAGGTTATGCAGGGCAGGCGCTTTATCGAAGCAGCCCGGTAGCCGTGGTCGCAGACCGCATCATAACGGCTCCAGGCCCCGCACCCGTTAGCTTCACCTGCGCAGTGTTCGAAAGCGCCGGGCTATCTGCAGAAGTCACTTGTCAATTCAGGTCAATGTTGGCAGCGGAACATGGGTGACTGCTTCGTCCTGAGAGGGTTTTGAGTGGCCGTTCATGGCAGACTTCTGACGGCCACGACCGACAGGAAACGCTTGATTTCTCCGGCTCTTCGTTGACCGTGCAGGTTGGAAACTCACCGTCTGGGGGAGTTTTTCACTCCCGCCCGTAAAATATCGCCCCAGCGACGCACCAGATAGTTGTGCTCATCCATCACCGAGTTCCACACGGCGATATGGCCCATGCGCTGCTCATAGGAACCACCATCGCGCACGTCACCAATGTCAATCAGCGGCAAACCATCACTGCCCAGTAACTCCTCCCGCGCAGGTTGACCGGCGTACCAGTAATCCCACTCGGCACTGCTCAGATGGTCGCGGCTGCGCGCCGGGTTGCCGATGTAGTAACCCTGGCGCGCCATCACCGCGCCGGGCCAGCCGGACAACCACCAATTGAGGTAGGCGTAGGCCGCATCCAGCACCGGGCCCTGGGCGTGGCGCGACAATGACAAACCGCCGAACCAGGCGCGGTAACCCTCGCGAGGCACCGCCAGACGGTATTTCACCCCGGCGCGATGCAGGCGCATCAACGTCGGCGACCACAGGCTCTGGATATCGATGTTCGGACTGAGCATCAATTGCGCGGCCTCCTCGTCATCGGACCAGAACGCGGCAAAGTGGCCTTCCTTCTGTTTGCGCACCAGAATATCGGCCAGCACATCGATCTCTTCGATGCTCATATTGCCGATATCCTTGAAGCGCGCCAGTCCCGCGCCCTGCACCGCCAGCGCGGCATCCAGGGCACCGATGGCAGCGTCGCTCTGCAGTGCGGTGCGCGCGCGCCAGGCCGGGTCCAGCAGCCAGCCCCAGCTTTCGTTGCCATGGCAAAAACCCTCGGGCAGGCGCTCGGGACGGTAGGCAAAACTGTCGGCGTTATGGGTCAGGGGCAGCATGCTGATGCGCTCGGTGACCGTGCTGCCGAGGCTGCCATCGTGCTGCACGAACAAGCGCTCGCTAGGCACGCTGCCACTGCCCAACCGATCATTCGCGCAAAGGCGACCGCGCTTGGGCAGGTCGTTGATCTCATGCCACAACGCAATGCGCCGCGTGTCGATGGGCTGGATCGCCCGGGCCGGCCATACGAAGTCGACGTTATGGAACCATTGATCGTACAGGTCATAGCTGTCGGGCTGCATCACCGCGATGCGCTGGGCCTGCTCGACATCGTGCACCTGGTACACCAGGTGAATGCCCAATTCCTGTTCGGCACGAACACGCAGGCATTCGAGCAAGGTCACTGAAGTGCCGAGGACGCGGAGTGTGATCATGCGGCGAACCGCTGAGAGAACACGGCAAAGGAGCGCCGCAGCAGCGCAGGGTCGAGACCACGCAGGATGAACACCAGGCGCGACTGCCGATCCGTGCCCGGCCAGGCAGGCAAGTGCACGGGGGCATGCAGGCAATGCTGCACACCATGAATGACGATCGGGGCGTTACTGCTGTTCACGTTGAGCAGTCCTTTGACACGTAGAATTCGTTCGCCGTGGCATCTTAACAGCATCGACAACCAAACCCCGAAGCCGACCCAATCCAACGGCTGGTCGAAGGTGAGGCTGCACACCTGCGCGGCGCCGTGAGTGGCGCTGATACTGCGATGCAGTTGCCAGCGACTGACTTCCACTGTCGGTTCGGCGCTGCGCAATCCTTCACCTAGCAACAGTTGATCGCCGCTGTGGACGTCACAGGTATTGAGGACCGGCGTACCGGCATTGAGCGCTTGCAGGTGCATGCGCAGTGGGGCGCAGTCCTCCACCAGGTCGGTCTTGCTCAACAGCAAGCGGTCCGCGGCGGCGACCTGGGCCAGCCATTCCGGATGCAAGCGTTCTTGCAGAGTGGCGTGGCTGGCATCCACCAGAGTAATCACCAGGCCGATATGAAAACGCCCGCGCAGTTGCGCGTCGTTGTTCAAGGTGGCGAGGATCGGCGCCGGGTCGGCCAGGCCGGTGGTCTCCAGGATGACCCGTTTGAACGCCGGGATTTCGCCGCGCTCACGGCGTTGCAACAGGCCGAGCAATGCGTCTTTGAGTTCGCCACGAATCGAGCAACAGACGCAGCCACTGGGCAACAGCACGGTATCCGGGGCGACTTCTTCCACCAGCAGGTGGTCGATGCCGACGTCGCCGAATTCGTTGATCAGCAAAGCCGTATCGCCGAGGCTTTCGCCTTGCAGCAGGCGCTTGAGCAAGGTGGTTTTGCCGCTGCCGAGAAAGCCGGTGATGACATTGAGAGCGATGCTCATACGGCTGACTCCAAGTAATCCAACAGACGCGGGTCCAGGGGATCCAACGGGCGACCGAGCATGGTTTCGGCCGCTCGCCAGAGTTGATCCAGGCCACTCGCCAACTCCTGCTTGCCGGTCGCGCCGAGCAGCAGGTAAGAGGCGCCCTGAAAGTCTTCGACCTTGAGCCGGAACACCGCCAGTACCTGATTGATCGCAGCAATGCGGCGCAGGCGTTCGCGGCGCCTGGGCAGCTCATCGCCCAGGGGATCGCTCCAGTGCAGATCCTCGCCGAGCAAACCGCAGAGTCCACACATGGCTACACCTCACTCATGGCATGACATCGCCAGAGTTCGGGCCGAGGGTCTGGCCAACGAACAGGTTGCCACCCGGCTCGCTGGCTAGCAGCACAGCGGTGGGCGCCACCTCGTCCGCCAGGCCGAACCGGCCCAGGGGTAACTCGGCGGCCTTGGCGCGTTTCCAGTCGGCGCTGATCCCGGCGACCAATGGTGTTTCAATCGGCCCCGGAGCGATGGCATTGACCAGTACGTTGTCCTTGGCGACTTCCAGCGCCAAGGACTTGGTGAAGCCGATGACCCCAGCCTTGGCCGCGGCGTAATGGGTGAGTTCGGCGCCGCCCTTGATGCCCAGTTGCGAGGCTACGTTGATGATCCGCCCCCAGCGCTGGGTGAGCATATGCGGCAAGGCGCGCTGGCTGGCGACGAATACGCTGGTAAGGTCGACGCGCAGCATGTCGTTCCACATCTCGATCGTGAGGTCGACGCAACGTGCCTGGGTGAGCATGCCAGCGTTATTGACCAAAACGTCGATGCCGCCGAAGTGCTCGACGCAACGGTCGACACCGGCCTGGGCGCCTTCGACGGTGCCTACATCGGCGAGGCACTCCACCACTTCGGCGCCGAGGTTGCGGCAGGTGATCGCGGTTTCGGTGAGACTGCCAGCGTTGCGGTCGGTCAGCACCAGGCGCGCGCCTTCAGCCGCATAGGCACGGGCGATGGCGGCACCGATACCGCTGCCGGCGCCGGTGATGACGGCGCGGCGGTTGGTAAGTTGAGGCATGTAGAATCTCCTGAAGCAAACACAGGTCCCAGGTGGGAGTGGGCTTGCTCGCGAATGCGGTCTGTCAGTCACACCTGATTTATCTGAAACACCGCATTCGCGAGCAAGCCCGCTCCCACATTTGAATTGAGTACAGTCAGTCGGGCCAGCGTACGGTCAGGCCACCGTCGATGACGATGCTCTGCCCGGTCAGGTAACTCGACGCATCACTGGTCAGGAACTGCACCAATGAAGCCACTTCATCCGCGCGCCCTACCCGCCCCAACGGGATCGCCCTCGCAGCCTTCGCCAGGCCTTCCGGCCCGAGAGAGTTCTTCGCATCCAGTGACTGTGGCGTCTCGATCAACCCTGGGATCACCGCATTGCAACGAATGCCCTTTGCTGCCAACTCCACCGCCAGCGAACGACACAAGCCCGGCACGCCGGCCTTGGCCGCTGCGTAATGGCTGTGTTCTTGCCAGCCATACACGCCGCCGGCAATCGACGAAATCGCCACCAACGCTCCGCCCTCGCCCATATGCCGAGTCGCCGTGCGAAAGGTGCGCATCACTCCCGTCAGGTCGACGTTGAGCATCTCGTCCCACAGCGCATCGCTCATTTCCAGCAACGGTGCACGACGCAGCAAACCAGCGTTCGCCACGGCGTAATCCAGGCGGCCGAAGCGCTGCACGGCGTGTTCGGCCAGTGCATCCACCGAGGCGGTATCGCCCACGTCCAGCGGCAACATCAGGCACTCGCCACCGGCTTCTTCCACCAAGGCCACCGTGGTCTGCGGGTCATGGGGATCGGCCGGGTAATACCCGCCGACGACCGCCACACCATTGCGCGCATAGACCACAGCGAGGGCTTGGCCGATGCCGCTGGCGGCACCGGTAATCAAGGCAACTTTACGGCTCATCTGAAGATCCTCACTGAACGGTTTCCGGACGCACGTGGCGTGCGGCGAACATCAGCGCACCGGACAAGAAGCACGGCACGGCACCGAACCACAGTGCGGCGGTCTGCCAGTCACTGCCGGCGGACAACACCTGTGTGGCGCCAAACCCTGCGACCACCGCGCCAATCGGGCCCATGGCATGGATGATCGCGCCACCGGTGGCGCGGATGCTGGTAGGGAAACTTTCACTGATAAAAAACAGCGCCGCCGAATAGGGCCCGATCAGGAAGAACAGGCCCAGGCTGTACAGCCCGACCACCATCCCCATATTGCTCGGGCCGAACAGCATCCCGGCAAACGACAGGCCGCCGAGCATCCAGCCCAGGCCGATCACGTTGCGGCGGCCAATCTTGTCGCCCATCCAGCCGTGGCTGAGGTAACCGCAGTAACCCACCAGGTTCGACAGCACCAGGATGATCAGCGAGTTCTCGAACGAGATGTGGTGCACGCTGACGATCACTGAGGTGCCAAGCACGCTGAACACCTGGATCGCCGCCCAGTTGAGCAACAGCGCGGCGCCGATCACCAAGGTGGCGCGACGGGCCGGGCCACGGAACGCGGCCTTGAGGCCGGCCTTGCTGTGTTCGTCGTAGTCCACGCCGTAAGTCACGGCGACGTTTTGCGCTTCTTTCACCGCGCCGTTTTTACGCAACTCAGTGATACGCTGATGGATCTGAAACTGCGGGCTCTCCTTGAGCTTGCGCGCCAGGATCGCAATCACCACCGCCGGAATCGCGGCGAAGATGAAGCAGCCCTGCCAGCCGATGATTGGCAGCAGCAGCGCGGTCAAACCCGCCGCGATCAACGCACCGACTGGCCAGCCGCCCTGCACCAGGCTGTAGATAAAGCCGCGACGTTTGGTCAGCCGCGGGTCTTGCGAGGCACCATACAACTCGGTCAAGTAGGTGGCGTTGACGGTTTCTTCGGCATAGCCCAGGCCGCCCAACGAACGGATCAGAATCAGCGGCGACTTGCCCCACGCCCCGCCAATCGCGGTGAGCGCCGAGCACAGGGCGGAACCGGCCACCGTGAAGATAATCCCTTTGCGCCGCCCCAGCTTGTCGACGATTGGCCCGATGGCCAACGCAACGACAGCGGTGCCCACCGCCACCCAGGTCGCGATTTCGGCCTGCTCCACTTCACTCCAGCCAAAGTGCCGGCCTATCTCGGGCAGCAAGGTACCGAACAGGATGAAGTCATACACCGCAAACACCCAGGCGAAGAAGGCGATCCAGGTGGCGAAGCGGACTTCCTGGGACGTCAGTTGCCGGGGTTTCCAGCCAGTCAGGTCAAGCTTGTTGTAGATAGACATGAATCGCGCCTCGGAAGGTGGGTGGGAATCAGGTACGCGGCTGGCGGCGGATAAAGTCATCGGCGATTTCGTCGAAAGTGACGAAGCGCACGCCGGTATGGCTCTGGATGTGTTCGATCAGACGCTCAAGCATCAGCAGCACTTGCGGGCGACCGGATACATCGGGGTGGATGGTCATGGTGAATACCGCGTATTCGTGTTCGCGGTAGACCCAGTCGAACTGGTCGCGCCACATTTCCTCGAGGTGGCGCGGGTTGACGAAACCGTGACTGTTGGGGGCCTTTTTGATGAACATCATCGGCGGCAAATCGTCGAGGTACCAGTTGGCCGGGATCTCCACCAAGTCGGTTTCTTCGCCGCGCACCAGGGGTTTCATCCAGGTGTCGGGGTGCTGGCTGTAGTCGATCTTGGTCCAGCTGTCGCCCTTGCGCACGTAGTAGGGGTGGAAGTCGTTGTGCATCAGGCTGTGGTCATACTTGATGCCTTTTTTCAGCAGCAGCTCGTTGGTGACCTTGCTGAATTCCCACCACGGCGCGACGTAGCCGGTGGGTCGTTTGCCGGTGACCTGGGTGATCAACTCGATGGACTTATCCAGCACGATTTCTTCCTGCTCGGCGGTCATCGCAATCGGGTTTTCGTGGCTGTAGCCATGCACGCCGATTTCATGGCCGGCGTCGGCCACCGCCTTCATCTGCTCGGGAAAGGTTTCCATCGAGTGGCCGGGGATAAACCAAGTGGTACGCAAGCCGTAACGCTCGAACAATTTGAGCAAACGCGGGGCACCAATTTCGCCAGCGAACAGACCACGGGAAATATCGTCGGGTGAGTCCTCACCACCATAAGAGCCCAGCCAGCCTGCCACGGCGTCTACGTCGACGCCGAAGGCACACAGAATTTCTTTAGCCATCATTGTTCTCCTGCGGATTTATCAATCAGTCGTGGGATTTTTCAGGGCTGGCGCAACGCGGCTTCCACTGCCAGCGCCGCGCGCAACAATCGAAAGTCTTCGCCCGCAGGCGCGCTAATCAACATGCCGGTAGGCAAACCGAGCGCATCGCAGCCGCTGGGCAGGGACACGCCCGGCAGATCCAGCAAGCTACCGGGCATGGTCAGGCGCAACGTCGCGAGATTGGTGTGCACGAACAGTTCGTCGTCGGCCTCCAATGGCGCCAGGGGTGGCGCGACATGGGATACGCTTGGCGTAATCAAAAACGCCCCATCCAGCTCATCGGCGATTTGTTGCTGCAGCCGGTCGCGTGCGCTGTAGAGGTTGACCAACTGGCTGGCGGGGAATGTACGTGCGCTTTCCAGACGGCGCCGCACGCGCGGGTCGAGTCGGGTAGCAGCATCGCTGTCGAGCAACGACTGATGCAGCGCGAAAGCTTCAGGGGCGCCAAGCCAGCCTTGCTGCTCGATAAGCTGAAGTGTCGCTTGAAAGGCTGGCGACGGCCGCAGGTCAATCTGCGCACCGTGACCTTTCAACACGCGCAAGCAGTTCAGCAGGTTGTCACGCACCGCAGGTTCTACGCGTGGATCATCAAGGACCGACGGGTCGACCCAAAAACGCTGCCCTGCCAGACCGCGGGGGATGAGTGAGGTCGGCTTCGTACGCCCGCACAGGATGTCGTCGATAGCCAAGGCATCGCGCACGCTGCGCGTCAAAGGCCCCACGCTGTCGAGGGTATGTGCAAGCGGGAAGACACCTTCACGGCTATATCGCCTGCAACTGCTGCGAAATCCCACCACCCCATTGAAGGCCGCTGGAATTCGGATAGACCCAGCGGTATCCGTGCCCATCGCAATCGGCACGATTCCCGCCGCGACCGCGACCGCTGAGCCTGAGGACGAGCCACCCGGAATGCGTGGCTGGTCGAGTCCGACAGGATTGTGCGGCGTTCCAAAATGGGGATTGAGTCCAAGGCCCGAGTAAGCAAACTCGCTAAGGTTAGTTTTCCCGACACTGACCATTCCGGCTCGCGCCAACAGGCCTACGACATTGGCGTCGAGCAGCGCTGGCGTAATGTCGCGGCGCACGGCTGCGCCTGCGGTAGTTGGACTGCCTGCGACGTCGAACATGTCTTTCCAAGCAATGGGAACGCCATCCAGTGCACTTGCCGGCTGTCCGGCCTTCCAGCGCGCGGCTGATGAATGGGCTTCGCGAAAGGCACGCGCCGAACAAAGAGAGATGAACACGTCATCGACTTCCGCCACCTTGGCCAGCATTTCTTCCAACGCCTTGACCGGGTCGCTGCTGCCCGAGGCGAATGCATCCGCCATCGCCAATGCATCGGCTTCAAGCGGTAATTGAGGACTGGCGTAGGACATCTGATCCACCAAAAACGTATTCATTATTAAAATGTACGTTTTGTAGAGCAGATAGCATGCCAAACTGAGTGCTAAAGGAACGCCCGAGCGAAAGCAATCCGCGTCTAGCCTACGGGCTAGACACCTTTGCAGACGGATAGATATTCCATTTTGCGGCGTCATTCATGCAGGACCAGCTCGCAACACCAATAATGTATTAATTAAAAAACATCCGTTTTGGTGCAGAACAGTAACAACGGCCTCAGGAACGCGCACAAAGGACGTGGTCCACGGTGACAACCGACTTGTGCGAGAATCTTCCCCCGCCTTTCGAGAAGCGTATGAGATCGATGACCGCCGAGGATTACCGCACTGCATCCCGCTACGCCATGATCCGCCAGGTCCTGCGCAACGCCATCGTTGATGGAGAGGTGGCCCAAGGACTTGTCCTGCTCGAAGCGCCTCTGGCCGACCTGTTCGGAACCAGCCGCGTACCGGTGCGCAAAGCATTGGACCTGTTGCATAAGGAAGGCTTGATCAGTCGATTCGATGGTCGTGGTTATCTGGTCAACCCAAAGGGGGTTGAAGTGGAGCCACTGCGGCTGGCCGTAACCCACAAGCAACTCGGTCTTGATAGCAGCGAAGAACTGGTCGATACCCGGCCGCTGGGCGAGCGGATGTTCGACGAGATTGGTTCGGCCTTATCGACCTGTATCGCTTTCGGGCACTACCGACTCGACGAGCAAATGGCCGCCGAACATTACGGCGTCAGTCGGGCGGTGATACGCGAGGCATTGATGCGTCTGCGTGACCGCGGCCTGGTGGAAAAGGAACCCTACTCCCAATGGTTGGCCGGCCCGCTCACCGCCAGGGAGATCACCGAAGACTACGAACTGCGCGCGTGCCTTGAACCTGAGGCGTTACGCCAAAGCGCACCGGGACTTAGCCGGGAATCCCTGGAAGCCATGCTGGCGCGGGTTAAAGAGGCACAGAGCACCCCACGTTGCAGCCTGGCATGCATCGAGCAGCTTGAAGAAGACCTGCATTACCACTGCCTCGCCGGAATAAACAATCGCAAGATCGCTACGCTGATCCGGCAGGCACAGAGTCCCAGGATCATCAGTCGGATTTTCTACAGTCAGTTGGGCCTCGGCCCCGACGAAGCCATGCTGGCCGAGCACCGGTTGATTTTAGAGCTGCTACTGCATGGCGCATTCGACGCAGCAGCACTGAACCTCAAGGAACACCTCCACCGCGCCCGCCAACGCATGTTGCAGCGGTTGAAAGTTCTGTCCGTGCTACCTGAGCAGCAAGTACCGGAGTATCTGACCAAACTGAGCTGAAAATCGTCTACCAGTCAGTCCGTACACATTTCAGGCTCGTCATCAAGGCACTCGATGCATGCATCCAGCAACTCATGGAGCGCTGCAACGCGATGCACGCCGAGTCGCTCATTAAGTGCCAATTGCGCCTCTTTCCAGGCGCGCTGTCCTTCGGCTTGCTTTTCCAGTCCTGCTTCGGTCACTTGGACAAGGCGGCTGCGCGCGTCGCCACCCGCCCCGACCGTCAGCCAGCCTTGAGTGACCAGTGGCTGCATATTCCGTGTCAATGTCGAAGCCTCCATTTGCATTCGCCTGGCCAGGTCGCTCGGGCGAATGGGCCCCAGTCGGACGACGTGGGACAACAATGCGTACTGCGTGTTTTTTAATCCGAACTCGGCGATATAGCGATCGTAGTGACGCGTCACCATGCGATTGAGCTGGCGAATCTTCAGATTGGTGCAACCCTGTGGCTTGGTCATTTTTTTCATGGTATAGATTGTATCTACAAGTATTGCATATGCAAGTATCTAGCATGAGGAAGGAGTTCGTGATGGAGGCTGACCAGGTCGTTGCGCGGTGGGAGGAAGAGGAAAAAGCGATTCGTGCCCGCTGGAACACTTCCCACGCCGCAACGCACAAACAGATCACCAGCCTGACAGGCATGGAGTTGTTCCAGGCAATTTTTGCCGGGGAACTACCACCTGCCCCAATCGGCGATACGCTCGATTTCCTGCCCATTCACATGGAACCAGGCACAGCGATCTTCCAAGGTCGCCCGCAACGAAGGCACTACAACCCACTGGGAACCGTGCACGGCGGTTGGTTTTCCACGCTGCTCGATTCGGCGGTGGGATGCGCCGTGCATTCGACCTTACCCGCAGGCAAGGGCTTCACTACGCTGGAGCTGAAAGTCAACATGGTCCGCGCCTTGACCGACGCGGTACCGCTAGTACGCGCCGAGGGAAAATTGATCCATGCGGGAAGTCGGATTGCCACGGCTGAAGGTCGAATCGTTGGCCCCGACGGCAAGCTGTATGCGCACGCCACCACGACATGCTTGATCTTCGATTTCCCTGCACCTTCCCCGAGGCGTCCACATGAGCAAGCCTGACGTTGTTCTCTGCGCTCCGGTCCGAACTGAGTAACCTCGTGGTTCCGCCTCAATCAACGGAGAAAGTCATGAAATACACATCCTTTGGCAAGACCGGCCTGCGGGTTTCGCAGGTAGCGCTCGGCACGGGCAACTTTGGCACGGGTTGGGGCCATGGCGCCGACCCCGATACCAGCACAGCGATCTTCAACGCCTACGCCGAGGCTGGAGGCAATTTCATCGATACAGCGGATGTCTACCAGTTCGGACAATCGGAGGAACAGATCGGCATCCTGCTGCAGGGGCGGCGCGAAGATTTCGTCATTGCGACGAAGTACAGCAACGGCGCGCAGCCGAATGCCAATCGGCTGGTCACCGGCAACAGCCGCAAGGCCATGGTCGCCTCCGTGGAAGCGAGCCTGAAGCGACTCAAGACCGATCGGATTGACATTTACTGGGTGCATCATCCCGATGGCCTCACGCCAGCCGAGGAAATCGTCCGTGGCTTCGAGGACTTGGCACGCGCGGGCAAGATCCTCTATGCGGGCCTCTCGAACTTCGCCGCCTGGCGACTCGCCCGTACAGTGACCCTGGCCGAACTGACTCGTACCATTCCCATCGCGGCTGCACAGTTCGAGCACAGCCTGGTTCATCGCGAGTCCGAAGCCGACCTGTTCCCGGCATCGCACGCGCTGGGCCTTGGCATCGTCACCTGGTCGCCGCTGGGCGGCGGCATGCTGACGGGCAAGTACCGCCAAGGGGAGAAAGGTCGTGCCGAAGGTTTGGGCGGCCGGGTGTTCCAGCCGGAGAATTCGGCGCAGCGTACGCAAATCCTCGACACCGTCATTGCCATCGCGGGCGAGATCGGCGCCAGCGCGGGTCAGGTCGCCATTGCCTGGGCAGGCACCCACGGGGCAGTGCCGATCATCGGGCCACGCTCAATGAGCCAGCTCACCGACAACCTCGGCGCGCTGTCGCTCGAGCTTTCTTCCGAGCAGATCAGCCGTCTCGATACGGCAAGCATCCTGACGTCCTCGGCGCCAGCGCGGGCGATAATTCCCTGGGGCGAGAGCACGGATCGGATCGTGGCATAGTGCGGTACTCGGCTAGAAGTGCTATTGAAAGCGCGGAAAACCAGTACGCCGGCGGACAGAATCATTCGACACGCTGCCCACGGAGCCGTCGCCCTGAGCATCAGCCCGGTCACGCCTCAGCGTAAAAAACATAACTTTCAAAGGAGTTGAATTGTCATGCCCACCCTGGACAACGCTTTTCACAGCCTGCATCAGAATGGACTACTGGTCTTGGCCAATGTGGCCGATGCGGGCGGTGCGCGCATCGTCGAACGCTTGGGCGGCAAGGCTGTAGCGACCAGCAGCGCGGCCATGGCCTGGTCGCATGGTTATCAGGATGGCAACAAGCTGCCTCTCGACCTGCTGAGTACCACCGTCAAGTCGATGGTACGGGTGCTCAGCGTACCGCTCACGGTGGATATCGAAGGCGGCTATTCGGATGACCTGGAGCGGGTCGGCCAAGTGATTGACACCGTCATCACCGCAGGAGCGGTCGGGATCAACATCGAAGACGGCCTGGGCTCTCCAGAGCTGCTTGTCCGCAAGATCGACGTCGCGAGAAAGGTGGCGAACCAGGCGGGCGTCAAGTTGTTCATCAACGTACGGACCGACGTCTACCTGAAAAACCTGTTTCCCACCGAACAACGTCTGGAGGAACTTCTGAAACGCAGCGCACTGTATGCCAACAGCGGAGCGGATGGTCTGTTTGCCGCTGGCGTGGTCGATTCGAACGAAATTGCCACCATCTGCCGGGACACCAAACTGCCAGTCAACCTGCTGTCCCGGGACGGACTGCCCTCCCCCGACGAATTGAAGCGTCTGGGCGTCAGACGACTCAGTGCGGGCTCCAGCATCGCCGAGTTTCTGCACGGCGCCATGGGGGCATTGGTCCGCAGTTTCTTGGACAACGGCCAACTCGACACCCAAACCTTGAAAGCCCACACATACGGCGAATTGAACGCTTTGATGGCGGCGAAAACCGAGTAATGCTGTCCCGCGGACGAGGCCAAACGCCAGTCTGAATTGAAAGTGTCTAGTTCTGAAATAGGCTTACACCGGTTTCAGGGCTAGGACCACCGAAAGCAACGGCCTCCAAACCTGTACGGACACAGCTAACTTGTGCCCAGGGAATGGGCGAGTCCATCGACCTGTTTTGCCAGGGTTTCGAGGGTAAAATGTTCGATTGCGCGGGCACGCCTTGGTCCGAGAGCGATGTGACCACGATAACGCGGATCGTGCGACCCAACACGCTCGATTCAGCCCATCGACAGGCAACGCTCCTCCTCTGACTCTTCCAACCCGATAAATCGTCGCACCCGTTGAGCTCCATGCCCTTCGCGGATCGCCTGTGGCGAGGCATCCAGCTGCACGTTGCCGTTTTCCATGAAAATCACCCGGTCAGAGATCGACAGGGCAAACTCCATTTCGTGAGTGACAATCAGCAGGGTCATCCCTTCGCGAGCCAGGTCGGCGATCACCGTAAGTACCTCGCCGACCAGTTCCGGGTCCAGTGCCGAGGTCGGTTCGTCAAACAGCAGGATGTCCGGGTCCATGGCCATGGCCCGGGCGATCGCCACACGTTGCTGCTGGCCGCCAGACAGTTGATGCGGATATTTGTGAACGTGGGCCAGCAGGCCAACCTTGTCGAGCAACTGGCAGGCCCGCTGCTCACTCAGTGCGCGGCTGACGCCATGATAACGAGGGGCGAGACTGATGTTGTCCAACAGTGTCCGGTGCGGAAACAGGTTGAAGTTCTGGAACACCATGCCGATGCGCTGCACCCCCTGACGAACCCGACGCCCATCCGGTTTGTCCTCGGCATTAATGAAACCCTCCCCGAACAACAGGATTTCACCCTGATCGATGCGTTCCAGGCCATTGATGGTGCGGATCAACGAGGTCTTGCCGGAGCCGGACGGGCCGATGATGGAAATCACCTGGCCGCTTTGCACCTTCAGGTCGATACCTTTAAGCACATGATGATCGCCGTAGCGTTTGTGCACGCCCTGCAGGTGCAGGGCCGGGGCAGCACCTTTGGCTGGGAGACTGACCTTGCTCGGTACCCTAGGTGCCAGACTGTCACGCAGCACTTGTGTCGAGGTGTTCTCCAGGGTTTGCGGTGTGCGCAGGTTCAGGTCCAGGTAACGTTCCAGACGCTGCAAGGCGAAACCAAACACTGTCACGATCAGCACGTAGTACAGGCCCACAGCCGCCAGGGTCTCCATGACCAGGAAGTTCTGGGCATACAGGCGCTGGCCGACAGTCAGCAGTTCGGTCAGTGAAATCACCGAGATCAACGAGGTCAGTTTGACCACCGTGATGTATTCGTTAATCAACGTCGGCAGTGAGATACGAAACGCTTGAGGAATGACGATCAGCCGTTGCACGCCAAGCAGCCCGAGTCCCAGGGCACGGCCCGCTTCCTTCTGGCCCTTGGCGATCGAAATCAGCCCGCCACGATGAATTTCTGCCATGTAGGCGGCCTCAGTGACCACCAGCGCCAACAGACCGGAATAAAATGGCACCGACAGCACCGGCCCGGCACCGGGCAGCAACTGCGGCAGGTTGTAGACGAAGACCACCAGCACCAGCAGCGGAATACTGCGAAAGAACCAGATGTAGAGTGATGCGGGTATGCGCAGCCAGCGCACGCTCGACAGTTTGGCCGATGCCAGGACAAAACCCAGCAGCATGCCCAGGAACCAGGCCAGGGTGCTCAGTTCGATGACGGTCAGGCTCGCCGCCCAGAAGTCAGCCAGGGTGAACAGCGAAAAAAAGTAATCCCAATCGAATTGCATAGACACCTCGCGCAAGCCGCGCCCCCGATCGAGGGCGCGGTTTCAGGCATTACTCAGAGACCGGTTCCAGGTCGTACGCCTTGAGAATGGCGGCGTACTCGCCGTTGGCCTTGCTCTCAGCCAACGCCTTGACCAGCGCCTGATAGGTCGCGTCGGCGTCTTTCTTGACGTAGATGCCCAAGGTTTGCGGGTAAACCAACTTCTGCGAGCTGACGATCACACGGCCGTTGGTACGCTGAGCGATCATGTGCGCGGCACCGGCAATTTCCACTTGAGCCTGGATGTTCTTTGACAGCAGCGCCTGCGTCACCTCGGGTGCCGAGGGAAACTCACTGACGGTGATGGCACCCTTGTTGTTCGGGACGCAGTAGTCGCTGGACAACTGACGGAACTTGCCGACCCAGGTGGTGCCCTGCTCCAGCCCGATTTTCAGGCCACACAGGTCTTCGGGAACCTGCGGGTTCAACTCACTGCCCTTGGGCACCATGATTGCCGCGCCGGTGTTGGCATAAGCAATGGTCCGGGCCTGGGCCTGGCGCTCCGGGGTGATGTACATGCCGGAGATGATTGCGTCGTAATGCCCGGCGTTGAGGCCGTTGAGCAGATTGGGAAACTTAGTGTCGACGAAACTGGCCTTGACGCCCATTGCCTTGGCCAGGGAATGGGCCAACTCCGGGTCGGAACCGACCACGTTCTTGTTGGCGTCATAGGACTCGAACGGCGGGTAGGTGATTTCCATACCAACCTTCAGTACACCCGGGGTCGCGGTGCTGGCGAAGGCGGCACTGGCACAGAACAGACCAGCGGCGAGCAGACTCAGTCGGGTCAAGGCGTAGGGGGTTTTCATGATGGGAAGCTCCGTTGGTTTTTTTAGGAATGAGAGGCAGTGTTTTTCAGGCGACCGAAGCTCGATGGCTTGCGGGCTCGGGACGGCAGTTCAAGCTCGCCGTTCTCGACGCGTTTGCGCAGGTACTGATAGGTCTGCAGGGCTTGACTCCACATGTGTTCACCAATCGTCAGCGCCTCGTAGACCTGAGCGTCATTGATGAATGCCGGCAACGGCTTGATCAGCGTGTGGTAGTCGCAGGCGTAAAACAGCGGGAAGCTATAGCGCTCCTGAGCCACCTTGCGCACTCGGTGAGCGGTGGCCACAAAGGTCCCGGCGGTCATGACTTCCAGCATGTCGCCGATGTTCACCACAAACGCACCGGGCATTGGCGGTGCATCGATCCACTGATCCTGGTCGTTCAGCACCTCCAACCCTGGCTGATCGGCGTGCAGGATGGTGAAGCACTCGTAGTCGGTATGCGCGCCGATGCCTGGAGCATCCACGGCAGTGGCGTCGAAGGGGTAATGGATCAGCCGCAGCTTGGAAGGCGGACGGGTGACCAGTGCGTCGAAGTAGCCCTCTTCCAGGCCCAGGGCCAGGGCAAAACCATCGAACAATCGACGGCCCAGGGCAAACACGGCCTGATAGTAATTTTGTACCGCTGCCTGAAAACCCGGCACGTCGGGCCAGTGGTTCGGGCCCAGCAGCGGCGTTCGATTCAGGAATAGCGGATCTTCCACCGGCACTTCGAAACCGATGTCGAAGGCCTCTTTGTGGTCCGGCTTGCCCTTGGAGTACACCTCCTCACCTTCGGGCACGAAGCCCTTATGGCTTTCCGAGGCACCAATGTAATGGCGCATCTTGGTCTCCAGGGGCTGCGCGAAATAATCCTTGCTTGCCTGGCGCAGGCCCTCGATCAGTGCCGGATCGATGCCGTGCCCGGTGATGTACAGAAACCCCACATCGCTGGCGGCACGCCCCAGTTGCTCGGCCACAGCGAGGCGATGCTCCAGTTCGATACTGAAGAGGCCGGCGATGTTCACCACCGGAATGCTATTGAAGTTGGCCTGGGTCAGCGAAGTCTTATTCATGGCGGGCTCCTTCACAGGTAAAACGGTTGAAGTGTTCGCGCTCGGTTCGCGCCATCCACTGGTTCAAGGTCCAGAGATCGGCCACCGGCATGTTGGTAAAGGGCAAGTGATGCAGGTACCCGTCGGCACCGAACTCCGGGGTCAGGGTGCTGACTGCATAGCCACGCTGAATTTGAGAAGCCCAGACCGCCTCCCAGTGGCGCTGGTGAAACACCAGTTCACGGGCATATTCCGGAGCGGCGGGATGGGGAACTTGCGGGCCCTGGTCATAACCGACCCGAGCTTGAATGTGATGAACGCGCTCGACGAAGGACGACAGATCGTCGGCCGGGTCGTCCAGTAACCGCTCACAGCACACCACCCAATGGCTGATGTCACTGGTGAAACGCAGTTCCGGCAGTTGGCGAATCAGTTCCAGAGTCACCCAAGGGCTGTACAGGGAGCGGGCGCGGTGAGTCTCGAAACTGCAGAACACCCCATGCCTGGCGGCCAGTTCCAGGGCCTGACCGAAGAACTCGACCTGCTGCGCCAGAGGCCAGCGATCATTGCCTGCGAGCAGATTGACGAAACGGGGTGTCAGCTCCGTGGCCCAGCCGAGCTTGCGATCGATGTCGACCAAGTGCTGGGCAGGCGTAGCGCGCTGATCAGGCAGGACATCGTAGGCACTGAACAGGGTGCAGATGTAGGGGACATGATTGCTGCGCAGGAAAGCGCCGAACTCGCCACGCGCATCGGCCTGCAGTGGCAGGCGTGCTTCGATCCCATCAAAACCGGCGACAAGCAGTTCATCCAGTGCGGATGAATGGCTGGCGGTATAGCCCCATAAGGTACGGAAAATCTCTAGCTTCATGCATTCCTCTCGACTGCTTCGGGCCACTAGCGGATTGGGCGGGTGGCGTTGCTGGGCAGTCGAAAAGGGGCCGCTGCGGGCTGCTGCTCTGATGGCGGCAGTCCCGTTTGGAGGATCCTAAGGCCATCGTGACAAATGATTGAATAGGCTGTAGCAAATAGTTAGTTCAGAAATCCATGAACTAACGCAAGGCGGGTTTCGCGGGAACGAAAAAGAGGCCAACACCTGAATGGCACTTACTTGGCCTTCTTCGGTGGCCATTCCTCCTGACCAGTCCTTGCTGATCGACGTGTGTTCATCAGCATGGGGTAAGGCTTGGGTCTTCGTTTCATGGCACGCGGCTCAATCCTGCCCTGACACGCTCGACGACATCCCCAACAGCGACAACCGTCAAGTCATCGACGGTGGCTCGAAAGCCGTTACAGGCGGCAACGCCTGATCCCACTTCACAATGTCCACCGAGGCGGTTTGCGCCGAACAGCCTTGGGACAGACTCGATGAGCCGACATCAGCGGTGATCATGTTCGGGTTGCCGTGTTTATCAAGGCTGTTTCGCTCACCGTTCACCAACGGATCAAACCAAGCACCCGTGGCGATCTGCACGACACCCTGGCGGATTCCATCGCTGACAATCGCCCCGGCCAGAAAAGCCCCACGCTCGTTGAACACCTTGACCACGTCGCCATCGACAATACCCCGGGCGTGCGCATCCGCCGTGTTGAGGGTCAAGGGCTCACGCTGCCGGATTTTCGAGGAGCGGCTGTAGGTGCCGTGATCGTATTGGCTGTGCAGACGGGTTTTCGGCTGGTTCGACAGCAGTTGCAACGGGTACTGCGCCACTGGCTTGTCCAGCCACACCGGGTGACCGGGACAATCGGCGTAGCCAAAACTCGCGATGCGTTCGCAGAAGATTTCGATCCGTCCCGAAGGTGTCGGCAGCGGATTGGCCTCGGGGTCTTCGCGGAAGGCTTTGAGCAATACCGTATCGGTGTCGGGGTAGGCAATTTCGAACAGGCCATCTCGCCAGAACGTGTCGTAGTCAGGCAACTCAATCCCTTGCTCCTGCGCCCTGCCCCGGGACTCGTCATAGGTAAAACGCAGCCATGCCTCGGCGTCACGCCCCTCGGTGAATGACTCGCCGAATCCCAGACGCTCGGCGACTTGCGCCAGAATCCAATAGTCGTCCCGGGATTCGCCCACCGGCTTGATCGCTTGCTGCATTGCGATCATGAAGCGGTCCGACGCGGAGCTGCCGATATCGTTGCGCTCCAGGGCCGTCGTGGCCGGTAGCACGATATCCGAATACTTGGCCTGGGCAGTCCAGAACTGCTCATGGACGATGAGGGTTTGCGGTCGCTTCCAGGCCTCCAGCAGACGGTTTAGATCTTGATGATGGTGGAAAATATTCCCCCCCGCCCAATAGACCAGACGTATGTCCGGGTAATGCATCCGCTTACCGTTATAGTCGAACGGGGCTCCCGGATTGAGCAGCATGTCGGTCACTCTCGCCACCGGAATGAAGTCTTTGACCGGATTGACCCCTTGGGAAAAGCGCGGCCCGGAAAACGCTTTGCGACCGCTGCCCGTGTTGTTCATGCAGCCATAGCCAAGGCCGAATCCGCCGCCAGGCAGGCCGATCTGCCCAAGCAGCGCGGCCAGGGTCACCGTCATCCAGAACGGCTGTTCGCCGTGCACCGCACGCTGCAAGGAATAGGCAATGTTGATCATGGTGCGCTGGCGGGCCATGCGCCGCGCCAAGTCGATGATTTGCGGCGCGGGGATGTCTGTCAGGGTCTGCGCCCATAACGGATCCTTGGGTTGGCCATCGACATGACCGAGCAGGTATTGGCGAAACCGCTCATAGCCGACCGTATAGCGCCGGACGAAGTTCTCATTGTGTAAACCTTCACTGACCAACACGTAGGCCAACGCCATCATCAGCGCCGTATCGCTGCCGGGGCGCACCGATAACCATTGATTATTTGTCGGCCCAACCAGGTCTTCGCGCAAGGGACTGACGTTGACGAACTGCACGCCGGCCTCGGACATCTTTTCGAGTGCTCGAGACAACAGATGCTCGCTGGCCCCGCCGGGGCTGGTCTGGGCGTTTTTCGCCGGCAGGCCACCGAAAGCGACAAACAACTCACAATGCTGCGCCAGGTTTTGCCATGAGGTATGCGCGGCCAGCAACCAATCCATGTTGCCGACGATATGCGGCATCAACACCCGCCCGGCGCCAAGGCTGTAGCTGTCCATGCTGAACACGTAACCGCCGAACAGATTGAGGAAGCGATGCAGCTGACTCTGGGCGTGATGGAAGCGTCCGGCACTGCCCCAGCCGTAGCTGCCGCCGAAAATCGCCTGGTTGCCATGCTCGATCTTGACCCGTTTCAGCTCCCGGGCGACCAAGTCCAGCGCCACTTCCCATGACACTTCGACGAAGGGTTCCTGACCGCGCCGCTCGGGGTGAGATCCGGGCTCGGCGAGGTAACTGCGGCGCACTGCCGGCCGCATGATCCGCGTCGGCGAAGTAATGGCCCCGGGAATCGAAGCACCGATGGGCGACGGATCGGAGTCCCATTCAACAGGCACCATCGCATCCAGTTTTCCGTCGACGACCTGCGGACGGTACGCGCCCCAATGCAGTGAAGTGAAACTCATGGCGCGATGAACTCCCAATGGAATACGGTCGATAGCACGCAATAGATCTGATGCGGGAGCGGGCTTGCTCGCGAAAGCGGTGTGTCAGTCGCCATCAATGTTGAATGCCTGTCCCTCGTCGCGAGCAAGCCCGCTCCCACATTTGTGCTCTGTTGTCCTGCAAAGAGTGCTCGGGCACTCAACCAATAATTACCAGCTCTCACCCAGCCCCAGCAACCCCATGATCTGGCGTCTCAGATCCACCAGATAAGGATCGTCGCGATGACGCGGATAAGGCCGTTCGATGGTCAATTGCGCTTTAATCGCTGCCGGTCGGTCACTGAATACGATCACTCGATTGGCCAGCAGCAAAGCCTCTTCAACATCATGGGTCACCAGCAGCGCGGTGTAACCCTGACGTTGCCACAAATCGATCAACTCTTTCTGCATGGCAATGCGGGTCAGCGAATCCAGCTTGCCTAACGGCTCGTCGAGAATCAGTAGCCGCGGTTCGTTGACCAACGCCCGAGCCAACGCGACACGCTGGGCCATCCCCCCTGACAGCTGCCGTGGATAGGCTCGGGAGAACGGGCTGAGGCCAACTTTTTCCAGTGCCTCATCGACCTTGGCGGAATAGGTTTTGAGCAGCCCCTGGGCCTCAAGGCCAAGGGCGACGTTGTCCCACACGCGCCGCCACGGGTACAGCGTCGGGTCCTGGAACACCACGACCCGACTCGGGTCCGGCCCCTTAATCGGCAGGCCATCAGCCAGCAAAGCGCCCGAATCGGCAGGCTCCAGCCCCGCCACCAGGCGCAACAATGTGGACTTGCCGCACCCTGAAGGCCCGAGCAACGCGACGAACTCGCTGGGCGCCACGTCGAGGGAAACCCGATCCAGTACCGGCAAGTGCTGACCGTCCAGGGCAAAACCGTGGCTCAGGTTGTCAATGCGCAGGGCTAACCCTGCCGATGCGGTTGCTGCGTGTGCCAGCGCTACCATTTCATCGCTCCTTTTTGCCAGGCCAACAACCGGTCACGGATCAGAAACAGCGCCGAGATCAACCCCGAGCAGGCCAGTGCCATGATCAACAATGCCGCGTACATATTGGCGTAGGCCGCCCAACCCTGGGCCCATTGCAAGTACCAGCCGATGCCAGATTTGACTCCCATCATTTCCGCGACCACCAGGGTCGAGAACGAGGCGCCCAACCCCATGAACAAACCGACAAACACGTGGGGCAAAGCGGCCGGGATCGCCACTTTGAAAATCAGAAAGCCCTGCTTCGCGCCCAACGTCCGGGCCACGTCGTAATAGGCTTTGTCGACACTGGCCACACCGGACCACGTCAACACCGTCACCGGAAACCAGGTCGCCAGAGCAATGAGAAAGACACTGGCACTCCAACTGGTGGGAAACAGAAAGAAGCACAGTGGCAACAGCGCCGTCGAAGGCACCGGCCCGAGAATGCGCAGGACCGGGTGCAACCAGTAGCCGATACTGCTCGACCAACCGATCGCAACTCCGGCCACAAAACCGGTCGCGGCACCCAGCGCCACTCCACTTCCAAGCAACAGTGCCGAATGCAGCAAGCTGTCGGCCAGGCGTGGCCAGTCATCGACGTACACCGCGAGCAACGCTTGCGGCGGTGCAAAGAATGGCACCGGCAGCAGGCCAAGCTTGGCGGTGAGCAGTTCCCAGATGCCCAGCAGAATGGGCAGTGCGATCAACCAGGCGCCTGCTGCCCGTAGGCGCGTGGCGAGCTTCGCCGACCAGTGACCGACGATGCCCAGCAACCCGATCAATGTCGCCACGGCCAGGCATAGATTCGCCAGGCCTTGGGTCATCGGCCAAAGGCGCGTGGCGTTGGGCCAATAGCTGATCAGCAACGCAACCGCCACCCATGCCGTCACCGCGACCGCACCTTGGCGCCAAAGCTTGAATACCCACGGCCTGGCGGATGCGGCCAACGTCGAAACATCAGCTGAAGACATCGGCGGTGATCTCCTTGGCGAACGCTCCGGCGTCGGTCCCCTGACTGATCACCTCCACGGTTTTCAGGTCGGTGACGTAAGTGGTGATCTCCTTAGTCAGCAACGGGCCAACGGCATGATGACCGTGGGTATGGTCGTGCAGGATGGCCTCGACTTCTTCGGTGGAAGTATTCAACGCATAGGCCTGGAAGCCCTTGGCCACGGCCTCGGGGTTTTTCACCGAGTAATCGTGGGCCTCGAGAACGGCCTGAGTCAGGGCTGCGACCACGCGTTTGTCCTCACGCACCAGTTTGCCGGTGACGCCAACGACGCAGCAGCTGAGGTTGGCGTACTCCTCGACCAGATTGGTGGACAGCTCCTGGGCTTTGCCGGTCTTGATCAGGCGGTACATGAACGGATCACTGCCGCTGACTGCCTGCACTTCACCACGCTCCAGCGCTGTGCCCAGCAGGTCGGCCGGGTACAGTCGCCATTCCACATCCCGCACCGGATCGATGCCGTGCTTTTTCAGCAGGATCGAGAAGAAGTTACGGTCCGGGCTGGCCATGTCGGTGACGCCGATGGTTTTGCCCTTGAGGTCTTCAAGCTTATGCACGTTGCCGTTTACTGCGCTGAGCAAACGCAGGCAACCGCCGTGAGTGCCGGCGGTGAGTTTGACGTCGAAGCCCTGCTCCAGCGCCTTGAGCCAGCGCAATGCCATGCCGACTCCAGCATCGGCCTTGCCGGTGGCGATGGCTTCAAGCAGCACTTCGGTGGAGTTGCCAAAGTTGACCAGTTCGACATCGAGGTTGTGCTTCTTGAAGAAACCCTGACCGTGGGCGATGACCACTGGCGCCAGACAAACCGCATTGAGGTTGACCGCCAGTTTCAGCGCGCGCGGGGCATCCAGGCGAATGAATTCGCCCGTGCCGGCGGGCTCGCTGGAGCTATCGATAACATGGCCGGCGTGCTCATCCGCCGCCCGGCTAAAACGCGGCAACGCCATCAACAACGGACTCGCCAGGGCAACACTGGCCAGCCCCAGCAGGTGACGACGGGTCAAACGTTCGAAAACAGCCATTCAAATATCCCTTTGGTTGGTAGAAGAGTTCAGTTCTTCAGCTCGCCGAGCCCCAGGTGCTCACGCAAGGTCGAGCCTTCATAAGCGCGACGGAACAAGCCTTTGCGTTGCAGATGGGGGATCACGCTTTCGACGAATTCGCTGAACGATCCCGGCAGGTAACCCGGCGAGATCACGAAGCCGTCGCAACCTTCGCCCTGGAACAACTCGGCCAGTTGGTCGGCGATTTGCGCGCCGGTGCCCACCAGTTGCGGAACGCGAACGCTGCTGGCGAAGATCCGCCCCAGTTGCTCCAGCGTGGTCTCGGCACCCTGCATCAGTAGTTTTTCGGCCGCCGCCGGATGGATCAGCGGCGATTGGGCTATCTGCGCCAGCGTCGCGGATAACGGAAACGGTGACAGGTCGACATTGAGCTGTGAGGCCAGCGTGACCAGCCCTAATTCGGGACGTGCCAGTGCGTTGTGTCGATCGCGTTTGGTCCGTGCTTCGGCTTCCGTGCCGCCAATGAACGGCATGACCGCTGTCAGCACTTTGCAGCTGTCAGCCTCGCGCCCTTGTTGCACGACCTGCGCACGTACGTCGTCGCGGAAGGCGCGCATAGCGCTCAGGTGCGGATGAATGGTAAAGATCGCTTCCGCCCAACGCGCCCCGAAACGCCGACCGCGACCGGACGAACCGGCCTGGATCAGCACCGGTCTTCCTTGGGGCGTGCGCGGAATATTCAGGGGGCCTTCGACCTTGAACCACTCGCCACGGTGCTGCACCGACTGGATCTTCGATGGATCGGCCAGCTCCCCGCTTTCGCGATCGAGCTTGAGCGCGCCAGGTTCCCAACTGCGCCATAGCTTCAACGCCACTTCGACGAACTCGTCGGCACGGTCGTAACGCAGGTCGTGCTCCAGATGCTTGTCCTTGCCGAACAGCCGACCTTCGCTGTCGTTCATCGAGGTGACGATGTTCCACGCCGCGCGGCCCTTGGACAGGTGATCCAGAGTGGCGAACTCCCGGGCGATGTGCGCGGGTTCGTAATAGGTCGTGGAGCGGGTTGCACCCAGGCCGAGCTTGCTCGTTTGCCCGATCAGGTAAGACAGGATCGGAAGTGGGTCCAGGCGTGTCGCATCCTGAGCGCCATAACGCAATGCCAGATCCCGGGAGCCGCCCATTTGATCACCCACTGCGAGGCGATCGGCGAAGAACAGAAAGTCGAACAACCCCTCCTCCACGACTTTTGCGACGCGCGCGTAGTATTCGGGATCGAGGTAATTGCCGACGGTTTCAGGGTGACGCCAGACGGCGTGACTGTGAACGACTGGCCCCGTCAGCAAGAACGCTGACAGGTGAATTTGACGACTCATGCCAACACTCCCCTACTTAGCCTTCGGCGTCCAGACCGCAATATCGGAAACCTTCAACGCCTTGGGCGTCAGCTTCGCCGCGTAATAGGTGTCAGCGATACGTTGCTGCTCGACCAACTCATCGACCTTGACCGGGACGATGTCATAG
Source organism: Pseudomonas sp. DF11 (assembly GCF_058148565.1). NCBI lineage: Bacteria > Pseudomonadati > Pseudomonadota > Gammaproteobacteria > Pseudomonadales > Pseudomonadaceae > Pseudomonas > Pseudomonas sp. DF11. The sequence goes on from NZ_JBYVYN010000009.1 coordinate 83,046, forward strand.
CTACGGCGGGTATTGGCCAGTTCCACGGTGGCGGAAGGAATGTTGCCCCACAACGGGCCGAGTATCTTCGCGGCCTCTTGTGGGTGCGCTTTGACCCACTGCCCCGTCTCACGCAGGGTATCGAAGGTAACTTGCAACACGTCCGGGTGCGCGCTGGCGAACTTTGTCGTTGCCAGGTAGAAGCGGTTGTAATCGGCCAGGCCGTCCTTGCCGTCAGCCAGCACGCGCACGTGATGATCCAGTTGTTGGGTCGCCAGGAACGGGTCCCAGATAGCCCAGGCATCGACACTGCCGTTGGCGAATGCCGCCCCGCCATCCGGTGCTTCCAGGTAACGCGGGGTGATATCGGCGAGCGTCAAACCGGCTTTTTTCAACGCCGAAATCAATAGGAAGTTGCTGCCCGAGCCTTTGGAAACCGCAACGGTCTTGCCTTTCAGATCGGCAACGCTGTGGATGGGCGAGTTGTCCGGAACGATGATGGCCTGGGCGCCAGGCGATGGGTTTTCTCGGGCGTAGTAGGTCAATGGCGCATCGGCAGCCTGGGTGAACAGCGCAAAGGCGTCGGCGACGTCGGCATGCAAATCGACACTGCCGGCGTTCAGGGAACTGAGCAGGCCGGTGCTGAATTCATGCCAGTTGACAGTGAAGCCCAAGGGCTTCAGTCGCTCTTCCAGTTGGCCGTTTTGCTTGAGCAATATCCATAAGGTCGATGAACGCTGGTAGCTGATATCAATGGCTTGCTGGGCATGTGCCCCGGCGGCGGCGAACAACAGGCTGGCGGCGATGATGAGTTTTTTAAACGTCATGAAAGGCCTTTATAGAGGTTGGGGCGGCGTGGCTGAGGGGAAAAAACCGAGTCAGCAGTGTTGTGTTCAGCAAGACTCAAAGGTCGAGGCTGAAAGCATCAGCGATTATATTAATGATGCAAGATTATGAAAGAATCATATAACGCTAAGGTTATTCCTGTTTAAGCGTTTGGTCCTGACGTGGGCAGGAGGTGCCGGTCAGCACAAGGTAAAACTCCGTGTTCAAGATGATCTCGAACATCGGCGCGAGAGCAGGTTCGAGTTATTCATGAATATGACGTCCATGAACTTGTTGAGCGCGGTGATGGGTCGCTAGCGGTGAAGGCTGAGCACTTACGCGGTCATTGCAATCACTAATCCGATCTATCGTTAGCGTCCAAAATTCTAATCTGCGATTTAAATAGGACGTTACAGTAAGTTCCTTCTTGCCCTTGAAGGACGCCAGCATGTCATTAACCGCAGAAGTTGCCTGGGTAAACGGGGTCGGTGCTGTCGAAGGATTAGGCGCGGCGCTGGCACGACGATTCGCCAAAGGTGGATATAAGGTCGCCGTGAGCGGTCGCAGCCCCGATAAGCTCAAGGCCGTCGTCGAGAGCATCCAGGCACAGGATGGCGATGCGGTGGCATTGCCGGCAGACGCAGGCAATGAAGCCGATATCCTGGCTGCGATCAAGGCTGTCAGGGAGCTTGGCCAACTGAAGGTCGCGATCTTCAATGTGGGTAACTCGGTGTCATCCCCCAGCCTTGAACTCAGCGCCGACCTGTTCGAACAAACTTGGCGAGCTTCGACCCTGGGCGGTTTTTTGTTCGCCAGAGAAGCCACCCGCGCGTTGCTTGAAAACGGTGGCGGCACATTGCTGTTCACGGGGGCCACGGCCTCCTTGAGGGGCAAGCCACCGTTCGCGGCGTTTGCAGCGGCGAAGGCCGGACTGCGCTCGTTGAGTCAGTCCTTCGCTCGTGAGTTCGGCCCGCAAAATGTTCACGTCGCGCACGTGGTGATCGATGGCGGCATCAATGGCGAACGCTTACGCAGCCATGCTCCGCAGCGTCTTGAGCAGCTAGGCGCTGAGGGCGCATTACAGCTTGAGGATATCGCCGAAGCTTACTGGTACCTGCATACACAACCGCGCAGCGCATGGACGCAGGAATTGGATTTGCGGCCGTTCAAGGAATCATTTTAAAGCGGCTCGCCTCGAGCCAAGGAGTTCTTATGGGAACCCATCAGCAAGACATTGCACCTGTATCCGTAATCGGCGAGCTCAACTATCTGCTGGACAATGGCATACGTCCGGTCAATTACGCATTCGCGCAGCCCGACGGCCAACCACAACGCACGGGTGTCCTGCAGCCGACTCGGGTCAATATTCATAACGCACGCCTGCTCGACACCCCCGCCACCCTCGATGTGCAAGGCTTTGAGCGAATCGAGCGTCCAAGTGCGGTGCCTGATCTGGAAGACGAAACGCAAGTTCGCCTGCTCTATTACCCCGAGGCTGACGCACTGATTCGCGAGCAAACGGGCGCCATCAAAACCGTGATCTTTGACCACACCATTCGTGTTGATCAGCCTGGCAGAGAGGCTGCAGGAATGCGCGAACCGGTGCGTTATGTTCATAACGACCAGACTGAGCGTTCCGCCGTGCGCCGTGTGCGCGATCACTTGCCCCCGGAAGAAGCCGAGCAACGTTTGCTCAAACGCTTTGCAATCATCAATTTGTGGCGTCCCATCGGGGGACCGGTCTTTACCACACCGTTAGCGCTGTGCGATGCCAGCACCATCGATCCTGCCGACTTCCTGCCCAGCGACCTGGTGTATCGCGACAAAGTCGGGGAAACTTTTTCCGTGCGCGCAAACCCGAATCATCGCTGGTATTACTACCCCCGCCTACGACCTGAAGAAGCACTGCTGCTCAAGATCTTCGATTCGCGCACCGATGGTGTGGCACGAGCGGGTGCACACACCGCTTTCGATGATCCTTCTACGCCACGTGATGCCCCTCCAAGGCGTAGTATCGAATTGCGTGCATTGGTGTTCTTTGCCCACTAGTTCACGACCGTAGTTCTTGTCCCCTTCGGTGCGCCTTCACTGGCGCCCGCTCTCAGTCCTGATCTGTCGATCCGGGTTGCGGCCGCCACTCGCCCGATCACCTAGCCGTATATTCGCGCACTGAGCCGCCCCCCGGGCGACATGATCACACCCGCAAAACCTACGGACCCTGGCAAGGCCAGGTCCATTAGCCATTTCTGCCTTCGATCCCGACCTCATGGACCGGCCGGCGGTTGCTCGGCAGCTCGACTTTGCAGATTATCAAGCTTGCGAGAGTGATGCTCGACGAACTGGTCGAATGCCCCGTGAGCGCTTCAACCTACCCATCTCCAGTAATCCTAAAATTCGTGCGATAGCAAATGCGCTGACACTCGAGCCCTCCGATCGCAGTACGTCAGCCGAATGGGCGAAACGCGTGGCGATGCGCGAGAGGTCGCTGTCGCGATTGATGATTCGTGAGACGGACCTCACGCTTGGACGCTGGCGGCAGCAGTTGCACCTTGTTGTTGCGCTGCGAGAACTGGCCAGTGGTGCGAAGGTGCAGAACGTTGCGGCCGAGCTGAGCTATAGCTCGGTCAACGCCTTTATCACAATGTTCAAAAAAGGCACTAGGGAACACGCCCGCACGGTTGAGCAACTGCACTGCAACTAGTAGCGGAGTCGTACCACCTTAACTGAGAGGTTCAAGGAAAGCGTCTGCCCGTTGTTGCACCGACTCTTTCTGTCTGAACATTTGCTGCCAGGCGAGCTGCGCCTGGACAATGGCGACCGCCTCCAGGACTTTCTGCGTCCAGCGGTCATCCTCCGGATGCACCACGGCAACGCGAAACCCATGATCCTTGCCTTCAATCTGCACGCCCTCGGAATCATCGACATGCAAATCGATATCGAACGCTGGCGGATATTTCGAAGGCGCATTCAACATCCCATGCACCGTCAGGGCACGGTTGTGCAGCACGCTGTTGACCACGCCGTCGACGCGGATGCCGTACAGCAATAGCCAACGCCGGATATAGGACGGCGTGCGTCCGGACGACGTGTAGACCCAGATGCTGCAGCCCTGGCGGCGCAGCTCTCGGATCAGGGAGCGTGTGCCCATGCGCAACGGCTCACCCAACCAACGATGAACACAGGCCGGCAGCCTGCTCTGCTCGACGGCACAATGGTGAAGTTGGCAGGCGAGCGTGTCATCGATATCGAATGAAATTCGTATGCGTTGCCGCTTGAACAACTGCGTCGGCATAGCGCGGCGGATGACCCGCCCTACCCGGCTGCCGAAGGTTTTGCACCTGGCGAACGCTGGATACTCGCTCATCAATGGCCACCTTGATAAATGGGCAAGGACTTGTCCTTGAGAAAAAACTTCATGGGATCGGGCGCCTGTTCTTCTAAAAAAGCTGCGTATTTTTTCTTGATCTTGGGCAATTCGTACAACGCCTTGACGCCGTGCTTGGCGGAGTTGCGTATGACCGAGGACGGATTGAAGTAGCCCTTTGCGTTTTCCAGCGTCAGCACGAAAGGAGGCAAACCCGCGCGCATGAGCAAATAGCTGACGATGAGCGACCCACTGCGGTTGTTACCTTCGATGAACAGCTGCGGCTTGCTGAGAATGCGTACATAGACACCGGCCGCACGCTTCCAGACGGATTCGCTGCGATACGCGCAATACCAGTTGTACAAGTCCTTGATGCCTCCCTCAACATTGTTGAAGAAATGCGCCTCGGTGGCTGCCAGGTGCTGGGCGTATTCCAACCGGCGCGCCGGATCTCGGCCACACAGCACCGTGGCATTGATCTCCAGCATCAGGTTCAGTTGCTGAAGATCGAACAGGTCGACGCCGCGGGCGACATAGTCGTCAACCAACGCATAACCTTCAAGCACATTCTGCAGCACTTCATCAGTCAAAGGGTCTCGCGGCTCGGTGAAGTACCGGCTCAACTCGACGAAGCGGCCTTGAACTTCACGCAGTGCGCGTTCAATTGCAGGTAAATCAAGGCGGTGCGTAACAGGCATTGGTGCTCCTTGAAAACGTTTGGCAAATGTCTACCGGATGCCGCCAAATCCGTTTGGCTTCTGCAGGTATGCGGCCTTGACCGGATGTGATGCTTAGCTGAACTTGCCGCTGATGTAGTCTCCTGTCATCTGCTCACGCGGATTGTCGAAAATCTGCGTGGTCGGGCCCATTTCCACCAGATAGCCGGTTCGCGTGCCCTGGGAAATGTCCACCGAGAAGAAAGCCGTGGTGTCAGCGACACGGATGGCTTGCTGCATGTTGTGGGTGACCAGCGCGATGGTGTAGTCCTTCTTCAACTCCACCATCAGCTCCTCGACCCGCCGGGTAGCGATCGGGTCGAGCGCCGAACACGGCTCATCCAGCAGCAGGACTTCCGGCTCGGTGGCGATGGCGCGGGCAATGCACAGTCGTTGTTGCTGGCCACCGGAGAGCGACAGGCCGCTGACCTTGAGCTTGTCCTTGACTTCGTCCCACAGCGCGGCGCCTTGCAGCGCATGCTTGACCCGGTCGCCGATGTCGCCTTTGTAGCGATTGAGGCGCAGACCAAACGCGACGTTGTCGAAAATGCTCATCGAAAACGGGTTCGGCTGCTGGAACACCATGCCGATGTAACGGCGCACGACCACCGGATCAACGCCCTTGCCGTAGACGTCCTGTCCGAGGAAATGTACATGGCCCTCGAAACGGAACCCCTTCACCAGGTCATTCATCCGGTTGAGGCTACGCAATACGGTGCTCTTGCCACAGCCGGAAGGACCGATGAATCCGGTGATCTTGTTTTTTTCGATCGGCACATGGCTGTCACGTACCGCCATGAAGTTGCCATAGAAAATCTTGTCCAGTTTGCAGTCCATGACTACAGGCGCCTGGGTGACAAACGGAGCGGCTATTTGCGCAGTGGATACGTTCAAGATCAGATGCTCCCGTTCTTAATATTTGGGCTTGCCGAAAATACGACTGATGATGTTCACGAACAGCACGATCATCACCAGCACCAGTGAGGCCGCCCATGCGAGTTCAAGTTGGTTGTCGAAAGGCATCCCGGAGAAGTTGTAGATCAGCACTGCCAGCGAGGCAGTCGGGTTCATGACCTCGAGATTGCCCTGGTGGTAAATCCAATAGTTGCTGAACAGCGCGGTAAACAGCAGCGGCGCCGTCTCGCCCGCGGCACGAGCCACAGCCAGCATGACCCCTGTCAGGATGGCCGGCATGCCGGTCGGCAAGATGATTTTCCAGATCACCTGCGAACGGGTGCAGCCCATGCCATAGGCGGCATCCTTCATGATCTTGGGCACCATCCGCATCGACTCTTCCGCCGTCAGCACGACAATAGGCAGCATCAGGACCGCCAGGGCCACGCCACCCGCCGGCGCCGAATACGTACCGGTGGTCATCACCACCAGGGCGTAGGCAAACACCCCGGCCAGGATCGACGGCAGGCCCGTGAGCATCTTGGCGGCAAAACGCGCGGCGTTCCCCAGCTTGCTGTCCGGTCCCAGCTCAGCCAGGAAGATTGCCGCCATGATGCCGACCGGCACCGCGATCGCCGCCGCGATACCGACCATCACGAAGGTACCTGCCATCGCGTTGCCGAAACCGCCCCCCATCTCGAAGCCGGTCGGCGGCAGTTCGGTAAAGACTTCCAGGTTGAGGCGCGCGCCGCCGCGGGTAATCAACATGTAGAGCACAGAGATCAGCGGCACACTGGCCAATAGCGCACCAGCCCAGACCAGGGTGGTCAGGATCAGGCTTCGCAGGGCACGGCCTTCGAACTTGCGCTGCAGGCTGGGCATCGCACCTGTTGGAGACGTCAGGTCTGTTGCAGCAGTCAGATCAGTCATCACTTATTACCCCGTTGGGCGTACATCATGATCATCGAACCGAAGATGTTCACGATCAGCGTAATCAACATCAGCACCAGGGCCGCATACATCAACACCTCGATCTCGTTCGGCCCGGCTTCGGGGAAGTTCAACGCCAGCAGGGCGGCGAGCGTGTTGGCCGGTGCAAACAGCGAGAGGGAAATGTTGTTGGCATTGCCGACCAGCATGGCCAGCGCCATCGTTTCACCCAGGGCGCGCCCCAGGCCCAGCACCAGAGAGCCGAAGATGCCGGTGGCGGCGGAAGGCACCATCACCTTGAGAATCGCTTCCCAATGGGTAGTCCCCATGCCATAGGCGGCCTGCTTGGTTTTCATCGGCACAGCCGTGAGCGCGTCCTGCGAAACGGCGGCAATGGTCGGCAGAATCATGATGGCGAGTACCAGCGCTGCGGGTAGCAGGCCTGGGCCGCTCAGGGTCGTGCCGAAAAAGGGGACCCAGCCGAGTTCGCTGTTCAACCAGGTTGTCAGCGGCCGAATCGCCGGGATCACCACGTAGATCCCCCACAGGCCATAGACCACGCTGGGGATGGCCGCCAGCAATTCGACGATGGTGCGGAAGATAGCGGCGAGCTTGGGCGGCAGGAAATCCTGGGTCAGGAAAATCGCCATGCTGACGCCGAAGAAACCGGCGATCAGCAATGCGATAAAGGCGCTGTAGAGCGTGCCCCAGATAGCCGGCAGGATGCCGTATTTGCCCTGGTTAACGTCCCAGACGCTGCCCAAAAGCACATCAAAGCCGTGCTTCTCCATGCCGGGAAGTGCCTTGCGTCCCACCTCGAACACCAGCGCAAATACCAGCGCCAGAATCAGCACCACGCCGATACGCGCAAGCGCACGAAAGGTGCGATCAACCAGGAAATCCTTCCTCGAAGGTGGTTGGCAGGCAGAGTCCGGATTAACCGGTACGACAAAAGGTTTGTTCATGGGCGGAGTCCGGAACAAGGGGGAAAACTCTCCCGGCGTGGCGCAGACGCACACTCCGAGAGAGACCTCACGGCGTTACTGGATGTTGGCGGACGCTTTGCGAACCTGCTCGACGACCGATTGCGGCAATGGGATATAACCCATCGAATCGGCAATCTTCTGCCCCTCGGCCAGGCTGTATTCGACCATTTCACGCATGGCCTTGGCCTTGGCCGGATTGCCGTTGTCCTTGCGGAAAATCATCCAGGTGTAGGACGTGATCGGGTAGGACTTGGCACCATCCGGATCAGGCAACCAGGCCACCAGGTTTTCCGGCATCTTCACCGCCGCCAAGGCTTCGGCGCCGCTTTCGGCGTTTGGCACGACGTACTGACCGGCCTTGTTCTGCAGTTGAGCAAAGTCGACCTTGGCAAGCTTGGCGAAGCCGTATTCGATGTACCCGATCGCGCCCGGGGTTTGGCGCACAGTGGCCGTGACACCATCGTTCTTCGGCGACTTGATGAACTTGTCGCTCGCCGGCCAGTTGACGGTGTTGCCCTCCCCCAACGCCTGCTTGAACTCCGGATTGATTGTCGCCAGGTGCTTAGTGAATACCGCAGTCGTGCCGCTGGAGTCCGCACGCACAACAACCGTGATCGGCGTATCGGAGAGTTTCAGATCCGGGTTGGCGGCGACAATCTTCGGATCGTTCCAGCGGGTGATTTTGCCCAGAAAAATGTTGGAGTACACATCTCGGGGCAGTTTGAGGCCCTTCGGATTGCCCGGCAGGTTATAAGCCAGCACGATTTCACCCGCGGTCATCGGCAACAACTGCACGCCTTCGGCGACCTTGGCGATATCTTCCTCTTTCATCGCCGAGTCACTGGCGGCGAAATCAACCGTTTTGTTCAGAAAGTCCTGTACACCCGCGCCACTACCCTTGGATTGGTAATCCACAGTGACACCGTCAGATTTCTTGCTGAAATCCTTGAACCAAGTGAGGTAGATCGGTGCAGGGAAACTCGCCCCGGACCCCGTCAGACGGACACTCTCCGCAGCGTAGGACGCCGAGGTGGCACAAAGAGAAACCGCAATGGCGAGCGCAGCAGACTTCATCAAACTTTTCATTAGGGGGACACCTTGTGATTACGGGCTCCCGAACTTTGCAGCAGTTTTGTTACACCCTCATGAAAGTTGAATGGCAGCGGTCCCCTCACTCTCCATATGGCCCGGCAGGGACTTAATGTAATTGGTTCGTAACAAATTACGCCTAACACTTTGCCACCCCATCCTCGCGCGAGCCTCCCTCCTATGTCTCCCAGAGAAGCCACCTTAATCCAGCGCATCCACCGTGAACTGCTTGATCACAGTGACGAAGAGCTGGAATTGGAATTATCCGAAGACGGTCATGACCTGAACGCGCTGTTTGATGAGCACGTAGAAGAAGGTACTGAGAAGGATGCTCGAAGGACCTATTTCAGCGAACTGTTCCGCCTGCAAGGCGAACTGGTAAAGCTGCAAAGCTGGGTGGTCAAGACGGGCCACAAAGTCGTGATCCTGTTCGAAGGGCGTGATGCCGCGGGAAAAGGCGGTGTGATCAAACGTATCACCCAACGCCTGAATCCCAGGGTCTGCAGGGTAGCCGCCCTACCCGCCCCCAACGACCGGGAACGTACTCAGTGGTACTTCCAGCGCTATGTCTCGCACCTGCCGGCGGCGGGCGAAATCGTGCTGTTTGACCGTAGTTGGTACAACCGTGCGGGTGTGGAACAAGTGATGGGGTTTTGCAACGAAGACCAGTACGAGGAGTTCTTCCGTACCGTACCGGAGTTCGAACGGATGCTCGCCCGCTCCGGCATCCAACTGATCAAATACTGGTTCTCCATTTCCGACCAGGAACAGCATCTGCGCTTTCTCAGTCGCATCCACGATCCGCTCAAGCAATGGAAACTCAGCCCCATGGATCTGGAGTCCCGTCGGCGTTGGGAAGCCTATACCAAGGCCAAGGAAATCATGCTTGAACGCACCCACATCGCCGAAGCGCCGTGGTGGGTGGTACAAGCTGATGACAAAAAGAAAGCCAGGCTCAACTGCATCCATCACCTTCTCGGGCAGATGCCCTATGAAGAGGTGGAAATGCCGGTAATCGAGCTGCCGCAACGTGTCAGGCAGGAGGATTATTCCCGCAGCCCCACGCCGCCGGAACTCATCGTGCCCCAGGTCTATTAAGGTCAGCCAAAATGGGGGACGCCGTTGAGGGCTTACGTACGGTTTACAAAATCCCATGACACGACGAGGGCCGGAAGGGCTGCCGATCTGCTAGACCGGCCTGGACGAACAGAACCCAACCGGGCGACATTAGTTATTTAAATTAACCATTAATCAATAAATCAAATCGGCATCTGCTCGCTAGGAGAAAAGTCACCGAGCAACTCAATGAAGGATTGACGCAACCAACGATTAGCCGGGTCATGATGAAAGCGCGTATGCCAATACAGGTGTATGTCATAACCGCAGATAGCCCAAGGCAGCGGGACCAGGCGCACATTGGTGATTTCGGAGAACCGCCGGCCGACTGCCAGTGGGACGGTGGCGATCATGTCGGACTCGGCCACCAGGAACGGCACACCCATGAATCGTGGCAGGCTGAACCGCACCCGTCGCGTTACGCCGTGGGAGGCCAGCTCCCGATCCAGCACACTCATGCCGCGCCCCTCGGCCTGGACGGCGACGTGCACGGCGGCCTGGTATTGCTCGGCGCTTATGGTGTCGCCGATGGTGGGATGATCGCTGCGTACTATGCACACGAAAGAGTGGCTGTACAGCGCCCGATGCCGGATCGAGGTGTTGAGCAAACGAGGGAAATAGCCAATGGCCGCGTCGACCTCGCCAGCGTCCAAGCCCTCTTCCAATTGCTCGGAGGACAACGCCTGGGTGCGAATTCTCAGCTTCGGCGCCGTTTTGTCGAGCATGCGCATCAGCCGTGGCAGGAACACCATTTCACCGATATCCGACATGCACAACACTAACTGGCGATCCGAGTGCTCGGCGACGAATCCCGTGGACGGCAGTACCTCGCTGCTGACCATCTCCAGAATGCGTTGCACCGGCTCGGCGATCTGCAAGGCTCTCGCGGTGGGCTGCATGCCATGGGAGGTACGGATGAACAAAGGATCATCGAATAGCGTCCGTAACTTACCCAGGGCGAAACTCATGGCAGGTTGACTGAGCCCCATGAGATCCCCGGCCAGGGTCACGCTTTGCTTTTTGCGCAACGCATCGAAGACTTTCAGCAGGTTGAGGTCGACGTCCTTGATATCCATATTTTGGATTTTATCTATAAGTGAAATAAGGTTTTCGGATTCTAGGCTGACGCCTAGACTCGGCACAAGATCGTTAACGCGATTAACCAGATTGGCATTCTTATAACAATAACGGAGCACACCATGCCCAAGAAGCTGCGCAGCAATTTCCCCTACGGGTCCTATTTATGGGCTGTGCGCGCCGCCCAGTGGCGTGCCTTGGGAATTGACGAGAGCGAGCTGGAGAAGCCCAAGATCGCTATCGTGAACTCGTCGTCCAACCTGGCGATCTGCTTCAGCCATCTGGATGGCATCGCCAATGCCCTCAAGCAATCGATACGCGATGCCGGCGCCCTGCCCTTCGAAATTCGTACTGCCGCTCCCAGTGACTTCATCACCGGTGCCGGTGCCGGGGGCGCCTATATGCTCGCCGCCCGCGACCTCATCACCAACGATATCGAAGTCGCGGTTGAAGGCGCTCAACTCGACGGCATGATCTGCCTGGCCTCCTGCGACAAGACCGTACCCGGCCAACTGATGGCCGCCGCCCGCCTGAATATTCCGACGCTGGTGGTGGTCTGTGGCTACCAGCCGAGTGGCGAATACAACGGTAAGCATGTCGATATCGAAGACGTGTTCATCAGTTCCATGCACGTGGTCACCGGCAAGCTGCTGGTCGAGGAATTGGCCGGCATGGCCCGCAATGCCATCAAGGGCCCTGGGGTCTGCTCGGGGATGGGCACCGCCAACTCGATGCACCTGGTGTGTGAAGCCCTTGGCATGGCTTTGCCTGGCAGCGCGCCCATCGCGGCCAACAGCCGGCAGATGTTCGATTTCGTGCACCAAGCCGGCCAACGCATTGTGGAAATGGTCGAAGAAGACCTCAAGCCTCGCGATATCCTCACCCCCGAGGCCTTCGCCAACGCAGTGGCGACCATTCTCGCCGCGGGCGGCTCCGTCAATACCATCAAGCATATGCAGGCGGTGGCAGCCGAAGGCGGAGTCGACGTGGACGTCTACCAGCTCTTCAGGGACCTGGGCAAACAGGTGCCTGTGCTGGTCGGCGTACGGCCGGTGGGTGAACATAGCATCGAGCAAATGGAAGCCGCGGGCGGTGGGCGTGGGTTGCTCAAGCGCCTGGAGCCCTTGCTGCATGGCGATGCATTGACGGTCACTGGCAAAACCCTGACGCAGAACCTGCACGGGGTGATCGTCAGCGACGATGAGGTGATCCGCCCACTGGACAATCCCTTCGCCACCCAACCGGCCATCGTGATGCTGCGCGGCAATATCGCGCCCCAGGCAGGCATCGTCAAATACGGCATCGATCCGCAGAAGATGCGCCGCTTCGAGGGGCCTGCGATTTGTTTCGAACGCTCCGCCGATGCCATCGAAGCCTTGCAGGACGGGCGCATCCAGCCCGGCCATGTGGTGGTCATGCGCGGCGCCGGCGTGCGCGGCGGGCCGGCCATGGGCGGCGGCGCCTCGAAAGTGGTGTTCGCCATTGACGGCGCCGGGTTGGGCGACCACGTGGCCATGCTGACTGACGGTCATCTTTCAGGGTTGGTGTGCAAGGGCCTGGTCGTGGCCGAAGTCGCTCCTGAAGCGGCCGTCGGCGGACCTTTGGCGCTGGTCGAGGACGGCGACATCGTCACCATCGACCTGGACCTCAACACCCTCGATGCCAATATCAGCGAAACCGAGATGCAAGCACGGCGGGCCCGCTGGCGGCCTTTGGCGCCACAGTTCGGCGGCGGCTGGCTGGACATCTACCGCAATAACGTGTCGTCCATGGAGCACGGTGCGGTCCTGATCAAACCGCTCGACATCACCCGTTCGGGAGAACAGCCGCAATGAGATTGCGCGACGACGAGAAAGCCATGCTCGCCGGCGACCAAGGTCCGGCGGTGCAAAAAGCCATGGATTTACTGGTGCGTTATGGCGAGGCCCTGGACGCAGAATGTCTGGTGGACACGCGCAATGTGGCCGGAACCATCGGTGCCACCACCCCGTTCCTGCGTCAGTACGCCGAGCGCGAGGGTGGCATGGACGCGGTGTTCAGCGAGTTCAATCTCGACAGCACCGAGGTGGTCAAAATCCCCAAGGTCAAGGTCTTCAGCAGTCACCTGCAGCAAGGCATCGACCCTCGGCATGCCGAACGCCAAGGCATCTCGCCGGATGTGGTGCGCATTTATGAAACCGGCCAGGCCTACAGCAGCGGCCTGGGTGTGCAACCGTTGAATACCTGCACGCCCTATCAAGTCGGCAACGTACCGGTGAAAGGCGAGCACTGCGCGTGGATGGAATCCTCCGCCGTGATCTACATCAACTCGGTACTCGGCGCCCGCACCAATGCCGAGGGCCGCGAAAGCACCGGCGCAGCGATGCTGACCGGCAAGATTCCCTATTGGGGCCTGCACCTGGACGAGAACCGTCGCGGTACCCACCTGATCCAGTTGGATATAGACGTGAGCACCACGGCCGACTGGGGACTGCTCGGCTACTGGGTCGGTGAACAGGTGCAGGATTGCATCCCGGTCATCGAAGGCGTGAGCCATCAGCCCAACCTGGCGCGTCTCAAGCACTTTGGCGCGGCGGCGGCTTCCAGCGGTGGCGTGGAAATGTATCACCTGGTCGGGGTCACACCTGAAGCCCGCACTCGCGAGCAAGCGTTCGGCGCCTCCCGGCCTTCAGCCACGTTGCGCTTTGGTGAAGCCGAACGGCGCTGGGCCTACGAGCAAGTCAACGTCACGGCGCGCGATGCACAAGTCGATTTCGTCATGCTCGGCTGCCCGCATTACAGCCTCGAACAAATCTGGGAAGTCTGCCAACTGCTGGAAGGCCAGCGTCTGAGTGCGAACACCGAGCTCTGGATATTTACCGCCGCGTCGATCAAGCAACTGGCAGACGTGGCCGGTTACACCCACATCATTGAGCAGGCAGGTGGGCATGTGATGACCGATACCTGTTCGGCAATCGGCAAGGTGCTGCCCAAGGGCACGCGCGTGGCGGCCGTGGACTCGGCCAAGCAGGCCCATTACCTGCCGGCGATCATGGGTATCCAGGCGTGGTTCGGCACCACCGCAGAATGCGTCCAGGCGGCCATCGATGGCCGTTGGAAAGGAGTACTGAAATGAGCGCAACCTTTACGCTCCGAGGCCGCAAGGTTGTCGGCGGCTGCTTCGAAGGCGAAGCCTTGGTGACCCGTGACCGCATCTCCGGCTGGGGTGGCATCGACCCGCGCAGCGGCACCGTCATCGAGACACGCCACGAGCTCAAGGGCATCAGTTTCGCCGGCAAGGTCCTCGTGTTTCCCGGCGCCAAGGGGTCTTCCGGCTGGTCCTCGCAATTCCATATCGCCCGTCTCGCTGGCGTCGCGCCTGGCGCCATGTTGTTCAATGAAATGACGGCGAAAATGGGTCTTGGTGCCGTTGTCGTCCATGCGCCAGCCATGACCGACTTCAACGAGGACCCGCTGAACCGGATTCGCACCGGGGATTGGGTCCGCGTCGATGCCGACGCCGGGACCGTCGAAGTGATCCCGCGTCAATCGCGTACCGATCTATCCATCCAGCCACAGCCGCCCGGCCTGGAACGAACGCGAAACCCGTCGTAACCCGAATATGACTGCCGAAACACCTGCTCCCGTGGCCCTCGGTCAACGGGCTCGGGCTCGGCTACCCTGTTGACACCTCAAAGGTAGTTTTATGGCTCATGTTATTCGCACGGTACGCCGTACCAGCGCCCCCACCGCCCAACGCTTGCAGGCCGACGTATGCATCGCCGGGGCTGGTATCTCCGGTATCTCCGCCGCCCTCGAGGCCGCCGCGCTCGGCAAGCGCGTGGTGCTGTTCGACGCCCTGCCGATGCTCGGAGGCCAAGCGGTCGGCTCGATCATCGGCACCTTCTGCGGACTGTTCTCCAACGGCCCGAACCGCCAACTGCTGACCCATGGCATTGCCGACGGTATCCTTCGCGACCTGGGTGCCTCGGGAGACTTGCACCAGGCCATCGGTCCATTGACCACCGTGGTTTACTACGACGAAGTCGCCCTCGGTCGCTGGATTGGCCAAAAGGTGCTCGACGCTGGCATCACCGTGGTGCTCGGTGCGGTGTTACGTGATGTAGTGCGCGAAGGCACGCGGATCCAGGAAGTGGAGTTGGCCACACGCTATGGCGATGTGCGCGTGATGGCCGACGGATTTATCGATGCCAGTGGCGATGCGGCACTGGTGTGGAACGCGGGGCTCGCCTGTCGCGAGCCGGATACGCCAATCTATGGCACCCAAATGTTCGTCCTTGAACATATCAACGAAGCCCACTTGCCCACCCGTGCGCAATTCACCGAACGGGTCAAGCAAAAAGCCAAGAGCTACGGGATCGAACGCGATGACGGCTTGTTCTTCCAATTTCCTGGACGCGGCACGGCGGCCTTCAACATGACACACATCGAAACGCCCCTGGATCCCGTCGCTGCCTCTCACGTCGCCATCGCCGGACGCCAGCAGGTGGACCAAGTGATCGATTTCCTCAAATCGGAGTACCCCGAGGCTTACGGCAAGGCCAAAGTGCGGGCGTATGCGTTGCCAGGCATTCGCCAGACTCGCTGGATCGTCGGACACCACCATCTGACGACTGACGAAGTGCGGGCTGCGACGATGTTCCCGGATGCGGTAGCGCGCACCTCCTGGCCGGTGGAGCTACACGGCAATACCAGCGGTTACCAGTGGGAGCCCTTTGGTGACGATCACATCCACAGCGTACCGCTGCGCAGCATGCTTCCCCAAGGCAGCGATAACCTGGTCGTCGCCGGCCGCTGCATAGACGCCGATGCAGCCGCGCTGTCGAGCGTCCGCGTGATGGGGCCGTGTATCGCGATGGGGGCCGCCGCCGCTCATGCGTTGGATCTCGCAGGCCCCGACGGCAGGTTGAGTGACATACCCGCCCAGGCATTGCATGAGAGGCTGGCGTTCAATCTGGAATAGTTTCAAGCGGTTCGACGCGCCCGCCGTGCAGAGCGGGCGCCACTCCAACAACAATAAAAAATGCAGTGGAGAACGCACATGTCACAGTCCCGTACCCTGGATGTCGCGGCGCTTATAGAGGGCCGCAAGTTGTCACGCTTCAACTACGTGGTGATTCTGGTCTCGGTATTGATCACCTTCCTCGACGGCTTCGATTTGCTGGTGCTCTCGCACACCGCCTCCTACATCGCCGATGAGGTCGGCCTGGACAAGATCCAGCTGGGTGAAATCTTCTCCATCGGCCTGTTGGGCATGATGCTGGGCGGTTTTTTCTTCGGCTACCTGGGTGATCGCATCGGACGGCGTCCCACGATTCTGTTCTCCACTTGCTCGTTCGGCCTGTTGACGCTGCTGTTTGTCATGGCCGACAGCTACGAATCGCTGATGGTCCTGCGTTTTTTCAATGGCTTCGCCCTGGGCGCCATGTTGCCATTGTGCTGGGCCCTGAACATCGAGTTCGTCCCCAAGCGTTATCGCTCCACGGTGGTCACTGTCATCATGGTCGGGTTCAGCCTCGGCAGTGCGATGGCCGGCCCGCTGACGGTGTGGCTGGCGCCGCATATCGGTTGGCAGGGCGTGTTCGTATTCGGCGGCGTGGTCACGCTGTTCGCCTGGCTGCTGTTGTGGTTCACCCTGCCCGAATCGGTGCGTTTCCTGGCCAGCAAGCGTAAGGCACCGGAGAAAATCGCGGCGATTCTCAAGCGCATGGATCCGCAACTGGATGTGCGCCCCACTGACCAGTTCGTCCTGTTGGACGAGCCGGATATCGGTCGCCAGGCCTTTCGAGTCAGCCAGTTGTTCATCGGTCGCTTGAAATGGATCACGCCCATGATCTGGCTGGGCTACTCCGCCAGTTCCATGGCCATGTACTTCCTCGCTTCCTGGAGCCCTCTGGTCTATCAATACGCCGGATTCGATCGCGCGACAGCGTCGTGGGTCAGCTCCATTGCCTCGTTCAGCGGCGCGATGGCGGGCCTGGCGATGATGCGTTTCGTCGATACCCGTGGACCGTACATGGTGATGATCTATCCGCTGCTGGCCTTACCCTTCCTGCTGGTACTGGGCATCACCGGCATGCAGGGCACCGCGTTCCTGATGTTGAGCCTGGTCGGCGGCGTGTTCGTCAAAGGCTCCCACTATGGAATCCTCAGCATTGCCGGGATCTTCTACCCCAGTGCCATTCGCGCCAACGGCGCCGGCTGGGCCACCTCCATCGCCAAAATCGGCTCGATCCTCGGTCCATTGCTGGGCGCTTATGTACTCAACAGCGGCCTGCCGGTGGTCAAGAGTTTCCTGGTCCTGGCGATCTGCCCTGCCGTGCTGGCAGCCTGCGCGTTTGTCATCGGTCACTTGACTCGCCGCCACCCGGCGGCGGCCCCGTTGCCCGCCTCATCACAAACCTGAACACCCCCGGCTGATTCACAACGCCTAACGCAGGCAGCCCTTACCGCGTCGTCATCGGCGCGGTCAGGCAACGCTCGTCCTGAATAAACCTACTTATCCTGAGACCAATAAAAATGAACAGGAACCTCGCCCTCGCCACAGCCCTGATGCTCTGCGGCCAAGTCACCTACGCCCATGCGGATTTCATCAAAGACAGCAGCGCAACGCTGACGACGCGCAACTTTTATCTGAATCGCGACTTCCGCCAGAGCGGTGCCCCTCAGGCCAAGGCCGAGGAATGGACCCAGGGCTTCATCGCCGAACTTCAGTCTGGATACACCGACGGCCCCGTTGGCTTCGGGCTCGATGCCCTGGGCGAACTGGGGATCAAGCTCGACTCCGGTCCGGGCCGGCGCGGCACCGGCCTGCTGCCCTATGGCCCTGATAGCAACCAACCCGTGGACGATTACAGCGAACTGGGCCTGACTGCAAAAATGCGCGCGTCAAAGACCCAGCTCAAAGTAGGGACCCTGATGCCGATTCATCCGCTGGCGTATTACAGCGATACCCGACTGCTGCCCTCGACCTTCACCGGCGCCTACCTGACGTCCGGTGAACTCGACAACCTGACCGTCACCGCAGCGAGACTGACCAAAGCCAACGGCCGCGACTCAGCCGGTAACGACGACATCGGCTATTCCGGCCAAAGCAGCGATCACCTGGACCTGCTCGGCGGCGATTACACCATTGGCAAACAGCTGACCCTGCGCTACCACCACGGTGAGCTGCAAGACATCTACCGCCAGCAGTTCGCTGGCCTGATACATGTACTGCCCCTGGGCGAGGGCGTAAGCCTGCGCTCCGACCTGCGCTATGTCGACAGCAATGACATTGGCGTCGGGAAAGCCGGGAAGATCGACAACCGCAACTTCAACGGCATGTTCACCTTGACCGTCGGGGCCCAGCGCTTCTCCGCGGCGTTCCAGCGCCTGTCGGGCGAAAGTGCGTTTCCTGTCATCGATACCGGCACCCCCTATGTGGTGAACCTGGTCACCTACAACTCTTTCATCAAGGCCAACGAGAAATCCTGGCAGTTGCGTTACGAATATGACTTCGCCGCGCTCGGCATACCCGGCCTGACATTCATGACCCGTTACGTGAAAGGCGACGATATCCGCACGCGCTCCGTCACTGACGGCAGTGAATGGGAACGTGACACCGACCTGACTTACGTCTTCCAGAGCGGTGCCCTGGAAGGCCTGAACGTACGTTGGCGCAACCTCACCTTCCGCTCCGGAGATGGCCTGACCCAGCAGCTCGACGAGAATCGCCTCATCGTGGCTTACACCTGGAAACTGTGGTGAGTCCCATCCTCGGGAGCCTGCTCGCTTGCGTCTTACTGTGTGGAGATCACTTATGACTTCGTCACGCGCAATTGATGTCGCCGCCCTGATCGAGGGGCGCAAACTGTCGAGTTTCAACTATCTGATCATCTGTGTGTCGGTGCTGATCACGTTTCTCGATGGCTTTGATTTGTTGATGCTGTCCCATACCGCCGCCTATATGGCCGACGAAATCGGCCTGGATAAACTGCAACTGGGCAATATTTTTTCCATCGGGTTGTTCGGCATGATGCTGGGGGGATTCTTTTTCGGTTATCTCGGCGACCGGATCGGCCGCCGCCCGACCATCATTCTGTCCACCAGTGCCTTTGGTGTACTGACGCTGCTGTTCACCTTTGCCGACAGCTACGCCTCGCTGCTGGTGCTGCGTTTTCTCAACGGTTTTGCCCTGGGCGCCATGCTGCCGTTGTGTTGGGCACTGAACATCGAATTCGTGCCCAAGCGCTACCGTGCCAGCGTGATCACCATCATCATGGTCGGCTTCAGCCTGGGGGGCGCGGCAGCCGGTCCACTGACCGTATGGCTCGCACCTCAGTACGGCTGGGCCAGCGTGTTCGTACTGGGCGGCATCGCCACGCTGCTGTCCAGCGTCCTGTTGTTTTTCACCCTGCCGGAGTCGGTGCGGTTTCTGGTGAGCAGGCAGAAACAGCCGCAAACCGTGGTAAGAATCCTCAGGCGCCTGGATCCCAGCATCGATGTGCGCGCCGGGGACCGCTATTTTCTGGCAGATGAAATCGACATCGGCCGCCAACCATTTCGGGTCGGACAGCTGTTCATCGGCAAACTGAAATGGATCACGCCCATGATCTGGATCGGCTTTGGCGCAAGCTCCATGGCCATGTACTTCCTCGCCTCATGGAGCCCCCTGGTGTATCAGTATGCGGGCTTCGACCGGGCTACCGCGTCCTGGGTGAGTTCCTTCGCGTCTTTCAGCGGCGCCATGGCCGGGCTTGTATTGATGCGAGTGGTCGACACCCGAGGGCCCTATGCGGTGATGATCTATCCCCTACTCTCATTACCCTTCTTGCTGGTGCTGGGCATTGGCGACCTGCAAGGCAATGCTTTCATTGCACTGAGCATGGTTGGCGCCATTTTCGTCAAGGGCAGTCACTACGGCATCACCAGCATCGCCGGGATTTTCTACCCCAGTGCCATTCGCGGCAACGGCGCCGGCTGGGCGGCCTCCATGGGCAAGTTCGGGTCGGTCTGCGGGCCGCTACTGGGTGCCTATGTGCTCAATAGCGGGATGCCCGTGGTGAAGAGCTTTGCGGTATTGGCTTTGTGCCCGGCGGTGCTTGGAGTATGTGTCTTCACCGTGGCACGCATCGATAAGCGCGCGACCCGTGCCGAGATGCTCAATGCTGATGACTGCCCAACGCCAGATAGCGCTGCGACCTCGGCCGACATAGTCGCGCCGCAGGGAGCACGCCAGCCAGTTGGGCCCCGAGAAGCTTGATCTCGCATCCACTGCCGGGCAGAAGGAGTAATGCCCTTTCGGCCAGTTACGCAGCATGAAACGTCACCGTCGTCGAAGCCAAACAGCCTGCCGATCCAGATGGCCCGATCTTCAGCGCTGGCACTCGGGATTACTGGTTCGCAGGTTAGTTACGGCTATATATTTTATCGCTGAATAAAGTAACTTCATGAATCGGGCCTGACGCAAAAAAACTTCGCCGACCTGTCCAACCAGGCTGCGCAATTGGTGGACGACATAGAGACCTCCAATGCAGGTGGAACGCGCCTCGAATGCAAGGCGATGTCACTTTTCAATCGATGAGTTCTTTAACGGTGGTTGCTAGCTGACTGCCAACCTGATCTTTTAACACATCAATAAAGCGAGTTATCTTTGCGTCGACAAACTGTCAAGAGGTATAGACGGCATAAACGTTGCGCTCGTACGTGTGATAGTCAGGTAAAACCCGCACTAACCTCCCAGAGCGCAAGTCGTCGATGGCCGTGAATCCAGCCAGCAAGCCGATGCCAGCACCCTCCCGTATGGCAACCGCCATCGCGTCCATATCATTTACGCTGAAACTTGGCCCCGTGGGCGAAAATTTCGCGTCACCAGCCTTGCTCTTCAACTGCCACTCATCCCTCACATAGTCCACAGTGCCCAGCAGCAGGCA
The DNA here is from genome assembly GCF_058148565.1 of Pseudomonas sp. DF11. NCBI lineage: Bacteria > Pseudomonadati > Pseudomonadota > Gammaproteobacteria > Pseudomonadales > Pseudomonadaceae > Pseudomonas > Pseudomonas sp. DF11. Next base: position 103,936 of record NZ_JBYVYN010000009.1, read on the forward strand.
TTGGTGATCTCTGAGATCCTCTGGCGTCACCGGGGCCGCATGCCTCTTCAGATAGTCTGGAGACGCTACCAAGACACAATGGCTGACTCCAATCTTCTGACTGACATACGCGGAATCCGGCAGCGTTCGGGCAATCAGGATCGAGACATCCAGTTGGTCTTCCAGCAGGTTGGGCATTCGTTGGGAAAGCATTAAATCCACGGTCACATCCGGAAATTCCTTGCGATACTCCAACACGGCGCCGGTGACCAGTTGCCTCGCCAATCCGGGTACGCAATGCACACGTAGAGTCCCCCTGGGATTCAAGGCTGCATTGCTTGCTTCGGCTTCCGCACTCTCGAGATCTGCCAAAATTTTCGTGCACCGCTCATAAAACCGCCGGCCCGCATCGGTCACCGAGAGACGCCGAGTCGAGCGTTGCAACAGACGAGCGTCGAGTACGTTTTCAAGTGCAGACACAGCACGCGATACGTTACCTACGGTGGAGTCCAGATGGTTTGCCACGGCAGTGAAACTGCCCATCTCGACAACCTTTACGTACACCGACATGTTCGAAAGTTTATCCATCCCGACCTTCCTGTAGATCTGACAAATACCCGTGATGACGAGCGAGTTTTCCAGATGCTACACGCTCCTCCCTGTGCTCGATATTACTTCTGGGTACAACAATGATTCCCTTTTGGCCGACTAAATCAAATGGCTCACCTTCCATAGACTTGGTTGCACAGGCCGCCTGAACAGGCCCTGCGGTACAGCCACCCAGGCGACGATATTCATACGAATCTCTGACAACCAACTGAAGGCCAAATCATGAACACTTCCTACGATCCGCTTTATCTTTTTATCGGTGGTGAATGGATCAGTGCCGAAGGGCGCGATACTGCCTCTGTCGTTAACCCGGCAACCGGACGTGAAATCGGACTCGTCCCCCTCGCCACCGCAGTCGACCTTGATCACGCCCTTGAGGTGGCTCGACTGAGCTTCGAAGAATGGCGCCAGACCGTACCTGACAAGCGCGCGAAAATCCTGAAACGGGCCGCCGATCTGATCCTGGAACGAGCACCTCACATTGCGGCGCAGATGACCCTGGAAGAAGGCAAGCCGCTGGGTGAAAGCATGGATGAAGTTACCCGCGCATCTGAGTACTTTGAGTGGTTCGCCGAAAGCGCCCGTCGTATCGATGGCCGTGTTGTACCCGCCAACCGTCCAGGCGTGCTGCAACTGGTAAAACGCCAGGCCATCGGCCCTGTGGCTGCATTCACACCCTGGAATTTCCCGGCCATCACTCCCGCTCGAAAGCTCTCGGCAGCTTTGGCCGCCGGTTGCAGTGTCATTCTCAAGCCAGGCGAAGAAAGCCCCTCCACGGCGCTGGCCCTGGCTCGCGCCCTCGACGATGCAGGATTGCCTAAAGGTGTATTGCAAGTGGTCTTTGGCGTCCCGGATCAAGTGTCCAGCCACCTGATCGCCTCATCGATCATTCGTAAGGTGACATTTACCGGCTCAGTCCCCATCGGCAGACTTCTGTCAGCCCGAGCAGCCGAGGGCGTCAAGCCAATTACCCTTGAACTGGGTGGCCACGGACCCGTGCTGGTATTTGAAGACGCAGACATTGAAAAAGCCGCTGTAGAGGGTGTCGCGAACCGGTTTCGCGGGACTGGCCAGGTATGTATCTCATCCACCCGTTTTCTGATTCAGCGTGGCGCATATCAGAGGTTTGTCGATCATTTTGTCGCTGCAACCAAAGCCCTGAGAATCGGTGATGGCCTGCATCCGCAGACTCAGGTCGGGCCGCTCGCCAACCCAAGGCAGTTGGCAAAGATGGAAGAGCTGATAGCCGATGCCGTCGAGAAAGGTGCACGAGTATTGGTCGGTGGCGAGGCCTTACCGGGTGAAGGCTTCTTCTTCCAGCCCACCGTTCTGGCAGATGTCCCCATGAACGCCCGCGTCATGCACGAAGAACCCTTCGGGCCCATCGCCGTGCTGATGCCTTTCGATGAGCTGACTGATGGCCTGAAAGAAGCCAACCGTTTGCCCTACGGGCTTTCAGCCTACGCGTTCACCTCCAGCGCTCGAACTGCAATTGACGTTGCTGACGGTTTGGAGGCCGGGATGATCGGGATCAACCAATACCGCATCGTCGCCACCGAGCTGCCTTTCGGCGGAATGAAAGAAAGCGGTCACGGCTCGGAAGGCGGCATCGAGGGCATTGAGCACTATCTCACCCACAAATTTATCAGCCAGGTTTAGGAAACTTTCCCATGTCCAATATCAATTTCAGCAGTCCTCGCGAAGCGGCCCGAGCGTTTACACCGAAACTGTCGCAATTCGTCGACTCAACTCTCTATCCGCAGATCTGGAGCGATCCCGCGTTGTCCCCCCGTGACCGCAGCCTGATCACAGTGGCCGCATTGATTGCCGGTGGTCACTCAGAAGAGTTGCCTGCACACCTGCGGCGGGCGGTGAGCAATGGGGTTACTCATGACGAAATTGCGGCGGCGATAACCCACCTGGCGTTTTACGTGGGTTTCCCTGGCGCCATCACAGCGTCTGCTATTGCTAATGCAACGTTTACCGAATCGGAGAAAAACTAATATGAAAGCCATCAATATCAGAGAATTCGGCACGGCGGACGTACTGGAACTCGCAGATGCTCCCACTCCTGAAGTACGCCCTACCGACCTGCTAGTGCGTGTCTATGCGGCGGGCGTGAACCGTGCGGATCTGACTCATCGAACCGGTGGATATGGCCATCCGAATTTCGGCGACTCGCTGATTATCGGGTTGGAAATCGCTGGTGAGGTGATTGAGAAAGGTAGCGCGGTTACGGGGTTCGAGGTGGGGGATCGAGTGATGGGCGTAGTCGGAGGCGGCGCCTATGCCGAACTGGCACGCATCGACTACCGCATGGCCATGCACATCCCTGCGCAGCTCGACTATGTCCACGCGGCGGCAATTCCCGAGGTCTTCGTCACCGCCCATGAAGCGATGATGCACCTGGCTCGGCTGAAATCCGGCGACTCAGTATTGATTCACGCTGCCGCTGGAGGCGTAGGGTCTGCCGCAGTGCAATTGGCATACGCCACAGGTGCCACGGTGTATGCGACAACCGAGGCTAGCAAGTTATCGCGTGTGGAGCATTTGGGAGCCGATGTAGCTATTGACTACAAGACACAGGATTTCGCTGAAGCCATTGCCGATAAAACGAATGGCCGGGGTGTCGATGTCGTTATCGACTTTGTTGGCGAACCCTACTTCGCACGCAACGTCGCGTCTCTTGCTCACGGTGGCCGCATGGTCCAGGTCGGTATCCTCGGCGGTGGCGGCAAGGTGACTGTGGAGTTGGAGCACATCCTCTACCGTCACTTGCAAATCATCGGCACGGTCATGAAGTCCCGCACGCAGCCGGAGAAGCACGACATGATTAAGCGCTTCCGCGAGCATTGGCTTGATCGCTTCGATGGCGCTGGAAGCCTGGAGCCGGTCGTTGATAGCACTTTCCCGCTGTCACATGCTGCCGATGCCCATCGCCGGATGGAGTCGTCCGAGAACGTTGGGAAAATTATCTTGACGATGCGGCCAGAAGACTTGGTTTGAGTCGGGCCGTATCGTCAGCGGCGAATGGAGGAAATTGAGTCGAGTATCGACCGTTACCTGACTGCACTCGATTCGCCGGATAAACAGGTCTCACTGACCGATCCAGGCCACGACAAGAGTCGGTTGGCGAATCATGACGCAGTCAAATCAAGTTTTGCGAGGAGCTTGTCGGCTGCGTCAGATCGCCTGAGGTGGCTTTTCTGTTCGTTGCCCGGCACTCTGCCGGGCTTCGCTTTTGCGCTGACTGCCTCCACATTCAATCCTGCAAATCGGGCTCTGGCACCTTGAAGCTTCTGGCGACAGTTCTACGAAGAACAGGGACGCGTCCAAGCCAATCTAGGCTATCTGGAATTTAAAAATCTGCCCGTTGATTTCGTATAGGCGGAGGTCTTTATCAGATAGGCATGGGGTCGGTAATCTGGATAGCCCATGACCTCGTTTTTCCATCTCGGATCAAAAACGCCGAGATACTGCATCCAGTCAGGCAGTCCGTCATTGAGCGCCAAGTACGGGTTGAGAAAGCGGTAAGAAATGATCTACACGCTCGATCATTAACCCTCATTTTTTGGCATATTCACGATCGATCCATCCCATTAAGCTACCCCGCACTCATATCCTGGCAGGCAGTTCGGTAGCGCATCATGTTAGAAATCCGCAAGGCGGGCGATCGCGGAAGCACCCGTTTGCCTTGGCTCAAATCCCGCCATTCGTTCTCCTTCGGCGGCTACAAAAATCCGCAGGAAATGGGGTTCTCCGACCTTCGGGTCATCAATGACGACCGTGTGGCTCCGGGTAAAGGGTTCAGTCGGCATGGCCACCGCGATGTCGAGATCCTCACCTACGTGCTGCAAGGAACCCTGGCCCATCGGGATACCCTGGGGAACAGTGCGAAGATCAAGGTCGGTGAGTTTCAGCTCATCAGCGCCGGATCAGGCATCGAACATAGCGAGCTCAATGCATCGAGCACCCAGCCCGTCCACTTTTTGCAGATCTGGCTGACACCGCAGGCCTCCCGCACCAAGCCCAGCTATCAGCAGAAGCAATTTTCAGTCGATCAGCATCGCGGGAAGCTCCAGCTGATTGCCTCAAAAGAGGGAGCCAGCGGCTCGCTGAAGGTGCGTCAGGATGCGAGGATCTACGTAGGCCGCTTTGGTGCCGGCGACTCGGTAAGCTTGCCAATCAGCAGCCGGCGACAGGTCTATGTGCACGTGATTGATGGTCGGCTCCAAGTGAATGGCGTAAGGCTTGCGCAAGGTGACGGGCTAAAGCTGGCTGACGCCAGAAAGCTCGCGATTTCAGCTCCCGCCGACGCACAGGTGATGGTGTTCGACCTCCGCTCTGTGACAGAAAAATCATCTAAGCCCAAGACCGCTGGCCTGTGTGTCACGCGCGCGTGCGGCAGTCGAAAGCGATGAAACCGGTAAGTCCGTGTCCGGTACCGTAAGCATTTCGGCTTTCGATCAACGACAGCTACGCGGCGTCGGCGGTATGCTTCACCCTGAATAGCCAATGACCATCGTTTTTTGGAAAGCTCGTGATGGCAATTGCCGTACCCCCTGACCTGGATAGCGCGGAACACCCGATCCAGCCCCTGGCCCGCACCTATCCCCGGGGCCTGGCAATCGAACCTCACATGCATGATTGGGGGCAGCTGCTGTATGCAGAGAGCGGGCTCATGTGGGTCGACACGCCGAGCGCCGCACTGCTGGTACCGCCCCATCGCGCCGTCTGGATTCCTCCGCTTATCCATCATGGAGTTCGCGTGGTCTCCGACCTGGAAATGCGCAATATCTACCTGCGAGAAGAACTGGCTGTCCGAATCGGCAGCGAGCTTACGGTGGTGGAGGTCAGCCCATTATTGCGTGAATTGATCAGACGTCGTGTCAGCGTGGGAGCAACACCTGATGAGATCTACCGAGATGCCCTGGATGGATTGCTGGTAATCGAGCTGCGGCAAGCACGCACCGCCTCCCTGCAAGTACCCATGCCCGCCAATGGCGATCGACGTTTGCGCAACCTATGCGAGAACATCCTGCGAACGCCCTCCCTGAGCATCTCGTTCGAACAGCATGCCCAAGCCATCGGTGCCAGCACACGGACACTGACCCGCCTGTTCAACCTGGAGCTGGGCCAGGGGTTTACCGAGTGGAGGCGACAGGTGCAACTCGCCTACGCGTCTGCCCGTCTGCTCGATGGTGCAGCCGTCAGCGCCATTGCCGACGAACTCGGTTTCAATTTGGGCAGCTTCAGCGAGATGTTCCGCCGCTCGATAGGCGTTGTACCTTCCGTCTACGCCTCCCGTCACCTGCAGAGATGAATCCAAACTGTCAGATACGCGTAAGTATCTGGCAGGTGCGGCAGGACGGACGACCTTAAGCTGGGACACATCATCCACTTGAGGTAACGCATCATGAAGGCTCTGCAGTTCACGGCTACCGGCAGTATCGATCACCTGAGCCTGGTCGATCTGCCTACCCCTACCCCGGCTACCGATGAGATTCTGGTTCGCGTCAAAGCTGCAGGCCTCAATCCGAGCGATGTGAAGAACGTCCTTGGGCGCTTCCCCTACACCACGCTGCCTCGCGTACCAGGTCGGGACTTTGCAGGCGTTGTTGAGCAAGGCCCTGCGGACATGATCGGTCAGGAAGTCTGGGGCACGGGCAAAGGCCCTGGTTTCCTGCGCGATGGCTCGCATGCCGAGTTCTTCACCCTGCCCGCAACCGGCGTGGCGTTGAAGCCCAAAAGCCTCTCGTTCGCCCAGGCAGCCGCCATCGGGGTGCCCTTCACGACCGCCTACGACGCTGTTGAGCGCACTGGCATCAAGCAAGGCACGTCGTTCCTGGTCATTGGTGCCAATGGCGCTGTCGGTACCGCTGCATTGGCCCTGGCGAAGATCCGCGGAGCACGCGTGCTGGCCGCCGTGCGCAGACCAGAACAAGCCGCTGCACTTGAAGCCAAGGGCTACCAGACCATCGTTCTCGACTCGGCGCAATCGCTGGGCGCTCAGGTCGCAGAGGTTTTCCCAGGCGGTGCCGAGGTAGTCTTCGACACCACCGGCTTCTGGCTCCCGGCGTCGGTGTCAGCACTCGCGAACTTCGGGCGTATCGCGATCATCGCGGCCCCTGTCGACGGCATGGTGAATTTCCCAGCATTGGCGCTGTACCGCAAGGGTGGCGTACTGGTGGGCGTCAATTCCCTGCTGTATGACACCACGCAATGCGCAGCCATGCTCAAGGACTTTGGCCATTACTTCGATGAAGGTGTGCTGCCTGCGCCAGAGGGTGTTCGCGAAGTGGCGCTGATCGATGGCATTGCCGAATACAAGGCTGTCGAGGGTGGCAACAGCGACAAGACCGTACTGATTCCCTGAAGGGGCGTGCTGGGTAACTCTAAACCCACCGGAGCATTTCCGGTGGGCGTTGATCATTCGAGGATCCTCACAGCATAGAACTGGGCTACGGGCGCACCAATGCTCAGCATCGCCTAGCGAGTGGCGCTTTGCTGCGCTACGTCTCCTCTCGATTAAACATTCGTCGAAAAACGCAAACACTCAGGTCGCTCAAAGCGCAATTGTTCGCGGATCTAGCCACGCGTAGCCTCACCTCCAAGCCTCCCGCCAATTGACTCGGTGAGCGCCAACACTCAGCAGCCTCGCCCGAATAAAAATAAAAGGAAGCAGGTATGTCCACACGTGCGTTTAAGAATGCAGCGCTTTGTCTCGCCCCCATTTTGACAATCGGAACCCTTATCTCTGCGAGTGCGCTCGCAGCAGACCCCCTGGGCAGCCTGGTCGGTAGTACCGCGCTGGGTAAACAGCTGAAAGAGGACTATGGGGTCAAGGTGTACGGTTGGGCTCAAGCGGGCCTGATCTATAACAACAACTCCACCGATGACGTCAGCAAACAGGCGTTTTTCAACACGGATGAAGGCTTCAACCTCAACCAGTTCGCCTTGGGCATCCAGCGCTCCCCTGCCAGCAATGTCCAAGGGCGCATCGGCCCGTTTCCAGGCCCCATGCCGCAGGAAGCCGACTGGGGCTTCAACGTCACGACGGTCTATGGCAAAGACGCCCGCTACTTCAAGACCTACGGTTGGGATGAAGACCTCGGAGTCAACCGAGACAACAAGCCCGAGGACGAGGCGTTCACCATCGCTCAGGCGTACCTGGAGTTCTACTTCCCCGTACTCGGTGGCTCGGACTTGATGCTCGGCATCTTCCATACCCCGCTGGAGAATGAGATCGGCTTTGCGCTGCCCTCCCCGGCGCCCACAGACTTCTACAGCCACACCTATTCCTTCATGCATGGGCCAGCCAAGCATGCCGGTGCACTGTACTCCTTCAAGCTGCCGTCGGCGCCCGGCGAAAGCATGCTCGGCTTCGAGGTCGGCGTCGTTCAAGGGTGGAACAACCTACAGAGCGAGAACCACGACCCACATGTTATCGCCAACGTCCGTTGGCGGTCAGCCGACTTTGGCACATGGGTGGACTGGGAAAACATCTACGGCAATGGTGGGGGCGACAGCTTCGCCAACTGCGCATGTGGCTCCCCCATGCCCGCTGGCACTGAAGATGACACCGTCCAGCGTTACGAGACCTACCTGACCATTTCGCACCAGCTCGATCCGGCGAACCGAATTGCTGTTGAGACTTCGTACGGCAAACAAAAGAACGGCGCGCTCGCAGGCTTTGCCAACAAAACCGACGCGACTTGGTACGGCGCCAACTTCAATTTCCATCATAAGTTGAGCGAGAACCTTAGCTGGAACAGCCGGGCAGAGTGGTTCTACACCGACGCACCGGTACATGTGGTGATGGCCAATATCGACTCGCGCACCGGTATCCCTGACCCCAGTTGGGGCAGCTTCTATGCGGTCACCACCAATCTCTCCTGGCTGCCGGTACCGAACCTGCGCCTACGTCCCGAAGCGCGTTACGACATCCATTCCGGCCCCGGGCGAGATGCATTCGGTGACGGCAGTCGGGATGCACAACTGGTGCTGTCGTTCGACGCCACCGTCTTCTTCTAAACCCTGTCCGCCACCTGACCTGGTTCGGGTGGGCGGCCAGTCCTGGAATTCATCCCAACGTAGGAGCTGACCATGCGAGACGACAACAATAAAAACCTCGTCAGTGGATTACCGGTAACGCGGCGCAACTTCCTGCGCGCCACTGGCGTCGTGGCAGGTACCGCTGCGCTCGCCAGCATGCCTTTCGGGCCGTTGTTGGCTGCTGAGCGCACCATCAAGATTGGCTATGTGAGCCCGCAAACGGGGCCGCTCGCGCCCTTCGCTGCAGCTGACCAGTACATCCTCCAATCGCTGCAGCGCGTAATGAATAACACGATCGGCATCGGCGGCAAGACCTACAAATTCGAGGTCGTGGTCAAGGACAGCCAATCGAACCCGAACCGGGCAGCGGAGGTTGCCAGCCAGCTAATCCTCTCGGACAAGGTCGACTTGATGCTGGTGTCCTCCACACCCGAGACGACCAACCCCGTATCCGATCAATGCGAAATCAACGAAGTCCCTTGCATCTCCACCGTTGCGCCCTGGCAGCCCTGGTTCTTCACCCGTGGCGGTGATCCGGCTCAAGGTTTCGAATGGACGTACCACTTCTTCTGGGGCCTGGAAGATGTCATCGCAGCCTATACGAGCATGTGGGCTGACCTGGACACCAACAGATCGGTGGCTGGCCTGTTCCCCAACGATGGCGATGGCAACGCTTGGGGAGACGCGAAACTGGGCTTCCCTCCGACCTTGAAAGAGAAGGGTTTCAGCCTGGTCGACCCAGGTCGCTTCCAGAGCCTCACCGACGACTTCTCGGCGCAGCTTTCAGCATTCAAGAAGGCCAACACCGAAATCGTCACGGGCGTGGTCATCCCGCCCGACCTCACGACCTTCTGGACGCAGGCGCGCCAACAGAACTTCGAGCCCAAGATCGTTTCCGTCGGTAAAGCGCTGTTGTTCCCAAGCGCAGTCGAGACACTCGGCAAGTCAGGGCACAACCTCTCGACCGAGGTCTGGTGGAGCCCCAATCACCCGTTCAGCTCCTCCCTCACCGGTGCTTCATCGAGCCAGCTGGCCCGCGAGTTTACCCAAGCCACCGGCAAGCAATGGACGCAGCCACTGGGCTTCGTTCACGCGCTCTTCGAGCTGGCTGTCGACATCCTCAAGCGAACCGAGGAAGTCGGCAATCCTGAAGCGGTGCGGGATGCATTGCGCAAGACACGCCTGAATACCGTGGTAGGGCCGGTGAACTGGAGCGACAGTCCGATCAAGAACGTGGCGAAGACGCCCCTGGTTGGCGGTCAGTGGCGCATGCAGGACAGCGGCAAGTTCGATCTGGTCATCACCAGCAACGCCAGTGCTACCGCCATTCCCGTTGGCGGCGAAATGCAACCGATTATTTACCGGTGAGGAGGTTGTGATGGAGCAGCTACTCGCACTGGAGAATGTGCATAAGAGCTATGGCTCGTTCAAGGTCACCGAAGGCGTCGACCTCTGTCTCCGGCAGGGCGAGGCACTCGGCATCATCGGGCCCAACGGAGCAGGCAAGAGCACCCTGTTCAACCTCATCGCGGGAGGCGTCATGTGCGATGTGGGCTCGATTCAATTTGATGGGCACGAGGTCACTCGGGAGCCGGTGTTTCGACGGTGCTATCGCGGGATCGGGCGATCCCATCAGATCCCGCATCCGTTCGTGAAAATGTCGGTCTTCGAGAATCTGCTGGTGGGCGCTTCATTTGGCGGCCAGCTGTCCGGGCTTGCAGCGCAGGAGTGGTGCGTTCATGTTCTCGAGCTCACTGGTTTGCTCAAGAAAGCCAACCAGCCTGCAGGCTCGCTGACGCTTCTGGATCGCAAACGGCTCGAAATGGCACGAGCGCTGTCGACACGTCCGAAGCTGCTCTTGCTGGACGAGATCGCGGGCGGCCTGACCGAACCCGAATGCCATGCATTGGTGGAGACCATCCAAGGCATCCACAAAGGTGGCACGTCGATCATCTGGATCGAACACATTGTGCACGCGCTACTCGCCGTCGTCAGTCGCCTGATGGTGTTGAACTTCGGTCGCAAGATTGCTGAGGGCGATCCGCACCAGGTCATGGCGGACAAGCATGTCCAGGAAATCTACATGGGCATGGGGAGCGCCGCGTGATGCTAACCATCAAAAATCTGTCTGCACGGTACGGCGACTTCCAGGCCCTGTTCGATATCAGCCTGGAGCTCCAACAAGGCGAGACCGTGGCCATCATCGGCTCGAATGGCGCAGGAAAATCGACCTTCTTGCGCTCGCTCGCCGGCCTCATCCGGAATGCACCGGATGCGATCGTCTTCAACGGCGCTGCAGTGGGCGATAAACCCGCCAACCAGATCCTCTCCTCAGGCATTGCCCTGGTACCAGAAGGTCGCCGACTGTTCCCGTCCCTGTCGGTCGAGGAAAACCTGAGCATCGGTGCTTATCGCAAGCGCCCGGGGAACTGGTCGCTTGAGCGGATCTACGAACTCTTCCCGGTATTGGAGAAACTTCGCAAACGCCCAGGCACTGCTTTGTCGGGCGGCCAACAGCAGATGGTCGCGATAGGACGGGCACTCATGTCCAACCCCCAACTGCTGCTCTGCGACGAGATCAGCCTGGGGCTCGCGCCCACTACCATCAAGGACATCTACGCCGCCCTGCCCTCCATCAAGGCAGACGGCACCACCGTCATGCTCGTCGAGCAGGACATCAACCAGGCACTGGCGGTCAGTGATCGATTTTACTGCTTCCAGGAGGGGCGCGTTTCACTGACCGGGAAGTCTGGCGAAGTCGGTATGGATCAGATCAAAGCAGCGTATTTCGGGGTGTAGCATGGACTGGATTAATACCGTACTGCAGGGTGTCCTGCTGGGTGGCCTCTACGCCATGTTCGCCGTTGGGCTGTCGCTCATCTTCGGCGTCATGCGCCTGGTCAACATCGCCCACGGCGACTTCATCGTGCTCGCGTCATACCTGGCCTTGGTCGTCGTGTCGCACTTCGGCCTGTCGCCCTTGGCGAGCCTTGCCGTAGTCGTTCCGATCATGTTCATCCTCGGGTATGTGTTGCAGCGCGTCCTGCTGAACCGCACCCTGGGCAACGACATCCTGCCGCCGCTGCTGGTGACCTTCGGGCTCTCCATCATTCTTCAAAACGGGCTGATGCAGGTCTTCTCCGCCGACAGCCAGAAGCTGTCACAGGGTGAACTGGAAGTGGCCAGCGTTAGCATGGGCAGCCTGAGCGTAGGCGTGATGCCGCTCATTGTGTTCTGCACCGCCGTCGTCATCATCGGCGGGCTGCAGCTGCTCTTCTACAAGTCATCGATCGGTCGGGCATTCCGGGCCACTTCAGATGACCAACACACCGCTCAGCTCATGGGCATCAATAACGCTCGAATATTCGGTATCGCGATGGCTCTGGCCATGGCCGTCGTATCCATTGCCGCCGTCTTCCTGTCAATCCGTACCAGCTTCGATCCCACGGTCGGCCCGGCACGACTGCTGTACGGATTCGAGGCTGTGATTATCGGCGGACTGGGTAGCCTCTGGGGCACCCTGGCGGGCGGCGTCATCCTGGGGGTTGCCCAGGCTGTCGGCGCCAAGATCGATCCTGGTTGGCAGATCCTAGCAGGCCACCTGGTCTTTCTTGCCATTTTGGTCGTTCGGCCTCGCGGCCTATTTCCCCGGAGTGTCGACTGATGAACAGCATGACAAACAACATAGGCCACCAGCTGGAAGTGGCCGATGCCCAAGCAGCACCTTCCTTTGTAGTGCAGCGCTCGACGCGCAGCAGCATAGTTGGCTTGCTCCTGATGACGATTGCCTTGACCATCCTGCTCAGCGCTCCCGCCTGGGCAGAGCGGGCCACGTTGCGCGTGATCGTGGAGTTCACTTGCTACCTCGCGCTGGCTCAGATGTGGAACCTGCTTGCCGGGTACGCGGGCCTTGTTTCTGTAGGCCAGCAAGCCTTCGTCGGACTAGGCGGGTATCTGTTGTTCATCCTGGCCACCAAGTTCGGTCTGCACCCAATGGCCGCCGTCGTGATGGCGGGCGTCGTGGTCGGGATCCTGGCGATTCCAACAGCCTTGATCGTGTTCCGGCTGGCCGGAGCATACTTCGCAATCGGCACCTGGGTGGTCGCTGAAGCGTTCCGACTGGGCATCGCACAGTCAGCAGCCTTGGGCGGAGGTTCCGGACAAAGCCTGCCAGTGGCCGTGGTGAAGCAGCTCGAGCCGCACCGAGAGGCGATCATTTACTACGCCGGCGTGTCGCTTCTGGTTGCCGCAGTGCTGGGGAGCTTTCTCTTCCTGCGATCCCGGCAGGGCCTGGCGCTCACCGCCGTGCGAGACTCGGTGACGGCAGCAGGCAGTTTGGGCGTGAACACCTACCGCATCAAGCTGATGATCTACGTCGCCACGGCTGCATTCACAGCACTCATCGGCGCCCTGCTGTTCTTGCAAAAGCTTCGGATCTCGCCAGATGCGGCCTTCAGCCTCCAGGACTGGACGGCAGTGGTCATCTTCATCGTCATCATCGGCGGAATCGGCACGCTGGAAGGGCCCATCATCGGCACCCTGCTCTACTTCGCGCTTCGAGGGGCGCTCGCCGAATACGGCACGCTCTACATGATCCTTCTCGGCGCAGTTGCAGTGGGGATGATGCTGTGGGCTCCCAAAGGCATTTGGGGCACGGTGCAGGAAAAGCTGGGGTGGCAATTACTGCCCATGCGCCGGCGCCTCATCATCCACTGACGAGAGTGACACAAGTATTGCGAGGCGGCTTCGAAGCACGTCTCGCAACGCTGTTGTAGCCCTGAGCACGGTCATGCCCTATCGCCAGCGCACACAGGGATGTCATCTCATGACATTCGTCGCTGCCTTGCTTGCCGGGCTGATGTCAGCCGTCTTGACCATGTTCCTGGTATCGATTGCCTCAGCCAGCACCACGAGCCCAACGAACGCCGCTGGGCCGACCGTCTTCTTCGCCATCTGGATCGCGTCATTCGTCGTAACGATGACCGCATCCACACCGCGAAAGCCTGGCGCCGACTGCTGCTTCCGTCAGCATCGCGTCGTTCATGATGCCGCTAGCGGGAACCATCTTCACCGACAGCTTCCAGCGCACCAGAACGCTATTTCCGCTGCGGAGCGAATACGTGCAGCTGTGGGCGGCACCTGGTCACAGGTGCACTGGGTTTCACAGGCTTCTTCCTGGGCGTAGTTGCACACACCCAGCGCGCCTTCTCTTCGGGATCAAATGAGACTGATCGATCTCGGGCTTCTATTCATGCGAGTCTACATTTCCCTTTTGGTCTTGTAGGTGCACGGTTTGCCCAAGGCTCACTGGAGCATGTAACTGCAGCGATAGGCGTGGGTGTCGATCCGCATGGATTCGTTGGCATAGTCGATGGCAATCGCGGACACGCTGGGCGGGGCTGTGGCCGAGGCAAGGTCTTTAGCGGCTCGTATCTTCGCCTTGGATCAGCCCCTGCAGTTCTGCTTCCTCTCCTCCACCCAAGGAGAAAGGGTATGGCTGATCCCCACCGTTTCTTTCAGGTAACTCCCGCGCTTCGCAAGCGTCAGCACATCCGGGGCTGTCGGGAAGTGCCCCAACAACTCAAGCGCGGTGTTCCTGGCATCAGGGATACGTGAATCATGTGTGAGGTTCTTCAGAAAATGGCGAGCGGCAACGGTGGAAATCGTACGGTGTACGAGCATGAGACGCTCCAGTAAACAGAGGGTGACCATGCCCGACCAGCCTCTGCCGATCGGGCACTATTCTACCCGACCGTGACGATTACGGCGTTGCCCTCAACCAAGATAAGCGCCCCACCTTCAACCCTGCAGGGCACGCTTTCGAGGTGCGCCCCGGCGCAGGGGCCGTCCACACACAGGCCATCCTCGAATCGGAACATCGCCGAGTGGTGCGCACACATGATGAGCTGGCTTTGGTAGGTACAGAAATCGCCAGGATTGTAATCCAGCGGAACAGAGAAATGAGGGCAGCAATTGCGATAGAGCCAGGCCTGCCCACCTCGCCTCACGGCCACCAGCGGCTGCTGCTTGCCCTTGATCACCACCTCCAGCGCCTTGGCCCCGCCCTCAGCGATGTCATCCAACCGGCAGAGCATCACCTGTTCGTCAGCCATCACGATAACTCCGGATTGCCCAGGCCCCAACTCCAGGGCCGCACCACGACCTGCTCAAAGATGCCGGCCCGCATGTAGGGGTCATCTGCCAGGAACGCTTGAACCTCCTCGACCGAGTTGGCCTCGACCACCAGCAGCGTGCCATTCATTTTCCCGCTGGCACATTCCAAGGTCGGCCCGCCGAGCCTGACCACAACGAAATGCGGCGATGGGTTACGCAGGTACTGTCGATGAGCCGCGCGTACACGCTCTCGCACTTGCCCTTGTTCAGGTTTGTCTGTGGCGAACACGGCGAAGTATTGGCTCACGATGGCACCCGGGGCAGCACAAAGTCATAGGCGGCGTGCTGGAACGCCCCTTTGAAACCGAACACCTTGGCCAGCGGATCGTTGGCCTCGC
The DNA here is from genome assembly GCF_058148565.1 of Pseudomonas sp. DF11. Taxonomy (NCBI): domain Bacteria; kingdom Pseudomonadati; phylum Pseudomonadota; class Gammaproteobacteria; order Pseudomonadales; family Pseudomonadaceae; genus Pseudomonas; species Pseudomonas sp. DF11. The sequence continues at coordinate 119,091 of NZ_JBYVYN010000009.1, forward strand.
GGGGCTGATAGACCACCCGCAGCGAATCCTTCACACCGAACACGGCGTCTGAATCAAGATAGGGGTCGTCGTGATTGAAAAGGTGCGTCACCAAGGTTCGATACCCCGGTGCCTCGATCATGAAGTGCAGGTGGGCAGGACGCCACGGATGCCGGCCGGTTGCAGACAACAGCTGCCCTACCGGGCCATCGGTGGGAATCGGGTAGCTTACCGGTACCACGGTACGAATAGCATATCGACCTTGTTCATCGGTGTGGTAGCGCCCGCGCAGGTTTCCAGCCGGTTGCTCGGTGTCCTGGCCAGAGTACATACCATTGGTAGCGGTCTGCCAGATATCCAGGGTCGCATTGGCCAGTGGATAGCCGTCAGCGTCAGTGATCTTGCCTGTCACCAGTGCAGGAACACCCGGTGTGAAGGCCATGTTCTCGCCATACTCGCGGTCGGGCATGCCCTCGATGTAGAACGGCCCAAACACGGTGCTTTCAGTGACCGTGTGATGAGCGCGGTGATTGATAGCATCGACCAGCATCGACAGTCCGAGCACATCTGACAGCAAGATAAATTCCTGACGCACCAGGCCATCGCACATCTGGCCAGTGGAGGTCAGGAAGCGGATACCCTCTAGCCACTCCTGCTCAGTCAGCTCAACCTCCTGGGTGAAGGCGTGGACGTGACGAGCGAGGCTTTGAACAAGCTCGCGGAGCCTGGCATCCGGTGTAGCACTGAAGCTGGCAATCGCCTTTTCGGTGATCGTGGCTTCCGCAGGGGTCTGTTTCATTGTTATTGGCTCCCTGAAAAAGGACACAGGCTCCCTGCACGGAAGCCTGTGCCAAAGGTTGAACACGTCAGGCGGGTGCCATCCCCGACCTTGCTCGTTCCAGCATCTGCTCAATCGGCGCACGCTCAAATGGCCGAGGGTTGTAGTAGGGACTTTCACACGCAATCCGCGCGGTTTCCTCCGGCCCCTCAACCGGGAAGCCGATGGTCTCCAAAGCCAGTGCAATACCCAGCTTGCGGTTCAGCTCGTAGAGCAGAGGCCCAACCTCTTCCGCTTCAACACCGCCCAGTGCGCGGGCAGCGCGTTTGAGTTGGCTGGATGCTGCACTTCGGTTGTAGTGAGCCGAGTGCGGCAACATGATCGCGTGAGCCTGGGCATGGGGCAGATTGAAGGTACCGCCCAAGGTATGGCAAAGCTTGTGGTGGATCGCCATCCCGACCGAACCCAGGCAGATACCCGCCAGCCAAGCGCCATACAGTGCCTCTTCCCGCGCCGTTGCATCGCGAGGGTCAGCCACCACCGAAGGCAGCGCATTGGCCAGGGCCCGGATAGATTCTTCCGCCATTAAGCTGATCACAGGATTCGCATCCTGGGCATACAGTGCCTCTACCGCGTGAGCCATGGCGTTCATGCCTGAGCAGGCGGAGATTTCAGCCGGCAAGGTATGGGTGAGCCTCGGGTCGTAAATCACGGTCTTGGGCAGAACGCGGCTGTCTCGACCGGTTTTCTTCAGTCGGTTTTCCGTCAGGCCCCAGATAGGCGTCATTTCCGAGCCAGCGTACGTGGTGGGCACCGCGACAATCGGCAGACCGGAATCCAGGGCAATGGCCTTGCCCAGGCCGATGGTAGAACCACCACCGACCGCCACGCAGCAATCCGCCCCGCGTTTAGCAGCTTCCGTGCGAGCCGCCTGTGCAACCTCCAACGGCACATGCATGATCGCTTCGGGGTAAACGCCAGCGCTGCGTTGACCTATCATCCGAGCGATTTCCTCGCCCATGGCCCGCTGCTCTGGCGTGGTCAGAATGAGCGCGCGCTCGGCACCCAGTCGCTCGATTTCTTCGGCCAATTTTTCCAGCGCACCCGTGCCAAACACTACGCGACTGGGATTACCTTGATACGTGAAAGACTTCATAGCGACCTCAGCGTTTGAAGTGCGGTGGGATGGTGGCATCCACGTTGACCCAGACCGAGTGCGCCTCGGTATAGTCATGGATGGCCTCAAAGCCCATCTCGCGGCCATAGCCGGATTGCCCCACGCCGCCGAACGGGCTGCCTGGGCTGACACGCTTGTAGCAGTTGATCCAGCACATGCCGGCGCGGATCTTGGACGCCATCTTGTGGGCGCGCTGCAGGTTCTGCGTCCACAGGCCGCTACCCAGACCGTAGGCAGTGCCGTTGGCAATGGCCAGCGCTTCTTCGTCAGTCGAGAATCGCATCACCGTCACGAAAGGCCCGAACACTTCTTCCTGCGAAACGCGGTGGTGCGGCAAGGCCTCAACGACGGTCGGCTCGACGTAGTACCCGTCAACCAGACCCGGCGCGGTGGGCGCACGGCCTCCCGTGAGAATCTTCCCGCCCTCCTCCAGGGCAACTGCCACGTAGGAAAGTACGCGATCACGGTGCAGGGCCGACGTCAGCGGGCCCATCTCGGTGTTCGGATCCAGCGGATCACCCAGGCGGATGGACTCGGCCAGCTTGATGAATTTCGCCAGGAACTCATCGGCGATGCTGTCATGCAGCACCAGGCGGGAACCCGCGATGCAGGCCTGACCCTGATTGTGGAAAATGGCCCAGGCGGCACCGTTCACCGCCGCGTCGATATTGGCATCTTCGAAGACGATGTTCGCGCCCTTACCGCCCAGTTCAAGTTGGACGCGCTTGAGATTTCCCTGGGACGCCTCGACGATCCTTTTGCCAGTAGCCGTCGACCCAGTGAAGGAGATCTTGCCCACGTCGGGGTGATCGGCCAGCCGTTGGCCTGCCGTGTGACCGTAACCCGGTACAACGTTGACGACACCGTCAGGGAAACCGACTTCTTTCATGAGCTCGGCGATGCGCAGCGCGGACAGCGGCGTGATCTCGGAAGGCTTGATCACCACGGTATTGCCAGCTGCCAGGGCCGGGCCCATCTTCCAGCTGGTGAACATCAGCGGGAAGTTCCAGGGCACGATCTGTCCGACTACCCCGATCGGTTTGCGCTGGACATAGTTCAGGAAGCCCGCCTCGACGGGGATCACCGAACCTTCGATCTTGTCCGCCATGCCGCCGAAGTAACGGAAGCACGCAGCGGTGCGCGGCACGTCCAGATTACGCGAGTCGCGAATCGGGTGACCGGTGTCGCGCGACTCAAGCTGCGCCAGTTCTTCAGCATTCGCTTCGATGGCATCGGCCAGCTTGAGCAGCAGACGCCCCCGGTCCGCCGGCGACAGGGCTGCCCAGGCCGGGAAGGCACGCTGCGCAGCGGCAACAGCCAGGTCGACATCTTCTGCTTCGGCGGCAGCGATCCGAGTGAGCAACGAGCCGTCGGCAGGGCTCATCACATCGATTTCACCGCCTTTGATAGCAGGTACGAAGCGACCGTCGATGAAAAGTTGGTTTTGCATGGCAATGACTCTCCCTACGCCGCATCGCCTGCGACGTGGTTCAAAAGGTTCGGTGGAACGGATGATCAGAAGTCGACGGGATACGGCTTGAGTTCGCCGCTCTCGTAGCGCTGAGGCAGGTTCGGGGTGGCGTTCTCCCACACCAGCAGCATCGATCGCTTGGTGGAGTAGCCCTGATGACGTATGTCGGCAGGCATGGCGGCGATGTCGCCGGCTCGCATGGTCAACCGAGCGCGAGGAGTACCATCGTCTTTGTCACCCACATCCCAGATAATCTCGTCCGACATCTGCAAGAACCACTCAACGCGATCATTACCGTGGAAGACCGGCAGGATGTATTCCTCGGTGGTCGGACAGAACAAGCTGGCCTTGCACACCGAGCTGACCGATGGGTTCCAGGTCACGTCAGAACGCGACAGGTACTTGAACAGGTTGATGGCATGCAGCTCGCCTTCGAAGCCGGCGGCGACGTGCATTTCTGGTTCATCCTGAACGACATCTTCAAACTGGCGGTTAACCGGCAGGTCATTGCGCAATGGCGAATCGCCCGGCAGACCAGGCATACGCTTGGTGGCGATGCGGAAGCGCTCGATAGCCTCGATGTTGTCGCCACGCTTACGACCGAACGCGCTACCGGTTTCCTCGGGCGCGGCAAACGGATCGAAGCCTTCGTTTGTCCAGTCGCGCAGGATGGCCTTGAAGGTCGCCATGATCTTCGGCGTTTCGAATTGCTCGATGTAGTCGACCCCAGCATCGCGCAGTACACCGTTAAAGGTGCCAGCGTACAAGTCGACCTTGCCGTAGTGGTTGTGGGTACCGATCACAGAGTCGAAATTGACCCAGCCGTAGAAGAAGCCCCAGGCGACATCACGCATCAGCGCACGGAGGAAGGCATCTGCAGGGATCAGATGCGAGCGAGTTTGACCTTTGGCCGGCCACTCGACACGAGCGAAATACTCGTCGCGGGAAATGGTGAACGCGCCAAGGCGGAAAGTGCGATATCCGGTGATAGCGTCCGGCGCACTGGCATCCACCTCTTCGAGCAGAGGCAGTGTGGAATCGAGTTCGACAGTCTCAAGCATGGCCATGTTGCGGTCTCCTTATACGTTGCAAGTCGATTTACTTCAGGCAGATTTCTGCCCATTTCTCTATGGAGAGAGGGCCTTGAATGGTCTGCAGGAGAATCACGCCAGGGCGTGGACTTTCGAAACGGTAGGCGCAGCCGGCAGGCAGCAATGCCTGGTGACCACGGCGCAGAACGACGTAACCCATGGGGCGCCCTTTTGGCTCATCGCCAGCGAGCTGGGTGCCGTCGCCGCCCGCAAAGGGCTGATCGAGCTTGAGAAAGTCGATGCGCACGTCGCCGTCCATGCAGATGGCAAACTCATCATGCGCACAGGTGTACCAGGCCGAACGGCCCTCTGCGCGAAGCACCTCGATCACGTAGCCCAGGTTCAGGCCAACGATGACTTTCTCGTACGGGGCCGACTTATCGGCGACCTCGAAGACATTGGAGAAAGCGTAATGACGGGCGTCACCTTTGACGAGTTCGATGGTGCCCTTGCGGTAGTTCGCCAGAGAACCGAAGACAGTGCGATAGGCAGCAGTCATGTCGGATTACCTTTGTTGTTGTATTAGTGAGCTCAAGGTAAATCCCATGAGGATCGCCAACAATCCCACATCCACCGACCTCAGTGTTTGCGAAACACAAACAACTGAGGCAACGAAACAAGCCGACGGCCTGACACAGGCGAATGCCTATCGAATCCAGCCGCGCTCCAGCAAAGGCTTGTCCCAGAACGGTTCATCGGCCATCCGCTCGAGCAAAAAATCGAGCAACGTCCGCACCTTGAGTGCGTTACGCTGGGTTGCGGGGAAGACAGCAGAGAAGTTAAAAGAGGCGAGCGGATAGTCGGTAAGCAACGGCACCATCCTGCCACTTTGCAGCTCAGGACTTGCCACCAGGGTCGGCAGGCAGACCAATGCCTCCCCCGTCAGCGCGTAGTCGCGAAGCAAGTGCACGGAGTTTGAGCGTATATGGCCAGGCAAGCTCAGCTCGATAACGCCAGTGCTGTGGTGGAAGTGCCATCGGTTGCGGGTCGGATAACCCTCATAGAGCGCGATACGATGGTTCAGCAAATCTTCAGGGCGCTCCGGCACGCCATGTACGTCGAGATAGGCAGGCGTGGCGAGAAACAGCCTGCGGACACTGAATAGCTTTCGCTCGATGAGCGTTTCGGCTTGGGGCGGGAACATCTGGAAGGCGACATCAAACCCCTCCTCGATCGGGTCTACGACGCGGTCATTGACGATGACGTCAACTTCGATATCGGGATATAGCGTCGTGAATTCCGCGAGCAAAGTGCCGAAATGGTTGATGGCAAATCCAGGCAGCATCTGCACCCGAAGCTTGCCGACGGGCTTGGCGCGCTGATCGCGCATCTGCTCGGTCAGGGAATTGAACCCTGCAACCATGTCCGCGCATTCGCGGTAGTAATTTTCACCAATCTCGGACAACCGGACATGGCGAGTACTGCGGTGAAACAGCGGAGCTTTGATGAACGCTTCCAGCTGCTGAATACGGTGCGTCACCACGGAGCGGGTCACACCAAGCTGCTGCGCAGCACGGGCGAAATTGCCGGTCTCAGCGACACGAACAAATGCCTCAATGCTCAGTAGGCGATCCATTGGACACCTCCATGCTTTTATTTTTATGAATGCAGCAACGCCAGCTAGACCGTCTACGAGTCTAGCTGACGTGGGAGTAACTCGGGCCAGTCAAGGCCCAAGGATTATTTCTTCACGGCTTCCAGCGAGACGGTGATGGTCACGTCGTCGCCTACGTAAGGTACATACTTGCTCGCGCCGAAGTCGCTACGCTTGACGACCACTTCTGCGTCAGCACCGATGGCGTCTTTCTTGAGCAGCGGGTGCGGCATGGCGACGTAGTTGGTGATCTTCAGGGTGACCGGCTTCGTCACGCCCTTGATGGTCAACTCGCCGTCCAGCGCGACAGGCTTGTCGCCTTCGAAGCGTACCTTGTCACCCTTGAAAGTGGCGGTTGGATACTTGGCGGTGTCCAGGAACTCAGGGCCCTGAATGTGGCCGTTGAACGCGTCGAAACCGGTGTCGACCGAGGTGGTGTCGATGGTGATGTCAACCTTGGCAGTTTTCGCAGCCTTGTCGATGATCACGGTACCGGTGGTCTTGTTGAACTTGCTCAGCTGAGTCGACATGCCGAAGTGGCTGTACGAGAAACGCTCGAAGGTGTGCGAGTTGTCGATGACGAAGGTTTCCGGTGCGGCCATGGCTGCAGTGGCAGATACTGAAGCGGCGCCAGCGATCAGCAAGGCAGTGGTCAGTTTGGTCAGGGATTTCACGGTGTAATTCCTCGAATTCGGTTGAGGTGGATTGTTGGGTATCATTTAGCGGTCGCGGTGATGCGCACCTTGACCTTGATGTCATTGGCGACGACGTCGAACGATGACCACTCGCCTTCCCCAATCGCATAATCGCCGCGCTTGAGGACAAAGGTGCCTTCGAAGACACCGGAGCTGCCTTGTTCTGTGAAAGTGGCCGGGGCGACGATGTCTTTGCTGACACCCTTGATGCTCAGCTTGCCGGCGACGTCGTAGTTGTTTCCGCCCTTGGGCGTCAGGCCAGTCAGTTCAAAATGGCCTTTGGGGAACGACGCGGTGTTGAACCAGGTCTTGCCGACCACCTCATCGTCGTTCTCAGGCGAACCGGTATCTACGCTGGCAAGGTCGACATCCAGACTCGCCTTCGCGTTTTCCGGTTTGGCAGGGTCAAAACTGACCTGGCCATCGATCTTCTTGAAGTGACCATCCATCGAGACGCCCATCTGTTCGTAGGCGAATTCGATGCTGCTCTTGTCCGGCTGGAACGTGTTGTATTCAACAGCCCATACGGAGGTTGTGCCTGCACTCAGAAGTGCAAAGGCAAGTGCAAGCGTTTTCATAGTGTTCTCTCAAAGATGAACATTGAAACGAGGCAGCATCCGCTTAAAAATGTCGTCACGATCAATGATGTGATGTTTCAGTGCCGCTAGAACATGAACAGCCAGCAGAGCAATAAGGGTGATGTTCAACCACTGGTGAAGCGCTAACAGTTGATCACCCAGCACTTTGTCTCGGCTCACCAGATCGGGAAGTGGAAGTAAACCGAACCACACGGTTTGGAACCCCTTGGCCGAACTCATCATCCATCCCGAAACCGGTATCGCAAACATCAGCGCATACAGGGCCAGGTGTCCCAAGTGAGCGGCTGCCCGCTGGGCTGCGGCCATGGTCGAAGGCAGTGCCGGTGCTTTATGGTTCAAGCGCCATAAGACGCGAATCAGAGCCAATACAAACACGCTGACACCCGCCCATTTATGCCACGAGTACAACTTCAACTTCGAAGGCGAAATAGGCAGGTCATGCATATAAAAGCCTAGGCCGATCAAACCGAATATCATTACGGCAATAGTCCAGTGCAAGGCTTTAGCGGTTTTCGTGTAGTGAGTGTTCACGGTATAGGCTCTCTTTACAGCTGGCTTTACAGCTGTCGATTTAGGAGCCACTCTACCGCCAATCATTGATGCTAAAAAGTATACAATATGGAAATATCTGTTCACTCCGGAGTAAACAATGAACCGCATTGAAGCCATGAATGTCTTTGCCCGAGTTGCCGAGCTCGGAAGTTTTTCCGCTGCGGCTTCGCAGCTCGGCATTGCGCGTTCCATGGTCACCCGTCAAGTTGCCAACCTTGAGAAATTCCTAGGTGCCAAGCTCCTGGTGCGCACGACGCGGCACGTCTCGCTGACGTCTGCGGGTCAGGCTTACCTGGAAAAATGTCGGGAGATTCTGTCATTACTGGAAGAGGCAGAATCTGGGGTCATGGAAGAGCGCCACACACCCAGTGGATGTCTGCGCATCAGCTTGCCACTGAGCTTCGGTCTGAGCACCTTGGTGCCGCTGCTAATGGACTTTCGACGTGAATACCCGGACATCCGTCTCGCCCTGGACTTCAGCGATCGGACGGTCAACCTGGCGGAAGAAGGCATCGACCTCTCGATCCGGATCACGAGCTACCTCGATCCCATCCTGATCGTTCGCAAGCTCGGTGAGGCGCGCTTGCTCACCGTCGCCTCGCCCTCCTACCTGCTTAAGCACGGCGCCCCCGAGCACCCGGTCGACCTGAGCCGTCATGCGTGCCTGGGGTATTCCCCTCAAGTGAACAATCGTCCGTGGGCGTATTCCGTGGATGGCAAGCCAGAGCGGTTCTACCCCACCTTCGTCATGCAGGCGAACAATGGTGATGCCATGGCGCAGGCAGCGTTGAAAGGCCTGGGCATCACCCTGCTCCCAGACTTCATCGTCGCGCCACACATCCTGAAAAAGGACCTCAAGGTCGTACTTCAGGCCTTCGAGCCCTCGCCTTTAGGGATTTATGCAGTGCTGCCCAGCAACCGCTACGTCCCGCTGCGGGTGCGCGTTTTGCTGGAATACCTGTCGGAGCAGATTGGAAAGATCACCCCGGCGCTGAATGCCTCGGCTGGTTAAGATTGTTTAGCAAGAAGAGGAATGCTCTTAATCTTGGAAGCATCTACAGCGCGGCATGCCTGTCGATCCTGGTAGCCACGCAGCAACCGAGAAGTGAAGTCTGCCAGAGCTTTGAAAAAGGAAGGTAGGCAGCGGCGTACTGATCGGACGCCGCCGAAGATTAAGCCATGATCGGTGTGGCCTGGTAAGCGACCAACTTCCAATGACCTTCGAGTTTGACCCAGACTGCAAGGCTCTTGTTGCGCAACGAACGAGCCTCACCGTTGATGATCATCTCAGCGTTCATTTCGCCGATGACGAGCACGGATTCGCCATACACGCGGATTTCGTCAATCGGGTGATCGATGGATTTGTACACGTAGTAGCCGCTGTGGCACTTCTTCAAGTAGCTCTCCACCGTGTCGACCGTACCGCTCGAATGCACATAAGCAAGCTCTGGGTGCGCCAGCGCCGCGAACTGATTGAAGTCACCATCAACGACCGCCTGAAACCGCTGTTTCTCCAAGCTGCGAATGATCTGCTCGGCGCCTGGTTCTTTCCCGTCCAGCATGTTGACGCTCCTCTTCTTTCGTGGGATCAACGGGCGCCGCGCACTGGGAGCATGCCCGCAAGTACTTCGTCCTTCTCGATAAAATGGTGCTTGAGCGCGACCAGGACATGACCACCAACCAATGCACCGCAAAGCCAGGCCGCATAGGTATGGATCCCTTTGGCCAGGTCGTACAGGCTCTGGTCTGGATCGACCAGCGGAGGCAGCACAAAGAGCCCTGCGACCAGGATCGGTTTGTCAGCAACCGAGCTCCAGTACCAACCCGAGACAGGAAGTGCCAGCAGCGCCACGGAGTACAGCAAGAGGTGCCCCACAAAGGCACCACGCTTCATCAGCGGACTCATGGTGTCAGGCAAAGCCGGCGCAGGATGAGTAAGACGCCAGGCAATCCGGCCAACCACCAGGAACAGCAGCGTGCTCGCCATTGCCTTGTGCAAGAACGTCAGCTCGTGATGAGCATTGAGTTCGTCACGCCAGTGCGTGGCCAGGATCCCTATGCACCAGGCGGCAACCCAGATCAACGCCATGCCCCAATGCAACCACTTTGCTGTCGCGGTGTAGCTTCCCACTTTGGCCATTACATACCCCTGTTTCGACTTTTTTTGGATGGCCAATTATTGGCCATGCCAGCCAATCAAAAAAATGGCGATTTTTCACTCAAACCAATTGATAAAATTGAACTGTTAGCCTGCTATCAATACAGCATGCCTAGACAAGAAGCTTATTGATCGATTTACCTGATCTTTTTACGGTGTTTTTTAGTTAAATTCATGAAACTCAATCAGGGTACAGTCCGCAGTCTTCTGCTGGAGTCGCGTTGCCATGACCACCGCTCGCACCACCTCATCAAACCTCCTGTTGCTTGGCGCCGCGACTGCGCTCCCTCCCCTGTCCATCGACATGGCGTTGCCTGCCATCAGTTCGGTGGGCGCGGTCTTGGGCAGCACTTCAGCGCTGGCGGCACAAACAATCGGCCTCTTCATTTTGGGTTTCGTGCTGGGCCCGCTGCTGTTCGGTCCCCTCTCCGACCGCATCGGCAGGCGGCCCGTGATGCTCGGTGGCCTCGCAGTCTTTACCCTGGCCGGGATCGCCTGTGCTGTCGCGCAGAGCATCGAAATGCTGCTGATCGCGCGGGTTATCCAAGGCGCTGCCGCAGGCGCGGCAGCGGTAATGCCTGTTGCAATCGTGCGTGATGCTTACACTGGGCGTGAAGGCCGCGCTATGCAGAATGCCCTGGTGGCCATCAACAACGTTGCTCCTTTGGTCGCCCCTTTGATCGGGGCAGCCATTTTGCTCATCGGCAACTGGCGCGACATCTACGCTGCGTTGGCGCTTGCCGGGTTGATACTGATCTGGGCGGGACTGCGTCTGAAGGAATCACATCCGTCGTCGGCGCGCAGCAACCATCCTCTGCTCCCCGCCTACGCCAAGGTCTTGCGCAACAAGCGCTTCGCGATCGCTGCGCCCATCCTGGCCCTGAATTTTGCCGGCATGTTTGCCTACATCACCGCCTCGCCGCTGGTGTTCATGGAGGGTATGGCCATGAGCAGCCAAGGCTTTGCCGTCCTATTCGCGGTGACCGCGCTGGGTACGCTGATAGGCTCTTGGGTCAACACGCGGCTCATCAAGGCGGGTTGGAGCGAGTCCAAGGTGATTGGGGCCAGCCTGAGCATCAGCCTCCTCTGCAGCGCTGGACTGCTGCTCGCCAGTGTCGGCTCGGCCAACGTGATCGTGTTTGCCGCCTTGGTCGTGGCGAGCAACGTCTGCACCGGCCTGGTCATGCCGAACGCGACCCATGTGGCGCTGGACGAGCTGGGCCAGATCGCCGGCAGCGGCGCCGCGCTCCTGCGTGCCTTGCAAATGGCGGGTGGCGCTGCAGCCAGTTTCCTGGTAGGCCACTTCTACGATGGCCACTCGGCCAATGCAATGGCCGGTGTCATGGCGGGCAGTGCCTTGCTGGGCCTGGTCATTTTCGTACTGGGCTACCGGCGCCTCTCTCATCACCAGCCTCACGACCAACACGCCTACTGAGCAAGCCTAAAGGCGCGGCTCACAATGATCCGCGCTCCCGCTTACCGGCTCCAAGCTTTGCTATGGCGGAAAGATAGCCACGGGTAGCACGATGCTTCCGCGCTGCCATGGTCAGGATCCAGGTAGATGTAGCAGCGCGTTATCAACCAGTCCCCTGACTTCGAAGACATCACACCAGAAACCCGCGCCCCAGTCTGGGTTGCCCGCAAACCAGGCTCCATCCACATGTTCGCCATGACTGGCTCCCTCAACTACCACGGTATCGCTCCCAGAGAACACCCAATTGAAATGAGCGTAGTCGTGGGTGATGTTCACCAGGCGCGCCCCGAAGTCAGAAAACATCTTCTCGATTTGCGTATGCCCTGCGGCGATACCCCACTCAGAAAGTACACCTGGGCGTCAGGGGCAAAGAGTTCCAGGATGCTCCCTCCACCGGGACGAACACCGTCGTTATCGAAAGCCCTGAAGTACTCCAGGATGAGGGACTTGCGCTGTTCATCGGTCATCGTCATTTTGCTGAGCATGAACGTCCCGCCATCAACAGCACAAGCGGCGACGGGCGCGGCCATTTGTGCTGATTGCAGCCCTAAAAAATGCGGAGCAGGAACATCCCAGCGTGCCCCAGAAGCCTCGGTAGCCATTCACCGGCACACGTGCTAGCTCGTGGCGGTGAGCGTGAACGGCACATGTCCGGAACTGAGGTGCGCCTGAAACACGACCGCCTGCGGTCTCCAATGGCCGCCAAATTTGGCGACAGGTGACCAATCAGTGCATTCAACCGCGCAACAGGTTTCAAACCTTCCGCCTGGCGACAATTGTTCGCGCTGGGACAACCTGGAGATTTGGGGTTGCTTCCAAGCTAGCCGCTGCTATTTCGCAGCAGCGCTTTTGAGCGGCAAGCCTAGATCGTACCGCCTACCTCAACGCGTCATTCCTTTGAAAAACGGTCGGATAGAGGTTCGCCATTGGTGACACTGAACTGAGGCAGTGCCAGGAAGAGATGCGAGCGCTCGAACGGATTTCCAGCTTGACTACCGCGGGGATTTCGAGCGCTCGCGGGACTGCTTAACCGACCAGCTTCGCCACGAACTTCGCGACGTATTCGCCCTGATGCTCAGCGATGCCCAGTTCACGGTCATCCGGTTGGCGGGAGCCATCACCACCTGCGATGGTCGAGGCACCGTATGGGGTACCGCCACCAACCTGCGAGATGTCGAACAGTGCCGGCGTGCTGTAGCCGATCGGCACGATGATCATGCCGTGGTGCGCTAGCGTCGTCCAAGTGGAAGTAATGGTCATCTCCTGCCCACCGCCAGTACCGGTGGAGGTGAATACGCTCGCAACTTTTCCGACCAACGCGCCTTTAGCCCAAAGACCACCGGTTTGATCAAGGAAGTTGCGCATCTGGCCGGACATGTTGCCGAAACGGGTTGGAGTGCCGAAGATGATTGCATCGTAGTCGCCCAGCTCCGAAGGGCTGGCAACTGGGGCCTGCTGGTCGACCTTGCCATGTGCGGCTTTGAACGCCTCAGGATCCATGGTTTCCGGTACACGCTTGACCGTCACTTCGACGCCTGGAACCTTGCGAGCGCCCTCAGCGACTTTATGCGCCATGGTCTCGATATGACCGTACATCGAATGGTACAGCACCAGTACTTTTGCCATTTTTACTTCCTCTTCGCGTGGAGTGTTGTTTTCATCGCCATTGAAAAATCGGGCGATGCTGTTGAGCCAACCCATGTTGCTACCTCTTCGTTTCAAACGGACGGCAGCCTCAACGGCGAGACTGCCTGATCTTCAAGCCACGTCGACCAGTACGACTTCAGCCTGCTCAATGCCTTTGACGTTGAGCAGTTTCTCGCTCTGGATGGCCGCGCCATCGCCCGTCTTCACCGCAACACCGTTGACTTCGATCGCCCCCTTGGCAACCACCAGGTAGGCCTTACGACCAGGTGCGATTTCGTATTTGGCTTCATGCCCCTCATCCAACGTAGCCGCTACCAAACGTGCCTTCGCACGGATCGGCAGCGCTTCGTCATCACCTTTCAGCCCACTGGCCAGGGTGACGAATTCACCTGCGTTTTCACCACGAGGGAACGGACGGGTTCCCCATGACGGAGGCAGACCGGTCTGCTCAGGATGGATCCAGATCTGGAAGATCTTGGTCACCTCATCCTCATGGTTGTACTCACTGTGACGGATACCGGTGCCGGCACTCATGACCTGCACATCACCTGCGATGGTGCGACCTTTATTGCCCAGGCTGTCCTGGTGCGAAATCGCGCCCTGGCGGACATAGGTAATGATCTCCATGTCCTGGTGGGGGTGAGTGGCAAAGCCGGTGTGAGGCTGGATGGTGTCGTCGTTCCAGACTCGCATCTGCCCCCAGTTCATCCGTTTGCTGTCGTAGTAGGACGCAAACGAGAAGTGGTGTTTAGCGTTTAGCCATCCGTGGTTCGCGCCGCCGAGTTGGGCAAAAGGGCGTACTTCAATCATGGTCATCTCCACGTGTAGCTGGTTGATGAGCCATATGGTGAGCCGGGATAACCGATCAAAAAAGCGCAAAAAATCACGCATCAACAACCAATCTGTCGATAGTTGCCAGGCATCAAATAGACTATTCGACAGCCCAGCAACAATCACACAAACCGTCGCGCACTCCTTCAATGAGATAAGCGCAGCAGCCAAGGGTTGGCGGCCAACCGCTCAAGAATGAGGTGTTGTCGTACAGGACGATCCAAGCTTCGCTGTTTGCTGATCAGCAACAGTGTTTTCACATCCCCAGCCTTGTTCAGGCTGTTCAACTATTTGGACTGCCCCCCGGACTCCTAGGCATATATGGCAATTACTGACTGATTCTGCTGAAAACAGTCGGCCATCATTTCCACGGTTGAAGTACACGCTTGAACATGAAATCTTTATTTTGGATAAAGGATTCCAAGCTCGGATTTCGCGTAGCGATGCGCAAGAAAGGCAGTTTCAGCAATCCGCATACTGGCAGACCGACTTTTCCAGCAGAATCGGCCGAAAGCTGCTTGTAAAGATGATGAAAGGCATTTCTCAGGCACAAAAAAAAGCCACTCATCTGAGTGGCTTTTTTCTGAATCTTGGAGCGGGAAACGAGACTCGAACTCGCGACCCCGACCTTGGCAAGGTCGTGCTCTACCAACTGAGCTATTCCCGCGTCTTGGTGTGGCGCATTCTATAGATTCAGATTACGCCGTCAACCCTTTGATTCAAAAAAGTTTTATTTTGGCTCTACATCCGTCCGCAGATGTGGCCAGGCGGCGCGCAGGTACTGGACCATCGACCACAGTGTCAGGCCAGCGGAAACCAGTAGCAATGCATAGCCCAGCAGCACCCAGAAGCTGAAGTCCGAAGGGTTGGCCAGCAGGATCACCAGCGCCAGCATCTGCGCGGCGGTTTTCCATTTACCCAGGTTTGATACCGCCACCTGGGCACGCGCGCCCAGCTCGGCCATCCATTCCCGGAGCGCCGAGACGACGATTTCGCGACCGATGATCACCGCCGCCGGCAAGGTCAGCCAGAGGTTACCGTGTTCCTGCACCAGCAGCACCAGGGCCACCGCGACCATCAGCTTGTCGGCCACCGGGTCGAGGAACGCGCCGAATGGCGTGCTTTGCTCCAGACGGCGGGCCAGGTAGCCATCGAGCCAATCCGTCGCGGCGGCGAAGGCGAAGACCGAGGCGGAGGCCACGTAGCTCCAGTGGTACGGCAAATAGAACAGCAATATGAAGATCGGGATGAGCAGGACGCGTAGAACGGTAATCAGATTTGGGATATTCATCGGCACAACTGGCTGCGAGGTTGACGGGCATTCTACTCGCTGTGCAGGTTTGCATAAATCGACTCAGCGAGCTTTTTACTGATACCGGGTGCTTTGGCTATCTCCTCGATGCTGGCACGAGACAGTTCCTGCAATCCACCAAAATGTTTCAACAAGTCGCGGCGACGCGTCGGGCCGACGCCTGCCACACCTTCGAGTGTAGACGTACGGCGCGTCTTGCCACGGCGGGCACGGTGCCCGGTGATGGCGAAACGGTGGGCCTCGTCGCGGATCTGCTGGATCAGGTGCAACGCTGGCGAATCGCCCTTGAGGGTGAACTCGTGGGCGGCATCGTTGAGGTACAAGGTCTCGAAGCCGGCCTTGCGCGTCGCGCCCTTGGCGACGCCCAGCAGGATCAGGTCGGGCACCATCAGCTCATTGAGCACATCGCGGGCCATGGACAACTGGCCCTTGCCACCGTCCACCAGGAGGATGTCCGGCAGCTTGCCCTCCCCGTCCTTCAGCTTGCCGAAGCGGCGCATCAACGCCTGATGCATCGCCGCGTAGTCATCTCCGGGGGTGACGCCTTCGATGTTGTAACGGCGGTAATCGGACTTGATCGGGCCTTCCGGACCGAACACCACGCAGGACGCTACCGTCGCCTCACCACTGGAGTGGCTGATGTCGTAGCACTCCAGCCGTTGCGGTGGCTCGTCCAGGTTGAGGACATCGGCCAGGGCATCGAACCGCGCCGCCACATGCTGGCGGTTAGCCAGGCGCGCGCCCAGGGCCTGTTCGGCGTTGGTCACGGCCAGTTGCTGCCAACGCGCCCGCGTACCACGCACGCGGTGGCTGATGGTCAGCTCACGGCCGCGAAGCTTGTCGATGGCTTCGATCAGGGCCGGGAAGTCTTCATGGACCACGTTGACGATCAACTCGGCCGGCAGGTCGCGTTCCGGACTGCTGATGTAGTACTGGCCCAGGAAGGCCGCCATGACTTCGGCGACGTCTTCCTCGATACCGACTTGGGGGAAAAAGTTCTTGCTACCCAACACCCGACCGCCGCGCACGCTGATCAAGTGCACGCAGGCGCCGCCCGGGTTGATGAACGCGGCGATCACATCGACATCGCCGCTGCCACCTTCCATGCTTTGCTGGTCCTGCACACGGCGCAGCAGGCCGATCTGGTCCCGCAGCTCGGCGGCCCGTTCGAATTCGAGGTTGACCGCCGCGTCCTCCATCGCCGCTGACAGCTCATCGGTCAGCGCATTGCTGCGCCCCTCCAGGAACATCACCGAGTGGCGCACATCCTCGGCGTAGACCTCGGGTTCGACGAAGCCGACGCAAGGGGCCTTGCAGCGCTTGATCTGGTATTGCAGACAGGGCCGGGTGCGGTTCTTGTAGTAGCTGTCTTCACACTGGCGAACGAAGAAGGTCTTCTGCAGCAGGCTCAAGCTTTCCCGAATCGCCCCGGCGCTGGGGTAAGGACCGAAATACCGGCCCTTGGCCTTCTTCGCCCCGCGATGAATGCTCAGGCGCGGGAACGCCCCGTCGGACAGGAACACGTACGGGTAGGACTTATCGTCACGCAGCAGGATGTTGTACGGCGGCCGCCATTCCTTGATCAGCGTCTGCTCGAGCAGCAACGCCTCGGTTTCATTGGCGGTAATGGTGGTTTCGACTTGCGCGATACGCCCCACCAGGGCAGCGGTCTTCGGTGCGAGGCCAGTCTTGCGAAAGTAGCTCGCCAGGCGTTTCTTGAGATTCTTGGCCTTGCCGACATACAGCAGGCGCGCGTCGCTGTCGAACATGCGGTACACGCCTGGGCGGCCACTGCATGTAGACAGGAAAGCGCTTGGATCAAACAGTTCAGTCATTATCAGGCGCTGGCATCGACCATGCCGTGGCGCACCGCCAGCAGCGTCAACTCGACGTCGCTACTGATCGATAGTTTCTCGAAGATACGATAACGGTAGGTATTGACGGTTTTAGGCGACAAGCACAGCTTATCGGAGATTATCTGCACCTTTTGGCAACCGACAATCATCAAGGCGATCTGGATTTCCCGCTCCGATAGCGCATCGAAAGGCGAATCGTTGGTCGGTTGGAACGACTTGATCGCCAGCTGCTGGGCGATTTGCGGGCTAATGTAGCGTTGCCCGGCAAATACCAGGCGGATGGCCTGGACCATCTCGTTCAAGCCGGCACCCTTGGTCAGGTAACCCGCTGCGCCCGCCTGCAATAACCGGGTGGGGAACGGATCTTCTTCGCAGACGGTTACCGCGACCACCTTGATGTCCGGGTGGCTGCGCAGCATTTTGCGCGTGGCCTCAAGGCCGCCGATGCCGGGCATCTTGACGTCCATCAACACCACATCGGGTTTCAATTCACGAGCCTTGATCAGGGCTTCTTCCCCGGATTCGGCCTGGCCAACTACCTGCAGGCCATCGATGTCAGCCAGCATTCGTGTAATGCCCGTACGGACGAGATCATGGTCATCGACCACTAACACCCTAATCAAGCAGACACCTCACGATTTGGTCTTATTTGGGTTGCACAACACCTTAGCAAAAAGCATCCGACAGACCTAGCGCAAAGGGACAGATAAAAGTTACAACACATCTTTATCGGCGCGATATCCGAGGCTTCAAGCACCGACGTCCCGCTGCATCCTCAGGAAACATTCATCCTCACCCATGACGCGCAGGCCCATGCGTTCGTACAACACCCTGGCCGGATTATCCTTGAACACCGTCAGGCGCAGCGCCGGTCGACGTTCCAACCTTACCATGTTCCAAACCTGACCGATCGCCCAGGTACCGGCGCCCTGCCCGCGGAACGCCTCCTCTATTTGCAATTCCCGGATATACAACGCCCGGGCATCACGACTGAGGCTGACGAAGCCCAGCGCCTGGCCCGCACGACTGATTATCCAGTTCTGGCGAATGATCCAGGCCAGATCGAACGCTTCGTCCTGCCAGAGCAAATCATGCTTGAGGTAATAGGCAAGCATATTGTTGCAAGTCAATTGCCGGGCGAGGCCGATGTCCCCGGTCGTCGCGGCACGCCACTCAAAGCTCATGAATACCTCATCAACCCATTGCCACCGGCACGACTTGCCCCACCCAGCTGTTGGCTTCGCGGCGGGCAATCACCAACAGTTCACCCGTGCCTGGCGCCGCCGCGAGCAACGCACCGTCCGGACCCCAGATGGCACTGCGGCCGGCCGATTCCCAGCCTCCGGTGACGCCGCCATGATTTGCCATCAACACGGTCATGGCATGCTGCGTGGCATATCCTTGCAACAACGTCGTATCGGGCACGTAGCCACCCTCGGTAATCAACACCCCCGCGGCATACAGCGTAGCGCCCCGCCCGGCTGCCGCAGCAGCATGGCTGGCGTGGGAAAAATCGGCACATACCGCTAGCGCGACGCAATCCTGTCCCATCGCCAACATCGAGCCGCCCTGCCCCGGGGCGAAGGCGATTTCTTCACCCGGGTGCAGATGCTGCTTGCTGTACACCCCGAGGGCACCGTCAGCGCCAAGAACCAATGCACCGATCAATACCGGGCCACCCGCCGACAGACGAATCGGCATGCCGACCACGGTGGTCAGGCCAAGCTCACGCGCCAAGTCACGCAGCGGCTGCAGTACGGCATCGTCCGGCAAAATGGCCAGATCCGCCGCCAGACCGCGTTCGTAGCCGGTAAGCGACAGTTCAGGAAATACCAGCAACTGCACCCCCTGCTCAGCCGCCGCCTGCATGAAACGCTGATGGCACGCGAGGTTGGCGCGAACGTCCCCCGCTATGGAAATCGACTGGGCGGCGGCGAAGGCTGGAGCGGTCATGGGGCTTCCCGGGAGGCGTTATAAACCTGAAGTTTGTCATAAAGCCCGGCGGACTCAAGCCAGGGCGAACAATTGCATGTCGTCGATAGAATTTTCTGATTGAACCGGCGCCCCGCCCTCTAGTAAGCTCGGGGCCATTCATCGGAGACAGACCATGTTCAACGCCCGCTCACCGCTTCAAACCGCCAGCGCCCCGCGCTCGGTTGCGGCTGCCTGGGCGAACAGCGTTCAAACTCCGGTCAGCTTTTATTTTGGGTATTGGTTTAGCCACTGGCGCGCCTGATACCCAACCGGCGCCCACTTTAAAACGGGTCGCCTTCCAGAGTTTTCCAAACCCCCGGTCGGCCTCCCGACCGGGGGTTTTGTTTTTCAGGCCCCAAAACATTTGCAACACCCGACAACTTGAGGATTGAGCCATGAACTACGCCACTTATTACCGTTACGACAGTTTTTCCGCCTGGCGATTTACCAGCCACCGCTCGGGACAGCCTGCCGCCTCCGATCGGTCACCTACCGGTGGCAAGCCTCAGTTGCGGGCCAATACGGCCAATTGTCGAACACCCCAATAGGACCGGCACGCGGGAACGAACCCGCTGCCCGTCCAGGAAGTCAGATCATGAATTCGTCCGTCTCTGCTTTGCCGCTGTCCACGCTCAACCCTGCCAATGAAGCCCTGACCCTGCGTCTGCCGAGCTCGTTGCAGCTCAAGCATCAACTGCCCCTCAGTACCGCGCTGAGCCAACAGGTGAGCGCCCATCGCCAGGCCATCCGCGCGATCCTCGACGGTGAGGATTCCCGTCTGTTGGTCATCGTCGGCCCCTGCTCGATCCACGACCCGAAATCCGCCCTCGAATACGCTGCCAACCTGGCTCGCCTAGCCCACGAAGTGAGCGACAGCATGCTGCTGGTGATGCGCGCCTACGTGGAAAAGCCCCGCACCACCGTGGGCTGGAAAGGTCTGGCCTACGATCCTGGCCTGGATGGCAGCGATGACATGGCCGCCGGCCTGACGCTGTCCCGGGAACTGATGCGCGAGATGCTCCAACTGGGCCTGCCCGTCGCCACCGAACTGTTGCAGCCCATGGCCGCCAGTTACTTCGACGACCTGCTCAGTTGGGTCGCCATTGGCGCGCGCACCACCGAATCGCAGATTCACCGGGAAATGGCCAGCGGCCTGGGCATGCCGGTCGGGTTCAAGAACGGCACGGACGGCGGCGTCGGCATTGCCTGCGATGCCATGCGCTCTGCCGCCCACCCCCATCGGCATTTCGGCGTCGACAGCCAGGGGCATCCGGCGATCATCCAGACGCCGGGCAACCCCGACACCCACTTGGTGCTGCGCGGTGGCCATCGCGGACCGAACTATGACCGCCAAAGCGTCACGCAGATACACAGTGACCTGACCCGCCTTAAGATACCGGCCCGGATCATGGTGGATTGTAGCCACGCCAACAGCGGCAAAGACCCGCTGCGCCAGCCGCAGGTATTCAATGACGTGTTGGAGCAGCGCCTGCAAGGCAACCGCTCCCTGATCGGCATGATGCTCGAAAGCCACCTGTTCGAAGGCTGCCAGCCGCTGGGTCCATCGATGCGCTACGGCGTATCGGTCACCGACGGTTGCCTGGGTTGGGAAGCCACCGAACAGTTGCTGCGCGAGGCCCATCAAAAGCTGCAATTGCCAGCCTGAGTCCCGAACACACCGCCCCCTGGAACCAGGGGGCGGCGTGGGCCTTGTGGGAACCTTCGCTCAACCTGACACCATGGAACGCACCTGAACTGTCACCTCCTCTGAACGCTGGCTGACGTCATCCAGGCGCTCGACCTGATAGAACACACCCACCGATCTGTCGCCTTGAACCTGCCAATACGCTGCGGGAATCACAAAAACGAGCGGTTGGCCTGCCGTGGCCTCGGTGATTTCGCGCTCCAGGACATAAGCGGAGTTGCCGTTGCACTGCAGCCAGACCAGCTCTCCCGCCTCAAACCCGGGATCATCGATGACAATCGTCACCCCCTCTTGCAGGTCGCCGACATCCAGCCAGCCGTCGTTCACCTCCCGAATCCGAGGCGCCTTCAACGCGGGACGCAGCAGAGGACCGATGTGCAACGACAAGGGCTCGGCGCGGCGCACCGAGTGTCCACGCCTGACGACATAGACCAGCGCAAGGTTGTGTCCCACATGGGGAGCGATCAGCGCATGATCGATCCAGAGCGACACTTCACGACCGACAGCATGGGCTTCTATCTCCAGCACATCGCGCCAAAGCGCCTTGGAGTCCTTGCTGGCCGTCAGGATCAACCGATCGCCGACCGCCATCCTGGCGTAGGGCCGAATCGTCACCCAGGTTCCATCAGGCATCCGATTCGGATCAAGACAGCCACCGACCGCATCGTTGACAATCGCGGGCAGCAGTTGCGGTGATACATCGCCGACTTCAAGTTGCAGAGGATCCGAAACCAGGGGGTCGGGCAATCGTTTGCCCGTTACTTGGTAGGAGATCTCCAGCGAACCACCGTCCAACTCGGCGATATGCGCTTCGCGCACGACGAACACCACGTCCCGCCCTACTTGCCGCTCCGTGACGAACCCGGCCACTTCGTGCCGGTACGGTCCACCTTCGTTGTTCAGCCCATGCCAGCGCAGCAGCACCTCATCTCCGCACGTCATCATTGGATAAGGTTTGATGGTGACCAGGGTCTTGCGCCAGGCGGGGTCGATCACCCCTTCCCTGGCCGCTGCCAGGATCGGCGGCGGCAGTCTTGTTCCTGACGTTGAACGGGATCGTTGAAGAGATGGGTAGATGATCATGTGCAGGCTCCAGTCCCTGGATGAAGGCACCGTTCGCATAACGGCACCCGATGGAGCCATTAAAACCGGCTCGCCCCAAACCCACAGCCAGACAAGGCGACAACAGCAGTGGTCTCTGGCGTTCAAAGCTGTAGCTGCAAACGCCTGAGGTTATAGGAGACCTCCTACACCTCTAGTGACGGCCGGGTCACTTCCCATTCTTCCCACTTTTTTTATTCCGGTTTCCCTGGTTTAGCGCGGTTTCTTCCTACACCGCCGCTTACGAGCCTGGATTAGAGTGATGTCGCAAACTCAACGTGAACCTCTTCGAAAAAGGTACGAACATGCAACGGAATGCAACCACTCAATTTCCCATCCTGTTGGTCCATGGGTTGTTCGGGTTTGACAGGATCGGCGGCTTCGAACTTTTCCATGGCATCAAACAAGCTCTACGCGCAGGCGGCGCCCGGGTGTTCATCCCGTATCTGTCTGCGACCCATTGCAACGAGGCCAGAGGTGAGCAACTGCTGGGGCAGATCGATCGGATCCTGGCGGGCACCGGCGCGGCCCGGGTCAACTTGATCGGCCACAGCCAGGGTGCACTGGCCGCCCGGTATGCCGCCGCGCTGGCACCCGAAAAAGTTGCCTCGGTCACATCGGTCAGCGGCCCCAACCATGGTTCCGAACTGGCTGACTTCCTGCACAAGGCCCTTACCCCGGGACGGCTGCCAGGGCATGTGGCAAGAGGCGTCGCCACACTGTTCGCCGATTTCATCTCGCTGCTCGATGGGGAGCATCTCCCGCCAACCGCTGTGGCCGCGCTGGCGGAGTTGACCACCGAAGGCGTGGGCGCCTTCAATGACAAATACCCCCAGGGCCTGCCCAAGAACTGGGGCGGGAACGGTCCGGACAGGGTCAACGGCGTGCGCTACTACTCATGGAGCGGCACGTTGCCAGAGGCGACCGAGGGAGAACTGGAGCCTTTGCAGGTTTTCTGCCGCGCCTTTTCCGAATACTTCATCACCGAAGCCGGGCAGAACGACGGCCTGGTCGGACGTTTCAGTTCGCACCTGGGCAAGGTCATTCGCTCCGACTATCCAATGGACCACATGGAGACCATCAACCTGGGAGACGGCAGGTCACGCAAGGGCACAGAGCCCACGGAGCTTTATCTGCGCCACGCCGAGCGTCTGCGCAAAGCCGGCCTTTGATCACCGAGCCCAAGGTTTTGACGCAATTTTGACAACAACCGGTCAATGAATCCGGTAGGCTCAACACCTTTAAATACATCGAAAGGAATTTCCCCCATGGCCAAAGCCACTGCCCGCCACATCCTGGTTTCCACCGAAGACAAGTGCAACGAACTCAAGGCCCAGATCGAAGCCGGCGCCGATTTCGCCGAAGTTGCCAAGGCCAACTCCACCTGCCCATCCAGCCGTCAAGGCGGCGATCTGGGTTCGTTCGGTCCGGGCCAGATGGTCAAGGAGTTCGACACCGTGGTCTTCAGCGCCCCGATCAATGTGGTCCAGGGTCCGGTCAAGACCCAGTTCGGCTACCACCTGCTGGAAGTGACCAGCCGCCAGGACTGATCCCGGTTTATCGGCATAACGGCCCGCCCTTTGGTGGGCCGTTGTGTTTGGGTCTCGCGAGGGACTGGCGATCCACGCGCCGCTCGCGTACAAATCGTGGTCATCGATCACCCGGCTTTAAGGCTGACAATGCGACTGGCGTTCCCTTCCCTGCTATTGACTGCCGTGGTCCTGCTGACAGGTGCCGCTGGCGTCGGGGCAGCACCGCAACATGCCCTGACCGTCTATGGCGAACCGGCCAAATACGCCGAAGGCTTCGGCCACTTCGCCTATACCAACCCCCAGGCCCCCAAAGGCGGGACCATGCGCCGCTCGGCCATCGAGATCGGCCATTTCGACCATGTGCTGCCGTATATCGACAAAGGTATCGGGGTCAGTCAGATCGACGGGATGCTGTATTCGCCATTGGCCCAGCGCTCGCTGGATGAGCCCTATACCGTCTATGGCCTGGTGGCGCAGAAGATGGAGCGTGGCGACGATGGCCTGTCCCTGCGCTTCTACCTGAACCCCAAGGCGCGCTTCGCCGATGGCAAGCCCATCACCGCCCAGGACGTGCGCTACAGCTTCGAGCTGTTGATGACCCAGGGCAGCCTGCGCTATCGCACCCAATTCGCGGCGGTCAAGGATGTCGTGGTCGAGGACGAGCGTACCGTTCGTTTCGACTTCAAGAACAATGAAAGCCGCACCCTGCCCCTGGACATCGCCACCCTGCCGGTCTTTCCCGAACACTGGTGGAAAACCCGCGATTTCGCCAACGGCGGCGGCTACGAGGCCCCACTGGGCAGTGGTCCCTACCGGGTGAGCAAAGTCGATTCCGGGCGCAGCATTACCTTCGAACGCAATGCCGATTGGTGGGGCAAGGACCTGCCAGTCAGTCGTGGCCTCTACAATTTCGACCACTTCAGCATCGAGTATTTTGGCGACACCGATGTCGCCCGCCAGGTGCTGCGCGGCGGCGCCTATGACTACAACCGCGAATTCTCCGCCACCGCCTACTCCATCGGCTATGACGGCCCGGCCCTGCAGGATGGTCGCCTGCAAAAGGCCCATCTGGCCACCGAGGCGCCCCAGACGGCCCAGGGTTTTGTCTTCAACCTGCAAAGACCGCAGTTTCAGGACCGCCGCGTACGCCAGGCCCTGGCCATGCTCTGGGACTTCGAATGGAGCAATCGCCAGATGATGCGCAACCTCTATGTGCGTCAGCAGAGTTACTTCTCCAACACGGACCTGGCCGCCCGACAACTGCCCGATGCCGGCGAACGGGCGATCCTCGAGCCGCTGCGCGGGCAGATACCCGACGAAGTCTTCACCCAGGTGTTCGAGGCACCGAAAACCGACGGCAGCGGCGTGATCCGTGACAAACAACTGCAAGCCCTGGCACTGCTGGAACAGGCCGGTTGGAAACCCGACGGCGACCGCTTGGTGAATGCCGAGGGCGAGCCGCTGAGCTTCACCTTCCTCAACAGCCAGAACGGTATCGAACGCCTGCTGCTGCCCTACAAGCGAACCCTGGCGCAAATCGGCATCGACATGAGTATCCGTCGTATCGACGCGTCCCAGTACGTCAATCGCCTGATGAGCCGCGACTACGACATGATCATCACCGGCTACCCCGTCAGCACATCGCCGGGCATGGAGCTCTACAACTACTTCGGTTCGGCGGCCGCCAACGATCCAGGGGCCAACAACTACATGGCCTTGAAGAACCCGGCGGTGGACACGCTGATCGACGGGCTGGTCAAGGCCACTACCAAGGCCGACATGCTGCGCCATGCCCACGCCCTGGACCGGGTGCTGCAATGGAATTATTACTGGATCCCCAACTATTACCCGCCAGGCAGCTCGACCGTGTGGTGGAACCGCTTCGGCATTCCAAAGGTACAGGCCAGCAATGAGGAAGCCATCGAAAGCTGGTGGGAAGTGAGCAGCACACCGTTGACCAACGAGCAGATGCGCGCCGAACGCCTCAGGCGCGGCACACCCGGAGGGCCACATTGATGTGGGTTTATATCGCGCGGCGCCTGCTGCTGATCATCCCCACGCTGGTGATCATCCTGCTGGTGAACTTCGTCATCGTGCAGGCCGCGCCCGGCGGCCCAGTGGAGCAGGCCATCGCCCACCTGCAAGGCATTGGCGGCGCCAGCGTCGGCAGTTCGGGCAATGCCATGACCGGCAGCTCCCGTGCCAGTCGCGGCCTGGACCCGCAACTGATCAAGGACATCGAGAAACAATACGGCTTTGATAAACCGGCCCACGAACGCCTGTGGCTGATGCTCAGCAGCTATGCGCGCCTGGACTTCGGCAAGAGCTTCTTCCGCGGCGCCACGGTCACCGACCTGATCCTGGAAAAGATGCCGGTGACCATCTCCCTCGGGCTCTGGGCGACGCTGATCACCTACCTGGTGTCGATCCCCCTGGGCATCCGCAAGGCAGTGCGTCACGGCTCGGCATTCGATGTGTGGAGCAGCACGGCGATCATCATTGGCTATGCCATGCCGGCGTTCCTCTTCGCCATGTTCCTGATCGTGGTGTTCGCTGGCGGCACGTCGCTGAACTGGTTTCCGGTGCGCGGGCTGGTGTCGGATAACTTCGAGTCGCTGTCGACGCTGGGCAAGATCGCCGATTATTTCTGGCATTTGGTGCTGCCCGTCACGTCGCTGGTGATCGGCGGCTTCGCCACCCTGACGATCCTGACCAAGAACTCGTTCCTCAATGAAATCACCCGCCAGTACGTGGTCACCGCGCGGGCCAAGGGCATGAGCGAACGGCGGGTACTGTATGGCCACGTGTTCCGCAATGCGATGCTGCTGGTGGTCTCGGGCATTCCCCAGGCGTTCATCAGCGTGTTCTTTGCCGGTTCCCTGCTGATCGAGGTGATTTTTTCCCTCGACGGCCTGGGACGCATGAGCTACGAGGCCGCAGTGTCGCGGGATTATCCAGTGGTGTTCGGCTCGCTGTTCATCTTCACGCTGTTCGGCCTGCTCATCAAACTCATCGGCGACCTCTGCTACACCCTGGTGGACCCGCGCATCGACTTCGCCGCGAGGAACGCCTGATGTTCAAGTTTTCGCCCTTGGGCCGTCGGCGCTTCGAACGCTTCAAGAAAAACCGCCGGGGCTGGTGGTCGCTGTGGCTGTTTATTGGGCTGTTCATCCTGTCACTGGGCGGCGAGTTGATCGCCAATGACAAGCCGCTGGTGGTGAGCTACCAGGGCTCATTGTATTTCCCGGTGTTCAAGCGCCATACCGAGCAGGAATTTGGCGGACAGTTGCCGTTCCAGGCCGATTACCGCAGCAGCTACGTGCAGAACCTGATCCACAAGGACGGGGGCTGGCTGCTGTTTCCGCCCATTCCGTTCAGCGACGACACACCCAACTATGACCTCGACAAACCGGCGCCGAGCCCGCCCTCATCGGTGAACTGGCTGGGTACCGATGACCAGGCCCGTGACGTGCTGGCACGGGTGATCTTCGGCGCGCGGGTGTCGATCCTGTTCGCCCTCGCCCTGACCGCCATCAGCGCGCTGATCGGCATCGCCGCTGGCGCATTGCAGGGTTATTACGGCGGCTGGGTGGATCTGCTCGGGCAACGCTTGCTGGAGGTCTGGTCCGGGCTGCCGGTGCTTTACCTGCTGATTATCCTGTCCGGCTTCGTGGAACCGAATTTCTGGTGGTTGCTGGGAATCATGGCGCTGTTTTCCTGGCTGGCCCTGGTGGACGTGGTGCGCGCCGAGTTCCTGCGCGGGCGCAACCTCGAATACGTGAAAGCCGCCAGGGCCCTGGGTCTTAGCGACCGCAAGGTGATCGTGCGGCATATCCTGCCCAACGCGATGAACGCCACCCTGAGCTACCTGCCCTTCATCCTCACTGGCGCGATCTCTACCCTCACCGCCCTGGATTTCCTCGGCTTCGGCATGCCGGCCGGCAGCGCCTCCCTGGGCGAACTGATCGCCCAGGGCAAGCAGAACCTGCAAGCGCCATGGCTGGGATTGACGGCGTTCTTTACCCTGGCGCTGATTCTTTCCCTGCTGGTATTTATCGGCGAGGCGTTGCGAGACGCATTCGACCCACGCTCTTGAAAACAGCCATGAAGCGGAACCTTGAGATGAGCGACAACCTGATCGAAATCCGCGACCTGAGCGTGGCCTTCAACGACAACACCGTGGTGCGCAACCTGTGCCTGGATATTCGCCCTGGCGAATGCCTGGCCTTGGTAGGCGAGTCGGGTTCCGGCAAGTCGGTGACAGCCCATTCGATCCTGCAATTGCTGCCCGAGAACGGCACCCGCACCACCGGCAGCATTCGCTATCGCGGCCAGGAACTGCTGGGCGCAGAGGCCAAGACCTTGCGCGAACTGCGCGGCAACCGGATCGCAATGATCTTTCAGGAGCCGATGACCTCGCTGAATCCGCTGCACAGCGTCGAAAAGCAGATCGGTGAAACCCTGATGCTGCACCGGGGCCTGGGCGGCAAAGCCGCGCGCCAGCGCATTCTGGAACTGCTGGCCCTGGTGGGCATCCAGAAACCCGCCGAACGCCTCAAGGCCTACCCTCACCAACTGTCCGGCGGCCAACGCCAACGGGTGATGATCGCCATGGCGCTGGCCTGCGAGCCGGAACTGTTGATTGCCGACGAACCAACCACCGCGCTGGACGTGACCGTGCAGCGCAAGATCCTGCTGCTGCTCAAGTCACTGCAGCAACGGCTCGGCATGTCCCTGCTGCTGATCAGCCACGACCTCAACCTGGTGCGCAGCATCGCCCAACGGGTGTGCGTGATGAAGGCTGGGGAAATCGTCGAACAGGCGCCTTGCGAAACCCTGTTCAGCGCACCGAAACATCCCTACAGCTGCGAGCTGCTGCACGCCGAACCGGAGGGCGAAGCCTTGCCCCGGGACGAACGCGAAGACGTGTTGCAGGTGCGCGACCTGCGCGTGAGTTTCGCCCTCGGCGGCGGGTTGTTCCGGCGCAAAGAATATTTGCGCGCCGTGGATGGCATCAGCCTGTCCATCCAGCGCGGCAAGACCCTGGGCATCGTCGGCGAATCCGGCTCCGGCAAGTCCACGCTCGGCCAGGCGATCCTGCGGCTGATCGAGTCCGAAGGCAGCATCCGCTTCCAGGGCCAGGCCCTTGAGCAGTTATCCCACAAGGCACTGCGGCCGTGGCGCAAGAAAATGCAGGTGGTGTTCCAAGATCCATTCGGCAGCCTCAGCCCGCGCATGTCGGTGCAGCAGATCATCAGCGAAGGCCTCGAAGTCCACAGCCCGTCCAGCCCCGAGCAGTGTGAAGCACAGGTGATCCAGGCCCTCAAGGAAGTCGGCCTCGACCCGCAGAGCCGCCACCGCTACCCTCATGAATTTTCCGGCGGGCAGCGCCAACGCATCGCCATCGCCCGGGCCCTGGTGCTCAAGCCGGCCCTGATCCTGCTGGACGAACCGACCTCGGCCCTGGACCGCACCGTGCAGAAACAAGTGGTCGCGCTGCTGCGCCAGCTCCAGGAAAAGCACGGCCTGACCTACCTGTTCATCAGCCATGACCTGGCGGTGGTCCGCGCCCTGGCCCACGACATGATCGTGATCAAGGACGGCAAAGTGGTCGAGCAAGGCGCCAGCCATGACGTGTTCGACGCGCCCCAGCATCCCTATACCAAGGAGTTGTTGGCGGCGGCGCAGCCGCAGTAATCCCGGGTTCGCTCAGGCGCCACGTCGTTGATCCAGCGCTTGAGCGAATTCTCCCATCACCTCCACAACCTGCTGCGCGCCTCGATGAATATCCAGAATGACAGTGCCAGCCTGGTTAGCCAGTTTCACCCCCTGCTCTGCCTTGAGCGTGCTCGATTGCATGCTGCTCACCGCTTGCCTGGCCAATTCACGGTTCTTGGCGACGACCTGAGTAATGGCCACGGTTGACTGGCTTGTACGTCGCGCCAGATTGCGCACCTCATCGGCCACCACCGCGAAGCCGCGTCCCTGCTCCCCGGCACGAGCCGCTTCGATGGCTGCATTGAGGGCAAGCAGATTGGTCTGTTCGGCGATGCCCCGGATGGCATCGACGATGCTACCGATTTCCTCGGACTGCGCGCTAAGGGCACCTATCCCGGCTGACACCTGTTGAAGCTCATCGGCGATGCTTTGCACCACCGTAACGGTTTGCTGAACCACACACGTGCCGAGCCGGGTTTGCTCATCGGTCTGCCGGGACGTCTCGAAAGCAAGTCCGGCCGCTTTTGATTCACTTTGGCGCTGCTCGACTTCGCGAGTGCTGTCAGTGGCGAACTTGACCACGCCATACAAGCGCCCCCGTGCATCGTAGAGAGGGTTGTAGGTAGCCTGCAGCCAGACAGTCGCGCCTCGATTGTCGACGCGTTCGAAAAGGCCGGTCCTGTATTCACCGCGATTGAGCCCGGCCCAGAAGCCACGATAAGCCTCGCTCTGGACCTCGCTTGGCTTGCAGAAAATCCGGTGATGCTGGCCCCGAATCTCTTGCAGGCGGTATCCCATGACGTTCATGAAATTCTCGTTGGCATTCACGACCTGACCGTTCAGATCAAATTCGATAACCGCCATGGAGCGGTCGATCGCTTGCATGAAGCTGGTTTCGGCCTGGGCGCGCAACACCCGCTCGTTGATATCGCGAACGATCAGGATGATGCGCTGCACCTTTGCATGTTGATCCAGCACAGGGACGTAGCTTGCGTGCACCCACAACCAGCTTCCATCACGCCGCAAATGCATAAACTGGCTGTCGGCAGAAGAGCCCTGCCCCAGCTGCCGCCATAACGCCGAGCACTCGGCACTGCGTGAATAGGCAGGCTCACAAAACATCGAATGATGCTGACCGAGGGTTTCGCTGAGTGAATACCCCATCATTTTCAAAAAAGCCGGGCTGACGTCGAGCACCTCACCCGTCGGGGTGAACTCGATGATTGCCATGCATTGCTGCAAGGCCGTCCGTTCGGCTTCGAGAATAGCCTGCCTGGCCTGGATTTCGTGCAAGGCGTCCTGATGCTTGCGAGTACGAATGAACATGGATGGCGCTCCCGGAAGCGGTGAATGCGTGGCTGTAGCCACACGAAGGCAGAGGTGCCATCGCTAGATGGCCGCATTAAGCCATTATCGCAGGAAAACTTGTACAATTTTATTATTGTGTATAACTATAGTAAGTCATACGGATCTCTATGGCACAGCCCAAGCCATTCAGCACCAGCCCATTTTCCAATGCTTGCTATCGCGCAACTCGCGCCAGTCGAACACCGTTACACGAGCGCTGTACACAGCCTCAAGCTCAACCTGAATGGGTGTCCCCTCCTCATCACAGAGCAGCTTGATGACGAGAAAATGCTTTTCCCGGTCAGTCGGCACACAGGCCGTCCATTTAGAGAGCTGCAGCTTGCGAGGGTTGAATTTATTCATGAGCGCTCTCAAAAATGTACAAAATACTAATAACTGTACAACTTTCTCCAGCTACCCACTACTGCGCAGACTTGCCGAGACCTCGTGTTGCCAGCGAGGCGCGCCATGCCACGGCAAAGAATGCGGGCGGAGTAGTGCTCGGCCAGCCGCTCCCGGCATAATGCCGCTCTTTGGCAACCCCTTTGATCGGAGGATGCCGGCAAATCCCACCTTCTGGAAATGCCCGATGAACCCCACCGAAAGCCTCAAGGATTACAAGCGCGTGCGCACGCTGGCGATCCGTTCGTTGTTCGAGATCATCGAGCAGTCCAGCGAAGGCACGGTGATTGTCGACCGTGACGCGAATATCGTCTGGATGAACGAACGCTACGCCCGGCGCTTCGGCCTGAACTCGGCGCAAGAAGCCATCGGCCGGGCGTGCGAGAGCGTGATCCCGGGCAGCCTGCTGCGTGAAGTGGTGCGCACCGGGCGGCCGATTCTGCTGGACATGCAGGACACGCCCAAGGAACCGCTGGTGGTGATGCGCCTGCCGATCCACGACAGCGCCGGCGCGGTGATCGGCGCCATCGGTTTTGCCTTGTTCGATGAACTGCGCAGCCTGTCGCCGATGCTCAAGCGCTACCTGAGCATGCAGGAAGAACTGGCCTCCACCCGCTCGCTGCTGCGGGCGCGGCAAACCAAGTACAACTTTGCCCATTTCATCGGCACCAGCAACGCCGGCCTGGAGGTCAAGCGCCGCGCCCGACGCAGCGCCAGCGCCGATTCTCCCGTGCTGCTGCTCGGCGAGACCGGCACCGGCAAGGAGCTGCTGGCCCAGGCCATCCACAGCGCTTCGCCGCGCGCGCACAAGGCGTTCGTCAGTATCAACAGCGCAGCGATTCCTGAATCGCTGCTGGAAGCCGAATTCTTCGGCACCGCGCCTGGGGCTTTTACCGGGGCTGACCGCAAGGGCCGCGCCGGCAAACTGCAGATCGCCCAGGGCGGTACGCTGTTCCTCGACGAGATCGGCGACATGCCCTTGCCGCTGCAAAGCAAACTGCTGCGGGTGCTCCAGGAGAAGGAGTACGAACCGGTGGGCTCGAACGAGGTGCTGCAAAGCGATGTGCGGGTGATCGCCGCCACTTCCATGGATCTGGAAGCGGCGATCAAACGTGGGGAGTTCCGCGCCGACCTATATTACCGCCTCAACGTATTGCCGATCCAGGTGCCACCGCTGCGCGAACGCCTGGATGACTTGCCCGCCTTGAGCGAGGCGATCCTCGAAGAACTGCGCAGCCAGCACGAACTGAACCACGACGCCCTCGACCTGCTGAGCCAACACGCCTGGCCGGGCAACATCCGCGAGCTGCGCAATGTGCTGGAGCGAGCCGCGCTGCTGAGCGACAACCTGCTGCTCACCGCCGCCGACATCCGTGCGGCCATTGGCACTTTCACACCGGTCACCCGCACGACCAGTCCCAGCCTGGAGCCGCTGGCGCACGAAACCTTCAGCCAGGCCCGGGCACGATTCGATCGACACCTGATCGAAACCACCCTCGCGCAATGCGGGGGCAAGGTGGTCGAAGCGGCCGAGCGGTTGGGGCTAGGGAGGTCGACTTTGTACAAGAAGATGGTGGCGTTGGGAATTGCGGAGTCTCAATAAAGAGACTCATGTCTCCATATTTAGACAAGCCCTTTTGGAGCGCTTCGCGCTCATCGCGAGCAGGCTCGCTCCCACAGTGGACTGCGTTTTCCAGTCGAACACGGTCAACCTGTGGGAGCGAGCCTGCTCGCGATGAGGCCCGCACAGCTCCGAAAATCTCAAAACAGAGACTAAATCTTTAGACCATTCCTCCAAATCCAAACAATCTCCTTATATTTCAGCCAGTTACACACCTGGCACAAAACTCGCTAAAGCCCTCCCCACAGCTTCATCACAACAATAACAATCCCAGGAGACACACCATGAGTGTGATCATTGCCTTGGCAGCCCTCACGCTGCTGATGGTCGCCGCCTACCGTGGCTACAGCGTTATCCTCTTTGCCCCCATCGCCGCCCTCGGCGCCGTCCTGCTCACCGACCCGTCCGCCGTTGCCCCCGCATTCACCGGGGTGTTCATGGAAAAAATGGTCGGCTTCATCAAACTGTATTTCCCGGTGTTCCTGCTGGGCGCGGTGTTCGGCAAGCTGATCGAGCTGTCGGGGTTTTCCCGCTCCATCGTCGCCGCCGCGATTCGCTTGCTGGGGACGCGCCAGGCCATGCTGGTGATCGTGCTGGTCTGCGCCTTGCTGACCTACGGCGGTGTGTCGCTGTTCGTCGTGGTGTTCGCGGTGTACCCGTTCGCCGCCGAGATGTTCCGCCAGAGCAATATCCCCAAGCGTCTGATTCCGGCCACCATCGCCCTCGGCGCGTTCTCGTTCACCATGGACGCCCTGCCCGGCACGCCGCAGATCCAGAACATCATCCCCAGCACCTTCTTCAACACCACCGCCTGGGCCGCACCGTGGCTGGGGGTGATCGGCACGATCTTCGTGTTCAGCCTCGGCATGCTGTTCCTGCAACGCCAGCGCAACAAGGCCCAGCGTGTGGGCGAAGGCTACGGCACCGAATTGCGCAACGAGCCGGAAACCGCCGAAGACATCAAGCTGCCAAACCCGTGGATCGCCGTTTCGCCGCTGTTGGCGGTAGGCATCATGAACCTGCTGTTCACCCAGTGGATTCCCCAGTGGTACGGCAAGACTCACAGCCTGGCGCTGCCGGGCATGGCCGCGCCGGTCACCAGCGACATCGCCAAGCTCACCGCGATCTGGGCGGTACAGGCTGCGTTGCTGGTGGGCATCATCATGGTTCTGCTGTTCGGCTTCCGGGCTATTCGCAGCAAATTGGCCGAAGGTAGCAAGAGCGCAGTGGGCGGTGCGTTGCTGGCGGCGATGAACACGGCTTCGGAATACGGCTTCGGCGCGGTGATCGCCTCGCTGCCAGGCTTCCTGGTGCTGGCCGATTGGCTCAAGAGCATTCCCAACCCGCTGGTCAACGAAGCGGTGACCGTCACGCTGCTGGCGGGCATCACCGGCTCTGCCTCGGGTGGCATGAGCATCGCTTTGGCGGCGATGTCCGAAACCTTTATCAACGCCGCCCACGCCGCCAACATTCCCCTGGAAGTGCTGCACCGGGTGGCCGCCATGGCCAGCGGCGGCATGGACACCCTGCCCCACAACGGCGCGGTGATTACGCTGCTGGCGGTGACCGGGCTGACCCACCGCGAAGCCTACAAAGACATTTTCTGCATTACGCTGATCAAGACCCTCGCGGTGTTCTTCGTGATCGGTGTGTTCTACGCCACTGGCATTGTGTGAGGTTTCCATGACAACCACTCTTTCGGGCAAGACTGCCCTGGTCACCGGTTCCACCAGCGGCATTGGCCTGGGCATCGCCCTGAGCCTGGCCAGGGCCGGCGCCAACCTGATCCTCAACGGCTTTGGCGATGCCTCGGCGGTGATTGCCGAGGTGAAACAGTTCGGCGGCCAGGTCGGCCACCATCCAGCCGACGTCAGCGACCCGGCGCAGATCGCCGACATGCTCGCCTACGCCGAGCGTGAGTTCGGCGGCGTGGACATCCTGGTGAACAACGCCGGGATCCAGCACGTGGCCGCCGTGGAAGATTTTCCGGTGGAACGCTGGGATTCGATCATCGCCATCAACCTGTCCTCGGTGTTCCACGCCACTCGCCTGAGCCTGCCGGGCATGCGCGCCAAGGGTTGGGGGCGGATCATCAACGTCGCCTCGGTGCACGGTCAGGTCGGCTCGGTGGGCAAGGCGGCGTATGTCGCGGCCAAGCATGGGGTAATCGGCCTGACCAAAGTGGTCGGCCTGGAGACCGCCACCAGCAACGTGACCTGCAACGCCATCTGCCCCGGCTGGGTGCTGACGCCGCTGGTGCAGAAGCAGATCGACGACCGCATTGCTACCGGTGTCGATCCGCAACAGGCGCAGCATGACCTGCTGGCCGAGAAACAGCCGTCCCTGGAATTCGTCACTCCGCCGCAACTGGGGGAACTGGTGCTGTTCCTGTGTAGCGAAGCCGGCAGCCAGGTGCGCGGCGCGGCGTGGAATATCGATGGTGGGTGGTTGGCTCAGTAGGCTCCTGCGAAGCCCTGTGGGAGCAAGGCTTGCCCGCGATGAAGTCGATGCGATTTTTCAGAATCGAGGCGCCTGTTTCGCGAGCAAGCTTTGCTCTCACACCAGATTGAGCCGCTCTATAGTTTGTGTGTGTGCATAAAAAAATAAGAGGCACCCCATGTCCGACATCCTCTGGCAACCCTCCCCCGAACGCATCGCCCAGTCGCGCATGAACGCCTTTCGCCGGTTCATCAATGCGCGGCATCACCTACAACTGAACGACTACCCTGCCCTGCACGCCTGGAGCATCGACCAGCGCGAGGCCTTCTGGCAGGCCATCGTCGATTTCTTCGAGGTTCGCTTTCACCAAGCCCCCGACGCGGTATTGGTGGAGGGTTCGCAAATGCCCAGTGCCCGGTGGTTCCCCGGCGCCACACTGAACTTCGCCGAACACCTGCTACGCCGCCGTGACGACGCCGTCGCCGTGGTGGCACTCGACGAAAACGGCGGTGAGGAGCAACTGACCTGGAGCGAACTCGCCGCCCACGTCGCTGGCCTGCAAAGAAGCCTGCAAGCCGCCGGCGTCACCCAGGACGATCGGGTGGCCGCCTGCATGCCCAACACCTGGCAAACCCTGGTCGGCATGCTCGCCACCACCAGCCTGGGGGCGATCTGGTCCTGTTCGTCGCCGGATTTCGGCACCCAAGGGGTCATCGACCGCTTCGGCCAGATCGAACCAAAAGTGCTGATCACCTGCGCCGGTTATCGTTACGCCGGCAAGGTCATCGACCAGCGGCCCAAGGTCAACGAAATCCTCGAGCGACTGCCGTCGTTGCAGCAATTGATCGTGCTGCCCTATGCCCGACCCGATGCAAGCGTCGACGATTTCAAGACCCGGGCCAACGTCGCATTGTGGGACGCGTTTTATCAAAGCGGCGGCGAACCGCAGTTCACTGGCGTGCCCTTCGATCATCCGCTGTACATCCTCTACTCCAGCGGCACCACCGGCGTGCCGAAGTGCATCGTCCACGGCACCGGCGGCGTATTGCTGCAACACGTCAAGGAACATGGCCTGCACGTCGATCTCGGCCCCGAGGACCGGCTGTTCTACTACACCACCTGCGGCTGGATGATGTGGAACTGGCTGGTATCGGCCCACGCCGTGGGCAGTGCGGTGGTGCTCTATGACGGCTCGCCGTTTCATCCCGGCCCCGAGCGCCTGCTCGACCTGATCGACCAGCAGCGTATCAGCGTGTTCGGCACCAGCCCCAAGTTCCTGGCCTCACTGGAGAGCCAGGGCCTCAAACCTCGGCAAAGTCACGACCTGGGCAGCCTGAGGACCATTCTGTCCACTGGCTCGGCCTTGGCGCCCCATAGCTACGATTACGTGTACCGCGACTTCAAGCCCGACGTCTGCCTGGCCTCGATGTCCGGCGGTACCGACATCGTGTCCTGCTTCGTCAACGGCAACCCGCTGTCGCCGGTGCGTCGAGGCGAGATGCAGGGCAAGAGCCTGGGCATGGCGGTGCAGGTCTGGAACGAAGCCGGCCAAGCGGTCATCGGCGAAAAAGGCGAGTTGGTGTGCACCCGACATTTCCCGGCGATGCCCATTGGCCTGTGGAACGATCCACGACAGGAGAAACTTCGCGCGTCCTATTTCAGCCAGTTTCCCGGTGTGTGGGCCCAAGGCGACTACGCCGAAGAATTGGCCCACGGCGGCTTCCTGATCCATGGACGCTCCGACGCCGTGCTCAACCCCGGTGGCGTGCGCATCGGCACGGCGGAGATCTATCGGCAGGTGGAGAAGGTCGAGCAGGTGCTGGACAGCGTCGCCATCGGCCAGCAATGGCAAGGCGATGTGCGGGTGGTACTGTTTGTGCGCCTGCGGGACGGGGTGAAGCTGGATGAGGCCTTGGAGCAGAAGATCCGCCAAGTCATCCGGGCCAACACCACGCCACGGCACGTGCCGGCGAAAATTCTGGCGGTGACGGACATTCCCCGGACTATCAGTGGCAAAGTCGTCGAACTGGCGGTGCGCAATGTGGTGCATGGCGAGGTGGTGAAGAACACCGATGCCCTGGCCAATCCGGAGGCGCTGGAGCAGTTTCGGGGGCGGCCAGAACTGGCCACTTAAGCGCAGCAGCTCCTGTGGCGAGGGGATTTATCCCCGCTGGGCTGCGAAGCAGCCCTAAAACCTGACATCTCGGTGTGTCAGACGGAGTGAGTTGACTGAACGTGGGACTGCTTCGCAGTCCAGCGGGGATAAATCCCCTCGCCACAGGGGCGGTGCCCGACACGATCAATCCATCAACCCCCACTCACCCGCCGCCGGATCGGCGGGTGGCGCCGCGCCCGACTCGGCATGCAACTTCAGGCGCAAGCGCAGGTTGTTCGCCGAATCAGCGTTTTTCAGCGCTTCTTCCTCATCGATGGCTCCCTCTGCCACCAGGTTGAACAAGGCCTGGTCAAAGGTCTGCATGCCCAACTCTTCGGACTTTTCCATGATGCCCTTGAGCTCGCCCAGCTCATTGCGGCGGATCAGGTCGGCTACCGTGGGCGAACCCAGCATCACCTCCACCGCCGCCCGACGCTGGCCGGTACGGGTGCGCACCAGGCGTTGGGAAACGAAGGCCTTGAGGTTGTTGCCCAGGTCGTTGAGCAACTGCGGCCGACGCTCTTCCGGGAAGAAGTTGATCACCCGGTCCAGGGCCTGGTTGGCGTTGTGGGCATGCAACGTGGAAATCACCAAGTGCCCGGTGTCGGCAAACGCAAGGGCATGCTCCATGGTTTCCCGGTCGCGGATCTCGCCGATCAGCACCACGTCCGGCGCCTGGCGCAGGGTGTTTTTCAGGGCAGCATGAAAACTGCGGGTGTCGACACCGACCTCGCGCTGGTTGATGATGGATTTCTTGTGCCGATGGATATACTCCACCGGGTCTTCGATGGTGATGATGTGGCCGCTGCTGTTGCGATTGCGGTAATCGATCAGTGCCGCCAGGGAGGTCGACTTGCCCGACCCGGTCGCCCCGACGAACAGCATCAACCCTTGCTTCTGCATGATGGTATCGAGCAGCACCCGTGGCAGTTTCAGGTCTTCGAAGCGCGGGATGTCCAGCTTGACGTTGCGTATCACCATGGACACGTCATTGCGTTGCTTGAAGATATTGACCCGGAAACGCCCGACGCCAGCCAGGGAGATCGCCAGGTTCATTTCCAACTCCCGATCGAACTCAAGGCGCTGTTCGGCGTCCATCAAAGACTCGGCGAGCCTGGCAATGTCGCCGACCTTGCATGCCTCGTTACCCAAGGGCTTGAGCACGCCTTCGAAACGCGCGCAGGGCGGCGCCCCCGTAGACATGTAGAGGTCGGAACCATTCTGGCTCGCCAGGATTCGCAACAACGGATCGATTTCCATGGACTGAAACTTCCGCGAGACATCAATGAAACAAGCCGAGCCGAACATGAAACCCGTCAGACCAACCTGCACTTACCTTTCCCTGAGGATAGTAGACGCCGTGGCACAGACACGACAGCCAGGGATTGCGTGATGAGCGCAACACCCGCCGGCAGCGATACACAGCGCCTGCTCAGCCAAGTGGACTGGGCGATGACCCCGCTGGGCACTGCCCAGGATTGGCCCCAGAGCCTGCGCACCGCCGTGGACATCGTGCTCCATTCGCCCATGCCGATGGCCTTGCTGTGGGGAGCGCAACTGTCCCAGCTCTACAACGACGCCTTCGGCCGCCTGACCGGGGACAAGCATCCCCGGGCGTTCGGCCAGCCGACCCATACAGCATGGCCCGAACTCAAAGGCACGACCGAAGGGATTTATCACCGCGTGTTGCAAGGCCAGACGCACACCTGCCGTGATCAACAATGGCGCGTGCCCTTCGCCGGGCGCCTCTGCGATGTCTGGCTGGACCTGACCTACAGCCCGGTGCGCGACGACAGCGGCACCGTCGCAGGCATCCTGGTCACCGCCATCGAGACCAGCGAACGGCGCCGCCTGGCCATGGAGTTCGAACGACGCTCCGAGGCCAGCCTCAAGGCCCAGCACGAAAGCGAAGAACGCCTGCAACTGGCCCTGGCCGCCGCCGACGCGCTGGGTACCTGGGACTGGGACATCAGCGAAGACCGCTTTATTGCCGACGCCCATTTCGCCCTGTTGCATGGCGTCGATCCCAGCCTGTCACGCCAGTTGCCGATCAGCGCCTACCTCGAAGGCGTGCACCCCGAGGACCGGGCGATGGTTGCCCGCAGTATCAAGCACTGCATCACCCACGGTACCGAATACGCCGAGGAATACCGACTGTTGCAACCCGACGATGAATTGCGCTGGGTATACGTGCGTGGTCGCTGCTACAAGGATCGCCACGGCCGCCCCAAGCGCTTTCTTGGCGCCGCCCTGGACCTGACCGAACGCAAGCGCACCGAGCAAGCCCTGCGCCAGAGCCAGACCGAGCTGCAGCTGATCATCAATGCCATGCCGATCCTCATCAGCTACGTGGACCGCGAAGAGCGTTTCCGGCTGAACAACAGCGCCTACCTGGACTGGTACGGCCTGACCCCGCAGGAACTCTACGGCAAGAGCATCCGCGAAGTGCTTGGCGAAGAGGCCTACGCCGCCCGCGCCCAGCAGATCGCCGACGCCCTGGCCGGCAAACCGTGCAGCTTCGCCGTGCAGTCAAACCATCGCGACGGTCGCCCGCGCCATGCACTGATCAACTACCTGCCTCGCCAGGGTTCGGACGGCACAGTGAACGGTTTCTACATCTTTGTGATCGACGAAACCGAGCGCAAGAAAACCGAGGAAGCCCTGCGCAACCTCAACGAAACACTGGAAGAACGCGTCATCGCCCGAACCCAGCAGTTGGCCGAAGCCAACCAACGGCTGCAAAGCGAGATGTTCGAACGCGAGCGCGCCGAAGAAGCCCTGCGTCATGCCCAGAAGATGGAAGCCGTGGGTCAGCTCACCGGCGGCATTGCCCATGACTTCAACAACATGCTCACCGGCATTCTCGGCAGCCTCGATCTGATGCAACGCTACATCGCCGCCGGTCGCGCCGCCGAGATCGGGCGCTTCACCGAAGCGGCGGTGTCCTCGGCCAACCGCGCCGCCGCCCTGACCCATCGGCTGCTGGCTTTTTCCCGGCGCCAGTCCCTGGACCGCAAACCGCTGGACGCCAATGACCTGGTGCGCTCACTCGAAGACCTGCTGAGCCGCACAACCGGCGACCATATCGAGCTACGGCTGCAACTGACCGACGAGCTATGGCCGGTCAGCACCGATGCCAGCCAGTTGGAAAACGCCCTGCTCAACCTGGTGATCAACGCCCGCGATGCGATGCCCGACGGCGGCGAATTGATCGTCGAAACCGCCAATGTCTATCTCGACGGTACTGACATCAACAGCCTGGAGCCCGTGAAGGCTGGGGACTACGTGATGATTGCCGTCAGCGACAATGGCAGCGGCATGACGCCTTCCGTGCGGGCCAAGGCCTTCGATCCGTTCTTCACCACCAAACCCATTGGCCAGGGCACCGGCCTGGGCTTGTCGATGATCTACGGGTTTGCCCAACAGTCCGGCGGGCACCTCAACCTGGACAGTGTGCCGGGCCAGGGCACGCGAGTGCAGCTGTATCTGCCGCGCTTGCACATTTCACCCGCACAACAACCCGCCACGCCGGAAGCGATCGACGCACCGCCGGCCATCGCCGGGGAAACCGTGTTACTGGTGGAGGATGAACCCGCCGTGCGCATGCTGGTG
Source organism: Pseudomonas sp. DF11 (assembly GCF_058148565.1). Lineage (NCBI taxonomy): Bacteria > Pseudomonadati > Pseudomonadota > Gammaproteobacteria > Pseudomonadales > Pseudomonadaceae > Pseudomonas > Pseudomonas sp. DF11. Next base: position 159,911 of record NZ_JBYVYN010000009.1, read on the forward strand.
CTCGACCTGCTGCAGGCCCTGGGCTACACCGCCCTGGAAGCCCGGGACGCCGTGACCGCGCTGCCCGTGCTGGAATCGGAGCAGCGCATCGACTTGCTGGTGACCGATGTCGGGCTGCCGGGCATGAATGGCCGGCAATTGGCGGAAATCGCCCGCCAGCACCGGCCCGGGCTGAAAGTGCTGTTCATGACCGGTTACGCGCAGAAAGCCGCCGAACGCCAGGGCTTCCTCGAACAGGGTATGGACATGGTCGCCAAACCGTTCACTCTTGATCTGCTGGCCAACAAGATTCGGACGATGATCAACCATGACAGCTGACTTGAGGCATAATCGCCGGCTCGTTACGTTCAGGTCAGCGTTGCAATGAAAGCCCAAGCCCGCCATATCCTGGTGAAAACCGCCGAAGAAGCCGAACAGCTCAAGCAACGCATCGCCAAGGGCGAAGCCTTCGATGTGCTGGCGAAAAAATACTCCACCTGCCCCTCCGGCAAGCGCGGCGGCGACCTGGGTGAAGTGCGGCCAGGGCAGATGGTCGGCGCGATCGATGCGGTGATCTTCAAGAAGCCGCTGCGGGTGGTGCATGGACCGATCAAGAGCAAGTTCGGCTATCACTTGGTGCAGGTGTTCTACCGGGATTGAATTTAACTCCAGACGCCCTGTAGGAGACACTTGTGGGAGCGAGCCTGCTCGCGATGGCGGTACATCAGCCGATGCAAATATGGCTGATCCGACGCCATCGCGAGCAGGCTCGCTCCCACAGGTTCTGTGTACCCTGCGTTACCGAGGCATCAACGCCCCAGGCACCTGGATCACCCGGCTCGCCAACAGATGGCCGGCCTCGGCCGCTTCCTCCGGGCTGCCACCCAGCAAGCGGCTCGCCAGGTACGCGGCGCTGAAGGAATCCCCCGCCGCCGTGGTGTCCACCACCCGCTCGACCCGCTGGGCAGGTACTTCATAGGAGTGGCCATCGCAACGAATCAGGCAAGCCTCGGCCCCGCGCTTGAGCACCACTTCCGGCGTGCCAAACTGCGCATAGGCGGCGAACACCGCCTCACTGTCGGCATAACCGAACAGCGCCTGCTCGTCCTCCACCGTCAACAGCGCCAGCTCCACGTAGGGCAACACGTTGCGATAGGCCGTGCGGGCTGCCTCGACCGAGGCCCAGAGCCTTGGCCGGTAGTTGTTGTCGAACACCACCTGGGCTCCGCGCCGACGCGCTTGGACCAGGGTTTCGATGAGCTTGAGCCGCCCCTGCTCGCCGAGCACCGCCAGGGTGACGCCGCTGAAATACAGGACATCGTAATCCAGCAAGGCGGCCAGGATCGGCCCGGCGGCCGGGGTGGTAAAGCAATCGCGTACCGCCGCCTCGTTGCGCCAGTACAGAAACCGTCGCTCACCCGCCGCATCGGTCTGGATGCAATACAAACCCGGCAAGCGCCCGGGCAGACGCTGGACCCGTTCCAGCCCGATATTCTCCGCGGCCCACTGCTCGCACATGGCATCGCTGAAACTGTCGTCGCCCAGGGCGGTCACGTAATCCACCGCACCCCGGTCGCCCAAGGCACGGGACAGGTACACCGCCGTGTTCAGGGTGTCACCGCCGAAGCTTTGTTGCAGGCTGCCGTCGGCGCGTTGTTGCAGTTCGATCATGCATTCGCCGATCAGGGCGATGCGGGGTTTGGGTGTACTCATGAATGATCCTGATATTTCGGTGGTGTCTGGCAGACCGCTATCGCGAGCAGGCTCGCTCCCACATTTGGGCCGTTGTGAACACACATCTGTGCTCGCCAAAGATTCACTGTGGGAGCGAGCCTGCTCGCGATAGCCGCGACTCGGTCTCAAGCCTCAGAAACACGTCTCCATGCTCTCCACCACCCGCAACTGCTCATCCACCAGACACCCCACCCGCCACTTGTCGAAGGTCAGGCACGGATGGGAAGTACCGAACGAAATGATGTCCCCGACCCGCAACTCGACCCCCGGCGCCACGTTCATGAACGCATGCTGGTCCATCACCGCCGTCACCTTGCAACCGCTGACGTCTTCCCCCGCCGCCGAATCCGATCCGGGCTTGTAGCGCTTGAGCGGCACCGGCAATCCGGCGTCGTAGGCCACGTCGCGCTTGCCCAGGGCGATTACCGCGAAACCCGGCTCCGGCAGCGATTGCACATGGGCCCAGACTTCCAGGGCCGGGTGCAGGCCTTCGTGCAGGTCGCTGCGCCGTTCCAGCACGCAGCACTGCGCCTCCTTGTAGATGCCATGGTCATGGGCCACGTAACTGCCAGGACGCAACACGCTGAGGAAACGCCCGTGGGCATTCTGGGCCTCGAAGGATTCAGCGATCAGGTCGTACCAGGCCGAACCTGAGGCGGTGATGATCGGCTTGTCGATGGCGAAGGCACCGTTGTCTTGCAACTGCACCGCCAGCCGCACCAGGGACGCGGCGAACGCACGGATGCCGCTGATGGCGTGGTCACCGTGGATGACACCTTCGTAGCCTTCGATGCCGGTCAACGCCAGCGCCGGTTGCGCCCGGATCGCCTCGGCCAGGGCCAGCACCTCGGCCTCGGTCCGGCAGCCACAGCGACCGCCGACCACGCCGTATTCGATCATCACGTTCAGCTTCACGCCACGAGCGGCGAAGAACGCGCCCAGGTCAGCCACGTTGTCGGGATGATCGACCATGCAATGGAATTCGAAAGCCGGGTCGGCCAACAACTCGGCGATCAACGCCATGTTCGGCGCGCCCACCAGTTGGTTGGCCATCAGCACCCGGCGTACGCCGTGGGCATAAGCGGCACGGGTCTGCACGGCGGTGGCGAGGGTCAAGCCCCAGGCGCCGGCGTCGAGCTGGCGGCGAAACAGCGCCGGGGTCATGCTGGTCTTGCCGTGGGGTGCCAGTTCGGCACCGCTGTCGGTGACGAACGTTTGCATCCAGCGGATGTTGTGTTCCAGCGCCGCGCGGTGCAGCACCAGCGCCGGCAGGCTGACGTCCCGCAGCAAATGCGCGCCAACGGTGGCGGCGCCCTTCTCCACGGCAGCGTTATGAATGGCAGATGACATGTTCGAACTCCTCGCACACGGCCGCTAGTGCCGTTGCTGTCTATTCATTGATGCGACGGGCCAGGTTGTTGGCGCTTTCGATCAGCACCCGGCGGTAGTCGGCGTAATTGTTCTTGGCGTCGGCCCGTGGGGCGACAATGCACAGGGTCGCGATGGCCACGCCATTGGGGTCTTTGACCGGCGCGGCGAAACAGTGGGTGAAGGTATCGGCGACACTGTCGAAGGAGAAAAATCCATCGAGGCCGGCCTGGCGGATTTCCTTGAGGAATTGCTCCAGGGGCAGGCGCTCGCCGTCCGGCAGGATGAAATCATCCGGGTCGATCAGGTCGACGATCTGCTGGTCGCTCAAATGCGCCAGCAGCAGGCGCCCGGACGCCGTCCAGGGAATCGGCGCGTTTTCACCGATGTCCGAGGAAATACGGAAATGCCGCTCGCCTTCTTTCATCAGCGCCACCGTGTATTTGCGCCCGTTGAGCAGGCACATCTGTGCGGTTTCGCGAGTCTGGCTGACGATCTCCTGCAGCGCGTGATCGGCCTCGCGGCTCAAGTCGAAATGCCGCAGGTGCGCTTGCCCGAGAAAGTACAACTGGCGGCCCAGGTAGACGTGACCGTCCTTGCCCACGGGTTCGAGGATGCGTCGCTCCAGCAGCGACGCCACCAGTTCATAGACCGTGGACTTGGGGCTGCCGATGCCGCTGGCGATGTCGTTCGGGCGCAGCGGCTGGCCGATTTCCTTGAGAAAATCGAGGATATCGAACGCCCGATCCAATCCCCGGGCCCGGCGTTTGATGGTGTCTTCGGTCATGTTTTCGGTTCCCATTCAATTGGCCGGGAGTTTAACCAGACTGCAAGCTGACCACAGCTCCTTGTGGCGAGGGGATTTATCCCCGCTGGGCTGCGAAGCGGCCCTAATGAGCTTGATCGCAGCCCAACCTGACACCCCGCAGTGGCTTGTTGGGGACTGCTTCGCAGCCCAACGGGGCGGTGCGACGTTTCGCTAAATCCCCTCGCCACAGGTGATCACTTCTTCTTGTATGCCACACAATCGATCTCGACCTTGCAATCGACCATCATGCTGGCCTGCACGCAGGCCCGGGCCGGGGCGTGTTCCGGGCTGAAGTACTCGCCGAACACCTTGTTGAAACTCCAGAAATCCCGCGGGTCTTCCAGCCACACGCCGCAGCGCACCACATCTTCCAGGCCGTATCCGGCCTCTTCGAGAATGGCGACCAGGTTCTTCATGGTCTGGTGGGTCTGCTCGACGATCCCACCGACAATGATCTCGCCATTCACCGCCGGTACCTGACCGGACACGTGCAGCCAGCCATCGGCCTCGACGGCGCGGGCGAATGGCCGTGGCTGGCCGCCGCCTGCGGTGCTGCCGGTGCCGTATCGGGTAATGCTCATGGGTTATCTCCTTGTTGAATAGAAAGTTAAAACCGTGTGTTCTTGAGAAATTCCGCCAGACGCGGCGATTGCGGCCGCTCGAACAGTTCCTTGGGTGGCCCTTGCTCTTCGATCCGGCCCTGGTTCATGAACACGATCTTGTCCGAGACCTCGAAGGCGAAGCGCATTTCGTGGGTCACCAGCAGCATGGTCATGCCGTCTTCGGCCAAGCCCTTGATCACGTTGAGCACCTCGCCGACCAGTTCCGGGTCCAGGGCCGAGGTCACTTCATCGAACAGCATCAGGCTGGGGTTCATGGCGATCGCCCGGGCAATGGCCACGCGCTGTTGCTGGCCACCAGACAACTGGCCGGGAAAATGATCACGCCGCTCCAACAGGCCAACCCGCTCCAGCCATTTTTCGGCCAGGGCCACCGCTTCGTCCTTGGGCAGCTTTTTCACCTTGAGCAGGCCCAGGGTGACGTTCTGCAACGCGGTCAAATGCGGGAACAGGTTGAATTGCTGGAAGGCCATGCCGGTCATGGCGCGGTGCCGGGCGATGACTTTCTCGGGGTGGCGTACGCGCTTGCCGTCGATGTCGTCATAGCCGATGGACTCGCCGTCGAGCATGATCTGCCCGCCCTGGAATTCTTCGAGCATGTTCACGCAGCGCAGCAGCGTGGTCTTGCCCGAGCCGCTGGAGCCGATCAGCGTGACCACGTTGCCGCGTTGCATGCTCAGGTCCACACCCTTGAGCACTTCCAGCGGGCCGTATTGTTTGCGCAAGCCGCGAATGTCCAGCAGCGGTTGGGTGTTAGAGAAATTCGAAACGTCAGTCATGGCAAGGCCACCCGCTTTTCAATGTGCCGCCCGAGCAATTCGATGGCGTAATTGATGATGAAAAAGAGAAAGCCGGCGAACAGGTAGAACTCCAGGGTCATGAAGGTCCGGGCGATGATCTGCTGGGTGCTGAGCAGCAATTCGGCGACGCCGATCACCGACAACAGGGTCGAGGCCTTGACGATCTCGGTGGAGGAATTGACCCAGGTCGGCAAGATCTGCCGCAACGCCTGGGGCAACAGCACATAGCCCAGCGACTGGTAGAACGTCAGGCCGATGGCCTGGCTCGCCTCCATCTGCCCACGGGGCAATGCCTGCAAGGCGCCGCGCACGATCTCGGCGACATGGGAGCCACAAAACAGCGTCAGGCCCAGGACACCAGCCTGGAACGCGCCGATCTGCCAGCCCAGCGCCGGGGCCATGTAGAAACAGGCCAACACCAGCACGAACACCGGCGTGCCGCGGATCAGATCGACGTAGAAGCGAAATGGCGCACGCATCCAGGTCCGCCCGTAAGTCAGCACCAGCCCGGCGACCAGGCCGATCAAGGTGCCCAACAAAATCGCCAGCACCGAACACTGCACACTGGTCAGGAAACCGGCCCACAGAGTGTCCCGGGCGACCCACAACTCATGCAACCAACTGGGGGATTCGTACATGGAACACTCCTAACGGCGGATCGCCAGGCGTTGCTCGAAATACCGCAGCACCATGGCAATGAGATAACAGGCCGCGACATACAGCGCCGTGGTCACCAGCCAGGTTTCGATCACCCGGTAGCTCTCCACGTTGATCTTGCGGGCGTAATAGGTCAGCTCCGGCACGGCAATCGCCGCCGCCAGGGAGGTGTCCTTGAACAGCGAGATGAAGTTGTTCGACAAGGCCGGCAGCACGTTGCGCAACATCACCGGCACGGTGATGTAGGCCTTCACCTGCCACTCGCCCAGGCCGATGGCCAGCCCCGCTTCCCGCTGGCCCTTGTGAATGCTCAGCAGCCCGCCACGGAACACTTCGGTCAGGTAAGCACCGGCGTACAGCGACAGGGTGATGACGAACGACGGCAGCTTGTCCAGGCGAATGCCCAGGCTCGGCAAGGCGAAGTAGATCAACAGGATCAGCACCAGGATCGGCGTATTGCGGATCACCGTGACATACACCGACGCCAGCACCCGCAACAGCCGATGCTTGCTCAGCAGCGCGAACGCCATCGCCAGGCCGATCACGCAACCGATGGCGATCGACACCAGCGCCAGGGACAGCCCCAGGCCGAGCCCCGCCAGCAAGGTGTCGAAATCGCGCCAGACGGCGGCAAAGTTCAACTGATAATTCATGGTCGACAGTACCTTCAACGGGGCGCCCAAAAATGGCGCCCCGGGCTCACAGGGTCATTTGAATTCGACAGGGAAACCGATCGCTGGCGATGGCAGCTCGACGCCGAACCACTGTTTGAACGACGCTGCGTATGTCGGGAACTCCACGCCGGTCATGGCTTCATGCAGGGTGGTGTTGACGAAGTTCAGCCAGTCCTGGTCGCCACGCTTGACCGCGCAAGCATAGGTTTGTGGGCTCCAGGCGTAGGCCGGGCTGCGGTAGCGACCAGGGTTCTGCACCATCAGGTACTTGACCGAGGATTGGTCGGTAGCAGCGGCATCGGCACGACCGGAGTTCACCGCCTGGTACATCAGATCGACACTGTCGTACTGGTCAACCTTGGCCTTGGGCAGTGCCTGGTGCACCAGCTCCTCGGCGTAGACGTTCTGCAGTACCGCCACGGTGACACCGTCGCCACCCGCCTTGAGGTCTTCGATTTCCTTGTACTTGCTGTTGGCCGGCAGCAGCAGGCCCACGCCTTCGCGGTAGTACGGCAAGGTAAACGCCACTTGCTGGGCACGGCTGGCGGTGACGGTGATGAACTGGCAACTCATGTCGACCTTGTCGGTCAGCAGATTGGGAATGCGTGCATCAGAAGACTGCACCACGAACTCGACTTTTTCCGGGTCATTGAACAGGCCCTTGGCGACCATCCGTGCGATGTCGATATCAAAACCCTGCAACTTGCCATCCGCTCCCTGGAAGTGCCACGGCGCATTGGTACTGCCCGTGCCCACGATCAATTTCCCGCGCTGCAGCACGCTGTCCAGCTTGCTGTCGGCCGCCTGGGCGACACCCATGGCAGCCGTCGTGGCCGCGAAGAGAAAAACACACGCTTTGAACAAGGAAGGTCGGCGTTGCATGGCAAGCACTCCAGAATGAGTTTATTCCGCTATACCGGAACATGGTATGTAACAACGGAATAGACAGCAGAAAGTGTGCCACAGGCTTGAGAGCCATGGGAGAGGAAAATGGAAAGTGAAGAAAATCAGGGGGATGGGAAAAACAGACCTGCGGACGGTGGCGCCCGTGTGCAAATGCGGTTGCTACCGTTGGCCACGACGCACGGGTAATAGGGCCCCAAACCGGAGCTGCGCCGGGTGGCACTGCACCGAAACGAAACGGGCGTGCGCTAAAAGCAGAAGTGGAATTGTGAATGAGTACCTGTGGGAGCGGGCTTGCTCGCGAAGGGGGCGTACATTCAACTTCTTGGTTGACTGACACGCCGCCTTCGCGAGCAAGCCCGCTCCCACATTATGTTCGGTGGTGTTGCTGAAAGGTAGGCGGCCTACTTGCGCTTGTAGCTCTTGCTGCCGCCAGGCGTGAGGCAATAGACCCCACCCCGGGGCCCGACGCAATAATTGCCACTGCCACATTGGCAACCGTCGGAAGATTTGAGCAACGACTGCGGCCGAGCTTCATTGCGCAGCCCGAGCACAGCAGAACAGGACTTCTTCGAAGCACTGATGGAGCCGTCATTGCACAGGAAGGTATCGCCATCACACCCGGCAATCCCGCCCTTGCGTCCGGAACACGGTTGATTGGCAGCGAGGGCCGAAGTACCCAGGGCCAACAACAGGATTGCGACACTGGTGCGCAGTAAACCGGACATTCCGTGACAGAGACTCATGACAGCTTCCTGGCTGATAGGTAGCCCTATGCTATCACCGGATACCGGTAGCACCTAACGCCCGCAAAACCTCACCCTGGACAACATCCGCAGATCCCCATCGCGGTAATAGTCATCGCTCCAACTGTCGTCCGCCGCCAGGGGCTTGACCTGCTTGAGCGCGAGTTTTTTTGCGAAATAGCGGAAGCGGTAGTGCTCATAAAAGCGCAACAGTTCCAGCCCGTAACGGTCGGCCAGGTCGGTGTCGCCCTGGATGATGAGGTAGTTCTCGTCATTGCCGCTGCTGGCCGCGGCGCTCAGGTTGTGGCTGCCGCTGATGATGGTCGGTGTGTCGCTGGTGAAGTCGGTGACGATGGCTTTGGTGTGCACCAGCAGGTTGCCCTTCTGGCCTTTCATGTTCTCCTTGAGCCAGCCTTCCAGGCCGGTGTTGAGCAGTGCGGTGGCGGCGAATTCGGCGGTGCGGTCGGCGTGAAAGCCAGTGATGCGGCTCTTGGTGTTTTGCAGGCCGTAGCGCAGCACATCGTCATTGGGCTGGCCGAGCACGGCGTCGAGGATGCGGTCGGGCAGCACAAAGGCGGTGACGAACAACAAGTCCTTTCGCGCGCCCTTGATGATGTCGACAAAGCGATCCAGATCGCCCTCCCCGGTGCGCGGTGAAAACCCGGCGAACAACGCCTCTTGTGGTGCCATGGCGTTGTTGCGGGTCAGCCATTGGCGAGTGGCATCGACGTCCTGAGGCTCGGCCCAAATTTGCTCGAACACCTGCAGGTAGCTGGTGCTCACCCGAGAATCATCCAGCACATGAACGACGTTGGCCTGGCGGTAGACACCATTGGCGGTGAAGTTGGTGCTGCCGCACAGCACAGCTTCCGGTTGCAATGAACCACTGCCATCCACCTTGCTCAGTACGATGAACTTATCGTGGAAAATGTTATGGGTGACTCGTCCACGCTTGTTGGCCGCCGGCATTTTTTCGAGGCTGGCTTCGTTGCGCGCCGTGGTGTCGTCGCCCGGCTCGGCGTGGTACAGCACCCTCACCTGGGCACCGCGAGTATGGGCGGCCGTCACCGCGTCGACGATCACTGGCAGTTCGTATTCATAGATGGCGACATCCAAGGCCCAGTTGGCATCCAGTGCCCGGTCGATGAAACCGGTCAAGCGACCCAGCAAGCCGTTCTCCAGCCAACGGCGCGGGGCGTCGGGCCAGTCATCGATGGACAGATTCTTGTTCGCGCCAATCAGCGCATCCACTTCAGGAAACTTGCGCTGGAACGCCTGGCTGGCGGCCACGGCCCGATTGAAGATGACCCGCTGATTGGCCGGCTGGCCGTCGTCGCTGGTGACCGTGACCTCCAGGGATTCGCCCAATTGCGGCGCATCGGGGCTGCCATAGGCCAGGTGCACGCGGTAGTGGATCGTCACGCCGGGGTTGACAGCGTAGTCGGCCCAACGAAATTTCTGCAACGGAGCCTTGTCGCTGGGGGTGGCGTGGAATTGCGGGAACGTGTGGGCCTTGTCGGGAAAGGTCAGGCTGTTGAACAGGAACAGCCAGGGTTTGTCACCCTGCTGCTTCTCGATGGCAAAACCCAGCAAGCCCTTGCGCCTGGGTTCGGCCAGGTCCATGGCGAGCAGCACACCGTTGGTGCCGGCATAGGCCTTGACCCGAAAATCGTCCTGGGCGTTGGTGACGAGTATGCGCATGGTTCACTCCTGTGAGGGACTGCCTGAGCATAGAGCAGTGATCCAGGTTAAGGAGACAGATCCGGGACCGAGGTGACGCTAATCGCGAGCAGGCTCGCTCCCACAAGGGGCCATTGGTGGTAAGTCGTCATGTGTTCAAAACACAATCCATGTGGGAGCGAGCCTGCTCGCGATGAGGCCCGATCCAACACCGTAAATCTCAGCTGGATAGCCCTTCATCGATATGCCGATACTCCGCCCCCAACTGCCCCGCCAGTTGCCGGGCCCGACCCAGGCGAATCGGGCCGCGCTCGATGTCGATCAACAGGCACGGGCAATCCAGGCATGGCAGTGCCAGCCCTTCTTTCACTCGCCCATCCGTCATCAGCAACACGCGCTGCTGCTCCGCAGGGAAACGCTTGCGTCGCGCCGTCAACCAGCGCCCGGCCTCGTTCAGCGCCGCGAGCAACGGTGTACCGCCACCGGCGCCCAGGCCATCGAGCCAAGTTCGCAGGCCGGCGGAGGCCTTGAGCCCCTGCACCTGCCAGTTCGGCACAGAGCCGCTGGCCGTCAGCAGGGCCAAGCGGGCACGCTGTCGGTAGGCATCGTCGAACAGTTGCGCCAGCAGGCCTTTGCCATCGCTGAGGGCTCGATGTCGACGGGTCGAGGCCGAGGCATCGACGATCACCAGCCACAACTCATGGGGCGAGCGATGGCGAGCGTGAAAGCGCAGGTCTTCGTACAGGCGCGGACGACCATTGAGCAACGTCCCCGGCCAGTTCACTGCACCGCTGGCCGCCGCTTTGCCATGGCCGTGGCGGCCCTGGTCGAGTCGTCCCGCACGGGGTCTGGCATTCGCCCCCGCCGGTGAACGGGGGCGAATGCCTAGGGCTTTTTTGGCCAGCTCGGCACTTCACGCCGGGCACCGGTCGGCAATGCCCGGGCCGGCAAGTCACCCCACTGGCCCTGGCCTTCGTTGGTCTGGCTCGTTGCATTGGCAGGCGTTTGCGGCGCTTGGGACGGTGTCGGTGCTGAATGTCCATGCCGCCGGTGACGCAAGGCAAACTCGGCGACCGCATCAATGTCTTCAGCGGCAATCGCGGCGGCCCCGCGCCAGGCGGCATGGGCCCGGGCCGCTCGCAGCCAGACCAGGTCGGCGCGCAAACCATCGACCCCGGCGGCAAAGCAGCGCTCGGTGATCTGCGCCAGCGCCCAGTCATCCAGGGCGATCCCGGCCAAGCGGTCGCGCGCCTGCTGGCAACGTTCGCGCAGTTGCCGCTGGGCGCTCTCCCACTCCGCGCAGAAGGTCGCAGGATCACTGTCGAAATCCAACCGCCGCCGAATGATCTGCCCACGTTCAACCGGGGCGGTGTGACCGTCGAGGGCCACATTCAAACCGAAACGGTCGAGCAATTGCGGGCGCAATTCGCCCTCTTCCGGGTTCATCGTGCCGATCAGCACAAAGCGCGCCGGATGCCGGTGGGAAATGCCATCGCGCTCGATCAGGTTGGTGCCGCTGGCGGCCACATCGAGCAGCAAGTCCACCAAGTGATCGGGCAGCAGGTTCACTTCATCGACGTACAGCACGCCACCGTCAGCCTTGGCCAGCACGCCGGGAGAGAATTGCGCGCGCCCCTCTCCTAAAGCTGCGTCCAGATCGAGGGTACCCACCAGCCGCTCTTCCGTGGCACCGAGGGGCAAGGTGACGAATTGACCACTGGCCAGCAGGTCCGCCAAGCCCCGGGCCAGCGTCGACTTGGCCATGCCCCGCGGACCTTCGATCAGCACGCCGCCGATCTTTGGATCGATGGCGGCCAGGCACAGGGCAAGTTTCAAGTCATCGGCGCCGACCACGGCGCAGAGCGGAAAATGCGGGGTATCGGTCATAGCTAATTCTCAAGGGTGGTCGGTAACGTCAACGTGAACAGAGTACTTGTGGCGAGGGGATTTATCCCCGTGGGACTGCGAAGCAGGCCCCAATGTAGACAAGAGGATCGCTTCGCAACCCAGCGGGGATAAATCCCCTCGCCACAATTCAGCCCATCGCAGGGGTTGTGTCTAGCCTGCAAATAGACAAGTCAGTTGTCTTCTTCTATGTCCAACAACAAATTCTCCAGCGCCTGGCGATACTCGCCCGGTTCCTGCCACATCCCCCGCTGCTGCGCTTCGAGCATGCGCTCGGTCATGTCCCGCAGGGCATCGGGGTTGTGCTGGCGGACGAAATCCCGGGTGCCCGGGTCAAGCAGGTAGGCATCGGCCAGCAACGCGTATTGGTGATCGTCGATCAATCGGGTGGTGGCGTCGAACGCGAACAGGTTGTCCACCGTCGCCGCCAGTTCGAACGCACCTTTATAGCCGTGACGCTTCACACCGTCGATCCACTTCGGATTCGCCGCGCGGGAGCGGATGACGCGGTTGAGTTCTTCCTTCAGGGTGCGGATCTTTGGCAAATCCGGCTGGCTGTGATCGCCATGGTAACTGGCCGCCGCCGCACCGCTGAGGGTCTCCACGGCTGCCAGCATGCCACCCTGGAACTGGTAGTAATCGTTGGAATCGAGCAGGTCGTGCTCGCGGTTGTCCTGGTTCTGCAACACCGCTTGCACCTGGCTCAAGCGCCGGGAGAATTGATCCCGAGCGACGCTGCCTTCATCACTGGCGCCGTAGGCGTAGCCGCCCCAGTTCAGGTACACCTCGGCCAAATCCTCGCGGCTCTGCCATAAGCGACCGTCAATCGCGCCCTGCACGCCCGCACCATAGGCACCAGGCTTGGCACCGAAGATCCGCCAACCGGCCTGGCGGGCCGCAACCTCAGGTTCGAGACCCGAGGCCAGCAGGGCTTCGCGCTCGCCACGGACCTTGGCCGCCAAGGGGTTCATGTCGTCCGGTTCATCGAGGGCGGCCACCGCCTGCACCGCCGCATCGAACAGACGGATCAGATTGGCGAAGGCGTCACGAAAAAAACCTGACACCCGCAGCGTCACATCGACCCGGGGCCGGTCCAACAGGCTCAACGGCAGAATCTCGAAATCATCGACCCGTTGGCTGCCGGTGGCCCACACCGGGCGCACACCCATCAACGCCATGGCCTGGGCGATGTCGTCGCCGCCGGTGCGCATGGTGGCGGTGCCCCACACCGACAGGCCAAGCTGGCGCAGGTGATCGCCGTGGTCCTGCAAGTGCCGTTCAAGAATCAGGTTCGCCGACTGGAAACCGATGCGCCACGCCGTGGTGGTGGGCAGGTTACGTACGTCCACCGAGAAGAAGTTGCGCCCGGTGGGCAACACATCCAGGCGGCCACGACTCGGCGCGCCGCTGGGCCCGGCCGGGACGAAGCGCCCGTCCAGGGCATCGAGCAAGCCGCGCATTTCCGCCGGGCCGCAGGCGTCCAGGTGTGGGGCCACGACGGATCGCAGGTTTTCAATGATGCTGCTGACCACCTCCCAACCTGCCACATTCAATTGCTCGACCGCGCCATCCAGGGCCTGCTCGATCAACTGCGCCGCAAACAGTTCCAGGCGCTCGCGGGTATCGCCAGCGGTGCGCCAAGGCTCGGCGCTGACCCGGCGCAACGCTTCGGGGCAGTCGCCAGTCCAGGGCTCGGCCAGGGCACAATCCAGCGGATCGAAACCCAACCCGAACGCCTTGGCCAGTGCTCGCAGCAGGCTCGACTGCGCGCCCTTGCCATCGCCACGGGGTATGCGCAGCAACGCCAGCAGCGTGTCGATACGCAGGCGTCCGCTGGGCGATTCACCAAAAATGTGCAGGCCATCGCGGATCTGCGATTCCTTCAAATCACACAGATAGGTGTCCAGGCGCGGCAGCCAGATCGCTGCGTCGGCATCGCTGTCGAGCGCGGCATCGAGTTGCAGCTCGCGGTCGATGTGCGTCTCGCGCACCAGCTTCAGAATGTCCCGTTGCAGTTCCCGGGCGCGGCGCGGATCGAGCAACTGCGCCTCGTAGTATTCGTCGGCCAACAGCTCGAGGTTACGCAGCGGCCCGTAGGTTTCGGCGCGGGTCAGCGGCGGCATCAAGTGGTCGATGATCACTGCCTGGGTCCGACGCTTGGCCTGGGCGCCCTCACCCGGGTCGTTGACGATAAATGGATAGATGTTCGGCAGCGGTCCCAGCAATGCATCGGGCCAGCAACTCTCCGACAGCCCGACGCCCTTGCCCGGCAGCCATTCGAGGTTGCCGTGCTTGCCGACGTGGATCACCCCGTGGACGCCGTAGGTGTGACGCAACCAGAAATAAAACGCCAGGTAACCGTGGGGTGGCACCAGGTCCGGGTCGTGGTACACCGCACTTGGATCGACCTGATAACCCCGCGCCGGTTGGATGCCGACAAAGGTCAGGCCCAGGCGCAGGCCGGCGACCATCAGGCGCCCGTCGCGGAACATCGGGTCATGCTCGGGCGAGCCCCAACGCTCCAGCACCGCCTGGCGGTTGGCCTCGGGCAATGCATCGAACAGGGCCTGGTAAGCGTCGAGGGCCAGGCTCTGGTGACACGGGCGCAAGTCGAGGCTGTCCAGGTCGTTGCTGACCCCGCCGAGCAATTGCTGGATCAGCGCGGTGCCGCTGGTCGGCAGTTCGCCCGGCAATGGATAACCCTCGGCCTGCATGGCCCGCAGGATATTCAGCGCCGCCGACGGGGTGTCCAGGCCGACACCGTTGCCGATACGCCCGTCCCGGGTCGGGTAGTTGGCGAGGATCAGCGCCACGCGCTTTTCGCCGTTGGGCAGGCGCGCCAGGGTGGTCCAGCGCCGGGCCAGTTCGGCAACAAAATCCATGCGCTCGGGCACGGCCCGGTAACAGACCACATCGCTCTGGCTGCGCTCGCTGCGCCAGGCCAGGTCCTTGAAACTGATCGGGCGGCTGATGATCCGTCCGTCCAGCTCCGGTAAGGCAATGTGCATCGCCAGGTCCCGCGAGCCCAGGCCCTGTTCGCTGGCGCGCCAGCCGGGTTCGTTGTCCTGGGCACAGATCGCCTGGATCACCGGGATGTTGCGGCGAAACGGCCGCAGGTGCGGCGCTTCAGGGCTGGATTGGGCGAAGCCGGTGGTGTTGAGAATCACCCCGGCTTCGACCTCATCCAGCCAATCTTCCACCAGCGCGAGGCAACCGGGTTCCTTGAGGCTGGCCACGGCAATCGGCAGTGGATTGAGCCCCGCCACTTGCAAGCGCTGGCAGAACACGTCAATGAACGCGGTGTTCGCCGCTTGCAGGTGGGAGCGATAGAACAGCACCGCCGCCACCGGTAGATCGGCCCGCCAGTCGGCTTGCCAATCGCCGAGGCTGGCGTTGGTGTTTGCGGGGTGATAAATCGCCGTGCGCGGCAGGACTTGCGGTTCCTCCCACGGATAATCACGGCCGAACCATTGGCTGCCCAGGTTGTGAAACAGGTCCAGGGCATTGCCCAAGCCACCCTGGCGCAAGAACTGCCAGAGCCGGTCGCGATCCTCGACGGGCACGTTGCTCAGGTCACTGAGCTCCGGGTCCGGGCGATCATCCCCCGGTACCAGGATCAGCTTCACCCCACGCCCGGCCAATTCCATCAGGCGCTCGATGCCGTAGCGCCAATAGCCGATGCCGCCGTGCAGCGACAACAGGATGACCTTGGCGTGGCGCAGTACGTCCTCGAAATACAGGTCCACCGAGGCGTGGTTCTGCACCTGCATCGGGTTGGCGAGGCGAAACTCCGGATAATCGCCTGGCAACTGCCTGGCCGCTTCGGCCAGTAGCGCCAGGCTGGAATCACCGCTGCACAGGATCACCAGTTCGGCTGGGGTTTGCCCCAGGTCAGCAATGTTGTCGTCCGATACAAAGCCGCCGGGCTGGGTCCTGAGCAGGTGCATGGCTTAGACGCTGAGAGCGGCGCGCAACTGCGCTTCAAGCAGCCCGGCATCGAGCGCCTGGCCGATCAGCACCAGCCGGGTGACCCGCGCTTCATCGGCGCCCCACTGGCGGTCGAAATGCTTGTCGAACCGCGTACCGACGCCTTGGATCAGCAAGCGCATCGGCTTGTTCGGGATCGCCGCGAAACCCTTGACCCGCAGCACGCTGTGCTGGACCACCAGTTGTGTCAACGCGTCCAGCAGCAGGCTTTCGTCGGCCTGGGGCAACTCGATGGAAATGGAGTCGAAGGCGTCATGATCATGGTCGTCTTCGTCGCCGTCATGGTGATGATCGTGGTGGCTGTGGCGGCTGTCGATGTGTTCTTCGGAGCCGGCGCCCAGGCCGATCAGCACGTCCAACGGCAGGCGACCGCTGCTGGCTTCGATGACCTTGACCGCCGGCGGCAGCTCTTCGGCCACTTCCAGGCGGACTTTTGCCAGGTCTTCAGGGCTGATCAGGTCGGCCTTGTTGAGGATCACCAGGTCGGCGCTGGCCAGTTGGTCGGCGAACAGTTCGTGCAGCGGCGATTCGTGGTCCAGGTTCGGGTCGAGCTTGCGCTGGGCATCGACCTGGTCAGGGAAGGCGGCGAAGGTGCCGGCGGCCACGGCCGGGCTGTCGACCACCGTGATTACCGCATCGACGGTGCAGGCGCTGCGGATTTCCGGCCACTGGAAGGCCTGGACCAACGGCTTGGGCAGGGCCAGGCCGGAGGTTTCGATGAGGATGTGGTCGAGGTCGCCGCGCCGGGCCACCAGCTCGCGCATCACCGGGAAGAACTCTTCCTGCACCGTGCAGCACAGGCAACCGTTGGCCAGTTCGTAGACACGGCCGTTGGCTTCTTCTTCGGTGCAACCGATGGAGCACTGCTTGAGGATCTCGCCGTCGATGCCCAGCTCGCCGAACTCGTTGACGATCACGGCGATGCGGCGGCCCTGGGCGTTGTCGAGCATGTGCCGCAGCAAGGTGGTTTTACCCGAGCCGAGGAAACCGGTGACGATGGTGACGGGAAGTTTGGCCAGTGTTTTCATCCGATGCCCCTTGGCAAAGTGGCGGGCAAACGGGACGACAACCGCAGGCAAGGCATGCGCGGAAGATTTCGCCACCGGATCACCCCGCCCGGTTGTAGTGAGAATCTGCGTCGAGGCAGGTCTCCTGGCTGACGGCGGGCCAGTCATTGACTGGCGATTGCTGCGCCTTCCCGTGCGCCTGGTGTAAAGGGCATGCACAGTGGCCTTGCAGAAACAGCACCGTTCACAGTTGCGGGGGCAGCCGCGGCTTGGACCGCGTTCCCTTCTTAGCTTCGGCACAGGCCGAAGAACCTCGAAGATGCAAGGCTACGCAGGGTGTGGGGGCGGGTCAATCTCCAGAGCGTTTTGCGGTGCATGCGCTGGCCTCATCGCGAGCAGGCTCGCTCCCACAGTTGATCTTGGTTGAACATGAATGTTGTGTCCGGCGCGATTCATTGTGGGAGCGAGCCTGCTCGCGATGGGTTCAACTCGCTGTCAATCTGCAAACCCATGCCAATTGACGTCCCGCCCCCGCCCATGCTCTCCTGTGCGCCTAGTTACGGGTGCCCTTCACAGGGTGAAACGGGAAACCGGTGAATCGTGTGCTTTACTTCAAGGCCACGTCAGTCCGGTGCTGCCCCCGCAACGGTAAGCGAGCGAAGCGTCTGA
Organism: Pseudomonas sp. DF11; assembly: GCF_058148565.1. Classification (NCBI taxonomy): domain Bacteria; kingdom Pseudomonadati; phylum Pseudomonadota; class Gammaproteobacteria; order Pseudomonadales; family Pseudomonadaceae; genus Pseudomonas; species Pseudomonas sp. DF11. Next base: position 177,448 of record NZ_JBYVYN010000009.1, read on the forward strand.
ACCACTGTGTCTGTCGACATGGGAAGGTGACGCTTGCAGGCCAGGCACAAGCCCGGCCCCTCGCAAGCCCGGAGACCGGCCCATGACTCAAGCATCAACAAACCCGCGGTGGGCGGGCGCTGTTCGAACCTTGGCGGGCTTTCGCCCGGGGTTTCATTGCGCTCGAATCACCCACTGAACAAGAACAGAGGGAAGCGCCATGTCGACCATCAGCAGCACCGCCCGCACCGCCAGCAGCACCACTACCCTGAGCCAACGCCTGAGCGCCGCGATCCTGGCCTCGATCCTGGGCGCCGGCCTGGTCTATTTCGCCGGTTTCTCCCACATCGAAGCGGTGCACAACGCGGCCCACGACACCCGCCACAGCGCCGCCTTCCCGTGCCATTGAGAACCGACGACATGATCAAGCGTATCGCGCAGACCGCCGGTTTCAGCGGCTTGCTGGCCGCCCTGCTGCTGACCCTGCTGCAAAGTTTCTGGGTATCACCGCTGATTCTCCAGGCTGAAACCTATGAGAAGGCTCCAGCCGCCGAGGTCCACGAACACGCCGACGGCGTTGCCCACACCCATGATGCCGAAGCCTGGGAACCGGAAGATGGCTGGCAGCGCGTGCTGTCCACCACCGGCGGCAACCTGGTGGTCGCGGTGGGTTTCGCCCTGATGTTGGCGGGCCTGTACACCTTGCGCGCCCCGACTCGCACTTCCCAGGGGCTGCTTTGGGGCCTGGCCGGTTACGCCACCTTTGTCCTCGCGCCGACCCTCGGCCTGCCACCGGAACTACCCGGCACCGCTGCAGCCGACCTGGCCCAGCGGCAGATGTGGTGGATCGGCACTGCGGCGTCCACGGCGGTGGGCATCGCCCTGATCGCCTTCGGCAGACATTGGCTGCTCAAGCTGCTGGGCGTGGCGACGTTGCTGGTGCCCCATGTCATCGGCGCACCGCAGCCGGAAGTTCACTCGATGCTGGCGCCCGAAGCGCTGGAAAGCCAATTCAAGATCGCCTCGCAGTTGACCAACATCGCGTTCTGGCTGGCCCTGGGCCTGATCAGCGCCTGGCTGTTTCGCCGCGATAGCCAAACCCACCACGACGCATGACCACCGAGCCGATCCTGGTGATCGGCCTGGGCTGCCAGCGTGGTTGCCCGGCCAGTACGCTGCGGGCCTTGCTCGACCAGACACTGCTGGCCCACGGCATTGCGCTCGATCAGGTGCAAGCCCTGGCCAGTATCGACCTCAAGCGTGACGAACCGGGCCTGCTGGAGCTGGCCGAACAACTGGCGCTGCCGCTGACTTGCTTCAGCGCCGAGCAGTTGGCCGGCTACCAGGGGCGACTCAGTCACCGCTCCGAGATCGCCTTCGAACGCACAGGCTGCTATGGCATCGCCGAAAGCGCCGCCCTGGCCCTGGCCGACCAATTGGGCACGACGCCCGCGATGCTGCTGATTCCCCGTCAAAAAGGCCCCATGAGCACGTTGGCATTGGCGCGCGCGTCGTAAATCCCGATAATCCGCCCCCAGGATCATGAGCGATCTTCATCTGGACGACGCTCACCCATCTTTCACAGGAGCCGGTCATGACCGTTTACTTCATCGGCGCCGGCCCCGGCGACCCGGACCTCATCACAGTCAAAGGCCAACGACTGATCCGCAACTGCGCGGTGATCATCTACGCCGGATCCCTGGTGCCAACGGCGGTAATTGAAGGCCATCGCGCCGAACAGGTGATCAATAGCGCCGAGCTGCACCTGGAACAGATCATCGAATTGATCAAGAGCGCCCATCTCAAGGGGCAGGACGTGGCCCGGGTGCACTCTGGCGACCCGAGCCTGTACGGTGCCATCGGTGAGCAGATTCGTTGCCTGCGGGAACTGGACATCCCTTTCGAGATCATCCCAGGCGTCACCGCGACCTCAGCCTGCGCCGCCCTGCTGGGCGCCGAACTGACCTTGCCGGACATCTCCCAAAGCCTGATTCTCACCCGCTACGCAGACAAAAGCCCGATGCCCGCTGGGGAAGAACTCAGCAGCCTGGCGCAACACGGGGCGACCATGGCGATTCACCTGGGGGTCAATCATCTGGAAAAAATCGTCGACGAACTGCTGCCCCACTACGGCGCCGATTGTCCAATCGCGGTGATTCACCGGGCGACCTGGCCGGATCAGGAATGGGTGCTGGGGACGCTGGCCGATATCTCCGAGAAGGTGCAGGCCAAGGGTTTTCGCCGTACGGCGCTGATTCTGGTGGGGCGCGTGCTGGGTAATGAGGTGTTCAGCGAATCGTCGCTGTACCGCGCCGGGCATGCGCATCTCTACAGGCCTTGACTCAATCAGCAAGAGCCAACAGGGATTGGCGGCGGTCGGATCTGCGCCCATAAAAAAACGGTGCTCACGGGCACCGTTTTTTATATCCGCAGCGAACACCTATCAGTAGTAGGCGTTTTCTTTCTGCGTGTGGTCGGTCACGTCGCGCACGCCCTTGAGCTCTGGAATGCGCTCGAGCAAGGTGCGCTCGATGCCTTCCTTCAAGGTCACGTCAGCCTGGCCGCAGCCCTGGCAGCCGCCGCCGAACTGGAGCACGGCGATACCGTCTTCCACCACGTCGATCAGCGAAACCTGGCCGCCGTGGCTGGCCAGCCCCGGGTTGATTTCGGTTTGCAGATAGTAATTGATGCGCTCGTTGACCGGGCTGTCGGCATTGACCATCGGCACCTTGGCGTTCGGCGCCTTGATGGTCAACTGGCCGCCCATGCGGTCGGTGGCGTAGTCGACCACCGCATCGTCCAGGAACGCTTCGCTGAACGAGTCGATGTAGGCGGTGAAGCTCTTGAGCCCCAGCGCGGTGTCTTCGGCTTTCTCTTCCCCCGGCTTGCAGTAGGCAATGCACGTCTCAGCGTACTGGGTGCCGGGCTGGGTGATGAAGATGCGGATCCCGATACCTGGGGTGTTCTGCTTGGACAGCAGGTCGGCCAGGTAATCGTGGGCGGCATCGGTAATCGTAATAGCGGTCATGGGAACTCCTCGCAGGCTTGTCGGCAGTTTACGCCAATCAACGCGCCGGACAAAGTCCCAGTATTTTTGTCGGGAAAGCAGCCAGCGGCGACGGGTTCCGTCGCCGGGCCTCCCGATCAGAGGTTCTGGTAGCGATTCATGTCCAGCACACCGGCCTCCAGAGGCTCCGTTTCCTGGATATAACGGTCCAGATCATGGAAGTAGTCCCAGAACTGCGGGTGGCTGCGACGAATCCCCCAGCGCTCGACGATCCGCTCGAACGCCGGCACGTCCTGGGCGTTTTCCATGGCATCGACAAACGCCGGCACCTGCCCGGCGGGGATGTTGAAGATGAAGTTCGGGTAGCTGCTGAGCACGCCCGGATAGACCGTCAGCGTGTCCAGACCCGGCTGGTAGCGCATCTCCTCGCCCAACAGGAACGCCACGTTGCTGTGGGCACGGTTGCGCAGCAGGCTGTAGACCTCACGATGACCGCTGGCGGTTTCGATGCGCAGCAGGGTCGCTTCCGGCAGTTGGTCGATCACCTTGAGCCCCGCCGCCGGGCGCGACACCAGCCGACTGAGGGCCTGCTCGGCGTTTTGCAACGTCGGATCGATGTTCGGCCGCGAGCAGTAGGCGCCGTCGCAACGGTTGATCGGATCGGGCCGCGCATTCAGGTCGCCATAACGGGCCAGCAATTGCTGGGCAAAATCGCGCTTGGGGTCGCGTTCGTCGAGCTTGAGGGCGGTCGGCTTGTCATTGTCGATGGACTCATAATCGAGCCACATCTTGAACTTGCCGCCGGCCTGATACCAGTCGTCGAGGTAGCCTTCCCGGGAGTCGGCCGGCATCAAGCGCAGGAAATTCTGCTCCGCGCCGTTGCGGATCAGGTCGAAATACAAGCGAGTCTGGGCCTGATGGGAGACGTTGCCGAACACATCGAAATTCACCGCCAACTGGTAATAGGTACGCTCCAGCAACGGGAAATCGAACAGCCACATCGTCTGTGGCACCTCCCCGATCAATCCCTTGGTGACCGAAGCACTGTCGAAATGCCGGAAAATGCTCAACAGCGCATTGTCATTGCCGGCCCATAACGTCGACCAGCTCGGCGCCGGAAGCTCGGCATAGTTGTCGCGGCGCAAGGCTTCGTACTCGTTGCGTTTGTCGCGGTAGTCGAGCCACAGGCTGAGAACGCTGCCCACGTCATCGTTCTGCCCGGGCATCGCCAGCAACGGCGTGGCCTGGCCGCGGTAGTTCGGGTCGGTGATGTACAGGTCATGCTCGGGAGCCTGGAACAACGCCCAGAAATTGTCACGGATCACATCCGTGGCGATCTGGCCCCGGCACACCGGCCCGCGGATGAAGGTGCGCACAAAATACTCGGCGTTATCGAGCATGAACTGGTAGCGCGCTTGCGCCGGAATCGCTTCAAACGTGGAAAACGGATTGGCCCGGCGCTCCGGCCCGTAGCCCGGCAAGGCGCTGACCTGCCATTTGCCGCTGTAGAACAGGCTCTTGATCCGCGCCATCTTCGCCGCGCTCAAGCCATAGGTGATGTGGGTCTTGTGCACGATCACCCCTTGCACCGGCCAGAGCCGGTAATAAACGCGAGTGCCGGGATCGTCGTTCGGACGGCGGGTGTTGATCAGGTCGATGGGCTGGCCGGTGGGAGTGCGCGAACGCACCCATTGGAAGAAATGCCCCGGTTCGCCGTCCTTGAAATAGATATGCGCCAGGAACCAATGCTCGAACAACCAGCGGCCCACCAGGCTTTCCCGGGCACCGGGGGCGTTGAGCAGGTTTTCCCATTGCACCACTTGCAAGGCTTCGGCGGCGCTCGGGGCCAGGGCCTGCTGATCGATGGGAGCGCCGGCGGCCAGCCAGCGCTGCAGGGTCTGGTATTGCTGGTCGGTCAGGCCGGTGACGGCCAAGGGCATGCCTTCCCGGGGATGGGTGGCAGCGTACTCGTCGAATTGTCCAGGCATCGGGCAACTGTTATCCCGGTTGAGCCCGAGCACGATGTCTTCCGGTAGCTTGGCGTTGGGCTGCAACGGCGCACTGTGGCCCAGCTCCAGCATCCGCGCCATCAAGGCAGCCTGGCTGCCCTGGGCGTCGAGCACTGAGTAGAAGCCCTTGCGCTGCCAGGCGCGCTGGCCCGAGGCGTCATAGAACAAGCGGGTCGGGTCGGCCGCCTGGCGCCGCTCGCCGTCATACACCGACAGCTTGCTCGCGCCCCGGGCAACGCCTTCGCCGCTGCCCAGGTTCAACTGGCAGGCGGAATCGTAGCAGGCATGGCAGGCCACGCATTTTTCCGTGAAGATCGGCTGGATGTCGCGAGTGTAGGAGATCGCGGGAGCGGGACTCCCGGCGGCTGCGGTAATAGACAACAGCAGCAACAGACTGCCGAATAAGACGCGGTACGGCATGTCTCGGGTCCCTAAGAGATAGTCCGGCGATTCTACCGGGCCAGCATCGCCTTGCAAACATGAGCGATATTCATGCAAAACCCCATCATGATCAAATCCAGCACAGGTTTGCTATCATCCCGGCCTTCGTAATGGTCTTTTTTCCAGGTAGTCCTATGTCCGATCGCAGCGCTCGCCTTTATCTTCTCCAGCAAGCCCTCAAGGAACGCATCCTGATCCTCGACGGCGGCATGGGCACGATGATCCAGAGCTACAAGCTGGAAGAACAGGACTACCGCGGCAAGCGTTTTGCCGACTGGCCGAGCGACGTCAAAGGCAACAACGATTTGCTGGTGCTCAGCCGTCCCGACGTGATCGGCGCCATCGAAAAAGCCTACCTGGATGCCGGCGCCGACATCCTGGAAACCAACACCTTCAACGCCACCCAGGTGTCCCAGGCCGACTACGGCATGCAGGGCCTGGCCTACGAGCTGAACCTGGAAGGCGCCCGCCTGGCCCGCAAGGTGGCCGACGCCAAGACCCTGGAAACCCCGGACAAACCGCGCTTCGTCGCCGGCGTGCTCGGCCCGACCAGCCGCACCTGCTCGCTGTCGCCGGACGTGAACAACCCCGGCTACCGCAACGTGACCTTCGACGAACTGGTGGAGAACTACACCGAGGCCACCAAGGGCCTGATCGAAGGCGGCGCCGACCTGATCCTGATCGAAACCATTTTCGACACACTGAACGCCAAGGCAGCGATTTTTGCCGTGCAAGGGGTCTACGAAGAGTTGGGCGTTGAGTTGCCGATCATGATCTCCGGCACCATCACCGACGCCTCCGGCCGCACCCTCTCCGGGCAGACCACCGAAGCGTTCTGGAACTCCGTGGCCCACGCCAAGCCAATCTCCGTGGGCTTGAACTGCGCCCTGGGCGCCAGCGAATTGCGCCCGTACCTCGAAGAGCTGTCGAACAAGGCCAGCACCCATGTCTCGGCCCACCCGAACGCCGGCCTGCCCAATGAGTTCGGTGAATACGATGAGTTGCCCGCCCAGACCGCCAAAGTCATCGAGGAATTCGCCCAGAGCGGCTTCCTGAACATCGTCGGCGGCTGCTGCGGCACCACCCCGGCGCACATCGAAGCCATCGCCAAGGCCGTGGCCGGCTATGCGCCGCGGCCAATCCCGGAGATCCCACGGGCTTGCCGCCTGTCGGGCCTGGAACCGTTCACCATCGATCGCAGTTCCTTGTTCGTCAACGTTGGCGAGCGGACCAACATCACCGGTTCCGCCAAGTTCGCCCGGCTGATTCGCGAGGACAACTACACCGAAGCCCTGGAAGTGGCCCTGCAACAGGTCGAGGCCGGCGCCCAGGTGATCGACATCAACATGGACGAGGGCATGCTCGATTCGAAGAAGGCCATGGTGACCTTCCTCAATCTGATTGCCGGCGAACCGGACATTTCCCGCGTGCCGATCATGATCGACTCGTCGAAATGGGAAGTGATCGAGGCCGGCCTCAAGTGCATCCAGGGCAAGGGCATCGTCAACTCCATCAGCATGAAGGAAGGCGTCGAGCAGTTCATCCATCACGCCAAGCTGTGCAAGCGCTACGGCGCCGCCGTGGTGGTGATGGCCTTCGACGAAGCCGGCCAGGCCGATACCGAGGCACGCAAGAAGGAAATCTGCAAGCGCTCCTACGACATCCTGGTCAACGAAGTCGGCTTCCCGCCGGAAGACATCATCTTCGACCCGAACATCTTCGCCGTCGCCACCGGTATCGAAGAGCACAACAACTATGCCGTGGACTTCATCAACGCCTGCGCCTACATCCGCGATGAACTGCCCTACGCGCTGACCTCCGGTGGCGTGTCCAATGTGTCGTTCTCGTTCCGCGGCAACAATCCGGTGCGCGAGGCGATCCACTCGGTGTTCCTGCTCTATGCGATCCGCGCGGGCCTGACCATGGGCATCGTCAACGCCGGCCAACTGGAGATCTACGACCAGATCCCGGTGGAGTTGCGCGACGCCGTGGAAGACGTGATCCTCAACCGTACCCCCGAAGGCACCGACGCCCTGCTCGCCATCGCCGACAAGTACAAGGGTGACGGCAGCGTCAAGGAAGCGGAAACCGAGGAGTGGCGCGGCTGGGAGGTGAACAAGCGCCTGGAACATGCGCTGGTCAAGGGCATCACCACCCACATCGTTGAAGATACCGAGGAATCGCGACTGTCTTTCGCCCGGCCGATCGAGGTCATCGAAGGCCCGCTGATGGCCGGCATGAACATCGTCGGCGACCTGTTTGGCGCCGGCAAAATGTTCCTGCCCCAGGTGGTCAAGTCCGCACGGGTGATGAAACAGGCCGTGGCCCACCTGATTCCGTTCATCGAGGCGGAAAAAGGCGACAAGCCGGAGGCCAAGGGCAAGATCCTCATGGCCACGGTCAAGGGCGACGTTCATGACATCGGCAAGAACATCGTCGGCGTGGTGCTCGGTTGCAACGGCTATGACGTTGTCGACCTGGGCGTGATGGTGCCGGCGGAGAAGATCCTGCAGGTGGCCAGGGAGCAGAAATGCGACATCATCGGTCTCTCCGGCCTGATTACCCCGTCGCTGGATGAGATGGTGCATGTGGCGCGCGAGATGCAGCGCCAGGACTTCCACCTGCCGTTGATGATCGGCGGCGCGACGACGTCCAAGGCCCACACGGCGGTGAAGATCGAGCCCAAGTACAGCAACGACGCGGTGATCTACGTCACCGATGCCTCCCGCGCCGTTGGCGTGGCCACGCAGTTGCTGTCCAAGGAACTCAAGCCGGCGTTCGTCGAGAAGACCCGCCTGGACTACATGGACGTGCGTGAACGCACCGCCAACCGCAGTGCCCGCACCGAGCGCCTGAGCTACCCCGCCGCCGTGGCCAAGAAGCCGCAGTTCGACTGGAGCAGCTACCAGCCGGTCAAGCCGACCTTTACCGGCGCCAAGGTGCTGGACAACATTGACCTGAACGTCCTGGCCGAATACATCGACTGGACGCCGTTCTTCATTTCCTGGGACCTGGCCGGCAAATACCCGCGCATCCTCACCGACGAAGTGGTCGGCGAAGCGGCCACCGCGCTGTACGCCGACGCCCGGGCGATGCTGCGCAAGCTGATCGACGAGAAGCTCATCAGCGCCCGTGCGGTGTTCGGCTTCTGGCCGGCCAACCAGGTGCATGACGATGACCTGGAAGTCTACGGCGACGATGGCAAGCCACTTGCGCGCCTGCATCACCTGCGCCAGCAGATCATCAAGACCGACGGCAAGCCGAACTTCTCCCTGGCTGACTTCGTCGCGCCCAAAGACAGCGGCGTGACCGATTACGTCGGCGGTTTCATCACCACCGCCGGCATCGGCGCCGAAGAAGTCGCCAAGGCCTACCAGGAAGCCGGCGACGACTACAACTCGATCATGGTCAAGGCCCTGGCCGACCGCCTGGCCGAAGCCTGTGCCGAATGGCTGCACCAACAGGTGCGCAAGGAGCACTGGGGTTATGCCCAGGACGAGAGCCTGGACAACGAGGCGCTGATCAAGGAGCAGTACACCGGCATCCGCCCTGCCCCCGGCTACCCGGCCTGCCCGGATCACACCGAGAAAGCTACCCTGTTCCGCCTGCTCGACCCCGAGGCCAGCGAACTGAAGGCCGGACGCAGCGGCGTATTCCTCACCGAACACTACGCCATGTTCCCGGCGGCAGCGGTCAGCGGCTGGTATTTCGCCCATCCCCAGGCGCAGTACTTTGCCGTGGGCAAGATCGACAAGGACCAGGTCCAGAGCTACACCGCACGCAAGGGTCAGGACCTGAGCGTGACCGAACGCTGGCTGGCACCGAACCTGGGCTACGACAACTAAGTCCGCAGCAATTGACTATGCTCTCCACATACGACCTTGTGTATGGAGAGCATCATGGACGAACCGACCGAAAATAAGGCGCCCACCCTCTGGCAAATGCTGCACAGCGTGGGAGCTGCGGCCTTTGGCGTGCAAAGCGGGAAAAACCGCGCCCGCGACTTCACCCATGGCAAGCCGAGCCACTTCATCATCCTCGGCATCCTGTTTACGGTGATTTTCGGGTTGACGTTGTATGGGATCGTCAATCTGGTGTTGTACTTTGCGGGCGTATAGAACGTATCTGCACAGTATGGAACCAGATCTCTCTTTCGAACCGAAACAGTCATATTCCCCGTCTCGCCAGCCTCGATCTGAGCCGCTCTAGCGCCGCCCCAGCGCATCGAGCGAAAAGGCATAGCGCTCGCCATCCGGGTGGGACACCAGGCTGAAGCGCTTGAAGTCCAGGCGGTAGTCCTTGGCAGGATTCATGTTCAGCCACGCGCGGGCGCGGGCCGGATCGAGCGATTGCATCAGGTCGAGCTGCTGGTTGTAGCCGCCATGACGCGCGAGATCGACGCCCTGGGCATGATCATGGAGCATGACCATGGCCCAGCCGCCCAGACTGAAATGACCGGTGAACAGGACGCTCAGGCGCCCGTCGATACGGGCCTGGAGCGCCGCCCTGGAGCTGTTCATCGCGCTGAACAACACGTCCTTGCCCGGCTGGCGACCGGCCTCCTCGAACGCCTGCATGGCGCCCAGGGCCATTTCATCGTTGGCCGACCAGACCAGCGCGGTCTGCGGATAGCGCTTGACCAACTGGCTCGCCTGCTCATAAGCCCGTTCACGATTCCACTCGCCATAGACCAACTGACGCAGATGCACCTGCGGGTGCTCGGCCAGCGCCCGCTGCAAGCCTTTCTCGCGCAGTTGCGCCGAAGGGGTGATTTTCTTCCCGGAAAATGCCAGCAAGTCGAGGGTCTGCCCAGGCGCCAGCGGCCCGTGTTGACGCAAGAGCTCCTTGAGCATCAGGTAGCCGCTGCGCTCATCGTTGGGCACCAGGCTACCGAGCAACTCGGCAGGCAGGGTACCGCCCTCCGCCAACAGGCGACTCTGATCGCTGGTCAACGTGTTATTCACCAGGAACAGCTTGACCCCACTGCCCTGCGCCAATTGCAGGATTCGCGGGGCGACATACTGTTCGTTGACCAGCACCAGATAGTCCGGACGGTCTTTCGCCGTAATAACCTCGCGCGCCTGGCGAATCATGAGCTGGGGATCGCGCTCTGCATATTCCACACGCAGTCGCAGGCCCAGTCCGCTGGCCGCCGCTTGCATGAATTCGGTATAGCTGACCCAGAAGGTTTCGGTGGAGTACCCAGGGTTAAGGAATACGACTGAAGGAGCAGCCGGCCTGGCGACCACAGCTTCGGTCGAAGAAGACACCGCATTGGCGGCTTGGGCATGCGCCCAGAATGACAGGCATAACAGCCCCAGTAGCCTGCAGATAAACTTCAACATCCCGCCCGCCCCAAACAATACGCCACCCAGTATAACGACCCGGGTGGCGAACGGGCACATGAACGCGAAACCTTCACGTAGCCTGCAACGGCTGGAACTTATTGATGACTGACCCAGAACACTGCGGTGCCCACCACCAGGATAATCAGGAACAGAATGGCCCAGGCATCAACGGTACTGTCGCTTTTCCTTGCTTTGGTCGGATTGCTCATTGCATCGCCTCTTGTCGGTTTTGTAGGTGATTGCATAGGACTCGACCACAGTTAAGACGATGATTGCCCGTACGACAAATGAGGGTTAGGCAATAATCAATCTCATTAGTCGATTTGGTTCTTTACATATACTCAAACATCACTTTTGCGCATAACTCAAAACAGGTATCGTGCACCGGCTCCTCTAGGAGTGCGCGGCCGTGCGCGCAGAATTGCCGAGGCAGAACCCGATTCCAGCGAGCCAACACGCAGCTGTTTCTGATCGGCCCAAGCCTGAGACCGAGACTTATATGTACGTATATGACGAGTACGATCAGCGGATCATCGAGGACCGCGTCAAGCAGTTCCGTGATCAGACCCGACGCTATCTGGCAGGCGAGCTGAGCGAAGAAGAATTCCGCCCTCTGCGCTTGCAGAATGGCCTGTATATCCAGCGTTTCGCCCCAATGCTGCGGGTGGCCGTGCCTTATGGCCAGTTGACCTCGCGCCAGGTGCGCAAGCTGGCGCAGATTGCCCGCGACTACGACAAGGGCTATGCCCACATCAGTACCCGGCAGAACGTCCAGTACAACTGGCCTGCCCTCGAAGACGTACCGCAAATCCTGGCCGAGCTGGCGACCGTGCAGATGCACGCGATCCAGACCAGCGGCAACTGCCTGCGCAACGTCACCACTGACCAGTTCGCCGGTGTCGCCGCCGATGAACTGATCGATCCGCGCCCGTGGTGCGAGATCGTCCGCCAGTGGACCACGTTCCACCCGGAATTCGCCTACCTGCCGCGCAAGTTCAAGATCGCCATCAACGGCTCGAGCTCGGACCGTGCGGCTATCGAAGTCCACGACATCGGCCTGGAGACAGTCTACAACGCGGCCGGCGAGCTGGGTTTCCGTGTGCTGGTGGGCGGTGGCCTGGGGCGTACGCCGGTGGTCGGCGCATTCATCAACGAGTTCCTGCCATGGCAGGACCTGCTGAGTTACCTCGACGCCATCCTGCGGGTGTACAACCGCTACGGCCGTCGCGACAACAAATACAAAGCGCGGATCAAGATCCTGGTCAAGGCCCTTACGCCTGAAGTGTTCGCCGAGAAGGTCGAAGCCGAGATGGCTCACCTGCGTGGCGGCCAGACCACCCTGACCGAAGCCGAAGTGCATCGCGTCGCCAAGCATTTCGTCGACCCGCAGTACAAAGCGCTGGGTAACCAGGACGCGGAACTGGCAGCCCTCGACAAAGAACATCCCGGCTTCGCCCGCTGGCGTGCCCGCAACACCCTGGCTCACAAGAAGCCGGGCTACGTTGCCGTGACGCTGTCGCTGAAACCGACCGGCGTCGCGCCGGGCGATATCACCGACAAGCAACTGGACGCCGTGGCCGACCTGGCCGAGCGCTATAGCTTCGGGCAACTGCGCACTTCCCACGAGCAGAACATCATCCTGGCGGACGTTGAACAGAGCCAGTTGTTCACCCTGTGGGGCGAGCTGCGTGAACACGGTTTCGCTACGCCGAACATCGGCCTGCTGACCGATATCATCTGCTGCCCGGGCGGCGACTTCTGCTCCCTGGCCAACGCCAAGTCGATCCCTATCGCCGAATCGATCCAGCGTCGTTTCGACGACCTGGACTACCTGTTCGACATCGGCGAGCTGGACCTGAACATTTCCGGCTGCATGAACGCCTGTGGTCACCACCACGTTGGCCATATCGGCATCCTGGGCGTGGACAAGAAAGGCGAAGAGTTCTACCAGGTCTCCCTGGGTGGTAGCGGTAGCCGCGACGCCAGCCTGGGCAAGATCCTCGGCCCGTCGTTTGCCCAGGAAGACATGCCTGACGTGATCGAGAAGCTGATCGACGTGTACATTGAACAACGTACCGAAGACGAGCGCTTCATCGACACCTACCAACGTATTGGCATCGACCTCTTCAAGGAACGCGTCTATGCAGCGAATCATTAAGAACAACGAGGTCATCGACGAAACCTGGCACCTGCTGCCCAAGGACGCGACCCTCGATGGCATCTCCAACTGTGACGACCTGATCGTGCCCCTGGCCCTGTGGCGCGATCATGCCCATGCCCTCAAGGCCCGCGACGGTGGCCTGGGTGTATGGCTGGATGCCGACGAGGAAGCCGAGGAAATTGGCGAGGACGCCAACCAGTTGCAGGTCATCGCCCTGAACTTCCCGGCCTTCACCGACGGGCGCAGCTACTCCAACGCCCGCCTGCTGCGTGAACGTTATGGTTTCAAGGGTGAATTGCGGGCGATTGGCGACGTCCTGCGCGACCAACTGTTCTACATGCGCCGCTGCGGTTTCGACGCCTTTGCCTTGCGGGCCGACAAAGACCCCTACGAAGCCCTCGAAAGCCTCAAGGACTTTTCGGTGACCTACCAGGCTGCCACTGACGAGCCGCTACCGCTGTTCCGTCGTCGCTGAAACCTGAGACATGAAAAAGCCCTGATCCGGGTGTTCCGGTTCAGGGCTTTTTTGTTTCCGATGACTTGAACCCACCTTGCTCCCACGAAGGGATGGCGGTGACCCGGAGCTTCAGCCCGCCTCAGAACCCCTGTGGGAGCGAGCCTGCTCGCTCCCACAGGGCGGTGAACCCGCTCCCGAATTACCAGAAACGCTGCTGGGTAAGGCGACTCCACCAACTGAGCAGCACCCGATCAACAGATCCGCTGGCCGCCATGCCGATGCGTTCCTGCAGGCTTTTGCGTTCGGCGTAGTGCAGGTGGTACAGCTCGGCACTCTTGGCCCGCTCGGCCAGGTATTCATCGCTGGTTTTCAGCTCGTCCACCAAGCCCTTGCCCTGCGCCGCGACACCCAGCCAGACTTCACCGGTCGCCACTTCATCGATGGCCAGTTGCGGGCGGTAGCTGGACACGAAGTTCTTGAACAGTTCATGGGTGATGTCCAGGTCTTCCTGGAATTTCTCCCGGCCCTTCTCGGTATTTTCGCCGAACACCGTCAACGTGCGTTTGTATTCGCCGGCGGTCAACACTTCGAAATCGATGTCGTGTTTCTTCAACAGGCGGTTGACGTTGGGCAATTGCGCGACGACGCCGATGGAGCCCAGGACCGCGAAGGGAGCGCTGATGATCTTCTCGCCGATGCACGCCATCATGTAGCCGCCGCTGGCCGCCACCTTGTCGATGCACACGGTCAACGGCACACCGGCCTGGCGGATCCGCGCCAGTTGCGACGAAGCCAGGCCGTAGCTGTGGACCATGCCGCCGCCACTTTCCAGGCGCAGCACCACTTCATCCTTCGGCGTTGCCAGGGTCAGCAGCGCGGTGATTTCATGACGCAGGCTCTCGGTGGCCGAAGCCTTGATGTCACCGTCGAAATCCAACACGAACACCCGGGACTTGGCCGCCGACTTGTCCTTATGCTTCTTCCCGGCCTTTTCAGCCTTGCCTTCGGCCTTGCGCAAGGCCTTGAGCTGATCCTTGTCGAGCAACGTCTGTTCCAGGCGCTCGCGCAGCCCCTTGTAGAAATCGTTGAGCTTGCTCACCTGCAACTGGCCGGCCGACTTGCGCCGGCCCTTGCTGCGCAGCGCAGCAAAACTGGCCAGCACCACCAGGATGGCGATCACCAACGTCACGGTCTTGGCCAGGAAACCGGCGTATTCGATGAAAAACTCCACAGCAACTCCTTAAATGCAATGCGCCACTGAACGCAGGCGCGTAACGGCCCCAGCATACCCATGCGCCTGCGTCGCGACCAGCCAAGAAACCTGTGGTTACCTTGACGCGAGCCAGACCGGGCAAGGCTATAACGGGCATTTCAAACAAGCGTATGTTTTTTCATTGACAGCTCACCGCCATCCCCATAACCTCGCCAAACCTTCAACGTACCGGGATGACGCGGACGTGGGCAGTATCTATCTGATTCGACATGGCCAGGCCTCCTTTGGTGCGGACGACTACGATGTCCTTTCGCCCAATGGCGTGCGCCAGGCGCAAGTGCTTGGCGGCCACCTCGCGCAGCTCGGTGTCGTATTCGATCGCTGCCTCTCGGGTGACCTGCGTCGTCAACAGGATACCGCCATCGGTGCGCTGGGCCAGATGTCCGCCGCCGGATTGCCGGTTCCCGGGCTGGAAATCGACGCCGCGTTCAATGAGTTCGACGCCGACGCGGTCATTCGGGCCCTGCTGCCGGACATGCTCCCCCAGGAGCCCGAGGCGCTGAATATCCTGCGCAACGCCGCGCAGAATCGCGCCGAATTCCAGCGCATCTTCGCATTGATCGTCGAGCGCTGGCTCAGCGGTCGATATGACCCGCCAGGACTCGAAAGCTGGCTGGGTTTCGTCGAGCGGGTCCAAGCGGGCCTGCAGCGCATCCTGGAGCAAGCCGACAACAGCCATAAGATCGCCGTGTTCACCTCCGGCGGCACTATCACCGCCCTGCTCCACCTGATCACCCAGATACCGGCCCGACAGGCCTTCGAACTGAATTGGCAAATCGTCAACACCTCGCTCAACCACCTGAAATTCAGGGGCCGCGAGGTGGCCCTGGCTTCCTTCAACAGCCATGCCCACCTGCAACTGCTGAAGGCCCCGGACCTCATCACCTTTCGCTGAGTCCGGATTACTGTAGACCCTTGCTGTACCACCCAAATAAGGATCGAAACCATGACCTCCGTAGCCGACGCCGTACAAGCCATGAAAGCCAAGTTCAACCCAGCCGCCGCTGCCGGCCTGGACCTGGTATTCGGTTTCCGCATCGACGATACCAAGAATTTCTCGCTGATCGTCAAGGACAGCACCTGCGAACTGCAGGAAGGTGAAAACCCGGACGCCCAAGTGACCCTGGTGATGGACGGCGAAACCCTTGAAGGCATCGTCAGCGGTGAAACCGACGGCATGCAAGCGTTCATGGGCGGCAAGCTGCGCGCCGAAGGCGACATGATGCTGGCCATGAAACTGTCCGAGCTGTTCCCAAGCTGAGACTGCGCTCGCGTTCTTCGCGGGCCTTTTTGGCTGCAAACGAATCCCGCCCCGTGGCGGGATTCGTGTTTTTGCCCTCCGATGATTCCGCGCAACACACGCAACCTTGACCCTCGTCAGTAGCCGCTCGCCCCACAACCGCTAATTTAGCGCTTCCATCAAAGCCAGGGACGGCTCATCGGGAGCCTGCGTCCGTTCATCTCAAGGAAGAGAATTTCATGCCCGCACTGAAGATCATTCTGCTATCGACCGCGTTCAATGGCCTGACCCAACGCGCCTGGCTGGACCTGCGCGAGGCCGGTTATCGCCCCAGCGTGGTGCTGTTCACCGACCCGACCACGGTCTGCCGGCAAATCGAACAGAGCAGCGCCGACCTGGTGATCTGCCCGTTCCTCAAGGACCGCGTACCCGAGCAGCTGTGGCGCAATCCTCGGCGTCCAGTGGTGATCATTCATCCGGGGATCGTCGGCGATCGCGGGGCCAGTGCCCTGGACTGGGCCATCATTCGACAACCCGAGCGCTGGGGCGTCACGGCGTTGCAGGCGGTGGAGGAAATGGACGCCGGGCCCGTGTGGGCCACCTGTGAATTCAACCTGCCCGAAGGCCTGCGCAAATCGGAGCTGTACAACGGCCCGGTCAGCGACGCGGCCATCCGCTGCATTCGCGAAGTGGTGGACAAATTCCGTGCCGGCTTCGTCCCGGTGCCGCTGGATTACAGCCGTCATGAGGTGATCGGGCGCCTACAACCGAACATGACCCAGGACGACCGCACCTTCAGTTGGCACGACAGCACCGGGTTCATCAAGCGCCGCATCGACGCCGCCGACGGTCAACCCGGTGTGCTCGCGAGCCTGGCCGGCGAACAGTTTTACCTGTACGACGCCCATCCAGACATTCGCCGCGGCCTGCCCGGCGAACTGCTGGCCGTACGTGACGATGCGGTGCTGGTGGCGACAGGGGATGCAAGCCTGTGGATCGGCGCCCTGCGCCGCAAGCCGCAGCCTGGCGAACAGACCTTCAAGCGACCGGCGCGCCATGTGCTCTCGCAGCGACTTGACGGAGTCCCGGTGCTCGACAGCGCCCTGGCCCGCCAACCGTTCAGCGACGAGGCCTATCAGCCCATTCGCTACCGGGAATGCGGCCATGTGGGGGAACTGACGTTCGAGTTCTACAACGGCGCGATGAGCACCGAGCAGTGCCAGCGCCTGGTGCAGGCGCTGCGCTGGGCCAAGTCCCGGGACACCCAGGTGCTGCTGATTCGCGGTGGACGCGGCAGCTTTTCCAACGGCGTGCACCTGAACGTGATCCAGGCCGCCGCCGACCCCGGCCTGGAAGCCTGGGCCAACATCCAGGCCATCGATGACGTCTGTCTGGAGTTGTTCAACGCCCGGCAACTGGTGGTCAGTGGTCTGACGGGCAACGCCGGGGCTGGTGGTGTCATGCTGGCCCTGGCGGCCGATATCGTGCTGGCGCGCAGTGACATCGTGCTCAACCCCCATTACGCAACCATGGGCCTGTATGGCTCCGAGTACTGGACCTACAGCCTGCCCCGGGCGGTCGGCCCGGACCAGGCCTGGAAACTCACCCAAGACTGCCTGCCCATCAGCGCCCTGCAAGCGTTGCGCTACGGCATGGTCCAGGAAATCGGACCACGGTGCCCCGACGAATTCAGCCTATGGCTGTTGCAGCGGGCCAACAGCGCGCTGCTCGATCCAGCCTATGAAACCCTTCGAGTCCGCAAGGCCGAACGCAGCCTGCCGGCGATCCAGGCGTGTCGCGACGGCGAACTCGCGCAGATGCGCCGCGACATGGTGGACAATCGCCATGGCTTCGCCGAGAAGTGCCGCAGCTTCGTGCTCAAGCACAAGGCCTGCCGCACACCCGAACGGCTGATTGCCCCTTGGGCGCGAGTGGCTGAGGCGCAAGCCATTCCATGATTCCCGGTATCGGGGAGGCGTGGCAGCTCTTACAATGCCCGCTTCCCCCGCCTCGGCCTGACCATGGACATCGACCTCGCCCGCACCTTCCTGGAAATCGTCCGCCACGGCAGCCTCGCCGCCGCGGCCGACAAGCTGCACGTCACCCAGACAGCGATAACCGCGCGGGTGCAGAAGCTTGAAAGCCGGCTCGGCTGCGCGCTGTTCGTGCGTAACCGTGCCGGTGCGCGGTTGACCGCTGATGGCGAAGCCTTTGTGATCTACGCCAATCAACTGGTGCAAACCTGGGAAGCGGCGCGCCGGGACCTGCCATTGCCGGAGGGTTACCGCAATGTTTTGCACCTCGGTGGCGAGGTCAGCCTGTGCAACCCCTTGATGCTCGCCTGGGCCGGCGAGCTGCGCCAGAAGATCCCCGGCCATGCCCTGCGCATGGACATCCGCGACGGTGAAAAGCTGCTGCAGCAGCTGGAGCTGGGCTTGCTGGATGCGGCGGTGGTGTACCAGCCCGAATATTGGCCGCGCCTGCAAGTAGAACAACTGCTGGAAGAAAAGCTCATCCTGGTGCGCCTGGCCACCCGTCCCGAGCCCTATGTGTACATCGACTGGAGCGCCGACTTCCGGCGCCAGCACGATACCGCGCTACCGGACAAGGCCAAGGCTGCCGTGACCTTCAACCTCGGCCCCCTCGCCTTGCAGTACATCCTGGAGAACGGCGGCAGCGGCTACTTCCGCACTCGGGTGGTGCAGAGTTATCTGGACAGCGGCATCCTGGAACGGGTGCCCAAGGCACCGGAGTTCAACTACCCGACCTATCTGGTCTATTCCCGAGACCGGGATTCGGCGGCGCTGCAGCAGGCATTCGAAGTGCTGCGCGAGATCGTCAAGGCCGGCAGCGACTGGTCCCAGCGCTGGGATCCGCTGGGCTGATGGGTCTGCAGTGCATCTGTTGTGACGAGGGGATTTACCCCCGCTGGACTGCGTAGCAGTCCTCCTGGGATCAACAACGCAGTGTGTCAGGGGGTAAATGGGGCCGCTTCGCGGCTCAACGGGGATAAATCCCCTCGCCACAGATAAATCCCCTAACCACAGATAAATCCCCTCGCCACAAGAGCCTCCTTGCAGTCATTACGAACGGGCAGTTTTATTGCAACCGCTGAGCGATCTCATCCTTGATCAGCAACCGTTTCTTCTTGAGTGCCTCCAGGGCGACGCCGGACAGGCCGGCGGATGTGGGCTTTTCGGCTTCCACAACCTCGGCATCAAGTTCAGAGTATTTTTGAAGCAACGAATTGAGCCTTGGATCCTCGCTGCGTTTTTTCTGGATGTGGTCTTTGGTGTAGTTGAGATCCTGGAACAAATCGTGGGACACCGGCATGGAACACCTCCTTCAGTGGGTCGGTGGCAGACGCCTTTACGGCGCTCGTCGATGATCAGGATGGCCTCGTCGACGGGGTTCTGTCGACCGCCAATCCGACCAGCGGTGACCGTTCGTCGTAACGGGATATCTTCCAATCAAACCTTTGCCGGCGCGTCGCTCTCCATTGAACAGAGACGAAACGAATCGCTCTTTCAACCTGTGTGGAGACTTATCAATGGACGGATTTACCTTACGTCAACTCGGCCTGGCAGTAGCCCTGAGCACCAGCATGGGCGCGGCCTGGGCCGCGACTTCCAACGACTTCGTCGACAATGCGGCAGCCGGTGGCATCGCGGAAATCGAAACCAGCAAACTGGCCCTGGAAAAAAGCGCCTCGGCGGACGTCAAAGAGTTTGCCAATAAGATGATCACCGACCACACCAAGGCCAATGAAGAGCTGAAAACACTGGCGAAAAAACACGACATCGAAGTGCCAGAAGACACCACGCTGGTGAAGAAGGCCAAGGAAAAACTCCTCGACCTGCGGGACGAGTCCTTTGATGCAGCCTATGCCAACAACCAGGTCAAGGCTCACGAAGAAACCATCGCCCTGTTCAAGAAAGAGGCCGAGACCGTCACCGACGATAAAAAGGCTGGCAACACCGAACTGAAGGCGTTCGCCCAGAAGATGCTGCCAGACCTGGAGCATCACCTGGAAGCGGCCAAGAAACTTCAGGCGGCTCACCCAAGCAAGTAATCCTGAAGCACCGAATAAGGCCGTCTCCCTGAAGATGGCCTTGTTCAAGGTTTAACAACACCTCCAGTCACCCGCCTCCGCCGATACGCCAGCTCTCGAATCGCCTGTTTTCGGGTTCGTCACGTAGCGGCAAGCGGCACGTCGACCGCTCGTCGGCACTGTCATTTCTGACAGTAGAATCTTGTACCGCGCTCTCCTAGGGTCTTGCTCAACAGACGCTCCTGCTTAAGCGCCAACCGCTTGGGCTTTGCAGTCGCAGGCGCCGCGCAGCAGGAGCCAAGTCATGAGCGATGAACAGGTGTTAACGCAAAGCGCTGGTGGGGTTGCGGTGAAAATCGCCGCACTGCTGGGATGGTTCGCCTTGATCCTCCAGCTCTACCTGATCCTGACTTCGCGCTGGCAGGGCGACAAGAGCTTGCTGGGCGGAGTCGACATCTTCTTCAGTTACTTTACGGTGCTGACCAATATCCTGGTGGCCGTGGTGCTGACCTGCGCGGCCACCTCAGGAGATTCGGCGCTGCGGCGGTTCTTTCTCAAACCCACAGTCCAGGGTGGTGTAGCCGCTGCCATTGTGCTGGTCGGGCTGGCGTACAACCTGTTGTTGCGCAATATCTGGAACCCCCAGGGTCTGCAATGGGTGGCGGATGAATTGCTGCATGACGTGATGCCCATACTGTTTGTAATCTACTGGTGGTTCTGCGTGCCCAAGGGCACCTTGCAATGGCGGGATATCTGGCCATGGCTGATCTATCCACTGGTCTATTTCATCTATGCCCTGGTGCGTGGACACTTTGTCGGTTCCTACCCCTATCCTTTTATCGAAGTGGACACACTGGGTTATCCACGGGTGTTCATCAACGCGGTGATGGTGCTGCTGGGATTCGTGGGGATATCACTGGTGCTGATTGCGCTGGATCGCTGGAAAGGCAAGCGCTGAGGCGCAGCCGCCGTCCGCCCAGTCACTCATCGATCTGGACGGGTCACGCTCGATGTTCCACGAATCGGGTAGCGGCTAGCCACCGTCGGTGTCGATATCAGCATCAGTGCTGTCATCGGATTTTGGTCGGTCCGGGTCAGGCTTGAAGCCGGGGCTGAAGGTATTGTCATTGTCTTGATGATGTTGCTTCTGATCGACCTCGCTGTCGGCGCTCTGGGCCTGGTCCGTCCCGGCGGGGCTGACTGGCTGGGCGCCGGTCGAGGTGGTCGGCACCTGGGGATCGATGGCCGGGTCGTTGCGCGGGGTCGGGGTTTGTGTCTGGCCTTGTTGCTGGGTGGTGGCAGGATCGTCGTTCATAGGCACCTCGTTCATGGCAGGGCCGGATGGATGACCGGTCTTGTCATTCGAAAGTGCCCCAACGGCTTCGGTTCCATTTGTTTACGCTGCCGCGCTCAGCACCCCAGCACGGTTCTCACCATCCGGGTCAGCGCGTCCGGGCCGTAGGGTTTGCTCAGCAAATGAGTGTCGGGGCTCAACTGGTGGTTGCGGGAGATGATGTCCCGGGTGTGGCCCGAGGTGAACAGCACCGGTACCGGTGGTGACTGTACCTTGGCCCAAGCGGCCAGGTCGGAACTCTTGATCAGCCCGGGCATGACCACATCCGTGAAGATCAGGTCCACCGCGGCCCCCTCCAGCAGCAGTTTCATGGCATCGTCACCATTGGCGGCGGTGAGGGTCCGGTAACCGGACTGCTCCAGCAACTCCACTGACGCAGCGCGCACCTCTTCGTTGTCCTCCACCACCAGGATCGTCTCTTGCCCACCCAACTGGAGCGGATCGTGTTGCGCCTCTTCACCGGCTTCCGGCTGGAGACTGCGGGGGAAATACATCTGCGCCCGCGTGCCCTCCCCCAGGCTACTGGAAATCTCGATATGGCCGCCGCTCTGCTTGACGAACCCGAACACCATGCTCAGCCCCAGCCCAGTGCCCTGGCCGTCAGTCTTGGTGGTGAAAAACGGCTCGAATACCTGATTCAAGACATCAGGCGGCATGCCTACGCCGCGATCGATCACCGACAATCGCACATAGTCGCCCGCCGGAATGCCCTTGCCGACACAGGACGATTCATCGAGCACGATGTTCTCG
Source organism: Pseudomonas sp. DF11 (assembly GCF_058148565.1). NCBI lineage: Bacteria > Pseudomonadati > Pseudomonadota > Gammaproteobacteria > Pseudomonadales > Pseudomonadaceae > Pseudomonas > Pseudomonas sp. DF11. Next base: position 199,518 of record NZ_JBYVYN010000009.1, read on the forward strand.
CCGATCAAGCGGATGGTGCCCTCGCCGCCCATGGCATCGCGCGCATTGATCGCCAGGTTCAACAGGGCATTTTCCAGTTGATTGCGATCGACGTGGATGCACCAGGGCTCATCGGGCAAAGTCACGTCGATCTGGATGGTTTCGCCCAGGGCCCGTTGCAGCAATTCGCCCAAACCGTCGTAGATGCGCCGCGGGTTGTAGACCGCCGGTGACAACGGCTGGCGCCGGGCGAAGGCCAGCAGTTGCGATGACAACTTGGCGCCGCGCTCCACGGCTTCAAGGGAGGCACTGACCCGCCGTTGCACGTTGGTATTGTCCCGCTCGTGGCGGGCCAGCAAATGCAGGTTGCCGGCGATCACTTGCAGCAGGTTGTTGAAGTCATGGGCAACGCCGCCGGTGAGGCCACCAATGGCCTCGAGCTTCTGCGATTGACGCAATTGCTCTTCTGCCGTCAGCCGCGCCTGCACTTCGTCGGCAACGCGCTGCTCCAGGTCGCGGGTAAATTTGAGCAACGACGCTTCGGCGGTCTTGCGTTCGTTGATGTCAATCAGTACTCCCGGAAAACGCAGGGGTTTGCCCAACGCATCGAACTCACACCGTCCGCTGGCCTGTACCCACAGGTAATCACCGCCCAGGCGACGCACCCGGTATTCGGCGCTGTAGGGCGTGCCCGTGCGCAAGGTCAATTCGACCCGCTGGTTCACTTCTTCCAGGTCATCCGGATGGATGCTCTGGCGGGCGATCTCGATCGGCAGTGCGTCCAGTGGAGTGTCTGGCGGGTAATTGAAGGTACGGGCGAAGCGCTCATCGCCGGACAGTATGTCAGTCTGGATATCCCAGACAAACGATCCCAGCAACGGCCCGGCCGAGAGGGCCAGTTGGATACGTTCATTGACAGCGCGGTAACTGCGTTCGGCCGCTTGCCGCGCCCGTTCGGTCAGCACATGTTCGGTGGTCTCCACCACCACCGCCAAGACACCTGCCGGGGCCTGGTCTTCACCGGGCACCGGGCTGTAATAGAGGTCCATCCAGACATCTTCGGGCTTGCCATTGCGTAGCAGCACCAGTTCCTTGCTGCGGTAGGACAAGGTGCCACCGGCCAGGCAGACGTCCAGGACATGGCGATTGAATTCGGCCACTTCCGGCCAGCCCAGCTCCACGGCGCACCCCAGCAGGTACGGATGACGACCGCCAGCGAACTCGGCATAAGCATCGTTGTAGATCATGAAGCCCTGGCGCCCCCACAGCATGACCATCGGCAAGGGCGAAGCCAGCAGCATCTGGACAGCGTTGTGCAAACTGGCGGACCACTGCTCGATAGCGCCCAGTTCGGTCTGGCTCCAATCGAACGCCCGGATACGCCCGGCCATCTCACCGCCCCAACCGGGACAGCCATGATTCTGGGATAAGAACTGCATGGGTCGACTCTGAACCTCAAGAATGCTTGCAGGGAACTGGTATACCACGAGTGCCTTGCGCTCAGAGCTTCGAGCGTTGGGTTGGCGTTTGGTTTCATGGAGAGGTCATGGTGCCGATCCTGTTAAGCCGGGGGTGCGGACCGGACACATGATTCCTGTGGCGAGGGGATTTATCCCCGCTGGGCGTGAAGCAGCCTCATGATTCATCGTCCAGCGTGGTGTGTCAGACAAGACAGAGGGGTGCGGTATGACTGCCAGAGTCAGTGGAAATCGCGACTGCGCACATTGATGCCCGCCAGCAACTCGCTCAGGTCGCTCAAGCGCCCGGCGATCAAGTGGCGGACCTCACCGACGCTTTCCCAGCGCCCGTCGACCCTGAGCAATTGCGCGCCTACCAAGGTCTTGCGTTGGCGTTCGGCCAGGTCGCGCCAGACCACCACGTTGAGGTTGCCGAATTCATCCTCCAGGGTGACGAAGGTCACGCCGCTGGCCGTGCCCGGGCGTTGGCGGCCGGTGACCAGCCCGGCGACGCTGACGTTGCGGCCATGCTCCACCGCCTGCAACTCCCGTGAGCTGCGACAGCGCCGGGCACGCAATTCGGGACGCAGCAAGGCCAACGGATGGGGGCCCAGAGTCGTGCCGAGCGTGGCGTAATCGGCGAACAGGTTTTCTCCCACCGTGGGTGTTGGCAGGGCCACGGGCGGTTCTTCCTGGCTGGGCAGGCCGGCGAACAAACCCAGTTGTTTCTGCACCCCGGCCACTTCCCAGCGGGCCCGATGACGATCGCCAGCCAAGCCCTGCAAGGCGCCGGCGTCGGCCAGTTGCGCCAGGGCCCGGGCATCGAGTTGCGCGCGCTCGCCCAGGTCGGCCACGTCGCTGAACACTCGCTGCCGGCGGGCCGTTTCGATACGTCGGGCATCCTCTTCGCGAAAACCCTTGACCAGGCGCAGGCCCATACGGATCGCCGGTTGCCGGCCTTCCAGGGGCTCGAGGCTGCAATCCCAGTCGCTGGCGCGCACGTCCACCGGACGGATCTGCAATTGATGTCGGCGAGCGTCCTGGAGGATCTGGTCCGGGCTGTAGAAACCCATGGGCCAGCTGTTGATCAGGGCACAGGCGAACGCCGCCGGCTCGTGGCACTTGAGCCAACTGCTGGCGTAAGTCAGCAAGGCAAAACTGGCGGCGTGGGATTCGGGGAAGCCGTAATTGCCGAAGCCCTTGATCTGTTCGAAGATCTGCGCGGCGAATTCGGCGGTGTAGCCGTTTTTCTTCATCCCCTGGGCCAGGCGTTCCCGATGCGGCTCCAACCCACCGTGACGTTTCCAGGCAGCCATGGAGCGCCGCAACTGGTCGGCTTCGCCGGGGGTGTAATCGGCCGCGACGATAGCGATCTGCATGACCTGTTCCTGAAACAGCGGCACGCCCAAGGTGCGCTCGAGCACTTTTTCCAGCGCTTCAGAGGGATAAGTCACCGCCTCTTCTTTGTTTCTGCGCCGCAGGTACGGATGCACCATCCCCCCCTGGATCGGCCCGGGCCGCACGATCGCCACTTCGATGACCAAATCGTAGAACCTCTTGGGTCTGAGCCGAGGCAACATCGACATCTGCGCCCGGGATTCGATCTGGAATACACCGATGGTGTCGGCGCGACTGATCATTTCGTAGGTCGCCCGATCGTCCTTGGGCAACGACGCCAGGGCATAGCGCTCGCCCCGGTAGCGCTCGATCAAATCGAAACACCGGCGAATCGCACTGAGCATGCCCAGGGCCAGGATGTCCACCTTGAGCAGCCCGACCGCGTCCAGGTCGTCCTTGTCCCACTGGATGATGGTGCGCTCGGCCATGGCGGCGTTTTCCACCGGCACCAGGGTGTCCAGGGGTTGTTCGGAAATCACGAAGCCGCCAGGGTGCTGGGACAGGTGACGTGGGAAGCCGATCAGTTGCTGGGTCAGGCTCAATACCCGGCGCAACACCGGGCTGTCCGGGTCGAAGCCGCCTTCACGCAAGCGCTCCACCGGCGGCGCCTCGTCACTCCAGCGGCCACAGCAATCGGCCAGGGCGTTGACCTGATCCGGCGGCAGGCCCAGGGCCTTGGCGACATCGCGCACGGCCCCGGCACCGTGATAACTGCTGACCACCGCCGTCAATGCCGCACGATGGCGACCGTAGCGCTGGAACACGTACTGCAGCACTTCCTCGCGACGCTCGTGTTCGAAGTCGACGTCGATGTCTGGCGGCTCGTTGCGCTCCCGGGACAGGAATCGCTCGAACAGCAGGTTGGTCTGACTCGGGTCGATTTCGGTGATGCCCAAGGCGTAGCACACCGCCGAGTTGGCCGCCGAACCGCGTCCCTGACAAAGGATTTTTCGGCTGCGGGCGAAGTTGACGACGTCCTGCACGGTAAGGAAATAACTGTCGTAGCCCAGTTCGGCGATCAGCTCCAATTCATCGTTGATTTGCCGCCGGACCTTCTCTTCCACGCCGTCCTCCCAGCGCTCACGCATGCCGCGCTCGGTCAGTTCCCGCAGCCAGGACGCCGGATCATGGCCCTCAGGCACCAGTTCCCGTGGATACTGATAACGCAGTTGACCGAGGTCGAAGGTACAGCGCCGGGCGATGTTCAGGGTTTCGTCGAGCAAGGCCCGTGGGTAGAGATCGGCCAGATCCTTGCGGCTGCGCAAGTGGCGCTCACCGTTGGGGTGCAGGCGCTGGCCGGCCTCGGCCACTGTGACGTGGTGGCGGATGGCGGTCATGGTGTCCTGCAAGGCGCGCCGGCCACGCACGTGCATGTGCACATCGCCACTGGCGACGGCCGGAAGACCCAGCCGCTCTGCCAGCGCCAGCAGCTCCGCCAGCCGCCGCCGGTCGTCCTGCCCGCAATGCAACTGGACAGCCAGCCACAGGCGCCCGGCAAACCTTTGCTGGAGCCAGCCACCGTGCTCTTCGCAATCCTGGCCATTGGGCACCCACAGCGCCAGCAATCCCGGCAAGGGCTCGGCGAAGTCCTCGCGCACGATGCGGTAGTGGCCCTTCTCGCTGCGCCGCCGGGCGCGGGTGATCAGCCGGCACAAGGCTTGATAGCCCTCCAGATTCTCCACCAGCAATACCAGTTTCGGACCGTTTTCGACCTGGATCTCGCTGCCGACGATCAACTGCAGCTCCAACTCCTTGGCCGCCTGCCAGGCCCGGACGATTCCGGCCAGGGTGCATTCGTCAGTGATTGCCAGGGCCTGATAACCCTGTTCCTTGGCTCGTCGGCACAACTCCAGGGCGCTGGAGGCGCCACGTTGGAAGCTGAAGTTCGACAGGCAATGCAGCTCGGCATACTCAACGCTCATGCGAACCAGCCCTGCAACCACAGCGGCCCGCCCTCGCCCACCGGTCGATAGGCCCAGCCGCGTTGTCCGTTGCGGGTTTCGATCAGGTAGTAATCGCGGCGCACGTCGGCGCCGTCCCACCAACCGGTCTCGATACGCTCCGGCCCCATGAGGATACGCGTGTGGCCTTCCGGCAACGCCTGGGGTTCACCGAGCAGCCAGCCGGGACGCTGCACACCGGCGCGTACCGGACAGGTTTGGGGCCTGGGCTGAGGCGTCAACTGCCAGGCGCATTCAGGCCGATGGTCATCGCGAAATCCCAGGCCCTGCACCGCGTCATCTCCCAGGCGCGCCCGCAGGCGTTCGCGCAGTTGCTCCCAAGGCAAAGACTGCTGGGGACGCTCCTCGAACAGCTCCAGGCGCTGGGGCACGAAGCTCGGCAGGTCTTCGGCACACAAGCGAAAGCCGCGCACCGGGGCCTCGACCTGCACCTGCTCCAAGCGGCCACGGGCCAGTTCGAAGAGCATCGAAGGATCCCGTTCGGCGCTGAGCAGGCCGACCTTGATCAGCGTGTCCGGCAACCCAGCGTGTTCCAGATGCAGGTCAAAACGCTGCACACCGCTGTCGCGACCGCAGAGGAAGGCCGACAAGTCACCGGTCAAGCGGCGCAACGGGAACAACAGCGCCTGATGGGATTGCACGTCATAGTTGAGTTCGATGCGCACATCGAAACGGTCTGGCGGCAGGTAGAACGACAGCGCCAGGGTGCGGCGGCCGGTCAGCGCGTCGAGGTGCTTGAGCACCTGGGCCTCGAAGCGCCGTGCCAGGGTCTGCCGAGGCAAGGCCTGGACCTGGCTCAGGCGGCGCAGGCCCATGCGCGACAACGCCGTGGCGACGTCGGGTTCCAGGCCGATCCGCTCCACGGGCATGTGCCCCAGGTACTGTTGCAAGGTCTCGGCATCGGGCACCACCAAGGCGTCATAGGCATTGGCCAACACCCGCGCCGCCACCGGATTGGGCGCGGCGACGATGCGATGCCGAAACCCCAGTTCGGTCAGTTCGGCCCGCAAGCGCGCCTCGAACACCGGCCAGGGCCCGAACAGGCCCAGGCTCGACTCGATCTCGAACAGCAGCGTACGCGGGTAATGCACGCTGACCTGGGAGCTGAAACGGTAGGCCCAGGCTGCCAGGAACTGTTGCCAGTGTTCGATCTGCGCCGCATCGTATTCGGCGGTGGCAAAGCCTTTGCTCAAGGCCTGGGCGGCGGTCATGGTCTGGCCTGGACGCAAGCCCAGGGCCCGTGCCGGCGCGTTCACCGCTTGCAGCACCCGACGCTGGGCCGGGCCGGTCAGCAATGCCAGGGGTTGGTCGGGATCGGGGCGCTGACGTAGCGCGGCGTCCAGCGCCAATTGCGGGAAAAGAATACACACCCAGCGCATCGCAACCTCAATGCCCTGTCTGTGGGGAAAAAGCGATCGGCGCCGAACGGGCCAGCCCGCCCCGGCACTTGAGCACACGCAATTGCGCCGGCCGGGTATCGATGGCGATGCGCAGGGCCGCCGGCGACGGATTGATCGCTTCCTGGATCGAGCGCCAGGCGAACGCCAGGGTCTGCCCGGTTTCCGCCGCCACTTGCAGGCGGCGCAAGGCCCGGTCGTCCGCTTGGCGAGGCCAGCACAGCACCGCGCCGCAACTGCCCGAACGCAGGCATTGTTCGGTGGCCCACAAGGCCTCGCGCTCATCGGCCTGGATCACCGATATTTGGCCCAGATCGATACCGGCGCTCTGCCAGGCCTGGGGATAGGGCACGAACGGTGGCGCCACCAGCACGATCCGCTCCCCCGCCGCCGACAGCCGCGCCAGGGTCGGCCACACCAGTTGCAACTCACCCACGCCTGGGGCGGCGATGAGCAGTTCCGTCAACGCCGCTTCCGGCCAGCCGCCACTGGGTAATGCCGCGTCCAGAGCAGCATGGCCGGTAGGTTGCGGGCTGGCGGCCGGCGGTGCAGGCCGGCCCTTCCAGACCTGGCCGCCGTTGAACAGCGTGTCCAATGCAACGACGGCGCCCATCAGCCTTGCCTCAACAGGCCGCAGAACACCCCTTCTATCGCCAGGTCCTGATCGGCTTCGACGATGATTGGTTGATAGGCCGGATTGCGTGGCAGCAAACGTACACGCTCGCCCATTCGCTCGAAGCGCTTGATGGTGACTTCTCCGTCCAGGCGCGCCACGACGATCTGGCCGTTGGAAGCCTGGGGCGTGCGCTGCACGCCCACCAGGTCACCGTCGAGAATGCCGTCCTCGATCATCGAGTCACCCTGGACCCGCAGCAGGTAATCCGGCGCCTTGGTGAAAATCGCCGGGTCCAGCATCAGGCGGCTGTGGACCTCGGCATCGGCACTGATCGGCAGGCCAGCCGCCACTCGCCCCAGCACCGGCACGTCCAGTAGTTCGGGCCGTGGCGGCTGGTTCAACAAGCGGATACCCCGCGCCTGGTGCGGATTGACTTCGATAAACCCGGCTTCGCTCAGCGCCAGCACATGCTTGCGCGCCACGCTGCGCGAGGCAAAACCGAACGCCTCGCTGATTTCAGCGAGGCTGGGAGGCTGGCCCTGATCGGCGATGCGTTCGCGGATGAAGGTCAGGATGGCGGCACGGCGGGGGGTGAGAGTCGTCATGGAGTACATTTGTACTCTTCAAGGATTTTTCTGACAAGCGCCGCCAGTCAGTTCACCGCTCGAGGCCGCTGCGCAGCCCAGCGGGAGCAATCTCTGGCCACAGGTATCAACACTTTTCCTTAAGTGAACAGCACGCCCCTGTGGGAGCGAGCCTGTTCGCGAAAGCATCAGACCATTCGACATCCATGCAAGCTGACCCACCGCCATCGCGAGCAGGCTCGCTCCCACAGTTGGATCGGGGTATGACCGGAGAGAAAGGTCGGCTGTAAGGCCGCCTTCGCGAGCAAGCCCGCTCCCACAAGAGATCTGTGGAGAGGGCTACAACCCCGCCAGATAAGCCCAGGGAAAAATCCCCCGCCCATGCCCATCACTGAACACCAACTGCACCCCATACCCCTGGGCATTGACCCCAACCACCCGAACCCGCGAATCAACCTGAACCGTCAGCCCTTGCAGACGAAACGCCCGACACTGAGAACAAGGACATTGCCGGCGTAACTGAGCATGATCCAAACGCTGTTCACGCCCATCGGGCCAGTTAAGCCGCAATTGTCCTTTGTCCTGGGAATTGCTAATCGCCAGCGGATTCATTGCAACTGACCCAAGGCAATGCGCACCGCTTTGCGCACTTCCGGGTCGCCATCATCCCGGGCCGCCTGCAAGGCCGGAATGGCGCCGTGATCGTTCAATTCGCCCAAGGCCAGGGCCGCCTCCTTACGCAGATTGCTGATCCGATGGCCCAGGGTCTCGATCAAGGCCGCCAACGCCGGAACATAGCGCAAACGCCCCAGGCTGCGGGTCGCCCGCAAACGCACTTGCCAATAATCATCGGCCAGCGCCTCGACCAGGGCCGGGCCGGCATCGGCGTGACCGACCTTGCCCAGGGTGGTGGCGGCTTCTTCGCGCACCGCCCAGGCCGGATCCCGCAGCGCCTGGCGCAGCGCCGGCAAGACCTGTGCGTCCGAAGCCAGGCCAAGGGCGCCGGTGGCCGCGCGGCGCACTTCAGTATCCGGATCATCGCTGGCCAGCCGGGCCAGGACCGGCAAGGCGTCGAGGTGCTTGAGCCAGCCCAGCACGCCAACCGCTTCGCGCCGCACGCTGGCATCGCCGTCAGCCAAGGCAACGATTGCAGCCGGTGCCGCGTCGAGCAGGCGCAACTCGCGCAAGGCCCGGAACGCCGCGACACGCACACCGGCATCCGCATGGGCCGTCCAGGGCAGGATCACCCTTCCTGCCGCCTCGCTCTTGAGCAGGCTCAGGCTCTGGGCGGCAGCGGCCTGTACACTCGGCGACGGATCGGTCAGGGCCTCGCACAGGGCCGCCACCACCGGTGCGTCCTCCCAGGCTTCGAGCAATCGCGCGGCCTCGGCGCGCACCTCGGCACTGGGGTCCTCGACCAGGCGATCCACCAGCCACAGCAGGCCTTCAGGTTCCTCAAGGTCGGCCAGCTCGATCAGGGCGATGCGGCGCACGCCAGGGTCCTCGTCGGTCAGGCGCGGTTGCAGGGCGAGGATGTCGTCGTTATCAGTGTCTTCGAATAGAGAGGTCATAGGGCAAATCGCGGCAAGGAGGTTTCAGGGGGAAGCCCGAGTGGGTTGAGGCGCGGCAACTGCCGGCCGTCTTCATGGCGCAGCAGATCGAGGCAGTGGCGCTTCAAGCGGGAGAATTCAGGGCGGGTCACCAGTGCGGTCGTGCGTGGCCGTGGAAAGTCCAGGCGCAGATCCTCGATGATCCGACCGGGACGCGGGCTCATCACCAGCAAGCGGTCGGCCAGGAACAGTGCCTCGTCGATGTCATGAGTCACGAACACCACCGTGGTACGGATGCGCGTCCAGATGTCCAGTAGCAGCTCCTGCATGTTCAACCGGGTCAAGGCATCCAGCGCGCCGAAGGGCTCATCCATCAGCAACAAGCGTGGACGGTTGACCAGCACCCGGGCGATCTCCACTCGTTGCTGCATGCCTCCGGAGAGCTGGTCCGGCCAGTGCCCGGCGAAACCTTCCAGGCCCACCAGCGCGAGGATTTCATCGGCGGCCCGGTGCCGTTCGACCTTGCCCAGGCCGCGCATCTTCAGGCCGAAGGCGACGTTGTCACGCACGGTGCGCCAGGGAAACAGCGTGTGTTGCTGGAACACCATGCCGCGTTGGGGCGACGGGCCGCAAACGCTCAAGCCGTCGACATTCAAGCTGCCGGTGCGCGGTTGCAGATGCCCGGCCAAGGCCCCAAGCAAGGTGGATTTGCCGCAACCGGACGGCCCGAGGACACAGACGAACTGGCCCGCCTCGATCTGGCAATCGAGCCCTTGGACCGCTTCGAAGGCCTGGGCGCCCTGGCCCAGGACAATGGACAACTGACGGATATCGATCCGTCCTTCGGGGGGTTGCATCACGCTCATCAGGCTTTCCCTCGTGGTCGATGCCAAGGCGTGAACAGCCCACCCAGGCGCTTGATCAACAGGCTGCTGCCCATGCCCAGCACACCGATCAGCAACATGCCGACGACGATGTCGGCGTAGTTCTGCACGGTGTAGGAAGCCCAGGTGTAGTAGCCGATGCCATACTGGCCGGCGATCATTTCCGCCGTCACCAGGCAGAACCAGGACGTGCCCATGCCAATGGCCAGGCCGGTGATGATGCTCGGCGCGGCGCCCGGCAGGATCACCTCCAACAGGATCGCCCGGCGCCCGGCTCCCAGGCTTTTCGCCGACGCGATCAGCCGCCGGTCCACCCCTTCGACGCCGTGCACGGTATTGAGCAGGATCGGGAACAGCGCGCCGGTGAAGGTGATGAACACCATCGACAGTTCCGACGAAGGGAACATCAGGATCGCCAGGGGTATCCAGGCCACCGCCGGGATCGGCCGCAACACTTCCAGCGGCGGCAGCAACAGGTCTTCGGCCCATTTCGAACGACCGATGGCCAGGCCCAGGGCCACGCCGACCAACAACGCCGCGCCGTAACCGGCAAAGACCCGTCCCAGGCTGCTGCCCAGGTGCCGGGGGAGATTACCGGAGTCCCCCAGGCCCAACGCCGCCTGTACCACCGCCAACGGGGTCGGGACGTTGGCGAAGGTCACCAGGCCGAGGTCCCAGTGGCCGTTGGCGGCGAGTTGCCAGAACAGCAGGCAGAGCAACAGGGAAGCGGCTCGCGGGAGCCAGCGTTTGGGTGATGGATACACTGATATCTTCCTCAGTTATGGAGATCCCTTGTGGGAGCGAGCCTGCTCGCGATAGCGGTGTGTCAATCACATCAACTTCAACTGATCTGACGCCATCGCGAGCAGGCTCGCTCCCACAGGTTTTGCTTTCACTCGAGTCAGGTCAACGAGCGGCGACCGCCTGGGTAGTGGCCTCGCTGAAGTCCAAGACCTTGCCACCCTGGGCCGTGGCGAATTGCTCGGCCTGGCCCTTGAGCAGGAACGCGCTGAGCTGGCCCTTGGCGTCACTGGCGAACCACGCCTGTTCGGCCAACAGCTTGATCCCGCTGTCGCTGGCCTGGGCATAGACGGCGCGGATGCCCTTGCCTTCCTGCTTGAGGCTCGCCAGCGCGGCGAAGGCCGATTGGGCCGAGGCGTAATGGCGCACTTTCGGCTCGCCGCGTACCCAGATCTCGGCCACGCGACTGAAATCGCCGATGGCTTTGCCGGTCAAGGCATCGGTCGTACCCAGCGGTGTCTGGGCGTAGTTAGCCAGTTGCGCGGTGTAATCCAGGTTCGACGCCTTGAACGCAGCGCGGATGTACTGGTCATCGATGAAGGTATTGAGGTCCAGGCCACGATCGGCTTTCTTCAGCAGCTTGAGGGTATCGATAGCGGTGCCGACGGCTTGGCGGTATTCCGGCTTCCAGGTCAAGTCGCGGGTCTGCACCCCCAGCGGCCCGTGGAACAGGTAATTGACCTCGGCATCCACGCCGGTGACCTTGGCGATCAACTCGCTGTACTTCTCAGGTTCGGCGGCCAGCAACTGATTGGCCTCGATGCTCGCGCGCAGGTAGGCGACGACGATTTCCGGGTATTTCTTTGCGTAGGCCTGATCCACCAGCGCGCCGTGGAACGTTGGGGCGCCGGCCTGGGCACCGTCGTAGATCTTGCGGGCGAAACCGCGGCTGGGGAACAGTTCGGCGAACGGCACGAAGTCGGCGTGGGCGTCGATCTTGCCGGCCTGCAACGCGGAGCCGGCCACCTCCGGCGGCTGGGCAATGATGTTGACGTCCTTGAGCGGGTCCCACCCCTGGGCCGCGACGGCACGCAGCAACATGCCGTGGGCGGTGGAGGCGAACGGCACGGAAATGGTCTTGCCCTTGAGCTCAGCCAACGACTGCACGCCCGATGCACTCGGCACCACGATGCCGTTGCCACTGCCCCGGGTGCTGCCCGATAGCACGCTGATGAACAGGCTGTGCTTGCCGGCGGTTTCGAACGTCACGCCGTTGAACGCCCCGGGGAAATCCGCCATGGCGCCAAAGTCGAGCTTACCGGCGACCATCTCGTTGGTCAGCGGCGCGCCGCTGGTGAAGTTTTTCCACTGGATGTCGTACTGGGCGTCCTTGTAGGCGCCGTCGTGGGGCAAGTATTTATCCAACAGGCCCAGCTCCCGAATCAGCAACCCGCCGGCGACGCAATTGATGGTGGTGTCCTGGGTGCCGATGGCGATACGAATGGTTTCTGCCTGGGCAGGCAAGGTCAATGAAGCCAGTACCAGACTGGCGAGTGCCGCACGCAATAACATGGGTGTGTCCCCTCGAATCATTTATTGGATGTTCGTCTCCGCCGCGATCAGGGCGCGGTGGGAAACGAGGGGTGTTCTGAATCTGCGTCCGGGGGTGGCCGGATGGCTTTTTTGGTGTTTGCGCGGGCCCTATCGAGAGCGGACTCGCTCCCACATTTTTTCGGCGTTCACCACAAATCCATTGTGGGAGCGAGCCTGCTCGCGATGGCGCCCTGTCAATCAACGCAGCAAGTACGGAATCTCGACTTTCACCGCCCCGGTCGGGCAGTCCTTTTCACAGGGCATGCAGTACCAGCATTCGTCGAACGCCATGTAGGCCTTCTGGGTCGCCGGGTTGATCGCCAGCAAGTCCATGGGGCAGACATCGACGCAAACGGTGCAGCCCTTGTGGGCGATGCATTTGTCCTCGTCCACGATGACGGGGGCATTGGAGCGGAAAAAGATTTCCTGGGGTTGATAAGCCATGGGCGGTCTCTCTGGGTGTAAGGTTCACGCCGCGTCAGCGCCGACCCGCAGCCGGTCGTAGGCCTGCAGTTCGTCGGCATCGAGGGCGATGATGTAAGGCTCGACGGCTTTCTTGAAGGAGGTCATCGCACCGTCCTCGCCCTTTTTCAAATGGCAATGACAGAACCAGTCGCCGTCGTTGCGTTGCGGATGATCGACCCGATAGTGGTACAGGCCCCAACGGCTCTCGGCGCGAAACAGCGAGGCACGGGCGGCCATTTCGGCGCAGTCGCGAATGACGCTGACCTCCATGGCGCGCATCAATTCATGAGGGTTGTGGGCCTTGATCTGGTCCAGGTCGCGCTGGATATCGCCGAAACGTTGCAGGCCGATCTGCATTTTCTTGGTAACCTTCGGCGGTTGCAGGTAATCGTTGACGAAGCGTCGCAGCTTGTACTCCACCTGGGCCGGCGGCAGGCCGTGCTCACGGTCCAGGGGCGCGTAGACACGTACCCTCTCCCGTTCGATCTGCCCGGCATCCAGCGCCGAGAAATCCTTGCCGGCCACGAAGTCCGCAGCGTTGTGGCCGGCAAACCAGCCGTAGGTGAACGCACCGAGCATGTAGTTGTGGGGCACGGCGGCCATGTCACCGGCCGAGTACAGGCCTTTGACCGAAGTCTCGGCCCGCTCGTTGACCCACACGCCCGAGGCCGAGTGACCACTGCAAAAACCGATTTCGGAGATGTGCATCTCCACCATCTGCGTGCGGTAGTCAGTGCCGCGGTTGGCATGGAACTGACCACGGCTGGGCCGCTCGTTGCTGTGCAGGATGTCCTCGATGTTCTGGATGGTTTCCCCGGCCAGGTGATCGAGCTTGAGGAACACCGGACCATTGCCACTCTCGAGTTCCTGGTGGAACTCCCACATCATCTGCCCGCTCCAGTAGTCGCATTCGATGAAGCGTTCACCCTTGTTGTTGGCCGTGTAGCCGCCCAGGGGGCCGGTGACATAGGCGCACGCCGGGCCGTTGTAATCCTTGATCAGCGGGTTGATCTGGAAGCATTCCAGGTTCGCCAGTTCGGCGCCGGCGTGGTAGGCCATGGCATAACCGTCGCCGGCATTGGTGGGGTTTTCATAGGTGCCCATCAGATAGCCGGAGGCCGGCAACCCCAGGCGTCCCGCCGCACCGCAGCAGAGAATGACCGCCTTGGCCTTGATCACATGAAAATCGGCGGTACGGCAATCGAAGCCCATCACACCGTTCACCGCGCCCGCTTCGTCGGTCAGCAAGCGGGTGCAGACCAACCGATTGGTGATACTCACCCGCGCCCGTTTCAACTGCCGGTACAGGACTTTCTTGATGTCGTGCCCTTCCGGCATTGGCAGCACGTAGGCGCCCATGTGATGGACCTTCTTCACCGCATAGTCGCCGGTCTCGTCCTTCTCGAACTTCACGCCCCAGCGGTCCAGTTGCTCGATGGTTTCAAAGCTGTGGGTCGCGTAGGCATACACCGCCGCCTGGTTGACGATGCCGTCGTTGGCGATGGTGATTTCCTTGGTGTACTGCTCGGGCGTGGAATGACCGGGGATGATCGCGTTGTTCAAGCCGTCCATGCCCATGCTGATGGCACCGCTGCGCTTGACGTTGGCCTTGTCCACCAGCAGCACGCGCAAATCACGATTGCGCTCCTTGGCCTTGATCGCCGCCATGGGCCCGGCGGTGCCACCGCCGATGACGACGATGTCGTATTCCTGTTCGAGGGTGCTCCGAGTCATGCCTGCGTTCCTTTTTGCCGGTCGATCCGCAAGCGGTACTGGAAAGCATCGCCACGGTAGTAGAGGTGTTCGAAGTCCAGTGGCTGGCCGCTGGCGTCATGGGTCAGGCGCTCGATGCGCATGATCGGCGAACCCGGCTCGACCTCCAGGGCCTGGGTCAGGTCGCTGTCGGCCAGCACCGCATCGATGGCCAGGTCGGCATGGCCCAAGGTCAGGGCACAGTCGTTTTCCAGGATCAGGAAAATGTCGCGGGTGACCAGGTCGGCCTTTTCCAAACGCTCGCCGAGGGCTTTGGGCAGGTAGGTGATCTCCAGGGAAATCGGCTCGCGGTTGATCAAGCGCACCCGTTTGATCTGCACCACCTCTTCCCCTTCAGTCAATTTCAGGCGCTCGGCCACCAGTTTGTCGGCCGCGATGAACTTGAAACTGAGCAGGCGGTTGATCACCTCGAAACCGCGCCCGGTCATGGACTCGGCCAGGCCCTGGAGGGTGCTGACATTCTGGAAGGTCTTGGGCTTGGCCACGAACGTCCCTTTGCCGTGGATCTTGAAAATCAGCCCTTCCTTTTGCAGGTCACCCAGCGCTTGGCGCACGGTGATACGACTGACACTGAACAGCGCACCGAGCTCGCTTTCCGAGGGCATCTGGCTGCCTTGAGGGTATTGGCCATCGAGGATGCGCGCACGCAGCACGTCTCGCAGTTGCGTGTGCAGCGGCACGCTGCAGAGGGAAAGAACGTTGTCGGGCATGGCCTATATCACTTGTCATAACGAGTTATGACGTGATCTTAGGGAAAGCCGCCGCGGCTTGAGAAATACTGTTTGGACATATCCTTAGAGCCGGGCGTCGGCACTCTCATTGCGAAATGCGCTCGGACTCATGCCTGTCCAACGCCGGAACGCCCGGCGAAAACTGCGCACATCGCTGTAGCCGACTTCTTCGGTAATGCGCTCGATGGACAGCCCGGGGTTGGCCAGCAGGCTCAGGGTCCGACCGCGGCGCACCTGTTCGAGCAAGGCTTCGAAGGTCAGGCCGTGTTCGGTCAGGCGCCGACGCAGGGTGCGGCTGCTCATGTTGAGGTCGCCGGCGATTTTCTCGATGTGGCTGCCACGGGTCAGGTCCCGGGCAATCGCCCGCTCCACGGCCTGGATCAGGTCGATCTTCTGGTGGACCTCGGTGGCCTCCTGCTCCAGCAAGGCCAAGGCCTGGCGCAGGGCCAACGGGTGGTGATTGGGCAGGCGCATATCCAGCCAGCGCACATCGATCAGCATGCGATTGTGCCGGCAACCGAAGCGCACATCCGGCCCCAGTATCCGCTGGTATTGCTCGGCGTAGGACGGCGCGGCGTGCATGAACTCGACGGCCTGAGGCTTGAAATCGGCCCCCGCCAGCACCCGGCCATAGACCATCAGGCTGGCGAAGAACTCCTCCACGGCAAATACCTGGATCTCGGCAAAAGGCAGGCGGCAGGTCGCTTCGACCATGATCCGGTCAGTGGCTTCTTCGACGCTGGCTACCGCGATGCCACCGGTGGTGTGCTGGTAGCGAATCCCCAGGGCAAAGGCATCGCGCAGGGTTTCGCACAACGACAAGACATGGCCCAACAGGCCGAGGGTGCCGAGCACGTTGCGGTCGCCCACCCACAACCCCAAGCCCTGGTCGGGCAAGAGCCTGAGCGCCCGTTGGATCATGACCACGGCCTGGCGATAGGAAATGCGCTGGGCGGGATCCTGCAGGTCATCGAGCCCGAACCCCAGGCCGCGACACAGGCTGGCGGCATCGAAGCCCTTGTCAGCCACCACCTCGGCCAGGGTTTGCAGCAGGAATGGCGATACCAGCGCCAACTCATAGGTGGGGTCGATGACTTTCATCTGCATGAGGCGGGTTCCGGAGCACGTTAGGTGGCGTTTTTGTAACCGGTTATTTCATAAACTTAGCATGCCCCGGCGGACCGAGGGGCACAAAAATCTGGCCGCCCAAGTCCCCTGTATGGCCGCCAATACCCTGCCCTGGCAGCAGCGAACGGCTTATTTCTATGGCTCGGACCTTCGGTGTATCTCCAACAATAATAACGAGCCCCCACATGAACCCGATCCGCACGACATTCGCCTTGCAATTGACCCTCGGCCTGGCCGGCGTTTGTGCCCTACCCGCGTGGGCCACCGAAACCGGCGTCGATAACATCGGCCCCGGCACCGACGGTTTTTTTGTGTTGCCCTTGGAAGTCGACAGCCTTCCGGACAACATGGTCGCGTTCAACCTCTACTACAACCACTACAAAGCCCGGAAATTCAACATCAGCTCGTTGGGCGGAGAAGTGCCAGGTGTCGAAATAGAATCCACGGCAGTGGTCCCGCGTATCGATTACCTCAGCCCATTGCGAGTGGCCGGTGGACGCGTGGGGATCTACATCGCTCAACCCTGGATCAAGCAGGAAGTCGCGGTGTTCGGCCTGAGCGATACCCGCGAGGGCATGGGCGATACCACCATTTCGCCAATCGTGCTGTGGGACATGGGCAAGAACCTGACCCTGGCCGCGGCGGTGGAAATCACCGTGCCGACCGGCGAATACAGCAAGGATCGCCTGGCCAACACCAGCACCAATTTCTACACCTACAAGCCGCTGTTCTCCTTCACCTGGCTGCCCACGGAAAACACCGAGCTGTCGATGAAAACCACCTACAGCTTCAACCGTGAGAACAAGGACACCGACTACCGTTCAGGGCAGATCTTTCACTTCGATTATTCCGCC
Source organism: Pseudomonas sp. DF11 (assembly GCF_058148565.1). Lineage (NCBI taxonomy): Bacteria > Pseudomonadati > Pseudomonadota > Gammaproteobacteria > Pseudomonadales > Pseudomonadaceae > Pseudomonas > Pseudomonas sp. DF11. The sequence continues at coordinate 216,629 of NZ_JBYVYN010000009.1, forward strand.
AGCTACCGCCTGACCGACAACCTGCGGCTGGGGCTCAACGGCTACTACCTCAAACAGACCACCGACGACAAACAATACGGCCGCACCGTGCAATTCGCCGGGCAGGACGTGGACGATGGTGTGCGCGGCCAGGTGTTCGCCATCGGCCCGGCGCTGCATTTCACCTTCCTCAAATACGCCAGCGCCGAAATTCGCTGGGCCAAGGAATTCGATGTGGAAAACCGCCCCGAAGGGGAAATGCTCTGGGCCAAGATCAGTATTCCGTTTGCGTTCTAATAGCGTTTCACAGCACTTCTGGAGAGGGGACTTATCTGTGGGAGCAAGGCTTGCCCGCGAAGCAAGCGACTCGGTTCCAGATAGACCGTGTGTTCTTCATCGCGGGCAAGCCTTGCTCCCACAGATAAGTCCCCTCGCCACAGGTTTTTGTGCCTGACACGAATGCATCAGCTGCAGGCCAGTCAGCGCTCGACCCGCGACGATTGAAGCCAATCAGTTCACCCCCAGAATCGACGAAAGATGCCCATTGAGGAACTTGCCACCAGGGTCCAGCGCCTGGCGCACCTCAGCGAATTCGTTCCAGCGCGGGTACAGCGCCTGGAGTGCCTTGGCGTTCAGGGAGTGCAATTTCCCCCAATGCGGACGGCCCTGGTATTTCCAGAAGATCGGCTCGACGGCGGCAAAGAAGTTGTGATGGTCCATCTGGTAATGCTGGTGCACCGAGATCGAACAACTGTCCCGGCCTTCGAACATGCTCAGGGCAATGTCGTCGGCCTTCACGTAGCGGTACTCGATGGGAAACCAGGTGCGCAGGTCCTTGTCGCGAATCAGCGCCAGGATCTCCCGCAGGCATGCCGGGCCGTGTTCGGCCGGTACCGAGTACTCCATCTCATTGAAGCGCACGGTGCGGGCATTGGCGTAGATGTCGTGGGAGTCACCGATCCGGTCATCGAAATCGGCCACCAACCGCAGGCTGTTGAGCAGCGCTCGCCGAATCGCGGGAAAGTCGCTGCCATATTTGTCGAGGTTTTCGATCAGCGTGACGAATTCGTTGCCGCCCTCCTCCTCGGGGCTGATCGGCGGCGTGGCCGGGTCCGTGGTTTCGTTCAAGGTAATCGACAGCGCATAGTCGGAATGGGTGACGACCTGCATTTCCCAATGCTGGTTGTCCCGGGTGTTGGCTTCCACATCCTCGAGCAGTTCCTCGGTTTTCGCCACCCACTGGTGCTCGCGCAAGCGATAGGCGGCGCGGTTCTGCAGGCGCACGCGGGTCACCAGCCCCAATGCGCCAAGGGACACCCGGCCAGCCTTGAATACTTCAGGATGGCGCTGGGCATCGCAATCGAGGACCTCGCCGCTGGCCGTTACCAGTTGCAGGCCGACCACCTGGGACGCGTACGAGCCGAAAGCCTTGCCGGTGCCGTGGGTCGAGGTGGCGATGGCTCCGGCCAGGGTCTGGTAATCCACGTCGGCCATGTTCGGCAGCGCCTGGCCGATGGCCTTGAGCGCCGGGCCCATGCGGGACATGGGCGTGCCGCCGCCGAACTCGGCTTGCAGGCTGGCCCCGTCGTGATCCAGCAGGCCACTGAAAAAGCTCAGCGACAGCAAGGTGCCGTCGGTGGGCACCAGGGCGCTGAAGGAATGGCCGGAACCCACCGGACGAACCCTCCCTTCGGCGCGGCGCACTACCTGCACCAGTTCATCGAGGTCCTTGGGGGCCAGCCGCGCCGCCGGCAGGCAGCTTTGCGCACCCGACCAGTTGCGCCACGGAATCAACCGTGGCGCGCGCATCAGCTCGGCCAGGGCGCCCTGGCTGCCCAGTGCCGTAAAGGCTGCGACAACGCCAGCCTGTTGCAGCAGGCGACGCCGTGAGTAGTCCATCGTCATGCCGTAGTACTCGTATTTATTATTGGAAGTGTTGACCGGACATGAAGGCGATCAGGGCCAGGAACTGCTCTTGGGAACAGTGCATGCACAAGCCCATCGGTGGCATGCCGTTGTAGCCGTTGATAGCGTGGTCCAGCAGGGTATCGGCGCCCTGGGCGACCCGCGGGGCCCAGGCGTTCGTATCGCCGGTCAACGGCGCTCCGGCACCGGGGTTGGCGTGGCAGAGCTTGCAACTGCTGTCATAAACCTGGGCCAGCGCCGCATCGCTGGGCATGGCGGTGAATACCGCGGGCGCGGGCGGCTTGGCCTCTTCGCCGCAGCCTGCGAGCAGGGTGCCGAGCAGGAGGATGAAGGCTGGCTTGAGCCAGATTGAAGTTGAAGGTGTCGTTGCCGGCATAGGGACCTCTTGGCGGCGCTTTTCTCGTTGTGGGTCAACACTAAGGCACGCCAGCGCGCCGGCTTGAGGTCATTGGGGGCCATAAAAGGGGGCTTGGGCGGCCAGTTGCTGGCGTCAATAAGCTTTGTGGCGAGGGGATTTATCCCCAATGGGTCGCGAAGCGTCCCTAAGTTGGCCACCTCGTTATTCCAGCAGGAATTTTGGGCCTGCTGCGCAGTCCAGCGGGGATAAATCCCCTCGCCACAGATGTACCCGTTTTCTCTGCTAAAGCATGCTCAGGGCAGCAGCAACCCCTGCTCGCGCTCGCACAACTGCACCACGTAATCCCACAACACCCGCAGGCGTACGGATTTGTGCAGTTCGCGACGGGTGCTGATCCAGTAGCTGCGGCGGATGGTTTCGTCCGGCAGCAAGGGCACCAGCGTCGGGTCGCCGCTGGCCATGTAGCAAGGCAGCACGGCGATCCCCAGCCCCGAGCGCGCGGCCTGTTGCTGGGCGATGACGCTGGTGCTGTGGAACACCACCCGGGGGTTGCGGCAAAAGCTGTTGAGGAACATCAGTTCCTGGCTGAACAGCAAATCATCGACGTAGCCGATCCAGGCGTGGCGAGCCAGGTCCTCGCGGCTACGCAGCGCCGGCGAACGGTCCAGGTAGGCTTGGCTGGCATACAGCGCCAGGCTGTAGTCGGTGAGCTTGCGCGTCACCAGCAGGTCGGCCGCCGGACGTTCGAGGTGGATGCTGATTTCCGCCTCGCGGTTGAGGATGCTGACAAACCGCGGCACCGCCACCAGTTCCACCTCCAGTCCCGGATAACGCTGGAACAGCCCCTCCATGCGGCTGGCCAGGAACATGATGCCCAACCCTTCGGTCACCCCCAGGCGGATCTTGCCCAGGGGCGCACTGGACTGGGTGATGTCCTCCTGGGCCAGTAACGCCACGTTCTCCATGGCCTCGGCGTGCTTGAGCAGCGTCTCGCCGGCCGGGGTCAGTTCATAACCCTGCGCATGCTGGACGAACAGCGCGGTGCCCAGGCTTTTCTCGATGGCCTCGATGTGCCGGGCCACCGTGGCGTGGGTGGTGTTCAGCCGCCGTGCAGCCGTCAATAAACGTCCGCTGCGTTGCAGCTCCAGGAAATAGCGCAGGTCATTCCAGTCGAACATGAGGCGATCCTTGAACGCACCTGAAGGTACGACTGTTTATAAACGCACAGCCGCTGCGCAAAAACTAACATTCTTTTGACGAAAACTAACAACTAGGATGGATCCCACAAAAACAAAAATGAGGTCGCGAATGCAACCTGTCGTCGATGAATACGATTACGTGATCGTGGGCGCCGGCCCTGCCGGATGCTTGCTGGCCAATCGGCTTTCGGCCAACCCGCAACACCGGGTGCTGCTGCTCGAAGCCGGCGGGCGCGATAACTATCCGTGGATCCACATCCCGGTCGGCTACCTGTTCTGCATCGGCAACCCACGCACCGACTGGTGCTTCAAGACCGAAGCACAACCGGGCCTGCAAGGCCGTGCCCTGAGCTACCCCCGCGGCAAGGTCCTGGGCGGTTGCTCCTCCATCAACGGCATGATCTATATGCGCGGCCAGGCCGCGGACTATGACGGCTGGGCCGCCGAGGGCAATCCTGGCTGGACCTGGGAAGACGTCCTGCCGCTGTTTCGCCAGAGCGAAAATCACTTTGCCGGAGCCTCCGAATTCCATGGTGCCGGCGGGGAATGGCGGGTCGAACGCCAGCGCCTGTCATGGCCTATTCTCGATGCCTTCCGCAGCGCCGCCGAGCAGAGCGGCATCCCCAACGTCGATGATTTCAACAGCGGCGACAATGAAGGCTGCGGCTACTTCCAGGTCAACCAGAAAGCCGGGGTACGCTGGAACGCGGCCAAAGCGTTTCTCAAGCCGATCCGCCAGCGTCCCAACCTCACGGTGTTGACCGACGTCGAAGTGGACCGTGTGTTGTTGCGTGATGACCGGGCCCACGCTGTCAGCGCCCGCTGGCAAGGCAAGGGCATGACCTTCAAGGCCCGTAAGGAAATCGTATTGTGTGCCGGGGCGGTTGGCTCGCCGGGGATCCTGCAACGCTCCGGGATCGGCCCGCGCAGCCTGCTGCAACGCCTGGGCATCGGCGTGACCCATGAGCTGCCTGGTGTGGGCGGCAACTTGCAGGACCACCTGCAATTGCGACTGATCTACCAATTGGAAAATGCCCGCACCCTGAACCAGATCGCCGGCACCCTGTGGGGCAAGATGGGCATGGGCCTGCGCTACCTGTACGACCGCAGCGGCCCCCTGTCCATGGCCCCCAGCCAACTCGGCGCATTCGCCCGCTCGGGTCCGGAGCAGACCTCGGCCAACCTCGAATACCACGTCCAACCGTTGTCCCTGGAACGCTTCGGCGAACCGCTGCACAGCTTCCCGGCGTTCACCGCGTCGGTCTGCGACCTGCGCCCGCAAAGCCGCGGCCGGGTGGACATTCGTTCGGCCGACCCGCACGAAGCGCCGCTGATCCAACCCAATTACCTGAGCCATCCCGAAGATTTACGCGTTGCCGCCGACGCCATCCGCCTGACCCGACGCATCGTCGCGGCCCCGGCCTTGAGCGCGTTCAAACCGGTGGAATACCTGCCGGGGCCCAGCCTGCAAACCGAAGAGGAACTGCACCAGGCCGCCGCCCGAATTGGCACGACGATTTTCCACCCGGTCGGCACCTGCCGCATGGGCCAGGACCACGACGCGGTGGTGGATGCGCAACTGCGCGTCCACGGCATCAAGGGCCTGCGCATCGCCGATGCCTCGATCATGCCGCGCATCACCTCGGGCAACACCTGCTCGCCGACCTTGATGATTGCCGAGAAGGCGGCGCGGATGATGCTCGAGGCAGATACCAGAATCATCATGCCGCAAAAGGAGCCGGCCACGGTCTGAAGAACAACAGAATCCCCTGTGGGAGCGAGCCTGCTCGCGATAGCGATCTATCTGTCACATATGTGTTGAATGTACAGCCGTCATCGCGAGCAGGCTCGCTCCCACAAGGGAAATGCGTCGATTCAAGGAACGTGTCAAATCAGGAGACGCCCCCCGGCGTCGACAGTGGAACAACAAAAACAATCACTGTGAGGGATACCGCTATGTCCGAGCATGTTCAGCCCCTGGAAGCCACGCGCAGCGCCGGCACCAGCCAGGAAACCCAGAAAGTCATCTTCGCCTCGTCCCTGGGGACGGTGTTCGAGTGGTACGACTTTTTCCTCTATGGCGCCCTGGCGGCGGTGATCAGCAAGCAATTCTTTGCCGGGGTCAACGACACCACGGCGTTCATCTTCGCCCTGATGGCGTTCGCCGCCGGTTTCATCGTGCGGCCATTCGGTGCACTGGTGTTCGGCCGGCTGGGGGACATGATCGGGCGCAAGTACACGTTCCTGGCGACCATCGTGCTCATGGGCCTGGCGACGTTCTGCGTCGGCCTGCTGCCCAACTACGCCAGCATCGGCATCGCCGCGCCGATCATCCTGGTGGTGTTGCGCATGCTCCAGGGCCTGGCCCTGGGCGGTGAATACGGTGGCGCGGCGACCTACGTCGCCGAGCACGCGCCGATGGGCAAGCGCGGCTTCCATACCAGTTGGATTCAGTCCACCGCCACACTCGGGCTCTTGCTCTCGCTGTTGGTGGTACTGGGCTGCCGTTACTTCACCGGCGATCAGTTCGAAGTCTGGGGCTGGCGCATTCCGTTCCTGCTGTCGATCCTGCTGCTGGGCATCTCCACCTGGATTCGCCTGAGCCTGCACGAATCGCCGGCCTTCGTGAAAATGAAAGAGGAAGGCAAGTGCTGCAAGGCGCCAATCCGCGAGTCGTTCGGCAAATGGGAAAACCTGAAAGTGGTGTTGATCGCCCTGTTCAGCATCAACGCCGGGCAAGCGGTGACCTTCTACGCCGCGCAGTTCTACGTGCTGTTTTTCCTCACCCAGTTCCTGAAGATGGACCCGGCCCTGGCCAACAGCCTGCTGATCGTCAGCGTGGTGATCGGCGCACCGTTCTTCATCTTTTTCGGCTGGCTGTCGGACAAGGTCGGGCGCAAACCGGTGCTGATGATCGGTCTGCTGCTGGCGACTGCCTTGTACTTCCCGATCTTCAAGACCTTGGCTCACTACGCCAACCCGGCCATCGACCTGGCCAGCCGCCAGGCACCGATCACCGTGGTCGCCGACCCGGCCACCTGCACCTTCCAGTTCGACCCGGTGGGCAAGGCGCGTTTCGACAGCCCTTGCGACAAGGTCAAGACCTTCCTGGTCAAGCAGGGCTTGCCTTACAGCAGTGTCGCGGCTCCGGCTGGCAGCTCCGTGCAGGTCAACATCGGCGACGTGAAGATCGATGGCTACGATGAAGCGGCCCTGCGCGGCGCGGTGACCCTGGCGGGCTACCCGCAGCAGGCTGATACGCAGCAGATCAACCGGCCGATGATCGTGGCCTTGATCGTGGCGCTGATCATCATTTCCGCGATGTGCTACGGGCCACTGGCGGCACTGATGGTCGAACTGTTCCCCACGCGGATCCGCTACACCTCCATGTCCCTGCCCTACCACATCGGCAACGGCTGGTTCGGCGGTTTCCTGCCCACCGTATCGTTTGCCCTGGTGGTCTACACCGGAGATATCTTCTACGGGCTGTGGTACCCCGTGGTGATTACCGGAGTGAGCCTGGTGGTGGGCATGCTCTGCCTGCGGGAAACCCGTAACGTGGACTTGGATACCAACTGAGGGCAAACCGTGGCGAGGGCATTGACGCCCTCGCCACCGGCTCAGAAGCGCGCCTTCACGGTCATGGTGAAGTTACGTGGCTCACCGTAATAGTTCCCGAAGCTCTCGGTCCCGATGGTGGTGTAGTAACGCTTGTCGAACAGGTTGTTGCCATTGAGGGCCACCGACCAGGTGTCATCGATGCGGTAGCCCACGCGACCGTTCCACACCGCATAACCGGCCTGGGTGATCTTCTCGCCGCTCACCGGCGATACGCGGAAATTGTCGCTTTGTGCATTGACCCCGGCGCCGACACTGAACCGCTCCAACGCCCCGCCGAGGACATAATCGCCCCACAGGCGCAGCACATGGCGCGGCACGTAGCTGTTGAACGAACCGCCGTTGAGGCTGGTGTCGATGTCGTCGAGGGTCTTGGTCTGGGTGTAGGTGTAGCCGGCCAGCAGTTGCAGGCGCTCGATGACTTCACCGCTGATCTCGGCTTCGAAACCCTGGGCGCGCACCTTGCCGGCGTTCTCATAGCAGTAGCCGTCCGAAGACGCACAGCTTGAGGTGTAGTCGGTCTGGGCCTGGTCTTTCTGCAGCGTGCGGAACAGGTTGAAAGCGCTGTTCAGACGTCCTTCGAACCACTCGCCCTTGATCCCCAGCTCATAACTCTCGCCCACCAGGGGTTTGAGTGCCGAGCCGCTTTCGGAGCGATAGTTGCCCTGGGGCGTGAAGATATCCGAATAACTGGCATAGGCCGTCAGGTGCTCATTGAGGTCCAGCAACACGGCGGCAAACGGCGTGACTTGTCCCGTCTCCGTGCTCTTGGCGTGTTCCGTACCGCCGGTGAGGAACACCGAGTCGGTCTTGGAGCTGTACCAGCTCACTCGGCTGCCCACGACAAACGTCAACGGGTCCGCCAGTTTCAACCGCAGGGTCGAATACATCCCTTGCTGCTCGGTAATAGTCTTGACCGGACCACCGCGCGTCGAGTTCTCGATGAAGTAACTGTCGTCCGGTTCGGGAATATGTCGATCCGGCTCGAACACATTCTGCTTCTGTGGCAGCAGCGCCACCGAGAAGAAGTCATCCTTGTCCGAGCGACTGGCGTTGAAACCGACGATCAACTCATGTTGCTGTCCCAGGGCGTCGAACTTGCCATCCAGGTAGGCGTCGAGGCCGTAATCGACCTGGTCATAGTCGTACATGCTACCCAGCATATTGGTGGTCGAGGTGCCGGGCGTTACCGAGCCCGATGCAAACGCGTATTTGGTGTCCTGGGTATTTTTCGTATAGACACTGGCGACCTTCACGGCCCAGTCATCATTGAGCTGATGCTTGAGATCGCCAAACACCGTGGTCCGCTGGCTGCGCCAGGTATTCCACGAGGGGTCCAGGCAAGTGGAACGACTGAGTTTCAGATCGCTGCCGTCCCGGTAGCGCGGAAGCCCGCCCCAGCAGGGGCTTGCATCGACGTCTTCATAGGCAACACCCAGACCGAGCGTCGTATCGGGCGACAGATCGAAGTCCAGGGCACCGTAATAAATCTGGTCCTTGCGCCGGGCATCGTCGTAGAAAAAATGTCGGCTCTGTTCGGCGATCACCGCCCTGCCCCGCACGGTGCCGGAGTCATTCAAGGGGCCACCGGTGTCGATCTGTCCGCGGTAATTGTCCCAGGTACCGCCCGAAAGGCTGAGCTCGGTCTGGGCCGTGGCCTGGCCGCGTTTGCGGACGAAATTGACGCCGCCGGACGTGCCGCCCGCACCCTTCATCATCCCGGCGGCGCCGCGCAGCACTTCGACACGGTCGTAATAAGCCATATCACTGCTGAAACTGTCGGCCTGGACATAGCTGTTGCCCATGTCCAGCGGAACGCCGTCGTATTGATACTGGCCCGACATCCGGAACCCGCGGGAGTAGAAATACTTGCCGCCCATGGTCGAGTCGTAGACGGTGATGCCGGGGGTCTTTTCCATGACTTGATCGATGGTGTTCAGGTTCTGGTCATCGAGCATCTTGCGGGTGATCACTGTCACCGATTGCGGCGTTTCGCGCAGGGAGTGCTCGCCCTTGCCGATGGTGACCGCGCCCGTCGTGTAGGAATCGCTGTGCTCGGTGGTCGCCCCAAGCCGCTGTGCCTCGATAGTGGTTGCGTCCAGTTCCAGTGCCGAGCCGCTGACCGGCACGGGGCGCAGCACGTACGTGCCGTTGGCCTGGAGGGCGGCTTGCAGGCCGCTACCAGCCAGAATGCGGGCAAAGCCGTCGCCTACGCCGAAAGAACCGCTCAGGCCGGGCGATCGCAAACCTTCGAGTTGCCGGGCATCAAACGAAATAGCGACACCGGCGGCGCTGGAGAAACGGGTCAGCACATCCAACAGGCTGGCGGCGCCGATATCGTAGGCCTGCATCGCGCGCTGCTGCGCCGCAGCCGCTGGAACCGGGCTGGCATTCACCGCCGTGGCGCCGGCGGTCGTGACCGCCAGCAAACCGATTTTCACTGCAAACACCAGACGGCCCGGCGCGCTCACCCACGTCATACTTCCCCTCCCCCAAACGGTCGATAAAAACTCACTGAGGAAGAGCCGAACGATGAGGATGAAAAGTGCAGGGGCTGATTTTTTTATTACGCGGCATTAGCGCCGATCGCCACCGGACACCTGGACCCAGAACCGGCTGTAGCGGGTCACCCGCAGCGAAAAACCGCTTTCCAGCGCCGCCAGAGCGAGATCGGTGTTATCGACGGGAAATACACCGGAAACCTTCAAGTCGCCAATCGCCGGATCCCAACGCAGCACACCGGGACGGTAGCGCGACAGTTCATCCAGCAGCGCCGCCAGGGGACGGTCAATGGCGATGATGCTGCCCTTCTGCCAGGCACCGACCGACACATCGTTGCCACGCAGCGCCCCCAACGACCGCTCATTGAAATCCAGGCGCTGGCCGGCTTCGACCCGCATCCTTGAGCCAGTCGCCAGCAGGCTTACCTCGACCGCTTTCTCAAGCACCGCCACTTCGCCGCCCCGCGCCTGGCTACGGACGATAAACCGCGTGCCCAGCGCAAGCACTTCGGTCGGCCCGGTGACCACCTTGAATGGACGTCGCAAGGGATCGAACGCCGTCGTCACGAGGATCTCACCCCGCAACAGCTCCAGGCGCCGCTGCTGTCCATCGAAACGCACATTGATCGAGGTGTCGGTGTTGAGCAGGACCGTGCTGCCATCGGCCAGCTGGAACTCGCGACGCTCGCCCACCGCAGTGCGGTGATCGCAAAACAGGTTCTGGGTCGCCTGGCTGTGCCAGCCCAGCCAGCCCAGGCCGCCGGCAGACGTCAGCAGCAAGGCACTGCGCAACACCTGGCGTCGGGAGCGCTGGTGGGTGTCGCTCAAAGTCGGTGCCGCGAGGGCGCCCGGCACACTCGCCATCTGCTCGGCCACCGCGGCCATGCGCTGCCAGGCCTGGCCGTGCAACGGATCGGCAGCCAGCCAGGCGCGCCAATCGGCCCGGTCCGCGTCGGTCGTAATGCCGGAATGCAGCCGGGCGTACCAGCGCGCCGCCACACGGATGGCTTGCAACTCCTCGGGGGGCAGGTTCATGAAAGCTGCAATTGAATCTGCATCAGGCAGCAATGCTCCATGGCCTTGGCCATGTGGTTATTGACCGTGCGTACGCTGACGCCCAGGCGCTCGGCAATCTGCGGGTACGTCAGGCCGTCGAACTGCGACAGGATGAACGCCTGCCGGACACGCGGCCCCAGCCCCAGGAGCAGGCGGTCGATCTCCATCAGGGCCTGGAGCAGGATCGCCTGTTCTTCCAGTGACGGGTGCTGCTCTTGCGGCATGGCAGCCAATGCTTCGAGGTAGGATTGCTCCAGCGAGCGGCGGCGGAACAGGTCGATCAGCAGCCCTTTGGCGATCATCGACAGGTACGGTCGCGGCTCGCGGATATCCAGCGCGGTGCGCGCCTTGATGACCCGCACGAACGTATCCTGGGTCAGGTCGGCGGCATCGAACGTATTGCCCAGACGCTTGCGCAACCAGCCCTGGAGCCAACTGTGATGATCACTGTACAGAACGTCGACAGCACTGCGTAGGGACAGATCGTTGGCGGGCATGGCAATGGAATAATTCGCGACTGATAATGACTCGCATTGTCATGGAGGCCATCGCCGCTTGCAACCCAAACGTACCCCGGCCGCCTTAATCCTCTGGAATCAATCAGTTGATGGAATGATTTTTCACCGTGCTTTCCACCAGATCCAGCATCTGCCCCAAGGCCCAGGGCTTGGCAATGAACGATGCGTGGTGCTTGATTCCAGCGCTTTCCGGCGTCTCGTAGCCGGACATGATCAGCAGCGGTATCTGCGGCCAGCGGTCTCCGGTCAGGTTGGCCAGGTCCGCGCCGTCGATCTTGCCGGGCATGGTGATGTCGGTGAGCAGCAGGTCCACAAAGTGGGCGCTCTCTTCGAGGAATGTCAGCGCCGCATCGGCGCTCTCCCGAGGCTCCACGACGAATCCTTCTTCCTCAAGGATCTCGCAGAGAAACTCCAGGATGGTGGGATCATCTTCCACAACGAGAATCAAACGTGTAGTCGCCTGGCCATTGCCATTTGGCATCGAATTCATGAAAGTGACTCTCCTTGACCTCATAAACCTTCTTTGCGGTTTCAACCGCCTTGAAGTTATGAGCCACACCCCTGCGAGAAATTCATTCTGCGTACCAACAGGCCGCCGAATGCTACGCCAGACACCCCTTGGCAACGCAGCGCAACGTTTTTATCTGTATATCCATACAGATAAAACTTGCCCTGGGGCGCATCCATGACCATGCTACAGCTCCATGAAATCTGCTCAGGAAAAGGGCGCTATGCAGCTGTACCTGTGTGAAAAACCGTCCCAGGCCAAGGACATCGCCGCCGTGCTCGGTGCCACGCGCCGTGGCGACGGTTGCTGGCTGGGCCCTGGTATCACGGTCACCTGGTGCATCGGCCATCTGCTGGAAACCGCTCCACCCGACGCCTACGACGCGCGCTACAAGCGCTGGGTGCTGGCCGACCTGCCCATCGTGCCCGCCCAATGGAAAATGACCGTCAAGCCGAAAACCGCCAGCCAGTACAAGGCGGTCAAGCGCCTGTTGGGGGAAGCGAAGGAACTGGTGATCGCCACCGACGCCGACCGTGAAGGCGAAATGATCGCCCGGGAGCTGGTGGAACATTGCCGCTATCGCGGGCCGATCCGCCGGCTATGGCTGTCAGCCCTGGACGAAGCGTCGATCCGCAAGGCCCTGGCCGCCCTCAAGCCGGGGGCCGAAACCTTCAACCTGTATCACTCGGCCCTGGGACGCTCCCGGGCCGACTGGCTGATCGGTATGAACATGAGTCGCCTGTTCACCCTGCTGGGGCGCCAGTCCGGCTACCAGGGCGTGTTGCCGGTGGGCCGCGTGCAGACCCCGACACTGCGGCTGGTGGTGGACCGCGACCGCAGCATCGCCGACTTCGTGCCGGTCGCCTATTGGGCCATCGACGTGCAGCTAAGCCACGAAGGCACGGCGTTCATCGCCCAGTGGCGTGCCGATCCGGATGCTTGCGACGACCAGGAGCGCTGCCTGAACCAGGCCCTGGCCCGGGAGGCCGCCCAAGCCATGGGCAATGCCGCCACCGCCCGCACGCTGAAGGTGTGTACCGAGCGCCTGCGCGAAGCGGCGCCGTTGCCCTTCGACCTGGGCACGCTACAGGAGGTCTGCTCGAAGAAACTCGGCCTCGGTGCCCAGGAAACCCTGGACATTGCCCAGTCGCTCTACGAGACCTACAAGCTCATCACTTACCCGCGCAGCGATTGCGGTTTCCTGCCCTTGAGCCAGCACAGTGAAGCGCCGGCCATCCTGGCCGCCCTCGCCCAGGCCGACCCGAGCCTGGCGGCGCTGCGCGAGCACCTGCAGCCGCAGCGCAAGTCCCGAGCCTGGAACGACGCCAAGGTCAGTGCCCACCACGGCATCATTCCCACCGTCGCCGCCAGGAACCTCGACAAACTCGCCGGCAAGCAACGCGCGGTCTACACACTGATCCGTGCGCGCTACCTGGCGCAGTTCCTGCCCAACCACGAATACGACCGGACCCAGGCCGATTTCGACTGCGCCGGCCAGGCGTTGCGCGCGGTGGGCAAGCAGATCGTCGAACCCGGCTGGAAACGCGCCCTGCCCGAAGCGCTGGCGCCAGCACGGGGCCGTGAAGCACCGGCACCGCAAACCTTGCCGGCGCTGGCCGAGGGGCGCGAGTGCGCGGTGGACGAGGTGAAACCCAAGGACCTGTGGACCCAGCCGCCCAAGCCCTTCACCGAAGGCGACTTGATCAAGGCGATGAAGAACGTCGCCAAACTGGTGGAGGATCCGCTGCTCAAGCAAAAGCTCAAGGACACCACCGGCATCGGCACCGAAGCGACCCGGGCCTCGATCATCCAGGGGCTGCTCGACCGCGGTTATCTGGTGAAGAACGGCAAGGCCCTGTCCGCCACCCCGGCGGCCTTCAGCCTGATCGACGCCGTGCCCAGGGCCATCGCCGACCCGGGCACCACCGCCATCTGGGAACAGGCGTTGGACATGGTGCAAAGCGGGGAAATGAGCCTGGAAGAATTCGTGACCCGGCAAGCCGCCTGGATGAGCAAGCATGTCGCCCGCTGCCAGGGCATGAGCCTGACCATCAACGGCCCGGCCAGCCCCGCCGGGCGCGGCGCAACGCCGTGGAAGAACAAGCGCAAGCCGGCCAAGCGCAAGGCCGGAACACCGTGTAAAGCGAGCAAGGCTAAGGCCACCTGAACATTGGTCCACCGATGACGTGGCGAAGATCTCTCTGTGGCGAGGGGATTTATCCCCGCAGGGGTGCGAAGCGGCCCTAAAACCTGACGCCTTGGTATGTCATGTAGATTGAGTTGGCTCAATCGGGGCTGCTTCGCAGCCCAGCGGGGATAAATCCCCTCGCCACAAAGGACCCCTGGAGCGCACCCATTGTTCATTTTTCATACCCAAACCATTTTGTCCGACAATATGTAGTGACCAAAAATAATCACTACAAAACCGTTGACGCCTCCGATTTGCCCTTGCATGATGCAGACGTCTCCCCGATCGGGAGTACAGGCAACTGTTTGAGCAAGCTCGTCTGACCGCCGAGCTGTTTTTTGGATAAGGGACTGCCCACAAGGCAGATTGAAGGTGCTGACCTGGCATGACCGTCCGGTAACAAGGACGAGAAACGTCGGCGAAGGTCCTCATGACGCGCGTGGTCGACCCTCGAAAGTTGACACTGGCTGAAGATTCTTCGCTGTTTCTCTTCGTTGTAGCGCATTTGCGTAGCAGCCCTTCGATAAACACTACACAACCGATGCATGACCCCGCCGAAGTTCGACGGACGAATGCTGACGACCTGGTTTCGGTATCAGGTGCCACTTACCGAGAAGCGAAGTTTTTGCGAACCACCAGACAGATCAACCAAATGGTCAAGGGGCTTACACATGAATCTGAACAATCAACCATCTATTGATGAACTGGCTCGCATATTCGCCGCACACAAGGACACTCTCGACAGCCATATCCTGTGGATCAGCAAGACTGGCCAGGTGCATATGGACTGCCTGTCGCCCTACACCCGCGAAGACGAGTTCGAAAAGAACACGCAAGAGCTGTGCGCCCGGCTGAAGATGTACCGCCGCGGCCAGGGCTACGTTGGCAAGAAGGCCGCGGCCGACAAAGACTTCATCGGTCGCGTGCTGCAAACGCTGACTCAGGCCTGGCAGTCGATGCAGCACACCTCTGAGGTCCAGGTCATCGACCGCCTCTGCTGATAACCGCTAAACAAAAGGGCCCGCTCCTGGATCAGAAGCGGGCCCTTTTTTTTGAAACAGAGCACTAGAACACCGACCAGCCGATCCGCTGGCTGAGCAGTTCCAGCGCCGCCATGCCGGCCAGGGAGTTGCCGGCGGCGTTGAGTTCCGGCGACCAGACGCACACCGTGAACCGCCCCGGAACCACGGCGACAATCCCGCCGCCAACACCGCTCTTGCCCGGCAAGCCGACGCGATAAGCGAAATTGCCGGCCTCATCGTACAAACCACTGGTGGCCATGATGGAGTTGACCTGCTGGGTCTGCCGGGCGCTGAGGATCTGTTCGCCACTGTGCTTGCAGAACCCGTCGTTGGCCAGGAAGCAGAATGCCCGGGCCAGGTCGATGCAGCTCATGCGCAGGGCGCAGTGGCTGAAATAACTGCGCAGTACCGCTTCCACGTCGTTCTGGAAGTTACCGAACGATTGCATCAGGTACGCCATTGCCGCGTTGCGGGCACGGTGCTGGTATTCCGACTCGGCGACCTTGCCATCCACCATCACCTGCGGGTTGCCCGACAGCCGCCGTACGAAATCACGCATCGACAACGCCGGCGCGGCAAAACGCGACTGGTTGATATCACAGATGACCAAGGCGCCGGCGTTGATGAACGGGTTACGCGGCCGACCGCGTTCGAATTCCAGTTGCACCAGGGAGTTGAAAGGTTGGCCAGACGGCTCATGGCCCAGGCGTTCCCAGATCGCTTCGCCGGAATGCCCGATGGCCTGCACCAGGCTGAACACCTTGGAAATACTCTGCACCGAAAACGCTGTTTCGGCGTCGCCGGCACAATACATCTCGCCGTCATTGCCATACACGGCAATACCCAACTGGTTGGGCGACACAGTGCCCAGGGCCGGAATGTAGTCGGCCACCTTGCCCTGACCAATCAGGGGGCGAACCGCATCGAGGATCTCATTCAACAGTGCTTGCATATGCGCAGGGTCCAATCATTCCCCGTTCGAGTGCGGGGATACAGACGCTAGACGCTGGTAGGCGGGGTCAGAGCACACTGTTGCATCAAACTGCACAAATCCCCTGTGGCGAGGGCATTTATCCCCGTTGCCTGCGAAGCAGCCCCATATGTCTAGTGAGATTGACCTGGCATACCGAGGCGGCTGGTTTTGGGGCCGCTTCGCGCCCCAGCGGGGATAAATCCCCTCGCCACAAGATGTGTTTGCCTTATGAACTTCAAAAAATTTCACAGGCGCATCTCACAAAATCGAGCGGTCTATAGTTCAAAGGATCAATCGGCAGGAGTAGACGATGCGACAGATCATGCAAAAAGAACCCTGGTGGGCCTCGCCACCCAAGCCCGGGCAGGATGAAAGCGAGCTGGAATGGGGCTGGCTGGTGATCTACAGCGAAGGCGAGCCGCGCTTCGAATTCATCAAGGAGCGCCCATCGGACGAGCAGATCCGCCATCGCAAAGGTTGTCGCGTCACCCTCGGCTCAGAATGATTCGGCCCGTCACGGCTTGATGTCTGGCAATGCCACCGCTCGATTGGCCAGGTCCGCCTCCACCAGGCTGCCTTCTATCTCTTCGTCCAGGTAATACACCGGTGCCATCACCCCGCTGAGGGGATGCTTGAGTGACTTGAACCACGCCTCATCGAACGCAGCGCTCAGGCTTTTGCGAATCTGCGCCTCCATTTCTGGCCGTTCGCCCTCGTGGATGATCGCGCGAATACCCGCCACGCCCACCGAAATCAATGCCCCGGCCGCCTTCCCTGCCACGGCCGCCGCCGCGCCGGTCGCGCCTCGCGTGGCAAATTGCGCCTCGATTTTTTCGCTGGTGCGTTGCGCCACCGTTGCAATCACCGCCTCTGATGGCCCGGCACCTGTGGTCGCGGCCTTGTTGACATGATCGATCAGGGCCGCATAAGCCGGCAGTGTGTTCAGCGGTTCGGCGTGAATCACCTCGTACAACGAAGCGTTACGCGCCGCCGGCGGCCCCAGGTTGATAGCAGGAATGCCGTGCAGGCGCCGATTCATCAGTTCGTTCGGGATTCGATGCCGCTGGGCGACGACCTGGACCTGCTGATTGAGCTGGCGTATGTAGTAGTCCGTCGCGGTGGCCCTGATCGCCTCGGGATCAATTTCCATCGCCACCGGCTCCAGCACCTGCTCGCGATACTGCTCTTGCAGGTAAACCGCCAGGCGCCTGGCCGAGGAATCCTCCTCGCCCTTGGCACTGGCGGCATACCAACTGACCTTCACCGCCAGCCATTCCTGGGTCCAATAGCTGCTGAACCAAGGGATGAATTGAGCCTCGGTGCGTTCATAGACCAACACACGCCAATGCTCCATCGACCCGCGAGCGTAGAGGGCTGCCTGTTCGATAGCGCTTTTCGACGCCGCGATGATCTGCTGGTCGACCTGTCGCCAAGTGTCCTGGGAGATGGCTACCGTGGCCGCCTGTTGACCGCGCTGTGGCGTGGCGCACCCCGCCAGAACGAGCACAACGGCCAACATCAGCGCACGCAGCACAGTCGCGCCACCCCGGATTCAGGTCATCTACCGGTTGAGTATAGGTCGCGAGAAACAGGGATCCGGGCTAGACACACAAAACCAATGGGGGAAGCGAGCTTGCTCACGATAGCGATGTATCAGTCGCTATCAACGCTACTGACCCACCGT
>NZ_JBYVYN010000010.1:0-229913 GCF_058148565.1 Pseudomonas sp. DF11
AGCCCCCTCCCCACCAATCAAAAGATCGTTACCATCCCCGCCGTTCAGAACATCGTCACCAGCCAAACCGCGCATCTGATCATCACCTGCAGTACCCACCAGTGTATCTGCAGCGCTGGTTCCGTTAATAACTGCCATTACAGCTTCCTTGTGTGTGTTGGAAATTTACGCTGAAAACGCTAAGTCCGTCGGAGGCCTTACCCTTCTCTGAACGCACGTTGGGCGTGATCACTGATTGGTTTAAGCAGGTAGGACAGGACTGTTCTGTCACCGGTTTTGATAAGCGACTCCACCGGCATACCCGGTACCAGCGTCAGGCCGGACAACCGCGTCGCCTCGCCTTTGGAAATGCGGATACCTGCCCGATAGAAACCGGCACCGGTGCGTTCGTCCTGAATCAGATCGGCAGACAACCGCACCACCGTTCCCTTGAGTTCCGGCGTGGTACTGCGATTGAAAGCTGACAGGCGCAACGTGGCGTCCTGCCCGAGGGAGACTTGGTCAATATCCTGCGCACTGATCTTCGCCTCGACCAACAACTCATCATCGGCAGGGACAATCTGCATCAGGCCTTCGGCGGGGGAAATTACTCCGCCAACTGTGTGAACGGCCAATTGCTGTACCCGCCCGGCAATCGGTGAGGTGATGTCGATGCGCTTGAGTTGGTCATTGGCGGAAATTTCACGCTCAATCAATTCGCCCTGGCGTGCGAGTAAGTCGCGCAGCTCTTCTGAGACCTCGCTGCGAAAAGTCTGATCGACCTGTAGCCGTTGCAGCTCGGTTTCGGCGATCTTGCCCCGGGCCTCGGCAATGGAAGCCATCAATTGTCCACGCTCGCCGCGCAGCCGAGCGATGCCGCGAGCCAGGGCATTGACCCGATCCAGAGTCATGAGGCCTTTGTCGAAGAGTTTTTTGACCGCTTGGTACTCCGTGTCAATCAGCTCGATTTCTTCGGACTTGGTTCTCTGCTGGATGTCGTGGCCGACAATGGTTTCATTGAGTTGCTGCACCCGCTGGCGCAGTTGCTTTTTCTGTCCTTCACGAGATGCTCGTCGATCCAGGAACAGTTGCTGCTCACTGGCCATCAGCACACTTGCCTGCTCGACACTCATGCGTGCGAGCAACTCTTTCGGCACCGCGACTTCATTGGCATTGTCGCGCTCGGCTTCCAGGCGTGCCTGGCGTGCCCAGGCTTGATTCAATGATTTGCTCACGATGGCCTGACTGGCTGCTTGTAAGGTCGCATCAAGACGGAGCAAGACATCCCCCGCTGCAACCTGCTGGCCTTCCTTGACCAGTAACTCGGCGACCACGCCGCCTGTAGGGTGCTGGATTTTTTTGACGCTTCCCTCCACCGCGAGGGTGCCGGTGGCAATGACCGCCCCGGACAGATTGGTGCAGATCGCCCAAGTCAAACCGCCACCGAGCAACACCACCAGAGAGATCACACCCAGGCGCAAATGACGGGCTAACGAATGGTTGAGGGTACTTTCCTGATCGTTGTACATCAGTTCGATACTCCCATTTCCACAACATTGCTCGCAGGCCGAGAAGCCGGTGGCGTGATTTTTCTCAGCACGGACTCTTTAGGTCCAAAAGCTGCCTGAAGGCCGTTTTCCAGAATCAGTACCTGATCAATTACTGACAAGATGTTGGTTCGATGGGCGATGACTACAACAATGCCGCCGCGCGCCTTGATCGCCAGGATCGCCTTGGCCAGTGCATGCTCGCCCTCGGCATCGAGATTGGAGTTGGGCTCGTCCAGCACCACCAGGAACGGGTCGCCATACAATGCCCGGGCCAGTGCAACGCGTTGGCGTTGTCCTGCGGACAGATTGACACCGCCCTCCCCGACCTGGGTTTCGTAACCTTGGGGTAGTTGCAAAATAAGCTCGTGAACGCCCGCCAATTGGGCGGCGGCGACGATCGAATTGTCAGCCGCTGAAGGGTTAAGACGTGCAATGTTCTGAGCCACTGTGCCGGAGAACAACCCCACGCTCTGCGGCAGGTAGCCGATCAGCTTGCCGCGGGCCTGATTCGTCAGCAGATCAAGCGGCGCTCCATCGAGCCGCACGTGTCCACGGGCGGGGCGCCAGGCGTTGACCAGAACACGGGCCAACGACGATTTTCCCGATGCGCTCGGCCCCACGACACCTACAGCGGTGCCTGCCGCCACAGCGAAATTGATGTTCTGCAGAGTCAGGCGCTGATTGCCGGGAGCTGCGGCAAATATCCCCTCCACTTGCAAGCTACAATGAGCCGCCGGCAGTTCAGTCTTGTTCTGCTGATGGGGAAACAGGCTGAAGACTTCCAGCAGTTTTCGCCAGGCGATATGCGCGCCCAACAGACTGCGCCAAGTAGCAATAACCTGCTCAGCAGGGGCCAGCGTGCGCGCGACGATGATCGAAGCGGCAACCATCGTGCCACCACTCAGATCACCTTGAATGACCAGATAGGCACCCAGAGCCAACGACCCCGATTGTACGGCCAGGCGCAGGTTTTTCGAGATTCCGCCAAATAAACTACCGATGTCCACCGAACGACGCTGCAACGTGGTGTAAGTGCTGTGGTGGTTTTGCCAGATAGCCGAAGCATGCTCGACCATGCCCATGGCAGCCAGTGCTTCGGCGTTCTGGTGGGACTGTTGGCCGTGATGGTTGCGTTTGTTCAACGCCTCGGACGAGGCTTGCGTCAATTTGCGGGTTTGTCGGTCAGTCATGACCGTCAGGGCGATCAGAACGATCATCAGCACTGTGGTCAGCCAGCCGAATGACGGATGGATATAAAAGCAGACCGCCAGGTAAACCGGCATCCATGGCAGATCAAAGAACGCCACCAACCCTGGCCCACTGATAAAACCGCGGATCTGGTCCAACTCCTGGGCCGGTTTCAAGGCGTCCCCTGTAATCTGTGTCTTTAATGAGGCTCCGGAAATAACACTGAAGACTCTGGAAGACAACGCCAGATCAAAGGCAGAAGCGATTCTGACCATGACCCGGGAACGCACGATATCCAGCAGGCCGGATAATGCGTAAACCCCCAGCACCAACAGCCCTAGGGCAACCAATGTCGGAATGCTCTGACTGGGAATGACCCGGTCATACACTTCCAGCATGAACACCGGCCCGATCAACGCCAGAATATTGATCACACCGGAAAACAGCGCAGCGCCCAGCAGCCCCCGACGCAGTACCGATTTCAATGAAGGTGCAACGACAGGCGCACTGATAGCGTTATGGGGTTTCAACTGGTATCCGTCCCTTGGTTTTCGTGACATCCCTGTCGTCAGTCAATACAGACTCGATGACAGTCGTATGGAAACTTGACGCTCGGTGAGCGTTTAGGACTGAAGTGCAAGTTCCGCACCAGCCAGCCGACAAACGGTCGTTATTCCGTGAAGAATTTCGCGCATAAAAAAACCGATGCCTCGGGACATCGGTTTTTTAAAACAGCCAGCTATCAAGTCATCTGAATGATGGTCTGCATGATGGTGCTCTGGGTGGAGATGGTCTTGGCGTTCGCCTGGTAGTTGCTCTGGGCCTTGATCAACTCGACCAGTTCGTTGGTCAGGTTGACGTTGGACTCTTCCAGGGCGTTGGAGACGATCGAACCCAAGGTGCCGGTTTGCGGAGCATCGTAGCCTGGGATACCCGAGGCGAAGGTTTCCTTCCAGCTGGTACCACCTACCGGCTGCAGACCTTGCTCGTTGGTGAAGCTGGCAAGCGCGAGCTGGCCGATCGGCTTGGTCTGGTTGTTGCTGAAGTTGGCCAGCAACACACCACTGCCGTCGATGGTCAGGTTGGTGATCTGGCCGGTGGCGTAGCCGTTCTGGGTCGGAATCGAGCGTGCGGTGTCGGCGTTGTACTGGCTGGTATTGCCCATGGAAATCGTGATGGTTGGTGCACTGGCGGCGCCGTTGGCGGCCCATACGCCGTTGGTCACGGTGCCAGGTACCCAGCCAGTCAACACCAGGTCGCTGTTGATGGTCGGCGTAGTGGCAGGCGGCACTGGCGGCGTGCTGACCTGAGTCAGCTTGCCGCTCGAATCAAAGCTCATGGTCGAAGGAATGGGAGCGTTCGCACCGGTCGTGGTCGGCGCGGTGCCGTTCAGGTTACGACCATCGATCAAGGTATAGACGTTCCAGGTGTTGCCGGCAGTCTTGACCATGTACTGGTCCATGGAGTGCTGGTTGCCCTGGGTGTCATAGACCGGGGTGGTGAATTGCTTGGTGAACGTCGCCGTGTCGGCCGGGTTGAACGCTGCGGTGATCGCCGTCGCCGTCGAGTTCAGGTTGATCGTCGAGGACACCAGGCTGGTGGCCGTTGGCGGCAGGTTGGAGGTGTCGATGCGCAGGTCGGTCAGGATACCGTTCTGAATCTTGCCGTTGGCATCCACGCCATAGCCCTGCAGGCGTGCAGTGCCGTCGCTGTTGGTGATGTAGCCGTCCTTGTCGGTCTTGAAGGTACCGGCACGGGTGTAGCTCAGGGAGCCGTCGTTGCTCAGGACAAAGAAGCCCTGGCCCTGAATGCCCATGTCCAGCACGTTGCCGGTGTTGTTCACGTCACCCTGGCCGAACTGCTGGGAGACGTTGGCCAGGCGCACGCCGTTGCCGACGGTCTTGCTGCCCGAGCCCAGCCTGGTGGCCGAGTAGACATCTTCAAATTCCGCGCGGGACGATTTGAAACCGGTGGTCGCCACGTTGGCGATGTTGTTGCCGGTCACGTCCAGCTGTTTGTTGGCTGCATAGAGACCGCTAAGGCCGATGTTAAAAGACATGTTGACTCCTTTTGCCGGTTAGTCGGCTCTACATACCAATAGTTTGTACTTTGGACAGGGCGATGCTGCCCAGCCCGGCCAGGTTGAGCATCAGCTCACCGCCCGTCTGGCTGATCGTCACGCTGCTGACCGTGGCCGGCAGGTTGGTGATCAGCGACGTGGCCTTGCCATCGATGGTGGTCGAGGCCGCGAAAGTGTAAGTGCCCGATTCGACCGTCGTGCCCGCGTCGTTCTTGCCATCCCAGATGAAGGCGGAGTTGCCGGCCTTCTGGCTGCCCAAGTCGATGGTGCGAACGGTCTTGCCGTCCTTGTCCATGATCTTGACGGCAAGGGAGGACACCGATGCCGGTACCACTACGGTGCCGTTGAGGCTCTTGGAGGTATCGACCACGGCCTTGTCGCCCGGGGCAATGACCGAGCGCCCGACCAGCGACGAAGCCTGCAGGGCCTGGGACGAGTTGTAGTTGCCGGCGATGCCGCTCACGGTTTCGTTGAGGGTGGTGATGCCTTCCAGGCTACTGAACTGCGCCAACTGGGCCACGAACTCACCGTTGTCCTGAGGCTCCAGCGGGTTCTGGTTTTTCAGTTGGGTAACGAGCAGTTGCAGGAACGCATCCTTGCCCAGCTCCTGGTTGCCGCTCGCCGCCTTTGTCGCATTCCCCAGGCCGTCGGTCGGGGTATTGGTCTTGACCGAGGAGTTGGCCAGAATCTCGTTGAGGCTCAAACCACTTGTTGTATTGGTAACGCTCATGTGACTCGCCCCTTATCACTGACCGAGGGTCAGGACCTTCTGCATCATGGTTTTGGCGGTGTTCATCATTTCGGCGTTGGTCTGGAACGAACGACTGGCGGAAATCATGTCGGCCATTTCTTCGACGACGTTGACGTTCGGGTAGTAGACGTAACCCTTGGCGTCCGCTGCCGGATGGTTTGGCTCATAACGGGCTTCGAGGTTGCTCTGGTCTTCGACCACGCCAAGCACCTGTACGCCCTGCCCGGCCGCGTCCTGTTCCTGGAACAGCGAGTCGCTGCCGCCGGACTGGCCGCCCTGGAACATGGTGGCGAATACCGGGTGGCGGGCGCGGTAGGTCTGGTCGATGCTCGACGAAACGGTTTCGGCGTTGGCGATGTTACTGGCGACGGTGTTCAGGCGAGTGGTCTGGGCACTCATGGCACTGCCGGCAATGTTGAATACGCTAGCAATCGACATGGCTTACTCTCCGCGCAGGGCCGATACCAGCCCTTTGAACTTGCTGTTGAGCAGGGTGAAGCTGGCCTGGAAGTTCACGGAGTTTTCCGCGTAGTTGGACTGTTCCAGTTGAGCGTCCACGGTGTTCTGGTCGATCGAAGGCTGCATCGGCGTGCGATACATCAGCGATTCGTCGCCATTGCCCAGGCCTTCGGCCTCGATATGACGGCTGTTGGTCAAGTTCAGGGCGAAATGGCCGTTCTTGGTCTTCTCGTTCTGCTCGGCGAGCACCTTGGAGAAGTCCAGGTCCCGAGCCTTGTAGTTCGGGGTGTCGGCGTTGGCGATGTTATTGGCCAGGACTTCGGCACGCTGGGCGCGGAAGCTCAGGGCCTGTTCGTGGATACCGAGCGCTTTATCGAAGCTGATGCTCATGTCGGAAACCTTTGGGTGACCAGAATGTACGTACAACGGCTAAAGCAAGCGCCGTGCCACTTGCCAAAACCCCATAAACCGGGGCTTTGCGGGCACCGGCAAGGCGGCAATGCCAGAAAAGCGGCAACTGGTTTCCGCTGGCTGCCGCTTTTCTGCCGCTTATCCAGGGCAGTGACCGTCAAATTGTGGGAGCGGGCTTGCTCGCGAATGCAGTGTGACAGTGACATTTATTTCGACTGATACACCGCCTTCGCGAGCAAGCCCGCTCCCACAGGGATAGTGGAGGGGAGGAAATTAGCGGGCATAAAAAACGGGAGACCCGTGGGACTCCCGCTTTTTTTGACAACCCAAGCCAATCACTTCGCCTGGTAGATGATTCCCGGGCTGCACTGGACCATCTGGTAATGATCCGGCAAACCGTTCAATGCCTCGGAGGCGCCCAGGAACAGGTAGCCGCCCGGCTTGAGCGTGCCGTGGATGCGCAGCAGGATGTCTTTCTTCACTTCGGCGGAAAAGTAGATCAGTACGTTGCGGCAGAACACGATGTCGAACTTGCCCAGGCTGGCATAGCTGTCGAGCAAGTTGAACGAGCGGAATTCCACACGGCTCTTGATCGGTGCCTTGACCACCCATTTACCCGGCCCTTTCGGATCGAAATAGCGTTGCAGGCGATCCGGCGACAGGCCCCGGCCGATGGCCAGGCTGTCGTACTCGCCGGTCTTGCAGTTATTGAGCATGGTCCCGGACAGGTCAGTGGCGACGATCTGCACGCCACCTTTCAACTGGCCAAGGTTGGACCGCTCGAACTCATCGATGGTCATCGACAACGAATAGGGTTCCTGTCCCGACGAGCAGGCCGCCGACCAGATTCGCAGGCGTTGGCCCGGGCTGGCCTTGATGGCCGCCGGCAGCACTTTGTTCTTCAACACCTCGAACGGATAGGTGTCACGAAACCACAAGGTTTCGTTGGTGGTCATCGCGTCCACCACCATCTCGCGCAAGCCACTGCGCGGCTGGCTCTGGATACGCTGCACCAGTTCGCCCAATGACTTGAGACCCTGTTGCTCCATCAGTTTATTGAGACGGCTCGACACCAGGTATTGCTTGTTTTCACCAAGCAAGATGCCACAGGCTTTTTCCAGGAAGACCCGGAACTGTTCGAAATCCAAATTACCCGTAGACAAGATACCGCCTCTTTCATCGCGTTGACTTGCCGGGCGCACAACGCGCCCGACCTTTACTTACTCTGCAGCCTTGATCCGATCGACCACCCGGGAAGCCAGGTCATCGGGCCGGAATTTCGCCAGGAAATCGTCGGCACCGACCTTCTTGACCATCGCCTGGTTGAAAACACCGGACAACGAAGTATGCAAGATGATATGCAGCTTTTGCATACGTGGGTCGCTGCGGATTTCCGACGTCAGGGTATACCCGTCCATCTCCGGCATCTCGATGTCGGAGATCATCATCAGGAACTCTTCCTCGGGCTTCTTGCCCTCATCGACCAGCGCGCGCAGGTAATCCAGCGCCTGACGCCCATCGTTCAACGCCACTACCTCGACACCGACCGTTTGTAGACAGCGGGTCACCTGCTTACGTGCCACCGAAGAATCATCGACGGTCAATACCCGCAACGAAATCGCCTTGTGCTGGGTCTCGGCGTCCACCACACCTGCGGAAATAGCCTCTGGAGTGGGTGCCACTTCAGCGAGGATTTTCTCCACGTCGATGATTTCCACCAACTGGTTATCGACCCGGGTCACTGCCGTCAGGTAGTGATCGCGGCCAGTGCCCTTGGGCGGTGGATGGATCTCTTCCCAGTTCATGTTAACGATGCGTTCCACCGAGCGCACCAGGAAACCCTGGGTCTTGGTGTTGTACTCGGTGATGATCACAAACGGATTGCTCTGGTCCAGCAACCGACCGGAACCAGTCGCCATCGCCAGGTCGAGAATCGGGATGGTCGCTCCCCGGATATTGGCCACCCCGCACACGACGGGACTGGACTTGGGCATCAACGTCAGCTTGGGGCATTGCAGCACCTCACGGACCTTGAAGACGTTGATCCCATACATTTGTTGGCCGTCGAGACGAAACAACAACAGCTCCAGGCGATTTTGACCGACCAGCTGGGTGCGCTGGTTTACCGAATCCATTACTCCCGCCATGCCCTGACTCCTACATAACGCTAATGTGTCCGTCGCGCATTCATCACTAAACGGCACGGGGCTTGCTATTGAACCGGCATGAACGCACAAACGACATTTTCTCGACGCCTGACCACTCTCTGCCGCCACTGGCTCGGTGCGCTACTGGCTGTCTGCCTGTTCGCTTCGGGCGGTCCTGCCCTTGCTGCTGTTCCGGTTACCTTGCCTGATCTCCTTATCGGCGTCACTCAGGGCTTTCTTGAATTCACCGTAGAAGACTATTTGGCAACCAGTCAAACCGAAGGTCGCTACGAAATCGAAGTCAACCAGCTCGACCCGCGCCTGCGCATGCCGATGTGCGACAAGGAATTGACTGCTTCGCTGGAGAGTCCGGCCAGGCCCCTGGGCCGCGTCACGGTGAAGGTTCGTTGCGACAGCGCCGCCCCCTGGACAGTGTTCGTGCCTGCTCAAGTGCGCCTGTTTCGAGAAATTGTCACAACCACTCGTCCGCTCAAGCGGGCCGGAATTGTCGAGCCCCAGGACGTGATGTTGCGCGAACGGGACATCAGCCAGATCACCCAGGGCTTCCTGACCTCCGTTGATCAGGCCATCGGGCAGAAACTTGTCCGACCAATGGTCGCCGATCAGGTCGTGACGCTGGTGCACCTGGAGCAGGCCGAAGTGGTCCGCAAGGGCGACCAGGTGGTCATCACCGCCCGCAGCGGTTCCCTGGCCGTGCGGATGCCCGGCGAGGCCCTGTCCAACGGCGGCATGCGTGAACAGATACGGGTAAAAAACCTCAACTCCCAGCGCGTGATCAAGGCGCAAGTGATGGCCCCAGGCCAAGTGGAAGTGGCGATGTAGTGATCCGGTAAAGGAGGTAGAAAGCTGGCGCTTGATCCCGGTGTTCCCTAGACTGTGCCTTACGCAAAGGCAAGCGCAGACGTGCGCATGCTCATTGAATAAATGAGCCTAAAGTTTTTTTGGGGATGGCCGAAAACATGGCAAGCGTCCAAATACCCAGAGGTTTTTTACCATGGTCATCGATTTCAATCGTTTAAACAGCTCTTCACCGTTGACAGGCACTACGCGTACCAGCGCGACCAAGGAAACCGCCGAAGCCGGTAAATCCGCGCCGCTGCCTACAGCAGCCGAACAGGTCAGCAACGGGGAGTCGGTACACCTCAGCAATGAGGCTCAGCAGTTGCAGAAGGTCACTGACAAGCTGCGCGATCAACCTGTCGTCGATAAGGCCCGCGTGGCCGAGTTGAAAGCAGCCATCGCTGATGGCAGCTACAAAGTCGACAGCAACCGCGTAGCCAGCAAACTGCTCAACTTCGAAGCCCAGCGCTAGGCCGCCCCGCCTGCGCCAGGCTTTTGGACGCTTAAGACCCAAGGCCAGCCATGCACGACACTAATTTATTGCAACTGATCATCGACGACTTTGTTCCAGTGCAACAATTGCTGGAATTGTTGCAGGCCGAATCCGTGGCACTGCACGGTCGCGATATGCCTCTGCTGGAGAACATCCTGGCGCAGAAACAGGCATTGATCATCTTGCTTGACCAGCATGGCCGCAAACGCAGCGAGATCCTCGCCAGCCTCAACTTGCCCGCCAGTCATGACGGCCTTGAGCAACTGGCCAGCCAGTCGACGATCGGCGACCAGCTGCTGTCCCAGAGTAAAGTGCTCAACGACCTGCTCGCCCAATGCCAGGCGACCAACGCCCGCAACGGCCAGTCGATCCAGATGCAGCAGGCCGCCACCGCCAACCAATTGCGCATCCTGAACGGTGGCGAGATCCCGACACTGTATGACGCTAGCGGCTCGACGGCCAGAATGGTCAAGCACCGCCCGCTCAGCCAGGCATGAAACGAACAATGCCTTCGCTCTATCAACGCGCGATACATGCTGGCAAAATGCTGGCTATTCGTAGTCGTATTTTGCCTGGAGATTGACCCACCGTGTTCAATGCCTCAAACGCGGATGATGCTCCGCAGCCACCCAAGGTCCTCACCACGCCCCTGGAAATCTCCGGCAATCTGCGGATGCTGCAAGAAAGCCACGACCCGCTGATCATTACCTTCCATGAACGTACCCAGCGCTTCCAGAGCTATCTGGTCAACGTCGATCGTGAGACCAACTCCATCGCCCTGGATGAAATGATCCCACGCGATGGCGAGCGTTTCCTGCTGGCCGGCGAGCCGTTTCGTGTCGAGGGTTTTCATGATGGCGTGCGCATCGCATGGGATGGCAAGGGTCCACTGACCATTGACGAATCCAGCGACGGTCGCTGCTATCGCGGTGCCCTGCCCGACGAAGTGGTCTACCACCAACGCCGCAACGCCTTCCGCGCCGCCCTGAAACTGGCGCAACTGGTGAGCGTCGAACTGGGCGGCGACAAGCTCAAATCCCCCGTGGACGGCAAGCTGCTGGACATCTCCGCCACCGGCTGCAAGTTGCGTTTCGACGGCGACATCACCGAACGGCTGCAATTGGGCCAGGTGTATGAGCGCTTCATCGCAGCCCTGCCGTTTGGCAACATGACCGCGCCAGTCGAGCTGCGTTACCTGCATTTCGAAGAAAGGATCAACACCACGTTCGCCGGTGTACGCTTCCACAACATCAGTGGCCTGGTGCAACGGCAGGTCGAACGGTTCGTCTACCAGCTCCAACGAGAAGCGCGGCGCTTCGATAAAGACGACCTCTGATCTTCGAGCGCCATAAAAAACGGGCAGTCCCTTGCGGTGACTGCCCGTTTTTTTATGCCCGCTTCAAGGCCTGGCCTGGGTAAAGCTGGGTGTCTCCGGTTCGTCAGACGCCGCTTCGGTTTCAGTAGCCGGCTCTGCGACCGGCTCAGGCTCCACCTCCGGATTGGCCGGCGCCTGCATCTGCTCCTGTACCACCTGCTCATCCACCCGGGGATCGAGGCACGCCACCAAAGGCGAACTCGACATACTGTCCGGCATCGCCACGTGATGCAGCGGCGCGTCATCGACCTGATGCAGGTTGGTCACCGCTTTCGGCCGGATCCGCCATACCAGCACCAAGGCAAAGAAAGCGAAAAAGCCGTACAGCATCTGGCTGCCGAACATTTTCATCAGCACGCCGGCCACCAGCGGCCCGATGCTGGCACCAATGCCATAGGTCACCAGCAGCATGGCCGTCAGCGACACCCGGCGATCCCCTTCGACGTGGTCGTTGGAAAAGGCCACTGCCAACGGGTACAGGCAAAACTGAACCAGCGAACAGCAGAAGCCCGCCACAAACAACACTTCCAGCGGCACCTTCGGCAGGATCGCCAGCGGCAGCGCGCAGATCGCCAGGAACAGCGCAAAACAGCGAATCAGCATCGCCCGGTCATAACGGTCGGACAGCCACCCCAGCGGCCACTGCACCAGCAGCCCGGCGAAGATGCAGCTACCCATGAACAGGCCGACCTGCTCGGTCGTCAGGCCCTGCTGGGACGCGTACAGCGGCGCCAGACCGTAGAACGAGCCAACGATCAGCCCCGACCCCAGTACCGTGCTCAACGACTGCGGGACACGCTTGATGAAGAAACGCGGCTCCATCGGCGCCGGACGTAGCGGGGCCGGGTGAATCCGCCGGGTCAGGGCCACCGGCACCAGGCACAGGGCGAAACACAGCGCCACCAGCATCAGCAGCTCCAGGCCCAGGGCCGGGTGCATGACCAGGATCAACTGACCCAGCACCAAGCCCAGGTACGAGGCGATCATGTAGCCGCTGAACACCACTCCCCGTTGCTTGGCATCGGCCTGTTCGTTGAGCCAGCTCTCGATGACCATGTATTGGCACATCATCCCGAGGCCGACGATCATCCGCAGCACGATCCAGGCCGGCAGCCAGTTCACCAGGCCATGGCCCAGCACTGCCGCGCCGACGATCCCGGCGCAGGCCGAATAGGCGCGAATGTGCCCGACGCGGGCGATCAACCGGTGGCCGATCTTGCCGCCCAGCACCAGGCCGAAATAGTTGGCGGCCATCAGCGCACCGACCCAGAGGCTGTCCACATGGTCGGCGGCCAGGCGCAAGGCCAGGTAAGTACTCAAGAGGCCCGAGCCGATCAACATCATCAGCGAGGCGAAATAAAGCGCTCGAAAAGGTTTCCAGATTTGGCGCATCGGCGTTCCGAGCGGCTCCTTGAGGTGAGTAAGGGCTATCTATTGAAGATAGCCCGAATGCGGCGGTTCTTTATGCCTGGGCCGCTAGGACACGTCGCTCCCAGGGCGTGATTTCATCGAAGAAGCTGGTCAGCTCCAGGGTCTTGGAAGCGATGTAGCCTTCGATGAACTCCGTGCCGAACAGTTCCTTCGCCAGATGACTACGCTTCAGACGCTCCAAGGCGGCATGCAAGGTACATGGCAACGACAGATTATCCGGCACTTCGAATTCACCCTGGATCGCCGCGCTCGGCTCCAGGCGATGTTCAATCCCGTATAACCCGGCAGCCAGGCTGGCGGCAATCGCCAGGTAGGGGTTGGCATCGGCCCCCGGCAAGCGGTTCTCGACCCGCCGGGCCACCGGCGAACTGGCGGGAATCCGCAAGCCGGCCGAACGATTGTCATGGGACCAACAGGCATTGTTCGGCGAAGCGAACGGATGGCACAGGCGCTGATAGGAATTCACGTTCGGCGCGAACAACGCGGTGAAATCCGCCAGGCACGCCTGTTGCCCACCGATGAAATGCCGGAAAGTGGCCGTCGGTTCGCCCGCCTCGTCGCTGAAGACGTTACGACCGCTGCCTGCCTCGACAACGCTTTGGTGGATATGCATCGAACTGCCCGGCGTGTGAGCCAGCGGCTTGGCCATGCAAACCACGGTCAGGCCGTGCTTGAGGGCCACTTCCTTGAGCAGGTGCTTGAACAGGAACGTCTGGTCGGCCAGCAACAAAGGGTCGCCGTGCAGCAGATTGATCTCGAACTGGCTCACGCCCATTTCATGCATGAAGGTGTCGCGAGGCAAGCCCAGCGCCGCCATGCATTCATAGACTTCGCTGAAGAATGGGCGCAGGCCGTTGTTGGAGCTGATGCTGAACGCCGACTGGCCGTCTTCGCGACGCCCATCCAGGCCCAGCGGCGGCTGGAACGGCTGGGTCGGATCAGCATTGGGGGCGAACACGAAGAACTCCAGTTCGGTCGCCACCACCGGGGCCAGGCCCAGGGCTGCATAACGAGCGACAACGGCCTTGAGCTGGCCGCGCGTGGAGAGCCGGGAGCTTTCACCGGTCAGTTCGTCGGCATCGCAAATCGCCAGAGCACGGGGCTGTTGGCTCCACGGCAGGCGGTGGATCTGTTTCGGGTCCGCCACCAGCGCCAGGTCACCGTCATCGCTGCCGTAGAAACGCGACGGTGGGTAACCGCCCATGATGCATTGCAGCAGCACGCCTCGCGCCAGTTGCAACCGCCGACCTTCGAGGAAACCTTCGGCGGTCATCACCTTGCCCCGCGGCACGCCATTCAAATCCGGCGTAACGCATTCAATCTCATCAATGCCCGTCAGTCGCTGCGCGAGTGAACGCTGGCCATCGGTCGTCATGACGCAATCCTTGTTATGTGCGAGCCGCGAACGGCAACCCGTACAAAATAGGCTTCGGCTGTTCGGAATATCAAGCACCCGGTAAGAATAAACACCGAACCTTGGAATACATTGTGGGAGCGGGCTTGCTCGTGAAAGCGGTGGGTCAGTAAAACATTTGCAATGCTGACACACCGTCTTCGCGAGCAAGCCCGCTCCCACAGGTTTTATGTGGTGGCAGCGCTATTTATGCAGGGCATGTTCAGGGCAGGTAAAGCCGGAACACTCCACCGCCCAACACACCGCCATTGGCAATCTCAGTCCGCCCGCTCACGCCGCCGCGCTGGTGCAGCCCGGCAATCCGCGCAGCAAAGTACAAGCCCAACCCGGTGCTGCCGCTGCTGTGGTTGATACCCTGCACATACTCGGCCTGACGCTCGATCATCTCTGGCGGGTAACCTTCGCCGTCGTCATTGATGGTCAGCACCAGTTGCCCGGCCTCGTCGCTCACACTGATCAGCAACGCCTGGCGCGCATGACGAATGGCGTTGTTGATGCAGTTGTCGAGCACCGAAGCCACCAGCTCGCGGTCGAAAAAGCCCAGGGGGCTGAGCGGATCGACGTCGTAGGTGGCCATGATCCCGCGACTGCGGAATACATCCTGATGGCCGGCCAGTTGCGCCTCGATGAAATCGTCCAGCTCATGATAGGCCGGGTGCAGCGGCAACTGGTTGACGCCGAGCTTGTACAGCCCCAGCAACTGCACCATCAGGCCATTGAGATGAGCGAACTCGAACTCGATGACGCCCTGCTCCGAGGTCTGGCGCTCGGCGTCGGGCAGGCGCTCGAGCCATTGCCCATGCGCCTGCATGAGCAAGGTCAGGGAGTTTTTCATGTCGTGCACGGTAGACGCGATCACCGTGGAAAAATCGAGTGCCTGTTCGCTGTCATTCATCGCCAAATGCCTTGCTTCGCAGTTTTTGATAACGCGCAAAACGCGCATCAGTGTCGGGCATCATGCCCACCAGTTTCAGGCAGGCGCGGCACTCCTGCAGCAGTTCCGATTCCACACTGGTATCGGTGCCGTGCAACAGGGACTGCGCCATGTTCAGGGCAATACTGATGTTCTTCGGTTGCATCTTCAGGGCCCGGCGGAACAACTCCCGCGCCTCCGGCAACGCGCCGGTCTTGTAGACCCGCACGCCTTCGCGGTTGAGCTCGGCGGCGGCGTTGCCTTGGTTGAGGATGTTCGGGTCGTCGGTGAGCTTGGCGATGCCTTGCATCACGGCCGGGTCATCACCGTAGATTTCCGCGCAGTTCTTGAGCATCGATTCGCCGGCGCTGGTCTGCCCGAGCATTTGCAACTGCTTGGCCACCAGCAACGCGGCCTCGGCACTCATGAACTGCTCCATGCCATCGAGGCGCTGCAAAGCCTGTTCGGTGAGTTTCTCGGCGGTCTCGGCATCATTGAGCAACAGGCTGGTGGCCTTCATCAGCCGCGCCCGGACCTGCAGCCCGGGGTCGTTGAGGTTCTCCTTCGCCACGGCGCTGAGGGTCGTGTTGATCTCCAGCCGGGTCCGGGTATCGAGACCTTTTTCGCTGCCCTTGCTGATCAGTGCATGGGCCAGGCCGAGATTGCTTTCCGGGTCCTTGAAGCGCGACTGCGCGCCCTGCCCGACCGCCTGGCGATAGGCCCGGGAAGCCGTGTCGTAGTCTTCGTTGGTCATCGCCAGCTTGCCCAGCAACGATTGACGGCGCACCGCCAGCGGCGACAGGCGCACCGCTTCTTCCAGCACGTGCTGCGCCTGCTTGGTGTCGCCTTCGGCCACCAACACCTCGGCCATGCCGTCATACAACGCCGGCATCATCGGGAAGACTTTCAGGGCCTTTTCATAAACGGCCTTGGCCTGCCCCACCTGGCCGCGCTTGAACATCAACTTGCCCAGCCCCGCGTAGGCCCACGGCAACGGACGATCCTCGAGGATGGAGTTGTACAGTCGCTCCAGGGCTTCGTTCTGATTCAGGTCGCGCAACGCATCGGCGCGATAACGCAGGCACAACGGCCCGTAGCGCGGATCCTGCTTGCACAGGGCGATGCAGGCATTGAGCACTTCCATTGGCTTGCCACGATCCAGGGCCTGCAGGATCGGCTTGAGCAAGGTCTTGCGCTGCTCGAGCCGTTCCAGCCGCTGGGCCAGGCCGGAGCGGTTGAACGGTTTGGTCAGGTACGCATCGGGCTCATGCTCCAGGGCACTGAGCACCATCGCCTGGCTCGTCTCGGCGGTCACCATGAGGAACACACTTTCATGGCTGATCAACTTCTCGACCATCAGGTCTTCGAGCACCTGCTGGCCATTCTTGCGCCCGTCGCCCAGGTGATAGTCCTGCAAGATGAAGTCATAGCGCTTCTGCGAACACATGCGCAGCGCCACTTCACCGGTGTCGGCGGTGTCCACGTCCTTGACGCCCAGCTCACGCAACATGGAGCGGATCGAACTGCGGAAATCCGAGAAATCATCGACGATCAGAAAACTTTTTTGGTGGTACGCCAGCATCGAGGATGTCCAGGCAAGTAAGAAAATAACCCAATGGCATAACAACGAAATGCCGTGTCACAGCCCCGAGGCGCGCAGATGATAGCCACCAGCCAGCAACGTTCAAGGGATTTCAGCAACCGCTTGGCCTGGCTGTGTCGTGACGCACATTGCGAGCCGAAACGCTGGAGAAAACCGGGCTCATCGGGTTATCGGCAGGAGGTGGCGTTCCGTTAAGAGGAACGTGGGGGAGAAACCGCGTGCGGACGACCTGCCAGGCACAGAGTCGCGACAAACAAAGAATCTGTGGCGAGGGGATTTATCCCCGCTGGGTCGCGAAGCGGCCCCCAATCTGCGCTTGCGGTGTATCAGTTTGATCCGTTGCCGTTTTGGGCTGCTTCGCAGCCCAGCGGGGATAAATCCCCTCGCCACAATGGGTGATGTAAAACCTCCCTCTTCGACTCAGTCTCTTGCCTCGCAGCGAACGTACTGGCTCCCGCTAATCAACAAACAACTTCACCCTCGCCATTCACACCTTCGAATAACATCCCTGTAAGACCTGCTCGCTCCAGACTAAGCTTCACATCCTCGCTCACTATCAACGCCCCCAAATGCTTCTTGACACGAAAAATATGTTTTCCCTGAACCTTGGCAGGATCAATGACGAGGTTCAGAAAAACACTGTATTCGCCAGCTCGATCAGGTCGTACGGGGTCATTGACCTCATATTTTTTGAAGGCGGACCGTGATTCGTCCACGCAATCCAATTGGGTCTCGACAATCATTACGTAGTGACAAACGTGAGCTTGCTCCCCCGCAACCGTCACTGGCTCAAGCACGACATTCATATACGGT
Organism: Pseudomonas sp. DF11; assembly: GCF_058148565.1. NCBI lineage: Bacteria > Pseudomonadati > Pseudomonadota > Gammaproteobacteria > Pseudomonadales > Pseudomonadaceae > Pseudomonas > Pseudomonas sp. DF11. Next base: position 17,469 of record NZ_JBYVYN010000010.1, read on the forward strand.
TCATCAACGTCGGGAATTCCCACCAATGCATCCCTGGCCTTTTCGCTCAGGACCGGCACAGAGGCATATCCAGCCAGGGAAAAATCCAGATTCACGCCTTTCTCGCGAACCTCAAGGGCATAGGTACACGGCTCCATGTACTCAGAAGGGGGATCGATGAAGAGCCAGTTGTTGCAGTGTTTTATATCGCCCAAATACCAGCGTTCTGGAAACTGCACATCTTCTCGCAACAGGTAATACTTCATTTCAGCTCGCCGCATGTCATTACTTAACTGAAAGAAAGGGCTGTAGGCCTGCTCGAAACCGCTAATGTCGCCTCAACAACTTCGCCCAAAAACCAACCTTACTCTCCACCGCCAACGCAGCAGGCAGTTCAAGTTCCTGCCTCGCCGGATGCGTACTCGGGCCGTTGGGCCTCAATAAGTCCCCAGGGTAATGCTCAAGCCCCAAGCACTGTGAGTCGTCCATATCGAAAGCCTTGACCGCCACCACGGCCTCTACGCACCAACGACCGAAATAGGCGCCGCCGTCGAAGTTTTCATCGCCGTAGGTGTACCAATAGGGATGTTTATAATTGACCGCCTGTGGATCAGAGCCGGTTTTCGCTCCCGTACGTATTTCCTGATACCAGTGACTGACGAAAGCCTCCAGCTTTGAGGCTTGCGCATCCACCGGTACATCGACTGCCGCCAGCAATCGTCCATAGGGTTTAGGGTAAAGGAGAACGGGCCCTACTGTGCGCGCTGGACTGCGACTCGCGATGATCCGGTCGAGCAGCACATCCTCCCCTTCGTTGCCGATAAGGACCAGCAGCCTTTGCCATTGATCATCTGGTATTTCCAGTGCCAACCCCAAGCCGACCAACCAGAAGCAGACAATGTAATGATCGTAGTTGACGCGCCAGCTGTGACGGGTGAGTTGCTGCTCCGGAGTCCAGACTTACGCACCGAGACGCTCAGCCTCCTCCCAGGCATCGAGTAATCCAGGGAAATAACGCGACAGGTCGGCAATAGGACATCCGGCAGAGTAGCGACTTAGCATCTGGTGCCAGTGTTTCTGCGCAATGATGAAAACGTACTGCGGCGCATAGTCGGGATCGCCGGCAGGTTTAGCGGCGGTTTCAAGCGCATCAACGATGCTCTGATCACTATACTCAACCCATTCCGACCAGTAGCGGGAGTCTCCTAGCGGTGCCCGAATCACCTATGTTTCCTCCCGAAATTTAACATCCTGGAATTTGCCTGTATTTAAGCTGGGAGCCCGTGCGCCTATACCTAAAGCCCGAAGAAACGCTCGTAGGCCGTCTCCACCCGAACAGCAAGCTGATCAGAAATGATGACCAGGTTTTCTAGCGCAGCCGTCTCTGCGGACAACAACGGACTCGACACCGCTGGAGCAGTCAAACCCAGTTGCTGTCGGACCTGGAAAATCGCGTGGATCTCTAAAGGCAACAGATCGAAAGGCGCATGCTTGAACTCAGGATCCCAGGCCCCACCGTTGTCTTCAGCGTTGGATAAGTGATATCGACAAAGCGCTTCCAGCGCATCAGCAAGCCCTTGCTCATTTGTCCATTCGTCTATCACTTTTTGATAAATGCCCAGATCCATCGACTTGATCTCTGGAAGCGCAGCACCTTGCGAATAGACTGAATAAAGCCAGAGCATGAAAGGTTCAAATCGACGCCGTTCAAGATAGCTCGAATCGACGGCGCCTTTGACAGACAACATTCCGGCAAGCACATCGGCCACGGATGCAGCCAGATCACGACGATCAACCGCTATCAACCCGGCCAGCAAGCACCCAGCAATGCTCAACTGGTTAGTCAGATTGGGGACGGTTTGGATGCCTTGAAGAAAACTCGTTTTGGAGAAAGCCTTGGCCTTGAGCATCAGCGCCCAATAACGGTACATCATCGAGCGCGAGACCTCTTCCCAGCCAGTAGCCTCTCCGTCACTGATCGCGACTTCGCCCCGAATGCCGTAATAAGTCGCCAGCATCCCCAACGAGTCAGCCACATTGGCCAATCCGTTTAATGAGTCGCTGGCAAGGTCCTCATCGATATAGTCAAGCTCTTGAGCCGTCAGGCCTTCCGACTGCGACAGCCAGCGCCGGTGCTGATGAAGCCGGACGTTGATTTCATCCATTTCGATATACTCCTTTACGCCAGTACAACGTCGTTCCGCTTACCGTGCTCACTCAGGAACGCATCTGTCGAAGGTTCGTTACGTGAACCTCCAAATTGCACTTAACCAACTGATCCAGCGAAGCCGTCCCTCCAACAAACAATGCCGGCTCAAAACCGTAGACCTCACGCTCGTCAAGTGCACCCAATTTTTTTAGCGCTCGATCAAATAAAAACTCACCTTGATTATCCTCCAGATCATAACGTTCTTTATCAGACATAGCGAAAAACGTCTGAATGGCTAGATCCGGATCTTTATTAGGCACTTTCAGTTTATTCATCAACGCAACGATAGATCCCGTCGGACATGAAACAACAATCTTCTGATTGTATTTCTCCCCCCAAGCATACAGCGTTCCAAAAGCACTCCGGGCAATGACGTGATAATTATCTATGTGCGAAAATTCAGTACCGGCTAACCACATATCGAGCAGGTGTTTGTAATCGTCTGGGTCCACCGTCCAGAAAAGTCCATTGGCATACCCACACCAACCTTCTTTCTGCCAATAGGTGAGCAACGCGTCCGGTAGTACTCCCCGATATTTCGCAATATGGGAGTCAAGCACCTGCCGATATGATGTTGCCTCACCCATTATACGAATGAAACACTCGAAATCTTCGTCTCTCACCTCCGTGTGATCTCCCGTTGGTAGCTCAATGGAGAATATTATTTATGACTGATCCACTCTGCTTTAGTGAGCCACTAAGAACCCACTCTCGGTTAGAGCACAGCGCCCTCCAGCTCGCCAGAATCTAAAGTAAGACTCCAAATTAATATTAAATTCAAACAATGGCCGCCCAACGTACCAAGCAAGATAATAATCCGCAGCCAATCCATAGAACGCCTCAAACAGCGCATAAGTCTGCTCGGCATCAGAAACTCTGCTCCCCCTGATTGCATCCCCAATTTCATCAAACAACCAGTAATGAGGAATATCTTGCTGAAGCCAGTGATCCATATCGTGACCATCAACAAAAAGCATCTGGGCACTTTCACAAATTTTTAGGACCTCGGAATCACCGAGCACCCCGCACACTCTTTCTTGCTCCTTGAACCACTCCCGGCCTAGCTGAATTAATTCGTCCTTTCCAACTTTAAGTCTTGGCAAGAGATACAGAGACTTCTCCATATCTCCAGAGGCTAGAATGCGCTCGGCTCTATCAACCAGCTCTTCCGAAAACGGAAAATAGCTGAATATACGTCGAAGCTCCTCGGAACCACTGTGCGCTTTCAACAATCCCAAAAAGTGAGATTTATCGAAGACTGCCCTGCCTTCACAGAAGGCGCACCAGTCGGACAATAAAGACTTCATACCTATTTCCCCAGCCTTTGGTAGCGGCGGTAATAGAAGAAAAGGGCGAAGAAAAGGGGACAGATTTATTTGGAAACCTAGGAGCCTAACAATTAAATAAACCTTCCCCTTTCCAACAAATAAATCCGTCCCTTTTCCACCTTTTCCACTACAGCCAAGAAGAAAGACTAACACCGATAAAACAACACCGACTCAAGGCCAGTGTCGAGGATAAGTAATGATCAAGAAAATTCTATTTTGCAATCTGACAGAGGGATTGAGCGGCCATCGGAAATAACCAATTGATCACCTTTGATTTGGGCGAGTAATAGACCAAGGCCCATTGCCCCTGCCTCAATATCTTTTCTCCAACCATCAAGATCACCATGATAGGAAATCGCATGAAAAATAGGTCCCGAGGGCGGTGTGACTTTGCACCCGCGATCATTTACCCCTCCGCGAACAGCATTCGGAGGCTCAGAAAAGCAAGTAATGTTATTAAATTGTTTTCGTAGTTTATTTTTCCCATCGTCCGAAAAATAAACAACTTGCTGCCCATCCACAACCGTAACACCAGGTACATTTCGAGCGTTCGACTGCTCAATTTTTCCACCCAGAATTTTTTCTAACGCTTCCCGATCACTACTCATCTCACACCTCACTTTGTTGCCGGGGTAATTACAAATTTAAAGTTTGTGACGCCCGCATCGGCAAACACCTTCGAATAATAACTAGCTAGTTCTCGGCTGTTCGTATGATAAATAACACCGCCATCGAAAGCAGAGGAGTATTTCTTCGCCTGATCTACCATTTTCGTCTGCTCAGCTACTGACCACGGCTTCGAGCCAGCCAGGCTTTCTGGGTTCCGAATAGAACTAGCCCAGTCATCGACAAATTTTGCTTCAATAGCTGTGGGTTTCCCGCCGATCACTGCCACTTCATCAGCGACACCGTTGACACGTTTCCCATCGACAATTGCCGTGTATTTACGTTCAGCAAATGCAGTATCCCCATACATCCCACGCACACCACTTTCGTAACTCTGTGCCTTATCGATGGCCCGGCTACCACTCACAGCAACCGGATTGGTTGTTTCCAGCGCGGTACCTGCCCCTTTTGCACCAACATTGTACTCCCCCGCATTCTCGACAACCTTCCCATTAACAGTCGTCGTGCCAGGGCCATACCCCCCCTCAAGTTTTTTGCTATACGCCCCCTCCACGCTGCTCCACTGCATCGGCTTACCAGCCGCAGCTTCAGCTTTGGCAATGTTGGCCATATCGGCCATTTTTTCAAGCTCTTTGGCCCCCACCTTGATCCCGGTTTTCGCCAGCGCCACGCCGCCCTTGGCCGCCGTGCCCACGCCCGTGGCGATGGTGCCGACTTGCCAGACCAGTTCGCCAATATCCTCGCCCAGTTGCACGGCACGTTCGTCGCCGCCGTGTTCCAGGGCGTCTTCGATACGTGCGATTTTGGCTTTGGCGTCATCGACCATGGCGTTGCCTAATCTCTGGCGCGCCTCGGGATCCTCGATCAAGGCTTTGATACCTTTGATCCCTTCAACCGGATTAAGAAGGAATTGCGCCAGCCCTTCGACGTCGCTCCAACCCGCCTGCGCCAAGCCCTTGCCGATGCCGAATCGGGTCAGTACTTCTTGTTTTTGGTAAATGTACGCCCACTTGGCAACCACCTTAGTTTTGCCCACCAGGTCAGCCTCGCTGTACTCCTTCTCGGCCTGGACCAACTGCTGGGTCGCCAGCCAGTTGTTGTCCACCGCAGCGCCGGCGGCGCTGTTGGCGGTGGCCGGGTCCAGCGAGGAGCTGGTGGCGGCCAGCCCGGTGACGATGCTGACGATCAGGTTGCGCTTGGCTTCGCGCTGGGCTTCGCTTTCGTCGGGGCTGGCTTCGGAGAACAGGCCGGTGAGCAGGCTCGACGCCGCCGCGCCTGCCGCGCCGCTGCCACAGCTCTGGCTGCTGGCGGCGGCGCCCGCGCAGGCGACGATCCCGTGCAGGGCGGCGTGCAACGGCGAGCCTTCGGTGAGCTTGCCGTCCGCCACCAGGTCGCCGATATAGCCAGCCCCCTGCTGCTGCAGGTAGTTGACCACCAGCCCTTGGACGAACGCACTGTTGCCGCCACTGATATTGCCGCTGGCCGCGCCCACCAGGGCGGTGGTGATCTGCCGGTAGGTGCCGCCCGCGCCCCACTTGTCGGCGATGCCGCTGGCTTCTGTATTCAGCCGCTGGGAATTGTTGAGCAAGGCCAGACGCTGGACGTCGGTCAGGTCGGCGTTCGGGTCGAGGGCCTTGGCCCGGTCAGCCTCGGCCTGTTTGCGCTTGAGGTCGACCTCCTTGGCCTTGTTGGCGAGCAAGGTGCTGGCTTCGTTGGAGAACGCCCCGACGATCTCGAAACCGGCACGGATTTCGTCTTCGTCGAAGATCGGCTTGAGGGTGTTGCTGGTGTCGCGGTCGCTGGACACGTCGCGGTTGAGGCTGGCGACGGTTTGCTCGCCATTCTTGCCGGTGCGCTTCTGTTGCTCGGCGTCGTTGCTGATGACGATGGTGCCGCCACTGATGCCGCTGCGGGTGACGCTGCTGGCATCGTCGCTGGCACTGATGGCGATCGGCATGGTGGCGCTGAGGTCGTTGTCGTTCTTCGGCAGGTCGGTGCCCGGGGTCTGCGTGCCACCGCTGGTGGCGTTGCCCTGCTGGTCCTTGCCGACTTCGCGATAGCCGCCACCGACGCTGACAGTGCTGGCGTCGTACTCGGCCTTGTTCTTGATGTCGCGGCTGGTGAGGCTGGCGGTGACCAGGCGATTCTTGCCGTCCTGCACGGCCTTGTCGCTGCTGGCGATGACCGCGCCGACCAGGTCGGTGTTACCCCCGACGCGAATGTCGAACCCGTCATCCCCGGCCTTGATGCCCGATTGCTCGATCACGCTGGCGTAGTTGGAATCGATGTCCGTGGCGCCGAAGCTGCCGCTGACGCCGTTGACTGAACTCATGCCGTAGCAGAACGGCGGAATGCACAGGCTGATGCCAACGCCCAGGTTCTTCTCATCGACCACGTAGGTGTTGGTGTCTTGCAGGCTTTCGATGTTCAGGTCGCCGCCGATGTCGGCCAATACCTGCTTGCCGCTCGCCACCGCGCCTCTGAGGTTGGTGTCACCGCCGGAGGACAGCAGCAACTGGTTGCCCGCCTGGACATGGGTATTGGTATGGGTGAGTCCATCGCCATCCGCCTGGCCACGACTGCCGGATGCACCCAGGTCCAGGGTGAAGCCGTTACGGGCACCGAGGGAGAAGCCGATGCCGATGCTCGCGCTGCTGCCTTTGCTGTCGGTCTCCTGCTTGTCGATATTGCGGGCGGCGAGCAGGTTGATGTCACCGTCCGCCAGCAGGCTGGCATTGCGTCCGGCCTTGATATCACTGCCTTGCACGGTAATGTCGCTGGCGGCTCCGGCCCCCGTCGCGCGCAGGCGGATGTCGTTGCCGGCGGTCATGGTCGAGCCGGCCGCGCTATCGCTGGTGTAGGTGGTGGTGCTTTCGTTCTTCTTGGTGCCCAGGGACAGGCTGATGTTGATCCCGCCCGCCGCGCCCGGGTCCATCGCCACGGCGGTGGCGGCGTTGTTGGCGGCCATGACGGCGGTAGCGGCGGCCAGGGCCTTCATGCGCCCGTCGTCGGTTTTCTCCGACGCCCGTTTCATCTGCTGGGATGTCTGGATCGCGCTGATCACCGGGTTGGTCACGGTGAGGGTGAACCCGGTCTGCTTGAACAGCGTCTCGCGCTCGCGCTCGCGGGTGTTGCGAGCCTCGACGACGTCGATGGTCTGCGCCGTGACGTCGATGTTGCCTTGGGGCGCCGACACCTGGCTGCCCACCTGGCGATAACCCTTGCCGGCTTCGATCAGCACATCGCCAGCGGTCGAACCGACGGTACTGGCCACGGCCGTATGCTCGGTGGTGAGGTCCTTGACGCTCTGTTGCTGGGTGCCCAGGGTGACGGCAATGCCACCGCCGCTGAACAGGCCGCTTTTCTTCACGGACTTGTCGTGGCGTTCGCTGCTGCTGTCAGTGTCCGCTTCGATGTTGACGTTGTTGTCCGCCACCAGGACAGTCTGGGTCGTGGACACCACGTTGCTGCCCTTGAGGTTGATGTCACGACCGGCCTGCACATAGGTCTGCTCGCCGCTCAGGGTGGAGCCTTCGGCCGAGGTCTGGCTGAGCGTGTCACGGGTGGTGGTGGTCTTGCTGGAGAACATCCCGTTGCTGCCTTTGACCTTGTGCGCTTCATCGGCGAACTGGTAGTTCTGGCCGGCGGTCAGGTTGACGTCGCGCTTGGCCTCGACGAACACCGCGCCTTGCTCACTGGTGACACGGGCGGCGCGAGCGTTGAGGTCCTGGCCCGCGCTCAAGCGCACATCGCCCTGCCCTTGGATCAGGGAGCCGACTTCGGTCCGGCTGGCGTCCTTACGCCAGTTGCTGCTGTTCCAGGTCAGCGCTTGCTGGTGCGCTTCGCCGACGGTGGCCAGGTTGATGTTGTTGCCCGCCTCCAGCAACGTGCTACCGCCCTTGCCGGCATTGACCACCTGGGCCCCGGTGAGGTTGAGGTCGTTGCCGGCACTGACCCCCATCGTGCCCTGGGCACCGCTGACGAACAGCCCGGCCACCCGCGACAGGTTGGTGCGGGTGCCTTGGGCGCTGCTGCTGTCCCGGCTGCTGGAGATGACGTTGATGTCTTGCCCGGCCTTGACCGACAGGCTGTCCACGGCACCGATCAGGCCGCCAAGATTGTTGAGGTTTTCCCGCGCGGTGAGCGATGCCTTGTCGGCCTGGATGCGCCCACCGAGGTTCTCGATGTTCTGCGCGGTGATCGCCATGACACTGCGCCCGGCCAGGCTGCCACTGTTGACCAGGTTGCCGGCGATGTTCAGGTTCAACTGCTGCCCGGCAATCAGGGCGCCGGAGCCATTGAGGTCGCCCTCCTGGACTCGCACGTACACCTGCGGCACCAGTACGTTGCGGGTGTCACCGTTGGCCAGGGTGACCTGCTTCTGCACCAGCCAGACGATATCACTGGTCAACTGGGCCATTTGCGCGGAGGTCAGGGCCACGCCGGGCACCAGTTGCCATTGGCTGGCGACAGTCACGGCGTTGTCGATCAGGGCGCGGTACTGCGCTTCGTCATTGGCGTAGCCATCGAGGAAACGTCGGCCGGTGAGTTGCGCGATCTGTTCGCGAATCAATTTCTGTTCGTAGAAGCCGTCGCCCAAACGTTGTTGCGTCAGTGCCGGATCGACTTGCAGGCGCTGCAACATGTAGTCCGACGACAGCCAGGTGCGATAGCTGGCAAAGCGCGGGTCGGTTTCGATCAGGTAGCCGCTGGTGGTCTGGGGATTGGTGGTGAACAGGCTGTTGTTCGGCAATGCCAGGGATGGCCCGCCGCTGCGGATCTGCTCGGCTACGCCTTTGTTGTTGAGGGTGGTCTGGGCCGCGACCTGGACGATGGGCGCCACTTGATAGGTCCTGTCGACCGGGGCGCTGACCGTGCCTGTGGCGGCTATCTGCTCGCTGACACCCTGTGTGGCGCGGGCGCCGATCTGTGTCCCCGTCCCGTTGCCGGCGGCGTTCTGGGCGAACACGGTTGGTTGCAGGGTAATGTCCTGGATCAAGGGTGCGGGCGTGTAGGCGGTGACGGCCGTTCCCTGACGGTCCCGGCCCTTGCGCTGGATGCGATAGAAATTCGTAGCGGTGCCGCTGTCGGTAGTGGTGCGCTGGCCGGTCAGTTCGGTGTTGGTCAGGCTGGCGATGTTGGCCTGCAACAACCCACCGGCAATGATGCGGCTCTTGTCGTTGAGCACATCGCCTGCGTTGATCTGCATCGTCCCACCGGAGAGAATCTGCGCCGGTGCCGAGGTGGCGATCTGGGTTTCCTGGACCACGCGGGTGTAGTCGTAGCGGTTCCAGTTGTCTTTGCGACCCTCAGGCGTGTAGAGGTAAAGGACCTCATCGTTACGCAGGGAAATCTGGTCGCCCTGGTAGCGGTTCGGCGAACCGCTGAGCTGGAATTCCTGCAAGGCCGTGCGGCTGACTTCCACCTGTTGGGTGCTGAAGTGTTCGTTGGTGTTGCGCACGCTTTGCACATCGAGCGACAGGTTGCCGAGGGCCTCGATGGTCGCGCTGGCGTTGGTCAGCAGTTGAGCACGGTCCTGGGCCTTGTCAGTGGCGCTCAGCGCACCGCCGATGGCGAGGTCGCCGGCACTGAAGATCAGCGCCTGTTCGCGGTTGTCCAGGGTGCCGGTGCCAATGTCCAGCGTCTCGCGGGCGGCGATGGTCGCGGCGACACCGTTCTCATCGCGGTTGCTCAGTGCCGAGGTGGCGATCGCCAATCGATCACCGTACAGACGCCCAGTGCCCAGGTTATTCAGCGACAGCGCTTGCACACGCACCTGCTGGCCGTCGATCAGGCCACGGTTGGTCAAGCTGTCGTTGACGGTCAGGCGCACCTGGCCGGCGCTGATCTCGCCATTGGCGGCGTTGTCCAGCGTTTGCGAGTGAACTTGCAACAGGCCGCCCGCCAGCAGTTTTCCGCTGTTGTTGAAAGCCCCACCGGTGCTCAGGTCAACCTTGTTATTGGCCTGGATCTGTCCACTCAGGTCCAGGCCACTTTGCAGGCTGAACGTCAGGTCGCCCAGGCTCAGGGCTCGACCGGTGCCCGCGTAATAGGCGGCGTTGAGGGACAACAGGCTGCCGGCAAGCAAGGTCCCGTCGAGGTTGTGCACCGCCTGGCGACGTTGCGCCGGATCGCGGTCGGTGATGGTCAGGCCTTTCCCTGCGGAGATCAGTCCGCCCTGGTTATCCAGCACCTGGCTGACACCGATGGACAAGCCTTCGTCGGCGCGTACGGCACCGGCCTGGTTGCCGAAGGTGTTGAACGCCAGGCTCATGGCGCGGCCTTCGAGGCCTTGGTTGGTACCTTGGGTGGCGCTGTTGTCGAGCACGTCGGCAGTCACGCCCAGCGTTCCCGCACTGCGCACCAGCCCGCCCTGGTTGTTGAGCGTCTCACCCAGCACCAATTGGACATCGCCAAGGCCCTGCAACTGACCGCCGCGGTTATCCACCCGGGCGCCTTCGACCTGTACGCTCTTCTGGCCAATGATCTGGCCGCCGCTGCCGTTGGTAAGGTCGGTGGCCTTGAGCACCAGCGCGCCCTTGGCGCCGAGGAAGCCGGCGCTGTTGTTGAAATGGGCGCTGTGGATTTCCACCGCGTCCTGGCCGCTGATGCCTTGGGTGGTGCCCGACTGGAGGTTGTTCAGCGCCTGGCTGCCAGTGTCGATGAACAGCTTGCCCTTGGCCTGGATCAGGCCCGCCGCGTTGCGCAATTCGCCGCTGCGCAGGTCGAGGGTTGCGCCGGCATTCAGCGTGCCCTGGCTGTTGTCCACCAGCATGCCGTGGCTGTCCAGATCCAGGGCCTGGCCACTGATCACCCCGCCTTGGTTATTCAGGCCCTGGGCCGACAGATCGATATCGCCCAGCGCTTCAAGGCGCCCGCCGCTGTTGTTCAATGCCTCGGCCGAGACGCTGACCAGCAACCCGGACTTCACCGAACCCAGCACGCCGTTGGTGTTGTTCAACTGCCCGGCGATGATCTCCATGCGCTGGGTGGCGGCGAGCGTGCCGCCGATATTGTTCAAGCGGTCGAACTCTGCGTGCAGCTCACCGCCAGCACTCACGGTGCCTTGGGTGTTATCCAGCAGCTCGCCGCTGACCCTTGTCGTACCGCTGGCGGCCAGCGTCCCGCCGCCGTTGTTGACTTCGTTGTCGGCCGTGACGGTCAACGCACCGTTATCGGTGGCGAGGACTTTACCGCCTTGGTTGTTCAACGCGCCGACCTTCAGGGCCACCGCCCCGGGGCTGCTGACTTGCCCGGCCTGATTGTCAAAACGTTCACGGGCGGTGACCTGCAAAGGTTGCGCACCGGTCTGGAGAATGCGTCCGCGCTGGTTGGACAAGGTCGTGGTGTCGAGCGTGATCTGTTGGCCTTGGGTCAAGCCATCATCAACCACCACCTCGCTGGCCTTGACGCTCAACTTGCCATTGCTCGCCAAAGTGCCTTTGCTGCCGGCCAACTGGTTGGCCTGGATATCCAGGGTGCCTTTGCCAGCGTGCTCGACCTTGCCCCCGCTGTTGTCGAGACGATTGGCGCCAAGCTTCAGGTTGCTGGCGTTGGAGGCAATCCGCCCACTGCTGTTGTCGAGCGTGGCGACGGCTGTGATCGATGTGTCGGCGGTGCCCGTCTGCACCAGCTCACCGCCAGCATTGGAAACATCCCGCGCGCTCAATTGCAGGTTGCCGGCGCTGACTTTGGCCGCATCGGTGCGCAGGGTCTTGGCCGCTTTGGCGGTCAGCACCTGGCTCGCATCGACTTGACTGCCACTGAGATTGGCATCGCCGGCGCTGGCTGTCAGCGTGACGTTGCGGCCCAGGGTCTGGCTACTGCTCAGGTCCAGGTCAGCGGCCTCGACGCCAACATCGCCGCCGGCAAGGTTCTGGCCTTGCGCCTTGACCGTGTTGGCCCGCAGCGCAAGGTTGCCGCTGCTGCCCAGCTTGCCATCCGCCCCAACGCCCGCCGCCAGGCTCGAGGCCTTGGTGCTGCGAAGGGTCTTGGCGGTCAGCGTCGTATTGTTCTGGCTGGCAACGGTGCCGCTGTTGTCGATGTCACCGGCGCTGTCGAGTCTCAGGTCGCCCTTGGCGTAGAGCGTGCCGCTGTTGTCAACGCTGGCGGCAGTGATTCGGGTCGCTGTTGCGCTGCTGATCGCGCCCTGGTTTTGCAGTTTGCCGTCGGCACTGATCACCACCTCACCGGCCATGGCGCCGATCTGCCCGGCGTTGCGCACACCGACGCCGGACTCGGTGCCCACCAGCATGATCTTGCCTGCATACATGCCACCCAATTTGGCAACGTCGATGGCAACGGTGGGTTTTTCCCCATCGGCGGCTGGCAGCGGCGTGGCCTGGGTGTTGTCGGCATTGACCTGATTGCGTCCGGCGGTGACCTTCAAGTCGTTGGCCCACACTCCGGCGTTGACCTGCACCGAGCGGGCAATCAGATCCGTGTAGTCGGTCTCACGGGCATCCAGGCCTTTGCCTTCGATGTTGATGGTGCCGCCCTGCACGGTGTAGCCGGTGATGCGACCGTTCTCCAACTGCGCCCGGCCAGTACTGAGGGTGGCCCGGTCGGCGTTGATGAAGCCGCACCCGTTGCACGTGATGCCGGACGGGTTGGCGATCACCACCTCGGCGCGCTGGCCGGCCACTTCGACGTAACCGCGCAATTGACTGGGATTGCTGGCGTTGACTTCGTTGAGGATGACCCGCGCACTGCCATTGCCCAACATCGGGTTGCCTTCGATCCAGCCGCCCAGTTTCGTCTGGCTATTGCCGATGCCGTTGTTGAGGATCACGCCACGGCTATCGACGTCGAACTGGTTGTAGGTGTTGCGCGAGACGCCGGCGGCGCTGGGGGCCTGGATATTGACCTGCGGCGTACCGTTGGCGCTTTGTATCACGGTCGGTCGCTGGCCGGCTGGAGCACCCGGGTCGGCGACGATGGTTCCAGCCCAGGCCGGTGCCATGCTCAAGGACACCAGGCCGATCGCCGTCATCAAGGCAAAGCGCAACGCCCCGAGCGTCGCCGTACAAGCCGCTGCGCCCGTCGACGGACCGGAGCGGGTCCCCGGCGCCTTGACCTGGCTGGTGACGTTCTCGGCCACGACCATCAGCAGTCCGCGGGCCTTGTTGAAAACGATTCGGTACAGATGCTTGTTCATAGCAATTCCATTTGCGGAGCCAGCCCGCACGAGCAGTGGTTGGAGTTACGCTTCGATTGCCAGTGGGTGGGCGGCAAACCAGGCCTGGGCCTGTTCGGGAATGACCCCGATCCCTTGGAACGTCTTGACCCGCAGGCCGCGCTCATCGCCTCGGTGATAAAGGGCACGGGCGCAGCGATCGATGAAAAGATGACGTTGCAACAAGCGGCTCAATACCGCTGTGTGGCCAAAAGGGGCGACCCAATCGTTGAGCCAGAGGCGCTCGCCGCTGTTCCAGTCGTCTTGTGTCAGCGCCAGCGGCGACTGACGCAAGTAACGCTGCTCTGCCGCCTCGTCGAGGTTGAGCCAGGACAGGTAGAACACCGGCTTACCGTGTTCAGAGCCGAGCACGAACTGGCGATGCTTGAGGGCCGGCAACAGCAGTGTCGGCAAGGTGTGCAACGGCGCATCGCGATGGGCCTTGGAGTGCATCCACAACCAGGTGGCGGAACCGAATACCGCGGCCTCGTTCCAGGGTTCGTCGATCAGGCCGGGGGCGATAATGTCTAGCGTCTCGAACTGCATGGGATCACCTCAGAATGACCAGATGACGGTGAAGGCGCTGGTCACGTTGGCCGTCTCGAAACCATCGGGTTTCTTCAACGGCGTACCCACCGACCAGTCATAGGACAAGCCCTTGTAACCGCCGCGAATACCCACCACGGCCCCTGCCAGGCGCTGGCCGATCAGAAACTCGCTGGCCTGACCGCTGACTTCGCCATAGTCGATACCGGTGTAGAGCTCCTGGCCGCTCTGCCCCAAGGACAGGCCGATTTCGTTGCGCAGGGTCCAGCCACGGTCGGCGGAAAGAATGTTTTCACCATCGAAGCCCCGCACGCTGTAACGCCCGCCAATGGAGAAACGATCCTGGGGCACCAGCGGCGTACGGTTCCATTGCGCGCGCCAGCCACCGATGTAGCGCAGTCGCTGATCGCCGACCACGAACGGCACCTGCAACTGGGCGTCGGCGGTGATGATCTGCGAGCGTGACGTGCCGGCATCAAAATCTTCTTCGGGGGCCCTGAGCGAGTCATGGGCACCGGTGCCACGACGATAGGCGACGCCCAGGTCAAGAATCGAAGCGCCTATGAACTCCCGATGGTCCAGCCCCAATTGCCAGCCGGCCATGCGCCGTTTCTGGTTGCCGATTTCGGTGTCGTCGATGAAGTTCTCCGACGAGCGCGTCCACAGGCTGCCCCAGGCGGTGGTCTTGCGTACGGCGTCGCGGTACAGCAGACGGGACAGACGCAACTCGTTGTTGCGACTCTCGCCCCGGTATTGATAGGTCTGGTTGGCGCCCGCGACGGATTGTTCGTAGTTGTATTCGCTGCTGGTGAACCCCAACTGCCAGTAGCCGAACGGCAACGAATAATGCAGGGTGCTGCCATCGGAGCCACGGTGCCCGGACTCGCCACCGCCCAGGTCATGGTTGACGCTGGCGTAGAACAAATCGTTGAGCGACAGCAGGTTGTCCAAGGACAGCGACACGTTGCCCTGGTATTTCCCCGTGGTCTTACTGCCCGAGTTGTCCACCGACAGGCTCACACGGGCGGGGAATCGCTGGCTCCAGGCGATCACCACGTCGCTCTCACCAGGCTTGGCATCGGCGGCCCGGGCCGGGGCGATCTTGATATCGGCCTCGGCGGTCGGCACGCGCTTGAAGTTTTCCAGCGCCTGCTCGATGTCGCGCAAGTTGAGCAGATCACCAGGATTGGCCGGCATCGCGTTCCAGGCATTGGCGCGGGAACTGGTGCCCTCCTCGAAACGAATATCGCGAATACGCCCGGGCACCAGGGTCAATACCAGCACCCCACTGTTCAAGTCCTGGGCTTCGGCGAGCACGCGAGTGGTGACGTAACCGGCCTCGATGATCGCGTTCTGCATGCGTTTCATGGTCAGGTTGATCCCTTCGCCACCGAGACAACGACCGATGGCGGGATCATCCTTGGGATTGGCAGCGCGCAACGCCCACTGGAATTTTTCCGACGCCTCGCCGATCAGGCGGATGTCATTGATGGCGAAGCAGGGACTTTCCTTGGCGGGCAAGCGTTCGACACCTTCAGCCACGGGCGCCGCTTGCAGGCGCACGTCCGGCCGGGATTCCAACTGATCGCGCAAAACCCGTTCGCGCTCTTGCTGGCGCAGCAGTTCTTCTTCAGGTTCGGCCGCCTGTGCCGCACTCCACGCGCCCGTCATCCATGCCGCCATCAACAGCAGCGCGAGGCGCTTGGCGTTTTGGGCAGATGAACGGGTTCTGTCAACGCGGCGAGAAGCGCTGCTCGGTTTACGCGATCGGCAGGGTGCGGCTGGGCGCATGTCACATCCTTGTGGCCTGAATCAAAGACACGGTGAGTCAGGCCTGCCGGATGCGGCACTGGCACTGACATAAATAAGAGAGGTACGGATTCCATCGAAAACGAAGGAAAAGTCCTACAACGTACCGAGACGGTCAGATAGCAGAGTGGGAAGAAAGTTTCGCATTAGCGAAATATCCTCGATACCAATGGCTAGAAATGGGCAGTTGGTCACAGCTCAGGGGGAGAAATGGCTGTGCCAGGCCTGAACAGCGCGCTCAGGCCGAGGTTGATCGTGCGGGAGATAGGGATGCAAACCGGAAAAGTCAGCGGTAGTTTCGCTAACCCATTGTTTATAATGGTGTCCCAGGGCAGGTTCGAACTGCCAACCTTCCCCTTAGGAGGGGGATGCTCTATCCAATTGAGCTACTGAGACACGAATTGACCACGAGAGACGCGGTGCGTAGGACGGCGTGCATGTTAACGACCTACCCTGCGTTTGTCATGTCGCCCATGGCTTTTTAAGTGTAGGCAAATGGTACTCCCTGTAAGGCTGACAGGTCGTAAACGTCAAGTTTGGCCGCCATTCATCTGCTCTGGCTCGCTTATCCTAGTAAATCGGCCATTTGCCACTATCCTGTACAAGACAGGGACGGCACGCGTTTTTGGCCATTTCCGTTATCCGCCAGACGGTATGGCACATAGACACAATCCGACGGTCACAGATGCGGACCTGTTGATTTTTACCAACCAGTCCGCATTTTTTGATGAAGGGTACTGGCATAACGCCTTTACCCGGATCAGAATTTGTCACAGAATTGGCGCCAATGATCTGGCAATTTTGAGGCATGATGCGGGCCTCTTAACAATTCAGGTTGAACATTTGGCAATGGAGCTTGTCCTATCGACATCCTGCGGCCAATCCCGAGAACCGCTCCCCTGAACTAACCGGTTAAATATATGCGCCCATTGAAACAGGCAATTTATTCCAGCCGTACGGCTGACAAATTCGTCGTACGTCTGCCAGACGGAATGCGGGAACGCATTGCCGAAGTGGCTCGCAATCATCACCGCAGCATGAACTCTGAAATCATCGCGCGCCTTGAGCAAAGTCTTATTCAGGAAGGCGCGTTGGGTGAAGAGTTGAGTATGCGCCTGGACAGCCCAGAGCTGTCGTTGCATGAGCGTGAGCTGCTTCAACGCTTCCGACAACTCTCCCATCGCCAGCAGAACGCCCTTGTTTCGCTGATAGCCCATGACGCAGAAATGGCCGCAGACGCGACCTGATCGCACCGCAAACACTCAAGCCAGCCTTGTGCTGGCTTTTTTTTGCCTGGGGTTTGGCCCAGACCTGCGTTTCTAGCGTTCATCAGAGTCGCTCCCCACCCACACCACTGCCGATAGATGGCAGCGATGTTAAATTGATCCGCTAAAAGCACGGGCTGGGAGGCCTGTATGACAGGTCACGCATTCAAGGTACGAAGAATTGCAGGGCTGGGCGTGGAAATCGTCGAGGCCGATTCGGATCGAACATTTGTCCGGCACATGCACGAACATTTCGGCATTGGCTTGCTTTTGCGCGGGGCACAACGCTCTGCCAGCGGCCGAGGCCCAGTGCAAGCGATTGCTGGCGATCTTATATCGGTCAATCCAGCTGAAGTGCACGACGGAGCCCCCATTGGAGAAGGAACGCGCCGCTGGCAGATGCTGTATTTCGACCCACCGCTCATTGCCCAGGCATTCAAGGATATGACAGACGATGGGGGTATATGCGCCCATGAGTTCGCTTTTCCGGTGCTGCAAAGCCGGCGTGCGGCCGAATTATTCCGCACCTTGTACCGAACAATCGCCCAAGTTGAAGAGTTTGGCGACCAGATGAAGATCGATGAAACGCTTTCGCTTCTGCTCGAACATTTACTGAATCAACCCGTTCCGATATCACCCATGCCAGGTATTGCGGCAAACCGTGCGAAAACCATGATCGACGACGACCCGCAGTCGCCTATGTCGCTTGCATTGCTGGCCAGGGAAGCAGATCTAAGCCGCTTTCAACTCGTGCGCGCCTTCACCCGCCTGACCGGATTGCCCCCTCACGCCTATCTGGTGCAACGACGTATCCAGCGCGCACGGCAGTTGATCGCTGCGGGCATGTCGCTGGCCGACGCGTCCCTTACCAGCGGTTTCGCAGATCAGAGCCATATGACTCGATGCTTCGTGCGCAGCTTTGGATTTTCACCAGGTATGTACGCCCGGCAAAGCCACTAGCAATTTCGTTCAAGACGCCCCCTCGCCATCGCAGGCAGGCTGGAGACTTCATGACTCCAAGGGCAGCGTCGCATGGACCTCGAATTTTTTGCCACATCCCTGATCATGGCGGCTTCGCCTGGCACTGGCGTGGTCTATACGGTAGCGGCCGGCCTGGCCCGAGGCAGGCGCGCGAGCGTGGTAGCCGCATTCAGTTGCACCCTGGGGATCGTGCCCCACATGCTGGCAGCCATCACGGGCCTCGCCACACTGCTGCACGCCAGCCCATTGGCCTTCGAGATCATCAAGTATCTTGGCGTCGCTTACCTGCTGTGGATGGCATGGAGCACACTCCAGAGCCACGGAGCCTTGCACATTGACCCGAACAAAACGCCGCCCTCGAATGGCGCGGTGATTTTTTCGGGCATCTTGCTCAATCTGCTGAATCCGAAGCTGTCGATTTTCTTCCTCGCCTTCCTACCGCAATTCCTCTCACCAGGAGAAACAAATGCCACGTGGCGCATGCTGCAACTGAGCTTCATCTTCATGGCTATCACCTTCGCCATCTTCGTCGTCTATGGCGTGTTCTGCGCATCGATGCGCCACCATGTTCTGGAGCGTCCATCCGTGTTGCAGTGGATACGCCGCATCTTCTCGTCAGCTTTTGTGTTGCTGGCTGCACGACTGGCATTGATGCATTGAGACGCAGAAAATTCCGCGCAATAAAAAACCCGCCAAACAGGCGGGTTTCTGAATGAACGACTCAGAGCAGGAAAATCGTCGCCAACCCCAGGAAAATGAAGAACCCGCCGCTGTCCGTCATGGCAGTGATCATTACACTGGCGCCCATGGCAGGGTCACGCCCCATGCGGGCCAGGGTCATGGGAATCAACACCCCCATCAACGCCGCCAACAACAGGTTGAGCGTCATCGCGGCGGTCATGACCACGCCCAGCGACCAGCTACCATAAAGCAGGTAAGCCACCACACCGATCACGCCTCCCCAGATCACACCATTGATCAGGGCGACCGCCAGTTCCTTGCGCATCAATCGCGACGTATTACCAGTGCTGACCTGGTCCAGCGCCATGGCGCGGACGATCATGGTGATGGTCTGGTTGCCGGAGTTGCCACCAATGCCGGCGACGATGGGCATCAGCGCCGCCAGCGCCACCAGCTTCTCGATGGAGCCCTCGAACAGACCAATGACCCGAGAGGCAACAAAGGCCGTGATCAGGTTGATCGCCAACCAGGCCCAGCGGTTACGCAGGGATTTCCAGACCGAGGCGAAGATATCTTCTTCTTCGCGCAGACCGGCCATGTTGAGGACTTCGCTTTCGCTTTCCTCACGAATCAAGTCAACCATTTCATCGATGGTCAGACGGCCGATCAGTTTGCCGTTCTTGTCGACCACCGGTGCCGAAATCAAGTCATAACGTTCGAACGCCTGGGCCGCATCGTAGGCGTCTTCGTCCGGGTGAAAACTCACCGGATCACTGGCCATGACCTCGGCCACCTGCTTTTCCGGGTCATTGACGAGCAGACGCTTGATGGGCAGCACGCCCTTGAGCACGCCGTCGTAGTCGACCACGAAAAGCTTGTCGGTATGGCCGGGTAGCTCCTTGAGGCGCCGCAGGTAGCGCAAAACCACTTCAAGGCTGACATCCTCGCGGATCGTCACCATCTCGAAGTCCATCAGCGCACCGACCTGCTCCTCGTCATAGGACAACGCCGAGCGCACACGCTCACGTTGCTGGCCGTCGAGGGCTTCCATCAGTTCGTGGACAACGTCCCGTGGCAGTTCGGGCGCAAGGTCGGCGAGCTCGTCGGCGTCCATTTCCTTGGCCGCCGCCAGCAACTCGTGATCATCCATGTCGGCGATCAGGGTTTCCCGAACCGAGTCCGACACTTCGAGCAGGATGTCACCGTCACGATCGGCCTTGACCAACTGCCAGACCGTCAGACGCTCTTCCAGTGGCAAGGCTTCAAGAATGTAGGCAACGTCAGCGGAGTGAAGATCATCGAGCTTGCGTTGCAACTCGACGAGATTCTGCCGGTGGACCAGGTTCTCGACCCGATCATGATGCGGACCTTCCTGGCGATGCGTCAGGTCTTCGACGACCCGCTGGCGCTGCAGCAGCTCAACGACTTGAGCGAGACGATCCTGAAGGCTTTCCTGCGTTTTTTTTACTTCTACTTGGGTCATAGGCGAACTCCACTCCCAGCAGTGGAGCACGCCGGAAGGTTCAATCAGTTAATTCATGATTGGCAAAACTTGATATTGAGTAACTACTGGGTAAGTCCATGGAGATATTCCAAAGCCCCGGCGGGGCTGACGGGCGCAATCATACACCGCTTGATGCTGTCTTGACGCTGTAAAACGTTAAAAAATCATGGCAAGAACAAGCGCTTGCGAGACAAACCTGAACATAGGCTGAACCTGTCCCTTTACGACGACTTATCCGGAAAAGAAAACACACGGTCCGGCACAAATGCAGCGACTACCCTTCTCTTCTGCACCGTCAAGGAGGACGACCGGATGCCCCTCAACCACTGCCTGTTCCTGCTCGCCTGCCTGCCGTTATGGGCTGCCGGGCAGACCGTGCATCGCTGCGAAAATAGCGCAGGGCACGTTACGTTCACGACCCTGAGCTGCGGCCCGGGAGAAGCCCTGTCACTACAACAGATCCATCCGTATCGCCCGGGTTCGACCGAACCGACGACCGAGGCGATGCTGCCCGAAGCGGAGCGCTGGCAAACATCCAGCAACAAAACCACCCGCAGGGAGCCGACCGTCGTCGGCCAGTTCCAGGACCGTTGCGGGAACCTCATCGACGCCAGGCAACGCCGCGATGCCATCCTCGACCGACGAATCATCGCCGGCATGAGCCAACAGGACGTGGAAAGCGCCCTGGGCAAGCCACACTCAATCAAAATTCGCAATTCGAGCACACGGTATACCTACAAGGCGAAGAAAGGTCGCAGCGCAGAGATCGTGTTCGATGAAAGAGGATGTGTGAAAGGCAAATCGTAGACAGCAAAAAGCCCGCGTTAACGCGGGCTTCTTGGTATATGGTGCACTCGACAGGATTCGAACCTGTGACCGCTCGGTTCGTAGCCGAGTACTCTATCCAGCTGAGCTACGAGTGCAAGTTGTGGTTTTATACCAGATCACAACTGGTTGACGCCAAGTTATTTGCATTGCTGCAAACGACTCTTAAATGGTGCACTCGACAGGATTCGAACCTGTGACCGCTCGGTTCGTAGCCGAGTACTCTATCCAGCTGAGCTACGAGTGCATTTGTTGCCGCGCATTATAGGTCGTCAATTCCTTTTGTAAAGCGCTTTTTTCAGTAATTTCAATCACTTACCGATCAAGCCAGGCTTTGACGCACTAAACGAATAATGGCGGAGAACGGGGGATTCGAACCCCCGACACCCTTTTGAGGTGTACTCCCTTAGCAGGGGAGCGCCTTCGGCCACTCGGCCAGCTCTCCGCAACACGGGGCGTATATTAACCACCTTCATCCCCGTTTGCAAACATAAAAATCGATAAAAATTAATGGCTTGGTTCGTCGTCCTTCTCTTTCTTGATACGCAGGTAAATTTCCTCGCGGTGTACAGCAACCTCTTTCGGGGCGTTGACGCCGATACGCACTTGGTTTCCTTTGACGCCGAGCACGGTCACGGTGATTTCGCCATCGCCAATAATCAGGCTTTCTGCACACCGACGGGTCAGAATCAGCATACTTTTCTCCTCACGCAATTCACTTAAGGGACAACAGTCTGCAAAAAAAGAGGCATTGGACCTACAACCGAAACGGTCGAAGCCTACAGGCCTAGTATTGACCAGCGCGGGCAAAAGAACAGTTTTGGGACGCGCCATTCAGAAAAACAAAGGGCGCGGTCCAGCCGCGCCCTCAAGACAACGCCTTACTCGCCCTGTCGGGCGGCTGCGTCGAGTTCGAAAGCCGTGTGCAGGGCGCGCACGGCCAGCTCCAGGTACTTCTCTTCGATCACCACGGAAACCTTGATTTCCGAGGTAGAGATCATCTGGATATTGATGCTTTCCTTGGCCAGGGATTCGAACATACGGCTGGCCACGCCTGCGTGGGAGCGCATGCCGACACCGACGATCGAGACCTTGGCGATCTTGGTATCGCCCACCACTTCCCGGGCACCGATCTCGCCAGCGGTCTTTTTCAGGATCGCTTCGGCAGACTGGTAGTCGTTGCGGTGCACGGTGAAGGTGAAGTCAGTGGTGTTATCGTGCGCGACGTTCTGCACGATCATGTCGACTTCGATGTTCGCGGCACTGATCGGGCCGAGAATCTTGAATGCCACGCCGGGGGTGTCTGGCACGCCACGGATGGTCAGCTTGGCCTCATCGCGGTTGAAGGCGATGCCGGAAATGATCGGCTGTTCCATGGATTCCTCTTCATCGATAGTAATGAGGGTGCCCGGACCCTCTTTGAAGCTGTGCAGAACGCGCAGCGGAACGTTGTACTTGCCAGCGAATTCGACCGCCCGGATCTGCAGCACCTTGGAACCGAGACTGGCCATTTCCAGCATCTCTTCGAAGGTGATCTTGTCCAGGCGCTGAGCCACAGGCACTACCCGTGGGTCAGTGGTGTAGACACCATCCACATCGGTGTAGATCTGACATTCGTCAGCCTTGAGGGCCGCTGCCAGTGCCACGCCAGTGGTATCGGAACCGCCACGGCCAAGGGTGGTGATGTTGCCGTGCTCGTCCACGCCCTGGAAACCGGCGACGACCACTACACGACCAGCCTTCAGGTCGCTGCGAATCTTCTGGTCGTCGATCTGCAGAATACGCGCTTTGTTGTGCGCGCTGTCCGTCAGGATACGCACCTGGTTGCCGGTGTAGGACACCGCTGGCACGCCACGCTTGATCAGCGCCATGGCCAGCAAGGCGATGGTCACCTGTTCGCCGGTGGAAACGATCACGTCCAGCTCACGCGGGACCGGTTGCTGGTCGCCACTGATTTGCTTGGCCAGATCGATCAGACGGTTGGTCTCGCCGCTCATTGCCGACAGCACAACCACCAGGTCATCGCCCGCATCACGGAATTTCTTAACCTTGTCGGCGACCTGTTCGATTCTCTCGACACTGCCGACCGAGGTGCCTCCAAATTTCTGTACGATCAAAGCCATTTCAAAGCCGCCTCTGCCCATGAAGGGCGCCCAATAATCACTCAACAGCGCTCGGGCTCGTGACTAGACCACGAGCCCGCGGCGCTGCCTTAAATACCCTGCTCTACGAATGCAACGGTCTGGGCCAGTGCCGCGTCCAGTGCGCCGACGTCGGTACCACCGCCTTGCGCCATGTCCGGGCGACCGCCGCCCTTGCCGCCCACTGCCGCAGCGGCTTGCTTCATCAAATCACCGGCTTTGAGTTGGCCAGTCAGGTCCTTGGTCACGCCTGCGACGAGAACGACCTTTTCCTCATGGACACTGCCGAGCAGGATCACTGCGCGGCCGAGTTTGTTTTTCAGCTGATCGACCAGCGCCAGCAGCGCCTTGCCATCCTGGCCATCCAGACGCACGGCCAGTACTTTCACGCCCTTGACGTCCACGGCCTGGGCCGACAGATCGTCGCCCGCGGCGCTGGCGGCCTTGGCCTGCAACTGCTCGAGTTGCTTTTCCAGCAGGCGGTTGCGCTCCAGCACGGCCGACAGCTTGTCGATCAGGTTGTCACGGCTGCCCTTGATCAGGGTTGCCGCTTCCTTGAGTTGTTCTTCGGCCGCGTTGAGGTACGCCAGGGCCGCAGCACCGGTGACCGCTTCGATCCGGCGTACGCCGGAGGCCACGCCACCTTCGCTGATGATTTTCATCAGACCGATGTCGCCGGTCCGGTTAGCGTGGATGCCGCCGCACAGCTCGACCGAGAAGTCGCCCATGCTCAGCACGCGCACGCTGTCGCCGTACTTCTCGCCGAACAATGCCATGGCGCCCTTGCGCTTGGCGGTCTCGATGTCGGTTTCTTCGGTTTCTACCGGAGAGTTCTTGCGAATCTCGGCGTTGACGATGTCTTCCAGCGCCTTGAGTTGCTCAGGCTTGATGGCCTCGAAATGGCTGAAGTCAAAGCGCAGGCGCTGACTGTCCACCAACGAACCCTTCTGCTGGACATGCTCGCCCAGCACCTGGCGCAACGCCGCGTGCAGCAAGTGCGTGGCGGAGTGGTTCAGCGACGTGGCATGACGAACGTCGGCATCGACATGAGCGGCCACCGGCGCTGCGATCATCAGGCTGCCGGAAGCCAGCACGCCGTGGTGCAGGAACGCGCCGCCGGTCTTGGTGGTGTCACGCACGTCGAAACGCGAGTTGCCGGCCTGCAAGTAACCGCTGTCGCCGATCTGGCCGCCGGATTCGGCGTAGAACGGGGTCTTGTCCAGCACGATCACGCCTTCCTGGCCTTCGCTCAGGATGTCGACCGACTGCCCATCCTTATAGATAGCAACGATCTTGGCCGAGCCGGTGGTACCGGCATAACCGGTGAACTCGGTGGCCACCTCAACCTTGACCAGGCTGTTGTAGTCCATGCCGAAAGAGCTGGCGGAACGCGCGCGGACCCGCTGGGCTTCCATCTCGCGCTCGAAACCTTCCTCGTCGAGGGTCAGGTTGCGTTCGCGGGCGATGTCACCGGTCAGGTCCATCGGGAAACCGTAGGTGTCGTACAGCTTGAACACCACATCGCCCGGAACCACGTTGCCCTTGAGTTCGGCCAGGTCTTGCTCGAGGATCTTCAGGCCTTGCTCCAGGGTCTTGGCGAATTGTTCTTCTTCAGCCTTGAGTACGCGCTCGATGTGCGCCTGCTGGGACTTGAGCTCGGGGAAGGCGTCGCCCATCTCGGCCACCAGCGCCGCGACGATCTGATAGAAGAAGCTGCCCTTGGCGCCCAGTTTGTTGCCGTGACGGCAGGCGCGACGGATGATCCGACGCAGCACATAGCCGCGACCTTCGTTGGACGGAAGCACACCGTCGGCAATCAGGAAACCGCAGGAACGGATGTGGTCGGCCACCACTTTCAACGAAGCCTGGTTGTCGTTGGTGCAACCGATGGCCTGGGCCGACGCGCTCAGCAGGCTCTGGAACAGGTCGATTTCATAGTTGGAATGAACGTGCTGCAACACCGCACTGATCCGCTCCAGGCCCATGCCGGTGTCGACCGACGGCGCAGGCAGCGGATGCAACACGCCATCGGCGGTGCGGTTGAACTGCATGAACACGTTGTTCCAGATCTCGATGTAGCGGTCGCCATCTTCTTCCGGCGAGCCGGGTGGGCCGCCCCAGATGTCGGCGCCGTGATCGTAGAAAATCTCGGTGCACGGGCCACATGGGCCGGTATCGCCCATGGTCCAGAAGTTGTCGGATGCGTAAGGCGCGCCTTTGTTGTCGCCAATGCGCACCATGCGCTCTGCCGGAACACCGACCTCCTTGGTCCAGATGTCATAGGCTTCGTCATCGCTGGCGTAGACCGTTACCCAAAGCTTCTCCTTGGGCAGGTTCAGCCACTTGTCGGAGGTCAGGAAGGTCCAGGCGAAGGTGATGGCGTCGCGCTTGAAATAGTCACCGAAGCTGAAGTTACCCAGCATTTCGAAGAAGGTGTGGTGACGTGCGGTATAGCCGACGTTTTCCAGGTCATTGTGCTTGCCGCCGGCACGCACGCATTTCTGGCTGCTTACCGCACGGGTATAGGCACGTTTTTCCTGGCCCAGGAAGCAGTCCTTGAACTGGTTCATCCCCGCGTTGGTGAACAGCAGGGTCGGATCGTTGCCCGGAATCAAAGAGCTGGAGGCTACTCGGGTGTGGCCTTGCTCTTCGAAGAAGCGAAGGAAGGCTTCACGGATTTCTGCGCTTTTCATTAGGTTCTTCCACGGAGGCTGCGGCCAAAGGCCTGTGCAAAACGTCAACAGACGAAGCAACGGCAAAGGGCCGCATTATATCGGCCCTGCGCGCGGGGTACAGCGTGTTTATGCGATAGAAACTGTCAATTGGCCCGGTTGACGGGTCAGTGGCGGGAAAATTCGACGAAAGTGCCGACCACCTGGTCGATTTGCGCCGCGTTCACGTCCATGTGCGTCACCATTCGCAGGCGTGGTGCCGCGCTTAGCTTGACGCCCCGTTCAGCGGCAAAGGCCTTGATCGCCTCGGCTCGCTCGCCCATTTGCACGTAGACCATGTTGGTCTGAACCGGCTCGACCTGGTAACCCGCCGCCCGCAACCCCTCGGCCAGGCGCAGGGCATTGGCATGGTCCTCGGCCAGGCGCTGGACCTGGTGTTCCAGGGCATACAGCCCCGCCGCCGCCAGAATCCCGGCCTGGCGCATGCCGCCGCCCACCATTTTGCGCAGCCGGCGCGCCTTGCCGATCAACTCGACGCTGCCGCACAGGACCGAGCCCACTGGCGCGCCGAGGCCTTTGGACAGGCACACCGATACTGAATCGAAGTACTGCGTGATCTGCCGGGCATCGACATTCAACTTGACCGCAGCGTTGTACAGCCGCGCGCCGTCCAGGTGCAGGGCCAGGCCATGCTCCCGGGTGAACTGCCGGGCCCGGGCCAGGTATTCCAGCGGCAGGACCTTGCCCTGCATGGTGTTTTCCAGCGCCAGCAGGCGGGTGCGGGCAAAGTGGAAATCATCGGGCTTGATCGCCGCGGCGATTTGCGCCAGGTCCAGGGAGCCGTCCGCTTGTACCTCGAGGGGTTGAGGCTGGATCGAACCGAGTACCGCCGCACCACCCCCTTCGTACTTATAGGTGTGGGCCTGCTGGCCGACGATGTATTCGTCGCCACGTTCACAATGAGCCATCAACCCCAACAGGTTGCTCATGGTGCCCGTAGGGACGAACAGCGCGGCGGCGAACCCCAGGCGCGCGGCCAGCTCGGCTTCGAGGCGATTGACGGTCGGGTCTTCGCCATACACATCGTCGCCGGTCGGCGCACTGGCCATGGCATCGAGCATGCCGGCGGAAGGTTGGGTGACCGTGTCGCTGCGAAGATCGATAACGCTCATGAGTCTGGCCTCGGGTTCGGGTGGCGGGAAATCCCTTTCGAAGGGCAATTACTGCGGGCATGGCGCGGAATAATCAAGCCCGGTCGACGGAAATGCCACCCCCCTTGTGTGCGAGCCGTGGGAGCAAAGCTTGCTCGCGATAGCGGTGGGTCAGTCAACATCAATACTGCCTGACCCGACGCCATCGCGAGCAAGCTTTGCTCCCACGGCTCGCTCCCACAGGGGGTTATGTGTTAAAAATCCTCCGCTGCCACAAACCATGGCGGCAAAAACGTTCTCAGGGCGGGGTGTAATTCCCCACCGGCGGTAATTGCGCGCAACGTGCATAGCCCGCGAGCGCTTGGCGATACACGGTTTTACGGTGTAACGGCAAGGTCAGCAGACCCGGTGTGATCCCGGGGCCGACGGTCATAGTCCGGATGAAGAGAGAACGGGATTGGCACCCAAGGGCCGACTGCGACTGTCTGTGCGCGGCGTACCCTCGAATCCCCTTCGATTCATGACGCCCTGTTTTTCACACAAACAGGAACCAGAACATGCAACCCACTGCAATCGACAGCAAAAGCAAAAGTCATCCGGGCGAGCGCGTCGCGTTCATCCAGGCCTGCTGGCACAAGGAAATCGTCGACCAGAGCCGTAAGGGCTTCGTCGCCGAAATGATCAATCAGGGTTATCAGGAAAGTGATATCGACTTCTTCGAAGTCGGTGGTGCCTTCGAGATTCCGTTGCACGCCAAGCTGCTGGCCAAGTCAGGCCGCTACGCTGGCATCGTCGCCGCTGGCCTGGTGGTGGATGGTGGCATCTACCGTCACGAGTTCGTCGCCCAATCGGTGATCAGCGGCCTGATGCAGGTGCAGCTGGAAACCGAAGTGCCGGTGTTCTCGGTCGTGCTTACGCCGCATCACTTCCATGCCGGGGAAGAGCATCAGAAATTCTTCTTCGAGCATTTCGTGCACAAGGGCCAGGAAGCGGCGAAGACCTGCGCCGATACCCTGCACAAGACCCGGGCGTTGCGGCGCAGTGAGCAGCGGGCGGTAGCGGTCTAAGGCTGGACGCAAGCCCAAATGTGGGAGCGAGCCTGCTCGCGATGACGGAGTGTCAGTCGCTATAGATGTCGGCTGATATACCGCTATCGCGAGCAGGCTCGCTCCCACAGGGATCTTGGTCAGTTTGAAACTGAGTCAGGCCAGGTTTTCATCTGTCGCCGGCACGATCAGGATCCCGGCCCGCAAACCATTCTTGACCTTGGGGTTGGGGAAAATGATCCGCGCCCCCTCTTCTTCAATCACCCAGCGCGTCTGGGCGATGTCCTCGGCCAGCACATAACCTTTACCCAGCTCCGAGAAATTTTCGATGTCCGCCGGCAGGTTCAGGCGAAAGCTGTCGCTGTGCTTGATGATTTCCCGTGCCACGCTGAACAGCTGCAAGCCATCGAGCCCTTCATCCAACTCCGGCTCGTTGCCCTCGATGATCTGTTGCAGGCGGGTTTCCAACAGGCTGACATTGACGCCGTCGTTTTGCCCGAATGGCCGGGCCTTGCCCAGTTCCAGGGTGAAAGACTCGGCACCGAGCTGATCGTAGGTGTAGGCACTGAACACGATGGACGGCTTGTTCTGCAGCAACACCGCCTCCACGCCCGCGGCACACAGGCGCGCCAGTTCACGGCGTGAGTGCTGGCGACCTTCCTTCCACGGGTACAAGGCGAACTGCTCGATCTTCGAACCGCGAATGGCCGTGTGCAGGTCGTAATGCAGGCGACTGCGTTCTGGCCGGCTGAAAAAACTCGCGGCCAGCCGCTCCAGCTCACAAGCCCGTAGTGCTTCAGGCCCACCACTCAGCTCATGGCGACCATTGAACAGCCGGTTGACGTCCTGCTCGACAAAACGCTCACCGCGCCGGATGGCCTCGGGGTTGCCGAACAGGAACAGAATGCGTGCCCGTGGCTTCAGGTCGCCACGGGCAATGTCATGCAGCAAGCGGTCGAGCAATTCGATGGGCGCGGTTTCGTTGCCATGGATGCCGGCCGACAGCAGCAGGTCCAGGCCGTTATCCCGGGCTTCGGGCGGCTTGACCTCCAGCGCGCCCTCGCTCAACCAGCGCATCCGTACGCCTTCGACTGTCAGTTGAGTCTTCTCCGCCGGTTCACGGCCGGCGAGGGTCAGTTCAAGCAGTTTGCCGAGGGCGAGCATAGCGCGGTTTCCTTAATGGTCGTGGCCGCAATCCGGGCCATGGACATGGTCATCGTCGCCGACGTCCGCCGGTTCCATTTCCAGTTGCAGGCTGACCAGGTTGGTTGCCAATGGACGCAACAACAGGTTGGCGTATTCCTCGTCCCCTTCCTCGACGTCCACGCCGATCAGCAACTGGCCGCGGCCGTCCTGCTGGATCCACAGTTCCTTGCCTTGCCACATTACCGCGACGCGGGTGCAGGAGGTTTCCAGTTGGGTGCCATCGGTGTCTTCAAGGATCAGCTGCAGGGTATCGCTCATGTTTTAACGTTCTCGTCTGGGGATAAGGCAACGCGCCCTGCTTTGACTGTAGTCAGGTCGCGCGCGCTTTCAATTGATCTGGAAAGGATAAACCGCGCCAAGTTTAAGGATTTGTGTCAGTTCATCCAGCGCCGCACGGCATTCGAGCAGCAACTGCGGGTCTGCCAGGTCATTTTCGGTCATGCGGTCGCGGTAGTGCCGCTCGACCCATTGGGTCAGCGAATCGTACAACGGCGCGGTCATGATAACCCCTGGGTTGACGGCCGCCAGCTCGGTTTCATTGAGGGCCACGCGCAACCGCAGGCAGGCTGGGCCGCCACCGTTCTGCATGCTTTGCTTGAGATCGAAGACTTTCACCTCGCGAATCACCCCTCCAGAGCCCGTCAGGCCTTGCAGATACTGCCAGACACGTTCGTTGCTGCGGCACTCTTCCGGCACGATCAACAGCATCGAGCCGTCGGGGCGCGACAACAGCTGGCTGTTGAATAGGTAGGAGCGCACGGCGTCATCGACCGTCACCGCCGAACGCGGTACACACACCGACTGAAATTTCCCACCGACCTTGGCGAGTTTGCTGCTCAGCTCGGCCAGCATCTTGTCGGTCTCGAGGAACGCATCCTCGTGATAGAACAACACTTCGCCATTGCCCACCGCGATCACGTCGTTGTGGAACACACCCTGGTCGATTACCGACGGGTTCTGTTGGGCGTACACCACGCCCTCCTCCCGCAGCCCATGCAGGCGGGCAACGGCCTGGGAGGCTTCCAGGGTCTGGCGCGCCGGGTATTTCTGCGGTGCGGGGTAACGGGTGTCGAAGGCACTGCGACCGAAGACGAAGAACTCCACGCCGGCTTCGCCGTAGGCGCGGCAGAAACGGGTGTGGTTGGCGGCACCTTCGTCGCCGAACTGCGCCACCGCCGGCAACGCGGCGTGATGGGCGAAGTGCTGCTGATTGGCGAACATCGCCCCCAGCACGCGACTGGTGGTCGGGTGTTCGATGCTGCGGTGGTACTTGCAGTTCAAGTTGGCGGCGGTGAAATGCACGCGACCGTCAGCGGTGTCGGCGCTCGGGCTGACGGTGGCGGCGTTGGCCACCCACATGCTGGAGGCCGAGCAACTGGCGACCAGCAGCGGCATCGCTTCTTTCGCGGCCTGCTGGATGACCTGGGCATCACTGCCGGCAAAGCCCAAGCGGCGCAGGGCCGCCACGTCCGGGCGCTCCTGTGGTGCCAGCACCCCTTGCTGGAAACCCATGTCCATCAGCGCTTTCATTTTCGCCAGGCCCTGCAGCGCCGCTTCCTTGGGGTTGGAGGACTGCTGGCTGTTGCTCTGGGACGCGACGTTGCCGTACGAGAGCCCGCCGTAGTTATGGGTCGGCCCCACTAGACCGTCAAAGTTGACTTCATAGGATTTCATCAGCGAGGCTCCACGAGAATCTGTTTTTTTATAGGCATCAAGTAACAACCGCAGCGCGGCCATCGCGAGCAGGCTCGCTCCCACAGGGTCTTGCACTGTCCTTGTGGGAGCGAGCCTGCTCGCGATTGGGGTTTACACCATTCTCACGCCGGGGGTCAGGGCAGCCGGCATGACAAGGCTTGGTGTCTCCAGGGAAGCCACCGGATACGCGCAATAATCGGCCGCGTAATAAGCACTGGCGCGATGGTTGCCCGAAGCACCGACACCGCCGAACGGTGCGCTGCTGGCAGCTCCCGTCAGCTGTTTGTTCCAGTTGACGATACCGGCACGGCTTTGCAGCCAGAACTGCTGGTAACGCTCCTGGGAATCGGACAGCAAGCCAGCGGCCAGGCCATATTGCGTATTGTTGGCCTCGGTGATTGCCGCTGCGAAATCCTTGTAGCGGATCACTTGCAACAACGGCCCGAACAGTTCTTCATCAGGTCGCTCGGCCACTGCCGTCACGTCCAGGATACCCGGCGTCAACAATGCAGCCTGGGCCTGCGGCTGGGTCATGCTCAACAGAGGCACGGCGCCCTTGCCCAGCAAATGGTTTTGCGCATCCATCAACGCCTTCGCCGCGCCCAGGGAAATCACCGAGCCCATGAACGGCGCTGGCTGCTGGTCAAAGGCCCCCACTTCGATGGTCGAACTGACCGCTACCAGGCGCGCCAGCAAGGCATCGCCCCAGGCGCCTTCCGGCACCAGCAGGCGGCGCGCGCAGGTGCAACGCTGCCCGGCGGAAATGAAAGCGGACTGGATAATGGTGTAGACCGCCGCATCGACGTCCGCCACCTCATCCACCACCAGTGGATTGTTACCGCCCATTTCCAGCGCGAGGATCTTGTCCGGGCGCCCGGAAAATTGTTGGTGCAACAGATTGCCGGTGCGGCTGGAGCCGGTGAAAAACAGCCCGTCGATGCCCGGGTTGGCCGCCAGGGCGATGCCGGTTTCCCGGGCGCCTTGCAGCAGGTTCAGCACGCCCGCCGGCAGCCCGGCCTCGACCCAGCACTTGACCGTCAGTTCGGCGACTTTCGGCGTCAGCTCGCTCGGCTTGAACAATACGCTGTTGCCGGCCAGCAGGGCCGGCACGATGTGGCCGTTGGGCAAATGGCCGGGGAAGTTGTAGGGGCCGAACACCGCCACCACACCGTGGGGCTTGTGGCGCAGTACAGCGGTGGCGTCGCCCAGGGGACCGCTCTTCTCGCCGGTCCGCTCGCGGTAGCTCTGCACCGAAATGGCGACTTTGTTGACCATGCTGGTGACTTCGGTAGCCGCTTCCCACAACGGCTTGCCGGTCTCTTCACCGATGCAATGGGCCAGCTCATCAGCATGGTTTTTCAGGGCGGCGGCAAAAGCTTCCAACACCTGGATACGCTCATCCAGCGAACGCCGTGCCCAGTCCGGGAACGCCTGGCGCGCGGCCTGCACCGCCGACTCCACTTGCGCCGCCGTGGCGCCGTTGCCCGACCACAACACCTGTTGAGTCACCGGGTTCAACGACTCAAAGAGGTCGCCCTGACCTTCCAGCCAGCTTCCTGCGATGTACAGCGAATTCATTATTTCGACTCCCGAGCAGCAGACAACGCGACGGCACGCACCTGATCGCCAGCGTTGAGTTGAAGACGTTTGGCGGTCAGCGGGTCGACCACCAGCGTGCCGGCGGCCAAGCGCGCGGGAGCTGCGGTGATGCGGCAGTCTTCGCGCTTGCGGTTATGAATGAGGAACGGCGTGGCATCGTCGCCCGGCGTGCCGATGGCCAGGACCAGCGCCTGGCTGTCACGAATCGCGCGGATCTTGCCGGTTTCGCACTCCACCGCCGGGCCGGCGTCGAAGATGTCGACGTAACCCTGGTAGCTGAAACCTTCGCTCTTGAGCATCGACAGCGCCGGCTCAGTGTCCGGGTGAACCTGGCCGATCACGGCCCGGGCATCTTCAGACAGAAAGCATGTGTACAGCGGGAACTTGGGCATCAGCTCGGCGATGAATGCCTTGTTGCCCACGCCGGTCAGGTAATCGGCCTGGCTGAATTCCATCTTGAAGAAGTGCCGGCCCAGGCTTTCCCAGAACGGCGAACGCCCATTGTCGTCAGACATGCCGCGCATCTCGGCAATAATCTTGTTACCGAACAATTGCGGGAATTCAGCAATGAACAACAACCGCGCCTTGGCCAGCATCCGACCATTGAGGCCACTGCGAAAATCGGCATGGAGGAACAACGAGCACAACTCGGAATTGCCAGTCAGGTCGTTGGCCAGGAACAGGGTCGGGATTTCCCGATAGATGTTCAATTCCTGGGACGCGCTGACCGTCAGGCCAACCCTGAAGTTGTACCAGGGCTCACGCAGCCCCACGGCACCGGCGATGGCGGAAATACCGACCACGCGGCCGTCGTCGTCTTCGAGCACGAACAGGTAGTCCGCGTCACCGCGCCCGGCTTCGCCGCGAAAGGTCTTCTCGGCCCAGCCGACCCGATGGGCCAGGCGCTCTTCGTTGGCCGGCAAGGTAGTCAAGCCAGTGCCAGTGCTGCGGGCCAGGGCGATCAGAGCGGGTAAATCGCTGCTGCGTACGGGACGAACGATCATGCTATCTCCTCAAACGGGTCGCTTGCGCCACCCGCGAAACTCAGCTGTAAGGCGTTAAACCGCCACCAGGCGCACGCTGGCACCCTCGCCAACGCCCAAGGCTTCGGCCGCTTCCATGTCCAGAATCACCGGTTTGCCCGGCGCGTAGTCAAGCTCGAGCAGCACGGCGCGGTAATCCTGCAACTGGGCATTGGCCACCAGGTATTGCCGACCAGCGCCCTTGACCGGTTCGCCGATCTTGACCGGCACCACGCGGCTCTGGGCGATCGAGCGGATCCCCGAGACACGGGCATGCAGGGTCGGGCCACCGTCGAAGATGTCGATGTAGTGATCGGTCTCGAAACCCTCGCGCATCAGGATGTCGAAGGTGATCTGCGCCCGCGGATGGACCTGGCCCATGGCTTCCTGGGCGGCGTCCGGCAGCAGCGGCACATAGATCGGGTAATGGGGCATCAGCTCGGCGAGGAAGGTGCGGCTTTTAAGCCCACACAGGCGCTCGGCGGCGGCGTAGTTGAGGTCGAAGAAGTTGCGACCGATGGCATCCCAGAACGGCGAGTCGCCATTCTCATCGCTGTAGCCGACGATCTCGGTCACCACCGAATCGGCAAACCGCTCCGGATGGCTGGCGACGAACAGCAGGCGCCCGCGAGAATTGAGCTCCGACCATGGCGAGCCGACCAACTCAGGAACCACGTAGAAGCTGGTCAGCAAGCTATTACCGGTCAGATCGTGGCACTGGGAGAGCACGTGGATCTTGTTGTGGATCTTCAGCTCACGGGAGGCATGAACGAAGGTCTCGTTGCGAAAGCTGTAGAACGGCTCGGAATAACCGGCCGACGCGACGATGGCCGAACAGCCTGCCAGCTTGCCGGTCGCGGTGTCTTCAAGCACGAAGAAATAGCTCTCTTCACCGTTGAAGCTGACTTCGGCGGCAAACGAGGCTTCGCTTGCGGCGATCTTGTCGCTCAGGCGTTCCACGTCATCCGGCAAGGAAGTGACACCGATCGGACTGTCCGCAGCCAGACGCTGTACCTCGCCCAGATCAGCCATTTGCGCGGGGCGCATCACCAGCATGGTGTCACTCCTTAACTTGAAATAAACGGTTCGACCGAAGGGTCGATACACAGAGAATAAAAACCGGACATCCACTCAAGCACAGAAGCAGACTTTCTGTGGGAGCGAGCCTGCTCGCGATGCGAACGACTCGGTCTGCCTGGCGGACCGTGGCGATTCAATCGCGAGCAGGCTCGCTCCCACAAAAGCCCGGCCCACACTGGAGCCAGTCAAGTCTGAAATCAGGCTTGCGTCAGCTTCGCCGCAGCCCGCTCGAAACGGTCCAGGCCGGCATCGATGTCGGCGTCTTCCACCACCAGGCTCGGGGCGAAGCGAATCACGTCCGGGCCGGCTTGCAGGATCATCAGGCCTTCCTGTTCGGCGGCGTTGAAAATGTCCTTGGCCTTGCCCTTCCAGGCATCGTTCAGCACACAGCCGATCAACAGGCCCAGGCCGCGCACTTGGGTGAACAGGCCGTATTTCGCGCCGATCTGCTCCAGGCGCGTCTTGAACTTGTCGTGCTTGGCCTTGACGCCGGCGAGCACTTCAGGGGTATTGACCACATCGATCACCGCTTCGGCTACCGCGCAGGCCAGCGGGTTGCCGCCATACGTCGTGCCGTGAGTGCCGACGACCAAGTGCTTGGCCAGTGCTTCGGTGGTGAGCATCGCCGCGATCGGGAAACCACCGCCCAGGCTCTTGGCACTGGTGAGGATGTCCGGGATCACGCCGTAGTGCATGTAGGCGAACAGCTCGCCAGTGCGACCCATGCCGGTCTGCACTTCGTCGAACACCAACAGCGCGTCGTGCGCATCGCACAGGTCACGGGCACCTTGCAGATAGGCCAGTTCAGCCGGCAGCACACCGCCCTCGCCCTGGATCGGTTCCAGCACCACGGCGCAGGTCTTGTCCGAAACAGCCGCTTTCAAAGCGGCCAGGTCGTTGTAAGGAACGTGGGTAATGCCAGTAATTTTAGGCCCGAAACCGTCGGAGTACTTCGACTGTCCGCCAACGTTGACGGTAAACAGGGTGCGACCGTGGAAACTGTTGAGCGCGGCGATGATTTCGTACTTCTCGCTGCCGAACCGATCGAACGCGACGCGACGGGCCAGCTTGAAGGCGGCCTCGTTGGCTTCGGCGCCGGAGTTGCAGAAGAACGCGCGCTCGGCAAAGGTTGCGTCGACCAGTTTATGGGCCAGGCGCAGGGCCGGCTCATTGGTGAAGACATTGGACACGTGCCACAGCTTGTTGGCCTGTTCGGTCAGTGCGCCGACCAGTGCCGGGTGGGCATGGCCCAGTACGTTGACTGCGATACCGCCGGCAAAGTCGATCAGCTCACGACCGGATTGGTCCCATACGCGGGAACCGGCACCACGCACAGGTATGAAGGCAGCAGGTGCATAGTTGGGAACCATAACCTGGTCGAAATCGGCGCGTTGTACCGCGGCTTGCTCAACGGACATCGGAGTCTCCTGATGAGGAACACCCGCCTGGAACTGGCGGGCTTGGTAAGGATTGTAAGGACAGTTTTCAGCCCGGCCTTGTCGCCAAGCGACAACTTCTTATAGCGCCAACCCACGTTTTTCGCGGGTTTACGGCAATGCGACAAATAGCGTCGCAAAGGCGCAGTTTAAACGTTGCCAAGGGGTTTGAGGCACTTGCCTCCAGATTTCCATTGCACCTGTGGCGAGGGGATTTATCCCCGTTGGGGTGCGAAGCACCCCTAAGCCAGGCAACTCGGTGTGCCAGATAGATAGCGTTGACTGTCTTGGGGCTGCTGCGCAGCCCAGCGGGGATAAATCCCCTCGCCACAGGATTACATTGCCTGCTCGCACAGGGGTTGTGCCAGCCCTAGCCCCGCTCTGACGGCACCGAGGACAATTCGAACGGGCTGCTGCTGCGCCGCTGGTTGCGGTCTTCTCGCGGCGTGGCGCCGAAGAAGTTGCGGTAGGCGCTGGAGAAGTGCGGCCCCGAGGAGAACCCGCAGGACAGGCCGATCTGGATGATGGACTTGCTGGTCTGCATCAGCATCTGCCGGGCCTTGTTCAGGCGCAGCTCCAGGTAGTACTGGCTGGGCACGCGGTTGAGGTACTGCTTGAAGATCCGCTCCAGTTGCCGGCGGGACACGCAAACATGCTGGGCGATTTCATCGGTGGTCAGCGGCTCTTCGATGTTGGCTTCCATCAGCAACACGGCCTGGGTGAGCTTCGGATGGCTGGAGCCGAGACGATTCTGTAGCGGGATGCGCTGGCGCTCGCCGCCCTCGCGGATGCGCTCGACCACCAGTTCTTCCGACACCGCGCCGGCCAGTTCCGCGCCATGATCGCGAGCCAGCACCGCCAGCAACAGGTCCAGCACCGACATGCCGCCGCAAGCGCTCAGGCGATCACGGTCCCAGTCGAACAGATGGCTGGTGGCGATGACCTTGGGGAAGCGCTCGGAGAAGTCATCCTGCCAGCGCCAGTGCACGGCGGCACGGTAACCGTCGAGCAAACCCAGCTGAGCCAAGGGATAGACGCCCGCGGACAAACCACCGATCACACAACCGGCGCGCACCAGTTGCTTGAGGGCGCTGCTCAGGGGCGAGGCCAGGGCGGTCGGCGGTTCATCGGCCAGCAGGAACAGCTTCTGGAAACCCTCGAGCTTGCCGGCCCAGGGCTCACCCGGCAGTTGCCAGGCGCCGTCGACTGGCGGCTCGGCCTGCAAGAACGACAGTTCGTAGACCACGTCCGGATGCACCCGCTGCGCGACACGCAAGGCCTCCTCGGCCAGCGCCAGCGTCAAGGCTTTAGTGCTGGGCCAAATCAGGAAACCTATTCGATGGGCAGTCATGGCGGGCAATCCGAAGCGAAAACAGTGTTAAAGCCAAAAGCGGCTGCAACCAAATTAGACCATCTGGCGCGCGGTGCGCAGCATGACCCAAATCAGGTGCGTAACGGGAGCGATTACTTGAGGCTGCCCGAAAGAAATTGTTGCAGGCGCTCCGATTGCGGATTGACCAGCACTTCGCGCGGGTTGCCGCTTTCTTCGACGAGACCTTTGTGCAGGAATACCAACTGGTTCGACACCTCACGGGCAAAGCCCATTTCGTGGGTCACCACCACCATGGTCCGGCCTTCCAGTGCCAGGGATTGCATCACTTTGAGCACGTCGCCCACCAGTTCCGGGTCGAGGGCCGAGGTCGGCTCGTCGAACAGCATCACCTCTGGCTCCACCGCCAACGCACGGGCAATCGCCACACGCTGCTGTTCACCGCCGGACATATGGCCCGGGTAAGCGTCCTTGCGATGGGCCACGCCAACCTTGTTCAAGTAATACTCGGCTTTTTCGCGAGCCTCGGCCTTGGCCACGCCCAACACATGCACCGGCGCTTCCATGATGTTTTCCAGCGCAGTCATGTGGGACCACAGGTTGAAATGCTGGAACACCATCGACAGCCGCGAACGCATGCGCTGCAGTTGCTTGGCGTCCGCAGCCTTCAAGGCGCCGTCCTTGCCAGCCACCAGCTTCAGCTCTTCGTTGTTGAGCAGAATCTTGCCAGCATGGGGTTGCTCAAGCAGGTTGATGCAACGCAGGAAGGTACTTTTGCCGGAGCCACTGGAGCCGATGATGCTGATCACATCACCGGCGGCGGCTTTCAGGGACACGCCCTTGAGCACTTCGTGACTGCCATAGCGTTTATGCAGGTCTTGGACTTCAAGCTTGTACATGCGGTCGGTTCTCACAAAACGTCAGTCGTTGAGCAGTCGATCGGATCGATGCGTTATCAGTGCTTGCGCGGGGCCAGGTAACCCAGCCAGCGGCGTTCGGCCAGTTTGAACAGGCGCACCAGGATGAAGGTCAGGCACAGGTAGAAAACGCCGGCCGTGATGTAAGCCTCGAACGGCAAGTAGTACTGCGCATTCACCGTGCGCGCGGCACCGGTGATGTCGATCAGGGTCACGATGGACGCCAGGCTGGTGGTCTGCAACATCATGATCACTTCGTTGCTGTATTGCGGCAGCGCCCGACGCAAGGCCGACGGCAGCAGGATCCGGCGATACAACTTATAGCGCGACATGCCCATGGCCTTGGCCGCTTCGATCTCACCATTAGGCGTGGCCCGCAGGCTGCCGGCGATGATTTCGGCGGTGTAGGCACTGGTGTTGATGGCGAACGCCAGGCATGCACAGAAGGTCGCGCTGGACAACCACGGCCAGAGGAAGCTCTCGCGCACGAACTCGAACTGCGCCAGCCCGTAGTAGATCAGGAACAACTGCACCAGCATCGGCGTGCCGCGAATCACGTAGGTGTAGAGCCACGCCGTCATATTGACGAGCGGCTGCTTCGAGACGCGCATCAACCCCAGGGGCAGCGCCGCCAGCAGACCGAAGAACAGCGACAATGCCAGCAGCTTCAAGGTGGTCAGCAAGCCACTGAAGTACAGCGGCAAGGCCTCGTAGATGACGTTGTAGTCGAAGATCATAGATCAGCCGCCCTTACGCCTACCGAGTAGCGCTTCTCAAGGTGACGCAATGCCAGCAACGAGACACTGGTGATCACCAGGTACATTGCCGCCACTGCCAGGAAGAAGGTGAAAGGCTCGCGCGTGGCATCCGCCGCCTGCTTGGCCTTGAACATCATGTCTTGCAGGCCCACCACCGAAATCAGCGCGGTGGCCTTGGTCAACACCAGCCAATTGTTGGTGAAGCCCGGGATCGCCAGGCGAATCATCTGCGGCACCAGCACCCGGAAAAACACCTGGAAGCCATTCATGCCGTACGCCATGCCCGCCTCGGCCTGCCCCTTGGGGATCGCCATGAACGCGCCGCGGAAGGTTTCCGACAGATAGGCACCGAAGATGAAACCCAGGGTACCGATACCGGCCGCCAGCGGATTCAGGTCGATGTAATCGTCATAACCGAGCATTGGCGCCACACGATTGAGCAGGTCCTGGCCGCCGTAGAAAATCAGCAGGATCAGCACCAGGTCGGGAATACCGCGAATGACCGTGGCATACAGGTCGCCCAGCCACGCCAGCCAACGCACCGGCGAGAGGCGCAAGGCAACACCGATCAGCCCCAGGACGATGGCCAGGGCCATGGACGACAAGGCGAGCTGAAGCGTCAACCATGCGCCATCGAGGATGACAGCCCCGTAGCCTTTCAACATGATTCAGGTCCTCGAAAGTGGGATGAAAAAATGGCGCAAACCGCAGAGATCCTGTTGCTTGCGCCATTTCGCACGAGTGGCGGGACGTCGTTACTTGCCGTAGATGTCGAAAGCGAAGTACTTGTCCTGGATTTGCTTGTATTTGCCGTTCTCGCGGATAGCGGTGATCGCGCTGTTGATCTTGTCTTTCAGCGCATCGCCCTTGCGAACCGCAATTCCAATACCGTCGCCGAAGTATTTCTCATCGGTGAAGGCCGGGCCGACGAACGCAAAGCCTTTGCCGGCGTCGGTTTTCAGGAAACCGTCATCCAACAGCGTAGCGTCCGCCACGGTACCGTCGAGACGGCCGGCTGCCACGTCCAGGTAGATCTCGTTCTGCGAACCGTACGGCTTGATCTCGGCACCCAGCGGGGCCAGGACTTCACGGGCGAAACGCTCGTGGATCGAACCGCGCTGTACGCCGATGTTCTTGCCCTTGAGCTCGGCCAGGCTATCGCTGACCTGGGTACCCGCCTTCATGACCAGGCGGGCCGGGGTGTTGTAGTACTTGTTGGTGAAATCAACGGACTTCTTACGGTCTTCAGTGATCGACATGGACGACAGGATCGCATCGATCTTGCGCACCTTGAGCGCCGGGATCAGACCGTCGAACTCTTGCTCGACCCACACGCACTTGACCTTCATCTCTTCGCACAGAGCGTTGCCGATGTCGTAGTCGAAACCGACGATGCTGCCATCCGGAGCTTTCGAGGCGAACGGAGGGTAGGCCGCTTCGATACCGATCTTCAGGGGCTTCTCATCGGCAAATGTCGGCAGGGACAGCACGGACAGTGCCAGGGCGCCAAGCAGCACAAGTTTCTTCATCTTGGAACTCCATCGGTAAAGGGCGAAAACGGCAGAGTGAGCAACAGCCCAATATGCGAATGGGTGGAACGAACTTTGGTGCTGCGTCCTAGGAAGCTCACGTTTTATTCAACGCGAGCCACGACGAGCGAGTGATCGGCATTCTAACGACAGGCCCGAAGCCGATATTTCTTCAATGCGACAACAAATTACAGAAGCACCGAGAAAGCGGTTCGAGCACATTGACAGTCTCGCAAATTCATGCAAGAGCAAAAGAAGGGAAACCGATCTATGCTGCAAATAGCGGGCCCATTATTCGCAAACCCTTCTAATCCGGCAAGCACAGCGTGTCGGCTTATTTTCTGAGGCGCCTGGAGCCGCTCTGTAACGGGGCTTCACGTTTCACATCGCCCCGTTGTGGCGCCTTTGGTTACACATTTCGAAACAGGGGTAACGTTCGGAAGCGTCCTGCTTTGAAGGTCGATATTTATTCGTAGAGCACGTCAGCCCAATACGACAACCCTGTGGCGAGGGGATTTATCCCCGCTGGGCTGCGTAGCAGACCCAAAACACTTTATGGGGCGACCTGGCACACCGAGGCGGCTTCTCAGGGGCTGCTTCGCAGCCCTACGGGGATAAATCCCCTCGCCACAGGGATCGCGCCAGGCACAAAAAAAGCCCCACCCGGCAAATGCCGGGCGGGGCTTTTCGGTGTTACTGACTACTACCGTCAGGCCACGTTCATGGTCTTGTGCGTCTCGATCAGATGCGCCACCACACTCGGATCGGCCAGGGTGGAGATATCACCCAAACCGTCGTACTCCGCTGTGGCGATCTTGCGCAGGATGCGGCGCATGATCTTGCCGGAACGGGTCTTCGGCAGCCCCGGGGCCCACTGGATAACGTCCGGCGAAGCAATCGGACCGATCTCCTTGCGCACCCAGTTCTTCAGCTCCAGGCGCAGGGCTTCGCTGGTTTCCTCACCGGCATTCAGGGTGACGTAGACATAAATGCCCTGCCCCTTGATGTCGTGCGGCACACCCACCACCGCCGCTTCGGCGACTTTCGGGTGGGCGACCATGGCGCTCTCGATCTCGGCCGTGCCCATGCGGTGGCCGGAGACGTTGAGCACGTCATCCACCCGACCGGTGATCCAGTAATAGCCATCCTCGTCGCGACGCGCACCGTCACCGGTGAAATACATGCCGCTGAAGGTCTTGAAGTAGGTGTCGACGAAGCGGTCGTGGTCGCCGTACAGCGTACGGGCCTGGCCCGGCCACGAATCGAGGATCACCAGGTTGCCTTCGGCCGGGCCTTCGATCAGGTTGCCGAGGTTGTCCACCAGCGCCGGCACCACACCGAAGAATGGACGGGTGGCCGAGCCTGGTTTCAACGCCGTGGCGCCCGGCAGTGGGCTGATCAGCACGCCACCGGTTTCGGTCTGCCACCAGGTGTCGACAATCGGGCAACGTTCCTTGCCGACATTCTTGTAGTACCAGTCCCAGGCTTCCGGATTGATCGGCTCGCCCACCGAACCCAACAGGCGCAGGCTGCTGCCATCGGCGCCTTCGACAGCGGCGGTGCCCGAGGCCATCATCGCGCGGATGGCGGTCGGCGCGGTGTAGAGGATGCTGACCTTATGCTTGTCGACGACCTTGGCCACCCGGGTGATATCCGGGTAGTTCGGCACGCCTTCGAACAGCAGCGTGGTCGCGCCATTGGCCAGCGGGCCGTAGACGATATAGCTGTGGCCGGTGACCCAACCGACGTCGGCGGTGCACCAGTAGACTTCGCCCGGCTTGTAGTCGAACACTCGCTCATGGGTCAGAGCCGCGTACAGCAAATAGCCGGCCGTGGTGTGCTGCACACCCTTGGGCTTGCCGGTGGAACCGGAGGTGTAGAGGATGAACAGCGCTTCTTCAGCGCCCATTTCCTTCGGCGCGCAAACGGTGCCGGCCACTTTCATCAGGTCTTCGTACCAGATGTCGCGGTGCTGGTTCCACTTGATGTTGCCAGCGGTGCGCTTGCACACGATGACTTTCTGGATGCTGCTGGTTTCCGGGTTGGTCAATGCGTCATCGACGTTGGCCTTGAGCGGAATCTTCTTGCCAGCGCGAACACCTTCGTCGGCA
This sequence comes from Pseudomonas sp. DF11, assembly GCF_058148565.1. Lineage (NCBI taxonomy): Bacteria > Pseudomonadati > Pseudomonadota > Gammaproteobacteria > Pseudomonadales > Pseudomonadaceae > Pseudomonas > Pseudomonas sp. DF11. Next base: position 60,091 of record NZ_JBYVYN010000010.1, read on the forward strand.
GTGATGACTACTTTGGATTTGCAGTCGATGATCCGGCCGGCCAGCGCTTCAGGCGAGAAACCGCCGAACACCACCGAGTGGATCGCACCGATCCGGGCACAGGCCAGCATGGCGACCACAGCTTCAGGAATCATCGGCATGTAGATCGTCACCACGTCGCCGCGATGCACGTCCTGACCACGCAAGGCGTTGGCGAACTTGCAGACTTCTTCATGCAGTTCGCGATAGGTAATGTTGCGGCTCTCGGACGGGTCATCACCCTCCCAGATAATCGCAACCTGATCACCGCGCTCGGCCAGATGACGGTCGAGGCAATTGTAGGAAACGTTCAAGGTGCCGTCGGCGAACCACTTGATGTCGACATGGTGATCGTCGAAGGACGTCTGCTTCACCGTGGTGAAAGGCTTGATCCAATCGAGGCGCTTGGCCTGCTCACGCCAGAAGCCGTCCGGGTTGACGACCGACTGCTGGTACATAGCCTTGTAGGTCGCCTCGTCAGTCAGCGTATTAGCCGCAACCTCGGGGCGAACGGGATACACAGAAGCCGCACTCATCTTTCTTACCTCGGAGACATAGTTGTTTTTGTATGGTCCCGTTGTAGCCCGGGGCGGGCCTATAGAACCATTCGACGATGGTAGTAACAAGTCCCTACAAAATGTCGGTACTAACGTGCAAGGCCCTGCCTGCGGGGATTTTCCTGTGTGGGAGCGAGCCTGCTCGCGATGGCATTGGGTCAGTCAATATCGATGTTTGATGTAACACCGCCTTCGCGAGCAAGCCCGCTCCCACAGTTGAATTTCAGTGAACGCCTATTTTATGTCCAACACAGATCCTCTGTGGGAGCGGGCTTGCTCGCGAAGACGGTGGTAAATCCAACACAGACGTAACAGACAGCCACCGGTCCCTACGACGATTATTACCAGATCAACCAACAGTGTTTATCAAAACCCGGTCTTTTTGCGATTACCCCCTCCCCCTAAAATCCATCTCGCCAACCGGCAAACACGATTAACGCAACACAGCCCCCACGAAGGCCGTTAATCCAACCTCCAAAACCAAGCTCCACACGCAGCCCCAAAAAGGTTGCGTGACCCCACTCGACCTCAAGAAAGGTGAATTAGATGAAAGCTTTATGGGTTCTGGTCCTCGGCAGCCTCTGCGCCACCGCGATGGCAGACGAGGCCCCGACCGATGTCGCACAGCAAAAACCGGCGATCGAGGAGTACACCTACTCCACCCACCTGGACATCGCCAAAGTCATCTCCATGAGTGAGATCCCCAATGTCTGCGAAGTGGTCCCGGCGAAGATGGAATACGACGATTCCAAGGGCCAGCGCCACATCTTGCGCTACAGCGTCATGGGCAACGGTTGCTCCAACGGCTGATCAACCCTTGAACGAATCAGGAGCAACTACCATGAAAGCCCCACTGATCCTCGCCTTGGCCCTGTCCGTACTGGCCACCAATACTTTCGCCGCCGATGGCTTCGATCGCACCGGCTCCGCCGCCGCGATCAGTCGGTACGACATGGCGGACTCTGCCACCATCGCGAGTGACGACTACACCACCACGACATCAACCACCGTCGCCTCGGATGGCAGCGATCACACCGGTTCCGCCCATACCGATTGATCATTACTGGCATTTTCCATGGCCCGATTTCGATCGGGCCTGGTTGTGTCTGCAACCGCCGAAAACCCTCAACAAACACAACATGTAGTGTAAAACCGCAAAAAACGCTCGTTTTTTGATCAAAAAATACCGCCACCCGATCCATGCAAAAAAAATCTTCGGCGGCCAAAGCCTTGTAAACACTCGCTCCCACGCGGGTATGCCCTTCGCTGTGCCTTCTGTGAGCCATTTCGCCGCAGCACGTAGGCAAAAAAGCCCTTATAATGCCGCCTCAAACGGGCCTGCAATATTCCCTTACAGGGGATCAAGCCAGCCTGAAGCCCACGCAGGGGCCTATCACCTCCTCGCGTTCACTGCCGCTTCAGAATGACCCGTACATTTTTCTGTTTATTGCCTGCGTCAGCTGCTGCAACAAACGATTTTTCAAGATCCATCGCGGCCAGTAGGCCTTCATCGGGCATCTGGCCCTCACGCAGGAGACGACACGTCATGCTGAGCTGGGACGAATTCGACAAAGAAGACGGCGAAGTCGCTGTAAAAGGCGCCAACGCCGGCCACGCTTCTGAAGCCAACATGGACCGCCTCGACAGCGCCGGCGGTGCCGCCGCCCTCGAAGCCCGGGCCGTGACGGCCAGCGACTCGGCCGCGATCATTCGCGCCAAGGCCGCCCTCGACAAACTCGACGTCGCCGAAGGCCTCGCCGAACTCGAAGGCGCCTCCGCCCGTGTCGCCGTCGATGAAAAACGCATGATCAACTGCCGCGCCGACCTCAACCAGCTCGTGCCGTTCAAATACGACTGGGCCTGGCAGAAGTACCTGGACGGCTGCGCAAACCACTGGATGCCGCAAGAAGTCAACATGACCGCCGACATCGCCCTCTGGAAAAACCCGGAAGGCCTGACCGACGACGAGCGCCGCATCGTGATGCGCAACCTGGGCTTCTTCTCCACCGCCGACTCCCTGGTTGCCAACAACCTGGTCCTGGCCGTGTACCGCCTGATCACCAACCCGGAATGCCGCCAGTACATCCTGCGCCAGGCTTTCGAAGAGGCGATCCACACCCACGCCTACCAGTACTGCATCGAATCGCTGGCCATGGATGAAGGCGAAATCTTCAACATGTACCACGAGATCCCATCGGTCGCGAAAAAAGCCGCCTGGGGCCTGAAATACACCCGTTCGATCTCCGATCCGAAGTTCGAAACCGGCACCCCGGAAACCGACAAAGAACTGCTGCGCAACCTGATCGCCTACTACTGCGTCCTGGAAGGCATCTTCTTCTACTGCGGCTTCACCCAGATCCTCTCCATGGGCCGCCGCAACAAAATGACCGGCGTCGCCGAGCAGTTCCAATACATCCTGCGCGACGAATCCATGCACCTGAACTTCGGCATCGACGTGATCAACCAGATCAAAATCGAAAACCCGCACCTGTGGGATGCCGAGATGAAGGAAGAAGCGACCCAGATGATCCTGCAAGGGACCCAGCTGGAGATCGAATACGCCCGCGACACCATGCCTCGCGGCGTGCTGGGCATGAACGCGGCGATGATGGAAGACTATCTGAAGTTCATCGCTAACCGTCGCCTGTCGCAGATCGGTCTGAAGGAAGAGTACCCAGGGACGACGAACCCGTTCCCTTGGATGAGCGAGATCATGGACTTGAAGAAAGAGAAGAACTTCTTTGAGACTCGGGTGATTGAGTATCAGACTGGCGGTGCGCTTAGCTGGGATTGATTCGAAAGAAAATCCTGGGCTGCACGCATAACTAAAACCCCGTGAAAACGGGGTTTTTTGTATTCTACGGAACCAAAACCGCGTTTAGCGCTGGGACAGGCACGCTACCTTTACCCTACGAAAAACTTAGAATGCGCTCCGCATTGACGCCGTATATCCTCGCTGAACCCTCGTTCTAGCCTCCCCGCAACCTTGATCCTCCCAAAGGTCGCGGAGACCGCCCTCCTCCATGCCACGCTTCCCCCCATTTCTGGGAAACCGCCTTGCGCTCTTCGCTATAACCTTAGAAGCAACTGCGAATTAGACTTGCCGGAGTTAAGTCCGCGTTGTGATGAAGGAAGACAACATGCAAGAAATTTTCAGCATCAACTGGTTGCTTTGGCTATCGACCATGGTGCCGCTGACCCTGAGCGCAGGCCCTGGCAACTTGATGGTGGCGACGTCGGGTGCGCAAAGCGGTGTGCGTCGTTCGGTGCGGTTTATCGTTGGGCTCGACATTACTTACTTCCTGATCGCCGTGCTGGTCGGCTTAGGCCTTTATCACACGCTGATGAACAATCCGACGCTGGTATGGGCGCTGCAAGTAGTGGGCAGTTTCTACATCTTGTGGCTGGGTGTGCGCATGCTGCGTCGTCCATTGAAGGCGCCCACCGACAAGGCCATGCACCTGCAATTTCGGGACGGCATTGTTGTACAACTGGGCAACGTGCAAGGGATCGTGATGTTGCTGGTGATGTTTTCCACGTTCATGCCGTCCGGCGAGACCAGCAGCACTGTCGTCTTGATCCTCAGTGCGGCGCTGATTTCACTGAACTTCTTCTCGCACGTCATCTGGGTGTCGATGGGTTCGACCGTGCAGAAACTGATCCAGTCCCGCCCCAAATTGCTGATGTTTCAGAACGCTGCGTTCGGCCTGATGCTGATCGCGGTTGCGGTATGGATTTTCCTGCGCATCGGCCCGCTTTAAGGAGGCTCCCATGACCCAGACCCACGGAATTGTCTTCGCCGCCGCCGGAACACCCAACGTCATGGAATTGCGCAAATACCCGCTGCGTGTCATCGGCCCTGAAGAAATCACTGTGGCCATCGAAGCCGCCGGCGTGAACTTCATCGACCTGCACCGGCGCTCCGGCGCGCTGGACGATGGCTCAGCCTTCCCCAGAGGCTTGGGCATGGAAGGTGCGGGGCGTGTCGTCGAATGTGGATCGCAGGTGGACAGCTTGGCCATTGGCGATCGAGTGGCCTTCGTCGACAGCTCGACCGGCAGCTACGCCGGTCACGCGGTCGTTCGCGCTTCGCGGGCAATACGCCTGCCCGATGACGTGCCGAGCGAAGTCGCGGCAGGCGTAATGTTCAAAGGGCTGACGGCCGAATACCTGACGCATCGCTGCGTGCCGCTGGCGCCTGGCGAGTTTGTAGTCTGGCACGCGGCGGCGGGCGGCGTGGGCAGCATTGCCACAAGCTGGCTGATCGCTCGCGGGGTGCGCGTCATAGGTCTCGCTTCGACCGAAGCCAAACGCCGCCAGGTTCTGGATGCGGGGTGCATAGCGGCCCTCGACGCTGAGGCTCCAGACACGCTTGGGCTGATCCGTGAATTGACCGATGGCAAAGGCGCCCATGTCGTGTTCGATTCTGTCGGCAAAGATACCGTAGAACTGTCATTGGCGAGCTTGCGCCCGCGCGGCCACCTCGTGTTGTTTGGCAATGCTTCGGGCGACGTGACGGATTTCAACCTGTCCCGGCTCGGGCAAATGGGCTCGCTGCATGTGACGCGGCCGTCGTTGAAGCACTACATCGGCGGCGACGCTGAATTGGCCCACGCGGCCGCACGGGTGCTGCAAGCGGTGTCCAGCGGCGCGATTCGTTTGCCGCGAATAACGCACTTTCCCCTCGCGCTGGCTGCCCAGACCCATTGCGTCATGCAATACCGCCAAACCCAGGGTTCATTGATTCTGGTGCCATGACCTCGCGTTAAGACGACCGTCAGTGCATGCCGACCGCTTTGCCGTCAGATACTCCACCACTCGATCAACGCGGCTCACACCCTGGGTAGCCTGATTGCGCAGCAACCAGATTTCCGAGCGGCGAGCAGGGCGATTGGCCAACACCTGGCACAGACCGGACTGGTGTCCGACATAGGCGGGTAGCGCGGCAATCCCCAGATCGGCTTCGACTGCCTTGAGCTGCGCATTCAGGTTGGAAACGCGCATCCACAGCTTCTGGTCTCCGGTCATTTCGCTCAACCATTGGGCGAGCGGCATATACGACATTTCTTCGGTCCAGCCGATCAGGCTGTGGTGCTTGAGGTCGGCGGGTTCGGCCGGCAGACCGTTGGCATCGGCATAAGCCTGGGAGCAGAAAAGCCCCTGCATCAGTGTCCCGACCCGGCGCATGGTGAAGTTACCGTTCTCCGGTCTGCGCAAGCGGATAATGATATCGCTGTGGCTCTGCGTGAGTTTCGACGACACCGCCGAGTTAATGAAGTCGAAGCTGATCTCGGGGTGCTGATCATGAAATACCGCGAGTTGCGGAATGATCAAGTGCGTGCCCATTAGCTCCGGACAATCAATGCGCACCTGTCCCGCCATCCGATCACCCGGTTGCGACATCTGCCGCTCGATCAGTTTGAAACGCTCCTCCGTCTCCAGTGCCAATGGCAGCAACGCCCTTCCCGCTTCAGTCAGGAAGTAGCCGTTAGTCTTTTTCGAAAACAATACCGTACCGAGCGATTCCTCAAGCGCCGCGATCTTGCGCGACACCGTCGAGGCCGAAACCTTGAGCGAGATTCCGGCCTCGGTCACGTTGTTCGATTTAGCGACGAAGATAAAAACCTTCAGATCATCCCAATCCATGTTGATGACATACCCAAAAATGGAAAATCGATCTCCACCTATTTCTATTCGAAATATCCAGAGGCCACGTTACAGTTTTTGCATGGAGCAAAACCCTAGAGGAAACATGGATGATACGTAACTCAATGCGCGCCCTTCCAGGGTTCATGCAGCCGTTTCTGAGTTGGCTGACAGCCAAGCCTCTCCCCGAAGATCTCGATAAAGTCCGTCCTCTGAAGCCGTTCCACCATATCGTTGTGTCGGCGGGATTAATAGCCGGCGGCGCGCTGTTGGCCGGTATCGGTTATTCGCAGGCCAGCATTGCGCTGTGGCTGCTGGGCTTTGTCCTGGCCACCGGTGGCATCAAGCAGATGCAAGTGATGATCTGCCACAACTGCGCCCATGACATGGTCTTCGAATCACGCGAGACCAATATAACCGTCGGCCGGATCATTTCCGGCGTCCTGATGCTCAAACCCTTCGATACCTACAAGAGCGAACACGCTCTGCATCACAGTTCGAAAACGCTGCTGACCGACGATGATGACACCCTCTCCTACCTGCAAAGTGTGGTGGGGTTAAAACCGTCCGACAGCATCGCCACCATGTGGACCAAACTGGTCTCGACCGCGCTGTCGCCACTGGCCGTGCTGCGTTCGCTCTGGGGCCGATTGAAAGGCACCGCCACGGCTGCAAACCGTCGCGTCGCAGTATTGACGTTGGTCTTCTGGGCGGGCCTTGCACTGCTGTCGGCAGCCTTGGGCCATTTCGATCTGTTCATCGTGGCGTGGGTGATTCCGATTTTCGCCGGCTACCACATCAGCACCACATTTCGCCTGGCGGCCGAGCACACCTGGCCCAGCGTAGACGTGCTGGAACGGCGTGGCATCGACTTCATTTGCGAGAGCACCACCGGCGTATTTATCGGTGAAGAACTGCGCATCCCCGAAGGTGCGGGAACGGTTCGACGCTTCGCCCATATCAGCGTGTGGCTAATCAAGATGCTGGCGTTCCACTTGTTTGTCCGGGTGTTTGTGATGGTCGGCGATACACCGTGCCACGACTTTCATCACCGGCGCCCACGATCCAAAGACTGGCCGAACTACATTACTGCCCGCGAACGCGACAGGATCGATGGTTCCAAACCCTTTCCCACGAACTACGCCGACAACTGGGGTTACATCAACTCGGTGACCACCAACTTTCGCAACTTTCAGCGGGCGCTCCCGTACTACACAACCAGGACAGCCACTTAAAAGGGACTTTAACGATGACTTTCAGCAAAACCGTTCTGCTCACCACTGTGCCTTCGGATTCCCATAGCTGGAATCTGGTGTTCATGGAGTTCCTGCTCACTGACATTGGCTACCACGTCGAGAATCTGGGACCGAACACCCCCATGGATGAGGTGATCGCACGGCTCAACCGCCACGCCAGCGCCATGGTTGTCGTCAGCACGGTCAATGGCCATGGCTACATCGAAGGCGCTGAACTCGCGCAGCGTATTCGTAGCGAAACCAAACACACCGATGGGGTGTATATCGGCGGCAAGATCTGCACCGAAAACGATCCCCAGACCATTGCCCGGCATAGCGACACACTACGCGCCGCAGGTTTCGATGAGGTGTTCGACGACAGCGTGGCCAACAGCTTCGATGCTTTTCAGGAGCTAGTGTCTGCCCAGTTGTATCCAGAGCATTACCTGGAGAAACGGGTCGCTCGCTGACCCGTTGCACCCCCTACCGATTCGTAGAAAAAGGCAGATCAGGATGATCGATTTCAACACCCATGTTCTTGAACGCTTCAACGCGCATGGCCCGGTGCTCCAGCCGCGAATGGGCTTCAGTGACCCGGCCCGGATGCAAGCCGGCTTGGAAGCCACAGCAGCGAGCCGGGCGAACACGGTGTGCACCATCACGCTTGATGCATTCACCCGGGTAAACAATCTTGAAGCAGCGCAACGGGCCATCGACAGCGAATCGATGCTCAACGGTTATCCGATCGTCAACCATCCGCCGGCGCAGACCCGCGCCATGATCGATCAGATTGATGCGCGCTACCGCCTGCCGGTGCAGGTTCGTCATGGTTCACCCGACCCGTTGCACATTTTCGAGCGCATGGTCGAAGTCGGTCTGCCCACCACCGAGGGCGGGCCGATTTCCTATTGCCTGCCGTACAGTCGCACACCGTTGCGCGAGGCGTTCGGTCACTGGGAGAAAGCCTGTCAGGTGCTGTCCAGCGGCGTCGACGACAGCCACATCGAAAGCTTCGCCGGCTGCATGATGGGCCAGATGTGCGACCCAGTGATTCTGGTGGCGCTCAATATTCTTGAAGGGTTGTTCTTGCGCGCCCATGGCATCAAGACGCTATCGTTCTCCTACGCCCAAGGCACCTCGCCGGTGCAGGATCGTGCGGCGGTGACGTCCCTGCAACAACTCGCGGCCGAATATTTTGCGCCGGGCAGCTATCACTTTGTCGGTTATGTGTTCATGGGGTTCTTCCCACGCTCGCTTGGCGGTTTTTGTCGAATCACTGGCGATGCGCTGGCCATGATCCGCGCCACAGGTGTGCAGCGCGTGATCATCAAGACACCGGTGGAATCAAGGCGCATTCCTCGGGTAGAGGAAAATATCGCGGCGCTGGAGTACTGCGACTACTGCCTGAACACCGACGGCGTTTTACCGCAGATTCCCTTCGATTCCCAGGAACACGGGCGCGTCCTGCGCGGCGCGAAACGCCTGATCGAAGGCGCGCTGGCCCACGACAGCAACTTGTCCGAAGCCCTGCTCGGTGCCTTCGACAGTAGTTTTCTGTCGATCCCCTACTGCCTGCACCCCGACAACAAACGCGGCGCCGGCACCGTGCTGACGCCGGAAAACTATTACCACGGGTTCCAGGGCGAGCGGGTGGAAAATGCCTTCTCATTTCTGGCGGCGCTGAGGCAGAACATCCGCACTTATGACTGCGTGCTTTGACGCTGGATCGAGGCCACCAGTAGCAGCACGGGTCTGTTATAAATCTTGTGTACAGGCATGACATGTTGAAGAGGTGCATGCATGCCGATTCAAAAGATTGGTTTTGAGAATCGCGAGCAAGCTCTCTGCCACAGGGTTTGTGGTGGGTTGAAACAAGGGGTGCATCCCGCCCTGCCCTTCGGTATTAATACACATCCTCTCACGGACCCGAGCCCCGATGAAATTCGACACCGCCTACTGCCTCAGCCTCGATGCCAAGCTTTCGATCTATGACGTTCGGGATCTGAATTTCGACGAGACCATGGCATTCGATTCGGCCAAGGAGCGCTTTCAGTGCCCCAACGATGCCTGTCGGGCGGCGTTTGATGAGGACAATCGGCTGACGACGTTCAACGCCAAGAACGTCAATTACATCCGCACGCCGCATTTCAAGAATCAACCAACTACCCAGCATATCGAGGGCTGCCCTTATGTCAGTCCGAAAACGCCGGGATTGGGTGCGGAGGGTGTTGAGGCGGAAACGGATGACGACCGTGAAGAGCATTTTCCGTCGGAGCTGCTGCTGACTCGGCGTCAGTACGTGCGTAAACCGTCCGAACTGTCGAAGGATGTTGAGGCGACTCGGCCTACGTCGCCCAATCAATCGTCCCACGGTGATGACGCTCATTCCGCCCAGGACTCGACACCGGACAAGACCAGTGTCTTCGCCCACCCGGTGGAATGTTTCGTCTCGAATTTCGATAACAAAGACCTGCTCAAGCGCATGCCGCTGAAGATTGGCGAGCACACGGCGCCCTATGCCTCGTTCTTCAAGAAGATCGATTACCTGCTGGACAACAAGGGGTTGATTTACTGGGGCAAGATCAAGGAGATAAAGGATTACACCCAGAGCTTTCGCATCGACTTCGAAGCCAAGGTCTGGTTCAAGCAACCAGACGAGGCGAAGAAGAAGCCATATTCGGTCAACGTTTACCTGAGCAAGAAGCTGATCGACAACTACCGCAAGCGCAAAGCGTTTCTGGAAGAGATCAAGCATGCTGTCGACAGTGAGCGGGATTTGTATTGCTTCTTTTATGGTGTGACGCCGGAGTTGAAACAGGTGCCGAGCAAGAAAAACCCCGAGCAGACGTTCGGGGTGTTCAGTGCCAATATTGAGAATCTGGATCACTTCATTGTTCGAGAGGCGCCGGGGTTGGCCGACAAGTAACTTCGCCTAGGGTAGCTGTAGCACTACACCTTCTTCATAGCCCTTCTTGAGCAAGTTGCCATTCGAACGCCTTTATCTCTCGTCTCACTTCCATGCGCCGCTCACGGGCTGCCTGAGCGGCGGGCTCATCCAGACCGCCGTAACGCCGCAACCAGTGCATGATCATTTCCTTATCCGGAAAGTAATAGTGCTTATGACCTTTGCTGCCTCTCGGGGTGTCGTTCATATCCCCATCGAAGCGGCCCGCAGCGTATTCATCGGCGGGTAACGTTCCCCATTCGGCGGCGCAGTCCTCGAAAATCCAGGAAATTTCGTTGATGTGTTTTTGCGCACCGCGATGACCGCGTTTGTAAAAAACGTACTCACGACAACTTTTCTGGAAGCGCTCCATCATCGACTCGTCATCGATCCAACGAAGGAGGTCGTGCTGCCCTGCATGGCGCATGAGGCCATTGATCCATCGCTCGGAAAACCGTTGAACAAAACCTTCAATGTCAGCTTTTTTAGCACCGGCGAAAATCATGCAGTAACGGGTTTGCACATGGATGACGAACAACACGTGTTTGCGCTGCACAGTAATGGCATGGACCAGCCACTGTTCGGCGAATTCAACCACCTCATCGTCCTCGATAACGGGTGATGGTGGTTTCTCCACTGGGGTAATTTTCTTACCTTTGCTCACGTGGCTGAAGAAGTCGCTGGCCGCTTCGGTGCAGTTGAAGATTAACATTCAGGTTCTCTGGAAAATGCTTGAAAAATACTTATGTGTCTTCAGCCCATTCAATCTCAAAGGGTTGGCGAACGGCGTCAGAAACCCTTTCACGCAACTCCTCGCTCAGAACCGCCAATTCCTGATCGCTCAGCAGGTCATATGCAATCATCAATCTCAAAGATAAAGAGACGTCTCGACGTCGAGATACATTGAATGCCATCGCCAGATCCTTATCCCGATTTCGCATGAGGCGATAGAGCGTACGATATCGCGCGTGAGCCGATAAAGCTTCGCTCTGAGCGACGGTCTGGGCATCAGCAAGAACGCCTTGGCAGAAGCGCTCTAGCGCCAGATCGTAGAGTTCGTTGTAACTCTTCCAGTCACTGTCGGATATCGACATGCCACCCCTCCTTCACTAGATTTCGAGCAACGTTGTGCAGCGATTTATTGTATCGATATGCTCAGCATCACAATGACCAACAATCCAATATAGACCCAAGCGTGAAGCCGATCCGGTATCCGCCCGATCCATGGCGTTGCCAAGCGAATGCCCAGTAGCGCGCCAAGCGTGAGCGCAACAAAGGCCAGTAGGTCGACATAACCGATAAACCACGAGCCGAAGTCTATATCGGTGAAACCGGCCAAAGCCATGTAAGTAACAGTACCGACCAGAGCAACGGGCAAGCTCAGCGGGTTAGCCATGGATGTGGCCTGGGACATGCTCAGGCCACAACGGCGCAGCAGCGGCACGGTCATGACGCTGCCGCCAACCCCCAGGACCGTGGCGATGATTCCGATGGTGGTGCCGCCCAATACGCTCTCCATCGTCGCCAAAGGACGTGGGACGGCATCGCTGGTGTGTGTCAGAAAACCTCGCCGCAGCAGGCAATCCAGAATGGTCAGGCCCAGGTAGGCAATGAAAGCGTAGCGAATAATCTCGCCGCTGAGCCAAGTGGCAGCCACTGCGCCGAGAATCGCCCCCAAGCCAATGAAGCCACCGAACGGCCACAGATAATGACGAATCATCTGACCGGCACGGTGGTGTTTTCCGGTGGAGACCAAGGCGTTGACGATCATGACGCAGGTGGAAGTGGCGACGGCAATGTGCATCGCCGATTCACCGATGACGTCATCTGGGTGGTGAGCCGTCAGCATGCGATACATCAAGGGCACCACGACGAAGCCACCACCGAAACCGAACAGCACCGCCGTCACGCCACTCAGGCAGCCGAAACACGCGAGCAATACATAGAACATCGAGGCGAATCCATGAAAAGGGAGGCGCCCACGATAGGTAAGCGAAGCCTGGCCTGCTGTAGCAAATAGGCCAATAATGTTCGCGTTTACGCCAATCACGAGTGGCTCATCGATGCGCAACACTTCGATTGATTTATTGGATGCGACACCCAGGGCTGTCGTCGCCATCGGCACCGATTATCCCCACGGACATTTATTGCCGCTGCACCACCATCGCCGGGCGCAGTTACTGTATGGCGCCACTGGCGTGATGCAGGTCAGCACCGAGGACGGCAATTGGGTGGTGCCGCCGCAACGGGCGGTGTGGATTCCGCCAGGGGTGGCCCATGAAGTGCTGATGCTGGGCGTCAGCACCCGCAGTCTGTACATCGAACCGGCGGCAGTGACGGCCATGGACGCCCGCTGCCAGGTCATCAATGTGTCGCCCCTGATGCGCCAGTTGCTGTTGGAAGCCGTGGAGCTTGCGCCGGCTTACGACGAGGCTGGGCGGGACGGTGCGCTGATCAATCTGTTGCTGCACGAACTGCTGCGCAGCGCACATCTGCCGCTGCACCTTCCACTGCCCAAGGATTCGCGCCTGCTCGGCCTGTGCCACGCATTCCTGAAGCACCCCGATGCCCATGCCTCGCCCGTGGAATGGGCGGCGCAATTGCATATCAGCCTGCGGTCGTTCAATCGCCTGTTCAGCCGGCAAACCACGCTGAGTTTCAGCCAGTGGCGGCAGCAAGCGTGTGTCATGGCGGCGTTGGCCCGCCTGGCCGAAGGTGATGCGGTGACGCGAATAGCCCTTGATCTGGGCTACGACAGCCCCGCTGCGTTCTCCACCATGTTCCGTCGGGTACTGGGCCACGCCCCGAGTGCCTGGTTAGAAAAGACCACTGGTCACTGATCAAAAAAATGAGATTGATCCGGGTTCAAAACAACTGTACAAAAACACAGTATTTTTTGAATCCACAGCTTTGGAGAACCCCCATGGCCTCTCTCGCAATCAAAACCACTCTGGAACGCATCGCTGTCTATCAATTCACCCCCGCTCACAGCGCACAGGCCCGAGCCATGCTGGGCTGGAGTGTCGAGGAGCTGTCCCGCCAATCCGGTGTCTCGGTCCAGGCTATCCGCCGCTTCGAGGCCGGTGGCGACTTGCTCGACGTGACCCGCCTGGCCCTGGCCTTCCGGCTGGAAGCCGAAGGCCTGGTGTTCTTCCCCGGGTTCGCACCGGGGCGCGGCATGAATATCAAGGGCGCGACGCCGGATCCCATGGGACGACCCGATTACGCAATGATTGAATAGCGCAGGCTCCGCGTGCGCTATGCGATACCGGCCTGGTCCTGATACGCCGAGGGCTCGACGTCCAGCCACCAGGCCTGTCCACGCTGCGGTTGCGTCAGGCTAAATGCTTCACCCATTTGTGGCGTGGCAATGCAAACATTGCGTTCCCAAGCCAGGGCCAGGATGCGGTCGAAGGGTTCGTACCAGGCATGCATCGCCAGGTCGAACGTGCCGTTGTGGATCGGCAGCAACCAACGGCCCTTGAGATCGATATGAGCCTGCAGGGTCTGCTCTGGCTGCATGTGGACATGGGGCCAATCGACGTTGTAGGCGCCGGTTTCCATCAGCGTCAGGTCAAAGGGCCCGTATTGCGCGCCGATGCGTTTGAAACCGTCGAAATAGCCGGTATCGCCGCTGAAGAAAATTCGGCTGGCGCCGTCGATCATCACCCACGAGGCCCACAAGGTGCTGTTGCTATCGAACAGGCCGCGTCCGGAAAAGTGCTGGGACGGCGTAGCGATGAACTCGATACCGTCCACCTCGGTGCCTTGCCACCAGTCCAACTGCTGCACCTTGCTGGCGTCGATGCCCCATTTGACCAGGGTGTCACCCACGCCAAGAGGCGTCAGGAAGTGGTGAGTCTTGGCCGCCAGCTTGAGGATGGCCTGATGATCGAGGTGGTCGTAATGATCATGGGAAAGGATCACGGCTTCAATCGGCGGCAACTCTTCCAGGCTGATGGGCGGCTGATGAAAACGCTTCGGGCCGACCCATTGCACGGGTGAGGCGCGTTCAGAGAACACCGGGTCTGTCAGCCAGAATTTGTCCCGCAGCTTGAGCAGAACGGTGGAATGGCCGAGGCGCCAGACACTGTTGTTCGGCGCGGCCAGCAGGGCGGCACGCGTCAACGGTTGAACCTCGATGGCGCCCGCAGGCCGAGTGGTGCGCGGCTTGTGGAAGATCATGTTCCAGATGATGCGCAGGGTGGTACCAAAGCCTTCCCGAGGAGTGAAGGCGTGATTGCGATACTTGCCCTGTTCCTGCCGGGATGAAGGGAGGGCAGACGGGCTGTCGGTGGAAAAAGAGGGAATGGTCATGGTGCGATAACTCCAAGGACGTCGTCGCAATTGCGCTTCGCCGTTGTGGGACGCTGGATGGCCGTTGCATGCACGCTCAGCCGTCTGACTCAAAACTACACCACTCGGTGTAGTTTCTAGATTGCATGAATCCCGAGAGCAAGTAAACTTCCGAGTGTAATTTCTATCATCTCAACCGACGAATTGCCCATGACCGCACCGCAGCGCCTTACCGAGCGAAAACGCGAAGCCATCCTCCAGGCCGCGATTGCTGAATTCCGTAGCAGCGGTTTCGAGATCACCAGCATGGACAAGATCGCAGCGACAGCCGGCGTATCGAAACGTACGGTGTACAACCATTTCCCGAGCAAGGAAGAGTTGTTTGCCGAAATTCTGAATCGGTTATGGAACAGCATTACCGCAGAACAGGACATGCCCTACAGCCCGCAAAAGCCGCTACGGGATCAGCTCCAAACGTTGCTGAAAGCCAAACTGCACATGCTCGCAGACGAGAACTTCCTCGACCTGGCACGCATCGCCATCGCCGCGACTATCCACTCCCCCGAGCGCGCCCAAGACATGGTTGCGCGCATGGGACAACGTGAGGAAGGCTTGACTGCCTGGATTCGCATGGCCCAGGCCGATGGCCGCTTGAAGCCCGTGGAACCGGCATTTGCCGCCCAACAAATGCATGGGCTACTCAAGACGTTCGCCTTTTGGCCGCAGGTTTCGATGGGGCAACCAAGCCTGACCCTGGATGAGCAGACCCAGGTGATCGAGTCGGCCCTCGACATGTTCCTGAGCCGTTACCAAGCCTGATCAGGCAATGGAGGACTACTGCATCGATGGGTTGTGCATGACCTTCTGATGCAGTTCGGTAGTCAAGCTGTCGATACGCTCGGTCAATGCCTTGGTCATTTCCGTCAGGCGGGTGTTCTGTTCCAACAATTCGAGCAACTGCGCCGTATTCTGCGCGGCCTGGGCCTGGCGCTCGCTGTTGGCGATGGCCAAGGCTTCGCGATGCTGCGCATCGGCTTCCGCCTGGGCTTTGTCTCGGGCGGCCTGGCGGGTCTGCGCCAGCAAAATCAGCGGCGCGGCATAGGCTGACTGCAGGCTGAATGCCAGGTTCAGCAAGATGAACGGGTAAGCATCGAAATGAACGACGCCCAACAGGTTCAGGCTGATCCATATCAGCACAATCAAGGTTTGCGCGCCGAGGAACATCGGAGTTCCGAAAAAACGCGCGAACGCCTCCGCTCTCAACGCAAAGCGGTCATTGCCAAAGGTCGGCGCCAGATGAGCGTGAGGGCGATGAAAACGCAAGTGGTCAACGGGTGCGGATGGGGTGGGTTGGGAAGACTTCGTCATCGTGATGTTCTCTGCCAAGGGCGGGTGCTCAGCGCACTATAACCGTTGGGGGACCGTCATCCAGAGTCATGCGCACCCTGCCCCGTTGAAAGTCAGCGCCATCGCAGATTGCGCCCCAGCTCATCGAACAAGGTCACCACCGAACGCAAGGCCCGGCAGTCCGGACGAGTCAGGAGCCACAGGGCCGTGTCATATCCCTCCAGCGGTTCGCCAAGGGGTCTCAGGCCCTGGCGTTCATCGATCAGAAAGTCCGGCAGCGCCGCAACCCCCAAGCCGGCCCGCACCAGCTCGGTGACCGAAAGCATGCTGTTGCAGCGATAAGCAGGCACCACGCCGGGTAGAGATTGGCGGCGCCAGGCCACGGTGGGGTGATCGGGAAGGAAGTCGTCCGGCGCGATCCAGGTCATGGAGGCCAAATCATCCGGACTCGCCGAGCGTAGGTACGTGGCGCCGGCACATACCCGGTAAGTCACGCGCCCCAGATTTCGCCCAACCAGGTGTTCCGGCGGCGTACGGGTCAAGCGCAACGCAATGTCGGCATCACGGCGGCTCAGGTTGGCGAAGTCGTTCGAGGTGCTCAGCTCAAGGGTCAATGCCGGGTAGTCGGGCATGAACCGAGCCAACGCGGGCAGCAGCAATGCCTGCAGGACCGAGTCGGTGCACGTCAGGCGTACCGTGCCGCTAACGACCTCGCCCCCCTGCTCCACACCGATCCGCGCCGCTTCCAAGGCCTGCTCGGCGCGCTCGGCCTGCTCGGCCAATGCTTGGGCCAGGCTCGTGGGCAGGTATCCAGAACGACTTTTTTCGAACAAGGGTTGGCCCAGCGCCGCCTCGAGCCGGCGTATCGAGCGGAATACCGTGGACACGTCCACCTGGAGCAATCGTGCTGCCCGAGCCAGCGAGCCGCCACGGACCAGCGCGAGGATCAGGGACAGATCCGGGTAGTCCAGACGATAGTGCGTCGATGCATTGAACACTTGGATAAACGCCAATATTGATTGCGTGAACGCCAATCTATAGTGGCGACCAGCAATCAACAAGCGGCGAACATCCCATGGATAACCAGCGTTCTTTACACATCGCTCTGGTCGGCGACTATGACCCACAGATAACGGCCCATCGGGCGATCCCCCGCGCCCTTGAGCTCATCGCCAGGCAAACCGGGCAAGACATTCGCAGCCAATGGTTGGCAACCGACGCCATCGCCGCCGACAACATCCTGGTTGGCTTCGATGGCGTCTGGTGCGTGCCCGGCAGTCCTTACCGAGGTGAAGATGGCGCCTTGCAAGCGATTCGTTTTGCTCGGGAACAGCGTCGCCCTTTCCTCGGCACCTGCGGTGGCTTTCAGCATGCCGTACTGGAATACGCCCGTAACGTGATGGGCTGGGCCGATGCCGCCCATGGCGAAACCGCTCCCGAGGCTGAGCGGGCCCTGTTGACGCCGCTGAGCTGTGCCTTGGTGGAAATCATCGATAGCCTTCAGCTCGAAGCGGGTTCCCTGATCGCCAGGGCCTATGGTCGCCAGACGGTTTTCGAGGGCTATCACTGCCGCTTCGGGGTCAATCCGGATTTTGAAAAAGACTTGCTGAACCAGCGCCTGCACGCCGTGGCCCGGGATTCGGCTGGCGACCTGCGGGCGGTAGAGCTGCGCGATCATCCATTCTTTGTCGCGACGCTATTCCAACCTGAACGTGCTGCGCTGGAGGGTCGTGTGCCGCCGTTGGTTGCTGCGTTTGTGGAGGTCTGCGCGAGGACAAGGCCATGAGCGCAGCTCGCATTGATGTTGACTGTGACGCCGCCATCGCGAGCAAGCTCGGCTCCCACATGGATATGAGGTGGACGCAGATCCTGCGTCCCCCCGATCCCTTGTGGGAGCGGGCTTGCTCGCGATAGCGGTGGGTCAGTTTGCCACCGATCCCTGTGGGAGCTGAGCTTGCTCGCGATAGCGGTGGGTCAGTTTGGATCAATACTGAATGTGCCGCCGCCATCGCGGGCAAGCCTTGCTCCCACAGGGGCTCTTGCTCAACTCACGGTCGGGGTTCAGCCTTCCACCAACTGCCGCACCGCCACGATTTCCGGCAGGTCGCTGCGGGCCATGTACACCCGTAAAGGTTCGGTGAGATTGATGCGGTCGTCGATGTGCTGGTCCAGCAACAACTGGATGCGCTCGCGCTTGAGGGCCATGGTGCCGTCTGCCACCTCAGCCCAGACAAACTCGCTGGCGGGAATGATGCCGTCGTCGGCCACGTCCATGCCAAAGGCGTCTTCGCTGAAACGTACGATGTAGTGGCCGGTCTTGCGGTTCAGACCGACAAACCCCTTGAGCTGGTCGGCGGCCTGGCAGATGAATGTCGAAGTGGTGCGCATGGTAAACCTCATGGATGCGTCCCTCGGGACGTCTGATCGATGGTTTACACGCAGGGCAAGTGAACGATGGTTTCGGGTTTCCCTCTGCCGGGGAAACTGGTGCTGCCAAGGGTACTGCAAAGCATCCTGGAAATGCGTGGGAAAATTCTGCTTTGCACACGTTTATGTCGGTATGGCGATAGCGCCGACAGCGTTCAGTTGCTAAAAGATAGGTTTTTGCACACACCCACGAAAGGATTTCGAGCATGCCTGTCACTTTTACCCGCAGCGCCTTGGTGCTGAGCCTGTTGCTCGGCTTCGGCCAGACACAAGCCTCCGAGGCCTCGTCACCCAAGGCGCTGGCAGCCCTCCAGGGCATTCCGCACCCGGCGGTCATCGCCCACCGTGGCGCTTCGTTCGACGCGCCGGAATCCACCGCCGCGGCCTACAAACTGGCCCGAGACCTGGGCGCCGACTATCTGGAACTGGACCTGCAACGCAGCAAGGACGGTGTGTTGTTCGTCCTGCATGACGACAGCCTGCTGCGCACCACGGATGTCGCGACCAAGTTTCCCGAGCGCAAGGACAGCGCCGCCAACCAGTTCACCATGGCGGAACTCAAGACCCTCGACGCCGGCAGCTGGTTCAACACCGCCTACCCGGACCGTGCCCGCCCTTCATTCGCCGGCCTGAAAATCCTCACCCTGGATGAAGTGATCGACATCGCCGAAGGCAACCCGCTGCACAAACCAGGGCTGTACATCGAGACCAAGGAGCCGAAGCTGTTTCCCGGTATCGAACGCGATCTGAAGGACAAATTGCAGGACCGCGGCTGGCTGAGCCCGGCCGGCTCAAAACTGGCCAAGCGCGCCACCGGAGTGGGCCAGGGCAAGGGCAAAGTGATCTTGCAGACCTTCGAAAAGAGCAGCCTCGAGTTGCTGCACAAAGAGATGCCGAAAGTGCCGAAGATCCTGCTGCTATGGGTCGGCGAAGGCAACATCGAGCCCAAGTCCAAGGTGTCTTTTGCCGAGTCCGGCGAAACCGACAAGGCAGTTTATTACGCCAAGCAGGAACCCAAGGACAAGGCTGAATTCGAAAAATGGGTACAGTCCGCCAAAGCCCTGGGCGCCATCGGCACCGGACCGTCCGCGGCGTTGACCCACGGTGGCAGCCAGAGTTATTCGGATCTGGTGCAACCGTGGATGAACCAGTACACCCATGACCAGGGCCTGTTGGTGCATGTCTATACCGTGGATGAAGCGGTGGACTTCAAGAAAGTCATGGATGCCGGCGTCGATGGCATCTTCACCAACCGCGCCAGTGAACTGCTCAATTACTTCAAGCGCCCCGAGACTGGCAGCGTCGCGCAACTGTTGGAAAAGAACGGCTACTGAACTCGAACACGCCTATGGGGGAGGACTTTGCCCCATAGGCCCCGTTCGGCACTTCAGAAGTTTTTTCGAATTAAGGGTGAATTAAGTTGCCACAGATAATCTGGCCCCACTTAAACGACTCACCCCTTAATGACACCAAGGAAAGAACTTATGAAAACTTTGACTGCCCTGTTCACCGCTGCCACCCTGACCCTCACCGCTGGCTTGGCCCAGGCCGATGTGCGCATCGACCAGATCCCAGAACTGGTCAAGGAAGGCAAGATCAAGCCCCTCGAATCGATGAACAAAGAAGCCCTGAAGTTGCACCCGGGCGCGACCATCACCGACACCGACCTGGACAACCACTTCAACGGTTATGAATATGAAGTCGAATTGAAAACCGCCGATGGCAAAGAGTTCGATGTTGATTTCGATGCCACGACCGGCAAAGTCCTGAGTAACAAGCAAGACACTTGATCGGTCAGCAAAAAAGAGCCGCACAACCTTAGGGTTGCGCGGCTCTTTTGCGTTTATCGATAACTAACGCGAACTACCGTCAGGCACTCAACCGCGCCGTCACTTCATTCAACTGCCCCGACAAGCCGTGCAAATCCCGACTGGCAGCTTCGGTACGCTGCACATTGTCCAGGTTAGTGCTGGCAATGCAGGTGATTTCAGTCAGGTTGCGCGAAATGTCTTCGGCCACGGAGGTCTGCTCTTCGGCTGCGGTGGCGATCTGGCGGTTCATGTCGCGAATCGCTTCGACAGCTTGGGTAATGCGTTCGAGCATCGCACCGGCCTGGGTCACTTGCTCCACACTTTCTTCGCTGCGCGATTGCCCACTCTCAATGGCGTGGGCCGCGTCCACCGCACCCGTTTGTACTGTCTGGATGATCTGGTTGATCTCGATGATCGACGAGGCCGTACGCTGGGCCAGGCTGCGTACCTCATCGGCGACCACCGCGAAACCGCGCCCCGCCTCCCCGGCCCGCGCCGCTTCGATGGCTGCGTTGAGGGCCAGCAGATTGGTCTGCTCGGCGATCCCGCGGATCACCTCCAGCACCTTGCCGATGCGCCCGCTGTCGGTTTCCAACTGACGGATGACCGTGGCCGTGTTGGCGATCTCACCGCGCATTTGGGTAATAGTGCGAATGGTCCCTTGCATGACCTGCTCGCCCTGTTGCGCCGATTGATCAGCGTCATCGGCCGCTCGCGCCGCGTCGGCGGCATGGCGGGCCACTTCCTGGGCCGTGGCGGACATCTCGTTCATCGCCGTCGCCACCTGATCGGTGCGTTCGAATTGCTCGCTGGTGCCCTGGCTCATCAGGCTGGCGATGGCATTGAGCTCACCGCTGGCACTGTCCAGTTCCGAGGCACTGCGTTGCAGGCGGGTAAAGGTTTCGGCCAGGAAATCACGCAGTGTGTTGGCCGCTACCGCCAGATTGCCCAGTTCGTCCTGACGGTTGCTCGTCACACGCTCGGCGAAACGCCCGTGACTGAGCCGGGTCACGTATTCGATCAGGTTACGGATCGGCTGCACCAGGTTGCGGTTGACCAGCCACAGGCTGAACAAGCCGATCAGCACGCCCGACACCAGCATGACCACGGTGCCGAGCATAATCGTGCGATCGGCACCGGCACTGATCAGCATCGATTGCTCGGAGCCCAGCTTGCGCAGCTCCACCACCAGCGCACTCATTTGCTCACTGGCCGCACGGTCCACACCCTTGACCGCCGCATCGCCCGCCGCCGCATCGCCACCGGAGGCGACAAAGGCATCACGGCCCTTTTGGTAGGCCGCGCCCAATTGACGATGCTCATCGCGCAGGGCCTCGATACGCGTCTTGATTGGCGCTGGTACACCTTCACGCCCGCTCAATTCGCCAAGGATGCCCTGGACATCACGCTGGCGCTCCTCGAACTGCTTCCAGTATTTATCCAGGTCAGCCGGCTGCTTGCCGCGCAACAGGACGTTTTTCCATTCCTGCACCTGCACCTTGAATTGCAGGTTGGCCTCGTCGATCAACTGCGAGGCACGCAACGGACCATCGATCAGGCTGCGATAGTTCTGGACACCGTTGGAAAGGAAGTGAAAGGACGCCAGGGCGATCAGCAACATCGCCAAAAGGCTGCCGCTCAACAGGGCAAGGATCTGGGCTCTGAGGGATTTTTGTAAAAACATGGGGAGCAATCTCTAAGGAGCGAAAAGAACAGGAACGATGTCCCGACCTCCATGTCCGCAACACACCGCGTCGCAACCCGAATACGGGGGATATGTACAAGCCATCGGCCTGCCTGGGGCACTCTTGAGCCTTGGCGACCACCGGTAGGCCAGTTGGGCGGCGCCCATGGAATCGTCACAAAACCTTCAAGAAAGCTTGCGATGATGCCCTACAAGTGACCTGTGGCCGCTGCGACAGGCACTTCCCGCCAGCGAGACTTCATGAACCACAGCATCGACCAAAGCCATCGCGATCCGGACCTGTTCGGCCTGCTTTACGGGTTTCGTTTCCGGCCTGGCGAGCGTGGCCGGGAGATCGATTCGGCCCAGGCCCTGCAAAGCCTGCAACAGCCACAAGACGCCGATGAGTTCCTCTGGCTGCACCTGAACCTGGCTCATGCCGCGTGCGAGCGTTGGATGAAAAATCACCTGGCCCTGCCTCAGGAGTTTTTCGAAGCCTTGCACGAAGGTTCGCGCTCGACCCGCATCGAGCATGTCGACTCGGCGTTGCTGGCCGTGGTGAACGATGTCGTGTTCAACCTCAGCAACATGGTGTCCTCGGATATCTCCACATTGTGGGTTTGCGTGCACAGTCGATTGATCGTCAGCGCGCGCTTGCAGCCCCTGCATTCGGTCGACAAGCTGCGCTCGTCGGTCAAGGCCGGAGAGCGCTTTCGATCCCCCGTGGAATTACTCGTGCACTTGCTGCGCGACCAAGGCGAAGTGCTGACCCAGATCGTGCGCAAGACCAGCCTCAGCGTCGATCAGGTCGAAGATCAGTTGCTGTCCTCGCGACTGTCCACCAACCGCGCCGAGCTGGGCAGCAACCGCCGGGTACTGGTGCGCCTGCAACGCTTGCTGGCCCTGGAGCCGGGTTCGTTGCTGCGCCTGCTCAACCGCCCGCCACAATGGTTGCAGAAAGAAGACGTCAAGGAACTGCGCAAATCCACCGAAGAATTCGCCCTGATCATCAACGACCTCACCGCGTTGAGCGAACGGATCAAGCTGTTGCAGGAAGAAATCGCCGCCAACCTCAACGAACAAAGCAACCGCACCCTGTTCACCCTGACAGTGGTCACAGTGTTGGCGTTGCCCATCAATATCATTGCCGGTTTCTTTGGCATGAACGTCGGTGGCGTGCCACTTGCGGGCGATCCCGAAGGCTTCTGGATCCTGGTGGCGCTGGTGGCGACCTTCACGTTGATTGCTGGCCGCTGGGCCTTTCGCAAGCGCCGCGACTATTGAACATGACCTGTCCAGACAACCCCTTTTGTCGGCACAACGGGATTTAAAAGTCTTTTTGTCATTTCTCCTGGGGTATCCTGCCCAGGCTTTTTAAAAGCGCGGATCTACCAGATCTATCAACAGACTTTGCGAGGAGCGCGATATGCACGAGATCCCTAATCTCCCCTTCCCAAGCCTGCACGACACTGAGCAGACGACCACGCTACAAGCCGGGGGGCAAACAGACGCCCAGCAACCCGAACCCAAAGAAGCCACTGAACGCCGCCAGGCTGACAGCGAAGACTGATTGACCCGCACCACCAGACCGTGTGGAAAGCGCTAATATGCGCTTTCCACACTGCCTGAATCCCGAGCCCCGCACCATGACCGATGACACCCCGACTTTCAGCGAAGCCCAGGCCAGCGTCCTGATCGGCACCGCCGAGAAAATGGTCGAGATCTGGACACGCCTTTCCCCCGAGAAACAAGCTGCCCTGCTGGCCCGTTTCGGCACCGAAGAAAATGCCCTCGCCGCACTGGTCACCACGCACCTGGTCGCCGGAAAAAACGACCGCTGAGCAACCACTGGGCAAATAGTTATACTTTTCCACGCCCAGCCACCACGCTCGCCGTTATCATAAGCAGCCTATCTATCCTGCTGCTCCGTGGACCTTTTCCTCATGTCAGATTCCCAGCGCCCCCTGGCGGTCACGCTGCAAGTCGTCTCCATCGTTCTGTTCACATTCATTGGCTACCTGAACATCGGCATTCCCCTGGCCGTGCTGCCTGGGTATGTCCACGGCGAGCTGGGTTTCGGCGCGGTGATCGCCGGGCTGGTGATCAGCGTGCAATACCTGGCCACCCTGCTCAGCCGTCCTTATGCAGGAAAGATCATCGACAACCTGGGGAGCAAGCGTGCGGTCATGTTCGGCCTCGCCGGCTGCGGACTGAGCGGTGTGTTCATGCTGGTGTCTGCCTGGACGCCCCATCTGCCAGTGTTCAGCCTGATCAGCCTGTTGATCGGTCGCCTGGTGCTGGGCAGCGCGGAAAGCCTGGTGGGCTCCGGTTCGATTGGCTGGGGCATCGGCCGGGTTGGCGCGGCCAATACCGCCAAGGTGATTTCCTGGAACGGCATCGCCAGCTACGGCGCGCTGGCGATTGGTGCACCGCTGGGGGTATGGCTGGTCAATCGCCTGGGGCTGTGGAGCATGGGCGTCAGCATTATCCTGCTGGGTTTGTTGGGGTTGGCACTGGCCTGGCGCAAGACCGCTGCGCCCATCGTCGCTGGCGAGCGCCTGCCATTCATGCACGTGCTGGGACGCGTCCTGCCCCACGGCTGTGGCCTGGCCCTGGGCTCCATCGGGTTTGGCACCATCGCCACGTTCATCACCCTGTATTACGCAACGCAGCATTGGGACAACGCGGTGCTGTGCCTGAGCCTGTTCGGCGCCAGCTTCATCGGCGCGCGCTTGCTCTTTGGCAACCTGATCAACCGCCTGGGCGGCTTTCGCGTGGCGATTGCCTGCCTGTCGGTGGAAACCCTGGGACTGTTGCTGCTGTGGCTCGCACCCGATGCCCATTGGGCCTTGGCGGGTGCGGCGTTGAGCGGCTTCGGTTTTTCCCTGGTGTTTCCGGCGCTGGGCGTGGAAGCGGTCAACCTGGTGCCCGCCTCCAGCCGTGGTGCGGCGGTGGGCGCATATTCGCTGTTCATCGACTTGTCGTTGGGGATCACCGGTCCACTGGCCGGTGCGATTGCCGCAGGCTTCGGCTTTGCCTCGATCTTTCTGTTCGCCGCCCTGGCGGCCCTGGGCGGATTGGCACTGAGTGTCTACCTGTACCGGCAGGCGCCTCGGTACCGTGAAGCACGGGAGAAAAACTAGAAGTCCACCTTGCCGCGCCCGGCCTTGATCGAACCGCGCTTGGTCTTGGATTCCAGGCGACGCTTTTTCGAACCCAGGGTTGGCTTGGTCGGGCGGCGTTTCTTTTCGACCTTGGTGGCGCTGAGGATCAGTTCGACCAGGCGCTCCAGGGCATCGGCCCGGTTCTGTTCCTGGGTGCGATATTGCTGGGCCTTGATGATCAGCACACCGTCGCTGGTAATGCGGCTGTCGCGCAGGGCCAGCAGCCGCTCCTTGTAGAACTCGGGCAAGGACGAGGCTGGAATATCGAAGCGCAAGTGCACGGCGCTGGACACCTTGTTGACGTTCTGCCCCCCGGCCCCCTGGGCACGGATGGCCGTCAGCTCGATCTCGGCGTCGGGGATGTGCACGGTGTTGGAAATCGCCAGCATGGAAAACGTCCGGGTTCAGGCCCCACAGGATACCGCGAATCCCCCAGCCAACAATCAACCTTGCTCGCGATAGCGGCGGCACAGTCAATACAGATGTCGCCTGTGATGGCCTCTTCGCGAGCCAGCCCGCTCCCACAAGATCCGACGGTGAACACACATTCTGTGACCACTGAAGATCCTGTGTGGGAGCGGGCTGGCTCGCGAAGAGGCCGGCACATCCGGCATAGGTTTCACCTGCGAGAGCACCATCGCGAGCAGGGTTTCGTGCTTACTTGGCAGCCGCTGCCACGGCCATTTCATACCGGGCACTGCGCTTGTTCTTGATGACGTAGCAGCCCCACATGAACACCACCCACACTGGAATCGCATAGACCGAAATCTGGATGCCGGGGATCAGCAACATCACGCCGAGGATGAACACCACGAACGCCAGGCAAATGAAGTTGCCGTACGGATACCACAGCGCCTTGAACAGCGGTGTCTGGCGGGTCTGGTTCATGTGCTGACGGAACTTGAAGTGCGAGTAGCTGATCATCGCCCAGTTGATCACCAGGGTCGCGACCACCAGCGACATCAGCAGCTCCAGCGCATGCTGCGGGATCAGGTAGTTCAGCAACACCGCCACCAGCGTCACGGCCGCCGAGGCGAGGATCGAACGCACTGGCACGCCGCGCTTGTCGATCTTGGCCAAGGCCTTGGGCGCATCGCCCTGCTCGGCCATGCCCAGCAACATGCGGCTGTTGCAATAGGTGCCGCTGTTGTACACCGACAGCGCGGCGGTCAGCACGACGAAGTTGAGAATGTGCGCGGCGGTGTTGCTGCCCAGCATCGAGAACACCTGCACGAACGGGCTGCCGCTGTAGGCATCGCCGGAAGCGTTGAGGGTGGTCAACAGGCTGTCCCAAGGGGTCAGGGACAGCAGCACCACGAGTGCACCGATGTAGAAAATCAGGATCCGGTAGATCACCTGGTTGATGGCCTTGGGGATCACGGTTTTCGGCTTGTCGGCCTCGGCGGCGGTGAAACCGAGCATTTCCAGGCCACCGAAGGAGAACATGATGATCGCCATGGCCATCACCAATCCGCTTACGCCGTTGGGGAAGAATCCACCGTGGGACCACAGGTTGGTCACCGACGCTTGCGGGCCGCCATGGCCGCTGACCAGCAGGTAGCTGCCCAGGGCAATCATGCCGACAATCGCCACGACCTTGATGATCGCGAACCAGAATTCGGCTTCGCCAAAGACTTTGACGTTGGCCAGGTTGATCGCGTTGATCAGGATGAAAAACGCCGCTGCCGAAGCCCAGGTCGGAATGTCCGGCGCCCAGTAGTGGATGTACTTGCCAACCGCGGTCAGCTCGGACATGCCCACCAGAATGTAGAGAATCCAGCAGTTCCAACCCGACAGGAACCCGGCGAAACCGCCCCAATACTTGTGGGCAAAGTGGCTGAACGAGCCGGCCACCGGCTCTTCGACGATCATTTCGCCCAACTGGCGCATGATCATGAAGGCGATGAAGCCGCAGATGGCGTAGCCAAGGATCATCGACGGGCCGGCTGATTTCAGCACCCCCGCCGAGCCGAGGAACAGGCCGGTGCCGATCGCGCCACCGAGGGCGATCAGTTGAATGTGGCGATTTTTCAGGCCGCGTTTCAGCTCGCCCGAATGCGAGTTTTGTCCACTCATGAAAAGGGTCTCACGCAAGGTTTGATGATGTTCGTTAGACGTTGCCGCTCGAATCGGATCTCAAGCAGCGCCGATCAAACCCCAGCGCAGGCACCAGGAATTCAGCGTTTTTACAACGGTCATGCGTCACCTGTTTGTTTTTATCTGTGACGAAATCGAACCCGACACGCTTGTGGCGTGGCGGAGTGAACAAGGCGGATAACCTTGAAAGTGCGTGGGTACGCGAAGGGTCACAGTAAAACGCGGCGCATTGTACACCGCTGACCCCCTGCTGCCAGACACCACCGGATCAGCGTGTCGTTTGCCGGGATTGCATGGGTCCACCTCGAACGTGCCGGGTGGCTGCAAAAAAGTGTCCAGGCCCTTGCGGACCCTTGAAGGGTGTAGCGCGAAAAACGCCACCACGGGAGAAATGCACTTGAGCTGCGGCGTTCATTGCGCCTCCTTCTTGTTATTCACCTGCACGACAGGCATGGAGCGCATCTCACCCTGCCCATCGCCTGGAAACAAGCGGGCCAGAGCCTTGGAAAAACCACCTGGGCAAGGCATGCGGAAGTTTTTTCTTACGATCCGGGAATGCACCGTTTCGGGCCGTCTCGACGGGCATTTTTCGTCAGCATTTCTTTACAATCCGTAACGCAAACTTTCCATGAAGGAAATTTCCGTAGGCTGACTGCAAATTGACGGTAGGTAGCTACCTATTTAAAAAAACCACCCAGGCGGCTGTTTTTGAATGAGTAATGCTGTCGCTGAAAATGGAACAAAAAGTTCAAACGAAAAAAATAAAAATATTTTTTTGCAATCCAAAAAACCCTCGACTAGGTTTTCAGCGACTTGCCAAGGCATCGTGCCGACAAGTTCTGCGGTGTCGTGCCGGCCTGTTTCCACTCGCCGAATCGAGCCGCTAATTTCCGTAAAAGTCATCTAGGAGATTCACTATGCAAGCACTGGACAAAGACTTGGAAACCGAACTGCAACTGGACGAATGGTTTGAGGCCCCTACCCATGAGGCCGCCGTTGAAATGATGCAAGCCGACGCCGTCGTTCCGTTCGGCACGGCGATGTGGCCTCTGTAGGCATCGCCCGGCGGAGGCGATCCGGCCGGTCGACTCCGCCACTTTCGCCGGTTGTCAGGGAAGTTAAATGAACTTGTCAGGGAAGGATAAGCATGGATACACAACGAGCCATCTCACATTTCCTTTACTACCTCGAACACCATCCCGCACTGGCCGGCATCCAGCCCGCCAAGGTGCTGCTCGGCCATACCGCTGAGTACGAAGCGCTGACCGGCGCCATCGCCGAACAGGCTGGCAGCGGTTCGCCCTTCCGGTTCAGTGCCATGCGCCTGGACCTTGAATCCACGGAACGCCTGTCCAAGGCCATTGCCGACAGCGATCTGTATATTTTCTTCTACGACTCCTCCACCCTGCCCAACCCTCGTCCCGACGGCCCGGACTTTGTCCGCGCACTGCAAGGCGTGATGGCCGACAACTGGAGGAAATCGCTGCTGTTCAAAGATTACGGTGACTATTTCTACGACACTTTCAGCGTGATTCCCCAGCGCATCGCAGGGCTCAACAGTCACCTGATCCGGCGCATGTCCCAAGCGACGACCCTGAGCTTCCAGGATGACCACGGTTCGTATTTCGACACAGCCCTGGGTAGCGTGAAGAAATGGACCGACATCAACGGCGTCGGCAACTACGACCTGGCCCCCGGCGAAATCGCCACCCACAGCGACACCATCAATGGCCGGGTGAAATTTGTCGGCACATTCCTGAGCACCATCCCGTTCGCACGCAAATATGGCGTGCTGCAATCGCCGCTGGAGCTGTGGATCGAAGACTCCACTATCCAGAAAATCGCCACCGATGTTCCGGGTTTGGAGCACGACTTCAACAAGTACCTGGACGCCAATCCATCCAACCGTCGTATTGAGGAACTGGGAATCGGCACCAACGAAGGGGTCAAGAGCCTGTATGCCCGTAATGCCGGTTTCGAGGAGCGCCATTGCGGCTTGCACCTGGGCCTAGGTGGCGGGGCCAAGGGTAGCCATCACCTGGATCTGATTTTCGAGGCTGGCGTGTTGGCCCTGGATGATAAGCCGATGTTTGATGGGCGGTTTGTGTTGTAGGCTGAGTTTAATGGTGGTGCTACTGACGCCATCGCGAGCAGGCTCGCTCCCACAGTTGATCCTCAGTGAATGGGGATACGAGCTCGGCGCCGTCTCATTGTGGGAGCGAGCCTGCTCGCGATGGCGGACTTATTAATACCGCATCACTAAAAGTCAGGTAAAAAAACGGCAACCCAATGGTTGCCGTTTTTTCTTGCAGCGTGCAGCTAGAAACTCACCTCTGCCTCACTCCGGCTTGCGACGCCCAAACCCCGGACGTTGCCCCGAACCCGCCGGTGCCCCACGGCGCTTGCCCGATGGCGCGTCGCGGTCGGCCAGGACGATGCCCGGGCGCTTTTTCGGCGCAGGCTTGGCCGGGCGCTTGGTGTCGGCCGGGCGATCGGCCACTGGCGTACCACGACCAGCAGGAGCACCGCGGCCTTCGCCGCGCTCAGTCCGACCGTTGGCCGGGCGGGGCGTGCGCGGGGCGCGTTCGCCGTCCTGACGTGGCGCCGGC
Organism: Pseudomonas sp. DF11; assembly: GCF_058148565.1. Classification (NCBI taxonomy): domain Bacteria; kingdom Pseudomonadati; phylum Pseudomonadota; class Gammaproteobacteria; order Pseudomonadales; family Pseudomonadaceae; genus Pseudomonas; species Pseudomonas sp. DF11. Next base: position 89,926 of record NZ_JBYVYN010000010.1, read on the forward strand.
TTGCGGGCCGGGCGTTCACCTTCGATCTGCGGCTCGCGGGAAGGACGTGGGCCGGTCGGAGCACCTTCGGCAGCCGGACGCAGGGTACGCACGCGCTCGGTCTTGCCCATCGGGCGCGAAGACTTACGCTGCATCCGCTCCAGCTTATCCTTGCTCTTGGCGGTCATCTGCGGCATCGCCACCGGCTTGAGGCCCACTTCGGCGGCCAGGATGTCGACTTCGTACTGGCTCATTTCACGCCAGCGGCCCATCGGCAGGTCGGAGTTGAGGAACACCGGGCCGAAGCGCACACGCTTGAGGCGGCTGACCACCAACCCCTGGGATTCCCACAGGCGACGCACTTCACGGTTACGGCCTTCCATCACCACGCAGTGGTACCAGTGGTTGAAGCCTTCGCCGCCCGGTGCCTGCTTGATGTCGGTGAAACGCGCCGGGCCGTCTTCCAGCACAACGCCGGCCTTCAGGCGCTCGATCATCTCGTCGTCGACTTCGCCACGCACACGCACGGCGTATTCGCGGTCCATCTCGTAGGACGGGTGCATCAGGCGGTTGGCCAGCTCACCGTCGGTGGTGAACATCAGCAGACCGGTGGTGTTGATGTCCAGGCGACCGATGTTGATCCAGCGGCCCTCTTTCGGACGCGGCATCTTGTCGAACACGGTCGGACGGCCTTCCGGGTCGTCACGGGTGCAGATCTCGCCGTCGGGCTTGTTGTACATGATCACGCGGCGTACCGTTTCGGCGGCCTCTTCGCGCTTGATCACCTTGCCATCGATGGTGATGGCGTCATGCATGTCGACACGCAGGCCCAAGGTGGCATCTTTGCCGTTGACCTTGATCCGGCCCTGGGTGATCCAGGCTTCCACGTCGCGGCGCGAGCCGACGCCGATCCGGGCGAGTACTTTTTGCAGCTTCTCGCCTGCTGGGCCGATTTCCTGGCTGTCGTTCTGGTCTTGGTCTTTCATTCTGGGCACCTCCCGGTGTGGTCGGGTCAGGCGCGGGGCCTGACACTTTGAAAACGGGTCTTCGACGAAGGGATCGCCAAAGGGTCGCGAATCATACGCTTGTTGAGGCAATTGCGCATCAGAGACTAGCTGATCGACCAGCGCCTGGCGTTTTTTCCGCCGACCGGCCAGCTCGCACACAGTGGACCTGCGGCGGTCACAGGAACCTCGCACACCTCAATTCCCTGTGGGAGCGGGCTTGCTCGCGAAGAGGGCGTGTCAGCTTAATCGATGCTGGCTGACCCACCGCCTTCGCGAGCAAGCCCGCTCCCACACAGAGGTTGTGGTGTATCAGCAATATAGGCGGCACAAGTCGGGTCAGTCATCGAACTGGCGCCGTTCGTTTTCGATCGCTTCAGCCAGGGCCCGAGCTTCGGCCTCTTCGTCGCTCAGTTCGGGTTCCGGCGGCTGGAGGGCGGCGACAGCGGCGAGCAGTTTTTCCCGAGCTTCGGCGACGCCGAGGATGTCTTCTTCCGGTTCCGCTTCTGGCTCTGGCTCTGGCTCTGGCTCTGGCTCTGGCTCTGGCTCTGGCTCTGGCGCAGGTTCCACCTCGCTGTCGGGCTCCGCCAGTTCATCCGACTCACTCTCAAGGCCAGGCCCCTCACGCAGCAGGTCGTCGAAATCGGTCTTGAGCCCCTCTTCCATGGTGTCCAACTCCAGCAACAACGAGTGGAAACTGGTCTCTTCCTTGGGTTCCTCCGGCTCGACGCTGGCGTCGGCCAGGTCCTGCAAGCCCTGGGGTACCGGGGCGTCGTCGAACTCCAGCATTGGTTCGAGTTCCAGTTCCCGCAGTTCGGCCAGCGGCGGCAAGTCGTCCAGGTTCTTCAGGTTGAAGTGATCGAGAAAGGCCTTGGTGGTGGCGAACATCGCCGGTTTGCCCGGCACATCACGATAGCCGACGACGCGGATCCACTCGCGCTCAAGCAGCGTCTTGACGATATGACTGTTGACCGCCACACCCCGCACATCTTCGATCTCGCCCCGAGTGATCGGCTGGCGATAGGCAATCAATGCCATGGTTTCGAGCATGGCGCGGGAATAACGCTGCGGCCGCTCTTCCCACAGGCGCCCGACCCAGGGCGCGAACTTCTCGCGGATCTGCAGGCGATAACCGGACGCCACTTCCTTGAGCTCGAAAGCCCGCCCCTCGCAGGATTTACCCAGGAGTGCCAGGGCTTTCTTGAACACGGCCGGATCAGGCCGCTCGCCTTCTTCGAAGAGTTCGAACAGCTTTTCCATCGATTGCGGCTTTCCCGAGGCCAACAGGAAGGCTTCAAGCAAGGGGGCCAGCTCGCGGGGTTCAGTCAGATTCATTGATTTGCTCGTTATTCGGCTCGTGCCCGCACGTGGATCGCTGCGAACGGCTCATTCTGCACCAGCTCGACCAAGGATTCCTTGACCAATTCCAGGATCGCCATAAACGTCACCACCACCCCCAAGCGCCCTTCCTCGACGGTAAACAGCTCGACGAACGGCACGAAGCCGCCACCCTTGAGCCGCTCCAGCACATCGCTCATGCGCTCGCGGGTGGACAGCGCTTCGCGGCTGACCTGGTGACTTTCAAACATATCGCCCCGGCGCAGGACCTCAGCCATGGACATCAGCAACTCTTCCAGGCTCACATCCGGAAGCAACTTGCGCGCCCGCGCCTCGGGTGCATCGAGCTTGGGCACCACCACATCGCGCCCAACCCGGTTCAAACCATCAAGGCCTTCGGCGGCGACCTTGAAGCGTTCGTACTCCTGCAAGCGACGGATCAGCTCGGCGCGCGGGTCATCTTCTTCCGCTTCGACCTCGGCCGAACGCGGCAGCAACATCCGCGACTTGATCTCGGCGAGCATGGCCGCCATCACCAGGTACTCGGCCGCCAGTTCCAGGCGCACCGACTGCATCAACTCGACGTAGCCCATGTACTGACGGGTGATTTCCGCCACAGGGATGTCGAGGATGTTGATGTTCTGTTTGCGGATCAGGTACAGCAGCAGGTCGAGCGGGCCCTCGAAGGCTTCGAGGAACACTTCCAGCGCATCCGGCGGAATGTACAGGTCCAGGGGCATTTCCATGACCGCCTGGCCGTAGACCATGGCGAACGGCAGTTCCTGCTGCGCGCCGGCCTGGCTGTCTGCACTGTCCACGACGGTTTCCACGGCGGACATTCAGGCCTCGACCATGAACGGCGTCGGATCGCCACAACCGACGCGCACCACCTGGGGCTCGCCATCGGCCAGGTTGATCACCGTGGACGCCGACATGCCGCCGAAACCGCCGTCGATGATCAGGTCCACCTGATGCTCGAGTATCTGGCGCATCTCATAGGGATCGGTCAACGGCTCGGTCTCACCGGGCATGATCAACGTCACGCTCATCAGCGGCTCGCCCAGCTCCGCCAGCAGCGCCAGGGCGATGGGATGGCTCGGCACCCGCAGGCCGATGGTGCGTTTTTTCGGGTGCAGCAACAGCCGCGGGACTTCCCGGGTGGCGTTGAGAATGAAGGTATACGGCCCTGGCAAATGGGCCTTGAGCAGGCGGAAGGTGCCGGTGTCGATCTTGGCGAACAGGCCCAACTGCGACAGGTCGCTGCAGATCAGCGCGAAGTTGTGCTTGTCATCCAGTTGACGCAGGCGTCTTACTCGCTCCACGGCATTCTTGTCACCGATCTGGCAACCAATGGCGTAGGACGAGTCAGTGGGATAGACCACCACGCCCCCACCACGAATGATTTCCACAGCCTGTTTGATCAGGCGCGCTTGCGGGTTTTCCGGATGAATCTGGAAAAATTGACTCACGTGTTCTACCTGTTCAGACGGCGGCGGTAACGGGATCATGTTTGAATCTACACCATAGTGGTGGCAGATCTTCCGGCAACGGGCGGTATTCGCCTATCTCGGACCAGCCCCCAGGGCCATGGAAATCACTGCCGGCGGTGACCAGCAGACCGAATTCACGGGCCAGGATCGCCAGGCTGCCGACCTGCTCGGCAGGCTGATGGCCGTTGACCACCTCGATGGCATGGCCTCCTGCTTGAATATAGTCGGCGACCAGGCGACGGCGCTTGCTGCGGGTGAAATCATAGTGCCAAGGATGTGCCAGGCTGACCCAGGCGCCAGCGGCCCGCAGGGTCTCGACGGTTTCTTCCAGTGTCGGCCAGTGCTGCTTGACGTCACCCAGCTTGCCGGCCCCCAACCATTTGCGGAACGCTTCGGCGCGGTCCTTGACGAAGCCTTCGCGCACCATCCAGTCGGCAAAGTGTGGCCGGGCCGGTGCGTTGCCACTGTCGCCCAGTTCCTGCTGGATCTGCCGGGCGCCGTCCAGCGCACCGGGCATGCCCTTGAGGGCCAGCTTGCGACTGATCTCCTCGGAACGCAGCCAGCGCCCGTCGCGCAGTTGTGCGATGGCCTGGACCAACGCTGGCGCATTCACATCGAAACCATAGCCCAGCACATGGATGGTCGCCCCACCCCAAGTGCAGGACAGCTCGACCCCATTGACCAGCTGCATGCCCAGCGCCGTGGCGGCGCCGCGGGCCTCGTCGAGGCCTTCGAGGGTATCGTGATCGGTCAGGGCCAGGACTCGCACGCCGTGCTCGAACGCCCGCGCCACCAGAACCGCAGGCGCCAGGGCGCCATCGGAGGCCGTGCTATGGCAGTGCAAATCAACATTCACGAGAGTTTGTTACCTCAAATCAGCTGGCCCTATCGCGGCCAAGGATGTTTGTTATTATGCCGCCACATCCTGCTTCTGGCTGCCACTGTGAAACAATTCATCGACTTCATCCCGCTCCTGCTGTTTTTCATCGTCTACAAACTTGATCCACGAGCCGTCGACTTCGCCGGTCATTCCTTGACTGTAGGCGGTATTTACAGCGCCACAGCGGTGCTGATCATCAGCTCCCTGGTGGTCTACGGTGCATTGTTCGTATCCCAGCGCAAACTGGAGAAGAGCCAGTGGCTGACCCTGATCGCCTGCCTTGTCTTCGGCAGCCTGACCCTGGCCTTCCACAGCGAAACCTTCCTCAAATGGAAAGCTCCGGTGGTCAACTGGCTGTTCGCCCTGGCCTTTATCGGCAGCCACTTCGTCGGTGACCGCCTGCTGATCAAGCGCATCATGGGCCATGCCGTGAACCTGCCGGACCTGATCTGGACCCGGCTGAACATCGCCTGGATCGCTTTTTTCCTGTTCTGCGGCGCTGCCAACCTGTTCGTTGCGTTCACGTTCCAGGACTACTGGGTCGACTTCAAGGTCTTCGGTAGCTTGGGCATGACCCTGTTGTTCCTGATTGGCCAGGGTATCTACCTGTCCCGTCACCTGCATGATGCCGACCCCACCACGCCAAAAACCGAGGACTGACATGCTCTACGCAATCATTGCTACCGACGTCGCCAACTCCCTGGAAAAACGCCAGGCCGCTCGTCCCGCGCACTTGGAGCGCCTGCAAAAACTCCAGGCCGAAGGCCGCGTCGTGCTGGCCGGCCCGCACCCGGCGGTGGACAGCAATGACCCGGGCGCCGCAGGTTTCAGTGGCAGCCTGATGGTGCTCGAGTTCGACTCCCTGGTTGCGGCACAAGCCTGGGCCGAGGCCGACCCGTTCGTCGCGGCCGGCGTCTACGCCAATGTCGTGGTCAAGCCATTCAAGCAATCCATGCCGTAATCCCCCGGCGCGATGAGCCTTCGCGGCTCATTGCGCTCAATTGCTCATTTTTCTCGTTTGCCTGCCGACAACCTGTCTAATCTCGATTGGAATTCAGGAGTTGCAATGCGCAAAGGTCCGTTGTGCCTGTTATTGGTCACATTGGCGGTCGGGGCACCCGCCCATGGCGAGGAGAGCACCGATGCCAATCATTCGACCCCCTTGTCCCTGAGCGCCGGCGGCCAGATCGCCGAACTGCAGCAACGCTTGAAAGACAGCGAACGCCAGCGCGAAGAACTGAGCAAGCAATTGCAAAGCGCCGACAGCGAACGCGAGAGCGCATTGCTGGCCCGGCTGCGCCAGGAGAACCAGCGCCTGAAGCTGCAACTCAAGGAAGCCCAGGCCAGCCCCCTGCCTCGCCTGTTGACCGATCAACAGCAATGGTTTGTCATCGGCGCCGGGGTAGCGCTATTGGCCCTGCTCTGCGGTATCTTTGCCAGCGGTGGACGTAGACAACGTCGGCAATGGCTAAATTGAGTGAGTCATGAGCGAGCTGTTACTGATAGACGATGACCAGGAGCTGTGCGAGCTCCTCGTAAGTTGGTTGAGCCAGGAAGGTTTTCAGGTCCGTGCCTGCCACGACGGCCAGAGTGCCCGCAAGGCCCTGGCCGAAACCGCCCCGGCGGCGGTGGTATTGGATGTGATGCTGCCCGACGGCAGCGGCCTGGAACTGCTCAAGCAGCTACGCAACGATCACCCGGAGCTGCCGGTGCTGATGCTCTCGGCCCGTGGTGAACCACTGGACCGCATCCTTGGCCTCGAATTGGGGGCCGACGATTACCTGGCCAAACCCTGCGACCCACGGGAACTGACCGCCCGCCTGCGCGCCGTGTTGCGCCGCAGTCACCCGGCGGCGGTGTCCAGCCAGATCGAACTGGGTGACCTGACCTTCAGCCCGGTGCGTGGCGTGGTCAGCATCGATGAACAGGAACAGACCCTCACCGTGTCCGAAAGCCGCCTGCTCGAAGCGTTGCTCAAGCAGCCGGGCGAGCCCCTGGACAAGCAGGAACTGGCGCAGATCGCCCTGGGCCGCAAGCTGACCCTGTACGACCGCAGCCTCGACATGCACGTGAGCAACCTGCGCAAGAAAATCGGCCCCCACCCCGACGGCCGCCCGCGCATCGTGGCCCTGCGTAGCCGTGGTTATTACTACAGCCTCTAGGACACCACCGATCCCTGTGGCGAGGGGATTTATCCCCGCTGGGGTGCGAAGCGCCCCCCAAACTATCCCTACCACTGCGGTGTGTCAGATGAAACCGAGGGGGCCGCTACGCGCCCCAGCGGGGATAAATCCGCTCGCCACAATTCTGTGTTTCGCTCACACGGTTTTGTCAGCGCCACACCAAACCGTCTTTACCCAAGCTTTACCCACCCCTGACCGCCGCTGACCTTGATCTCCGTAATCTGCACACATCCGGAACTGACCGGGAATGAGACAAGGAGATACCCCATGCGCAAGACCCTTATCGCTCTGATGTTCGCTGCCGCCCTGCCCACCGTCGCCATGGCCATGCCTGGAGACGCCGGCCCGATGGGTCCGATGGATGGCCCGCGTCACGGCGGCATGATGCACGACAAAGGTCCGTTCAGCGAACTGAACCTGAGCCGTGAACAACGCCAGCAGATCCGCCAGATCATGGGCGAACAGCGCCATGAACGCCGCGAGCTGGTAGAGAAATACCTGGCCAAACTGTCACCAGCCGACCAGAAAGCCATGCAAGACGAAATGGAAGCCCGGCACCAGAAAGTCGACGCCCAGATCCGCAGCTTGCTCAAGCCTGAACAGCAAAAAGCGTTCGATGCGATCCAGAAGAAGCAAGCCGAGCGTCGCGCCGAGTGGGCCGAGTTCAAGGCCTGGAAAGCGCAACAGCCGCAAAAAGCGCAATAATGCGCTGAAGCTCCCCAGCCCAACGGCAGATCGCCGTTGGGCTTTCTTTGTTTTCGAGGATTGACCGTGCGTTCATTGTTCTGGCGCATCCTGGCCAGTTTCTGGCTGGCCATCGCCCTGGTTGCGGGACTTTCGATCCTGATGGGCCACATGCTGAACCAGGACGCCTGGATCCTCAGCCGCCACCCGGGCCTCAATACCCTGCCCGAAGAGTGGACCCAAACCTACGAAAGCCAGGGCGAGGACGCGGCACAGGACATCCTGCAACAGCGCAAGCGCCAGTATCACATCGACGTTCAGGTGTTCAACGAAAGCGGCGACCCGGTAGTACGCGGCACCTTCCCCCATCGCGCCGAGGCCTTCGAAGCTCGACAGAATGGCAACGATCGACGCCTGCCCTGGCGGCGGCTGACCGACGAATTCACCAGCGCCAAAACCGGCGACACTTACCTATTCATCTACCGCATTCCCCATCCCGAACTGGACGCCTGGCATCGCGGCAGCCTGCTCTGGCCCCTCAGTGCACTGGGGATCGCGCTGGTGGTGCTGACCCTGTTCAGTCTGCTGGTGACCCTCTCCATCACCCGCCCGCTGAACCGCCTGCGCGGCGCGGTGCATGACCTGGGCCAGGCCGCCTATCAGCAGAACAGCCTCGCCAAGCTGGCCAACCGGCGGGACGAGTTCGGCGTATTGGCCACTGACTTCAACCGCATGGGCGCGCGCCTGCAAAGCTTGATCGCCAGCCAGCGACAACTGCTGCGCGACGTGTCCCACGAATTGCGCTCGCCCCTGGCCCGGCTGCGTATTGCCCTGGCATTGGCTGAACGGGCCAGCCCCGAGGAGCGCGAAAAACTCTGGCCGCGCCTGACCCGCGAATGCGATCGCCTGGAAGCGCTGATCAGCGAAATCCTGGTATTGGCCCGGGTCGATGCCGACAACGCCAGCGCCGAAGAGGTGGAACTCAACGGCTTGCTGGTCACCCTGCAAAAAGATGCGCAACTGGCGTCACCGGAACAAACCGTGCACCTCGAAACCGAGGCAGACCTGACCCTCAAGGGCTGGCCGACCATGATCGAGCGAGCGGTGGACAACCTGCTGCGCAACGCCCAGCGCTTCAATCCCGCCGGGCAACCCATCGAGATGCGCGCGCTGCGCCAGGGCGAACGGATCCTGATCAGCGTGCGCGACCACGGCCCTGGCGTGGAGGCCGAGCACCTGGGGCAATTGGGCGAACCGTTCTTCCGCGCCCCCGGCCAGACCGCCGCCGGCCATGGCCTGGGCCTGGCGATTGCACGCCGTGCCGCCGAACGTCACGGTGGCGCGTTGGTGCTGGCCAATCACCCTGGGGGCGGATTCATCGCGAGCCTGGAACTGCCGTTGGTGCCGGGGGCGGTGGTCCAGCCGTAACACTAAAAATGCACCCAACACTAACCTGTGGCGAGGGGATTTATCCCCGCTGGGCTGCGCAGCAGCCCCAAATTGCCAACAGGTGCTCAGACAGAACGCAGGGGCCGCTTCGCGCCCCAACGGGGGTGAATCCCCTCGCCACAATGAATAAAACCAAACGATAATTCCTCTTATTCAAACAGCCCCGCCCTGTTAGACTTTGCGCCCTCGTTTTCACTCATTTCCCAGGTCGTCCGATGCCGTCGTTGCCTCTTCGTTTATGTGCACTGTTCATGGCCCTGGGCCTGAGTGCCTGCGATGATGCCCCGCGTTTTACCCAGGCCGAACCGGGTGAAGCCCGTTCCGGTGGCGCCGCGACGGTACGCAAGAGCGATCAGAACGCCTTTTCCCTGCCCTCGGCCAACCTGCCGCCCTCACGGCGCGTGGATTTCAGCGTCGGCAACAGTTTCTTCCGCAGCCCCTGGGTGATCGCCCCCTCGACCACCACCGCCCGGGACGGCCTCGGGCCCTTGTTCAACACCAACGCCTGCCAAAACTGCCATATCAAGGACGGTCGCGGCCACCCGCCAGCGCCGGACGCGAGCAATGCGGTATCGATGCTGGTGCGCCTGTCGATTCCCGATGCGCCGCCTTACGCCAAGCTCATCGAACAATTGGGCGTAGTGCCGGAACCGGTCTACGGTGGGCAGTTGCAGGACATGTCCGTGCCCGGCGTCGCCCCCGAAGGCAAGGTGCGGGTCGATTACACGCCAGTCCCGGTGCGTTTCAAGGACGGCACCGTCGTGGAATTGCGCAAGCCAAACCTGCAGATCACCCAGCTGGCCTATGGGCCAATGCACCCGGACACGCGTTTTTCCGCCCGCGTCGCCCCGCCGATGATCGGCCTGGGGTTGCTCGAGGCCATTCCCGACGAAGCCATCCTGGCCAACGCCGAGGCCCAGGCCCGGGAGAAAAACGGCATTACCGGGCGTCCCAACCAGGTCTGGGACGATGCCCGGCAAAAAACCGTCCTGGGACGGTTCGGCTGGAAGGCCGGGCAACCCAATCTCAACCAACAGAACGTCCACGCGTTCTCCGGCGACATGGGCCTGACCACCAGCCTGCGGCCGTTCGACGATTGCACCGAGACCCAGGTCGACTGCAAGCGCGCCCCCAGCGGCAACGGCCCGAACGGCGAGCCGGAAGTCAGCGACAACATCCTGCGCCTGGTGCTGTTCTACAGCCGCAACCTCGCCGTACCGGCCCGTCGCGACGTGAACTCGCCCCAAGTGCTGGCGGGCAAGAACCTGTTTTTCCAGGCCGGCTGCCAGTCTTGCCACACACCGAAATACACCACCGCCGCCAACGCCGCCGAACCGGAGCTGGCAAACCAGGTCATCCGCCCCTACACCGACCTGCTGCTGCATGACATGGGCGAAGGCCTGGCCGACAACCGCAGCGAATTCAAGGCCAGCGGCCGTGACTGGCGAACCCCGCCGCTATGGGGCATCGGCCTGACCGAAACCGTCAACGGCCACACCCAGTTCCTGCATGACGGTCGTGCCCGTGACTTGCTCGAAGCCGTGCTATGGCATGGCGGCGAAGCACAAGCGGCGCAGCGCCAGGTTTTATCGTTCAATGCCGAGCAGCGCGCCGCGTTGCTGGCCTTCCTGAATTCCCTTTAAACGCCTTTTCCAGAAGTGGGAGCACGACATGTTCCGTCCCAAGCTGTTGTTCACCAGCCTCGCCGCCATCGCCCTTGGCGCCTGCTCGCCCCAGGATCCACAAGCCGTCACCTCGGCCGCCATCGCCAAGCAAGTGATCCTGCCGACCTACAGCCGCTGGGTCGATGCCGACCGGCAACTGGCGAGCAGCGCCCTGGCGTTCTGCCAAGGCAAGGAAAACCTGGAAACTGCCCGCGCCGACTTCCTCAAGGCGCAAAAAGCCTGGGCCGAGCTGCAACCGCTGCTGATCGGTCCGTTGGCCGAGGGCAACCGCGCCTGGCAGGTGCAGTTCTGGCCGGACAAGAAAAACCTGGTGGGCCGCCAGGTCGAGCAACTGGTCAACAGCGAGCCACAGATCGACGCCGCCGGCCTGGCCAAGTCCAGCGTCGTGGTCCAGGGCCTCTCGGCCTATGAATACCTGCTGTTCGACGCCAAGATCGACATGGCCGACAGTGCGCAAAAAGCCAAGTACTGCCCACTGCTCACCGCCATCGGCGAACGCCAGAAACAACTGGCCGAAGAGATCCTGTCGCGCTGGAACACCAACGACGGCATGCTCGCCCAGATGAGCAAATTCCCCAACCAGCGCTACGCCGATTCCCACGAGGCCATCGCCGACCTGCTGCGGGTCCAGGTCACCGCCCTGGATACGCTGAAGAAAAAACTCGGCACGCCGATGGGCCGCCAGAGCAAAGGCGTACCCCAACCGTTCCAGGCCGATGCCTGGCGCAGCCAGTCGTCGTTGCAAGGCCTGGAGGCCAGCCTGAGCGCGGCCAGGACCGTCTGGGCAGGCGTGGACAACAAGGGCCTGCGCGGCCTGCTGCCAAGCGACCAGAAACCACTGGCCGACAAGATCGATGCCGCCTACGATGCCTCGCTGAAATTGTTCGCCAGCAGCCAGCGCTCGCTGACCGAAATGCTCAACGACGATGCCGGGCGCCAGCAACTCAACGATCTGTATGACAGCCTCAACGTCGTCCATCGCCTGCACGAAGGCGAACTGGCCAAGGCGCTGGGCATTCAATTGGGCTTCAACGCCAACGACGGTGACTGATCATGTTTCGACGTCAGGTCCTGGCCCTGGGCAGCTTGCTGCTAGGCGCCGTTACCCTGGGCGGCTGGACGCTGTTCAAGCAAAAGGACAAGAGTCCGCTGCTGCTTTCGGCACGGGACGATGGCGACGGCAAGCACTACGCCGTCGGCTATCGACTGGACGGCACACGGGTGTTCGCCACCCAGGTCGGCCAGCGTTGCCATGACATCATCAACCATCCGACACTGCCGATTGCACTGTTCGTCGCCCGTCGTCCAGGCACCGAAAGCTACCTGATCGACCTGCGCGAAGGAACGCTGCTGCAAACCATCACCTCGTTGCCGAACCGGCATTTCTATGGCCACGCGGTGATCCACAAAAGCGGCGAATGGCTGTATGCGACCGAGAACGACACCACCGACCCGGGACGCGGGCTATTGGGCGTGTACCGCTTCGAAGGCGAGCGGCTGGTGCACAGCGGCGAGATTTCCAGCCATGGCATCGGCCCTCACCAGGTGTCGTGGATGCCCGATGGCGAAACGCTGGTGGTCGCCAATGGCGGCATTCGCACCGAGGCCGAAAGCCGGGTCGAAATGAACCTCGACGCCATGGAGCCGAGCCTGGTGCTGATGCAGCGCGATGGCACCCTGCTGAGCAAGGAAACCCTCGCCCAGTCGATGAACAGCGTGCGTCACCTGGGCATTGCCAGCGACGGCACCATCGTCTCCGGCCAGCAGTTCATGGGCGCTGCCCACGAGTCGTCGGAACTGGTGGCGATCAAGCGGCCGGGCCAACCGTTCAAGGCGTTCCCGGTGCCTGAAGAGCAATTGCAGGCCATGGGGCACTACACCGCCAGCGTCGCCGTGCACAGCGACTTGCGCCTGCTGGCCCTGACCGCTCCGCGTGGCAACCGCTTCTTCATCTGGGACCTGGACAGCGGCGAAGTACGCCTGGATGCGCCGCTGCCGGACTGTGCCGGCGTGGGTGCGGTGGCCGACGGTTTCGTCGTGACGTCGGGCCAAGGACGCTGCCGCTATTACGATTGCCGGCAGACACAACTGGTTGCAAAACCACTGGATTTGCCGGCAGGGCTCTGGGACAACCATTTGCATCTGGCCTGAGCCAGGGAGCGAAGCGCATCGGCGCCGAGCTCCCTGATTTTTCGGAAAAATCCCACGCATTGCCAGCCCGCCAGCATCTGGAATACCCCGCACACTCAGAGTAATGTGCCCGCCTATCTGTATTTTCTCTCAGCTCTTTTCCAAGGAAGTGGAACATGCTGCGACGCCGCATGCTGATCATGTTGGGTGTTGTCCTGCTGGTGGTGCTGTTGCTCGCCGGCTACAAGGCCTTCTCCGTCTACCAGCAGATCCAGATGTTTTCTGCACCCAAACCACCGGTCAGCGTTGCCGTGGCCACGGCCGCCCAGCAGCCCTGGGAGGCTCGCCTGCCCACCGTTGGCAGTCTCAAGGCGCTGCAAGGCGTGGACCTGAGCCTGGAAATTGCCGGGACCGTGCAGAAGGTGCAATTCCAGTCCGGGCAGAAGGTCAAGGCCGGCCAGCCGCTCCTGCAACTGGACAGCGACGTCGAAAGCGCCCTGCTGGAAACCGCCGAGGCCGACCTTGGCCTGTCGCAACTGGATTTCGGTCGCGGCCGACAACTGGTGGGCAGCCAGGCGATCTCCAAGGGCGAGTTCGACCGACTCTCGGCGCAACTGAAAAAGAACCAGGCCACGGTCAATCAACTCAAGGCTTCGCTGGCCAAGAAACACATCCTGGCGCCGTTCAGCGGCACCATTGGCATTCGCCAGGTGGACGTCGGCGACTACCTGGCCAGCGGCACGGTGATCGCCACCCTGCAAGACCTCAGCAGCCTTTATGTGGACTTCTACGTCCCTGAGCAAACCGTGCCCAGGCTCGCCGTTGCCCAGCCGGTCAACGTCAGCGTCTCGGCCTATCCCGGGCAGAACTTCGTCGGCACCATCAGCGCGATCAACCCCAAGGTCGAGGACAGCACCCGCAACGTATTGGTGCGCGCCACCCTGGCCAACCCCGACGGCAAGCTGCTGCCCGGCATGTTCGCCAACCTGCAGGTGATCCTGCCGGAGGTGGCCGCCGGAATCGTCGTGCCGGAAAGCGCCGTGACCTACACCCTCTACGGCAACTCCATGTACGTGGTGAGCCAGAAGAAAACCGCCGACGGCAATATCGAGAAAGACGACAAGGGCCAGCCGGTCCTGATCGCCGAACGGCGCTTCGTCGAAACCGGCGAGCGACGTGACGGACAAGTGCTGGTTTCCAAAGGCGTGCAGAGTGGCGAACAAGTCGTGATCGCCGGCCAGATCAAACTCGACAACGGTACGCCCATCGCCATCAGCGACGACAAGACCCTGACCGAACAGAACAGCCCGCCGCGCGCGGACTGATCAAGGAACCCCCATGGCTTTTACCGATCCGTTCATCCGCCGTCCGGTGCTCGCCACCGTGGTCAGCCTGTTGATCGTGCTACTGGGCTTCCAGGCCTGGAGCAAGTTGCCCTTGCGCCAATATCCACAGATGGAAAACGCCCTGATCACGGTGACCACCGCCTACCCCGGAGCCAACGCCGAGACCATCCAGGGCTACATTACCCAACCGATGCAGCAGAGCCTGGCCAGTGCCGAGGGCATCGACTACATGACCTCGGTCAGTCGCCAGAACTTCTCGGTGATTTCGGTCTACGCCCGCATCGGCTCCAACAGCGACCGGCTCTTTACCGAACTGCTGGCCAAGGCCAACGAGGTCAAGAACCAGTTGCCCCAGGACGCCGAGGACCCTGTCCTGAGCCGCGAGGCCGCCGACGCCTCGGCACTGATGTACATCAGCTTCTTCAGCAAGGAGCTGAACAACCCGCAGATCACCGACTACCTGTCGCGGGTAATCCAGCCCAAACTGGCGACCCTGCCGGGCATGGCCGAGGCGGAGATCCTCGGCAACCAGGTCTTCGCCATGCGCCTGTGGCTGGACCCGGTCAAGCTCGCCGGCTTCGGCCTGACCGCCGCCGACGTGACCAATGCCGTGCGCCAGCACAACTTCCTCTCCGCTGCCGGTGAAGTGAAAGGCGAGTATGTGGTCACCAGCATCAACGCCAATACCGAACTCAAGTCCGCCGAGGCCTTCGCCGCGATCCCGCTCAAGACCGACGGCGACAGCCGCGTGTTGCTGCGGGACGTGGCCCGGGTGGAAATGGGCGCCGAGAACTACGACACCATCAGCTCCTTTGGTGGGACGCCCTCGGTGTACATCGGGATCAAGGCCACACCCGGTGCGAACCCGCTGGATGTGATCAAGGAAGTGCGCAAGATCATGCCGGACATGGAGGCCCAGCTTCCGACCAACCTCAAGGCCGAGATCGCCTACGATGCCACCCTGTTCATCCAGGCCTCCATCGACGAGGTGGTGAAAACCCTGTTCGAGGCGGTGCTGATCGTCATCGTCGTGGTGTTCCTGTTCCTCGGTGCCCTGCGTTCGGTGGTCATCCCGGTGGTAACCATCCCGCTGTCGATGATCGGCGTGATGTTCTTCATGCAACTGATGGGCTACTCGATGAACCTGCTGACACTGCTGGCCATGGTGCTCGCCATCGGCCTGGTGGTGGACGACGCCATCGTGGTGGTGGAGAACATTCACCGGCACATCGAGGAAGGCAAGACCCCGTTCGACGCCGCGATAGAAGGTGCCCGGGAAATCGCCATGCCGGTGGTCTCGATGACCATCACCCTGGCGGCGGTGTATGCACCGATCGGCCTGCTCCAGGGCCTGACGGGCGCGTTGTTCAAGGAGTTCGCATTGACCCTGGCCGGGGCGGTGGTGATCTCCGGGATCGTCGCCCTGACCCTGTCGCCGATGATGTGCGCCATGCTCCTGCGCCACGATGAGAACCCATCGGGCCTGGCCCACCGGCTGGACATGGTCTTCGAACGCTTGAAGAGCCGTTACCAGCGCATGCTTCACGGCACGCTCAACACCCGGCCGGTGGTGCTGGTGTTCGCGGTGATCGTCCTGCTGCTGATCCCGGTGCTGATCATGTTCACCAAGTCCGAACTGGCCCCCGACGAGGACCAGGGCATCATCTTCATGATGGCCAACGCCCCGCAGCCAACCAACCTCGACTACCTGAACACGTACACCGACCACTTCATTACCATCTTCAAGGAGTTCCCGGAGTACTACTCCTCGTTCCAGATCAACGGCTACAACGGCGTGCAGTCAGGCATCGGCGGCTTCCTGCTCAAGCCCTGGAACGAACGCAGCCGCACCCAGATGGAAATCCTGCCAGAGGTCCAGGCCAAGCTGGAAAGCGTGCCTGGCTTGCAGATCTTCGGTTTCAACCTGCCCTCGCTGCCAGGCACCGGCGAAGGCTTGCCGTTTGCGTTCGTCATCAATTCGCCGAAGGACTACGCGACGCTGCTGGAGATCGCCGACCGGGTCAAAAAGCGTGCATTGGAATCCGGCAAGTTCGCCTTCATGGACATTGACCTTGCGTTCGACAAGCCCGAGGTCGTGGTGGACATCGATCGCGCCAAGGCCGCCCAGATGGGCGTTTCGATGCAGGACCTGGGTGGCACCCTGGCGACACTGCTGGGTGAAGCCGAGATCAATCGCTTCACCCTCGAGGGTCGCAGCTACAAGGTCATTGCCCAGGTCGAGCGTCCCTTCCGGGACAACCCGGACTGGTTGAACAACTACTACGTGAAAAATGCCAAGGGTGAATCGCTACCGTTGTCGACCCTGATCAAGGTCAGCGACCGGGCGCGACCGCGACAACTGAACCAGTTCCAGCAACTCAATGCGGTGACGATTTCAGGCTTCCCCATCGTGAGCATGGGCGAGGCCATCGAGACCGTCCGCCAGATCGCCCGGGAGGAGGCCCCGGTAGGGTTCGCCTTCGATTACGCCGGGGCTTCGCGCCAATTCGTACAGGAAGGCAGCGCGTTGTGGGTGACCTTTGCCCTGGCCCTGGCGATCATCTTCCTGGTGCTGGCCGCGCAGTTCGAAAGCTTCCGGGACCCGTTGGTGATCCTGGTGACAGTGCCACTGTCGATTTGCGGCGCCTTGATTCCGCTGTTCCTCGGCTGGTCGAGCATGAACATCTACACCCAGGTGGGCCTGGTGACGCTGATTGGCCTGATCAGCAAGCACGGGATCCTGATTGTCGAATTCGCCAACCAGTTGCGCAGGGAGCAGGGACTGACGCCAAGGGACGCAGTGGAACAAGCGGCTTCGATTCGTCTGCGGCCAGTGTTGATGACCACCGCGGCAATGGTGTTCGGCATGGTGCCGCTGATCCTCGCCACGGGCGCCGGGGCCGTGAGCCGTTTCGACATCGGTACGGTGATCGCTACCGGGATGTCGATTGGCACCCTGTTCACGCTGTTCGTGTTGCCCTGTGTCTACACGCTGCTGGCCAAGCCGGACAAAGCCTGATTCTGTTGGAGAGGAGAGTGGGGGGCTTTGTGGCGAGGGGATTTATCCCCGCTGGGCTGCGCAGCAGCCCCAAAACACTTGAACCCAACCGGTCTGGCACACCGCGCTTCCATGTACAGGGGCCGCTACGCGCCCCAACGGGGATAAATCCCCTCGCAACAGGTTTGATGTTCGACTGAAGACTTGTATGTTGGATTAGAGTCTAAAAATAAAGGCCTCGCACAAGCGAGGCCTTTATTTTGGCTTCATGTCTCTCAACTTTGCGGCCTCATCCCCTGGGACAGGCTGAACATGAACAGCAGCAGATCATTGTCCGGTCGAATCGCCTCGCTGGCCTTTGCCACGCGTGGCAAAGGGCAATGCGCATCAGCATTCGAAGCACTGAGGATCTGCGAGCGTGGCTGTTCCCACACAGCCACCGCCATCGATGCAACTGCCAGGGCTCCGACTAAAAACAAACCTCTAGCAATTTCTAGTTTCATCGCTATAAACCTTTGATAGCGCTGCCAAACGCCGTCTCATAAAAGTAGACGAGTTTTTTCCAATCGGCATCGCTGAACGACGAATGGCGCCGCAACTGCTTGAGGTCATGGGACGCGGCACGCCGGGCGGTCAGGCGCTGGCGACACTTTTCAAAATCGAGCAATGCCACTTCGGCCTTGGCCGCCTCACCCTCTCCGGTCACGCGCACAAAGACGTGCTTGATGTAGATACAGCCATGTTGCCAACGCCCCTTGTGCATGAGAGCCAGGTTTTGCGCCAGTGCCAGGAGGATTTGATCATGCACCGCTTCGCCATGACGCTCGCGACCACCTGCGGCATACCAGTGCTCGATCTCTTCAAACCCTTCCAGCGCTTGGGTCACCAGCAGCGCGCGCCACTTGTGAATCGGGTCCCGCTGGGCGCCACAGAAAATGAGTTTGGGGACACGGACACCCAGACGGGTCAACGCCAGAAGTGCGTCTTGCTCCCGCAGCACGGTCGGTCTACCGAACGGGTGCAGCCAACTGCGATAAATATGGCCAGTCTGGCGCTTGGCATAAAGCAGCTTGCCGTCCTTGCTCTTGATCCGTTGCACACCGCTTTCACCGCCGCGACGCACATTGGGTTCTTCCACCCATTCACCCTGCTGACTCCAGAAATGTTCGAAGTCGTCGAGCAGAATCGTTGATGTCCCTGCTACCTGTACACCCATGCCCTTACCTCTTGCGTAATACATAAACTCGCCACATGGCATAGAGCGGTAGAAAATCCAGTCGTTCCTGAATGCGAAACCCTGCCTGCCGAAACTCATCCTCTACTGTAGCAACCGGTAACACAAATCGATTCTGGTAGCCTTTCTGCCCACGAGTACGTTCCTGCCGCTTGCGTTTCCAGGCCTTGAAATTGCCATCGACCCATAATGAAACAATCACGCTATCACGGGTAACGCGCTCGAATTCCTTAAGAATTGCGAGCCGATGCGCGGGTTCACCGATGTGGTGCAGCAGGCGCATACAAAAAATGCTGTCAACGGCGCTATCAGGCAGAGCAATGTCGAACGCAGAAGTGTGCAAGGGTTGTACCCGTTTCACGACATCGACCGGTTGAGACTCCATTGCGGTCTTGAGCATGGCTTCGGAATTGTCCGCGCCGATGATGACCCGGTTCGGCTTTTCGGCCAACAAGGGCCAGAATCGCCCGGCACCGCAGGGCAAGTCCAGCACCAGGCCAGGGTCGCCCACCAGGGCTAATGCACGGCGGGCCAGTTGCTGGTCTCGTTGATTGGAAAGGCGACGACTCAAATTGCTTCGATGCTTTTGAAAATATCTTTGGGCATGCTGCTCGTCGTATTTCTCGGAAAAATCGAGCTTGATGGGATCGGGCATTGATGGGGGCCTCCCTGTCTGAGTAGCCCCCACCTTATGAATTGACATGTCAGGGTCAGGTCATCGCTTTGTGAAAACTTTGTCATGTAAATGACCGAATCTTTACAAGACTTTTCCGGTATTGGCGATCACACTATCGGATTCAATTCCACCTCGAAATGGCAACCGTTGGGTTCCATCGTGCTGAGACTCACCGTCCAGCCCTGGTTCTCGCAGATCCGTTGCACCAGTGACAACCCCAACCCCAGCCCCTCGCCGCGCTTTTCATTGCCACGCACGAATGGCTCGAACATCGCCTCGCGCTTCTCCTCCGGGATGCCCACACCGCTGTCCTCGACCACGAACCCGGTAGCGGTCAGCGAAAGGCGGATGAAGCCCTGATCGGTGTAGTGCAGGGCGTTGCGCAGCAAATTGCCCATCACGGCAGTCAGGAACGTGGCGTTGTACAGGGTTTCGGCGGTTTGCCCGGGCTCGAAAATCAGCGTCAGGCCTTTGGACTCGATGGACCCGCGCCATACCCCAAGGAGGTTCTCGGCCACCTGCCCCAAGGTCAGGCGAGGCGACCCGCTGTCTTCGCGCTGAGCCCTGGCGAGCATCAGGAAGGTCTGCACCAGTTCACGCATCTCTTCACTGGCCCTGTTGATGCGCTCGACCTGGGTCCGACCACGCTGGTCCAGCGCCGGGTTTTCCAGCAGCAACTCACAGGAGGTCGCCAGGACCATCAGCGGTGTGCGCAATTCGTGGCTCACGTCGCTGGTAAACAATCGCTCGCGGGTCAGGGCCTGGCGCAAGCGTCCCAGGGTTGCATCGAACGCCACAGCCAGCTCACCCACTTCATCGGCGGCATAATCCGGGGCCAGCGGCGGAGCGAGGCCGAGGAGCTGGTCGCGATGACGCACCTGCCGGGCCAGGCGGACCACCGGCGCCATCACCCGGCGGGCCAGGACCCAGCCCAGAAATACCGCCAGTGCCAGGCTGAGCACAAAGCCCACCAGCACCACGGCGAACAGCACCCGCTCGCGCTCTTCAAAGTCGCTCTGGTCTTGCAGCAACACGTAGTGCCGACCGTCCACGATCTCGACCATGGCGTGATACGACAACTGTTCGCGAAACACTTCGTGGAAACCACGCTCCAGATGGCGCAGGTCCTTGGGCAGCTCGAAATCGCCTGGGCCGCCGCTGAAATAAAACAGCTGGTCGGGTTCCGGCCGATGGTTCCAGTCCGAAACACTGTCCATCAACAGCAAGCGTTGCAGATCGCCCCCAAGCCCGGCGGAAATCAGCTTTTCTTCCACAAGGTGGACCGTCGCCACGATGCCCATGGCGAACGCCCCCGCCACCAACGCACTCATCAGCGCAAAGGCGATAATGATCCGTTGGGCAAGGCTTTGCTTAAACTCCATCGCGGCCCTCGGCCAAGCGATAGCCGACGCCGTGCACGGTGTGCAACAACGGTTTGTCGAACGGTTTGTCGATCACCTGGCGCAGTTGATGGACGTGGCTGCGCAGGCTGTCGCTGTCCGGGCAGTCATCGCCCCACAAGGCTTCTTCGAGGATTTCGCGGCGCAGTACATGGGGGCTTTTCTGCATCAGTACCGCCAGCAGCTTGAGGCCTACGGGGTTGAGCTTGAGCAGCTTGCCTTCACGGGTCACTTCCAGCGTATCGAGGTCGTAGCTCAGGTCGCCGACCTGCAAGGCACGGCGACCACCGCCCTGGGCGCGGCGCATGACGGCTTCGATCCGCGCGGCCAGTTCCGACAGGGCAAACGGTTTGATCAGATAGTCATCGGCCCCGGACTTGAAACCCTGCAGACGATCGTCCAACTGATCCCGGGCTGTGAGCATGATCACCGGTGTATCGCGCCGGGCGTCTTCGCGCAGGCGCTTGCACAAGGTATAGCCGTCGATGCCCGGCAACATGATGTCGAGCACGATCAGGTCGTAGTGTTCGGTAGCGGCCAGGTGCAAGCCCGACAAACCATCCTGGGCACAATCGACGGTGTAGCCCTTGAGCCCCAGGTAATCGGCCAGATTGGCCAGGATGTCGCGGTTGTCTTCAACCAATAGAATTCGCATGGGCACCTCCTGCGTATACGGTTAACGGCCATCTTGGCCCGCGCAGCTTACGGCCAATGCCGATTCAGGGCTAGGGCTGGAGGCTGCGGAAAATCGACATCTACCACCCATCAGTTTTTTATAGTTTTTTCACTATCGATTCACGACCTGACTACAGTGAAGGAGCAACACTCTCGCGCTATCGGATTGATATATAAGGAAAGTAGTAAATGGACTTTATCAAAGCAGCGCCCATGCGCTTTCTGCTGTTGATCACCAGCACCTGGCTGGTGATATTTCTCCTGACCCGAACCGTTCTGCTGCTCACTCACCTGGATGAGGCTGGCGGCGTCGCGTTTTCCGTGTTTGGCACCGGCCTGCTGTATGACCTGGGATTTCTTGCCTATGCAATCTTGCCGATGGGGTTGTATTTGCTGATTTGTCCTCCCGCCCTATGGCACCGTCGTGGTCACCGCTGGTTTCTTCGGGGGCTGCTGACCGTCAGCATATTCGTCATGTTGTTCACCGCCGTCGCCGAATGGCTGTTCTGGGATGAGTTCGGCGTGCGCTTCAACTTCATTGCTGTCGACTACCTGGTCTATTCCGATGAAGTGCTGAACAACGTGCTGGAATCGTACCCAATCGGCACCCTACTGACGATTCTCGCGGTACTGGCCACGGGCTTGAGCCTGGCTTTGGGCAAACCGTTCAATACCGCGCTGGCCGCGCCATTGCCACCCTTGCGCGGGCGCCTGCTCAGTGCATTAGGACTGTTGGCTGTCGCGGGCCTGAGCCTGCAATTGCTCAGCCAGGATGCGCCACGCGCTCAGGGCGGCAATGCCTATCGGAACGAACTGGCGAGCAACGGCCCGTATCAGTTCTTCGCGGCGTTTCGTAACAACGAACTGGATTATGGGCAGTTCTATAGCAGCCTGGCCCCAGCCACCGTCGCCCAGCAGATACGTGCCGAACTGAGCGAGCCCAATACACGCTTCATCGGTGAGGATCCGCAGGATATCCGCCGAATGGTCGACAACCCCGGCACCGCCCGTAAACCGAACATCGTGCTGGTAACCATCGAAAGCCTCAGCGCCAAATACCTGGGCAGCAACGGTGACCAACGCAACTTGACACCCAATCTGGACGCCTTGCGCAAACAGAGCCTGTATTTCAGTAACTTTTACGCCACGGGCACCCGCACCGACCGAGGCCTGGAAGCCATCACCCTGGCTATTCCACCGACCCCAGGACGCTCGATCGTCAAGCGCATTGGCCGGGAAAGCGGCTTCGCCAGCCTTGGCCAGCAATTGAACGCAGTCGGCTACGACAGCGTATTCGTGTATGGCGGGCGCGGTTACTTCGATAACATGAACGCGTTTTTCAGTGGTAACGGCTATCGGGTCGTCGATCAAAGTAGCGTCGATGAATCCGAGATCCATTTCAAGAATGCCTGGGGCATGGCCGACGAGGATCTGTACGCACAGACGTTGAAACTGGCCGATGCCAATTACGCCAGGCAGCGGCCATTTCTATTGCAACTGATGACCACATCCAACCACCGTCCCTACACCTATCCGGACAATCGGATCGACATCAAGTCCGGCAATGGGCGTGACGGGGCAGTGAAATACACCGATTACGCCATTGGTCAGTTTCTGGAGCAGGCACGGCAAAAACCGTGGTTCGATAACACCCTCTTCGTTTTCGTGGCCGACCATACCGCTGGCAGCGCCGGCAAGGAAGACCTGCCGATCAGCAATTATCAGATCCCGCTGTTCATCTACGCGCCGAAGCTGATCGAGCCGCGGGAAAGCGACCAGTTGGCCAGCCAGATCGATCTCGCGCCCACCTTGCTCGGTTTACTGAACATGGATTACCAGTCGACCTTCTTCGGTCGCGACCTGTTGCAGGAAAACTCGTTGCCGCCCCGCGTCGTCGTAGGCAATTATCAGCATCTGGGCCTATTCGACGGCAAGAATCTGGCAATCCTCAGCCCACGCCAGGGTATGCGACGGCACGACGATGCGCTGACCGAAAGTCGTGAATCCCGGACGGACATCGAAGACCCACTGGTCAGCCGCGCCATCACGTATTACCAAACCGCCAGTTATGGCTTCAAGCAACAGCTGCTTGCCTGGAAAACACCCAAGGAGGGTGTCGAGCAAGTCAGCGAACGTTAATCGAACTGCCCCAGGCTGATGCCCTGGGGCGCTTTCTTGGTTCAGGATCTGTCATGCCATCGAGTGCTCTACGCCCTACCCCTCGCCCGCTGAATTTCTGGTTGTGCCTCACAATTCCCGCCGTTGCGGCAATTACTCTGGTTTTGTTGGAGTGGACCGATCTGGACATGGATTTGGCCCGATTGTTCTATGACCCGGCCACCGGCGACTTCATCGGGCGCCACAGCTATTTTCTGGAAAACATCCTCCATGACCGGGCAAAACAAGTTGTCATCGCCTTTTCCGTACTGGCGGTCCTCGGATTTATCGGTTCGTTTTTCGTCGCCCGGCTCAAGCCATTCAAACGCGAACTGGGTTGCCTGGTATTGTCCCTGGCCCTGGCGACATCCTTCGTCACACCGATGAAAGCGGTGACGGCGGTGCAATGCCCCTGGAGTTTGAAGGAGTTCGGTGGCAAGGAGACCTACAGTGAATTGCTGAGCCCGCGTCCGGCCACCGACAAACCTGGCCGCTGCTGGCCCGGTGGACATGCCGCCACCGGCTTCACGCTGTTTGCACTGTTCTTCGTGCTGCGCGACCGCCGCCCACGCCTGGCTCGCCAGGCCCTGGTATTCGCCTTTGCCCTGGGCACGGTGTTTTCCGTGGGCCGGATGATGCAAGGCGCGCACTTCTTTTCCCACAACGTGTGGACTGCGGTGTTCTGTTGGCTGATTTGCCTGGGGTGTTACTACTACATCCTGTACCGACCGGCCTTCACCGCCGAACGTGTAGCCGTAACCCATCCTGCCAGTGCCTGACACAGATCCAAATGTGGGAGCGGGCTTGCTCGCGAAAGCGGAGTATCAGTCGATGCCTGATTGACTGACCCACCGCTTTCGCAAGCAAGCCCGCTCCCACAGGAATGGGTGCTATTTCAAGGACCGGGACAAACCCAAGGCATTAAAAAACCCCGCCTGCTTTCGCAGGCGGGGTTTTTCGCTACAGGGGTAAGGCTGGCTTACATCATGCCGCCCATGCCACCCATGCCGCCCATGTCTGGCATGCCGCCGCCAGCTGGAGCGTCTTCCTTGATTTCAGCGATCATCGCCTCGGTGGTGATCATCAGGCTGGCAATCGACGAAGCCGCTTGCAGGGCCGAACGAGTCACTTTGGCTGGGTCCAGGATACCCATTTCGATCATGTCGCCGTATTCGCCGGTGGCAGCGTTGTAACCGTAGTTACCCGAACCCTGCTTGACCTTGTCGACCACAACGCTTGGCTCGTCGCCGGAGTTGGCAACGATCTGGCGCAGTGGAGCTTCTACAGCGCGACGCAGCAACTGGATGCCAACGTTCTGGTCATCGTTGTCGCCTTTGAGTTCGCTGATGGCTTGCAGGGCACGAACCAGTGCCACGCCGCCGCCAGGTACCACGCCTTCTTCAACGGCTGCGCGGGTAGCGTGCAGGGCGTCTTCAACGCGGGCTTTCTTCTCTTTCATTTCAACTTCGGAACCAGCGCCAACCTTGATCACCGCAACGCCGCCGGACAGCTTGGCCAGGCGCTCTTGCAGTTTTTCACGGTCGTAGTCGGACGTAGTCTCGGCCACTTGTGCGCGGATCTGGGTAACGCGAGCCTGGATGTCAGCCTCGACGCCGGCACCGTCGATCACGGTGGTGTTTTCCTTGGACAGGATCACGCGCTTGGCGTTACCCAGGTGCTCCAGGGTGGTGCTTTCCAGGCTCAGGCCGATCTCTTCGGAGATAACGGTACCGCCGGTCAGTACGGCGATGTCCTGCAGCATGGCCTTGCGACGGTCGCCGAAGCCCGGAGCCTTGACGGCTGCGACTTTAACGATGCCACGCATGTTGTTCACAACCAGAGTCGCCAAGGCTTCGCCTTCGACGTCTTCAGCCACGATCAGCAGTGGGCGACCGGCTTTGGCAACAGCTTCCAGCACTGGCAGCATTTCGCGGATGTTGGAGATCTTCTTGTCCACCAGCAGGATCAGCGGGCCGTCGAGCTCGGCGGTCATGGTATCCGGCTTGTTGACGAAGTACGGGGACAGGTAGCCACGGTCGAACTGCATGCCTTCTACAACCGACAGTTCGTTTTCCAGGCCCGAGCCTTCTTCAACGGTGATCACACCTTCTTTACCGACTTTTTCCATGGCTTCGGCAATGATGTCGCCGATGGAGCTGTCGGAGTTGGCGGAGATGGTGCCGACCTGGGCGATTGCCTTGGTGTCAGCGCATGGCTTGGACAGGCCTTTGAGTTCCTTGACGATGGCGATGGTCGCCTTGTCGATGCCGCGCTTGAGGTCCATCGGGTTCATGCCGGCAGCGACGGCTTTCAGGCCTTCGTTGACGATCGATTGAGCCAGGACGGTAGCGGTGGTGGTGCCATCACCGGCGTCGTCGTTGGCACGGGAGGCAACGTCCTTGACCAGTTGCGCGCCCATGTTTTCGAAGCGGTCCTTGAGCTCGATTTCCTTGGCTACGGAAACGCCGTCCTTGGTGATGGTCGGAGCGCCGAAGCTCTTCTCGATGATCACGTTACGGCCTTTCGGGCCCAGGGTCGCTTTTACTGCGTCAGCCAGGACGTTGACACCGGCGAGCATTTTCTTGCGGGCGGAATCGCCGAATTTAACTTCTTTAGCAGCCATGATCGATATTCCTTAAATACTTTGTAGTCGCGGAAAAATGAGCGGGGAATCAGCCTTCGATAACAGCGAGGATTTCGCTCTCGCCGATAACCAGCAGGTCTTCGCCATCAACTTTCACAGTGTTGCTACCGGAGTAAGGGCCGAAAACAACCTTGTCACCCACTTTCACGGACAGCACACGTACTTCACCGTTTTCCAGTGCTTTGCCTGGGCCTACAGCGAGGACTTCACCCTGGTTTGGCTTTTCAGCAGCCGAACCTGGCAGGACGATACCGCCAGCGGTTTTCTTTTCTTCTTCGCTGCGACGGACGACGACGCGGTCATGCAGAGGACGAAGCTTCATTGTCGATCTCTCCTAATTGTGGTTTTCATCGGCCGGTGTAGTCCCGGCGGGTTTAACAAAGCCGGCAAAGCCGGGTGCGGTTCGTCAGTCGAACCGCAGAAGTCTGTCCGGTGTCACCACCGGAAACCTTGCGGTGACCGTTACATAAGGGCGTACAAGTGGATTACAAGGGCGGGGGGAGAAATTTTTTTACTTCGCGCAGCCAAAACGAACACGGCGCCCGAAGGCGCCGTATCGATGGTTTTACTTGGAATCCCGGTGTTCGAACTCGCCTTCGATCACATTGGGCTCGCGCCCCACAGGCTGGCGCGGGGCCGGACCGCCACGGGGCTGGAGGTCATCGGCAAAGGCGCGCTGACGCATCGCCTGCTCTTCGGCGCGCTGACGCATTTTATTGGCCAGCATCCGACGGGTGAATGGCAACAGCATGACCAGGCCCACCACGTCGCTGATAAAGCCTGGCAGGATCAACAGGCCGCCACCCAAGGCCAGCATCAGGCCTTCAAGCATGGTCTGGGCTGGCAGCTCGCCACGGTTCAGGCTTTCACGAGCCCGCAACGCGGTGGCGAGACCGGCAATGCGCAGCACGAACACGCCGAGCATCGAGCCGAGAATGACCAGCAGCAGCGCCGGGAAAAACCCGATCGCACCGCTGACCTTGACGAATACGAACAGCTCCAACACCGGGAACAGCAGAAAGAGCAACAAAAAAGGGCGCATCAAATGGTTCCTCAACGCAAGAATGCCTTGCTATGAAAACCTAAATGACGTCGCCCTTTCGTGAATTCAAGCGTCGACTTGCGCATTTTTCGGCCATTGCTCGGCGTGAGCCAGATAAACCAAGGCTTCGCGCACTTGTGTCGGCGTGTTGCAAGGCGTCGCAAACGCCAGCCAATGCAGGCCCTGGCCGATACGCAGGTGCATGCCTTCGCTGTCGATGCCTACCAATTGCGCCGGTTCGCTTTTCGGCAGGCCGGCCAACTCCACGTAATGAGCAATGGCCTTGGCGTGATCGGCGTTCATGTGCTCGATCATGCTGGCTTCGGCTTTGCCAGCGAAGGGATTGGCCAGGGTGAGCTGGTCGATCCAGTGGATGGCACCAAAGCCGCCGATGTAGCGATGGCGCACCGGGTCGAGCACCCAGAAATCGAAATCATGGGCCTTGTGGTAGTTCTGCGAGTCAGGGAAATAGCGGTAGTAACGCTCGGCGGCAGCCTCGATGGCGGCGCTGTCTTCGAGTTTCCGGGCCTCGGCCAGATAGGTCAGGCGCCCCACGGCCTGCACATCCTCCGCGCCCCGCTCGCCTACCAGCATCGAACACTTGGGGTCTTTTTGCAGATTGTGCGTGTGCTGGGCGATGCGGCTGATCAGGATCAGGGGCCGGCCTTGTTCGTCCAGGCAATAGGGCACGACGGAGCCGAACGGAAAGCCGGGCATGGATTTGGAATGAGTGGCAAGCATTCCACGGTATTCCTTGAGCAGCAGTTCCCGGGCATTCTTGGCAGCTTCAACGCTCAATTTATGACTCCTCTTATGAAATCCGTCTAGAAAACGGTCAGGCGACTGGAGTAATGTTCCGATACGCCTAAGGGACAGTTCTCGTGTGCAGCCGGGCTACACCGTCGCAAATCGAGAGGCCTCCCAAAAGGTCCCCTTCACCGCTGCGCCATCTGGACATGAGAATGCAACTCACCGACAAAGTAATCATTATCACCGGCGGTTGCCAGGGTTTGGGCCGCTCCATGGCCGAGTATCTGGCGAGTAAAGGCGCGAAACTCGCCTTGGTGGACCTCAACCAGGAAAAACTCGACCAGGCCGTTGCCGCCTGCACAGCCAAAGGTGTCGAGGCGCGTGCCTACCTGTGCAACGTCGCCAATGAAGAACAAGTGACCGACATGGTCGCTCGGGTAGCCGAGGATTTCGGCGCGATCCACGGCCTGATCAACAACGCCGGGATCCTGCGCGACGGCCTGCTGATCAAGGTCAAGGACGGCGAAATGACCAAGATGAGCCTGGCCCAGTGGCAGGCCGTGATCGACGTCAACCTCACCGGTGTATTCCTGTGCACCCGTGAAGTGGCGGCGAAGATGGTCGAACTCAAGAACAGCGGCGCCATCATCAATATCTCGTCGATTTCCCGCGCCGGCAATGTCGGCCAGACCAACTATTCGGCCGCCAAGGCCGGTGTGGCCGCCGCCACCGTGACCTGGGCCAAGGAACTGGCACGCTACGGCATCCGTGTCGCCGGCATCGCCCCGGGCTTCATCGAAACCGAGATGACCCTGGGCATGAAGCCCGAGGCCCTGGAAAAAATGACCTCGGGGATTCCGCTCAAGCGCATGGGCAAACCCGAGGAGATTGCCCATTCGGCGGCGTACATCTTTGAGAACGACTACTACACCGGTCGGATCCTGGAAATGGATGGCGGGTTGCGGATCTAAGAACCTGCACACAATCAATGTGGGAGCGAGCCTGCTCGCGATCGCGTCAGGTCAGTCAGCCTTGATGTGGCTGATATATCGCTATCGCGAGCAGGCTCGCTCCCACAAGGGATTGCATTTCAAAGGAGCAGCCTGGTTAGCTGCTCAAATTGCTGTGCAGCATCAATCGTCGCTGACAGTGATGTTCGGCATCGCCGGCGATGCGGCCTCTTGCAACACGATCCGCGCGCCCACATGGCGGGCCAGTTCCTGATAGACCATGGCGATCTGGCTGTCCGGCTCGGCGATGACCGTGGGCTTGCCGCCGTCGGCCTGTTCGCGGATCAGCATCGACAGTGGCAGCGAAGCCAGCAGTTCGACGCCGTACTGGCTCGCCAGTTTTTCCCCGCCACCTTCGCCGAACAGATGCTCGGCATGCCCGCAGTTCGAGCAGATGTGCACGGCCATGTTTTCCACCACGCCCAGCACCGGGATGTTCACTTTGCGGAACATTTCCACGCCTTTGCGCGCGTCCAGCAGGGCCAGGTCTTGAGGGGTGGTGACGATCACCGCACCGGCCACCGGGACTTTCTGCGCCAGGGTCAGCTGGATATCGCCAGTGCCTGGCGGCATGTCGATCACCAGGTAATCCAGGTCGCCCCAGGCGGTTTGCGTCACCAGTTGCAGCAGGGCACCGGAAACCATCGGCCCGCGCCAGACCATCGGCGTGTTGTCGTCGGTCAGGAAAGCCATGGACATGACTTCCACGCCATGGGACTGGATCGGCACGAACCACTTCTGGTCCTTGACCTGGGGCCGGGTGCCCTCGGCCACGCCGAACATGATGCCCTGGCTCGGGCCGTAAATATCCGCGTCGAGAATCCCGACCTTGGCTCCTTCACGGGCCAAGGCCAGGGCCAGGTTGGCGGCGGTGGTGGACTTGCCCACGCCGCCCTTGCCCGAGGCCACGGCGATCACGTTCTTGACGTTCGCCAGCCCCGGTACCTGCGCCTGGGCCTTGTGGGCGGAGATCACGCTGGTGATGTCGACTTTGGCGCTGGCTACACCGTCCAGGGACTCGATCGCCATCTGCAGCATTTGCGCCCAACCGCTCTTGAACAGATCGGCGGCGTAGCCGATTTCCAGCTGGACGCTGACGCGATCACCCTGGATGTCGATGGTGCGCACGCATCCGGCGCTGACCGGGTCCTGGTTCAGGTAGGGGTCGGTGTACTGGCGAAGGACGGCTTCCACCGCTGCGCGATTGACGGCGCTCATGGGCAACTCCGATAGCAAGACTTGAAAACAGGCCGCTATCCTACGCCGCGCATGCTGTTGTGGCGATCCGATTACCGCGGTGCGAACACCTTTTGTGGCGAGGGGATTTATCCCCGCTGGGTTGCGAAGCGACCCCAAAACCTGGCGCTTCGGTGAATCAGACTGGTCAGGTTCGAATGTTTTGGGACTGCTGCGCAGTCCAGCGGGGATAAATCCCCTCGCCACAGGTTGTGTCTATACCGCTCCCATCAACGCATCCGGAAACAGGCCAGTGGGGTGAAATATATTTCCCAGCGCTTTATAGTGGCCGACCTCCGTTTCATCAAGTAGCCGAGCCCCATGTCCGAGCCACGCAAGATTCTCGTCACCAGCGCCCTGCCCTATGCCAATGGTTCGATTCACCTCGGCCATATGCTGGAATACATCCAGACCGATATGTGGACGCGCTTCCAGAAACATCGCGGCAACCAGTGCATCTATGTCTGCGCCGACGACGCCCACGGTTCGGCCATCATGCTGCGCGCGGAAAAGGAAGGCATCACCCCGGAACAACTGATCGCCAACGTCCAGGCTGAACACAGCGCCGACTTTGCCGAGTTCCTGGTGGACTTCGACAACTTCCACTCCACTCACGCCGAAGAAAACCGTGAGCTGTCGAGCCAGATCTACCTGAAGCTGCGTGACGCCGGGCACATCGCCACCCGTTCGATCACCCAGTATTTCGACCCGGAAAAGAAAATGTTCCTGGCCGACCGCTTCATCAAGGGCACTTGCCCGAAATGTGGCACCGAGGACCAGTACGGCGATAACTGCGAAAAATGCGGCGCCACTTACGCACCGACCGACCTGAAGGACCCGAAATCGGCGATTTCCGGGGCGACGCCGGTGCTCAAGGACTCCCAGCACTTCTTCTTCAAGCTGCCGGACTTCCAAGAGATGCTGCAAACCTGGACCCGCAGCGGCACGTTGCACGACGCGGTGGCCAATAAGCTCGCCGAATGGCTCGACTCCGGCCTGCAAGAGTGGGACATTTCCCGCGATGCGCCGTACTTCGGCTTCGAAATCCCCGGCGAGCCCGGCAAGTATTTCTACGTGTGGCTGGATGCGCCCATCGGCTACATGGCGAGTTTCAAGAACCTTTGCGACCGCACGCCGGGGCTGGACTTCGACGCGTTCTGGGGCAAGGACTCCACGGCCGAGGTGTATCACTTCATCGGCAAGGACATCGTCAATTTCCACGCGCTGTTCTGGCCCGCCATGCTCGAAGGCGCCGGTTTCCGCAAGCCGACCGGCATCAACGTCCACGGCTACCTGACCGTCAATGGCCAGAAGATGTCCAAGTCCCGCGGCACCTTCATCAAGGCGCGGACCTACCTGGACCATCTGTCCCCGGAATACCTGCGCTACTACTACGCAGCCAAGCTCGGCCGCGGCGTCGACGACCTGGACCTGAACCTCGAAGACTTCGTGCAGAAGGTCAACTCCGACCTGGTGGGCAAGGTCGTCAACATCGCCAGCCGTTGCGCCGGGTTCATCCACAAGGGCAACGCCGGAGTCCTGGTCGCCGGTAACGCCGCGCCGGAACTGACCGACGCCTTCCTGGCGGCGGCGCCAAGCATCGCCGAGGCCTACGAGAGCCGCGACTTTGCCCGGGCCATGCGCGAAATCATGGCCCTGGCCGACCGTGCCAATGCCTGGATCGCCGACAAGGCCCCATGGTCGCTGGCCAAGCAGGAAGGCAAGCAGGACGAAGTCCAGGCCATCTGCGCCCTGGGCATCAACCTGTTCCGCCAGCTGGTGATCTTCCTCAAGCCGGTGCTGCCGTTGCTGGCCGCCGATGCCGAAGCGTTCCTGAACGTTGCACCCCTGACCTGGAACGACCACCAGACCCTGTTGAGCAACCATCAACTGAACGAGTTCAAGCCGTTGATGACCCGCATCGACTCCGCCAAGGTGCAAGCCATGATCGACGCCTCCAAGGAAGACCTGGCCGCCAGCCAGACCGACACCGGCGCGCCGGTCGGGAACGGCGAACTGGCCAAGGATCCGCTGTCGCCGGAAATCGACTTCGACGCCTTCGCCGCCATTGACCTGCGCGTGGCCTTGATCGTCAAGGCTGAAGCCGTGGAAGGTGCCGACAAACTGCTGCGCCTGACCCTGGACATTGGCGACGAGCAACGCAACGTGTTCTCCGGCATCAAGAGCGCCTACCCGGACCCGGCCAAGCTCGAAGGCCGTTTGACGATGATGATCGCCAACCTCAAGCCACGCAAAATGCGCTTCGGCATCTCTGAAGGCATGGTGATGGCGGCGGGCCCCGGCGGCGAGGAAATCTACCTGCTGAGCCCCGACAGCGGCGCCAAGCCAGGCCAGCGGATCAAGTAACACGACCGCTTGTTGCACCGATCCCACAGTCGCCTCGCAGGTGGCTGTGGGATTTTCATATCTGGCCCGCTCTCCCGGCGTGCCGGATAATGCCTAATCTTGTAACAGGCCCTTTGTCGCCGGCACGCCCATGACCGAAATTGTCCTCACATTGTTCAGCGCCGCCCTGATCAACAACCTCGTGTTGCATTGGCCGCTGGGCGTCGATCCGCTGCTGGCGGCCAGGGGTAGAAGACAAGTTCACGCCCTGGGCCTGACGACGGCGTGCCTGATGCTGATGGTTGGCACCTTGGGCTATGTGCTGGACCACTGGCTGCTGGTCCCGGCAAACCTGACTTCGCTGCGCCTGTTTGTCTGGCTGCCCTTGAGCCTGCTGTTGATCGGTCCATTGCTGCACTGGCTGGCGCGCTGGCTGCCGGCATTGCCGTTCGAGGGGCTGTGGCCACTGTTGCTCGCAAATGCCGGCATTCTCGGCCTCACGCTACTCAACAGCGAGGACGATCGGGGCCTGGGCAATGCCATCGCCACGAGCCTGGGCGCCGGCCTGGGATTCTGGCTGGTGCTGAGCCTGTTCGATGATTTGCGCCAACGCGCCTTCAATAATGATATTCCCTTGCCCTTTCGAGGCCTGCCGATTCAGTTGATCAGCGCCGGACTGATGGCGGTGGCCTTTCTCGGATTGCGCGGGCTGGTCAAAACATGAGCCTGATTCAACGTATCGACGCCTTGCTGCCGCAGACTCAATGCGGCAAGTGCGGCCACCCCGGGTGCAAGCCCTACGCCGAAGGCATTGCCCAGGGCGAGCCGATCAATAAATGCCCGCCCGGCGGGCGCGAGACCATCGCCGCCCTGGCCGAGCTGATGAACGTGCCGGTATTGGAGCTGGACACCAGCCGCGGCAGCGCCCCGGCGCAGATTGCCTTTATCCGGGAAGCCGAGTGCATCGGTTGTACCAAGTGCATCCAGGCCTGTCCGGTGGACGCGATTGTCGGCGCGGCCAAGCTGATGCACACCGTCCTCATCGATGAATGCACAGGTTGCGATCTTTGCGTGGCGCCCTGTCCGGTCGATTGCATTGAAATGCGCCCTCTGCCGACGTCGACCGTCCTGCCGATCGTTGGCGGCCTGGCCTTCAGCGCCGCAGAGCAACAGGCGCGGACCGCCAAACGCAACCACGCCCGGCGCCGCTTCGAACAACGCAATGCGCGCCTGCGCCGCGAAGAAGAGCAGCGCCAGGCCGAACGCCTGGCTCGCACCCAACGCGCGGCTCAGGCCCAGACTCAATCCCAGGAACCGGGCCAGGCACCCGACCCCGTACAAGCCGCACTGGAACGCGTGCGCGCGCAAAAAGCCGCCAGCGCCGATGCCGCCTTGAAAAAAGCCAAGGTCGACCTGGCCATGAGCCGGGCGCAGTTGAACAAATCCTTGAAAGCGTTCGGCCATCCACCAACCTTCGAGCAACAGTCGCAACTGATCGTGCTGCAACGCCAGTTCGAAGCGGCCGAGCAGGCCCTGAGCCAACTGGAAAACGCCGCACCCGCGACCGCTCCAACTCCTGCTCCGGCGAACAACGCCGAGCTGAAGCGAGCCAAGATCCAACTGGCGATGTGCCGTGCCGAGCTCAGCAAAGCCCGGGCGGCGACGACATCGGATGAGCAACTGCAGGCATTGGAACAAGCGGTGAAGGATGCCGAACGCCAGGTGGACGCCCATGCCGCTTCCTGAGCCCGAGGACGAACGGCTGCGGCAAGCGATGACGCGCGTGTTGCTGGCGACACTGCCCGGCCTGCTGGCGTTGCTGTGGTTCCACGGCTGGGGCGTGCTGCTCAACCTGCTGTTGTCCGGCCTCACCGCGCTGGCAGTCGAAGCGTTGGTGCTGCGTTTACGGGCCAAGCCCTTCAAACCTGAACTGAACGATGGCAGCGCGCTGGTCAGCGCCACACTGCTGGCCCTGGCCTTGCCGGCCTATTGCCCCTGGTGGCTGACCGTCACCGCGGCCACCTGCGCCTTGCTGTTCGGCAAGCACCTGTGGGGCGGCGTCGGCAGCAACCCGTTCAACCCGGCGATGCTCGGGTACGCGTTGGTGCTGGTGGCGTTTCCTTCCCATATGAGTCAATGGCCAGCGCTCCACGGCATGGGCCTGCTTGAAGGCTTGCAGCAGGTATTCGGCACTCACTCGACGCCCGATGCCTGGGCCGGGGCAACCGCGCTGGACAACCTGCGGACCAACACGAGCCTGACCATCGATGAACTGTTCGCCAACGATCCGGCCTTCGGGCGTTTCGGTGGCCGTGGTGTCGAATGGGTCAACCTGGCCTTCCTGGCGGGAGGTCTGTTTCTACTGCAACAACGGGTGTTCAGTTGGCACGCCCCGGTGGGCATGCTGGCGAGCCTGTCCATCGTCAGCCTATTGTGCTGGAACGGTTCGGGCTCCGACTCCCATGGCTCGCCGCTGTTTCATCTGTTCACCGGCGCAACCATGCTCGGCGCGTTTTTTATCGCGACCGAACCGGTCTCGGGGGCCAAGGCCCCTCTCGCCCGCCTGCTGTTTGGCGCAGGTATGGGGTTGTTGGTCTATCTGATCCGCACCTGGGGAGGCTACCCGGACGGCGTGGCGTTCGCGGTATTGCTGATGAACCTCGGTGTGCCGGCACTGGACCGGTTTGCCGAAGCGCGACAACGGCGGCCACTGACATGAAGAGTCCCGGCGGCGTGGCGATCCTGATCCTGTTGATCGGCCTGGGTATCGGTGCCACTTACCTCACTCACCTCGGCACAGCCGGGCGCATCGAGGCGCAGCGGCAAGCGCTGGCGAACAGAACCTTGCTCGAGGTGCTGCCCACTGACCGTTATGACAATCAGCCGTTGGCGCAACCTGTCATGACAGCCCCGACTTCCCTGGCCCACAGCACGCTGCTGGGCGGCTACCTGGCGACCCGCAGCGGCCAGCCCAGCGCCGTGCTGCTGCGTAGCCAGGCGCAGGGCTATGAAGGCAGCATCGAATTGCTGATCGCCATCGATCCACAGGGCCGGTTGCTGGGCGTCAAGACCCTGCGCCAATCCGAGACACCCGGGTTGGGCGCGGCGATTGCCGGCTGGCCGAACGCCTGGTTGCAGATCTTCACCGGCAAATCACGCCAGGCGCCTGACGACAGCGGCTGGGCCTTGAAAAAGGACCAGGGACAGTTCGATCAACTGGCAGGCGCGACAGTGACATCCCGGGCAGTCCTGCAGGCTGTTCACGATGCACTGCGTTACTTCGATGAGCACAAGCCTCAGCTGACGGGGGTGGCGGCGAATGAATAAGCCATGGGGACTGACACACGGCCTACTGCTCGTCCCATTGATCGGCGCGAGTCATTCGCTGGTCGGCGCGCTGGGGTTGTGGCTGGCCTGGGCCTTGATTCTCTTCTGCCATGGTTTGGCGATGGGGCTTGTCCGGCAGCGCCTGACAACCCATCAACGGCTGCTCGCCTCCATCGTGCTGGCCGCGACCCTGACCACCTGCATGGGCTTTGTCGTCCAGGCCTGGGCGCTGGAACTGTACCGTCCATTGAGCCTTTACATTGGCTGGATCGCCCTGAGCTGTGTGGCGCTGGAGCATGAGGGGTTTTTCGTTGAATCTCGCTGGCCCGGACGCCTCAAGCTGGCTGGGCTGTTTGGTCTCTTGATGATCAGTCTGGGCATCACGCGCGGGCTGATCGGCAGCAGCCTTCCCCTGGCCCTGCTCGCCCCAGGCGGGTTCATTCTGCTTGGGCTGCTGTTGGCGGCCCGACAGGCTTGGACGGCTGCCACCCTCCCTTCAACTATCGAGGAAACGCCGCGCCCATGAACGCCGCAAAACGCCTGGAAATATTTCGTCGCTTGCACGAGGACAACCCGGAACCAAAGACCGAACTGGCCTATTCCTCGCCGTTCGAACTGCTGATTGCGGTCATCCTCTCGGCCCAGTCCACCGACGTCGGCGTTAACAAAGCCACGGCCAAACTTTTCCCGGTGGCCAATACGCCAGAGGCGATCTATGCCCTGGGCGTCGAGGGGCTGTCCGAGTACATCAAGACCATCGGGCTGTTCAACAGCAAGGCCAAAAACGTGATAGAGACTTGCCGCCTGCTGATCGAGCGCCACGGCAGTGAGGTCCCGCAGACCCGTGAAGCGCTGGAAGCCCTTCCGGGCGTGGGCCGCAAAACCGCCAACGTCGTACTCAACACCGCATTTCGGCAGTTGACCATGGCGGTCGACACCCACATTTTCCGCGTCAGCAACCGCACCGGGCTGGCCCCTGGCAAAAACGTGGTGGAAGTCGAGAAGAAACTGATGAAATTCGTTCCCAAGGAATTCCTGCTGGACTCCCATCACTGGCTCATCCTTCACGGACGCTACGTCTGCCTGGCGCGCAAGCCCCGCTGTGGCAGTTGCCGAATCGAAGATTTATGCGAATACAAGCACAAGACCTCCGACGATTGAGGCGCTATTGCTTTTATCGAGCAACCGATTGAAAAAATCTTTTTTACCCGCCCGTGGTTTATCGATATAAGGAGCGCCAATGGCAGTCTTAGCCTGGAGTCGAACCCATGAGTACTGGCAAAGAACAACTGGATGTAGAAGACGAATTCATCGCCGTTGAGGCCGACGACGTTGAACCTGTGGTCGTGGAAGTGGCGAAAACCAACCTGAGCAAGCGCCGCACCATTGATAACCTGCTGGAAGAGCGCCGTCTGCAGAAGCAATTGGCCGATTACGACTTTGACCTCTGACACGTAAAAGCCTCCCTGATGGAGGCTTTTTACTGAGTACGCGTGACCGAAAACTCACACCAACCCATTACGCTGCGCCAGTTCGATCAGGTCGACCAGGGAACGGGCATTGAGCTTCAACAACAAGCGCGTCTTGTAGGTACTGACGGTCTTGTTGCTCAAGAACATTCCATCGGCGATTTCCTTGTTGGTCTTACCGCGCGCCAGTTGTTGCAAGACCATCATTTCCCGCCCCGATAATCGGTCGACCATATCCGACTCACTGGCATTGCCCAGACTCGACCGAACCGTATGCAATGCCTGGTTGGGGAAGTAACTGTAACCGGACAGTACTGCCTTGATTGCACTCAGTAACTCAGTAAGATCCTGTTGCTTGCATACATACCCGGCCGCCCCCGTCTGCATGCAGCGCATCGAAAAATGTCCCGGTGCCTGGGAAGTCAGCACCAGCACCTTCATCGACGAAGGAATGGCCGTCAGACGGGCAATGACTTCCAACCCGTCCAGCTTCGGAATACCGATATCGAGAATGACGATATCGGGCATAAGTTCGCGAGCAAGTTGTAACGCATCGACGCCATTATCGGTTTCGGCAACGACTTCATAACCATGACGCTCCATCAGCAAACGTACAGCAAGACGAATGACGGGATGATCATCCACGATCAGCACTTTATTCATGGGCAAATCCAACTTCGCTGTTCGAATTTTTAGAGCACGCACAATAGCCTAGTCATTTCTACCTTGGCATGCCGCCCCCCCCTGAACGCTCGCACCGAGAGACAGAACCTACAAGCTATACAGAAAAATCCTACA
The DNA here is from genome assembly GCF_058148565.1 of Pseudomonas sp. DF11. NCBI lineage: Bacteria > Pseudomonadati > Pseudomonadota > Gammaproteobacteria > Pseudomonadales > Pseudomonadaceae > Pseudomonas > Pseudomonas sp. DF11. The sequence continues at coordinate 127,856 of NZ_JBYVYN010000010.1, forward strand.
AATTACCCAGGAAAAAATGTGTCATGAATTTTTCTACAGAGAAGAAAGGAGCTTTCTTAACAATCCGGCAACCCTGTGAACAATGCGCTCTTTTACCGTGACGCCCACCGTCGGACAGTCCATTAAAAAGCATTTCACTCATAAAGAGTAACTGAATTATCTACTGTTAAAACCGCCTCCCACTCACTTCGGGAAGAAAAATTCATATATAAAATAGCCTGGCACCCGACATTCATCATCGGCAGCCACTGCGATTACGCCTATATGTTAATAATCACTTTCCAATCTATTCACCGAGCATAAATATTCCATGAGCATTAACCATGAACAAACCTTCGAAGACCATAACCAACCCCATGACCCTCATCGCCATATTCGCAACTTTGTCCGAAACTTCCGCGGCGATTTCCCTGCCGTTCCTGGATGACCAGGATCGTGAGTATTACCTCTGGTTCCTGATCAGCTTTCCTTTTTATCTATTGCTGCTTTTTTTCATCACGCTCAACTTCAATTATCGCTCCCTGTATTCACCCTCGGATTTTCGCAAGAACAAACATTTCTTAAAGACCATGCTTGACTCGCCCTGCCGGCGTAAACGACTGCTACGTCGGGCGGATAAAATCAAAGAGCTGCTGAAACGCCTTCATCGACGCAGGCGCGAACCAGCCCCCCCTTGTATCCTGTGCGGCCAGTCAGAGCCCCTGGCGGAGACTTGTCGATCAAGACGTTTGAAGCACACCGGCATCGTCGTGTACGTCATCTACAGCAACACAGACCTGACAGCGCATGGGCAGGATGAATGAGCGATCGAGGGCGGCACAGGCCGTGTACGCAAACGCAAAAAAGGGGCAAAAAAAAACGGCCTGCTGATTGCAGGCCGCTTTCTTATCGCCAGGGTCAGAACAGCTTGCGACCCTTGTTCGCCGCGATGCGCATGCGCAGGGCGTTGAGCTTGATGAAGCCGGCCGCGTCGGCCTGGTTGTAGGCACCGCCGTCTTCTTCGAAGGTCGCGATGTTGGCATCGAACAGCGAGTCGTCGGACTTGCGCCCGGTCACGATCACGTTGCCCTTGTACAACTTCAGGCGCACGACACCGTTCACGTTGGTCTGGGAGGCGTCGATCATCTGTTGCAGCATCAGACGTTCAGGGCTCCACCAGTAGCCGGTATAGATCAGGCTGGCATACTTGGGCATCAACTCGTCTTTGAGGTGAGCCACTTCGCGGTCCAGGGTGATCGATTCGATCGCCCGGTGGGCGCGCAGCATGATGGTGCCGCCGGGGGTTTCGTAGCAGCCACGGGACTTCATGCCCACATAGCGGTTCTCGACGATGTCCAGGCGACCGATACCGTGTTCACCACCGATGCGGTTCAGGGTCGCCAGCACGGTGGCCGGGGTCATCTCGACGCCGTCCAGTGCGACGATATCGCCGTTGCGATAGGTCAATTCCAGGTACTGCGGGGTATCGGGAGCCTTCTCCGGGGAGACGGTCCAGCGCCACATGTCTTCTTCGTGCTCGGTCCAGGTGTCTTCCAGCACGCCGCCTTCATAGGAGATGTGCAGCAGGTTGGCGTCCATCGAGTACGGGGATTTCTTCTTGCCGTGGCGCTCGATCGGAATCGCGTGCTTCTCGGCGTAGTCCATCAGTTTTTCACGGGACAGCAAGTCCCACTCACGCCATGGCGCGATGACTTTCACGCCAGGCTTGAGGGCATAGGCACCCAGTTCGAAACGAACCTGGTCGTTGCCTTTGCCGGTGGCGCCGTGGGAAATGGCATCGGCACCGGTTTCGTTGGCGATTTCGATCAGGCGCTTGGCGATCAACGGACGGGCGATGGAAGTACCCAACAGGTACTCGCCTTCGTAAACAGTGTTGGCGCGGAACATCGGGAACACGAAGTCACGGACGAATTCTTCGCGCAAGTCATCGATATAGATCTCTTTGACGCCCATGGCCTGAGCCTTGGCGCGTGCAGGCTCGACTTCTTCGCCCTGTCCCAGGTCAGCGGTGAAGGTCACCACTTCGCAGTTATAAGTGTCCTGCAGCCACTTGAGGATCACCGAAGTGTCCAGGCCGCCGGAATACGCCAGAACGACCTTGTTTACGTCCGCCATGCCATCACTCCACGGGTTGTACGGAAAGCCGGGAAGTTTAACGTCCAATGCGGATAATTTACAGGGGCGCGACAGCTTATGACGACGAAGCGACAGATTATGTCGAACGCGCGACGGTCAAGATCGAATCAGGACGTGCGCGCAGTCGCCGGAGTCGGTGCCTTGGCCGGTGCGGCAGCGGGCGCCGGAACCTTGGCAGGCGTCGCAGGGGTCGTTGGCTGCGCCGCCGGTGCCTGGGGTGCCGGGGCTTCAGTCGGCGCTACGCGCTCCAGGCGCACGACCACACGACGGTTCTTGGCGCGGTTGGCGGCGTTGGTATTGGGTACCAGCGGATAACGCTCGCCATGGAAACGCACGGTGATCTGCGACTCCTGGAAACCATTGGCCTTGAAGAAGTCCTGGACCGCCAGGGCCCGGCGGCGCGACAGCTCACGATTGGTCAGGCGATTGCCGCTGTTGTCGGAGTGGCCATCAAGCTCGACATGATTGACGCTTGGATCGGCCTTGATGAAGTCGAGCATCACCTGCAACTGTGCCTTGGCATGGGCATCGAGCTCGACTTCTTCGCCGGGGAAGCCGATCTGCGTCTGTTTCACCTGCTCGAAATTCTTTGGCAACAGTTTCGCCACGCAACCTTGATAGTCATTGAAGGCCTTGCTGAAACGCACCGGCAGCAGGCGCACTTCCGAGACTCGCCCGTCCTCGGTGTTGCGGCGCACCACGGGGCTGCGACCCTCCATCAGGCCACTGATCAAACGGCCGGCCTGGACCTGGGAGCTGTTGAACAGCACATCGCCGCTGCCGATCCTGACCGAACCCAGGTTGATATCGCCCCGCCCCGGTTGCCACGGGGCGGCGGCCGCCAGCAAGGTTGCCGAACCGCCACCAAGCATCGGGTTATAGGCCTTGAGGCGGAAGGTGGCCTGCTCGCCCGCCCGACGCACGAACTCGCCGCTGCCGAAATCGGTGATCGGCTGGCTCAGCCGGCACTCGAACTTGTCGCCTTCGACCGTCCACTCAATGCTCTCCAGACGGGTCTGGAAAGTGAGCGCCATGGCGGGAAGGCTGGCAAACACACTGAGCAAGGCTAGATAACGCTGGCGCACGGGAGGCTCCACTGACTTTTATACAAAGATCGACGCATGCCTGGGGCATGACGCTTGTCCGGGGCACTGCACGGATTCGTGGCACACCTGTAGGAGCTATCGGTAAGTTGTGGCAGAACTTGATAGCGGGTGCCTGAATCGGTCTTTTCCGGTAGCATTCCCCAGAGTTTGACCCGCCTGGAAGCCCCCCAATGTCTGACCGCCTGACCCTGCTGCGTCCCGACGACTGGCATATTCATCTTCGCGATGGTGCTGTGTTGACCCATACCGTCGCCGATGTCGCGCGCACCTTCGGGCGCGCAATCATCATGCCTAACCTGGTTCCGCCCGTGCGCAACGCCGCCGAGGCCGACGGCTATCGCCAGCGCATCCTCGCCGCACGCCCGGCTGGCAGCCGCTTCGAACCGCTGATGGTGCTGTACCTCACCGACCGCACCCAGCCCGAAGAGATTCGCGACGCCAAGGCCAGCGGCTTCGTCCACGCCGCCAAGCTGTACCCTGCCGGCGCGACCACCAACTCCGATTCCGGTGTCACCAGCATCGACAAGATCTTCCCGGCGCTGGAGGCCATGGCCGAAGTCGGCATGCCGCTGTTGATCCACGGTGAAGTCACCCGGGGCGATGTCGACGTGTTCGACCGCGAGAAAATCTTCATCGACGAGCACATGCGCCGCGTCGTGGAGCGCTTCCCGACCCTCAAGGTGGTGTTCGAACACATCACCACCGGCGATGCCGTGCAGTTCGTCAACGAGGCCCCGGCCAACGTCGGCGCGACCATTACTGCCCATCACCTGCTGTACAACCGCAACCACATGCTGGTGGGCGGGATCCGGCCGCACTTCTATTGCCTGCCGATCCTCAAGCGCAATACCCACCAGGAAGCCTTGCTCGACGCCGCCACCAGCGGCAGCACCAAGTTTTTCCTCGGCACGGATTCGGCGCCCCACGCCCGTCATGCCAAGGAAGCGGCCTGCGGTTGCGCCGGTTGCTACACCGCCTATGCCGCCATCGAGATGTACGCCGAGGCGTTCGAACAGCGCGACGCGCTGGACAAGCTCGAAGGCTTCGCCAGCCTGCATGGCCCGCGTTTCTATGGCCTGCCGGTGAACACCGACAGTATTACCCTGGTCCGCGACGAATGGACCGCCCCCGCCAGCCTGCCTTTCGGCGAGCTGACTGTCATCCCGCTGCGCGCCGGTGAAAAACTGCGCTGGCGCCTGCTGGAGGAAAATGCGTGAGTGAAGATCATTTCGACGACGAACTGGACGGCAACGGTGGTTCGGGCGGCGCCCGTCATCCCATGGCAGCCCGTTTCCGGGGTTATCTGCCGGTCGTCGTCGACGTAGAAACCGGCGGCTTCAACTCCGCCACCGACGCCTTGCTGGAAATCGCCGCGACCACCATTGGCATGGACGAAAAAGGCTTCGTGTTCCCTGACCACACCTATTTCTTCCGCGTCGAACCGTTCGAAGGCGCCAACATCGAAGCGGCGGCCCTGGAGTTCACCGGGATCAAGCTCGATCACCCATTGCGCATGGCCGTGAGTGAAGAGACCGCCCTGACCGACATCTTCCGTGGCGTACGCAAGGCGCTGAAAGCCAACGGCTGCAAGCGAGCGATCCTGGTCGGCCACAACAGCAGCTTCGACCTGGGCTTCCTCAACGCCGCTGTCGCGCGCCTGGACATGAAGCGCAATCCGTTCCACCCGTTCTCCAGCTTCGACACCGCGACCCTGGCTGGCCTGGCATACGGCCAGACCGTCCTGGCCAAGGCGTGCCAGGCGGCCGACATTGATTTCGATGGCCGCGAAGCCCACTCGGCCCGCTATGACACCGAGAAGACGGCCGAGCTGTTCTGCGGCATCGTCAATCGCTGGAAGCAGATGGGTGGTTGGCAGGATTTCGACGACTGACATAGGGTCAGGTTTAGCTCTTTGTGGCGAGGGGATTTATCCCCGTTGGGGCGCGAAGCGGCCCCAAACCAGCCACCTCGCTGCATCAAGCTGATCTTTTGGGACTGCTGCGCAGTCCAGCGGGGATAAATCCCCTCGCCACAGTCTTGTGTCCTACAGGTTCACCGGCTTGAACCGCCCATAAAAAAACCGGCCCATCGAGGGCCGGTTTTTTTATGCCTGGGTACGCTTACAGCTTGTCGCTGTTCTCGCTCAGGTAAGCAGCTACGCCTTCTGTAGAAGCGGTCATGCCCTTGTCGCCTTTCTTCCAGTTGGCCGGGCACACTTCGCCGTGCTCTTCGTGGAATTGCAGCGCGTCGACCAGACGGATCAGCTCTTCCATGTTACGGCCCAGCGGCAGGTCGTTGATGATCTGCGAACGGACAACGCCTTTGTCGTCGATCAGGAACGCGCCACGGAAAGCCACGCCGCCTTCGGACTCAACGTCGTAGGCCTTGGCGATTTCGTGCTTCATGTCGGCAGCCATGGTGTATTTCACCTGGCCGATACCGCCATTGTTGATCGGGGTGTTGCGCCAGGCGTTGTGGGTGAAGTGCGAGTCGATCGAAACGGCGACCACTTCGACGTTGCGAGCCTTGAAGTCGTCCATGCGGTGATCCAGTGCGATCAGCTCGGACGGGCAGACGAAGGTGAAGTCCAGCGGATAGAAGAACACCAGGCCGTATTTGCCTTTGATGGCCGAGGACAGGGTGAAGCTGTCGACGATTTCGCCGTTGCCGAGCACGGCCGGAACGGTGAAGTCAGGGGCTTGTTTGCCTACGAGTACGCTCATTGGATATCTCCTGGTGTAATAACGTGAAAACAAGGTCCGGGCCAGCCTGCCACCCTCAGGCGACAGCCCTGTGACACGAACCCGCTTGCAAGGGCCGATCATCATACACCGCGAATTTGGACTGTCTTCAACGGTTTTTCGGCGGTATTGAAAAATCGCTGTAGCATTTCATGACACCCCACGGACCGAGGGCAAAACCGTTCGTCAGTCAGGCGCCGCTCTGGCACAAGGTTTTCAGAAACCACTTTGACAATCATTCTCGTTAACATTAAGATCCGTCTCAATTGAGTCACAACCAGCGACGGTTCTAACTTATGTATGTATGCCTCTGCACTGGCGTCACCGACGGGCAAATCCGCGAAGCGATCTACGAAGGTTGCTGCAGCTATCGCGAAGTCCGTCAAGCCACCGGCGTAGCCAGCCAATGCGGTAAATGTGCGTGCCTGGCCAAGGAAGTGGTTCGCGAAACCCTCGCCAAAGTACAAACGGTACAGGCCTCGATCCCCTACCCGGTAGAATTTACCGCCGCGTAAAAAAACAGTTTTCAAGGAACCGGACTCCATGTCCGGTTTTTTTATGCCTGTAAATCAATTGCTTAGCGTCCAGACGCGGAACACAAACATTCTTATTCCGATTAATTTTCATTTATTATTCAATAACTTAGGTTTGACACCCGTAAATGTGCAGCTCAAACTCTGCCCTATATACGGCTATTACAGGGCAGGTCTCATCATGAAAGGCGACATTACAGTCATCCAGCATCTCAACAAGATCCTCGGCAATGAGCTGGTCGCGATCAATCAGTACTTCCTGCATGCGCGCATGTACGAGGATTGGGGCCTGAACAAGCTGGGCAAGCACGAGTACCACGAGTCCATCGACGAGATGAAACACGCGGACAAGCTGATCAAGCGCATCCTGTTCCTCGAAGGCCTGCCTAACGTTCAGGAATTGGGCAAGCTGCACATCGGCGAACACACCAAGGAAATGCTCGAGTGCGACCTGAAAATCGAGCGCGAAGGCCACAAGGATCTGAAGATTGCCATCGCCCATTGCGAAAGCGTTGGCGACTTCGGCAGCCGTGAACTGCTCGAGGACATTCTCGAATCCGAGGAAGAGCACATCGACTGGCTGGAAACCCAGCTGGGCCTGATCGACAAAGTTGGTCTTGAGAACTACCTGCAATCGCAGATGGGTGAAGAGTAAGCTTCCCCGAACGCAAGCCATTGAAAAGCCCCGCCCTCTTTCGAGAGGCGGGGCTTTTTATTGCCTGGATTCCAGGCCTACCCAAAACCACTGTGGGAGCGAGCCTGCTCGCGATAGCGGTGGTTCAGGTAAAAAACTGCTGACTGACACACCGCTATCGCGAGCAGGCTCGCTCCCACAAGGTTTCGTGTTCATCACAACCGGTGTGGTGAACCGACTTCCATGGATCAGGCTTCGGCCTTGTTCGCCGCCGCTTTTTCGACCGCTTGCTTGATCGTGCTCTGCAGCGAGCCGTCGGCAGCCATCTCGATCATGATGTCGCTACCACCGATCAGCTCACCAGCCACCCACAATTGCGGGAACGTTGGCCAGTTGGCGTACTTGGGCAGGTTGGCGCGGATTTCCGGGTTCTGCAGGATGTCCACGTAGGCAAACTTCTCGCCACACGCCATCACGGCCTGAGCAGCCTTGGCCGAGAAACCGCACTGTGGCGCGTTCGGCGAGCCTTTCATGTAAAGCAGGACGGTGTTGTTGGCAATCTGGTCTTTAATCGTTTCGATGATATCCACGGAGCACCTCGGCTTAAACTTTGCGACTTCAGTTGTCGACACGGTGGCGCATTGTAACGGAAAGCAGAACGTGCTGCTCAGAGTCAATTTTACGCAGCCGCCACCTTTACCGGTACACCGTTGAGCGCCGCGTTGCCGGACAACTCATCGAGCTGGCAATCGTCGGTCAGGTCATTGGCGCTGGAGCCCGGCTGACCGCTGGCGATGGTCATCTGCACGCCCGGCCGGGCATGGCCCCAGCCGTGGGGCAAACTGACTACGCCTTTCATCATGTCCAGGCTGCCCTGCACCTCGACTTCGATCATACCCACCCGCGAACTGACCTTCACCCGCTGCCCGTCGACCAGACCGCGACTGGCGAGGTCATCCGGATGCATCAGCAATTGATGACGCGGCTTGCCCTTCACCAGCCGATGGAAATTGTGCATCCAGGAATTATTGCTGCGCACATGGCGGCGACCAATCATCAGCAACTCATCCGCCGCTGGAGCCTGCAGCGCGGCAAAACGCGCCAGGTCGGCGAGTATCACCGCCGGGGCGGCTTGCACTCGTTGGTTTTCGGTTTTCAAGCGTGGGGCCAGGTTGGGCTTCAGAGCGCCGAGGTCAATACCGTGGGGATGGTCGAACAAGGTCGCCAGGGACAGTTTGTGTGGCGAAGCATCGCCATACGCCCCGGCCCGCAGACCTAGATCGATCATTTGCGCCGGCGGCATGGTCGGCTTGAGTTCCTTGCCGGTTCGGGCGGCGAAGGCCTTGGCCAGGCCGACAAAAATCTCCCAGTCATGCAGTGCCCCTTCCGGCTTGGGCAGGATGGCCCGGTTGAAACGGGTCACGTTGCGCACCGCGAACAGGTTGAACGTGGTGTCGTAATGATCGTTTTCCAGGGCTGAGGTCGAGGGCAGGATCAGGTCGGCGTAGCGCGTGGTCTCGTTGATGTACAAATCGACGCTGACCATGAACTCCAGCCCGTCCAGGGCCTGCTCCAGTTGCCGCCCGTTAGGCGTAGACAGCACCGGGTTGCCAGCCACGGTGACCAGCGCACGAACCTGGCCTTCGCCCTCGGTGAGCATTTCCTCGGCCAGGGTCGACACCGGCAACTCCCCGGCATACTCGGGACGCCCGGACACCCGGCTCTGCCAACGGTTGAAATGCCCGCCCGAAGTGGTGGCCACCAGATCCACCGCCGGCTCAGTGCACAGCGCTCCGCCAACCCGATCGAGATTGCCGGTGACCAGGTTGATCACCTGGATCAGCCAATGGCACAGCGTGCCGAACGCCTGGGTCGAAACCCCCATACGCCCGTAACACACCGCTGAGGGTGCAGCGGCAAAGTCCCGGGCCAGTTGACGGATCTGCGCTGCAGGCACCGCACAGAGCGGGCTCATCGCTTCAGCCGTAAAAGTAGCGACAGCCTCACGGACCTCGTCCAGGCCATCCACAGGCAAATGGCTGTCACGGGTCAGGCTTTCGCTGAACAACGTATTGAGCAAGCCAAACAGCAACGCGGCATCGCCGCCAGGACGGACGAAGACGTGCTGGTTGGCAATGGCCGCCGTTTCGCTGCGGCGCGGATCGACCACCACCACTTTGCCGCCACGGGCCTGGATCGCCTTGAGGCGCTTTTCCACGTCCGGCACGGTCATGATGCTGCCGTTTGAGGCCAGCGGATTGCCCCCCAGGATCAGCATGAAGTCCGTGTGATCGATATCTGGAATAGGCAATAGCAGGCCGTGACCGTACATCAGGTGACTGGTCAGGTGATGGGGCAGTTGGTCCACCGAGGTCGCCGAGAAACGGCTGCGGGTTTTCAGCAGGCCCAGGAAATAGTTGCTGTGGGTCATCAACCCATAGTTATGCACACTGGGATTGCCCTGGTAGACCGCCACCGCGTTCTGGCCGTGGCGCGCCTGGATATCCGCCAGGCGTTCGGCCACCAACGCGAAGGCATCGTCCCAGGCGATGGGGTGCCATTCATTGCCGATGCGCTGCATGGGCTGGCGCAGGCGATCCGGATCGTTCTGGATATCTTGCAGGGCCACCGCCTTGGGGCAGATGTGGCCCCGGCTGAAGGTGTCCAGCGCATCGCCCTTGATCGAAGTGATCGCCAGGCCCTGGCCGTCGGTCTCGGTGGTTTCGAGGGTCAAGCCACAGATGGCTTCACACAGATGGCACGCACGGTGGTGGAGAGTCTTGGTCATGGCCAGTCTCTGTTTTATTCGTGGCGGGCGCTTTCGGCCGCGGGAACAAAACTATGGCGCGTGATTCCCGGCTGCGCCAGCGACGTTCGTCCTGTGAATTGCCGGGCATCAGGCCCACCGATGACCTGGCGTCAAGGCTGCTCGGAAGGCGGCGCCAGCAGTTGGATTTCCTCGACGGTTTCCACCTGCTCCTGGGCGATGGGCACACCTGTCAGCTCGCCGATCAGCCGCCAATGCTCGTCGAGCCCGTTACTGATAGTGGCCATGCGGTCGATCATCCGGCGACCCGCGGCCTTGGTCACCTCGTCCTCGCTGCGCAGCAATTCGAATGACATCGAAGTCACCGAAGCCGTCAGGTGCGTCAGCGAGCGTGCAGTCAGCCCCAGCAATTCCATCAATTGTTGCTCTTTCGAATCCATTTCGGGCTCCTGTGCCGCTGTGGCTCATTTATAACCCAGGCCTTTGCATTAGGAAATGTTTCACAACCAGCGGCAGACAGGCGAAAGATGGGATGCCACGGCGCAAACCGACCCTCATCCATGACGCGCCCGCCGCGCTTGATTGCCAAGCCGAGCAACGCCAGTGTACAAATGGGTCGCTGCTGTCAGGAAACCGGCCACAAATTCGCCATCGCAGTCTTGCGATGGCCTCGCTGAAATCCCCAAAAACCGTAGCCCTATTGGTAAGACGCGACATTTAATTATAAGATCGCGCCTTCCCCTATTTCGTCGCCCCGTGCGGCTTTTGCCGCAGGTCTCGCCCGTTTTTTGAATAAACAAGGCTTTGAGCATCTGCGGTCAGTTACAAAAAGGTAGTCAATCATGAGCGCAAGGCACTTTCTCTCCCTGATGGATTTCACGCCCGATGAGTTGCTCGGCGTGATCCGTCGAGGCGTGGAGCTCAAGGACCTGCGTAACCGCGGCGTACTGTTCGAGCCCTTGAAAAACCGTGTGTTGGGGATGATCTTCGAGAAGTCATCGACCCGCACGCGCATCTCTTTCGAAGCCGGCATGATCCAACTGGGCGGCCAGGCGATCTTCCTGTCGCCGCGCGACACCCAGTTGGGCCGTGGCGAACCCATCAGCGATTGCGCCATCGTCATGTCGAGCATGTTGGATGCGGTGATGATCCGTACCTTTGCCCACAGCACCCTGACCGAGTTCGCGGCCCACTCCCGCGTCCCCGTCATCAATGGCCTGTCCGATGACCTGCACCCCTGCCAGTTACTGGCCGACATGCAGACCTTCCTCGAACACCGTGGATCGATCCAGGGCAAGACCGTGGCCTGGATCGGCGACGGCAACAACATGTGCAACAGCTATATAGAAGCGGCGATTCAATTCGACTTCCAGCTGCGCATTGCCTGCCCTGAAGGTTATGACCCCAGTGCCGAGCTGCTCGCCAAGGCCGGGGACCGGGTGTCCATCGTCCGCGATCCGAAACAGGCCGTGGCCGGCGCGCACCTGGTGAGCACCGACGTCTGGACCTCCATGGGCCAGGAAGAAGAAACCGCCAAGCGCCTCAAGCTGTTCGCGCCGCTTCAGGTCAACCGGGCACTGCTCGACCTGGCGGATGCCGACGTGTTGTTCATGCACTGCCTGCCCGCCCACCGTGGCGAGGAAATCAGCTTCGACCTGCTGGATGATCCACGTTCGGTGGCATGGGACCAGGCAGAGAACCGCCTCCATGCGCAAAAGGCCCTGCTCGAGTTCCTGGTCGAGCCGGCGTATCACCACGCATGAGTCACCCCCTGCTGCTGAACTTGCACAACCTGGCCTGCGGTTATCAAGACCAACGGGTGGTCCAGAACCTCAACCTGCACCTCAATGCCGGTGATATCGGTTGCCTGCTCGGCTCGTCCGGGTGCGGCAAGACCACGACGTTGCGCGCCATCGCCGGCTTCGAACCGGTCCATGAGGGTGAAATCCAACTGGCCGGGGAAACCATTTCCCGCGCCGGTTTCACCCTCGCCCCGGAGAAACGCCGCATCGGCATGGTGTTCCAGGACTACGCCCTGTTTCCCCACCTGAGCGTGGCCGAGAACATCGCCTTTGGCATTCGCAAGCATCCGGACAAGGATCGTGTCGTCGAAGAGCTGCTGGAACTGGTCAACCTCAAGCACCTGGGCAAGCGTTTTCCCCATGAACTTTCCGGTGGCCAGCAACAGCGCGTGGCCCTGGCCCGCGCGCTGGCACCAGCACCACAGCTGCTGTTGCTCGATGAACCGTTTTCCAACCTCGATGGCGAGCTGCGACGCAAGCTCAGCCATGAAGTGCGGGACATTCTCAAGGCCCGCGGCACCAGCGCGATCCTGGTCACCCACGACCAGGAAGAAGCCTTCGCCGTGAGTGACCATGTCGGGGTATTCAAGGAAGGTCGACTGGAACAATGGGACACGCCCTACAACCTGTATCACGAACCACTGACACCGTTCGTCGCCAGTTTCATTGGCCAGGGCTACTTCATTCGCGGCCGACTCGAGAGCCCGGAATCGGTGCAGACCGAGTTGGGCACCCTGCGCGGTAATCGAGCCTACACCTGGCCCATCGGCGGTGCGGTGGATGTGTTGCTGCGCCCGGACGATATCGTCTACGCACCGGACAGCCCGCTCACCGCCAAAATCGTCGGCAAGACCTTCCTGGGTGCTTCAACCTTGTATCGCCTGCAACTGCCGACAGGCGCGCAGTTGGAATCGATCTTCCCCAGCCATGCCGACCATCAGGTCGAGGCCAGTGTGGGCATCCGCGTCGCGGCTGAACACCTGGTGTTGTTCCAGGCCTCGGGCAGCACGGCGGCGCATCTGCCACCGGTGGAAAGCGGCGTGCGGCGTCACAGCACCGCCAGCTAAGACCTGAAGAAATGCAAAAATCTGTGGGAGCGAGCCTGCTCGCGATGACGCAGGCACATTCAGCGTCGATGCAAGCTGAGCCGCCGCCATCGCGAGCAGGCTCGCTCCCACATTTGATCTCATTGGCTCGAGTGCAGAGTCAACCCAGCATCAACGTCCCACTGGCCACCAGCGTCGCATGCCCGCCAATCTTCACCCGCTCACCTTCCAGCCGGCAAAACAAAGCCCCACCCCTGGCCGAGCACTGATAAGCCGTCAGCCCGTGCTTACCCAAGCGCTTGGACCAGTATGGAATCAGGCTGCAGTGGGTCGAGCCCGTCACCGGGTCTTCGTTGATGCCAATCGCCGGGGCAAAGTAGCGCGAGACAAAATCATGCTTGCTCCCCGGCGCGGTCACGATTGCCCCGGGCCAAGGCAGTTTTGCCAAGGCCATCATGTCCGGCTTGCAATCGAGCACCGCTTGCTCCGACTCCAGCACCACGAACAGTTCGTTGGAACTGAGCACATCCACCGCTTCGACGCCCAAGGCACTCTGGACGGCCAGGGATGCGCCCAACTCGGCAGGCACGATGGCCGGAAAATCCAACCACAGCCGATCCCCTTCACGCGTAACGCTCAATGAGCCGGACTTGCAGATGAAATCCAATCGCTCAGCGGTTTCGTGGTAGACCTCGAACAGCACGTAAGCACTGGCCAACGTGGCATGCCCGCACAGCGGGACTTCGGTGGTGGGCGTGAACCAGCGAATATGCCAATGCTGGCCTTCGCGCACCAGAAACGCGGTTTCAGCCAGGTTGTGTTCGGCGGCGATCTTCTGCATCAGGTCATCGGCAAGCCAGCCGTCGAGCCGATAGACCATCGCTGGGTTACCGCCGAACGGCCGGTCACTGAACGCATCGACCTGATAAAACGCAAGCTGCATGGCACTTCTCCTTTTTTGTGCGCCAGCATGCGACGCAGCGGCATGGCTTATCTAGTGACAGATCCGCAGAATTTTCACCCTACAGCCTGGGACGCAAGATCTGACTCCAAGCTTAGCCTTTCATACCCTTGTGGCGAGGGCACGTGCTCCCGCCTGGCTGCGCAGTAACCAGCAGCTCAAGCACGCCCGATATCAGCAAACGTCGCCCCGGTGTGTTCCTTCAATACCGAAGGCGCCAACTCGACTTCCAACCCGCGCCTCCCCGCACTGACAAACATACTGGCGAGCGGCTGTGCGGAGCTGTCGATAAAAGTGCGCAGGCGCTTCTTCTGCCCCAGCGGGCTGATGCCGCCGAGCAGATAACCGGTCGAACGCTGCGCGGCGGCAGGGTCGGCCATTTCGACTTTCTTCACCCCGGCGGCATGGGCCAGGCCTTTCAAATCCAGGGTCCCGGCCACCGGCACCACCGCCACCAGCAATTCACCTTTTTCGCTGGCCGCCAACAACGTCTTGAACACCTGCGCCGGATCCAGGCCGAGCTTTTCCGCCGCTTCCAAGCCGTACGACGCGGCCTTGGGATCGTGTTCATAACTGTGGATGCGATGTTCGGCGCGCACTTTCTTAAGCAAATCCAACGCGGGTGTCATGACCGCTCCTGACAAGGAAATCAAAAAAGAGTGGCCGGATTCTAAGCCATCGCCCACGAAAAGGCTTGGCACACCGCGGCCGTCACGGTGACACGCCGCTGGCGGGTAAGTCATTCACGCCGCGAATAGTTGAAATGTGACCGATGGTTCACTTTCGACCTTTGACACCAGCGTTTCTTGTCTATATTTTTTCGAAACTGAAAGTAATATCGCAGGTCTCAAGCAGCAACCCGAGATCAGGATGGGGATCCTGCCTCGGCGCGGAATGCGCAATCGAGTTTTTCGAAGGCGCAGCAAAACAACAAAAAACCGAGGTTTGAATGACAATTGCTTTACAACAGCCGTCCCTGTCCAGCCAATGCCTGGCCGAATTCCTGGGCACTGCCCTGCTGATCTTTTTCGGCACCGGCTGCGTCGCAGCGCTCAAGGTCGCGGGTGCGAGTTTCGGCCTGTGGGAAATCAGCATCATCTGGGGCATCGGCGTCAGCATGGCGATCTATCTGAGCGCAGGCATTTCCGGCGCCCACCTCAATCCCGCGGTCAGCATTGCCCTGTGCATTTTCACTGACTTCGAAAAGCGCAAACTGCCTCTCTACATGGTTTCCCAGGTGGCCGGCGCTTTTTGCGGTGCCCTTCTGGTCTACACGCTGTACAGCAATCTATTCTTCGATTTCGAACAGTCCCGCCACATGATTCGCGGCACTGAAGCGAGCCTCGAACTGGCCTCGGTGTTTTCCACTTACCCGCACGCAGCGCTGTCCACCGGCCAAGCCTTTCTCGTCGAAGTGATCATCACGGCCATCCTGATGGGAGTCATCATGTCCCTGACCGATGACAACAATGGCTTGCCCCGTGGCCCATTGGCGCCGCTGCTGATCGGCCTGCTGATCGCGGTGATCGGCAGCTCCATGGGTCCACTCACAGGCTTTGCGATGAACCCGGCGCGGGACTTCGGTCCTAAACTGATGACTTTCTTCGCAGGCTGGGGTGAAATTTCCCTCACGGGTGGACGCGACATCCCGTATTTCCTGGTGCCGATTTTTGCACCGATCGTGGGTGCGTGCCTCGGTGCTGCGGCCTATCGCGGCTTGATTGCCCGCCACCTGCCCAGCGCCATAACTGCTACAAAGGATGCAACACCTTCCATTGACGGTAAGCCCAGAACGTCCTGAATACAGTGGGCGCATGCTCCTGCCCTTCAAGCGTGCGCCATGGTCTTTCCCCTTTTTTACGTCCCAAGGCAATCGACATGACCGACATACAGAACAAGAACTACATCATTGCCCTCGACCAGGGTACGACCAGCTCGCGCGCGATCATTTTCGACCGTGACGCCAACGTGGTCTGCACCGCCCAGCGCGAATTTGCCCAGCATTACCCGCAGGCCGGCTGGGTCGAACACGACCCGATGGAAATCTTCGCCACCCAGAGCGCGGTCATGGTCGAAGCCCTGGCCCAGGCTGGCCTGCACCATGACCAGGTGGCCGCCATCGGTATCACCAACCAGCGCGAGACCACGGTCGTCTGGGACAAGACCACCGGCCGGCCGATCTACAACGCCATCGTCTGGCAATGCCGCCGCAGTACCGAGATCTGCCAACAGCTCAAGCGCGACGGCCACGAGCAATACATCAGTGAAACCACCGGCCTGGTCACCGACCCATACTTCTCCGGTACCAAGCTCAAGTGGATCATGGACAACGTCGAAGGCAGCCGCGAGCGTGCGCGCAACGGAGAACTGCTGTTCGGCACCGTCGACAGCTGGCTGATCTGGAAATTCACCGGTGGCAAGGTCCACGTCACCGACTACACCAACGCCTCGCGCACCATGCTCTTCAACATTCACTCGCTGGAGTGGGACGCGAAGATGCTCGACATCCTCGACATCCCCCGCGAAATGCTCCCGGAAGTGAAATCGTCCTCGGAAATCTACGGCCGTACCAAAAGCGGCATCGCCATCGGCGGCATCGCTGGTGACCAGCAGGCCGCTCTTTTCGGCCAGATGTGCGTGGAGCCGGGCCAGGCGAAAAACACCTACGGCACCGGCTGCTTCCTGCTGATGAACACCGGCGAAAAAGCCGTCAAATCCAATCACGGCATGCTCACCACCATCGCCTGCGGCCCGCGTGGCGAAGTGGCCTATGCCCTGGAAGGCGCGGTATTCAATGGCGGCTCCACGGTCCAATGGCTGCGCGATGAACTGAAGATCATCAACGACGCGCTGGATACCGAATACTTTGCCAACAAGGTCAAGGACAGCAACGGCGTGTACCTGGTGCCTGCCTTCACCGGCCTGGGCGCACCGTATTGGGACCCTTATGCCCGTGGCGCGCTGTTTGGCCTGACCCGCGGCGTACGGGTCGACCACATCATTCGCGCGGCGCTGGAGTCGATTGCCTACCAGACCCGCGACGTACTCGACGCCATGCAGCAGGATTCGGGTGAACGCCTCAGGGCCCTGCGCGTTGACGGCGGCGCGGTGGCGAACAACTTCCTGATGCAATTCCAGGCCGACATCCTGGGAACCCAGGTCGAGCGGCCGAAAATGCGTGAAACCACGGCCTTGGGTGCCGCGTACCTGGCCGGCCTGGCATGCGGCTTCTGGGGCAGCCTGGAAGAACTGCGCGGCAAAGCGGTAATCGAGCGCGAATTCGAACCGCAACTGGACGAACAAGCGAAGGAAAAACTCTACGCCGGCTGGCAGAAAGCGGTCAGCCGCACCCGTGATTGGGAGCCCCATGAAGACGCTGAATAAAACCCGATAAGGTTCTGAAACTGGTCGGGAGTGGATTCCTGCGGCATCATGGGCAAATTTTGTACGGCAGCCCAAAGGAAGCCCCATGAATCTGCCTCCCCGCCAGCAGCAAATCCTCGAACTGGTCCGCGAACGCGGCTATGTCAGCATCGAGGAAATGGCCCAGCTATTCGTCGTTACCCCGCAAACCATCCGCCGCGATATCAACCAACTGGCGGAAGTGAACCTGCTGCGCCGCTACCACGGCGGCGCCGCCTACGACTCAAGCGTGGAAAACACCGCCTACGCCATGCGCGCCGATCAGATGCGCGATGAAAAGCAACGCATCGCCGAAGCCATCGCTGCCCAGATCCCCGATCATGCCTCGCTGTTCATCAACATCGGCACCACCACCGAATCCATCGCCCGGGCGCTGCTCAATCACAACCATCTGAAAGTCATCACCAATAACCTGCACGTGGCTTCGATCCTCAGTGCCAAGGACGACTTCGAAGTCCTGATCGCCGGCGGCAACGTACGGCGTGACGGCGGCGTGGTGGGCCAGGCCAGTGTCGACTTCATCAACCAGTTCAAGGTCGACTTCGCCCTGGTGGGCATCAGCGGGATCGATGAAGACGGCAGCCTGCTGGACTTCGACTATCAGGAAGTACGGGTTTCCCAAGCCATCATCGCCAACGCCCGGCAAGTTATATTGGCCGCGGACTCCAGCAAATTCGGGCGCAACGCCATGGTCCGCCTGGGGCCCATCAGCCTGATCGATTGCCTGGTGACCGACCAGCAACCGGTGCCGGCCTTGGCGCAATTGCTGAGCCAACACAAGATTCGGTTGGAAGTGGTCTGAGTTCACCCCCGTCCCCCTGTGGCGAGGAGATTTATCCCCGCTGGACTGCGAAGCGGCCCTAAACCCCGGCGACTCGGTGTATCAGGCAAATTGAGTGACTGTATTGGGGCTGCTACGCAGCCCAGCGGGGATAAATCCCCTCGCCACAAAAGCATCCCCGCTCATCCCCCTCGCCCGGCCTCATGTTCGAAAATTTTCCTTTCAGCTTCCTTCGATCAGTAATTTCAATCGAATTCGACTGGCTGTGACTGTGCTTATGGGCTAGTATTTTCGCAAATGAACATTAATGTTCGAATTCAAATATTGCGAAAAGAGCCCGAGGCCAGCCGATGCCCACTTCTACCTTGCCTACGCCCCCTCTCGCCGAGATCTACGACATCGCCGTCATTGGCGGAGGCATCAACGGCGTGGGGATTGCCGCGGACGCCGCCGGTCGCGGTCTTTCGGTGTTCCTTTGCGAAAAGGACGACCTGGCCAGCCACACGTCGTCGGCCAGCAGCAAGCTGATCCACGGCGGCCTGCGCTACCTCGAACATTATGAATTTCGCCTGGTGCGTGAAGCGCTGGCCGAGCGTGAAGTGTTGCTGGCCAAGGCCCCGCACATCGTCAAGCAAATGCGCTTCGTGCTGCCTCACCGCCCGCATCTGCGTCCGGCCTGGATGATTCGTGCGGGCCTGTTCCTCTACGATCACCTGGGCAAACGCGAGCAGCTCGCGGGCTCCAAGAGTTTGAAATTCGGTGCCGACAGTGCGCTGAAAAGCGAGATCACCAAAGGTTTCGAATATTCCGACTGCTGGGTCGACGATGCACGGCTGGTGGTGCTCAACGCCATGGCCGCCCGGGAAAAAGGTGCGCATGTCCACACCCGCACACGCTGCGTGAACGCTCGTCGCAGCAAAGGCCTGTGGCACTTGCATCTGGAACGTGCCGACGGCAGCCTGTTTTCGATCCGCGCCAAGGCACTGGTCAACGCCGCCGGTCCGTGGGTCGCCAAGTTCATTCGTGACGATTTGAAGATGGAATCGCCCTACGGCATCCGCCTGATCCAGGGCAGCCACCTGATCGTGCCGAAACTCTACGAAGGCGAGCATGCGCACATTCTTCAAAACGAAGACCAGCGCATCGTATTCACCATTCCGTACCTGAACCAGTTCACCCTGATCGGCACGACTGATCGCGAATACACCGGTGACCCGGCCAAAGTGGCGATCACTGAAGGCGAAACCGATTACCTGTTGAAGGTGGTCAACGCCCACTTCAAGAAACAGATCAGCCGCGACGATATCCTGCACAGCTATTCCGGTGTGCGTCCGCTGTGCAACGACGAATCCGACAACCCATCGGCCGTGACCCGGGACTACACCCTGGCGCTGTCGGGTGGCGGTGAAGAGGCCCCCTTGCTGTCGGTGTTCGGCGGCAAGCTGACCACCTACCGCAAACTGGCCGAATCGGCGATGGCGCAACTGGCCCCCTATTTCACACAAATGCGCCCGAGCTGGACCGCCATAGAAGCCCTCCCCGGTGGCGAAAACATGACCACCCCGCAAGCGCTGTGCTCGGCAATCCGCGACAAGTTCGACTGGTTGCCGACCGAGATAGCCCGCCGCTGGGCCACCACCTACGGTAGCCGTACCTGGCGCATGCTCGAAGGCGTGCACAACCTGGGCGACTTGGGCGAGCACATCGGCGCCGGCCTCTACACCCGTGAAGTCGATTATCTGTGCAGCGACGAGTGGGCCGTCGATGCCCAGGACATCCTGTGGCGCCGCAGCAAACTGGGTTTGTTCACCACCCCGGTCGAGCAGGAGAAGCTGCAGCAGTATCTGGACAAGGTCGAGCACAACCGTCGCAAGATCGAAGCGGCCTGAACCATAGCCCGCTAAACAAAAAGCCCCTGAATCCTGCGATTCAGGGGCTTTTTGCTCTCTGGCATACATCACTTATCCCTTGTGGGAGCGAGCCTGCTCGCGATAGCGGTATGTCAGCCCCTTAGATGTAGATGCTAATGCCTCATCGCGAGCAGGCTCGCTCCCACAGTGGTTTGATGTTGGGTGCCAGAGCCATTCGGTTTTCCGAACACGACCCGCCAGTCAGTTCGGCTAACCGGATGAAGCCGCCCGCATAAAACCTGAAACAAAACATTAATTACCAAATAAAACAACAAGTTAAACAGATCGCCCTGGCCTGGCACGAGTCATGCTCTACACTCCTGGAGACGAATGCCTGTTCGCCAACACAACAGGAGCTACCAGGCACTTCGAAGTACTCAGGGCCGACGAACCGGCCGAAATAAAAAAAACAATGTCGAGGAAACATCGATGCGTATCGTTCCCCATCTCCTGGGCGCAGCCATTGCTGCCGCTCTGATCAGCACTCCGGTTTTCGCAGCCGAACTGACCGGCACACTGAAAAAGATCAAAGAGTCGGGCGTTATCACGCTTGGCCATCGCGACGCTTCCATTCCGTTCTCCTACATCGCAGATGCTTCCGGCAAGCCAGTCGGCTACTCCCACGACATCCAGCTCAAAGTCGTCGAAGCGATCAAGAAAGACCTGGATCTGCCCAACCTGCAGGTCAAGTACAACCTGGTCACCTCGCAAACCCGTATCCCGCTGGTGCAAAACGGCACCGTGGACCTGGAATGCGGTTCCACCACCAACAACGTCGAGCGTCAGCAGCAGGTTGACTTCTCCGTTGGCATCTTCGAGATCGGCACCCGGCTGCTGTCCAAGAAAGATTCCAAGTACAAGGATTTCGACGACCTCAAGGGCAAGAACGTCGTGACCACCGCCGGTACCACGTCCGAGCGCCTGCTCAAGGCGATGAACGCCGACAAGCAGATGGGCATGAACGTCATCTCCGCCAAGGACCACGGCGAATCCTTCCAGATGCTGGAGTCGGGCCGTGCCGTCGCGTTCATGATGGACGACGCCCTGCTGGCCGGCGAAGCCGCCAAGGCCAAGAAAGCCGATGACTGGGCCGTGACCGGTACTCCACAGTCCTACGAAATCTACGGCTGCATGATGCGCAAGGGCGACGAGCCGTTCAAGAAGGCTGTCGATGACGCCATCAAGGCTACCTACGCTTCGGGCGAGATCAACAAGATCTACGAGAAGTGGTTCATGCAACCTATCCCGCCAAAAGGCCTGAACCTGAACTTCCCGATGAGCGACGAACTCAAGGCACTGATCGCCAAGCCAACCGATAAAGCGGCTGACGACAAGAAATCCTGATTTCTGACTAACCTTATCCCCTGAAAGGGCCCGGCCCTTTCAGGGGATGGTCACTCCCTGCTGGCAAATCTGGAAACACTCGAACCGGTGGCTGTCGAGCCGATCGCGTGTGCCTGGCCTCCAGGCCGGGTGGGAACGGAGTTTCCCCAGGCGGGCACTTGTACATCGAACGATCTGAGGGGAGACCCTAATGAATTACAACTGGGACTGGGGCGTGTTCTTCAAGTCCACCGGCGTGGGCAGCGAGACCTATCTCGACTGGTACGTGGCCGGCCTGGGCTGGACCATCGCCATCGCCGTCGTGGCCTGGATCATTGCCCTGTTGCTGGGCTCGATTCTGGGTGTGATGCGTACCGTGCCGAACCGGCTGGTGTCGGGTATCGCCACTTGCTACGTGGAGCTTTTCCGTAACGTGCCGCTGCTGGTTCAGCTGTTCATCTGGTACTTCCTGGTGCCGGACCTGCTGCCCGCCGATATGCAGGAGTGGTACAAGCAGGACCTGAACCCGACCACCTCGGCCTACCTGAGCGTCGTCGTGTGCCTGGGCCTGTTCACCGCCGCCCGCGTCTGCGAACAGGTGCGTACCGGCATCCAGGCGCTGCCACGCGGCCAGGAATCCGCCGCCCGCGCCATGGGCTTCAAGCTGCCGCAGATCTATTGGAACGTGCTGCTGCCCCAAGCCTACCGGATCATCATTCCGCCGCTTACCTCGGAATTCCTCAACGTCTTCAAGAACTCCTCCGTGGCCTCGCTGATCGGCCTGATGGAACTGCTTGCGCAGACCAAGCAGACCGCCGAGTTCTCCGCCAACCTGTTCGAAGCCTTTACCCTGGCGACGCTGATCTATTTCACCTTGAACATGAGCCTGATGCTGCTCATGCGCATGGTCGAGAAGAAAGTCGCGGTGCCCGGCCTGATCTCCGTGGGGGGTAAATGATGGAATTCGACTTCACTGGCATCATCCCGGCCATTCCCGGCTTGTGGAACGGCATGCTGATGACCCTCAAGCTGATGGCCATGGGTGTCGTCGGCGGGATCATCCTGGGGACGATCCTGGCGCTGATGCGCCTGTCCCACAACAAGCTGGTCTCCAATATCGCCGGCGCCTACGTCAATTATTTCCGCTCGATTCCGCTGCTGCTGGTCATCACCTGGTTCTACCTGGCGGTGCCGTTCGTGCTGCGCTGGATCACCGGCGAAGACACGCCCATCGGCGCGTTCGGCTCCTGCGTCGTGGCATTCATGATGTTCGAGGCGGCGTACTTCTGCGAAATCGTCCGGGCCGGCGTGCAGTCGATTCCCAAGGGCCAGATGGGCGCCGCCCAGGCACTGGGGATGAATTATGGCCAGACCATGCGCCTGATCATCCTGCCCCAGGCGTTTCGCAAGATGACCCCGCTGCTGCTGCAACAAAGCATCATCCTGTTTCAGGACACCTCGCTGGTCTACACGGTCGGCCTGGTGGACTTCCTCAATGCTTCGCGAGCCAATGGCGACATCATCGGCCGCTCCAATGAGTTCCTGATCATCGCAGGTCTCGTGTACTTCACAATCAGCTTTGCCGCCTCGCTGCTGGTCAAGCGTCTGCAAAAAAGGTTCGCCGTATGATCTCTATCAAGAACATCAACAAGTGGTATGGGGACTTCCAGGTACTGACCAATTGCAGCACCGAGGTCAGCAAGGGTGAGGTCGTGGTGGTGTGCGGGCCGTCCGGTTCGGGCAAATCCACCCTGATCAAGTGCGTGAATGCCCTGGAACCGTTCCAGAAAGGCGACATCGTGGTCGATGGCACGTCCATCGCCGACCCGAAGACCAACCTGCCGAAACTGCGTTCGCGGGTGGGCATGGTGTTCCAGCATTTCGAGCTGTTCCCGCACCTGACCATCACCGAAAACCTGACCATCGCGCAGATCAAGGTGTTGGGGCGCAGCAAGGAAGAAGCCACCAAGAAAGGCCTGCAATTGCTTGAGCGGGTCGGTCTCTCGGCCCATGCCCACAAGCACCCGGGCCAGCTCTCCGGTGGCCAGCAGCAGCGCGTGGCGATTGCCCGTGCGCTGGCGATGGACCCGGTGGTAATGCTGTTCGACGAACCGACCTCGGCCCTTGACCCGGAAATGGTCAACGAAGTGCTCGACGTGATGGTGCAACTGGCCCACGAAGGCATGACCATGATGTGCGTGACCCACGAAATGGGCTTCGCCCGCAAAGTGGCGAACCGGGTGATTTTCATGGACCAGGGCCAGATCATCGAAGACTGCAAGAAAGAAGAGTTCTTCGGCGACATCAGCGCCCGCTCCGAACGCGCGCAGCATTTCCTTGAGAAAATCCTGCAGCACTAAAAGCACGTTTGCGCAAAACCCTGTGGGAGCGAGCCTGCTCGCGATGACGCCGGCACAGTCAACATCGATGTTGAATGTAAGTCCGCTATCGCGAGCAGGCTCGCTCCCACAAGGGGATCGATGTCGGCATAAGGATTTGTGTTGTGGTTGACCCAAGGCATCTGTGATGAAATGCGACCCCACCCTCTATCGCGCCGCGCCGCCATCACTCGCCGTGAAACCCCGCCTGATTCGCCACCTGTTCCTGCCGCCACTGGTCATCGCCCTGATGATCGGCCTGGGTTACCTCGGCTTCTGGATCAGCGAACACTATGGCGTACGTGGCCTCGCCGAGAACGGCGAGCGCCAGTTGGAGCTGCACGCCCGTGCGGTCGAAAGCGAGATCAGCAAGTACACCTACCTGCCCAGCCTGCTGGAGCTTGAATCGAGCGTCTCGCAACTGCTCGACGACCCGACGCCCGAACATCGCAAGACCGTCAACGAATACCTCGAAGGCCTGAACCGGCGCAGCCGCAGCCGGGCCATCTACGTGATGGACACCACTGGTCGGGTGATGGCCACGAGCAACTGGCGCGACGTCGACAGTTACCTGGGCGAAGACCTGTCTTTTCGCGCCTATTTCCAGAACGCCGTACGCGGCCAGCCGGGGCGGTTCTATGGCATCGGCAGCACCAATGGCGAACCCGGCTATTACCTGGCCCATGGCCTGGAACAACAAGGCAAGATCATCGGCGTGGCCGTGGTCAAGGTGCGCCTCGAAGCCATGGAGGAGCGCTGGCAACGAGCACGGCTGGAGGCCTTCGTCAGTGATGAGAACGGCATCATCATCTTGTCCAGCGACCCAGCGCGACGACTCAAGTCGGTGCGGCCCCTGAGCGACGACACCAAGGAACGCCTGGCCCGCAGCCTGCAATATTATTGGTTTCCGCTCAATGAACTGGTGCCCCTGGCCCGGGAACGCCTGGCCGAAGGCATGGAGAAGCTGACCTTCCCGGCCAACAGCGAACTGGTATCCGACGAGCGCGCCATCAGCTATTTGTCGCAGACCCGGCCCTTGAGCGATACCCCGTGGAATTTCACCCTGCTGACGCCCCTCGAAGACCTGCGGCGCCAGGCTGTCAACCAAGGCATCCTGGTGGCCGTGGCGTTCGCCCTGGTGGCGTTCCTGCTGATCGCCTGGAACGAGCGGCGCAAGGTCATCGCTACCCGCCTCGCCGCCCGGGAAGCCTTGCAGGAGGCCAACAACCAACTTGAACGTCGGATTACCGAACGCACCACCGACCTGCGTGCCAGCAACGAACGACTCAAGGGCCAGATCCGCGAGCGGCGCCAGGCCGAAGAGACGTTGCGCCGGGCCCAGGACGAACTGGTCCAGGCCGGTAAACTGGCGGCCATCGGCCAGATGTCCACCAGCATCGCCCACGAACTCAACCAGCCGCTGGCGGCGCTGCGCACCTTGTCCGGCAATACCGTGCGCTTTCTGGAACGCGGCCAGCTGGACATCGCCAGCACCAACCTCAAGACCATCAACGACTTGATCGACCGCATGGGCCGCATCACCGCCAGCCTGCGCGCCTTCGCCCGGCGCGGCGATGACCAGGGCCGGGCGAGCCTGGGCAAGGCCGTCGAGGCGGCGCTGCAACTGCTGGGCGGGCGCCTGGAAAACCTGGACATCCAGATCCATAGCGATTTCGATGACGTCCAATTGCAGATCGACCAGACCCGCCTGGAACAGATCCTGGTGAACCTGATCGGCAATGCCCTGGACGCCATGCAGACGCAACCCAAGCCGACGTTGTGGCTCGAAGGCCAGGCCGCCGATGGCAAATATCGCCTGCGGGTGCGGGACAATGGCCACGGCATCGATCCAGAGGCCCGCAAGCATTTGTTCGAACCATTCTTCACCACCAAACCTGGCGAACAAGGCCTGGGCCTGGGCCTGACGCTTTCGGCGAGCCTGGCCGCCGCTGCTGGCGGGCATCTGGGCGTCGAGTACCCGCTTGAGCGTGGCACTACGTTTGTCCTCAGTTTACCGTTGGTAAGCCTTTCACCTGTCGAGCCGCTATGAACCACGACCTGAGCGTACTGATCGTCGAAGACGACCCCCACGTCCTGCTGGGCTGCCAGCAGGCCTTGAGCCTGGAAGACATTCCCTGCATCGGCGTGGGCAGCGCCGAAGAGGCCCTGGAGCGCGTCGACGACAACTTTGCCGGCATCGTCATCAGCGACATTCGCCTGCCGGGCATCGACGGCCTGGAACTGCTGACCCGCCTCAAGGCGCGGGACCGCAGCCTGCCGGTGGTGCTGATCACCGGCCATGGCGACATCTCCATGGCCGTGGGCGCCATGCAAAAAGGCGCCTATGACTTCATGGAGAAACCCTTCTCCCCGGAACGCCTGGTGGACGTCGCCCGCCGCGCCCTGGAGCAGCGCAGCCTGGCCCGAGAGGTGTCATCGCTGCGTCGGCAATTGGCCGAACGCGACTCCCTGGAAGGCCGGATCATTGGCCGCTCGCCGGCCATGCAGCACCTGCGGGCGCTGATCGCCAACGTCGCCGACACCTCGGCCAACGTGCTGATCGAAGGCGAAACCGGCACCGGCAAGGAACTGGTCGCCCGCTGCCTGCATGACTTCAGCCGCCGCCACGACAAACAGTTCGTCGCGCTGAACTGCGGCGGCCTGCCGGAGAACCTGTTCGAAAGCGAGATTTTCGGCCACGAAGCCAATGCCTTCACCGGCGCCGGCAAGCGCCGGATCGGCAAGATCGAACACGCCGATGGCGGCACGCTGTTTCTCGACGAAGTGGAAAGCATGCCCCTGCCCCTACAGATCAAGTTGCTGCGCGTGTTGCAGGAACGCACCCTCGAGCGCCTGGGTTCGAACCAGAGCGTGGCCGTGGATTGCCGGGTGATCGCCGCCACCAAGTCCGACCTGGACGAAATGGGTCGGAGCGGGCAGTTTCGCAGCGACCTGTATTACCGCCTCAACGTGGTGACCCTGGAACTGCCGCCCCTGCGCGAGCGGCGCGAAGACATCCTGCAACTGTTCGAACACTTCCTCCAGCAGTCGTCCCTGCGCTTCGACCGTACGGTGCCGGAGCTGGACAACCAGACCCTGTCGAACCTGATGAGCCACGACTGGCCGGGCAACGTGCGCGAGCTGCGCAACGTCGCCGAGCGCTATGCCCTGGGCCTGCCGGCGTTCAAGCGCTCCGGCGCCGGCGGCGCCAGCCAGGGCCTGGCCTTTGCCGAAGCGGTGGAGGCTTTCGAGCGCAACCTGCTGGTGGACGCCCTGCAACGCAGCGGTGGCAACCTGACCCAGGCCAGCCAGGAACTGGGCATGGCCAAGACCACACTGTTCGACAAAGTCAAAAAATATGGCCTGAGCCATTAACAACCGGATGGTGAACGTGTGGACCTGATTTTCAAGGCGGCGCTGGGTGCGGCCGTGGTGGTCATTCTGGCAATGCTCGCCAAGACCAAGAACTATTACATCGCCGGGCTGGTGCCGCTGTTCCCCACCTTCGCCCTGATCGCCCATTACATCGTCGGCAAGGGCCGCTCGGTGGACGACCTGAAGACCACCATCGTGTTTGGCATGTGGTCGATCATTCCGTACTTCGTCTATCTCGCAACGCTGTACGTGATGGTCGACCGCATGCGCCTCGAAGCCTCATTGGCCGTAGCCGCCGTCGCCTGGCTGATGGCGGCGACAGTGCTGGTCACCGTTTGGGTGCGGGTTCACGGTTGATGCCTGTGGCTCAATAGCCGACGGTAAACCGCGTCCGCGAAAACCGCGGCGTTTCCACTTCATCGATCATCGCAATGGCGTAGTCGGCAAAGCTGATCCAGCTGCGCCCGGTGTCATCGAACAGCAGGTGATCCTTGCCGACACGGAACTGCCCGGTGCGCTCGGTTTCGACGAACTCCGCCGAAGGCGAGAGGAAGGTCCAGTCCAGGTCCTGTTCCGTGCGCAGCACATCCAGGAACAATGCACCGGCGCTGGCTTCGGCCAGGTACTCCTCCGGAAAGCCGTCGCTGTCGATCACCCGGCTGTTGTCCGGCAGCAACAACGAACCGGCCCCGCCGACCACCAGCAAACGCTTGACCCCGGCGGCTTTCACCGGCGCGATGAGCTTGTCGGCCGGCACGCTGGCAAAGTGAGCGGCACTGATCACCACGTCATGCCCATCGATGGCCGCGATCAGCGCCTCGCTGTCCAATACGTCCAACTGCTTGCTGACCACCCCGGCCCTTTCGCCGATCTTGGCGGTGTTGCGGGCAATGGCCGTCACGCTGTGACCACGGCGCAGGGCCTCCTCCAACAGTTGGCTGCCGGCCCGACCGGTGGCGCCGATGATTGCGATTTTGCTCATGATGTTCTCCATTGATTAGCGATGTTTGAAATGCATGCTCTTGTGGCGAGAGGATTTATCCCCGCTGGACTGCGAAGCAGTCCCATGAATCATCAACCGCCGCGATGTGTCAGACAGGACGCAGGGGATTGCTGCGCAACCCAGCGGGGATAAATCCCCTCGCCACAACGGTGCTCCGATCACAGATCGTTTTTCACCACTTCATCTCGCCCTTGGCGACCTTGGCACTGAGCTCCAGCGAGCTGTCTTCACCCAGCTCCGGATAGCGTAGTTTCATGGCGCGGATCAGCGCGGCGGAATCCTTGGCCTTGGCGGTTTCCTCATCGAAGGCCTTGATGTAACCGGCGGTGAAGCGCACCGGGGCCAGGGAACGGGCGCTTTCACCCAGGTAGTGGCCCGGGATCACGGTGTCCGGTTGCAGCTTTTCAATGCCTGCCAGCGTCGTCAGCCAATCCTTATGGGACTGTGGCGTCTGGGTATC
Organism: Pseudomonas sp. DF11; assembly: GCF_058148565.1. Taxonomy (NCBI): domain Bacteria; kingdom Pseudomonadati; phylum Pseudomonadota; class Gammaproteobacteria; order Pseudomonadales; family Pseudomonadaceae; genus Pseudomonas; species Pseudomonas sp. DF11. The sequence continues at coordinate 156,235 of NZ_JBYVYN010000010.1, forward strand.
GGCCATCCAGACGTGGATGTTCTCGGCCACCACCACGCCGCCGACTACGGTCTTGATCGATGGAATCCACACGAAACTGCGGTCCGGCTGCGGACCATCGAGGCCGACGATCTGCAAGCGCTGGCCTTCCAGGGTCAGGCTGTCGCCCTTGAGTACCTGTGGCACGACAGCCTTGGCCGGCGCATCAGCCTTCAAGATCGGCCCCCAATACTTCAGCTTGCCATCGACGGTTTGCTTGATGTGCTCGACGGTCGGCGCGGACGCCAGCACCTTGGCCTCAGGGAACGCGGCGGTAAGCGTTTCCAGACCAAAATAGTAGTCTGGATCACCGTGGCTGATGTAGATCGTGGTCAATCGTTTGCCGCTGGCGCGGATTTTTTCCACGACCTGCTCGGCCTGGGACTTGCCGAACTGGGCATCCACCAGGATCGCTTCTTTCTCACCGCTGACCAGTACCGAGGTCACCGGGAAGATCGCCGCCGCGCCAGGGTTGTAGACATCGAGCGTCAAGCCGGCCGCCCAGGAGTGGGCAGCGAATGCCATCGATGCGGTCGCCAGCAGCAGGCGCTTGAATGGGGTGAATAGGGTCATGCTTGCTCCATTGTCCAAAAAGCCCGGAAGGGAATGAGACGGAGCTTAGTGATCCGGTTCATTTCAAAAAATGCGATGATCCAACATAGTTTGTTTCTGAAATCGGGCAAATCATGGATCGTCTACAAGCAATGCGGGTGTTCGTCACGGTAGTGGACCTGGGCAGCCAGTCGGCGGCCGCTGACCACTTGGAGCTGTCGAGGCCCGTGGTATCGCGGTACCTGGCGGAGCTGGAAGACTGGGTCGGCGCCCGGCTGATGCACCGCACCACCCGCAAGCTGAGCCTGACCGCCGCCGGCCTGGAAACCCTGCCACGTTGTCGACAGATGCTGGAGCTTTCCGGCGACATGCAAGCGGCGGTCAGCACCCCGGACGACGCGCCACGGGGCATGCTGCGCATCAGCGCCAGCACCTCGTTCGGCCAGGCTCAATTGGCGAGTGCCATGGCCGAGTTCGTCATGCGCTACCCAGGGGTAAGCGTCGACCTGCAGATGCTCGACCGCACCGTGAACCTGGTGGACGAGCGCATCGACCTGGCGATCCGCATGAGCAATGACCTGGACCCGAACCTGATCGCCCGCCGCCTCACGGTCTGTCGTTCGGTGATCTGTGCCTCGCCCGGTTACCTGCGCGACCACCCGGCACCGCAGCGGGTCGAGGAGTTGAGCCAGCACAACTGCCTGACTCATTCCTACGTTGGCAAGAGCCTGTGGCATTTCGAGCAGGACGGCGAGCAGGTCTCGGTCCCGGTGCAGGGCAACATCAGCGTCAACGAAGCCAGCACACTGCTGCGGGCCACCATGGCCGGCGCCGGCGTGGCGATGCTGCCCAGCTATCAGGCCGGCGCCCATATCAAGAACGGCGAACTGATCCGCCTGCTGGCCCACGCCGAACCCCGTCGGATGAACATGTACGCGGTGTATGCGTCACGCAAGCACATGCCGTCGGCGCTGCGTAGCCTGCTGGATTTTTTGGTGCTCAAGTTTCCCGAGACGCCGGAGTGGGATGTGGGGTTGTAACCGATATTTGCCACAATGCCCCCCTGTGGGAGCGAGCCTGCTCGCGATAGCGGTGTCTCAATCAATAAAAGGGTGACTGATCCTCCGCTATCGCGAGCAGGCTCGCTCCCACATTAGGGAATCTGTGTATGGCCTCAAGCTTTGCGCCAGGATTTCACCAATAGCCCGCCCCAAGGCATACTTGCCACCCTCCGCAGTCCAGAATCCAAAACCGCCCCATGCGTATCCACGTCAGTTTCATCGACCGCGTCGGCATCACCCAGGAAGTCCTGGCCCTGCTCGGTGGGCGCAATCTCAATCTGGATGCGGTGGAGATGGTGCCGCCCAACGTCTACATCGACGCCCCGACCCTCAGCCCGCAAGTGCTCGACGAGTTGCGCGAAGCACTGTTCAGCGTGCGCGGCGTGCAGGCGGTCACGGTGGTGGACATCCTGCCCGGCCAGCGTCGGCACCTGCAACTCGATGCCTTGCTCGCCGCCATGACCGACCCGGTGCTGGCCCTGGACAGCGCTGGCAACATTTTGCTGGCCAACCCGGCGCTGATTGCCCTGTACGGGCGCGAACCGGCCGGGGAAAGCGTCGCCGAGCTGTTCGGGGACGAGGCCCTGTTGGGTGCTCTACTGGAGAATGGTTTCCGCCTGCCACTGCGGGAAATCACCCTCAACGGCCAGACCTTTCTGCTCGATGCTACGCCCATTACCGACGCTGGCGCTTTGCTGACGCTTTATCAGCCCAACCGCATCGGCGAACGCCTGTCGGCGCTGCACCACGACCACGCCGAGGGCTTCGACGCGCTGTTGGGCGAATCTCCGGCGATCCGCACCCTCAAGACCCGGGCCCAGCGGGTCGCGGCCCTGGATGCACCGCTGCTGATCCAGGGCGAAACCGGTACTGGCAAGGAACTGGTGGCCCGGGCTTGCCACGCCATCAGCGCCCGTCACAGCGCGCCGTTCCTGGCCCTCAACTGCGCGGCGTTGCCGGAGAACCTGGCCGAAAGTGAACTGTTCGGCTACGCCCCCGGCGCCTTCACCGGCGCGCAACGGGGCGGCAAGCCAGGGCTGATGGAGCTGGCGAACCAGGGCACGGTGTTTCTCGATGAAATCGGCGAGATGTCGCCGTACCTGCAAGCCAAGCTGCTGCGCTTCCTGAACGATGGCAGCTTCCGTCGGGTGGGCGGCGACCGGGAGATCAAGGTCAACGTGCGCATCCTCAGCGCCACCCACCGCAACCTGGAGAAAATGGTCAGCGAAGGCTCGTTTCGCGAGGACTTGTTCTATCGCCTGAACGTGCTCAATGTCGAAGTCCCGCCGCTGCGTGAACGCGGCCAGGACATCCTGCTGCTGGCGCGTTACTTCATGCAACAGGCCTGCGCGCAGATCCAGCGCCCGGTCTGCCGCCTGGCCCCTGGCACTTATCCGGCGCTGTTGGGCAACCGCTGGCCGGGTAACGTGCGGCAATTGCAGAACGTGATCTTCCGCGCCGCCGCCATCTGCGAAAGCAGCCTGGTGGATATCGGCGACCTGGACATTGCCGGCACCTCCGTGGCGCGCCAGGGCGATGTGGAAGTCGAAAGCCTGGAACAGGCCGTGGAAAGCTTCGAGAAGCACCTGCTCGAAAGCCTCTACGTCAACTACCCCTCCACCCGCCAACTCGCCAGCCGCCTGCAAACCTCCCACACTGCGATTGCCCATCGGCTGCGCAAGTACGGCATTCCCAACAAGCCATAGCCTTACTCGGGCGAATGTGGGAGCGGGCTTGCTCGCGAAGGCGGTGGGTCAGTCGATATCCCATTAACTGACCCACCGCCTTCGCGAGCAAACCCGCTCCCACAGGAAATCTGTGGTGAACTTGAAACCGAGCCAAAACCGACCTCCATCTGTACTGAAAGCGCTACAGTGGAACGATATCGCTACAGTCGTCGCTAAACAGCGCAAACTAAGGCTTTGATCACACAACGATTTTTTCCAGGGGCCTGCCTGTAGCGATTTCGCTACAGACGAGTCAAGCCACGGCCCGAAAAAATAATTCAAGCTGTTGATATATAAGAACTTATTGATATTGGCCGCATTCTTGCTATGGGTATTGCCATTCGGCCGGGCCAAGCCCCGTGCCATTCTTCGCGTCCACCAGACGAATCTGGCCCCAGGAGTTTCCATGAGCGAGTTGCGTTTCACTGAAGATCACGAATGGCTGCGCACCGAAGCCGACGGCAGCGTTACAGTCGGAATTACCGCGTTTGCGCAGAACGCCTTGGGCGATGTGGTCTATGTTCAGTTACCGGAACTGCAAAGCTACGACAAGGGCGCCGAAGCCTCCACCGTGGAGTCGGTGAAAGCCGCCAGCGGCGTCTACATGCCATTGGACGGTGAAGTGCTCGAAGTGAACCCGGCCCTGGAAAGCAATCCGGAACTGGTCAACGAAGATCCGCTGGGCGAAGGCTGGTTTTTCCGCTTCAAGCCCACCGACGCCGCCCAAGTTGGCCAACTGCTGGACCAGGACGCCTACGACCGTCTGATCAAAGCCAACGCCGAAGCCTGAGGAGCGCAACATGACCGTTAATCTCGGCACCGCCAACGAATTCATCGCCCGCCACATCGGCCCGCGCGCCAGCGACGAGCAAGCCATGCTCGAGCGCCTGGGCTACGACTCCCTGGAAGCGTTGAGCGCCAGCGTCATCCCGGAAAGCATCAAGGGCACCAGCGTGCTGGACATGGGCGACGGCCAGAGCGAAGCCGACGCACTGGCCTCGATCAAAGCCATTGCCGCCAAGAACCAGCTGTTCAAGACCTACATCGGCCAGGGCTACTACAACTGCCACACCCCGGCGCCGATCCTGCGCAACCTGCTGGAAAACCCGGCCTGGTACACCGCCTACACCCCGTACCAGCCAGAAATCTCCCAGGGCCGTCTCGAAGCGCTGTTGAACTTCCAGACCCTGATCAGCGACCTCACCGGCCTGCCGATCGCCAACGCCTCCTTGCTCGACGAAGCCACCGCCGCTGCCGAAGCCATGACTTTCTGCAAGCGCCTGAGCAAGAACAAGGGCAGCAACGCCTTCTTCGCTTCCGTACACAGCCATCCACAAACCCTCGACGTGCTGCGCACCCGTGCCGAGCCCCTGGGCATCGACGTGGTGGTCGGCGATGAGCGCGAACTGAGCGATGTCAGCGGTTTCTTCGGCGCGCTGCTGCAATATCCAGCCAGTAACGGCGACCTGTTCGACTACCGCGAGCTGACCGAACGCTTCCATGCCGCCAACGCTCTGGTGGCCGTGGCCGCTGACCTGCTGGCCCTGACCCTGTTGACCCCACCGGGTGAGTTCGGCGCCGACGTGGCCATCGGCAGCGCCCAGCGCTTCGGCGTACCACTGGGCTTCGGTGGCCCGCACGCGGCGTATTTCTCCACCAAGGACGCCTTCAAGCGCGACATGCCGGGCCGTCTTGTCGGTGTTTCCGTGGACCGTTTCGGCAAGCCGGCCCTGCGCCTGGCGATGCAGACCCGCGAGCAACACATCCGCCGCGAGAAAGCCACGAGCAACATCTGCACCGCCCAGGTGCTGCTGGCCAACATCGCCAGCATGTACGCCGTGTACCACGGGCCCAAGGGCCTGGTGCAAATTGCCAACCGCATCCATCACCTGACCGCGATCCTCGCCAAGGGCCTGGGCGCGCTGGGGCTGAGCGTCGAGCAAGAAAGCTTCTTCGACACCCTGACCTTGCGCACTGGCGCGCAAACCGCCGCCCTGCACGACAAGGCGCGCGCCCAGCGCATCAACCTGCGCGTGGTGGACGCTGAACGCCTGGGCCTGTCCCTGGACGAAACCACCAGCCAAGCTGACATCGAAGCGCTGTGGAGCTTGTTGGCCGACGGCAAGGCCCTGCCAGACTTCGCCGCCCTGGCCGCCACCGTGCAAAGCCGTATCCCGGCCGAGCTGGTGCGCCAGTCGGCGATCCTCAGCCACCCGGTGTTCAACCGCTACCACTCCGAAACCGAGCTGATGCGCTACCTGCGCAAGCTCGCCGACAAGGACCTGGCCCTGGATCGCACCATGATCCCGCTGGGTTCCTGCACCATGAAACTCAACGCCGCCAGCGAAATGATCCCGGTGACCTGGGCCGAGTTCGGTGCCCTGCACCCGTTCGCTCCAGCCGAGCAAAGCACCGGCTACCAGCAACTGACCGACGAACTGGAAGCCATGCTCTGTGCCGCCACCGGCTATGACGCGGTGTCGCTGCAACCCAACGCTGGTTCCCAGGGTGAATACGCCGGTTTGCTGGCGATCCGCGCCTACCACCAGAGCCGTGGCGAAGAGCGCCGCGACATCTGCCTGATCCCGTCCTCGGCCCACGGCACCAACCCGGCCACCGCGAACATGGCCGGCATGCGCGTGGTCGTGACCGCCTGCGATGCCCGCGGCAACGTCGACATCGAAGACCTGCGGGCCAAGGCCATCGAGCACCGCGAACACCTCGCCGCGCTGATGATCACCTACCCGTCCACCCACGGTGTGTTCGAAGAAGGCATCCGCGAAATCTGCGGCATCATCCATGACAACGGCGGCCAGGTGTACATCGACGGTGCCAACATGAACGCCATGGTCGGCCTCTGCGCCCCGGGCAAGTTCGGCGGCGACGTGTCGCACCTGAACCTGCACAAGACCTTCTGCATCCCCCACGGCGGTGGCGGCCCGGGCGTTGGCCCGATTGGCGTCAAGTCGCACCTGGCACCGTTCCTGCCGGGCCATGCCAACATGGAACGCAAGAAAGGCGCGGTGTGCGCGGCGCCGTTTGGCAGCGCCAGCATCCTGCCAATCACCTGGATGTACATTCGCATGATGGGGGGCGCGGGTCTCAAGCGTGCCTCGCAACTGGCGATCCTCAACGCCAATTACATCGCCCGGCGCCTGGAAGAGCATTACCCGGTGCTCTACTCCGGCAGCAACGGCCTGGTGGCCCACGAGTGCATCCTCGATTTGCGTCCGCTCAAGGACAGCAGCGGCATCAGCGTCGATGACGTGGCCAAGCGCCTGATCGACTTCGGTTTCCACGCTCCGACCATGTCGTTCCCGGTGGCCGGCACGCTGATGATCGAACCGACCGAAAGCGAATCCAAGGAAGAACTGGACCGCTTCTGCGAGGCCATGATCTGTATCCGCGAAGAAATCCGCGCGGTGGAAAACGGCAGCCTGGACAAAGACGACAACCCGCTGAAAAACGCCCCGCACACCGCGGCGGAAATCGTCGGCGAGTGGACCCACCCTTACACCCGCGAACAGGCGGTGTACCCGGTGGCGTCGTTGATCGATGGCAAATACTGGCCGCCGGTGGGCCGGGTCGACAACGTGTTCGGCGACCGCAACCTGGTCTGCGCCTGCCCGTCGATCGAAAGCTACGCTTGATCTGTGAGGGGGCGGGCTTGCCCGCCCTCTCAACAACACCGCATATCCCCTTGTGGGAGCGGGCTTGCTCGCGAAGGCGGTGTGTCAGCCAAGTAAATATCGACTGGCACACCGCCTTCGCGAGCAAGCCCGCTCCCACATTGGATCTACGCCAAACTCATATTCGTCGATCCTCATAAAAAGAAACCGGAGAAACACCATGTCGTTAAGCGTGTTCGACCTGTTCAAGATCGGCATCGGCCCTTCCAGCTCCCATACGGTCGGCCCGATGCGTGCCGCCGCCCGTTTCGCCGAAGGGTTGCGTCGTGATGACCTGCTCAATGTCACCGCCAGCGTCAAAGTCGAGCTCTACGGCTCGCTCGGCGCCACCGGCAAGGGGCACGGCAGTGACAAGGCCGTGCTGCTGGGCCTGGAAGGTGAACACCCCGATACCGTGGACACCGAGACCGTCGACAGTCGCCTGCAAGCGATCCGCGGCAGCGGTCGGCTGAACCTGCTCGGCGAGCACTCCATCGAATTCAATGAAAAACTGCACCTGGCGATGATCCGCAAGCCGCTGGCCTTTCACCCCAATGGCATGATCTTCCGCGCCTTCGATGCCGCGGGCCTGCAAGTGCGCAGCCGCGAGTACTATTCGGTGGGGGGCGGTTTTGTCGTCGACGAAGGCGCGGCCGGCGCCGACCGTATCGTCGAAGACGCCACGCCGCTGACCTTCCCGTTCAAGAGCGCCAAGGACCTGCTGGGCCATTGCACCACCTATGGCCTGTCCATCAGCCAGGTGATGCTGACCAACGAAAGCGCCTGGCGCCCCGAAGCCGAGACCCGTGCTGGCCTGCTGAAGATCTGGCAGGTCATGCAAGATTGCGTGGCGGCGGGCTGTCGCAACGAAGGGATTTTGCCGGGCGGGCTGAAGGTCAAGCGCCGGGCCGCAGCGCTGCATCGCCAATTGTGCAAGAACCCCGAAGCCGCCCTGCGCGATCCTTTGTCAGTGCTGGACTGGGTCAACCTGTATGCCTTGGCGGTCAACGAAGAAAACGCCTATGGCGGGCGCGTCGTCACCGCCCCTACCAACGGGGCGGCGGGGATCATCCCGGCCGTGCTGCATTACTACATGCGCTTTATCCCTGGAGCCAACGAAGACGGCGTGGTTCGCTTCCTGCTGACCGCCGCCGCCATCGGCATCCTGTACAAGGAAAACGCCTCCATCTCCGGCGCCGAAGTCGGCTGCCAGGGTGAAGTCGGCGTGGCCTGCTCCATGGCCGCCGGCGCTCTGTGCGAAGTGCTCGGCGGCAGTGTGCAGCAAGTGGAAAACGCCGCCGAGATCGGCATGGAACACAACCTTGGCCTGACCTGCGACCCCATCGGCGGCCTGGTGCAGGTGCCGTGCATCGAACGCAACGCCATGGGCTCGGTGAAAGCCATCAACGCGGTGCGCATGGCCATGCGCGGCGATGGGCATCACTTCGTCTCCCTCGACAAGGTCATCCGCACCATGCGCCAGACCGGCGCCGACATGAAAAGCAAATACAAGGAGACCGCCCGCGGCGGTCTGGCGGTCAACATCATCGAATGCTGACGCGCACTCGCCTGCCCTCAACATTTTTCCAGGAGCTGATATGTCCACCGAACAACTGCTGAAGACCCCGCTGCACGCGCTGCACCTCGAACTCGGCGCCCGCATGGTGCCGTTCGCCGGCTACGACATGCCGGTGCAGTACCCACTGGGCGTGATGAAGGAACACCAGCACACTCGCGATCAGGCCGGGCTGTTCGACGTGTCCCACATGGGCCAGATCCGCCTCATGGGCGCAGGTGCCGCCAAGGCCCTGGAAACCCTGGTGCCGGTGGACATCATCGACCTGCCGGTGGGCATGCAGCGCTACGCCATGTTCACCAACGACAACGGCGGCATCCTCGACGACTTGATGGTCGCCAACCTGGGCAACGACGAACTGTTCCTGGTGGTCAACGCCGCCTGCAAGGACCAGGACCTGGCCCACCTGCGGGCCCACATTGGTGCGCAGTGCAACATCGAGCCGCTGTTCGAAGCCCGGGCCCTGCTCGCCCTGCAAGGCCCGGCAGCCGTCACCGTGCTCGCCCGCCTGGCACCTGAGGTGGCGAAAATGACCTTCATGCAGTTCCAGCGCATCACAGTGTTGGGCGTGGATTGCTTCGTCAGTCGTTCGGGCTACACCGGTGAAGACGGTTTCGAAATCTCGGTACCCGCCACCGACGCGGAAAAACTCGCCCGCGCCCTGCTGGCCGAACCGGAAGTCGCGGCCATCGGCCTCGGCGCCCGCGACTCCCTGCGCCTGGAAGCCGGCCTGTGCCTTTACGGCCATGACATGAACACCGAGACGACGCCGGTCGAAGCCAGCCTGCTGTGGGCTATCTCCAAAGTTCGCCGCGCCGATGGCGCCCGGGCCGGTGGTTTCCCCGGGGCTGAAACCGTGTTCGCCCAACAACAGGGCGGCGTGAAGCGCAAACGCGTTGGCCTGCTGCCCCAGGAACGCACACCCGTGCGCGAAGGTGCAGAGATCGTCAACGAGGCGGGCGAGATTATCGGTACGGTGTGCAGCGGCGGTTTCGGCCCTACCCTCGGCGGGCCGTTGGCGATGGGTTACCTGGACAGCGCCTATGTCGCACTGGATACGCCAGTCTGGGCTATCGTACGTGGGAAAAAAGTGCCTTTGCTTGTAAGCAAAATGCCATTTGTTCCACAACGCTACTACCGCGGTTGATTGACTGTTTCTATAAGTAACGCGATTGCTTTATACGTGCACTAATGTGTAACGCAACCGCCATAAAAAGGTGCATATTTTAGACACTCAATGGCGCTTATAACGGTCGCAAACATTTGAACTAGCCTATCGAATAAGCTCCCCCCGACGGGTACGTAAATGCCTGCAAGCTGAGCAAATACGGGCTTCCCCGGGGGGTTGTTTTTTCATTCGTAGTTGGCGTAGAGTTTGGTCACTGTGTTTGCATGGGTCGCTTGGAATCGTGACCTGGGCAGTAGCTTATGAAGTTCGCTACATCCCGTTCGACGTCTCTTACTTTCCTGCAACCCAGCCCCAGTACTCTTTCATGTGAAAGAGGCTGTCATCAATTTTAGCGTCAAAGGAAATAAGAAAATGTCTCAACGTCAGAGCGGTACCGTCAAGTGGTTCAACGACGAGAAGGGTTTTGGTTTTATCACGCCTGAAAGCGGTCCGGATCTGTTCGTGCATTTCCGCGCCATCCAGGGCAACGGCTTCAAAAGCCTGAAAGAAGGCCAGAAGGTCACTTTCGTTGCCGTCCAAGGCCAGAAAGGCATGCAGGCTGACGAAGTTATCGCCGAAGCCTGAAGCTTTCCCACATAAAAAAGCCCCTGATTGATATCAGGGGCTTTTTTATGGGCGTAAATCCGTAAAATGGCTTCTTTTTTCGTCCGAGGCCGTCATGCCGAAACACCTGCTCACCCCCCAGGGCGACTTTCCTCCCGCCGGCCTGGGTCGTCGCCTGGCGGCGATGTTTTATGACTTTTTGCTGTGCACGGCGCTGCTGATCGTCACCAGCGGCGCCTACAAGATGATTCAGATGGCGATTATCGGCGAAGAAAAAATGCGCGCTCTGACCGAAGCCGGGGCGCTGGACGGTGACCCGCTGCTGTCCACTGTACTGCTGTTCGTGCTGTTCGGTTTTTTCGCCAAGTTCTGGACCCACAACGGCCAGACCCTGGGCATGCAGGTGTGGTGCATCCGTGTACAGAACGCCGATGGTACAGCCATCAGCCTGTGGCAGGCGCTGTTGCGGTTCGTGGTGTCGATTGCGTCATTGCTGCTGGTGGGGCTGGGCTTCATCTGGGCGCTGTTCGACAAGCGCAAGCGCAGCTGGCATGACATCTACTCGGAAACGCAGTTGGTGCGGATTCCCAAGAAGACCAAGTAAAAACACCGCATCAGCGGGTTGAAATACATTGTGGCGAGGGGATTTATCCCCGTTGGGTCGCGAAGCGGCCCCATTGTTCATCTTGACACTCCGTGGTGTCAGGTTTTAGGGCTGCTTCGCAGCCCAGCGGGGATAAATCCCCTCGCCACAAAAAGGCCTCGCAAGGCTCAAAGTTTTCTTCAGCCTCAAGCATTCCCCGCCAGCTTCATCCGCGCCGCCTGGGTGAAGTCCAGCATGCGCTTGAGCGGGCGAATCGCCTGGGGAATCAACGCCGGGTCGACGAATATCTCATTGGCGCCTTCCTGCAGGCTCTTGAGCGTGCGCTCCAGGGTGTTCATCGCCATCCATGGGCAGTGCGCGCAACTGCGGCACGCCGCGCCGTTGCCAGCGGTAGGAGCCTCGATGAAGACCTTGTCCGGGCACAGCTGCTGCATCTTGTAGAAGATGCCCCGGTCGGTGGCGACGATCAGCGTCTTGTTCGGCAGGGTCTGGGCCGCGGCGATCAACTGGCTGGTGGAGCCCACGGCATCGGCCAGTTCAATCACTGACGTCGGCGACTCCGGGTGCACCAGGATCGCGGCGTCCGGATACAGCGCCTTCATGTCTTCCAACTGCTTGGACTTGAACTCTTCGTGGACGATACAGGCACCGTCCCAGAGCAGCATGTCAGCGCCGGTCTTGCGCTGGATGTAAGTACCCAGGTGCTTGTCCGGGCCCCAGATGATGGTCTCGCCGTTGTCCATCAGGCTCTCGACGATTTCCAGCGCACAACTGGAGGTCACCACCCAGTCGGCCCGGGCCTTGACCGCCGCCGAGGTGTTGGCATACACCACCACGGTGCGCTCCGGATGCTGGTCGCAGAACGCCGAGAACTCGTCCACCGGGCAGCCCAGGTCCAGGGAGCAGGTGGCTTCCAGGGTCGGCATCAGCACACGTTTTTCGGGGTTGAGGATCTTGGCGGTCTCGCCCATGAACTTGACCCCGGCCACCACCACGGTCTTGGCCGGGTGGGTATTGCCGAAGCGGGCCATTTCCAGGGAGTCGGACACACAACCACCGGTCTCTTCGGCCAGGGCCTGGATGACCGGGTCGCAATAGAAGTGCGCGACCAGCACTGCGTCCTGAGCCTTGAGCTCGGCAGCGATGGCGGCGCGGTACCAGGCCTCTTGCTCGGCGCTCAGCGGCTTGGGCTGCTTGGCGTCGAGATGGGCCTGGACCAGAAGGCGTTCGGAAATTTGCGTCATGTTCGCAAGACCTGCAAGCGCGTTTAGCGCGAAAGTCGAGTATACACCCGGCTCCGGACCACTCGGGTACCGCCGGGAAAGTGGGTATCAATCAGGCACGGGACAGCGTGAAGCCGGCAAGGCTACAGAATATCCCGCCGTTGCAAAAGATCATTCTGACCTGCGTCCTGGCAGACGCATCAAGGCTATAAGGTCGAACACAAAATCTGTGGCGAGGGGATTTATCCTCGCTGGGTCGCGAAGCGGTCCTAAACCCTGGCACCGCGGTGTATCAGGCGGATCGCATTCACCTTCTTGGGGCTACTGCGCAGCCCAGCGGGGATAAATCCCCTCGCCACAAGATTAGTGTTCGCAGGCATTAGTTGCGCTGACCGCTCTTGCGGCAAGCTGACTGAAATGTAATCACCTGCCGCGCTGGCTTATGTCATCTTCTTTTCAAACCTGCACAGGGAACTGTTCCTGTGCTCGCTGCGAATCGACTGACGGACTTCCATCGATGCAAACAAAAACTTCCCGGCGAACCTTCGTCAAAGGCCTGACCGCCGGCGGCATCCTGGGTGGCCTGGGGTTATGGCGCGCGCCCGTCTGGGCAGTCACCAGCCCCGGCCAGCCCAACGTGCTGACAGGCACCGAATTCGACCTGTTCATCGGCGAAAGCCCGGTCAATTTCACCGGTAGCCCACGCATCGCCCAGACCATCAACGGCGGCATCCCCGGCCCCCTGCTGCGCTGGCGTGAAGGCGATACCGTGACCCTGCGGGTGCGCAACCGCTTGAAGGACACCACCTCTATCCACTGGCACGGTATTTTGCTGCCGGCCAACATGGATGGCGTTCCGGGCCTGAGCTTCAAAGGCATCGAACCCGACGGCATGTACGTGTATCAGTTCAAGGTCCGACAGAACGGCACCTACTGGTACCACAGCCATTCCGGTTTCCAGGAACAGTCCGGGGTCTATGGCCCGCTGGTGATTGACGCCAGGGAACCCGAGCCTTTCCAGTACGAACGCGATTACGTCGTGATGCTCACCGACTGGACCGATGAAGAGCCCGGCGACATCCTTCGCAAGCTCAAGAAACAGTCGGACTACTACAACTACAACAAGCGCACCGTCGGCGACTTCATAGACGATGTGGGCAAGAACGGCTGGGCCAAAACCGTGGCCGATCGCAAGATGTGGGCCGAGATGAAGATGAATCCCACTGACCTGGCCGACGTCAGCGGCGCCACCTACACCTACCTCATGAACGGCCAGGCGCCGGACATGAACTGGACCGGCCTGTTCAAGCCTGGCGAACGTCTTCGCCTGCGCTTTATCAACGGCTCGTCCATGAGCTATTTCGATGTGCGCATTCCCGGCTTGAAGATGACGGTAGTGGCGTCTGACGGCCAATACGTCAAACCGGTGAGCGTCGATGAGTTCCGGATCGCCGTGGCCGAGACCTATGACGTCATCATCGAACCGACCCAAGAGGCCTACACCCTGTTCGCCCAGTCCATGGACCGCACCGGGTACGCCCGCGGCACCCTCGCGGCCAGGGCCGGGCTATCAGCGCCAGTGCCGCCACTGGACCCGCGGCCATTGGTGACCATGGACGACATGGGCATGGGTGGCATGGACCACGGCAGCATGGGGCAAATGAGTGGCATGGACCACGGCTCGATGCAGGGCATGACGGGGATGGATGACAGCCCGATGCAAGGCATGGATCACACCCAGATGCAGGGTATGGATCATAGCCAGATGCAGAGTATGGGTGACATGGACGGTATGGATCACGGTGCCATGCAGGGCATGGGCGGCATGGGCGGTATGGGCGGCATGCTCTCGCACCCCGACACCGAGAAAGACAACCCCCTGGTGGACATGCAGGCCATGAGCGTCAAGCCCAAGCTCGACGACCCGGGCATGGGGCTGCGCAACAACGGCCGCAAAGTGCTGACCTACTCAGACCTGCGCAGCACCTTCCCTGACCCCGACGGCCGCGAGCCTGGCCGCACGATCGAACTGCACCTGACCGGGCACATGGAGAAATTCGTCTGGTCGTTCAACGGCGTGAAGTTTGCCGACGCCGCACCGCTGCTGCTCAAGTACGGCGAACGTCTGCGCATCGTGTTGATCAACGACACCATGATGACCCACCCCATCCACCTGCACGGCATGTGGAGCGACCTGGAGGATGAGAACGGCCAGTTCATGGTGCGCAAGCACACCATCGACGTGCCGCCGGGCTCCAGGCGCAGCTACCGGGTCACCGCCGATGCCCTCGGGCGCTGGGCGTATCACTGCCATCTGCTGTTTCACATGGAGATGGGGATGTTCCGTGAAGTTCGGGTGCAGGAATGAGGAAGCGACCATGACCATGATTGTGAAGTACCCCGTCCTGCCCATGGCCGTCCTTGCCCTCGGCACCAGCATCTCGGCCTGGGCCGCGAGCAATGACATGCCTGGCATGGATCACAGCCAGATGCCGGGGATGGACCATAGCCAGATGCAAGGCATGGACTCGATGCAGGGCATGGAGCCCATGCAATCGGCCCCTGCCACCAGTCGCACGCCAATCCCGGAACTGACCGCCGCCGACCGCGCCGCCGTCTACGAGGATCACGGCGGACACGCAGTACATGACAGCGCCATCAACTCGTTCTTCCTGATCGACCAACTGGAGTGGCAGGACGCCGACGATGGCAGCGCCCTGAGCTGGGATGCCTCGGGCTGGATCGGCGGTGACATCGACCGTCTGTGGCTGCGTTCCGAAGGCGAACGCCTCAACGGCAAGACTGAAGAAGCCGAGCTCCAGGCCTTGTGGGGCCACGCCATCAGTCCCTGGTGGGACGTGGTGGCCGGCGTGCGCCAGGACTTCAAGCCAGGCGATCCGCAAACCTGGGCCGCCCTGGGCGTGCAAGGCATGGCGCTGTACAACTTCGAAGCCGAGGCCACCGCGTTCATCGGTGAAGGCGGCCAGAGCGCGGCTCGCCTGAAAGGCGACTACGACATCTTGCTGACCAATCGGTTGATCCTTCAGCCCACCGCCGAGGTCAACTTCTATGGCAAGAACGATCCTGCCCGAGGCATCGGCTCAGGGTTGTCAGACAGCGAACTCGGCGTGCGGCTGCGTTATGAAATACGCCGCGAATTCGCGCCCTACATTGGCGTCACCTGGAACCGCGCCTACGGCAACACCGCCGATTACGCCCGGGAAGAAGGCGAAGACCGCAGCGAGGCACGCCTGGTACTGGGCCTGCGCATGTGGTTCTGACCCGCTGACCTGTTTCACTAAAACTAAAAACCGAGCTGTAGGAGTCCTTGCATGTCACTCATCAAAAACGCTGTCGTTGCCGTCGCCTTGTCCACTGGCCTGTTGCTCAGTGGCCTGGCCCAGGCCCATCCGAAACTGCTGTCCTCCACCCCCGCCGAAGGCGCCGATGGGGCGGCGCCGGCCAAAATAGAACTGCACTTCTCCGAGAACCTGATGACCAAACTCTCCGGTGCCAAGCTGATGATGACCGAGATGCCCGGCATGGCGGCCCATTCGCCGATGCCCATGCCAGCCAAGGTCTCCGGCAGCGATGACCCGAAAACCATGGTCATTACCCCGAATACGCCTCTCACCGCTGGCACCTATCAGGTCCAGTGGCGCGCGGTATCGTCCGACACTCACCCGATCACCGGCAACGTCACGTTCAAGGTGAAGTGAGTTGATGAGCGATTCGATCAACATTGTGCTGCGCTTTGCCCTGTACCTGGATTTGATGTTGCTGTTCGGCCTGGCCGCGTTCGGCCTTTATAGCCTGCGAGGCCAGGAGCGGGTGTCCGGCGCGCAGTTGCCTTTCGCGCCGCTGCTGGCGACCACGGCGGTGCTGGGTGGGTTGCTCTCCCTCGCCGCCATGGTGTGCATGACGTGGGGCATGAGCGGCGTTTCGGACTGGATCGAGCTGTGGCCGCACATTGAAATGATGGTATGGGAGACCGACGTCGGCTTGAGTTGGACCCTGCGTATGGTGGCGCTGCTGTTGGCCGGTTTCGCCGTGACGCTCAACAAACGCTGGCCGACCGCCAGCCTGGGCCTGGTCCTGCTGGGCGGAGCCGTGGCTTTGGCGACGCTGGCCTGGGCAGGGCACGGAGCCATGGATGAAGGCGCACGCCGCAGCTGGCACTTCATCACCGACTTCCTGCACCTATGGGCGGCGGGTGGCTGGGTCGGCGCCTTGGCCGCGTTCGCCCTGCTGCTTCGCCAGTCCGAGCCTCGCTTGGCGGTACTGGCCCGGACATTGACCGGGTTTGAAACCGCCGGGGCGGTGATCGTGGTGGTCATCAGCGTGACAGGGGTGATCAATTACCTGTTCATCGTCGGCCCAAATATCACGGGGTTACTCGACAGCACCTATGGTCAGTTGCTGGCGCTCAAACTCACCTTGTTCGCGGTCATGCTGGTGTTCGCCGCGCTGAACCGTTTTCACCTGAGCCCACTCCTGGAGAACGCCCGACAGACCGGTGAGCACCGAGTCGCGGTGAATGCCCTGCGGCGCAGCATGGTCCTGGAGTTCTCTGTGGCAGTGGTCATTCTCGGTTTGGTGGCGTGGCTGGGGACGCTGAGCCCGGAGATGGAATAACCGGGGCGGTATTTAATTTTTCAATACCACCAGCCAGTTTTCAGTTTGCCCGCCGCAAGACGCCCAGGCCTAAATGGGGCTTTGTCCAACCAAGGCCCTGTCATGGAAAACGTTCGAACTTCAAGCACCCACGCCGCCTGGCTGCTGGTCAGCATCGTGTTGGTGGCGCTGAACCTGCGGCCCTCGATGGCGGCAGTCGGACCGTTGCTGTCTGCCATTCGCGGCGAGGTCCCACTGAGTTTCAGCACCGCCTCGCTGCTGACCATGTTGCCCGTCATGGCGATGGGCCTGGCAATGTTCCTGGGCATGCGCATCGCCCTGCGCATCGGTGAACACCGCACCATCGTGCTGTCGCTATTGATCATTGGGCTCGCCACGGCGTCGCGCTTGTATCTGGACAGCGCCGCCGGACTGATTGCCAGTGCGATCGTGGCTGGGCTCGGGATCGCCTTGATCCAGGCCGTGATGCCGGCACTGATCAAGTCGCGCTTCGCCGACAATGTCTCGCTGCTCATGGGCTTGTACGTCACGTCCATCATGGGCGGCGCGGCGATTGCCGCTTCGTTTTCACCTTTTGTCCTGGCACAGACCGGTAGCTGGCGCCTCGGCCTGGCGATCTGGGCGTTGCTGGCACTGGTCGCCCTGGGCTGCTGGTACGTCCAGCGCTCGAGCATCACCTCCTTGCCCGAAGCAGCGTCCCGGCATCACGAAACGTTTTCCAGCAACGCGCGGGCCTGGCTGCTGGCGATTTTCTTTGGCCTGGGCACCGCCTCCTACACCTGCGTGCTGGCCTGGCTGGCACCGTACTACGTGGAGAAAGGCTGGAACGAACAGCACGCCGGCCTGCTGCTGGGATTGCTTACGGCCATGGAAGTGGTGTCCGGCCTGGTCGTTCCGGCAATAGCCAACCGCAGCCGGGATAAACGCCTGGTCCTGGGCGTCCTGCTGGCCCTGATCATCGCCGGCTTCTGCGGCCTGATCCTCAGCCCGGAACGCTTCAGCCTGCTCTGGCCCTGCCTGCTGGGGCTGGGTATCGGCGGCCTGTTCCCCATGAGCCTGATCGTGTCCCTCGACCACTTGGACAACCCACGCCGGGCCGGCGGTCTTACCGCGTTCGTGCAGGGTGTGGGCTATCTCATCGCCGGGCTCTCGCCTTTGATTGCCGGGATGATCCGCGATCAATTGGGCGGTTTCGAGTGGGCCTGGTGGTCGCTCACGGCGGTCATGGTGTTGATGATGGTGATGGTATTGCGGTTTGATCCAAAGGGTTATGGGCGACATATCCGCTAACGCTGCTACTTTGTCCCGGTAAAAAAACGACCGCTGAGCTCTCTCAAGGCCCGGGCTTTCTGCTCGGTATCGTTCGACAAGCGCAGTTGCAAGGGATCTTCGTCAACAACGGAAATCGCCGCCGTGTAGGACAGCAGGTAACTGGAAAGGCCACTCTTCCAGGCGAGGATGCCGATCGCCTTGGTCAGCTCGTTCAGGTTCAGCGGCAGCGCATCTTCAATGGTGAACAAACCGATACCGTAATTGGGGTCGAACAACACCAGCCTGTCCCCGCCTCGGATGATGTAGCCAATATGATTGGTCAGCCACTTGGAATTTTTCAGGTAGGACGCATAACCCAGCACTGGAAACCATCCCGATAAGCTCAGAAGAACTTTGCAGCCTCGTGCTTCATACTCGGGTTTATGCAGGTCACCGCAGACGTCGCGGGTTGTCTGGTATCGGCCCAGGACGGCTTGCAGCGTTTCAGCCGTGTTGAGGCTGGAATTGATCTTCAGCAACGCCGCCTTGGCTCTTACAAAAGCGACATGTTCGACCCAGTGCCCAAAATCGGGTTGGCCTTCCACGTCATAGGCACCCACGGCAGCGCCAACCATGGCGGTTACCCCGGCGCACCATCCGCCCTTGATATCAGCCTTGATATCCTTGACCTGATCGAAGGGAGCAAACTGGGTAATTCGCAGCTTCATGTCGAATCCTCCTTGATCGAACCTCTCGCGTTTTATAACGAGATGCGCGCTGCGCTTGAACAGGGAGCGGGCTTCAACAGTCTAGGAGCTGAGGCCATTTTTTCCAGGTTAATAGCGTGGCCGAAGGACTGCCATGACACCGGCCAGATTCGGGATTCGTCCGGCCACTTTCTCGCAGGCAAAAAAAAATCCGGAAATCCTCACTTTCGTGGGCCTTCCAGACTTTTAAAACTGCAAAAAATGGTGGGTCGTGTGGGATTCGAACCTACGACCAATTGGTTAAAAGCCAACTGCTCTACCAACTGAGCTAACGACCCGCTGTGTGGTGGCGCGTATAATACTGATTTCTAAGGACTATTCAACACTTAATTTGAAATAAATCAAAAATAACGAGTTGGATCGCTCACACCCGCGGCCGCGAAGCCTTCCGCACGCAGGCGACAGCTGTCGCACTTGCCGCAAGCACGACCCTGATCGTCGGCCTGATAGCAGGAAACAGTGAGCCCGTAGTCCACGCCAAGCTTCACACCGGCCTTGACGATGTCGGCCTTGCTGAGATTCTGCAGCGGCGCCTGGATGCGAAAGCCCTGCCCTTCTACGCCGGCCTTGGTCGCCAGGTTGGCCATGCGCTCGAAGGCTTCGACGAACTCCGGACGGCAATCCGGGTAACCGGAGTAATCCACGGCATTGACACCAATGAAAATGTCACGGGCACCCAGCACTTCGGCCCAGCCCAAAGCCAAGGACAGGAACACGGTGTTGCGTGCCGGCACATACGTCACCGGGATGCCTTCGCCAGGCGCCTCGGGCACGTCGATGGAACTGTCGGTCAAGGCCGAACCACCGATGCCGTTGAGGTTCAGGCCGATCACTTTGTGTTCCACCACACCCTGGTCCCGGGCAACTCGTTCAGCAGCGTGCAGTTCAGCGCGGTGGCGCTGGCCATAGTCGAAACTCATGGTGTAGCAGCGGTAACCCTCGGCACGGGCCATGGCCACGACAGTGGCCGAATCCAGGCCACCGGACAGCAGGATGACTGCACGTTTTTCGGCAGTGTTCGATTGTTCAGTCATATCAGCGCCCCGGCTCGTCGTTCCAAAGATATTTATGCAACTGCAATTGCAGGCGCACCGGCAGGTTATCCGCCACCACCCAGTCCGCCAGCTCCCGGGCGCTCAAATCGTGATGGCTCGGCGACAACAACACTTCGCCGGCCCGCTGGTCGAGTCCGTATTGGATAAGCTTGGACACGGCCCAGTCGTAATCTTCCCGCGAACAGATCACGAACTTGACCTGATCGTTAGGTGTCAGCAGTTCGATGTTCTCGTAGCGGTTACGGTGTGCTTCCTTGGAGCCTGGAGTCTTCAGGTCCACCACGCGACTGACGCGCGGGTCGACGGCCGAGATATCCAGGGCGCCGCTGGTTTCCAGCGAAACCTCGTAGCCGGCATCACACAACTGCTTGAGCAAAGGGATAGCGTTGGGTTGCGCCAATGGCTCGCCGCCCGTGACGCAGACATAACGCGGACGATAACTGGCCACTTGCTCCAGGATATCGTCGAGGGTTCGCAAGGTGCCGCCGCTGAAAGCGTAGGCACTGTCGCAGTATTGGCAACGCAACGGGCAACCGGTGAGGCGCACAAATACCGTGGGCAGCCCAGCCGTGCGCGTTTCACCCTGCAACGAGTAAAAAACTTCGGTGATTCTCAATGTGTCTTGCATAGTCGCCACGGGCGTAACAGCTAAACAGGCTGTCCGCCTCCGTCAGGCACTTCAAGGAACCCCGCCAACGCGCAGATCCCAAAAAGCGTGTTTCATAAAAAGGGCGTGAATTCTAACGAAAAAACCCGCGACAGGCGCGGGTTTCTTCAAAACAGGTCAAGCCAGCCTACATGCGTTGCAGATCGCGCTGGGCCAACTGGGCAGCCGATGTACCCGGATATTGGGCCACCACCTGCTGCAGAATGCCTTTTACCTTGTCGGTATGGCCCAGGCGGCGCTCTACGTCAGCCAGCTTGTATAGCGAATCCGGCACCTTGGCGTGCTTGGGATACAGCTGCGAAACCTTGGCGAATGCCTGGCCAGCGCCTTGCAGGTCGCCCTTGGCCAGGTTCACTTCGCCCAGCCAGTATTGGGCATTGCCCGCGTACTGGCTGTTTGGGTATTTGCGCAGGAAAGCGGCAAAGGCCTGGCTGGCCTTGTCGAAATCCTTGGCCTTGATCAGGTCGAAGGCAGCGTCGTAATAGAGCTTTTCCTTCGCCGGATCAGCCGGCTCGCCACCGGCGGCAGGTGCTGCCGGAGCAGCAGCCCCCGCACCAGCGCCAGCGGCTGCACCGGGGGCGTTCAAGTCGCCACCGGCAGAAGAATTCTCGGGGGTCGCGGCAGGTGCAGGTGCAACGCCGGTTCCTATGCGCCGATCAAGATCCTGGTATCGCTCCAGGTTTTCCTGCTTCATGCGCGAAATGTCATTTTGCAGTTCTTCGATCACACCCTGTTGGCGCGAGATCTGATCCTGCATTTGCTGCAGTTGGTTGAACAGCTGGCCCTGTGCCGAGACAGGGGTCGAAACCCCTCCCCCGGCATAGGCGCCGTTCGTACCGTAACCTGCAGGCGGATAACTGCTCCCGCTATTGTTATAGCCGGCATCGTTATCGACCACAGGAACCGCAGCCCACGCCGCAAGCGGCGCGAGGCTGAGAGCCAGAACAGTTACAGCACGACGGCACGTTCGCATGACGAATTACTTACGCAGTTCGACGCGACGGTTTTGAGCCCAGGACTGCTCGTCGTTGCCGGTAGCAACTGGACGCTCTTCGCCGTAGGAAACCAGTTCCAACTGAGCTGGGGAAACACCTTGCAGTACCAGGTAGCGTTGAACGGCTTTCGCACGACGCTCGCCCAGTGCCATGTTGTACTCACGAGTACCACGTTCGTCGGTGTTGCCTTCCAGAACAACGCGATTGCCGTTGGCTTTCAGGTCCTTGGCGTGAACGTCCAGAGCGCGCATGGCTTCTGGCTTCAGGTCCGAGCTGTCGTATTCGAAGTAGAAGGTGGTGATTGCGCGCAGAGCAGCTTCTTCGCTCAGGGAGCCGTCAACTGCACCAGTGTTAGCGCCGTAACCAGCGTTTGGATCAACAGCGCCTTCACCGGCATTGTCGCCGCCTTTGGACGAGCAACCTACAGCTACAGCCATGGCCAGAGCCAGCGCAGCAAATTTACCAAACTTCAGCATTTCCATCGTGAAACTCCTAATGAACCCCAGTGTGTTAAGTAAAACGTATAGCGCCGCGTCAGTTCAGGTAAGGGGACCAGGACGGTTCTCTGACTTCGCCTTGAGCGGTAGGAAGCGGGAGCCTCACGCGTCCATTGATGGACACGAGCATCAAGACTCCCCGGCCCTGCTGGCGGGTGGCGTAGATTACCATGGTGCCGTTGGGCGCAACAGTAGGTGACTCGTCCAGAGTGCTATCAGTGAGGATTTTTACGCTACCGCGCTGCAAATCCTGGGCCGCCACCTTGAAATTGGTGAAACCATCCTGGCGATGGATCATCACCAGGGTCTTTTCGTCCGCCGACAGTTTAGGGTTGGCGTTGTAGTTACCGACGAACGTCACGCGTTCGGCACCGCCGCCACCAGCACTGGTCTTGTAGATCTGTGGCTTGCCGCCACGGTCGGAGGTGAAGTAGATGGTCGAGCCATCCTTGCCCCAGAACGGTTCGGTGTTGATGCCCGGGCCGTTGGTGACGCGGGAGATCGAGCGCGAAGCCAGGTTCATCACATAGATGTCCGGGTTACCGTCCTTGGACAGCACGAACGCCAGGCGAGTACCGTCCGGCGACCAGGCTGGCGCACCGTTGAGACCTTCGAAGTTGGTGATCTGCTCACGACGACCGGTATCGATGTGCTGCATGAAGATGCGTGGACGCTTCTGCTCGAACGAGACATAGACGATACGCTTGCCATCGGGGGCGAAGCGCGGCGACAGGATCGGCTCGCGCGATTGCAGCAGGGTCACCGCACGGGCGCCGTCATAGTCGGAGCGCTGCAGGGTGTAGCGGGTGTTGTTCTCGGAGAAGCGCTCGGCCGTCACGTAGAGCATGCGGGTAGAGAATGCGCCCTTGATGCCGGTGAGCTTCTCGAACGATTGGTCGGAGATGTAGTGCGCCATGTCGCGCAACTGATCGACGCTGCCCGACACGCTGCCGGTCAGCACTTGCTGCTCGGTGGCGACGTTGAACAGGGCGTACTGCACCTGCAGGCGACCGCCGGCCGGAACGATGCTGCCGACCATGATGTACTGGGCGCCCAGGGCCTTCCAGTCACGGTAGATGACTTCGCTGGCCTGGGTCGGCAGGCTGATCATGTTCTGCTTCGGAATCGGCGCGTAGTAACCCGAGTTACGCAGGTCGTTGCCGATGATTTCCGCCATGTCGTCCGGCAGGACGCTACCGCCTTGCCAGCCGAACGGTACGACGGCGATCGGGGTCGCCCGGTCGCTGCCGCTGGTGACCAGGATGTTCTTTTCCTCTGCTACCGCTATCCCTGCCAGGCAGCAGATAACGACAAGCATTCCTCGAAGAAGGTTTCTCACAAGGCTAGATCCTCAGGTGTGAATGTCATCTTGAATGAACGATAGGGAGCGAAGTCGCTCGGTTTCATTCCTTGCATTTCCGTCAATCGCCCAATGTTCTTGACCGCTGCGACCGCCGAAGCGTCGAACGGACCGTCACCACTGGACTTGGCGACGCTGACCGAGGTAACCGTACCGTCGGGCAACATGCCGATTTGCAATACTACCGTCATGCCTTTGCGCGCCGAAGGTGGACGAGCCCAGCCTTCTGCCGCTCGTGCGCGAATCAAATCATCGAAACTGCCGGCGACTTCATCGCCCTGCTCATCGGCCAATGCCTGCTGGCGCTCCGGCGTGTCGGAAAGCAAATCTGCCAAGGCCTGGGCCTTTTTGTCTTCGGCGGATTTACGCGCTGCGTCCTGGGCCTTTTTCTTGGCGGCGTCGGCGGCGGCTTTCTTCTTCGCCTCTTCGGCGACTTTCTTTTTCGCCTCTTCGGCTTCAGCTTTCTTCTTGGCGTCTTCGGCCGCTTTTTTCTTCGCGTCCTCGACGATCTTTTTCTTCGCTTCTTCAGCGGCCGCTTTCTTGGCCTCTTCTTCAGCGGCTTTCTTGGCTTCTTCTTCGGCTTTCTTCTTGGCTATATCAGCCAATTGTTTCTCTTCTGCCTTTTTCGCCTCGGCGGCTTTCTTGGCGTCATCGGCTTTCTTGGCTTCGTCAGCCTTTTTCGCCTCTTCCGCTTTCTTCGCCTCATCGGCCTTCTTGGCTTCCTCGGCCTTTTGAGCCGCTTCCTCTTTCTTTTGTTCCGCTGCCTTTATCGCTTCCTGCTCGACCTTCTTCTGTTCCATCTGCTCGACTTCAGTCTGGCGCGCGGCGGACTTCTTCGCCTCGCCAGCAAGCTTCTGGTTCGTCTGGGTCGTAGCCTGGCTTTTCGATTTGAGCTGGTACAACGTCGCCTGCACGATGGGCTTGGCCGGCGGCAGCTCCGGGGTCATGGCAAAGCTGACGAACAGCATGCCAAACACCAGCACATGCAGGCCGATTGCCAGGACACTGGGCCAGAAGTAGCTTTCCGAGGCGGACGGCTCTCGCTGTTGCTGCATCAGGGCGCCTCAGTGATCAAGCCAACGTTACCGACCCCGGCTTTCTGCAAACCGCCCATGGCGCCCATCACCGCACCGTAGTCGACGGTCTTGTCGCCGCGAATGAAGACCTGGGTGCGCTTGCCGGCATCGTTGCCGACACGAATGATCTTGGTCACCGCGTCGGTCATCTGCGGCAAGGTCATGGCGCGGTCCTGCTGCTTCTCGGTATCGACTTCGCTGCCAAGGTTCCAGTAGTAGGTCTTGTCAGCCTTGATCGAAATGGTCAGTACCTGGGTGTTGTTGTCCTGCGGCAAGGCTTCGCTGGAAACCTTGGGCAGATCGACCTTCACGCCCTGATTGAGCATCGGCGCGGTCACCATGAAGATGACCAGCAGCACCAACATCACGTCGATGTAGGGCACCACGTTCATCTCGGCAACCGGCTTGCGCTTTTTTCGGGCTCGAGCGATTAAAGCCATTGGGAAATACCTGCTTATTCTTCGCTGGTGTGCACTTTGCGGTGCAGGATCGCCTGGAATTCATCGGCGAAGGTGTAGTAACGGCCGGTCAGCATTTCGCTGCGGGCAGCGAAGCGGTTGTAGGCGATAACGGCCGGAATGGCCGCGAACAGGCCGATGGCGGTGGCGATCAGTGCCTCGGCGATGCCCGGGGCCACGGTGGCCAGGGTCGCTTGCTGGGCAGAAGCCAGGCCACGGAAGGAGTTCATGATCCCCCACACGGTACCGAACAGACCGATGTACGGGCTGACCGAACCGACGGTGGCCAGGAACGACAGGCCCTGTTCGAGTTTTTCTTCCTCGCGGGAAATGGCTACGCGCATGGCACGGGCCACGCCTTCCATCACCGCTTCCGGGTCGACACCTGGCTGCTGGCGCAGGCGGGAGAACTCCTTGAAGCCGGCACGGAAGATCTGCTCGACGCCCGAATCCGGGTCGGGGTTGCTGCCGGCCTGGCGATAGAGCTTGGACAGGTCGATGCCGGACCAGAAGCGCTCCTCGAAGCTCTCCAGGGCACGGCGACCGGCGCGCAGCATGTTGCTGCGCTGAAAGATCATGATCCATGAGGTCACCGATGCGGCTACCAGGGTCAGCATTACCAGTTGCACCACGACGCTGGCATTGCTGACCAGGCTCCACATGGAGGAATGGTCGACGACGTTAGCTTCCACGCTTTATCTCCTGCTCTGAGTGTGTACCCGCGCCGCTCACGCCGGCAAAGGCCGCACGTAGAGCTTCGGGAATGGCCCGGGGTTTCAAACTATGGGTGCGCACACAGGCCACCAAAAACTGCCCTTCACAGAGCAGCACGTTATCCGTAGCCCGCCTGACCTGCTGCTTGAAGCGCAGGCTGACACGGTTCAATTCGATGACATCGGCACTTACCACCAGTTCGTCGTCCAGTCGCGCCGGCGCGTGGTAGCGCGCTTCGCTGGAATGCACGACGAATAACAGGTCCTCCCCTGCCAGCGCGGATTGGGCGAAACCCAGTTCCCGCAGCCGTTCGGTTCGAGCCCGTTCCATAAACTTGAGGTAATTGACGTAGTAGACGATGCCGCCAGCATCGGTGTCCTCGTAATAAACGCGACAGCGATGTGCGAACGACTCCAGCCCGTTTTGCGCGCGCATACTCTAGTGCTTACTCCTCAGGTTGCCAATCGGCCAGGCAACTGTTTTTTCATTCTCGAACGCATTGACGCTCCAGGCGTCGTCTGGGACAGCACGAACCGGAAAAAAGTCGGCGTACAGAGCTCGTTCAATCGTCCACGGCATCGAGGAATTCGTCTACCACCGGCATCTCGCCCATTCGTGTCGGGATGTTTAAGCCAAAATGCAGATAAGCATGACGGGTCACCACGCGCCCGCGAGGGGTACGCATGATGTAGCCCTGCTGGATCAGGTACGGTTCCAGCACATCCTCAATGGTGTGGCGCTCTTCGCTGATCGCCGCGGCCAGGCTGTCCACGCCCACCGGGCCACCGTCGAACTTCTCGATCATGGTCAGCAGCAGGCGTCGGTCCTGGTGATCGAAACCACGCTCGTCGATGTCCAGCAGGTTCAGTGCCAGGTCGGCAATCGGCTTGGTGATATGGCCCTTGGCCCGGACCTCGGCAAAATCCCGGACCCGACGCAGCAACCGGTTGGCGATCCGCGGCGTCCCCCGGGCGCGCCGGGCGATTTCATAAGCACCATCCGGGTCCAACGGCAGCCCGAGGATGCCCGCCGAGCGGCTGACAATCGTCGCCAGGTCGGCGTTGCTGTAGAACTCCAGGCGCTGGACGATACCGAAACGGTCGCGCAGCGGATTGGTCAGCATGCCGGCGCGGGTGGTGGCGCCCACCAGGGTGAAGGGTGGCAGGTCGAGCTTGATGGAGCGCGCGGCCGGCCCCTCGCCGATCATGATGTCGAGCTGGAAGTCTTCCATGGCCGGATACAGCACTTCCTCGACGATGGGCGACAGCCGGTGGATTTCGTCGATGAACAGCACGTCATGGGGTTCAAGATTGGTCAGCAGTGCCGCCAGGTCGCCCGGCCGTTCGAGGACCGGCCCGGACGTGCTCTTGATCGACACGCCCATTTCCTGGGCAATGATGTTGGCCAGGGTAGTCTTGCCCAGGCCCGGCGGGCCGAAGATCAAGGTGTGGTCCAGGGACTCGCTACGCCCCCGGGCCGCCTGGATGAACAGCTCCATCTGCTCGCGCACGGTCGGTTGACCGATGTAGTCGGCCAGGCTGACAGGACGAATCGCGCGGTCCTGGATTTCCTCGCGGTCACGGGGCGCGCCCGTGGCGGCGATCAGACGGTCAGCTTCAATCACTTAAATCATTCCCTTCAGGGCACGACGAATCATGTCTTCGGTGCTCAGGCCTTTTTCCTTGATGGCGGAAATCGCCTTGCTGGCTTCCTGCGGCTTGTAGCCCAGAGAGATCAGTGCGGTGACCGCATCGTTTTCGGCGCTGACCGCAGGCACAGGCGCGTCCGGCTGGTTCGGCACCAGGGCGAACATCGCCGGCACGGCCTCCCAGGCCTTGAAACGGTCCTTGAGTTCGACCAGCAGGCGCTCGGCGGTTTTCTTGCCCACACCCGGCACCTTGGTCAGGGCCGAGGTGTCCTGGGACTGCACGCACCGCACCAGCTCGTCGACTTCCAGGCTCGACATCAAGGCCAGGGCCAGTTTCGGGCCGACGCCGTTGAGACGGATCAGTTCGCGGAAGAAATCCCGCTCGCGCTTGCCGACGAAGCCATAGAGTAACTGCGCATCCTCGCGCACGACCAAATGGGTGTGCAGGGTCAGTGGCTCGCCGACCGACGGTAAGCGATACAGCGTGGTCATGGGCACTTCAAGCTCATAGCCCAGGCCGTTTACATCCAGAATCAGGTGCGGCGGCTGTTTCTCAGCCAGGGTGCCGCGCAAGCGTCCAATCACGTTTCAGATCCTTGGGTGTTGGCCAGCCCGCAGGCTGGCGAATATCAACACGAGCATAAAGGCCGACGACACAGGCGCAACTTACTCGGGTTCATGAATGAAGCGCTGATGCTATCAGAGACGCAGGCGCCCGCCACGACTGCGTGCGGCTCCCAGGCCGTGAGGCAACAGACTGGAACGGGTATGGGCATGGCAAATGGCGATGGCCAGGGCATCGGAGGCATCGATTTGCGGCTTGCTGACCAGCTTCAACAGGTGCATCACCATCATCTGCACCTGCTCCTTGTTCGCCGCCCCTGTGCCAACAACCGCCTGCTTGACCTGGGTCGCGGTGTATTCGGCGATCTCCAGGGCCTCCTCGGCACCGGCCACGATTGCCGCGCCACGGGCCTGTCCCAGCTTCAAAGCCGAATCGGCGTTGCGCGCCATGAAGACCTTTTCGATGCCCATGGTGACTGGGCCGTAGGTCTGGATAACCTCACGCACGCCGCGATAAACAATCTGCAAGCGCTCGTGCAGCTCACCCGCACCGGTGCGGATGCAGCCAGACGCCACGTACACGCAACCGCGCCCGGTGTCGCGAACCACGCCGTAGCCGGTGATGCGCGAACCGGGGTCGATGCCAAGGATTAAAGTCATAGCGCCTGCGGTTTGAAGAGGAATTGTTTGAACCTGTGGGAGCGAGCCTGCTCGCGATAGCGGTATCACTGCAACATTTTTGCAAGCTGGACCAACGCTATCGCGAGCAGGCTCGCTCCCACATAAAGCACCTACGCGTAACTGAACAAGATCGTTGTACCAACGACGCTATCAGCCAAGCTGTTCAGCCACCGACTCCGGAATATCGGCATTGGAGTAAACGTTCTGCACATCGTCCAGGTCTTCAAGCATGTCGATCAGCTTGAGCACCTTCTCGGCACCTTCCAGGTCCAACTCGGCGCTGGTGGTCGGTTGCATGACGATTTCCGCGTCGGCCGGCTTGAACCCGGCCGCTTCCAGGGCATTACGCACGGCGTAGAAGCTGGCGAACGAAGTGAATACGTCGAACGAGCCATCTTCATGGCTCACCACATCATCGGCGTCGGCCTCCAGGGCCGCCTCCGTCAGAGCGTCTTCATCGATGCCTGGCGCGAAGCTGATTTGCCCCTTGCGCTCGAACAGATAGGCCACCGAGCCATCGGTACCCAGGTTGCCGCCGCATTTGCTGAACGCGTGACGCACGGCGGCAGCGGTACGGTTGCGGTTGTCGGTCATGCATTCGACCATCACCGCCACGCCGCCCGGACCATAACCTTCGTAGGTCAGCTCTTCAACGTTGTCGGCCTCGGTCGCACCGGCGCCACGGGCGATGGCCCGGTCGATGATGTCGCGGCTCATGTTCGCACCCAGCGCCTTGTCCAGGGCCAGGCGCAAGCGCGGGTTGGAGCCCGGATCGCCGCCGCCCTGGCGGGCCGCGACCGTCAGCTCACGGATCCACTTGGTGAAAATCTTGCCTCTCTTGGCATCCTGACGTTCTTTGCGGTGCTTGATGTTCGCCCACTTGGAATGACCTGCCATAACTCGCTCCGGTTTCTCTTTGGAACATTGCCCGCCCTGCGCGTGCGCAGTGGCCGACAATCAGAAATATCGACCCCAATGAAAAGGCGCATCCGAAGATGCGCCCTCTCAGGTGCCAGCCTTACTCAGCCTTTGGCTGTTCACGCAGACGAATGTGCAACTCGCGCAGCGCCTTGGCGTCCACCACGCCCGGCGCCTGGGTCATGACATCGGCCGCGCTCTGGGTTTTCGGGAACGCGATCACTTCGCGGATCGACTGGGCGCCAGTCATCAGCATCACCAGGCGATCCAGGCCGAAGGCCAGGCCACCGTGGGGCGGTGCACCGTACTTCAGCGCATCGAGCAGGAAGCCGAATTTCTCTTCCTGTTCCGCTTCGTTGATGCCCAGCAGGCGGAACACCGCCTGTTGCATTTCCTTGCGATGGATACGGATCGAACCGCCACCCAGCTCGGTGCCGTTCAGGACCATGTCGTAGGCACGCGACAGAGCGGTGGCCGGGTTGGCCTCCAACTCTTGCGGCGAGCACTTCGGCGCGGTGAACGGGTGGTGCAGCGCGGAGAAGCTGCCGTCGTCGTTTTCTTCGAACATCGGGAAGTCGACGACCCACATTGGCGCCCACTCGCAGGTCAGCAGCTTCAGGTCGTGACCCAGCTTGATACGCAGCGCGCCCAGGGCTTCGCTGACGATCTTGGCCTTGTCGGCACCGAAGAACACGATGTCGCCGTCAACCGCGCCCACGCGATCGAGGATCACATTGAGGTTGGCCTCAGGGATGTTCTTCACGATTGGCGATTGCAAGCCATCCACACCGGCGGCGCGCTCGTTGACCTTGATATACGCCAGGCCCTTGGCACCGTAGATGCCGACGAACTTGGTGTAGTCGTCGATCTGCTTGCGCGGCATGCTGGCACCGCCTGGAACGCGCAGGGCCGCGATACGGCATTTCGGGTCGTTGGCCGGGCCGCTGAACACCTTGAACTCGACGTCCTTGAGCTGATCGGCCACGTCCACCAGTTCCAGCGGGTTACGCAGGTCCGGCTTGTCGGAACCGTAGCGGCGCATGGCCTCTTCGAAGGTCATGTGCGGGAACTCGCCGAATTCCAGGCCCAGCACTTCCTTGAACAGGTTGCGGATCATGCCTTCGGTCAGGCCCATGATGTCTTTTTCGTCGAGGAAGCTGGTCTCGATGTCGATCTGAGTGAACTCAGGCTGACGGTCGGCACGCAGGTCCTCGTCGCGGAAGCACTTGGCGATCTGGTAGTAGCGATCGAACCCGGCCACCATCAACAGTTGCTTGAACAGCTGTGGCGATTGCGGCAAGGCAAAGAAGCTGCCGGGGTGGGTACGGCTCGGCACCAGGTAGTCGCGGGCGCCTTCCGGCGTGGCGCGGGTCAGGATCGGCGTCTCGACGTCGAGGAAGCCGTTCTCGTCCAGGTAACGGCGGATGCTGGTGGTCATGCGCGAACGCAGACGCAGCTTCTCGGCCATTTCCGGGCGACGCAGGTCGATGAAGCGGTAGCGCAGGCGGGTTTCTTCGCCCACGTCGGAGTATTCGTTGAGTGGGAACGGCGGGGTTTCCGCTTCGTTGAGCACTTCCAGCTCGTAGCCCAGCACTTCGATCATGCCAGACGCCATGTTGGCGTTGCTGGCGCCGGCCGGGCGCAGGCGCACCTTGCCGGTGATCTTGACCACATATTCGCTGCGCACGCGGTCGGCGACGGCGAAGGTCTCAGCGCGATCCGGATCGAACACCACCTGGGCCAGGCCTTCACGATCACGGATATCGAGGAAAATCACCCCGCCATGGTCACGACGACGATGGACCCATCCGCAAAGAGTAACTTCCTGACCTTCCAGGCTTTCGTTCAGTTGGCCGCAATAATGGCTGCGCATCATGGTAGTGGTTTCACTTCTCGTAATTCGAAATTCGGTTGGAGGCCCTGCCCGTGCAAGAACTCGCGCGTGTTCAACTCAATCAGCTTTGTCGCCACCGGCCAGGTTTTTCTTGGCGCCGGTCTTGAAGTCGGTTTCATACCAGCCCGTGCCACCGAGGCGGAAACCGGGCATGGACAGCATCTTTTTCAGTTCCGGCGCCTGGCAGGCAGGGCAGTCGACCAGCGGTGCCGCGCTGATCTTTTGAATGGCTTCCATCTGATGACCACAGGAAGCACATTGATAGTCGTACATCGGCATGGGGGTTGTCTCGGCGATCAGGTTACTCGCGCAAAGGCTGGGCTTTGCGGCAAAGAGCGGGATTATATCCATTAAATGCGGCCTGTGCAGCCGTAAGCGCACAGGCCGTTTGCGGTCCGACCCAGCCATCAACCGGGCAGGTATCCCGTCAATGCTTGCCCGCGACCTCCAACGCGGTGTCCTTCAAACTGTGCACCACGCAAACCACACGCACCAGCGCACTGAAATTGCGCACGCCGCCATGGCGCAGGTGCACCTCCCTGTCCACGTGGGACAGCAACGTGCTGATGGAACAGCTGTTGAGCTGGGCCATGTCGCCGAGGATATCCCAATAGACCTGCTCCAGCCGCAGACAGGTGGCGAACCCGTTCAGACGAATGGATCGGGCCAGGGGACGGGCCAACTGCATATCGAATCCCCTGACGAACGGATCGACGCTGATGGACTGCAATCGTCCATGCCCACCCTCTCCCGGTTCTTTTCCTTGAATCATACCGTTGACACTCCTTTGCCATACGAGCCTTTCAGTTGGGACAACCCATCTGTGGCTCTATGGAAGCTCAACGGCATTGCCAGTTCCAGATGACTTTATGACCATGGCCGTAGGACAAGCCAACAGCAGGCAGGCGACGAATTACGCCGTCCTACACGCCATGGGCAGGGAATACTGCCCACGCCGCGTCATCACCTGCCTGGGGTTTATTAGCCCTCCAGCAGCGCGCGCAACATCCACGCGGTCTTTTCGTGAACCTGCATGCGCTGGGTCAGCAGGTCGGCGGTGGGCTCATCACTGACCTTGTCTGTTAAATGAAAGATGTTACGGGCCGTACGCGTCACCGCTTCCTGGCCTTCGACCAGTTGCCGAATCATCTCTTCGGCACCAGGCACGCCCTCCTCTTCCTTGATGGAAGACAAGCGCGCATACACCGAGTAGGCACCCGGGGCCGGGAAGCCCAGGGCGCGGATTCGCTCGGCGATCAGGTCCACCGCCAGGGCGAGCTCGTTGTATTGCTCCTCGAACATCAGGTGCAGCGTCCGAAACATCGGCCCCGTGACGTTCCAGTGGAAATTGTGGGTCTTGAGATACAGCACATAGGTGTCCGACAGCAGGCGCGAAAGCCCGTCGACGATGGATTTGCGGTCTTCTTCACTGATACCGATATCAATTGCCATGTTGGTTGATCTCCTGACGGTGATGAATTCGACAACGCCCCAAACTCTAGTGGTTTTGGCCGCCTATGGCCTGCGACAGATCGCCAGCCCTCCTGAACCGACAAGCCGGGACAGCGGGCGGTTCCGATCCCCCGGGGAATTCAACGCCGTTTGCCTGGCACCTTCAAGCACCTGCGGTGTTTCCTGGCCGACGAACAGCGCGGTGCGCGCCCGTAACGAGTTTGAGAAGGCCGGGGCTTTGCTGTTAAATAGGCAGTGTGTCGCTACGCTTATTTTCCCGGGCGTGGCGCATAGGCTGATTCGGGTACGTGTCCAACGCCTCTCATTGTTTCGAAGCGAACCGCCCCCGCCCAGCTCTTCCTTGTGATCTGTCTTAACCGTGAGCCAATCAAAATGTTGAAAATCGTCCACTTGCTAATGGGCGCAGCTGCCCTGCTGCTGTCCTTCATCCCTAGCCTGGGTTCCGAAGCCACACCTTACCTGCAACACCCCGACGCACTGTACCTGGCCTTCTTCGGCCTGCTCAACCTGACCCTCGCACCGGTTATCCCTTACTGGAACAAAGGTCCACGCCATCAACTGCAAAACCTGGTCAGCGCCCTGCTGGTGCTGGCCGTTGCCCTGCAAACCCTGGCCCTGCTGGCACCTATGCCGGAAATCGGCGGTCAACCGGCCATTCTGTTCAGCCTGGGAGCAGCATTGCTCGCCGTGGCGCTGCACCTGGCCGTCAGCTTCTACAAGAAGTCCTCGCCGGCCGCCGCTACGCAGAACTACGACATGTCCAACCGCGATACCGGTACGGTGAAGTGGTTCAACACCTCCAAAGGGTTCGGCTTCATCTCCCGCGACTCCGGCGATGACATTTTCGTGCATTTCCGGGCCATTCGTGGCGAAGGCCATCGCGTCCTGGTGGAAGGCCAGCGCGTGGAGTTCTCCGTGATGAACCGTGACAAAGGCCTGCAGGCCGAAGATGTGATCGCCGCGCTGCCGCGCCGCTGATCCAGGCGTAAAAAAACCGCGATGCAGCCTGGCTGCTCGCGGTTTTTTATTGCCTGCCAATCGGCCAGGTCAGTAATGAGGGGGTGGCGCCTCTTCTTCGAAAGACTCGAACTGCCCGGCCATTTCTTCCTGACGCTTGAGCAACGCCGCCATTTGCAGCTGCAAACGCTCGACGATTCGCTGTTGCTCCACCAGCACGTCATTCAACGCCTGGATGGTGTCATCCTGAAAGGCCAGACGGCTTTCCAGATCGGTTACTCGTTCTTCAAGGTTCATGGTTCAGCCCTCCAGAAACTTGAAATCATCGGCCAGGGCCACGCGCAAGCGCTCACGAATGGCCATCACCTGCTCTTCATTATAAGGCTGGGCCGGGTGCTTGCCCCAGACCGGCGCAGGCCAGGCAACATCATCACGCTTGCGCACGATGACATGCATATGCAATTGACTGACGACGTTACCCAAGGTTGCAACGTTCATCTTGTCGGCATCGAACGAATCCTTGAGGGTTTCGGCCAATGCCGTGGTTTCTTTCCACAACTGCAATTGATCAGCGTCATCCAATTGAAACAATTCACTGATATTTTCTCGCCGCGGCACGAGGATGAACCACGGGTAGTTGGAGTCATTGGACAAGAGCAACCGGCACAACGGGAAATCGCCGATGGGCAATGTGTCTTGTTGCAGTCGTGGATCTAAGGCAAACACCGCGCGTACTCCTCGTTATTGATTCTGCCCGGCGCAACGACCCGCAGGACTGCATCGGACACAGACTCGCAGCATAACCCTGAACGCCTGATCGTTCACTGCGTAGCGTGTGCCGATGGCGTCCTTCAAATGATTTTTTTCAACACACTGGCATCAACCTGTGCAAGCGGGCGCACCAACACAGCGCAAGCGGTGAGACCCGGTCCTGACAGGACCGTGCCAAGGCTGAGACAAAGCAGCGACTCTGTATGATTTTCGTACAGCTTGAAAATTTTTTGCACCAAAACAGCACAGTGCGTCTACGCTCAGTGCACAAAGTATCCGTGATTTACTCACTGGGTAGGGTGAACCGGTAACGTTTTGGGTTGTCTCGCGGCGTTTGTCGATGCCAAACACGAGAGCCGCACAGCAGTCAACCCTATTTAAAACAAGGCCTTTGGAGCCCGGTTTCATGAGGTTTCACCACGGCAAGCGCTAAATTGTGAAAAAAATGTAAACGAAATTCGGGTTTGAGCATGCTTGTTGCATTCATCCCCGTATCGCCTGAAAGGCCTCGCCGGAAGCGGGACCTTGCAGACAAACAAATTAAAGTGGCAAGGCTGCCCTCAGGAGCTTCAAGCGCGGTAATGACGGACTCTTTACACCGATGCCGGAAAAGAAAAACAACATTAAAGTTGTGAATACGGTTGCGTCGGATCAGCTGAAATGCGACATGGATCGAGCCATTGGCGACACGGTCGTAAAGAAGCTGAAAGGTTACATGGGCAAGTATCGCCAATAGGGTCGGCGTGATATAAGTTTGCGCCGACACAAAAAGAAAGAGCCGCCCAGATAATAAAACAGGTGGGACGGCAGTACTCTTCTAAAACCAAAGGAGCAAATCACGATGCGCGTGATGAAGTGGAGCATGATCGCACTGGCCGTTGCAGCAGCAGCCAGTACTCAAATGGCCTCGGCCGCACCTTTCGTAAGTGACCAGGCTGAAGCCAAAGGTTTTGTTGAAGACGCCAAGTTCGACTTGCTGCTTCGCAACTACTATTTCAACCGTGATCGCAAAGACGGCTCAACCGACCAGAAAGACTGGACCCAAGGTATCTGGGGCAACTTCAGCTCCGGCTACACCCAAGGTACCGTAGGCGTCGGCGTTGATGCGTTTGGCTACCTGGCAGTCAAGCTGGACGGTGGCGACGGCACTGGCGGCACTGGCAACATGAGCCGCGATGCCGATGGCGACGTCAACGACAGCCAGGGTAAAGCGGGTGCAGCAGTCAAATTCCGCGTTTCCAAGACCGAGCTGAAAGTCGGTGACATGCAGCCAAGCACTGCTCCAGTGTTCGCTGTAGGTGGTTCCCGCGTCCTGCCTCAAACTGCCAGCGGTTTCCAACTGCAGAGCAGCGAAGTCAAAGACCTGGACCTCGAAGCCGGTCACTTCTACTCGGCAACCAGCCAGGACAAAAATGCTCGTAACGGCGGCCTGTATGCAACCTATGCCGGCGTAGAAGCCAACACCATCGACTACGCTGGTGGTAAATACGCCATCACCGAAAACCTGAGCGCATCGCTCTACGGTGCCCAGCTGGAAGACATCTGGAACCAGTACTACGGTAACCTGAACTACACCATCCCAATGGGTGGCGATCAGTCGCTGAACCTGGACGGTAACATCTACCGTACCACCGACACCGGCAGTTCCAAAGCCGGTGACATCAGCAACACCGCGTTCTCCCTGGCCGCTGCTTTCTCGTTCCTGAAAGCGCACACCATCACCGTCGCCTTCCAGAAAATCAACGGTGACACGCCGTTCGACTACATCGGCGTAGGTGGTCACAGCGGTTCCACCAACCGCGGTGGCGACTCGATCTTCCTCGCCAACTCCATCCAGTACTCCGACTTCAACGCACCTAACGAGAAATCTGCCCAGATCCGTTACGACCTGAAGATGGCTGAGTACGGCGTTCCTGGTCTGAGCTTCATGACCCGCTACGTAAAAGGTTGGGACATCGACGGTACCAACCTGTCTGCCAACAGCGCGTATCGTGATAGCCAGGGCAACCCTCTGTACGGCTCCGATGGCAAGCACCACGAAACCAACTTCGAAGCCAAGTACGTTGTTCAGTCTGGCCCGGCCAAAGATCTTTCCTTCCGTGTTCGTCAAGCCTGGCACTACGCTAACGCTGATGAAGGCGAAGGCGATATCAAAGAGTTCCGCCTGATCGTCGACTACCCGATTTCGGTTCTGTAATTGCCGAAAGTCAGTTTGCGGTAATCAAAAAAAGGCCCATCTTCGGATGGGCCTTTTTTATTGGATCAACTTTTTACGCAAGGCCTGACCTAAAGGTCAAACAACAACTGATCGAGCATTACGCCGAGGTCGATTCCTGAACTACCCGAATCACTCGTTGTGGAAACGGAATATCAATCCCCGCATCCTTCAAACGATCCCGCGCCTGTTCATTGAGCATGAACATTACGTTCCAGTAGTCTGCGGTCTTGACCCAAATGCGCAGCGACACCGTGATGGAACTGTCGCCCAAGGTGGAAATCACCGCTTCAGGTGCCGGATCAGTCAGCACGCGCTCATCCTTGGCCAATTCCAGCAACACTTCCCGGGCTTTTTGCAGGTCGGCCTGGTAATCCACGCCTACATCGAACACAACCTTGCGGGTCGGCTGGCGATTGGTGTTGGTGATGATGCCGTTCGACAGGTTGCCGTTCGGCACGATGACGGTCTTGTTGTCACCGGTACGCAACACCGTGTGGAAGATCTGGATGCTGTCGACCGTACCGGCCACACCCTGGGCTTCGATCCAGTCACCGATACGGAACGGGCGGAACAGCAGAATCAGCACGCCACCGGCGAAGTTCGCCAGGCTGCCTTGCAAGGCCAGGCCAATCGCCAGGCCAGCCGCACCGATGGCCGCGACGAACGAAGTGGTTTCCACACCGATCATCGAGGCGACACTGACGATCAGCAATATCTTCAGGATGATGTTGGCCAGGGTACTGATAAACCCCTGCAGTGCCAGGTCGGCGTTACGCAGGGCCAGCAATGCGCCCAGCTTCTGCGTCACCTTGTTGATCAACCACCAGCCGATGGCCAGGGTGATGACCGCCAGCAGCACCCGGCTGCCATATTCCATGATCATCGGGATCCAGGTCTGGGAAGCCTTGACCAGGTTGTCCACTTCAGCGTTCAAGTCCATCTACCTCTCCTTATTCCTGTTACCGCGAAAAAGACCAATCGAAGCACATTGTGGCGAGGGGATTTATCCCCGCCGGCTGCGAAGCAGCCCTGAAACCAGACCACTCGTTGGATCAGACAAATTGAAGTGACTGTTCTGGAGCTGCTTCGCAGCCCAGCGGGGATAAATCCCCTCGCCACGGCTACCAACAAATGTGGGTCAGTCGCGGAAGTTATTGAACTGCAGTGGCATGCCGAATTCCTTGCCCCGCAGCGCCGCAATGGCTTCCTGCAAGTCGTCACGCTTCTTGCCGGTAACACGCACCTGCTCGCCCTGGATGGCGGCTTGCACCTTGAGCTTGGCATCCTTGATGTGGGCGACGATTTTCTTCGCCAGCTCCTTGTCGATGCCTTCCTTGAGTACGGCTTCCTGCTTCATCAGCTTGCCCGAGGCGTAGGCGTCCTTGACCTCAAGGCACTGTACGTCGATCTTGCGCTTGACCAGCGCCAGCTTGAGGATTTCGATCATCGCCTCCAGCTGGAACTCGGCCTCGGCGGTCAGGTTCACGGTCAGGTCCTTTTCCTTGAACTCGAAGCTGCCCTTACCCTTGAGGTCATAACGACGGTCGAGTTCCTTGACGGCGTTTTCAACCGCGTTGGTGACTTCGTGTTTGTCCAGTTCGGATACCACGTCGAATGACGGCATGTAGTGTTCTCCAAATAAAAAGGCGCGCCAGTGATAACGGCGCGCGCTTGGCTTGTGGTTAAAATCGGGCTCATTATAACGGCTCTTTTCCTGCCGACACTGCGAGCCCTCCGATGCCTGCGCCAATCCGAGTAAAAAACTGATGTCCACCACCTGGCATGTCCTCGGCGCCGGCAGTCTCGGTACATTGTGGGCCACGCGCCTGGCCCGGGCCGGGTTGCCGGTACGGCTGGTGCTGCGCAACGACGTCCGCTTGCAGGCATACCGAAGCGCCGGTGGCCTGACACTGGTGGAACAGGGACAGGCGCAGTGTTACCCGATACCGGGTGAAACAGCGGACAGCCCGGAGCCGATCAAGCGGCTGCTGTTGGCCTGCAAGGCCTACGATGCGGAAGCGGCCGT
Organism: Pseudomonas sp. DF11; assembly: GCF_058148565.1. Classification (NCBI taxonomy): domain Bacteria; kingdom Pseudomonadati; phylum Pseudomonadota; class Gammaproteobacteria; order Pseudomonadales; family Pseudomonadaceae; genus Pseudomonas; species Pseudomonas sp. DF11. The sequence continues at coordinate 195,021 of NZ_JBYVYN010000010.1, forward strand.
GAACTCGGTGGCCCATCGCCTGGGCGACGAATCGGAACTGATCCTGTTGCAGAATGGCCTCGGCAGCCAGGACACAGTGGCCAATTGTGTGCCCCAGGCCCGTTGCATCAGCGCCTCCAGCACCGAAGGCGCGTTCCGCGACGGTGACTGGCGCGTGGTATTCGCCGGCCACGGCTACACCTGGCTCGGCGACCCAGCTCATCCAGTGGCACCGTTCTGGCTGGACGACCTGGCCGCCGCCGGCATTCCCCACGCATGGAATGCCGACATCCTCACCCGACTCTGGCGCAAACTGGCGCTCAACTGTGCAATCAATCCGCTGACGGTGCTGCACCACTGCAAGAACGGCGGCTTGCAGGAACACCGCTGTGAAGTGGCGACCCTGTGCGCGGAACTCACGGACCTGCTCGAACGTTGCGGCCAGCCCGCGGCGGCCGAAGACTTGCAGTCGGAAGTCGAACGGGTGATCCAGGCCACCGCCGCCAACTACTCATCGATGTACCAGGACGTCAGCAATCGGCGTCGCACCGAAATCAGCTACCTGCTCGGTTACGCCTGCAAGGTCGCCCAACGCCACGAGCTGACCGTGCCGCACCTGGAACAACTGCGCCAGCGACTGATTGTCCACTTGCACAACCTCGGATTGCCCAGCGACTGAGCAGCGGCTACGCTGGCCCTCGTGTTCCTTCTAAGCGACGAGTCTGATGCCATTGCGCCAGCGCCTTGAAAATCTCCCGGTCGGCCAGAAACTGCTGGCCGCCCTGTTGGTGTTGTTGACCACTGTCCTGTTGGTCGCCAACCTGACCTTTATCAGCGCCGCCTACTACATATCCCAGGAAAGCATGGCGCCCCAGGCCCTGCAGACCATTGGCCGGCTGGTCGCCAACCCGAGCCTGATCTCCGACGCCCTGCAATCGCCGCAAAGTGCCCAGCGCCTGCTCGATGAGCTCAACAGCTACGCACCGCTCCGGGCGGCGGCGCTGTACGACGGCCAGGGTGAACGGCTGGCCCAACTGCAGCAGGGCGAAAAGCTCAAGCTGCCGGAGCATTACCGCAATATACAAACCTGGCAGGCGAACGAGTTTCGCAGCAACCAGGTCATCACCCTGCCCCGTCCCGGCACGCTGCCGGGTCATCTGTTACTGGTGGCCAGCAGCGAACTGCCAACCGCGTTCTACACCGGCACCCTGACCGCCAGCCTCGGCATCCTGATTTTCAGCGTATTGCTGTGGCTGATCATTGCCCAGCAGATCAAACGCCTGATCACCCAGCCGATTCATCAACTCGAAGAACTCTCGCGCCAGGTCACTCGCGAGGAGAACTACTCCCTGCGCGCCGCACGCGGCAATCACGATGAGATCGGCAGCCTGGCCGAGGCGTTCAACACCATGTTGTCGCGCATCGAAGCCCGCGAGCAGCAACTCAAGCGTGCCCGAGACGACTCCCAGGCCGCCTATGACCAGGCCCAGGGCCTGGCGGAAGAAACCCGCCATACCAATCGCAAGCTGGAACTGGAAGTCCAGGTGCGCAGCAAGATCGAGAAGAAACTCACCGGTTTCCAGAACTACCTCAACAGCATCATCGACTCCATGCCGTCAGCGCTGATCGCCCTCGACGAACAGCTCTACGTCACCCAATGGAACCAGGAGGCCAGCGCCCTCTCCGGCACGCGCCTGGACGAGGCCTTGAACCAGCCGATTTTCCTCGCTTTCGAACCGCTCAAGCCGTATTTGCCCCAGCTCAAGCAGACCGTCGAGCAACATACGGTCGCCAAGATCGAGCGCGTCACCTGGACCAAGGACGACGAAGCCCGGCATTACGCCCTCACGTTCTACCCGTTGATGGGCGGTGCCGGACGTGGCGTGGTGATCCGGATCGATGACATCACCCAACGCCTGTCGCTGGAAGAAATGATGGTGCAATCGGAGAAAATGCTCTCGGTCGGCGGTCTCGCGGCGGGCATGGCCCACGAGATCAACAACCCCTTGGGCGCCATCCTGCACAACGTGCAAAACATCCGTCGACGCCTGTCGCCGGAATTGCCCAAGAACCTCGAACAGGCCGAGCAATTGGGTATCGAGTTGCAGGAAGTCAATCGCTATCTCCAGGGCCGGGAAATTCCGCAGTTGCTCGACGGCATCCAGCAGGCCGGCGCCCGCGCCGCGAAAATCGTCACCCACATGCTCAGCTTCAGCCGGCGCAGCACACGGCAGATGGCGCCCTGTGACCTACCGGCGCTGATCGACCAGGCGGTGGAAATCGCCGGTAACGACTTCGATTTGGCGATCGGTTTCGACTTCAAGGGCCAAGCGATCATCCGCCAGTTCGACCCGAACCTGGGGCCGGTGCCCGGTACCGCCAACGAACTGGAACAAGTGTTGCTCAACCTGCTGAAAAACGCCGCCCAGGCGATCCATCAACGCCAGGATGACAGCGAACCGGGGCGCATTATCCTGCGCACGCGGTTGAATCCGCCGTGGGCGGAGATCCAGGTCGAGGACAACGGCATCGGCATGAGCGAGAACGTGCGCAAGCGCACCTTCGAGCCATTCTTCACCACCAAGGAGATCGGCCAGGGCACGGGCCTCGGGTTGTCGGTCTCGTACTTCATCATCACCAATAACCACAAGGGCCAGATGGAAGTGCAGTCGGCGCCGGGCCAAGGCACCTGCTTCACCTTGCGCCTGCCCCTGGCGGGCACCTCGATGGTGGCGCAGGAAAACAAACAACTGGAGCGCTGAGCATGGGCTTTCGCCTGTCAAAGATTTACACCCGCACCGGCGACAAAGGTGAAACCGGGTTGGGCGATGGTCGCCGCGTGGCAAAGGACCACCCACGGGTCGAGGCCATCGGCGAAGTGGATACGCTGAACAGTCAGCTGGGGCTGTTGCTGGCCGGGCTCGCCGCTGAAACGGCCCGATACCCGGCGCTCAAGGAGGTCAGCGACGTGCTGGGGCCTTGCCAGCATCGACTGTTCGACTTGGGTGGCGAACTGGCGATGCCGGCCTACCAGGCCTTGAACGCGACGGAAATCGAGCGGCTGGAAGCGGCGATCGATGTGTGGAACGAGGAATTGGGCCCCCTGGAAAACTTCATCCTGCCCGGTGGCTCGACGTTGATAGCCCAGGCCCACGTCTGCCGCAGCCTGGCCCGCAGCGCCGAGCGCCGTTGCCAGCAGTTGAATGCCGTGGAGCCATTGGCCGGGCCGGGGTTGGCCTATATCAATCGGTTGTCGGACTTGCTGTTCGTCGCGGCGCGGATCATTGCCCGGCGACAAGGGGTGGCGGAAGTGCTTTGGGAGGCGGCGGCCAAGCCTGGGAGCTGAATGAGTCGCCTGTCAGGGCCCCATCGCGAGCAGGCTCGCTCCCACACTGGCTCTGCGGAGTTCCCCCTGTGGGAGCGAGCCTGCTCGCGATGAGGCCTGCCCATTCACCACAGAATCAAGCCCCAGGCCAAAACGCCCGAATCCCCGCCACACCTTGCGCGCCAGCCTCCCAGGCCTTCTGCCGTTCGCCAGGCCCTACCCCACCCAACAGATAGACCGGTTTGTTGAAACCGTCGATCAACCGAGCGGCCTCTGCCCATCCCAAGGGCTGGGCATCAGGGTGAGTCTGGGTCGGTTGCACCGGCGAGAGCGTCACGAAATCCACGTCCATCTGCTGCGCCAGGGCCAATTCCTCGGCGTTATGACAGGAGGCCGCCAGCCAGCGATCCTTGCCGAACGGTCGACCGGCCGCAGCATGCTTGCGCAATTGCGCGGCCGTGATGTGCCAACCCGCGGAGGGAAAATCCCCCAGCCATTCGAACGGCCCCTTGAGCATCAGTTGGGCCTTGCCGGCGCACAACCCCGCCGCATCCACCGCCAGGTCACGGTACTGCGGGTCGTAGCCGCTGGGGGCACGTAGCTGGACCAGCTTGATCCCGTTGGCAATAGCCTTCTGCATGCCGCGCAGCAAGGCCGGCGTCTCCAGGCCATCAGGGGTAATCAGGTATTCACCCGGTAAACGAGCCGCCGCGACAATCGGCTGATTGGCCGCCGGAAACTCATGGTTCGGCAGGTCGCGGGCCGTCACCCAGGCCAACGGCTGCCCTTCGGCACCGTGGGGCTGGCCGGTGAACGCCGAGACTTCCCAGACATCCAGCAATACCTGTTTGTCCGGGTAATCGTGACGCACCTTGATCAACGGCCGGGCAGCATCGACGACAATGCCCAGTTCCTCATGAAGTTCACGGGCCAGGGCGGTTTCGACGGACTCATCGGCCTCGACCTTGCCACCAGGGAATTCCCACAGGCCGCCCTGATGCTGGGTGTCGGCCCGTCGGGCGATCAGGATTTTGCCGGCGGCATCGCGAATGACCGCCGCCGCCACATGGACTCGTTTCACCGCGTAGTTTCCTCCAGGCCGGCCTGTTGCCACGCCTTGAATGCCGGCCATTGATAAAGGGTTTCGACGTAGGCCGCATCGACCTCCGACAGGGCCACCTGATAAGTGCGCAAGCGCACGGCAATAGGGGCAAAAAACGCATCGGCCAGGCTCACGCGACCAAACAGGTAGGGGCCGGCTTCGGTCGCCACGGCACGGCATTCGCCCCACAGCGCCAGCATCCGCTCGATTTCCGCCTGGACGTCAGCCGGCACGGGCGACAATGGCGCATCGCGCAACAGGTCAAACGGCATGTTGCTGCGGATAGCGAAAAAACCGCTGTGCATTTGCGCACAGGCCGAGCGTGCCTGAGCCCGGGCGGCCACATCCTTGGGCCAGAGACCGGCATCGGGAAACTGTTCGGCCAGGTATTCGGCAATCGCCAGGGAATCGGCGATCACGCCAAATTCGGTCTTGAGCAACGGGACCTTGGCCGTGGCCGAATGCTTGAGCAGTTTCTCACGGGTGTCGGGCTGGTCGAGCCTGACCAGCTCTTCGGTGTACTTCGCGCCGGTCAATGCCAGGGCCAGCGCACCGCGCATGGACCAGGAAGATAGATCTTTGTCACCGATGATCAGGTGCAGGCTCATGAGGATTCCTTTCTTGTGGTTTTCTGGAGTCTGTACTGGCGCCATCGCGAGCAGGCTCGCTCCCACAGTGGTTCTGTGTAGTGACCACTATCGATGCCACTCAACAAATCCCTGTGGGAGCGAGCCTGCTCGCGATAGGAGCGACTCGGTCCCGAGCGTATTAAGTCCGGTACTCAGCGTTGATCTTCACGTACTCGTGGGACAGGTCGGTGGTCCAGATGGTTTCGCTGCAATCACCCCGGCCCAACTCGATACGGATGGTGATTTCTTCCTGCTGCATCACCGCCGCGCCCTGGGCTTCAGTGTAAGTGGCAGCACGGGCGCCTTGGCTGGCGATGCACACATCACCGAGGAACACATCGATCTTGCTCACGTCCAGCTCCGGCACGCCAGCACGGCCAACGGCGGCGAGGATCCGGCCCCAGTTGGGGTCAGAGGCGAACAGCGCGGTCTTGATCAGTGGCGAGTGGGCCACGGTGTAGCCGACATCCAGGCATTCCTGGTGATTGCCACCACCGTTGACCTGCACGGTCACGAACTTGGTCGCGCCTTCGCCGTCACGCACGATGGCCTGGGCCACTTCCATGCACACTTCGAACACTGCCTGCTTCAGGGCGGCGAACAGCGGACCACTGGCCTCGGTAATTTCCGGCAAGTTGGCCTTGCCAGTGGCGATCAGCATGCAGCAGTCGTTGGTGGATGTGTCGCCGTCGATGGTGATGCGGTTGAACGACTTGTTGGCACCATCGAGCATCAGGTCTTGCAGCACTTGCCGGGAAACCTTGGCGTCGGTGGCGATGTAGCCGAGCATGGTCGCCATGTTCGGGCGGATCATGCCGGCGCCTTTGCTGATGCCGGTGACGGTGACGGTCACGCCGTCATGCTGGAACTGGCGGCTGGCGCCCTTGGGCAAGGTATCGGTGGTCATGATGCCGGTGGCGGCCGCGGCCCAGTTGTTTTCCGACAGGTCATCGAGCGCCGCCTGCAGCGCGCCTTCGATCTTCTCGACCGGCAGTGGCTCGCCGATCACGCCGGTGGAGTACGGCAGCACCTGGCTGGCATCGACACCGGTCAGTTCGGCCAGTTTGGCGCAGGTGCGCTCGGCGGCGGCCAGGCCTGGCGCGCCGGTGCCGGCGTTGGCGTTACCGGTGTTGGTCAGCAAGTAACGCACCGGCCCCTGCACGCGTTGCTTGGCCAGGATGACCGGCGCGGCACAAAAAGCGTTGAGGGTGAACACGCCAGCGACCGTCGAGCCCTCGGCGCAACGCATGACCACGACGTCCTTGCGCCCGGGGCGCTTGATGCCCGCCGAAGCGATACCGAGTTCAAAACCGGCAACCGGGTGCAACGTTGGCAACGGACCAAGACCAACAGCCATGAATGCGCTCCTCAAATAGATGTATATCGGCACCGTCGTTATCGAAACGGCGGATCAAAATGGCAAAACGCCGCGACGGCAAGATAGCCGGTCGCGGCGCGGGGGGTTCAGCGTTGAAACGGGTTTATTGGATCTGCCCGTGGCAATGCTTGTATTTCTTGCCCGAACCGCAATAGCACAGTTCGTTACGGCCCAGCTTCTGTTCGTTGCGCACCGGCGCGGTGGCCAGGGCGACATCGACGTCGACGCCCTCCTCGGCGACCACTTCCAGGCCCGGGGCTTCGGCGTGTTCGAACTGCATCCGTGCGGCCAGGGCTTCGGCTTCCTGACGCAGGCGAGCTTCTTCCTCGACCGGGTCTTCGCGACGCACCTGAACGTGGGACAGGACACGGATCGAGTCGCGCTTGATCGAGTCGAGCAATTCGGAGAACAGCGTGTAGGACTCGCGCTTGTATTCCTGCTTCGGGTTCTTCTGGGCGTAACCGCGCAAATGGATACCGTGACGCAGGTGGTCCATGGTCGACAGGTGGTCTTTCCACAGGTCGTCCAGCACGCGCAGCACAATCTGCTTCTCGAAGGAGCGCAGCGCTTCGGCGCCAGCCTGGTCTTCCTTCTCGTTATAGGCGGCAATCAGCTCGGCCAGCAATTTCTCGCGCAGGGTTTCTTCGTACAGGTGATCGTCTTCGTCGAGCCACTGCTGGATCGGCAATGCCACGCCGAAGTCGCTCTGCAAGGCAGCTTCCAGGCCGGCGACGTCCCACTGTTCCGGCAGCGACTGCGGCGGGATATGGGCGCTGACGGTGGCATTGAGCACGTCCTGGCGGAAGTCAGCGATGGTTTCGCCAATGTTGTCGGCGGCCAACAAACTGTTACGCATGTGATAGATCACTTTACGCTGTTCGTTGTTGACGTCGTCGAACTCGAGCAATTGCTTGCGGATATCGAAGTTGCGGCCTTCGACCTTGCGCTGGGCCTTCTCGATGGCGTTGGTCACCATGCGGTGCTCGATCGCCTCGCCTGGCTGCATGCCCAGGGCCTTCATGAAGTTCTTCACCCGGTCAGAGGCGAAGATACGCATCAGGCTGTCTTCCAGGGACAGGTAGAAGCGGCTGGAACCGGCGTCACCCTGGCGACCGGCACGGCCACGCAGCTGGTTGTCGATACGCCGCGATTCGTGACGCTCGGAAGCGATCACCTGCAAACCGCCGGACTCCAGTACCTGCTGGTGACGTTTCTGCCAGTCGGCCTTGATCTGTGCGATCTGCTCGGGGGTCGGGTTTTCCAGGCTGGCGACTTCCACTTCCCAGTTGCCGCCCAACAGGATGTCGGTACCACGACCGGCCATGTTGGTGGCGATGGTCAGCGCACCCGGGCGACCGGCCTGGGCGATGATCTCGGCTTCCTTCTCGTGGAACTTGGCGTTGAGGACCTTGTGCTCGATGCCTTCCTTGTTGAGCAAGGCGGACATGTGCTCGGAGGTCTCGATGGTGGCGGTCCCCACCAGGATCGGCCGGCCCTGGGCCATGCCTTCCTTGATGTCGTTGATGATCGCCGCGTACTTCTCTTCGGCGGTCAGGAACACCAGGTCGTTGTAGTCTTTACGGGCCAGCGGCTTGTTCGGTGGAATCACCACCACTTGCAGGCCGTAGATCTGGTGGAATTCGAACGCTTCGGTGTCAGCGGTACCGGTCATGCCGGACAGCTTGTTGTACAGGCGGAAGTAGTTCTGAAAGGTGGTGGAAGCCAGGGTCTGGCTCTCGGCCTGGATGTTCAGGTTTTCCTTGGCTTCGATGGCCTGGTGCAGGCCTTCGGACAAGCGACGACCCGGCATGGTACGGCCGGTGTGTTCGTCCACCAGCACGACCTGGCCGTCCTGGACGATGTATTCGACGTTGCGATGGAACAGCTTGTGGGCGCGCAGGCCAGCATAGACGTGGGTCAGCAGGCCCAGGTTATGGGCCGAGTAGAGGCTCTCGCCTTCGGCCAGCAAGCCGACGCGGGTGAGCATTTCCTCGATGAACTGGTGACCGGCCTCGTTGAGCTCGACCTGGCGGGTCTTCTCGTCGATGGTGTAGTGCCCTGGCTGGGTCACTTCGCCTTCGACTTCCTCGACGTGCAACTTGAGCTGCGGGATCAACTTGTTGATCTCGATGTACAGCTTGGAGCTGTCCTCGGCCTGACCGGAAATGATCAGCGGGGTACGGGCTTCGTCGATGAGGATGGAGTCGACTTCGTCGATCACGGCAAAGTTGAGTTCACGCTGGAATTTTTCTTCCATGCTGAACGCCATGTTGTCGCGCAGGTAGTCGAAACCGAATTCGTTGTTGGTGCCGTAGGTAATGTCGGCAGCGTAGGCGGCGCGCTTCTCTTCCGGCGGCTGGAACGGCGTGACGACGCCGACGGTCAGGCCGAGGAATTCGTAGAGCGGGCGCATCCAGTTGGCGTCGCGGCGGGCCAGGTAGTCGTTGACCGTCACCACGTGCACGCCCTTGCCGGACAGTGCGTTGAGGTAGACACCCAGGGTCGCCACGAGGGTCTTGCCCTCACCGGTACGCATTTCGGCGATCTTGCCTTCGTGCAAGGTCATGCCACCGATCAACTGAACGTCGAAGTGGCGCATGCCCATGATCCGCTTGCCGGCTTCACGGGCAACCGCAAAGGCTTCGGGCAGGATCTGGTCAAGGGTTTCCCCCTTGGCGATGCGGTCCTTGAATTCGGCAGTCTTGGCGCGTAACTGATCGTCCGAAAGGGCCACCATTTGCTCTTCGAAGGCATTGACAGTCTGTACCGTCTTGAGCATGCGCTTGATTTCACGCTCGTTCTTGCTTCCAAAAAGTTTCTTTAACAAAGGCGCAAACATATCGGCAGGATCTTCCACACTAAAGGGATGGAGGGCGGCCCCATGAGTCGCCCGTGCAGCCCTCATGGCCGCATGCGAACGAGCATTCTACCCGGAAACGATGGAGAGGAAAGTGGCGTTATTCCACGATGCTGGCACAGCGCTGTGACGGGGCCTCCCTAAAATAAGGGCTTTTACACGAACTTCAACCCACAAAGCGCAGAAGTTACGCTTTGATTGTGCAGCCAAAAGCCGCAGGGCGAGAGGGTCGAGGCGCATCCGGCGCTTTCTGCTACCATGGCGCCTCTGTCACTTGCGGTAATTAGTTCATGGCCTTCCGCCCTCTTCCAGCCAAGGCGCCCGCCGTTCTGCTGCGCGAAGCCAAGCCGCTGAAAGCCATCTTTGGCCACGCCAGACGCCTGGGTCACTTGCAGCGCTTGCTCGACAGCCAGCTACAGCCGGCCGCCCGCGAGCATTGCCACGTGGCATCCTGGCGCGAAGGCAGCTTGCTGCTGATCGTCACCGACGGCCACTGGGCCACGCGTTTGCGCTACCAGCAAAAACGCCTGCTGCGCCAATTGCAGGCATTCGAAGAGTTCGCCAACCTGACGCGGATTCTGTTCAAGGTCCAGCCGCCCACCGTCCAGGTCGGCGCCAAGGGGCATACGCTGGATTTGTCCAGCGATGCCGCCGCGACCATTCAGGCCACGGCAGACGGCATCACCGATCCCAACCTGCGGGCGGCGCTGGAGCGATTGGCGGCGCATGCGCGGCCCAAGGATTGAGATTTTCGTCGCCTGTTCAATCGCTATCGCGAGCAGGCTCGCTCCCACAATGGACCTTCGGTGTGAATACCATTTCCTTCACTCTACAGATTCCCCTGTGGGAGCGAGCCTGCTCGCGATAGCCCCAGGCCAGTCGGCCTATTCTTCGCCTGCTAGACCGCCTTCGCGAGCAAGCCCGCTCCCACAGTAGGTCTGCGGCGGATACGCATTCCGTGTCTGGCACAAATCCTCTGTGGGAGCGAATTTGCTCGCGATGGCGGCAGGTCAGTCGGTAGATTTTTCGCCTGCTAAACCGTCTTCGCGAGCAAGCCCGCTCCCACAGTAGGTCTGCGGCAGACACACATTCCGTGTCTGGCAGAAATCTACTGTGGGAGCGGGCTTGCTCGCGAAGGGGGCGACTCGGTCTTGACTACCGGCGCTTGCTGCCCCCCAGCAACGACCCCATCAATCCACGCACCAGTTGCCGACCCAGTTGATTGGCCGCTTGGCGCATCGCCGATTTAAGCGCCTGGCCGGCCGCCGTGCCGAGAAACTCCCCGGCCTTTTCGGTGAAGCTCGGTTCTTCGGCCGCCGGTTTGCCTGGAGCCACTTCGGCCTGCGGCTCCAGCCCCTTGCGCCCCATCAGCACTTCATAGGCCGATTCGCGATCGATCGGTTTGTCGTAGCGCCCTTGCAACGGCGAACTGGCGATCAGCCCGGCGCGCTCGGCCTCGCTCAGCGGCCCGATGCGCGATTGCGGGGGAGCCACCAACACACGCTGGACCATTTCCGGCGTACCTTTTTCCTGCAAGGTGCCCACCAGGGCTTCACCGATGCCCAACTCAGTGAGCACCGCCAAGGCATCGAATTGCGGATTCGGCCGGAAACCGTCCGCCACCGCCCGCAACGACTTCTGCTCCTTGGCGGTAAAGGCTCGCAGGCCATGCTGGATGCGCAACCCCAACTGCGCCAACACGTCGTCTGGCAGATCCCCCGGCGACTGGGTCACGAAATATACCCCAACGCCTTTGGAACGGATCAGCCGCACCACTTGCTCCAAACGTTCCTGCAAGGCCTTGGGGGTGCCGGCAAACAGCAAATGTGCTTCATCGAAGAACAGCGCCAGCAGCGGCTTGTCCGCATCACCACGCTCGGGCAACTGCTCGAACAACTCCGCCAGCAGCCATAGCAGGAACGTCGCGTAGACCTTCGGCGCTTCATGGACCAGGCGGCTGGCGTCCAGCAAGTGGATGCGACCGCGACCATCGCCGGCCGGTTGCAGGATGTCTTCCAGTTGCAGGGCCGGCTCGCCGAACAACGCGTCCGCGCCCTGTTGTTCCAGGGTGGACAAGCGTCGCAACAAGGCCTGGCTGGAACCGGTGGTCATCAGTGCCGCGTCGTCCCCCAGCAACTCGGGGTTGTCCTTGAGGTAATTGAGCAGCGCCTTGAGGTCCTTGAGGTCCAGCAACAACAGGCCTTCGCGGTCGGCCACCTTGAACGCCGCGTAGAGCGCCGACTGCTGGCTGTCCGTCAATTCCAGCAGGCTGCCGATCAACAACGGGCCCATTTCACTCAGGGTGGTGCGCAGCGGATGACCGGTCTGGCCGTGGATATCCCACAAGGTCACCGGATAAGCCCGGGGCTGGTGATTGAGCCAAGGCATGCCGGCGATGCGCTCGGCGATCTTGCCCTGGGGGTTGCCGGCGGCGCCGAGGCCACACAGGTCACCCTTGATATCCGCGGCGAACACCGCCACGCCGGCATCGCTGAACATCTCGGCCAGACGCTGCAAGGTGACGGTCTTGCCGGTACCGGTGGCGCCCGCCACCAGGCCATGACGGTTCGCCAGGCGCATGGCCTGGGCGATGGGCTGGCCGCTGAGGTCGGCGCCGATAATGAGTTGCGATGAGTCAGGCATATGGTCACCCGTGGTGTTTGCGATATGACGCCATTTTGCACGCTTATATAAAAGCACGCCTGGCGCATTAAGGCTTGAATGCACAGCCAACACTGTATCTGGCCGGACCTATGTGGCGAGGGGATTTATCCTCGCTGGGCTGCGCAGCAGCCCTAAAGCAGCGCACTTCATCCTGGCGCACCGAGTTGCATGGTTTTGGGGCGGCTTCGCAGCCCAGCGGGGATAAATCCCCTCGCCACAGGAATCTGCAACGCAGCGACGTCACCACAACCCCAACCGAACATCTATTCTTACTAAAGGTCAACACAGGAGAACACAGACCGGAGGGACGTTCATCGTGCACATAGCGGACATCACCATGTTCTACGCCCCCGCCAGCGGAGGCGTGCGCACTTATCTGGATGCCAAGCACCGACGCCTGGGCGATCGACCCGGGATTCGCCACAGCCTATTGATCCCCGGCGCGCATTTGAGCGAGCACGATGGGATCTACAAGGTTCCGGCCCCCGCCCTGCCTTTCGGCAAGGGCTATCGTTTCCCACTTCGCCTGGCCCCCTGGCGCAATGTACTGCGTGATCTGCAGCCGGATCTGATTGAAGTCGGCGACCCCTACCTCACCGCATGGGCGGCCCTGGACGCGCGGCGCCAGCTCGACGTGCCCGTTATCGGCTTTTATCACTCCGACCTGCCACTGTTGGTGAGCAACCGCATGGGCAACTGGTTCACCCCCAACATCGAAGCCTACGTCAGCAAGTTGTACGGCAATTTCGACCGGGTCCTGGCACCCAGCCAGGTCATGGCCGACAAACTGACCGGGCTGGGGGTCAAGAATGTCTACGTGCAACCGCTGGGCGTCGACCTGCAGACCTTCAACCCGGCCGCCCGCGACCCGGAGCTGCGGGCCGAACTGGGTATCGCCGAAGACACGCGCCTGCTGATTTTCGCCGGTCGTGGCTCCAAGGAAAAGAACCTGCCGGTGCTGCTCAAGTGCATGAAACGCCTGGGCGAGCGCTACCACCTGTTGTTGGTGGGCTCCTCGATGCCCGCCCTGGTGCCGGACAACGTCACGGTGATCGATGAGTTCTGCCCGGCGCCACAAGTCGCCCGGCTCATGGCCAGCGCCGACGCCCTGTTGCACGCTGGCGACCAGGAGACCTTCGGCCTGGTGATCCTCGAAGCCATGGCCAGCGGTATTCCCGTGGTGGCGGTGGCGGCCGGGGCCTTCACTGAAATCGTCCATGAAGACTGCGGCCTGCTGTGCACGCCCAACAACCCGCAGGCCATGGCCAACGCCGTGCGGCAGCTTTTCTCCGAAGGCTGCCAACGCCGTGGGGTTCTGGCGCGTCAGCATGTGGAGCGCCGTTACGCCTGGGACTCCGTGGTCAACAGCTTGCTGGGGCATTACTACGCCGTGCTCGGCGAACAGATGCCGCTGCTGGCCAATGGTTGAGGCGAGGTCCGTGTCGATGAATCAACCGCCCAGCGTGCTATTGGTGCTGCACGACGTAGCGCCGCAAACCTGGCCCGACTACCAGCCCTTCGTCGAGGCCGTTGACGCCCTCGGCCAGGTGCCGATGACCTGGCTGGTGGTGCCGGACTTTCACCGCACCAATGACCTGGAGGCTCACCCCGGCTTTCGGCGCCTGCTCGACAGCCGGGTCGAGCGCGGCGACGAACTGGTGTTGCATGGCTATTACCATTGCGACGACGGCCCTGTCGCCCTTCATCCCAAGGACTGGTTCATGCGCCGGGTCTATACCCATGAGGGGGAGTTCTACCATTTGTCCGAGGCGCAGGCCCTCGCGCGCCTGCGCGCCGGTATCGAAACCTTTGAGCGCTACCACTGGCCGCTGGAAGGTTTCGTCGCCCCGGCCTGGCTGATGAGCGAAGGCACGCGCCAGGCCTTGCGTCAGTTGCCGCTGAGCTACACCAGCGACACCCAACACCTTTATCGCTTGCCCGACTTCACCGCCATCGACGCGCCAGGGCTGGTCTGGAGTGCCCGCAGCGCCTGGCGCCGTGGCCTGTCGAAAGTCATCAGCGACCAGCGTGAACAACGCTGGCGCCAGGCACCGGTAATTCGCCTGGGCCTGCACCCGGTGGACATGCGCCACACGTTTTCCCGGGACTATTGGCTGCGCACCCTCGAACGCCTGCTCAACGACGGTCGCGTGCCGATGACCAAGGTCGACTGGCTCGCGACCCAGGGGCTGCGGGCCCGCAGCGCTGCATGAAGCGGTTGATCTGGCTGGGCGCCGCGCTGCTCACGGCGTTACTGGTTCCGCTGCTGGTGGGCGGCGGGGAAATGTGGTCGCGGGTGCAGCGTTTTCCCTTGTCGCTGCTGCTGGCCATGCTCGGCATGATCGTACTGTGTTGGGGCTTGAACTCCGTGCGCCTGCGTCTGTTGCTGGGGGAACATCGTGGTCGCATCGGCGGACTGAAAAGCGTCGGCGTGGTGATGTCCACTGAGTTCGCCATGTGCGCGACGCCCGGAGGCAGTGGCGGCCCATTGACGCTGATGGCCCTGCTGGCGCGCAACGGCGTGCGCCCAGCCCATGGCAGCGCGGTGTTTGCCATGGATCAGTTGAGCGACTTGCTGTTCTTCCTCTGCGCCCTGGTGGGCATTCTGTTTTACGCGCTGTTCCAGAACCTCAGCCAGCGCATGGAATGGATGCTGGTGTTGAGCGCGATTTCATTGTTCGGCGGGCTGTTCGGCTGCGTACTGGTGGCCCGTTATCACCGCAAGCTGATTCTGCTGGGCGCTCGATTGCTGCGTCACTTGCGTGTGAAGCCCCTCACCCGCCGACGCTGGGCACGCAAGATCCTGAGCTTTCTGGCGGCGTTCACCGACACCTTGAAGTTGCCACGACAGACACTGTTCCAGGTCTTCGGCCTGACGTGCCTGCATTGGGCGCTGCGCTACAGCGTGTTGTACCTGGCATTGAGGGGGCTGGGGGCGGATTTGCAGTGGGCCTGGTGTTTCCTGATCCAGATGCTGTCCTTGAGCGCGGGGCAGTTCAGCCTGTTGCCGGGCGGTGCCGGGGCCGCAGAGTTGACCTCGGCGGCGCTGCTGGCGCCCATGGTGGGCAAATCCACCGCGGCGGCGGCGATTCTGATCTGGCGGGCGGTGACCTATTACTTTTATCTGGTGGCCGGTGGGCCGGTGTTCTTCCTGATGGTCGGGCGACCGTTGATCAAGAAACTGATCAGGCTCCGACAAGCCTGACCGGTCACGGTTTCTGTTCGGCCTCGTCCTGTGGATGCAACTGCTCCCACAATTGCGCGGCATCGGGAAACTCGGTGCCGTCCTCCGGGCCCAAGGCGTCGGGGTCATAGCGGCTGAGGCAGCCCTCGCCCAGGGTCGCCGGCGCTTTGGAAGTGGCTTTGTCCAATGGATCGGTCATGGCGCAAGCGTCTCCCTTGAACCGTATGAGTCCCTGTGGCGAGGGGATTTAGCGAAACGTCGCACCGCCCCGTTGGGCTGCGAAGCGGCCCCAATCCAGGCAACGGTATGCCAGGAAGATTGAGCTCGCTGCTTTAGGGTTGCTGCGCAACCCAACGGGGCGGTGCGACGTTTCGCTAAATCCCCTCGCCACAGGGACATCGTTGTTCTTTAGTAAAAAGGCCTGGCGATCGCTCGTCCAGGCCCTTTGCAGTGTAGTCAGAAGACCACGGTCTTGTTGCCGTGCACCAGCACCCGGTCTTCCAGGTGATAACGCAGGCCACGGGCCAACACCATTTTCTCTACGTCACGGCCGAAACGCACCATGTCTTCGATGCTGTCGCTATGGCTGACGCGCACCACGTCCTGTTCGATGATCGGGCCGGCGTCCAGCTCTTCGGTCACGTAGTGGCAGGTGGCGCCAATCAGCTTCACACCGCGCATCGACGCCTGGTGGTACGGCTTGGCACCGACGAACGACGGCAGGAAGCTGTGATGGATGTTGATGACCTTATGGGCGTATTCGCTGCACAAGGCTGGCGGCAGGATTTGCATGTAGCGCGCCAGCACCACCACCTCGGCATCGTGCTGCTTGACCAGCCGCGAGACCTCGGCGAACGCCGGCTGCTTGTCCTGCGGGTTGACCGGTACGTGGTAGTACGGGATGCCGTGCCATTCCACCATGCTGCGCAAGTCGTCATGGTTGGAAATCACACAGGCGATGTCGCAATCGAGCTCATCGCTGTGCCAGCGGTGCAGCAGGTCGGCCAGGCAGTGAGATTCACGGCTGGCCATCAGCACCACGCGTTTTTTCTGCGCGGTGTCGGTGATACGCCAGTCCATCGAGAACTCTTCGGCAATGGGGGCGAATGCTTCACGAAAGGCTTCGATACCGAAGGGCAGCGAGTCGGCACGAATCTCGTGACGCATGAAAAACCAACCACTTTGATTGTCCGAGTGATGGCTCGCTTCGGTGATCCAGCCGTTATGGGACGCCAGAAAGTTACTGACTTTAGCAACGATACCGACGCGGTCCGGGCAAGCAATCACCAGACGAAAAGTGCGCATTAGGGAAACTCCAGAACTTCGCAAAGGCGGCCATTCTAGCCATTGCGCGGCAAAACTGCAGTATCGATGACACGCCACCTTCTCAGCGACGGCCCCAGGCCACGACCTGCGCGGCCTGGGCAAGCAGGCTATATGTGTGAACAGATGTGAAGGCATCTGGCGCGGTATTTAACTGCAACAGGCATTTTTGTGGCGCGGCACTAATTAATTAAATAAAACACCGGTTAAATGTTTACTTGATGAAACTGTCTGATTACTATTGTCGCACTGTCTCCTTGTCACCCGCGTCCTACATAAGGTAGTCCACATGTCCTTGATCAATGAATACCGTGCCACAGAAGAAGCCATCAAAGAACTGCAAGCTCGCCTGAAAAACCTGTCCCAAGACGACAAACTGCAAACCGAGCTTGAATTCGAAGGCAAACTGCGCACTCTGATGGGCGAATACTCCAAGTCGCTGCGCGACATCATTGCCCTGCTGGATCCAGAAGCCAAATCGAGCAAAGCACCGCGTGGCGCCGTCAAAACTACCGGCACCAAACGCGCTCGCAAAGTTAAGCAATACAAGAACCCGCACAACGGTGAAGTCATCGAAACCAAAGGTGGCAACCACAAGACTCTGAAAGAGTGGAAAGCCAAGTGGGGCGGTGACGTGGTTGAAGGCTGGGCAACCCTGCTGGGCTAAGCCTTACCGCTTCGCACCATTCTTTGCGAACAAAAAAACGCCAGCGATTGCTGGCGTTTTTTTATGCCTGCCATTTTTTACTTCATCGCGGCTCAAGGCTTAAACGTTTGCGCAATTGCTGGCTATAGCCCTGCCATTGCACGAGTACTTCTTGCTGCATTGGCGTAGACAGCGTCATCCACTCTGCCATCGCCTCATCAAAACTTTCCAAGGTATTAGGCGCCCCCCATTCCGGAGATGACAGACGTTGTTGGCAGAAAAGTCTCCAACGCCCCTGCTCTTCGGGATTCAACGTGTCCGGAAAGTTGCGTGCGCGATATCGGAACAATAGTTCCGGCAAACGCTCATCATCGAACGGCCAGCGTTCTTGAGCCAATTGCGCCGGATCAGCCATGCGCACTTGTTCACATAAACGCCGATCACGATCGCCCAAAAAGCCCGCGTATAACTGTTGCTCGGGATCCTCGCTGGCGGTGAAATCCTCGCGAGCATAAATAGCCTGAAGTTTATCCTGCCAAACTTCCTGTGCGTCAGTTAGCTGCAACGCCCGCTGCTGATAGCCCTCCATGTCCAGCTCCAGTCGCTGCTGATCCTCGGCACGCAGCACCGACAACGGCGCGACCACCGGACATTTGTTGATATGGATAAGCTTGAGCGGCACCGGCAACTCACCTTCGAGCAATGCTTCCCGGCGGGTATACAAACGCTGGCGCAGGCTGTCGGCATCGAGTTCCAGCAGGCCCTGGGAGTCCAGGTGCAGGTCGCAGACAATCAGGGCGTTGCGGTTTTTCGGATGCCAGGCCAGCGGCAAGACCACACCGATGTAGTTGCGCGCCGCCGAGAAGCGACCGGAAATATGCACCATGGGCTGCAACAGGCGGATCTGGTCCATCACCTTCTGTTTACTGCGCAACTGGAACAACCAATCGTAGAGCCTGGGCTGCTTCTGCCGGATCAGGCGCGCCAGGGCGATGGTCGCGCGCACGTCCGACAATGCGTCGTGGGCCTGGCCATGATCGATGCCATTGGCGGCGGTCAGGCGCTCGAGCTTGAGGGTCACGCGACCGTCCTCTTGCGGCCAGACAATGCCATCGGGGCGCAGCGCGTAAGCGGCGCGCACCACATCGATCAGGTCCCAGCGACTGTTGCCGCCCTGCCATTCCCGCGCGTACGGGTCGAAGAAATTCCGATAGAGGCTGTAGCGGGTCATTTCATCGTCGAAGCGCAGGGTGTTGTAGCCGGCGCCACAGGTGCCGGGGGCTGCCAGTTGCCCGTGGACACGGGTCATGAAATCGGCTTCGCTCAAGCCTTTCTCGGCCAGGCATGCCGGGGTGATACCGGTAATCGCACAGGCTGCCGGATGGGGCAGGATGTCGTCGCTGGGCCGGCAATACAGGTTCACCGGCTCGTCGATTTCATTGAGCTCGAAATCGGTACGGATACCCGCCACCTGCAAGGGCCGGTCGCAACGCGGGTTGATGCCGGTGGTTTCGTAGTCGTACCAGAAAATGGAAGTCACGGGCTGTTCCTGAACTGAAGACTGGCGAAGTCTAGGCGCTCGAACCCGCCGGCGACCAGCAGTCGTGTAACTTTTGAATGCCAATGCGCGGGGCCACCACCCCCTTGTGGGAGCGAGCCTGCTCGCGATGGCGGTGGGTCAGCTTGTATTGATGTTGAATGTAACGCCCTCATCGCGAGCAGGCTCGCTCCCACAGTTAATCTATGGCGCCCTCGAATGCACTGCCCACCACCCCCTATGGGAGCGAGCCTGCTCGCGATGGCGGTAGGTCAGGAACAGACAGTGCTCGCCCTCTCAATTCCGTTGCTAACCATGAAATGACATACACAGTTGTATCGTTTGCCCGCACGAAGACTGCTAGCATCTGGGCCGAGATTGAACATTCGGTCTGGCCCATCACAGGTTGCCCATGCTCGAGACACCAGCACTGCAAAGGAACGCGACGCTGCCCGCGCCCCTGGACACGCGCTATCAGGTTGAAACGCCCGAAGGCATCGACCTGCCGCTGCGCCCGGCGGGATTGATGCCGCGTGCAATCGCCTTCGCCATCGACCTGGGCATACGCGGGTTGGTCCTGGGGCTTTTCTTCCTGGTGCTGGCGTTTTTCGGCGAGCTGGGGATCGGCCTGGGATCGATCCTGCTGTTTGTCGTCAGTTGGTGGTACATGGTGCTGTTCGAGGTGCTCAACCAGGGGCGCTCTCCCGGCAAACAGATCATGGGCCTGCGCGTGGTACAGGACGACGGTCGGCCCATCGGTTGGTCGGCGTCGTTGATCCGCAACCTCCTGCGTTTCGTCGACATGCTGCCCTTCGGCTACACCTTCGGCGCCATCAGTTGCCTGCAACACCCGGCATTCAAGCGCCTGGGCGACCTCGCGGCCGGCACGCTGGTGGTGTATCGCGAGCAGCCGGTCAAACGCCCCGCATTGCCAATGGCGGCCCCGATACGAACGCCTTTCACCCTGAGCCTGCAGGAACAACGCGCGGTGCTGGGCTTCGCCGAACGCCAGGCAGAACTGTCCCAGGCGCGGGTCAACGAGCTGGCGGCCATCCTGGCCGCGCCACTGAACGTCCAGGTGCCGCACGCCGTCGCCGAACTCAATGGCGTCGCCCGCGGCTTGTTGGGGCCAACATGAAACAAAGCCTGTTCGAAAGCCGTTACCAAGGGGAATGGGCGCAGCTGTCCCGGCAACTTGACCAACTGGAGCGCAGCCGCAGCGTGCCCCAGAGCAGCGACTTCCCTGCCACCTACCGACGGCTTTGCCATCACTTGGCACTGGCCCAGGCCCGGGGCTACAGCAGCTTGCTGGTCGACACGTTGCAACAACTGGCGCTGCGCGGTCACCAGCAACTCTACCGGGACCGCAGCCGGCCATCGGCCAGCCTCTCGGCCTTTATCCTGGTTGGTTTCCCCCGCCTGGTGCGTGAACAATGGCGATTCGTGCTGGCTGCCAGCCTGATGTTCCTGGGCAGCCTGGTCGGCATCGGGCTACTGGTCTATCTGTTCCCGGAACTGGTCTACAGCGTGCTCGGCGCCGACGAAATCAGCCAGATCCGCAGCATGTATGACCCGGCCTCCGGGCACCTGGGTCGCTCGGTCGAACGGGCCGCCAGCGAGGACTGGGTCATGTTCGGCTACTACATCATGCACAACATCGGCATTGCCTTTCAGACCTTTGCCAGTGGCTTGATGTTTGGGCTGGGCAGCGCGTTCTTCCTGTTTTTCAATGGGCTGACCATCGGCGCGGTGGCCGGGCACCTGACCCAGATCGGCTCCGGGGGAACGTTCTGGTCGTTCGTGATCGGCCACGGCGCCTTCGAACTCACCGCCATCGCCCTGGCCGGGGCCGCGGGCCTGCAATTGGGCTGGGCCTTGATCGCGCCGGGGCGCCTGACCCGGGGCGAGGCCTTGCGGCTCGCCGCGGGCAAAAGCGTGCTGATGATCGGCGGCGTGATGCTGTTCCTGCTGATTGCCGCGTTCATCGAGGCCTACTGGTCTTCCAGCGCCGTGACACCCGCCACCAAATACACGGTGGGCGCCTTGTTGTGGCTGTTGGTAATCAGTTATCTGTCGTTTGCCGGACGAGTGCACCATGCGCCTGAGTGACGCCACCGTCGTCATCCGCCCCCGCACCACCTGGGAAGCCATGGACCTGGGCGTGCTGATGAGCCAGCAGCATCGACGCCTGCTGATGACCAGCTGGGCGATCATCACGCTGCCGGTGTACGTGTTGCTGACCCTGCTGCTGTGGGATTCACCTTCGCTGGTGGTGATGCTGTTCTGGTGGTTGAAGCCGGCCTTTGAGCGTCTGCCGCTGTACATCCTGTCCAAGGCGCTGTTCGGCGAAACCCCCACCTTGAGGCAGGCCTTGCGCCAGTGGCCGGCGCTGCTCAAGCCCCAGTTGCTGGCCAGCCTGACCTGGCGCAGGCTGAGCCTGAGCCGCAGTTTCCTGATGCCGGTGGTGCAACTCGAGGGGCTTTCCGGCGAAGCACGGGCGCAGCGCTTGCGGGTATTGCTGCAACGCAACCGCGGCGCGGCGCAATGGTTGACCATCATCGGCGTGCACCTGGAAACCGCCCTGTGGTTCGGCCTCATGGCTTTGTTCTATCTGTTCGTGCCGCAACAAGTCGAACTGCAATGGGACTGGGAGATGCTGGTGTCAGCGGCCGAGCAGGATTGGTTGTGGTTCGAACACCTGGTCAACTTCCTCTACCCGCTGCTGCTGATCCTGTGGGAGCCGGTGTATGTCGCCTGCGGCTTCAGCCTCTACCTGAACCGACGCACGATCCTCGAAGCATGGGACATCGAGCTGGTGTTCCGGCGCCTGCGCCAGCGCCTGAACGGCGTGGCCCCGGTGTTGATGCTGATGGCACTCATGCTGCTGCCGCTGGCGCCCCCGGCGTTTGCCGCCGAGGACAGCAGCGGCCCCGACAGCCCACGACTGCTCAACCAGCCCCTCACCAGCGAAGCCTCCCGGGACGGCATCAAGGCGATCCTCGACGCCCCGCCATTCAAGAACCCGGAGACCGTCACCCGTTACCGTTTCGGCGAAGAAACCGCCGAATCCACCGAGACCGAGACCGAAACCGAGGCCCAACAGAGCTGGCTCAAGGCCCTGTTCAAATGGCTCGGCAGCCAACGCTTCGACATCGCCGCGGCACTGATCCAAGTGGTGCTGTGGGCCTGCCTGGTGGGGGCGATCGTCTGGCTGGCCTGGCGTTACCGTGAAAGATTCAAGACCCTGGGCAATCGCCGCCCCACGCAGCCACTGCCGGTAGAGCGAGCCGCACCTGCTCGCATGTTCGGCCTGGATATTCGCGAAGAGAGCCTGCCCGCCGACGTGGCCGCCAGCGTCGAACAACTGTGGGCCACAGAGCCCCGTGAAGCCCTGGGCCTGTTGTACCGGGCGCTGCTCAGCCGATTGCATCACGACTTCAAGATCCCCCTGAAACCGGCCGACACCGAAGGCCAGGTGCTGCAACGCGTCGAACAGCTCAAGCAGGAAAACCTGCTGGGCTTCAGCAAAAACCTGACCTTGCATTGGCAGAACATTGCCTACGGGCATCGCCCTCCGCCGGCACACCTGCAACAGGAACTGTGTGACGGCTGGCGCGGACTGTTCGGTCCGGGAGCGGCCCGATGAGTCGGCACGCAGGCTGGCTGATCGGCGCCGTGCTGGCCGCGCTGGTGGGCGCATTGGCCTTCTATCTCTACGCCAAGGCCGTCCCCTACGAGGAAACCATCGAGCACGGCCCCTCCCCGCAAGCCCAGGCCAATCCTTACCTGGCCGCCGAGCTTTTCCTGCGCCAGCAGGGTATCAACGTCGAGCACGCCAACAACCTGAACGTACTGCCCACCCTGGAGCCTCGCCAGCACAGCCTGCTATTGCTGGGCGAGCGAACCCACATGACGCCACGGGAGGTCGAACAGTTGATGAACTGGACCCGGGCCGGCGGGCGCTTGCTCTTCGTTGCCGAAGCCTTGTGGGACGAGACCACCGGTAGCAGCGGCGACTTGCTGCTCGACCGCGTGCGCCTGCATCAACTGTTGAGCAAGGACCTCAAGGAGCCGGCGCCCGAACTGATCAAGGACCGTTATCCCGAGCTGACCAAGCTCTACCTGGAGGACGAAGAGGCGCCGGCGTATGTCGGCTTCGACACCGACTTTCACCTCGAAGACCCGCATAACCTGGCCCAGGCCTGGGCCAACAGCGCGTTGTCGACCCACATGATGCAACTGAACCTCGGCCTGGGCTCGATCACCGTGATTACCGACGCCGAGCTGTGGAAGAACGAGAACATCGAGCAGTACGACAACGCCTGGTTGCTCTGGTATTTGAGTGCCGACACCGACGTCACGCTGCTGTACAACACCGACCACGACAACCTGCTGACCCTGCTGCTGCGCTACTTCCCCCAGGCGCTGGTGGCGCTACTCGCCTTGATTGCCCTGTGGTTCTGGCGTTCGGCGGTGCGTCATGGCCCGCTGCAACAACCGGCCCCCAAGGCGCGGCGTCAGTTGGAAGAACACGTGCAGGCCAGCGCCGGTTTCCACCTTCGCCACAACGGCCAGCAACACTTGTTGCACGCCTTGCAACAAGACCTGCTGCGCCGGGCGCGCTACCTTCATCCAGGCTTCGAACAACTGGCCGTCGCCGAACAATGGCAGGTCCTCGCCCGCCTGACCCGGCAACCCACCCGAGCCATCAGCCAGGCGTTGAGCCCACGACCGAAACAGCGTATGTCCAGCGCAGAGTTCTGCCGCCAGGTCGCCCATTTGCAAACTCTCAGGAATGCCTTATGACTGAACAGAACGAACCTGTCGACGCCCAGGCCCATGCCGCCCAACAGCGCCAGCGCGCCAGTCAGTTGGCCCAGGCCATTCGCACCGAGTTGCACAAGGCAGTGGTCGGCCAAGGCGCAGTGATCGACGATGTGCTCACAGCACTGATCGCCGGCGGGCACGTGCTGCTCGAAGGTGTTCCCGGGTTGGGCAAGACCTTGCTGGTGCGGGCCCTGGCTCGCTGTTTCAACGGCGAGTTCGCACGCATCCAGTTCACCCCCGACCTGATGCCCAGCGACGTCACCGGGCACGCGGTGTACGACTTGCAGACCGAGCAGTTCAAGCTGCGCAAAGGCCCGGTGTTCACCAACCTGCTGCTGGCCGACGAGATCAACCGCGCACCGGCCAAGACCCAGGCCGCGCTGCTCGAAGCCATGCAGGAACGCCAGGTCACCCTCGAAGGCCGGGCCCTGCCCATCAGCCAGCCGTTCATGGTCCTCGCCACCCAGAACCCCATCGAACAGGAAGGCACCTACCCGCTGCCGGAAGCCGAGCTCGACCGCTTCATGCTCAAGGTGCGCATGGACTACCCCGACGCCGACCAGGAGCTGGACATGGTGCGCCAGGTCAGTCGCTCGACCCGCGCCGACATGCTCGACGTGCAGCCGTTGCGCACGGTGTTGCAAGCCAAGGACGTGCAAGCGCTGCAACGCATCGCCAGCGATCTGCCGATGGACGACCAGGTGCTCGACTACGCCGTGCGCCTGGCCCGCACCACCCGCAGTTGGCCGGGCTTGACCCTCGGCGCCGGCCCGCGTGCCTCGATTGCCCTGGTGCGTTGCGCCCGGGCACGGGCGTTGTTGCGCGGCGGCGAGTTCGTCGTGCCGGATGACATCAAGGGCTGCGCCCTGGCCGTGCTGCGCCATCGGGTGCGACTGGCGCCGGAGCTGGACATCGAAGGGCTGACGGTGGACCAGGTGCTGGGGCAACTGCTCGATCAAGTGCCGGCGCCGCGGTTGTGAATAACACCAGCATGATAAGGGGATTTATGTGGGAGCAAGGCTTGCCCGCGATGGAAGCGACGCGGTCTCGCAGAAATCGAGGTGCCTGTTTCGCGAGCAAGCTTTGCTCCCACATGAGTCCCCTCTGCACAAAAGCTCGCTCTGCATTTCCTCCAAAGGGAATGTTGCGATGAAACCCTCACGCCTGCTACTGACCTGGCTCGCCCTGTTGCTGGCCGTGAGTATCGCGCTCGGCGCACTGCGGGCATTGGGCATCGCGGTGCCATCGACGTTACTGTCGATCAACTGGGGCTTGCTGCTGGCCCTGTTGGTCCTGGCCATACTCGACGCGGCGCGCCTCAGGCGCTTGCCCTCGCCCCGGGTGCAACGACAGATGCCGGGAAGCCTGGCCCTGGGGCGCTGGAGCGAAGTGCACCTGCAAATCCAGCATGAATTCGCCCAGCCCTTGAGCATCGAAATGTTCGACCACATCCCCCAGGGCCTGGACTTCGAAAACCTGCCGCTGTCGGTCGAGCTTCAACCCGGCCAGCACAGCCAGGTCGGCTACCGCGTGCGCCCGCTCAAGCGCGGCCACTTCACCTTCGCCCAGTGCGAAACCAACCTGCCGAGCCCATTGGGCCTGTGGACCGGCAAGCGCCGGCTGGACGTGGTCGATGAGACTCGGGTCTACCCGGATTTTGCCAGGCTCTACGAAGGCCAGCTATTGGCGGTGGACAACTGGCTCAGCCAGCTCGGCATTCGCCAGCGGCAACGGCGCGGCCAGGGGCAGGAATTTCATCAACTGCGCGAATTTCGCGAGGGCGACAGCCTGCGCCAGATCGACTGGAAGGCCACCGCCCGTCATCGCACGCCGATTGCCCGGGAGTACGAAGACGAACGCGACCAGCAGATCATCTTCATGCTCGATTGCGGCCGGCGCATGCGCAGCCAGGACGGCGAGTTGTCGCACTTCGACCACGCCCTCAACGCCTGCCTGCTGCTCAGCTACACCGCACTGCGCCAGGGCGATGCCGTGGGCCTGAGCACTTTCGCCAGCGAGCAAACCCGCTACCTCGCCCCGGTCAAAGGCACGGGCCAACTCAACGTCCTGCTCAACACCGTGTACGACCTCGACAGCAGCCAACGCCCCGCCGATTACCAGGCGGCCGTGACTCAACTGCTGGCCCGGCAAAAACGCCGGGCGCTGGTGGTGCTGGTGACCAACCTGCGGGATGAGGACGACGCGGACCTGCTCGCCGCGGTGAAACGTCTGGGCCAACAGCATCGGGTGTTGGTGGCCAGCCTGCGGGAAGAGGCCCTCGACCGCTTGCGCCAGGAACCCGTGCAAACCGTGCCCGAGGCCCTGGCCTACTGCGGGACGGTGGACTATTTGAACGCCCGGGCCGAGCTGCACAAGCAGCTGGCCGCCCACGGCGTCCCGGCCCTGGACTCGCGCCCCAGTGAGTTAGGCGCGGACCTGGTGACCCAATACCTGGCCTGGAAAAAGGCCGGGACCGCCTAGGTCCTACAGCGAGCCAGCAAAGGTCCGGCTAACTACAGCGCCTTGCGCAACGGACTACAGATCCGCCAGAATCCGCCGGCTTGTGCGCCTTGGTTCTGCCCCGTAACTTGATTCGCATCGCTGATATCCAGTGATCGGGTTTAGTCGCCCGGCGGTTCGACACGATGTGCACAAGCGTCATCCAGTGGGGTTTCCCTATCCCTTACTTGATGGTGGCTGTACGCAGGGCGCCCTCGGGCGCGCCGGATTTCGTGTCTCCGCCGGTCGACTAACCTGCGTCCAGCCGCCACCCTACATTCGTTTAGTCGCGAACCGGTTGGTGGCCCATTAAGGAGACCTAATCATGTTCAAAGCTACACCTAACCCGCCCCACACCGACCCGCTATCCCCCCACGAAACCCTCGACTCCGAAAAGCTCGACGAAGCCGCCCAAAGAGCCCTGGACTACTACCTCAAGCCCAACCACGGCCAACCCGACAAGAAAACCGACAAACAACTGGACTACTTCATCGTCGCCCCCGACGCCGACCCCGAAGGCATGCTTGCCCACAGCTACGAAACCTTCTGCTCGGTGAGCACGCTGATCCTGGATTTATCGGAAGACCTCGAAGGCGCCCCGCGCAACCTGGCCCTGGCGATTCACCAGATGGGCGAGATGGGGGTGTTGTTGCTGGAACGGCTGCTGGATAACGAAGCGAAGATTCAGCGCTGAGAACCGCACCGGCACTGGCAACTGAATAATATTTAGAAACTGTGAAACACCTGTGGGAGCGAGCCTGCTCGCGATGGCGATTTCAAGTGCGCCATCGCGAGCAGGCTCGCTCCCACAGGGTGGTATCCCCACTAAAAGGCGTCGGGGCTCAGGCCGATGCCGGCAACGAATGAAAACTGAAATACTGCCGCAACGCACTGACCAGTTGCGCGTACTCCGGCGGTGCAGACTGCAGGCTGAAACCGGCGTCGAAATGCTGCGGCGTCACATCTTCACGGCACCACAGGCAATTGGCTCGGAGCACAATGTTCTGCTGCGGTCCCTCATCGGCGGGGATTTTCAGGTGCAAGTCAAAGTCCGCGCCGACCATCAACGGCAAATGGCTGATCAGCATCAGACCATCTGCAGAAACATTGCCCAGAAAACCGATGGGCTTGCCGTTGACTTCATTAAACACTCTCAAAAAATACGGCAGCTGCTGCCGCTCGATTCGCCGTTTTTTGTACATGTCTTGTATCGCTTTTTGGACGACCCCAAACAGGGGCAACCGAATACTTCGGAACGAGCAAACGCCAGCTCGCTCTCCCCGATCCCGGTGCCAGACGCTTACAAGCGTCTTGGCCCTACTGCTGCCGGTCACAGGTGCCGCTTGAAGTTAGAGACCCAGCTCTAATGACGATTTGTACAAATATAGCTCAAGGCTGTGTGGCGGCCAGTACATCCGCAAACCTTTCATAAACAAAATATACGTTGCTCTGGTGGCCAGGGATCGCCCCCGGCCATGGCTTGGGAGGGCTGTCAGGACGCCGTCGGGCGGATCGCCGATGCGCTGCGGGTCGGATAATGGCCCAGGCTCTGCAGGGTCTCGAGCCGGGCCCGGGCACGGAAGGCGTATTCGCTGTTAGGGTATTGCGTGATGATGAACTGGTAGGTCTGCGCCGCATCGACGAACAGCTTCTGCCGCTCCAGGCACTGGCCACGCAGCATCGAGACTTCCGGCTGCATATAGCGGCGGGCACGGCTGGCGCGGTCGACCTGGGACAGCTCGAGCATGACCTGCTCGCAATTGCCGCGCTCATAGGCCTTGTAGGCCAGGTTCATGTGATGGTTCATCGACCAACGGGTGCAGCCCGTGACGCTCAGGGCCAGGGCAACAAAAAGCACGAATCGCATGGGAGGTTCTCCTGTCTTGAGCTCTGTATCGACTTGGGCAAGAAATTCTTCAGTATGAAACTGAGTCGGGCGCTGTCCTTCTGGTTACAAGGGATGCTCATCTGCGAAGGAATAGGATGTGAATGAATTCTTGTGGGAGCAAGGCTTGCCCGCGATGACGCACTCAAGATCGCCATCGCGAGCAAGCTATGCTCCCACAGATCATCCACCACACCAGCAAGCTGTACTTTAACGCTCATCCAAGGCGCAAAAATTTTCAGGAATGTTCATTTCGAAAAACAAACGAAAAAGTAGTGCATATGAACAATGACTACACCCAAAGAGCATAGTAGCCTTCGCTGGCGCTTGAACTTGAGGAGTCTTGCATGTCCGTCCGTCGCACCAAAATCGTCGCTACCCTTGGCCCGGCCAGTAATTCGCCGGAAGTTCTCGAACAGCTGATTCTGGCTGGCCTGGACGTTGCCCGTCTGAATTTCTCGCACGGCACCCCCGACGAGCACAAGGCCCGTGCCAAGCTGGTGCGCGACCTCGCCGCCAAGCACGGCCGCTTCGTTGCCCTGCTGGGTGACCTGCAAGGCCCGAAGATCCGTATCGCCAAATTCGCCAACAAGCGCATCGAGCTGAAGATCGGTGACAAGTTCACCTTCTCCACCAGCCATCCGCTGACCGAGGGCAACCAGCAAGTGGTGGGTATCGATTACCCGGACCTGGTCAAGGACTGCGGCGTGGGCGACGAGTTGCTGCTCGATGACGGTCGCGTGGTGATGCGCGTCGAAACCGCCACCGCCACCGAACTGAACTGCATCGTGACCATCGGCGGCCCGCTGTCGGACCACAAAGGCATCAACCGTCGCGGTGGTGGCCTGACGGCACCGGCCTTGACCGACAAAGACAAGGCCGACATCAAGCTGGCCGCGGAAATGGAAGTCGACTACCTGGCCGTGTCCTTCCCGCGTGACGCCGCTGATATGGAATACGCCCGTCAACTGCGCGACGAAGCCGGCGGCACTGCCTGGCTGGTGGCCAAGATCGAACGCGCCGAAGCGGTGGCCGACGATGAAACCCTCGATGGCCTGATCAAGGCGTCCGACGCTGTGATGGTGGCCCGTGGCGACCTGGGCGTGGAAATCGGCGACGCCGAGCTGGTGGGCATCCAGAAGAAAATCATTCTGCATGCACGCCGCCACAACAAAGCGGTGATCGTCGCGACCCAGATGATGGAGTCGATGATCCAGAACCCGATGCCGACCCGCGCCGAAGTGTCCGACGTAGCCAACGCCGTGCTGGACTACACCGACGCCGTGATGCTCTCGGCCGAAAGCGCCGCCGGCCTGTACCCGCTCGAAGCGGTGCAAGCCATGGCACGTATCTGCATCGGCGCTGAAAAGCACCCGACCAGCAAGACTTCCAGCCACCGCATCGGCAAGACCTTCGAGCGTTGCGACGAGAGCATCGCCCTGGCGACGATGTACACCGCCAACCACTTCCCGGGCGTGAAGGCGATCATCGCCCTGACCGAAAGTGGCTACACGCCGCTGATCATGTCGCGTATCCGTTCCTCGGTGCCGATCTACGCGTTCTCCCCGCACCGCGAAACCCAGGCCCGCGCCGCCATGTTCCGTGGCGTCTACACCGTGCCGTTCGACCCAGCCGCCCTGCAACCGGGCGAAGTCAGCCAGGCGGCGGTGGATGAGCTGGTCAAGCGTGGCGTGGTACAGACCGGTGACTGGGTGATCCTGACCAAAGGCGACAGCTACCACACCATCGGCGGCACCAACGGGATGAAAATCCTCCATGTTGGCGACCCGATGGTCTGAGTGACCAAGCGCTGAAAAACAAAGCCCTGCCATGTGAATGGCGGGGCTTTTTGGTTTTTGCCTTCTGATAAATGTGTTGCCTGGACTGGCCTCATCGCGAGCAGGCTCGCTCCCACAGTGGGTGTTGGACGCAAGTTCATTCACATCGCAGATCCCCTGTGGGAACGGGCTTGCTCGCGAAGGCGTTGGTACATTCAACATTGATGCAAGCTGACCCACCGCTTTCGCGAGCAAGCCCGCTCCCACAGGGATTGGTGGCGGATATGGATTTGTAAGCACCCGGAAAACCTTGTGGGAGCGAGCCTGCTCGCGATAGGGCCGGCCAGGCACTACAAAGCTCAATGCCTGTTGATAAACCCCGACAACGCCGCCACCGCCTCGGGCGAGCGCAGGCGTTGGGTGAATAGCCGGCCCTCTTCTTCAATCACCTTACGCAATTGCTCCCTATCCGGCGCTTTCATCAGTTGCTTACTGATGCGCACCGCTTCAGGCGGCAGCGATTCGAAACGCAACGCCACCTCCCGGGCCTTGGCCAATGCCGCCTCGCCACTGTCCAACGCCTCGCTGGCGATGCCCCACGCGACCGCCTGCTCACCACTGAAACCCTCGCCCAACAGCAACAGTTGCGCGGCCCTGGCCTGGCCCAGCAGCCGCGGCAGGATCAGGCTGGAGCCAAACTCAGGGCACAGTCCCAGGTTGACGAACGGCATGCGCAATCGGGCATCCCGGCTGACGTAGACCAGGTCGCAATGCAGCAGCAATGTGGTGCCGATGCCTACCGCCGGTCCGGCCACGGCGGCGATTACCGGTTTGCGGCAATCGAGCAGGCTGAGCATGAACTGGAACACCGGGTTATCGAGGTCGTTCGGCGGCTGTTCGAGGAAGTCGATAATGTCGTTGCCGGCGGTGAAGCAGTCGCTGGAGCCGGTGAGCAACACAGCGCGAATATGCGGGTCGGTATCGGCCACCGCCAGGGCTTGGGCCAATTGGCTGTACATGGCCCGGGTCAGGGCGTTTTTCTTGTCCGGACGGTTCAGCCGCACGGTCAGCAAACCGTGTTCACGGTCCAGCAGCAGGGTTTCGGTCATGGTCGGTCTCGCGTCTGGAAATCAGCGCTCAACCACGGGGCAGGAAGACGTCGGCCAGCAGTTGATTGCGCGGCAGGCCAGCCAGGTACAAGCGTTTGGCGAAGGCCTCGACCCGGTCGGGATGGCCGCAGAGTAAGGCTTGGGTTTGCCGGGAAACAAGCCGCAGTTGCGCCAAGGCAGGCGGCGCCTCGGCCGCGGTCAGCAGCTCCACCGAGAGGTTCTGATGCTTGGCCGCCAGCGCCGCCAAGGGTTTGGCCAGGTAATGCCCGGCGGCATCATGGGCCACGTGAATAAGGCGAATCGCGCCTTGGTGATGCTGGCGCAAGGCTTCGCGCAGAAGACCGAACAGCGGTGCCAGGCCGGTGCCGGCAGCGAGCAGCCACAGCGGCCTGTCGTGCCAGTCGGGGTCGTAATGCAGGGCACCGCCACGCAGCTCGCCAAGGCGGATCGGGTCGCCGGCCTTCATCTGCCTGGCCGCATCGATGAATTGCCCCGGCTCACGGCAATCGAGATGGAATTCCAGGAAGCGGTCCTCCTCGGGCAGGCTCGCCAGGGAATACGGCCGGGCTACGTCGCCGGCCCACAGCACCAAATGCTGCCCGGCCCGATACCGCAACGGCCGCTCGGGGATGACGCGCAAGCGCAGCACCTCGCCGCCCAGCCAATCCACCGCCGCCACGCGGGCGGCCTGGCCGTCGCGTTGCGGGTCGAAGGTGTGGATCTGCACATCCTCGACCACCTGGCATTGGCAGGCCAGCCGCCACCCCTGGTCGCGCTGCTCCGGGCTCAGGGCGTCGGGCCGGCTGTCGCGTACATCGCCGCCCACGCACTGCACCAGGCACGCATGGCAGCTACCAGCGCGACAACTGTAGGGCACCGGCACACCGGCTCCGTTCAACGCATCCAGCAGGTTACTGCCCGCTTCCACCGTCCATTGCCGACCGGCGACTGTCAGTTCAGGCATCGACGTTCTCCCAGGCGGCGGCACAACGATTGCGGCCATCTCGCTTGGCACGGTACAGGGCCTGGTCGGCACGCTGCAACGCGCTGTCCAGGTCATCGCCCATTTCCAGCATCGTCATGCCCGCCGACAGGCTGAGGGCACCGACCTGCAGACCGATCAGCTCGACTTCAGTGAACGCCAGCCGCAGCCGCTCGCAACAGGCCGTCAGGCGCGACGGATCGCAGGCAGGCAGCAGCATGACGAATTCCTCCCCGCCATAGCGGGCCAGCACATCGCCTTCGCGCAGGCACGCCGTGGCGACCGCGGCAAACGCCTGGAGCACCTGGTCGCCAGCGGCGTGGCCGTGCAGGTCGTTGATGCGTTTGAAATGGTCGAGGTCGATCAGGGCCAGGCCATGGGCGACGCCAGGCCGGAGGGTATTGAGTTCACGGGAAGCGAGGCGCAGGAAGTGCCGGCGGTTGAACAGCCCGGTCAGTTCATCGGTGGCCACCAGGTCTTCGAGCTGGCGCATCATCCCGCGCAAGGTGTCCTGGTGCGCCTGCAAGGCAAACCGCCGCTGGCGCATGCGCTGGCGTGAGGTCTGGACATAGCGGGCATAAAACACCAGCCACACCAGCACGAGAAACAGCACGGCCACCTGCAACCCGGCCAAGGTGAGATCGGGAAGCCTGAAGAAGTACCCGTCCCAGAGGGTAATCGCGGTAAAACTGATGAACACCAGCGACGCGCAGCGCACAAAGGCCCGACGCGACAGATGGAACAGCCCGAACAGCAGGATCAGCACATAGAACACCAGGAACACGCCGCGGGCCTGGTCCAGGTGCGCCATCATCCAGGTCTGCCAGCCAAGACCGATCAACACCTGTATTTCGGTCAGGCTGGGGTCGGCGAAGCGCAGGTTGCGGTCGGTGATAAACAGCGTGAACAACCCGGCCTGGCACAGCACGACCAACACGCTGCCGATGATGACACCGCGCAACGAATCGAGGTAATGACCACTGAAAAATGCCAACCACAACAACACCAATGCCAGCGCGTAAGTTGCGGCCGCCAAAGCGAAGCGTTTCAGCAAAAGACGTTGAATGGCGTTATGGGTCAATCGTTGACTCACCATGGGAAAGGAAACTGACAGGAGGCGTCCTACGCTACAGGCCAGACGCCACTTTAGTGGCGTGTAGGACAAATGACCATTCAATTCTGGAGCAGAAAAATGGCGTCAAAGCAATGGCCTAGATTGACGCAGTTGTTTGATGCGGGCAGGTGACCCTGTGGCGAGGGGATTTATCCCCGCTGGGCTGCGAAGCAGCCCCAAAATGCCTGAAGGCGAACAACCTGACACACCGAGGTGACTGGTTTTCAGGGCTGCTGCGCAGCCCAACGGGGATAAATCCCCTCGCCACAGATAAATCCCTTCGCCACAAAGGCAGCTCGCTCCCACAGGGGGCCGGCCTGCGATATACTGCCGCGCCTTTTTAGCGTCGCGCCAGCATGCCCGGCGTGCCTTATAGAGGTGCCGCCCGTCGACCGATGCACCCAAGCGGCCGGCACCTTATTGAATGTTCCCGTCTTTAGAGAGGAGCGCGACTCATGACCGTGATCAAGCAAGATGACCTGATACAGAGCGTTGCCGACGCCTTGCAGTTCATTTCCTACTACCACCCCGTGGATTTCATCCAGGCGATGCACGAAGCCTACCTGCGCGAAGAATCGCCGGCGGCCCGTGACTCCATGGCGCAGATCCTGATCAACTCGCGCATGTGCGCCACCGGCCATCGGCCGATCTGCCAGGACACCGGCATCGTGACCGTGTTCGTGCGCGTGGGCATGGACGTACGTTGGGATGGCGCGACCATGAGCCTGGACGACATGATCAACGAGGGCGTGCGTCGCGCCTACAACCTGCCGGAAAACGTCCTGCGTGCCTCCATCCTCGCCGACCCGGCGGGCGCACGCAAAAACACCAAGGACAACACCCCGGCGGTCATCCACTACTCCATCGTCCCGGGCAACACCGTGGAAGTGGACGTGGCGGCCAAGGGCGGCGGCTCCGAGAACAAATCGAAGATGGCCATGCTCAACCCGTCCGATTCCATCGTTGACTGGGTACTGAAGACCGTTCCGACCATGGGCGCCGGCTGGTGCCCACCGGGCATGCTCGGCATCGGCATCGGCGGCACCGCCGAGAAAGCCGCGGTCATGGCCAAGGAAGTGTTGATGGAGTCCATCGACATCCACGAGCTCAAGGCACGCGGCCCACAGAACCGTATCGAAGAGATGCGCCTGGAGCTGTTCGAGAAGGTCAACCAACTGGGTATCGGCGCCCAGGGCCTGGGTGGCCTGACCACCGTGCTCGACGTGAAGATCATGGACTACCCGACCCACGCCGCCTCCCTGCCGGTGTGCATGATCCCCAACTGCGCCGCCACTCGTCACGCCCACTTCGTGCTCGACGGTTCCGGCCCGGCGTCGCTGGAAGCACCACCCTTGGACGCCTACCCGGAAATCGTCTGGGAAGCCGGCCCGTCGGCCCGTCGCGTCAACCTCGACACCCTGACCCCGGAAGAAGTACAGAGCTGGAAACCGGGCGAAACCGTACTGCTCAACGGCAAGATGCTCACCGGTCGCGACGCGGCGCACAAGCGCATGGTCGAGATGCTGAACAAGGGTGAAACCTTGCCGGTGGACCTCAAGGGTCGCTTCATCTACTACGTCGGCCCAGTCGATCCGGTGGGTGACGAAGTCGTCGGCCCGGCCGGCCCGACCACGGCTACGCGGATGGACAAGTTCACCCGCCAGATCCTCGAGCAGACCGGCCTGCTGGGCATGATCGGCAAATCCGAGCGTGGCCCGACTGCCATCGAAGCGATCAAGGACAACAAGGCTGTCTACCTGATGGCCGTTGGCGGTGCCGCTTACCTGGTGGCCCAGGCGATCAAGAAATCCAAGGTCCTGGCGTTCGCCGAACTGGGCATGGAAGCGATCTACGAGTTCGAGGTCAAGGACATGCCGGTGACTGTCGCGGTCGATAGCCAAGGCGAGTCGGTGCACATCACCGGTCCCGCCATCTGGCAGAAGAAGATCAGTGAAAGCCTGGCGGTAGAAGTGCAGTAACACGCATTTTGGCACTGCGAAAAAGGCCGGTGGGCGACAAGCTCACCGGCTTTTTTTTGCCACCCCCCCCCCGGTTTAATCTTCACCACAGATCCT
>NZ_JBYVYN010000011.1:0-159929 GCF_058148565.1 Pseudomonas sp. DF11
TTGATACCGCCGACGCTCAAGGTTTGCACACCGTCCAACGCGGTGACGGTGAAGGTGCCGCTCTGGGTCAGCGCCGGTGCGTCCGGGCTGCTGCCGTCGCTGAGGTTTTTCTCCTGGACCGTCAGCTCACCGCCCTCAGTGTCGAGGCCGGTGATGATCACCGGATCGTCATTGTTGTGCACTTGCAGCACCAGGTTCGCGGTACTGGTGTCGCCATCGGCATCGGTCAGGGTGTAGGTGAAGGTTTCGCTGCCATTGCCGCCGCCATGCAAACCTTTGAAATCGGCATCGGCGGTGTTGAGGGTGTAGGTATAGGAGCCGTCAGCGTTGAGCACCAGGGTGCCGTAGGTGCCGGTGAAAGTGCCGGGTGTGATCGGACCGGAGGCCACATGGTCGGCACCCTGGGTGTCGTTGGTCAGCACGCTGCCGGTCAGGGTCAGGTTGGTTTCCGAGGCGGTACTGGCGTTGCTGTCGTCCACGGCTTTTGGCAGGTCGTCGACGATATTCACGTCGAGGTTGCCGTTGGCGGTGGTGCCGTTGTCGTCGGTGACAACCACGGCAAATTGCTCGCTCAGGCTGTTGGCGCCGTTGGCGTTTGGATGGGCTTCATTGTCCAGCAGCGTGTAGCTGTAGCTGACCACGCCTGTGGTGGCGTTGTAGCCGGTGATGGTCAGGGTGTTGCCCAGCGCGGTGGTAATCGATTGTGGGAAACCGGCTGCCACACCGCCGGTGACGACGTTGATGCCGCCGACGCTCAGTGTTTGAACACCGTCCAACGCGGTGACGGTGAAGGTGCCGCTTTGGGTCAGGGCCGGTGCGTCCGGGCTGCTGCCGTCGCCAAGATTTTTCTCCTGGATCGTCAGCTCACCGCCTTCGGTGTCGAGGCCGGTGATGATCACCGGATCGTCATTGTTGTGCACTTGCAGCACCAGGTTCGCAGTACTGGTGTCACCGTCGGCATCGGTCAGGGTATAGGTGAATGTCTCAGTGCCGCTTCCCCCGCCGTGCAATGCGACGAATTGCGGGTCGCTGGTGTTCAGGGTGTAGGTGTATGTGCCATTGGGATTGAGCACGAGGGTGCCGTAGGTGCCGGTGAACGTCCCGCCAATGATCGGTCCGCTATCGGGGCCGATGGGGATCCGGTCGGCGCCCTGGTGATCGTTGGTCAATACGTTACCCGTGAGGGTGACCAGGGTTTCCGAGGCCGTGTTGGCGTGGCTGTCGTCGATCGCCTGGGGCACGTCGTCAGTGATATTGACGTCCAGGGTCCCGGTGGCGGTATCGCCATCGGAATCGACGGCCACGACCGGGAACTGCTCGGTGATGTTGTTGGCGCCGCCACCGGCAGGATGGGTTTCATTGTCCGTCAGGGTGTAGGTGTAGCTGACCACGCCGGTAGTCGGGTTGTAGCCGGTGATGGTCAAGGTGTTGCCCAGCGGCGAGGTGATGGTTTGAGGAAAGCCTGCGGGCACACCGCCAGCAATCACGCTGACGCCACCGATGCTCAGGCTGCTCAGCCCATCGGGGGCAGAAACCGTGAAGGTACCGCTTTGCACCAGCGCACCCGGGTTGCTCGCCGAACCATCGGCCAGATTGGCCTCGTTGGTGGTCAGCTCGCCGCCCTCGACATTGACCCCGTCGAGGGTCACAGGGTTATCCGGCGTTTCAGGGGTGACCGGCGGCACGGTGGCATCGTCGCCCGTGTTATCCGGATCACCGGCCAGGCGCAGTTGTGGGAACTCGGGAATCCCGTTGAACCCGGCCGTCGGGAAACCGATCTGCGGATCGACCTCCCCGCCGACTTCTTCCAGCAGCACAAAACTGTGCCCGCCACCCACGCCCCCCGGGTTGCCACCCTCGGGGCCCGCGGCCGTGGCCTCACCGGTCTGGGTCGGGTCGGCACCGGCGGCGATGGCTTGCTGCAGTTTTTGCACATCGGTCAGTTGCGCGTTACTCGGTGTCAGCGCTTCAGCCGTGTCGACATGGGGCGCGTGGTTGGCGAGCAGCTGTGGGGTGAGGGTCAGGTTGCTTCCGCGTCCCAGGGTCAATTCCTGGCCATTTTGCAGATGCACCGCCACGGCCCCTTCGCCCCCGGTGATCAGGTGTTCACCGGCATAGAGCCGATCGCCTTCGACCAGAGGCCGCCGCAGGCCGCCGGCCGCTTCTGCGAAAACCTGCCCGACCACTTTACTGACGATACCGATGAGCGCTGCCATGTGCATTTCCTCCGTTGCCGACCGCAATCGGCACCTGTCTGGGTGAAGAATCCGTCCTCAGATTGGCGACCAGGAAAGCTGGAAAATCTGCCAGCTTTCGTGAAAGCAGAAGGTGCTGGCAATTAGCCAAAACGACAGAAAACCGTCACTTAAAATTGCCTTCCTCATCGCCCTTTCGGCACTTCTTCACATCGCTTAAAAATCTGCATGGAACTTTTATTGACGCCTAAAAGCCGTCAGAACCCGCTAATTCAAAGGCTTTCGCTTTGAACAATGTGCTGGATTTTTTCAAGCACATAAGTTTTTTTCGGCATAAGGGTTATGAGAAATTCTTCTTAGGTTTTGCGCAGGATGTTCTTAGCTGTGTTGTTACAAGGTTGAAACGGTTTTGATCTTAAATACGTCAATATTTTGGCGACAGCGAAGTACTACAGACCTCAGGAGATGCACCCCATGCGCGTTCTAACCCCCCTCTGCAGCGCGGTTTTGCTGGCCATGGCCTGCTCTTCTCAGGCGCAGGCCATGTCCTTGACCGAAGCGATCCAGAGCACCATCGCTACCCACCCGGAGCTGGCACAACGGGTGGACAGCCGTCTGTCGGCCAATGAAGACGTCAAGGTCGCCAGGGGGGGCTTTTTCCCGTCGGTGGATCTCAATGCCGGTTACGGTCGAGGCTACAGCGACAACACCAACACCCGGGCATTGGGCAACCACCACACCAATATCCTGACCTACACCCAGTCAGAGCTGCGCCTGCGGCAGATGATCTTCGACGGGTTCAACACCGCCAATGAAGTGGAACGTACCCAGGGCGTGGTCAACTCGCGGGCCTATTACGCCCAAGGCACCGCCCAGGATCTGGCGCTGCGTACCATCGAGGTCTACCTGGAAGTGCTCAAGCGTCGCGAACTGGTGACCCTGGCCAAGAACAACCTGCAAGCGCACCTGCGGGTCAACGACCAGATCGGCCTGCGCACGCAACGCGGGGTGGGCAGCACCGCCGACTCCGACCAGTCCAATGCCCGCCGGGCCCTGGCGGAAAACAACTACGACACCGCCCAGGTGGACCTGGCCGACGCCGAGGCGAATTTCTACAGCGTGGTCGGGCGCATGCCCGATGAGTTGGAAATGCCGCCTTCGACCAAAGGCGAAATCCCCGCCGACCTGCGCGAAGCCCAGCAAAGCATGGTGGATAACAACCCGTACCTGAAATCGGCCCAGGCCGACATACAGTCCGCCGAAAGCCAGTACGAAGTGGCGAAGTCGCCGTTCTACCCCCGTTTCGACGCCGAGGCGGCGGTGGGTGCCAATAACAACATCGGTGGCGAAGAAGGCCATGACAACAACTGGCGGGTCGGCGTGGTGATGAACTACAACCTGTTCCGCGGTGGCAGCGACAAGGCGCGGCTGGCCTCCAACGCCCACCAGATCAACCAGGCCATGGACATCCGCAACAATGCCCTGCGCCAACTCAACGAAGACACGCGCCTGGCCTGGAACGCGATGCTCAACGCTCGCAAACAGACGCCCACCGCCCGCGAATACGCCGACACCACCGCCCGTGTACGCGCCGCCTACCAGGATCAGTTCGGTCTCGGTCAGCGCACCCTGCTCGACCTGCTCGACAGCGAAAACGAGCTGTACAACGCCAACCGTCGCTACACCGAGGTGCGTTACACCGAGGAGTACTCGATGTACCGGGTGCTGGCGAATATGGGCCTGCTGTTGCACAAGCAACGGATCGTGCTGCCAGCCGATGCGGTCGCGCAGACCGAAGTCAAGAACCAGGCGCGGCTGCCGGAACTGAAGTAGTCCCCAGGGGAGCGATCAATGTGACCAGCATGGAACCTGCAATCCCCGGCGCTGATCCGCGGCTGAATTTCGATGATCCCTTGCTGGACGGCCTGTTGATCCTCTGCAAACTCCATGGCGCGACGGTCAGCCGCGCCAGCCTCAGCGCCGGGCTTCCTATGGCGCACCAACGCTTGAGCCTGGACCTGCTGCCGCGCGCAGCGGCCCGGGCGAGCTTGCAGGCGCGACTGTTGCGTCGTGAGCTGGTGGATATCTCGCCCCTGAACCTGCCGGTGATGCTGGTCCTGGTGGGCGGCCGCTGTGCGGTATTGCGGCGCTGGGGTGAGGATGGCAAGGCGCTGATCCTGCCCAGCGAAGCCGACGGCGGCGAACAATGGGTCAGTCGCGAGGAACTGACCGCCGATTACAGTGGCCAGGCCTTGTTCGCCCGGCCGCGCCATGAACTCGAGGACCTGCGCTCGCCTTTGGTGCCGCGGGTCGAGGCGTGGTTTCGCGACACCTTGAAACTGTCGCGCTGGCTGTACAGCGACGCGATCCTGGCGAGTTTCCTGATCAACCTGCTGGGCCTGATGGTGCCGCTGTTCGTCATGCAGACCTACGATCGCGTGGTGCCGAACCAGGCCACGTCGACCTTGTGGGTGCTGGCCGTGGGGCTGCTGATCGGCACCGGTTTCGAACTGGTGTTGCGGGTGGTGCGAGCCCATCTGCTGGACACTGCCGGCAAGAAAACCGACGTGGTTCTTTCCGCCACCCTGTTCGAGCGCATCACCGGCATGGCGATGAAGGCCAAGCCAGTGACCATCGGCGGCTTCGCCCAGAGCATCCATGACTTCCAGGGCCTGCGGGAGTTTCTCACCGCCGTGACCCTCACCAGCCTGATCGACCTGCCCTTCGCCCTGTTGATGCTGTTGGTGATCGGCCTGCTCGGTGGCTGGCTGGTGGTGATCCCGGTGGTGGCGTTTCCCATCACCATTGTCTTCGCGATGATCATCCAGGTGCGCCTGCGCGACACCGTGCAAAAAAGCCTGGCCCTGGGTGCCCAGCGCCAAGCCTTGTTGATTGAAACCCTCGGCGGCCTGGAAACCCTCAAGGCCTGCAGCGCCGAGAGCGAGCGCCAGCATCAGTGGGAAAGCACCCACGGCGCCCTCACCCGCCTGGACAGCCATGCGCGCAACCTTTCGGCATTGGCGACCAACGGCACGTTGTTCCTGCAACAACTGGCCGGCATGGCGACCATCGTCGCCGGGGTCTACAGCATCATCGCCGGCAACCTCAGCGTCGGCGCGCTGGTGGCGACTTACATGCTCGGCAGTCGGGTCTTGGCG
Organism: Pseudomonas sp. DF11; assembly: GCF_058148565.1. Taxonomy (NCBI): domain Bacteria; kingdom Pseudomonadati; phylum Pseudomonadota; class Gammaproteobacteria; order Pseudomonadales; family Pseudomonadaceae; genus Pseudomonas; species Pseudomonas sp. DF11. Next base: position 5,354 of record NZ_JBYVYN010000011.1, read on the forward strand.
CCGCTGGGGCAGATTGCCGGGCTGATCACCCGCTACCAGCAGGCCCAACTCACCATGCGCAGCACCGATGCACTGATGGCGCTGCCCCAGGAACGGGACGCCAAGCAGCGGCCATTGGATCGCACCCAATTGCAGGGCGCGCTGGACGTCAACGGTGTGACCTTTCATTACAACGGCCAGAGCTCCCCCGCGCTGGCCAATATCAGTTTCAGCCTCAAGCCCGGCGAACGGGTCGGGATCATCGGTCGCAGCGGTTCGGGCAAGAGCACCCTGGCGCGCCTGGTGATGGGTTTCTACGCACCGGAGGAAGGTCAGTTGCTGCTCGATGGTCTGGATCTGCGGCAACTGGACGTCGCCGACCTGCGCCAACAGATCGGCTATGTCGCCCATGACCTGCCATTGCTGGCCGGCAGCCTGCGGGACAATCTCACCCTGGGCGCCCGTTACATCAGCGATGCGCGCATGCTGGAAGTGGCGGAACTGACCGGCGTCACCGAACTGGCCCGCCAACACCCCCAAGGCTTCGACCGCCCGGTGGGTGAACGCGGGCAGTTGCTTTCCGGAGGCCAGCGCCAGGCCGTGCTGCTGGCCCGGGCCTTGTTGCTCGACCCGCCGATCCTGTTGCTGGACGAACCCACCAGCGCCATGGACAACAGCAGCGAAGACGCCTTGCGACAAAAGCTCCATACCCACGTACAGGGCAAGACCGTGCTGCTGGTCACTCACCGCACCTCGATGCTGAGCCTGGTGGACCGGTTGGTGGTGCTGGATAACGGCCGGATCGTGGCGGATGGGCCGAAGGACGCGGTGATCGATGCGCTGCGCAAGGGACGGGTGGGGTCTGCGGCGGTATAGATGCCAACACATATCCCTTGTGGCGAGGGGATTTAGCGAAACGTCGCACCGCCCCGCTGGGCTGCGAAGCAGCCCTAAAACCAGGCACCTCGGTGTGCCAGACAGATTGGGTCAGCTGTCTTGGGGCTGCTTCGCAGCCCAGCGGGGATAAATCCCCTCGCCACAAAAGCCGCACCAACCTTAGTTATTTAACCAACGGGTACCGCCCCATGTCTGCTCAAACACCGGATTCAGCCGCCCGAAGCTACTTCGGCAGTTTCAGCAAAAGCGCCGAAAGCGAGTTCATGGCGGAAACCGCCGGCGCCACGTTGCAGGACTCGCCGCGCCGCTCGCGGGTCACCGTGTGGCTGGCCGCCGGCTTGATCGTCACCGGGCTGGTCTGGGCCAAACTGGCGGTCTTGCAGGAAGTCACCACAGGCGAAGGCAAGGCGATTCCGTCGAGCAAGGTCCAGGTGATCCAGAACCTGGAGGGCGGCATCGTCACCGAGATTTTCGTCCGCGAAGGGCAGATGGTGAACAAAGGCGACACCCTGCTGCGCCTGGACGACACGCGCTATCTGTCGAACAAGGGCGAGAGCGAGGCCGACCGCTATGCCTTGACCGCCCAGGTCGAACGCCTGTCGGCCGAGGCTGAAGGGCGGCCATTCGCACTCTCGGCAGAGATAACCGCCAAGGCCCCGCAAGTGGCCGAGGATGAACGCTCGCTGTACGAACAACGCCAGCGTCGCCTGGCCAGCGAGCAACGGACCCTGACCGAACAACTGCGGCAGAAGACCCAGGAACTGGCGGAGTTTCGCTCCAAGCAAGGCCAGTTCAGCTCCGCCCTGGCCTTGCTGCAAGAAGAAATGAACATGTCCGCACCGCTGGTGCGCACCGGGGCAGTGTCGCCAGTGGAGATCCTGCGACTCAAGCGCAGTGCGGTGGAAATCCGCGGCTCACTCAACGCCACCACTTTGGCGATTCCCCGGGCCGAATCGGCGATCAATGAAATCAAGAGCAAGATCGACGAATCGGAACAGACCTTCCGCTCCGAAGCGGCCAAGGACCTCAACGAGAAACGCACCGAACTGTCGAAAATCACCGCCTCGAGCATCGCCATCGATGACCGCGTGACCCGCACCACCGTGGTCTCGCCGGTGCATGGGGTGATCAAGCAACTGAAGGTCAACACCATTGGCGGCGTGGTACAGCCGGGCAACGACATGCTGGAAATCGTGCCCCTGGAAGACAACCTGCTGATCGAAGCCAAGGTTCGCCCCCAGGACGTGGCGTTCCTGCACCCGGGCCAGAAGGCCATGGTCAAGTTCAGCGCCTACGACTACACCATCTATGGCGGGCTGAGCGCCAAGCTCGAACTGATCGGCGCCGACACCATCACCGACGACAAGGGCAACAGCTTCTACCTGATCCAGGTGCGCACCGATAAAAACCATTTGGGCGGCGATGCCAAACCGCTGCTGATCATTCCGGGGATGGTGGCTACGGTGGATATCATCACTGGGGAGAAGAGTGTGTTGGATTACTTGCTCAAGCCGGTGTTGAAGGCGCGGACCGAGGCGATGCGTGAGCGGTAGCCCCTGAGCTGAGACTTTCATTGATTGTTCTACCACTATCGCGAGCAGGCTCGCTCCCACAGTTGATCTCCAGTGCATGCACAAATCTGCTAACACCACAGATCCAATGTGGGAGCGAGCCTGCTCGCGATGAGGCCAGCACAGTCACGACCTATTCTCAGCATGGTTACGCTGGAAGGTCTCTTCCCCCATCGCCACAATCTGCCCCTCGATCAGCGCCTCGAACGGCCGCAACAACGGCTCGAAGCTGGCCGGCGCTTCAAGGGTCTGCAACGCCTGGGCAATCGCCTCCACCGTCGACAACGCCCCCGGCCCCGGTGCCTTGCGCAAGCGATAACGGGACACGCCACCTTCGGCCAGGGTCACCCTCGGCAGCGCCGCCAGCAGCGGGTTGAGGTGCAGCAGCTTGCGCGCCTTGCGCCAGGTGCCATCGGGCACGACCAACAGCAGCGGTTCCTCGGACGGAACATAAGCCTGCAACGGCTGCGCCTCGTCGCCGGGAAACAGCAACCGCGTCCGATAACCCGGTGGATTGAGCAACCTGGGCAAATCCTCGAACACTTCGCCCACGATCAACTCGGCATTGTTGAGCCCCAGCGCCGCCAGCCTGGCCGTGTTCAAGGCATGGTTCACTTCGCTGGGATGCTGCAACAGCAAGACCCGGGTGCGGCTGTCGAGGCTGGGGATCAGCGGGCACAGGCAATGGCTTTGCGGTCGTTGGCAGCGCGGGCATTGAGTTCTGGACATGGTCAGGCCTGATTCAGTTGAGCTTTGAGCAAATCACGGAATGTCTGGATCAGCGGTTCGCGGCTGCGACCACGACGCACGATCATCGAAAACGGCGCCTGATAACCGAAGGTCGCCGGCAGCAGCACGCGCAAATCGCCCTTGTCGACCCAAGCCTGGGCATAGTGCTCAGGCAGGTAACCGACGTAGGCACCGGACAACACCAGGATCAACTGCGCCTCCATGCTCTCCACCGTCGCCGCGCTGTGCTTGAAACCATGGCGGGCCAGTTCGGCCTGGCTCCAGTAACCGCGCCCGACCATGCGTTGCTGGGTGATGACTTGCTCGGGGATGCGCCGCTCGTTGAACAACGGATGGCGGTTACTGCAGTACAACCAATGTTGCTCGCGGTACAGCGGCATGTAGACCAGCCCGCTCATGCGCGTGGAAAACGCACCGATGGCCAGGTCCAGACGGTTGTCCTGCACGCCGAGTTGCAGCTCGTAAGGGCTCATGACCGACAGGTGCAAATGCACCGCCGGATGCTCCTGGCTGTAGGCGCCGATGGCTTCGGCGAACGGCAAGGCCTTGTCGCTGACGGTGGAATCGATCACCCCCAGGTTCAACGTGCCGCGCAGTTCACCCTTGAGCGCGGCGGCGTACTGCTCGAACCCTTCGAGTTCGCCCAGCAGACGCAGGGTTTCCTGATGGAACAACTCGCCCTTGCTGGTCAGGCTGAACCCGCCTCGGCCACGATGACACAGCACCAGGCCCAGGGCCGATTCGAGTTGGCTCATGTAGGTGCTGATGGCCGACGTGGAGAGGTTGAGTTCGTGCTGGGCATTGGCGAACCCCTGGTGCCGGACCACGCTGACGAAGATGCGCAGCAGTTTAAGGTCGGGTAGAGCGTTGGCCATCGAGCCTCTCCATACTGGGATCACTGCAAACATTTGTGGCGAGGGGATTTATCCCCGCTGGGGCGCGAAGCGGCCCTAAACCCTGACACCTCGGTGTGCCAGACAGATTGAGTTGACTGTGTCGGGGCTGCTCCGCAGCCCCGCGGGGCGGTGCGACGTTTCGCTAAATCCCCTCGCCACAGGGGGCATCCTGTCCTCCAGGACAGCACTGCTGCGAAGTCTATCGCCCCACCGCGCATTAGTTTAGAAAAATCTGAACTAAGTATTTGCCCCTGGCGATTCTTCCCCTCCCAGGCTTTTCGCAGAATCGGCCCCTGATAAATACAACGATGAGGCCCTACCCGTGGACAAGATTCTTCACCAACCACTGGGCGGCAATGAAATGCCGCGCTTCGGCGGCATCGCCACCATGATGCGACTCCCCCATTTGCAAACCGCCGCCGGCCTGGACGCAGCCTTCGTCGGCGTGCCGCTGGACATCGGCACCTCCCTGCGCGCCGGCACCCGTTTCGGGCCGCGGGAGATCCGCGCCGAATCCGTGATGATCCGCCCCTACAACATGGCCACTGGTGCGGCGCCGTTCGACTCGCTGTCGGTGGCCGACATCGGTGACGTGCCGATCAACACCTTCAACCTGCTGGATGCGGTGCGGATCATCGAGGAGTCGTACCACAAGATCCTCGAACATAACGTCATTCCCCTGACCCTGGGCGGCGACCACACCATCACCCTGCCGATCCTGCGGGCGATCCACAAGAAACACGGCAAGGTCGGCCTGGTGCACATCGACGCTCACGCCGATGTGAACGACCACATGTTCGGCGAGAAAATCGCCCACGGCACCACCTTCCGCCGCGCCGTGGAGGAAGGCCTGCTCGATTGCGACCGCGTGGTCCAGATCGGCCTGCGGGCCCAGGGCTATACCGCCGATGATTTCAACTGGAGCCGTAACCAGGGCTTTCGTGTGGTCCAGGCCGAAGAGTGCTGGCACAAATCCCTCGCCCCGCTGATGGCTGAAGTGCGCGAGAAAGTCGGCGGCGGCCCGGTGTACCTGAGCTTCGACATCGACGGCATCGACCCGGCCTGGGCCCCTGGCACCGGCACCCCGGAAATCGGCGGCCTGACCACCATCCAGGCAATCGAAATCGTCCGTGGCTGCCAGGGCCTCGACCTGGTCGGTTGCGATCTGGTAGAAGTCTCGCCACCGTACGACACCACCGGCAACACCTCGCTGTTGGGCGCCAACCTGCTGTACGAGATGCTCTGCGTACTGCCCGGCGTGGTTCATCGCTGAGGTGCGCCCATGAACGAACAGGATCAAGTGCTCAAGGCCGCCGCACAACTGGTGTCGGCCTTCGCCCGCAATGACCGCGACGCCTATTTCGGCGCGTTCACGGCGGATGCGAGTTTCGTGTTCCACACCCTCGAACAGCCCCTGCTGTCACGCGATGCCTACCAGGCGTTGTGGGACCGCTGGCGCTCCGAGGATGGCTTCGAGGTGCTCTCCTGCACCTCAAGCAACGCCATCGTCAGCCTGCAAGGGGACGTGGCGGTTTTCATCCATGACGTGGCCACCGAGCTGCGCATGCAAGGGGAGCTTCACTTTAGCCAGGAGCGCGAAACCATTGTGTTTCGCCAAGAACAACAAGGCCGATGGCTGGCCTGTCACGAACATTTGTCCGCAATGCCGGAAGGGCTGCCAACCCCTTAGCCAAACAGGCGACGCTCGCACTCGATGAGCGCGCCTTTATGATCGGAGCAGGTCATGAATAACAATAACGACAACAGCCTTACGCAAATCGAAACCTTCGGGGTCGAACAGATCCCGGACCACGAACGCACCGCCGGCCCAAGCGATCTGTTTCGCCTGATCTTCGGCGGCGCCAATACCTTTGCCACCGCCGTGCTCGGCAGTTTCCCGGTGCTGTTCGGCCTGTCGTTCCAGGCTGGGGTCTGGGCGATTGTGCTGGGGGTGTTGGTGGGTTCGATCATCCTCGCGCCGATGGGCCTGTTCGGCCCGCTCAACGGCACCAACAACGCGGTGTCTTCCGGTGCGCACTTCGGCGTGCACGGGCGGATCGTCGGCTCGTTCCTGTCACTGTTGACCGCCATCGCGTTCTTTTCGCTGTCGGTATGGAGTTCCGGAGACGCATTGATCGGCGGCGCCAAGCGGTTGATCGGCGTGCCGGAAACCGATCTGAGCCTGGGCCTGGCCTATGGCCTGTTCGCCTTGCTGGTCTTGACCGTGTGCATCTACGGCTTTCGCTTCATGCTGTGGGTCAACCGCATCGCCGTGTGGGCCGCCAGCCTGTTGTTCCTGCTGGGCATCGTGGCCTTCGCGCCGACCTTCGACAGCCAGTTCGCCGGCACCGTCAGCCTCGGCCAGCCGGGCTTCTACGCGGCCTTCATCGGCGCGGCGCTGGTGGCCATGAGCAACCCGATTTCCTTCGGTGCATTCCTCGGTGACTGGTCGCGCTACATCCCACGCAACACGCCCAAGCGCCGCATCATGCTGGCGGTTGTCGCCGCGCAACTGGCGACGCTGATCCCGTTCCTGTTCGGCCTCGCCACCGCCACCATCGTGGCGATCAAGGCGCCGGACTACATCGCGGCCAACAACTACGTGGGCGGCCTGCTGGCGGTCTCGCCGAGCTGGTTCTTCCTGCCGGTGTGCCTGATCGCGGTGATCGGCGGCATGTCCACCGGCACCACGTCGCTGTATGGCACCGGCCTGGACATGTCCAGCGTGTTTCCACGGGTGCTGTCGCGGGTCAAGGCGACACTGCTGATCGGCGTGCTGTCGATTGCCTTCATCTTCATCGGCCGCTTCGCCGCGAACCTGGTGCAAAGCGTATCTACCTTCGCCGTACTGATCATCACCTGCACCACACCGTGGATGGTGATCATGATCATCGGCCTGCTGGTACGCCGCGGCTTCTACTGCCCGGATGACCTGCAAGTGTTCACCCGCGGCGAAACCGGCGGGCGCTACTGGTTCAGCCACGGCTGGAACTGGCGCGGCCTGGGGGCATGGATCCCCAGCGCACTGGTGGGGTTGTGCTTCGTCAACCTGCCGGGGCAGTTCGTCGGGCCATTGGGCGAACTGGCCGGCGGGATCGACATCAGCCTGCCAGTGACCCTGGGCCTGGCTTCGGTGGTGTACCTGACGTTGCTGGGGCTGTTTCCAGAGCCGGCGGCGGTGTATGGGCCGGATGATCTGCGCAGCAAAAGCCAGCCGAGCACTGCACCTGTGGCGAGGGGATTTATCCCCGCTGGAGCGCGCAGCGCTCCCAAGCCCTGACACCTCGGTGTGCCAGACAGATTGAGTTGACTGTTTTGGGGCTGCTTCGCAGCCCAGTGGGGCGGTGCGACGTTTCGCTAAATCCCCTCGCCACAAAGAGCAGTACGCAATATGGCCCCGGTACTAGCCGACTTCACTATAAAAAAAACAATCGGAGACACGCCATCATGGCTTTGGATTTAATCGTCGTTCTTCTCTACGCCACCGGCATGATCGCTTTGGGCTGGTATGGCATGCGCCGCGCCAAAACCCGTGACGACTACCTGGTCGCCGGGCGCAACCTCGGCCCGGGCTTTTACCTGGGCACCATGGCCGCTACCGTCCTGGGCGGCGCATCCACCATTGGCACCGTGCGCCTGGGCTATGTCTACGGCATTTCCGGGTTCTGGCTGTGCGGCGCCATCGGCCTGGGCATCGTCGGCCTGAGCCTGTTCCTCGCCAAACCGTTGCTCAAGCTCAAGATCTACACCGTGACCCAAGTGCTGGAGCGTCGCTATAACCCGGCCGCACGCCAGGCCAGTGCGCTGATCATGCTGGTTTATGCGCTGATGATCGGCGCTACCTCGACCATCGCCATTGGCACCGTGATGCAGGTGCTGTTCGGCCTGCCGTTCTGGGTGTCGATCCTGGTGGGCGGCGGCGTGGTGGTGCTGTATTCCACCATCGGTGGCATGTGGTCACTGACCCTTACCGACATCGTGCAATTCTTGATCATGACCGTTGGCCTGGTGTTCCTGCTGATGCCGATGTCCATCGTCGATGCCGGTGGCTGGGACGCCATGGTGGCCAAGCTGCCGGCCAGCTACTTCGATTTCACCGCCATCGGCTGGGACACCATCCTCACCTACTTCCTGATCTACTTCTTCGGCATCTTCATCGGCCAGGACATCTGGCAGCGGGTGTTCACTGCCCGCAGCGAAGGCGTGGCCAAAGTCGCCGGCACCGCCGCTGGCCTGTACTGCGTGCTGTATGGCCTGGCCGGCGCTTTGATCGGCATGGCGGCCAAGGTCTTGCTGCCGGACTTGGAAAACGTCAACAACGCCTTCGCCAGCGTCGTCCAGACCAGCCTGCCCAACGGCATTCGCGGGCTGGTGATCGCCGCGGCCCTGGCGGCCTTGATGTCCACCGCTGCGGCGGGCCTGCTCGCGGCGTCCACCACGGTGGTCCAGGACTTGCTGCCACGTCTGCGCCAGGGTCGTGAAAGCGGCAGTGGCGACGTTCACGAAAACCGCATCGCGACCCTGCTGATGGGGGCCGTGGTCTTGGTGATCGCCCTGGTGGTCAGCGACGTCATCAGCGCCCTGACCCTGGCCTATAACTTGTTGGTGGGCGGCATGCTGATCCCGCTGATCGGCGCCATCTACTGGAAGCGCGCCACCACTGCCGGCGCGATCACCAGCATGTCGCTGGGCTTCTTGACCGCGCTGTTCTTCATGCTCAAGGACGGTCTGGACGCGAACACGCCGATCTACTACAGCCTGAGCGTGGCGCTGGTGAGTTTTGTGCTGGTGAGTGTGTTGGCGCCGCGGCCGAGTGTGGTAACCAAGGCGGTTTGATCGAGAACTGAATCAAGCCGAACGCAGTTGTGGCGAGGGGATTTATCCCCGCTGGAGCGCGCAGCGGTCCCAAACGCTGACACCTCGGTGTGCCAGACAGATTGAATTGACTGTTTTGGGGCTGCTTCGCAGCCCAACGGGGATAAATCCCCTCGCCACAGGTCAATCCCCTCACCATGGGGGTTGCCTTGGAAATAAAAAGATCGCAGTTCCGGCCCATCTCAATGAAATGGTCCGGAACTGCGATCTCTCCAAATTCTGCGGTGTATTTACCGGCGGCGCGGTTGGCGGCGGCGTTGCTCGTCATCGGTGCGGATCGGTACCGGCTGCATCGGCGGCTCGATCAGCCCCAGCGCGACACCCAAGTCGTGAAGCCAGTTCTGGATTTTCTCTTTCATCGTGGTGCCCCCTCAGGGTGGTGCGAGCGGCAGACTTCTGTGGCCCCTTCGCACTGATAATAGTCCGATGTTCTACGCAATGCTCGTCTCAGTTTGCAATGATCTGTTACTGAATTGATCCAAATCCACCTCCCGGAGTTCAAGCCGATTGCGCCGTCGCCATGGGCACTCGCGGCCAGGCCTGTTGTTGCAATTCGATCCAGGCGTTCAGGTTGGCCCCGACCATGCCTTTGCGCCACATCAGCCAGGTGGTGGCGCTGGCAAACGGCTCGGCCAGCGGATGCACCGTCACCCGCTCGCGGCCCGGCAGGCTAGCCAGCATCGACTCGGACATCAACGCCACCCCGGACCCGGCGATTACACACGCCAGCATGCCCTGGTAAGACTCGATCTCCATTGCCCGGCCCATGGTCGCATGGTCATGGGCAAACCAGGCTTCCAAGCGCATCCGGTAGGAGCAACCACGCCGGAACGTGAACACCGCGCGGCCCTGCACATCCAGCGCGCTGCGTACCGGCGGATGATCGGCCTCGGTAATCAGCACCAACCGCTCGTCGCACAACGGCACGCCATCGAGCCCCGCCAGCTCCAGTGGACCGTCCACCAACGCTGCGTCGAGACGATTGGTGAGCAGGCCTTCGAGCAATTCGCCACTGGGCCCGGATTGCACTTGCAGGTTCACCGCCGGATACGCCCGGTGATAGGCCGCCAACAGGTCCGGCAAATGCGTCGCCGCCGTGCTGTACATCGTGCCCAATAGAAAATCCCCGGCTGGCTGCCCGCCCTGCACAGCGGCATGCGCTTCGTCGTGCAGGGCAAAAAGCTTGGCCGCATAGTCCAGCAGGACTTTTCCCGCCGGTGACAACTGCAAACGCTGACGCTCCCGCAGGAAAAGGTCCACGCCCAATTGCTCTTCAAGCTGCTTGAGCCGGGTCGAGAGGTTCGACGGCACCCGGTGCAGGCGCTCTGCGGCGCGGGTGATGGAACCTTCCTCGGCCACGGCCTGGAAAATCCGTAATTGGCTGAACTCCACGACATTCTCCAAAAAAGAACAAGTTACTCACTATTATTCATTTTTAATGAAAGTCAATCAGTCCTAGCCTGACGGTCATTCGCCCCGACACCCGGAGAACGACCATGTCACCTCTTACTCGCCTGCTCGGCAGCTTCATCGCCCTGATGATGGCCATGGGCATTGGCCGCTTCGCCCTTACACCCCAGTTACCTCATTTGATCGGCGAAGGTCAGCTCGACTTGACCGCCGCCGGTCTGATTGCCGCCGCCAACTACCTGGGTTACTTCCTCGGCGCGCTGGACGCCATGTTCGCCCGCCGCCCGGAACAGGTCCGGCGACGGTTGCTCGGCGGCCTGTGGCTGTGCGTACTGCTGACCCTGGCGTCGTTCTGGGCCTGGGGTTTCTGGCCGCACTTGGCGTTGCGCTTTGGCACCGGCGTGGCGAGCGCCTGGGTGATGGTGATGATCACCGCCCTGAGTCAACCCTTGGCTGCGACGGCGGGACGGCCACGGCTCGGCGCCTTGGTGTTTGCCGGCCCTGGGTTGGGGATTTTCCTGACCGGTTTGCTTGCCCTGGGCTCGAACCTGTTGGGCCAGACCTCCGCGACCCTGTGGCTGGTGTATGCCGGCGTGGCATTGGCGATGCTGCTGGTGATTCTGCCGATCCTGCCGCAACCCGCCGCAGCCGCGACCGTTGCCGCGCCAGTCAGCGCCTCACCGAACCGTGGCATCGCTCGACTTGGCGTGGTGTACGCCCTGTACGGCGTGGGCTACATCATCCCGGCGACGTTCCTGTCGCAGATGGCCTCGGCGCAGTTCCATGGGCAATGGCAGGCCGACCTGTTCTGGCCCTGCTTCGGCCTGGCCGCCGCCACTGGCGTGTTGCTGGTCAGCTTGCGTCGCCCCAGCCCGAACACCACCGGTCGTTGGCTGATCGGTACGCTCTGGCTGCAAGCCGCCGGGGTGTTCGCCTGCCTGCTGGGCAGCGGCCCGGGGCTGGCGCTGGGGGTGATCCTGTGTGGCGCACCGTTCCTGGCCTGCATGCAGCTGGTGATGCAGCACTCCCGGGAACTGGCGCCCCACGCCACCCAGCGCAACGCGGGCCTGTTGACCGCCTGCTTTGCCGTGGGCCAGCTCAGCGGGCCACTGCTGGCGGCGTTGAGCAGCCATTTCAGCGGCGGCCTGCAGCCGGCGCTGATCATTGCCGGCAGCGGTCTGCTGCTGGCCGGCGGGCTGTTGCTGCGGCCCGCCAACCGGGGCGCGGTGAACCCTTGCGCCCAGACTGCCCTGCGCTGATCAGGCCTGGCCGAGCGATGGGCTCAGGTGCACGGTCGTCTCGCGCCGCGCCAAGGCGAAATACAACACCCCGCCGAGGAAGCAACCGGTGAACCAGGCAAAGTTGGCCATCGGTTGCAGCAGCGGCGTGAAGGTGATCGCCACGCCCATCAGCGTCGCTGGGATCAACGCCTTGACCGCAGCCCAGTTGATACCGCCGCTGTAGTAATAGCGCCCGCTCGGCCCATCATTGAACAGTGCGTCGACGTCGATCTGCTGTTTTTTGATCAAGTAGTAATCCACCAGCAGGATCCCGAACAGCGGGCCGATGAACGCCGCCAGCACGTCCAGGGTGTAGTGGATCACTTCGGGGTTGTTGAACAGGTTCCACGGCGTGATGAAAATCGAGGCCACTGCCGCGATCATGCCGCCGGCGCGCCAACTGATCTTGCTGGGCGCGACGTTGGCGAAGTCAAAGGCCGGGGAGACGAAGTTGGCGACAATGTTGATGCCGATGGTGGCGGTCACGAAGGCAAAGGCGCCCAGCAAGACCGCCACATCGTTGTCGATGCGCGCCACGGTGGCAATCGGGTCATGGAGCATTTCGCCGAACACCGGCAAGGTCCCGGAAACAATCACCACGGTGACCAGGGAGAACGCCAGGAAATTCACCGGCAGCCCCCAGAAATTGCCTCGGCGCACGTCAGACATGCTCCGGCAGTAACGGCTGAAATCACCGAAATTCAGGGTTGGGCCGGAAAAGTACGACACCACCAAAGCCGTGGCCACGATCACCTGGCCGAACGCCTGCCAACCGGACAACGACTTCTCCGCCAAGGTGAAGCTGATATTGCTCCAACCGGCCTTCCAGACGATCCAGCCGGCCAACAGAAACATCACCGCATACACCACCGGCCCGGCCCAGTCGATGAAGCGACGGATCGACTCCATGCCTGTCCAGAACACCAGCGCCTGGACGAACCACAGGCTGAGGAAACCGAACCAGCCCAGGTAGGACAAACCGGCAAAATGCGGCGTTGCATAGACCTCCATCGCAGGAAAAAACCGCAGCACCACGATGATCAGCGCGCTGGAGGCCAGGTACGTCTGAATGCCGTACCAGGCCACGGCGATCAAGCCCCGGATGACCGCAGGAATATTCGCCCCGAACACGCCGAACGCCAGTCGACAGATCACCGGATACGGCACCGCCGCCTGCTGGCTCGGCTTGGCGACCAGGTTGGCGATCAGCTGCACGATGCAGATCCCACCGAGCAAGGCGATCAACACTTGCCAACTCGCCAGGCCCAACGCGAACAGGCTGGCGGCGAAGACATAACCGCCGACGCTGTGCACATCGCTCATCCAGAACGCGAAGATGTTGTACCAATTCCATTTCTGCGGCAGCGGGCCCAAGTCCTCGTTATAGAGGCGGGGGCTGTAGCCGTTGGGCAATTGCTCGGACATTGCGGGGCTCCTTTTGAGTACCGCCGTGCCCCCGGATCGACCTGCTCACCATACTGCGCACGGGAGCCGGCATGGTTTGTATACGCGTTACCACGCAGAATGCGTGCCATAGGCGCGAAATGTGAGACAAACCGGGGTGTGTAGCGGGAGTAAAAGGCGAGCGAGGGCAGACATGCGCCCACGAACAGGGCGCGAGTGCATGCTAAGAGTGCAGGGTTTTGTATACAGCCATAGGGTGACGCAGCTTCTGTGGTGAGGGGATTTATCCCCGCTGGGGCGCGAAGCGGCCCTAAACCCAGGCATCTCGGTATGCCGGATGGATTGAGTTGACTGTATTGGGGCTGCTACGCAGCCCAGCGGGGATAAATCCCCTCGCCACAGAATGACCTGACCATAGGTTCTAAATTGTTCAGCCTGAAGATCAGCTCAATTCAATCCGATCAGCATGAATGACAATCTGCCCATTCTTGTACAGCGCGCCAATGGCTTTCTTGAAGTTGCCCTTGCTCACGCCAAACAGGCTGCTGATCAGCGCCGGGTCGCTCTTGTCGCTGACTGCCAGCGTGCCGTTGTTCTCGCGCAACTTGGCGAGGATCTTGGCGTTCAGGCTGGTGGCGGCTTCCTGGCCCACCGGCTGCAGGCTCAGGCTGATCTTGCCGTCCGGGCGAATTTCCTTGATGAAGCCTTTTTCCTGTTTGCCGGCGCGCATGAACTTGAAGATTTCGTTCTTGTGGATCAGGCCCCAGTGCTTGTTGTTGATGATCGCCTTGAAACCCATGTCGGTGGCTTCGGCGACCAGCAAATCCACTTCCTGCCCTGGCGTATAGTTGGCCGGAGTCTTGTCCAGATAACGATCCAGGCGCGCCGTGGCGGTGATGCGGCGGGTGTGCTTGTCGAGGTAGACATGCACCACGCAGTATTCGCCAGCGGTCATCTGACGCTTTTCTTCGGAATACGGCAGCAGCAGATCCTTGGGCAGGCCCCAGTCCAGAAACACGCCGATGCTGTTGACCTCAACCACTTTCAGGCTGGCAAACTCACCCACCTGCACTTTGGGTTTTTCCGTGGTGGCGATCAGTTTGTCGTCGCTGTCCAGATAAATGAAAACATTCAGCCAATCTTCATCTTCACTGGGAATATCCTTGGGAATATATCGGTTAGGCAGCAGGATTTCGCCGTCCGCACCGCCGTCCAGATATAAACCGAAGTTAGTGTGTTTAACCACTTGCAAACTGTTGTAGCGCCCGACTAAAGCCATTTCCAATACCCTCATTGCGTGGGCGGCATTCTACCCGGTTTTGCAGCGCGATTCGTGGCCGCCAGCAAGGTTTGCCGGCAGAGCCTGGCTCAACCTTTGATTTTCCTGGGTTTTCGTCCAGGGAACGGCCATTCGTCAGGCCGGCGACGCTGCGCACCGCTCGCCCTCAGCGCTCTATTTTTTCCACGGTTGTTATTTAAAACAGAGGCTTAGGGCAATAATTGCAGGATAATCGCGCATTATTCCCGTCACGATAGCGATAATTGAGAAGGATATTTGCCAAGCAATTGTCAAGTATTTACTGTACGATGCCTGGCCCAATTAATTATTTACAGGTTAATGGCCGTCATGCGCGTAAAAGCATCCAACAGCAAATCGAAGCCAGCTCCAGCCGTTGAAACCAGCGAGTCGATCAACGACCAGATCGCTGCGTTCCTCAAGTCCGGCGGTGAGATCCAGCAAATTGCCAAAGGCGTCAGCGGCCAGACATTCGGCCCGTCCAAGCAGATCAGCCTGGGCAAGAAGTAACCTGCGCGTCACTTGGTCCCAAAGCGCTTTGAACTTCGAAGCGCTTGGACTGGAACCTTCCCCCCGCTCCACCCATTTCCCATGAATCGACGAACGGCCTTCGCTGCCGAGCATTCGCCGGTATGCTTTCACCTCTCTAGCTCAAGCGTTTCAGCTTAATACCGATCCTGCTTCTCGCTATTCATGGAGGAAGCATGCGCAGCTCTATTGTTCTGCTGATGATCAGCCTACTGACATGTTCCCTCGCACAGGGGCAGGTGTTCCAACGCGAACTCGGCGACTTCGACCTCAAACTCGGCACCACCCCCAGCCGCAGCATGGCCGAAGGTTTGGTCACGCCGTCGAGCACCGGTTCGTTTCATGGCGGCCTGGACCTGAGCCACGACAGCGGCTGGTACGTCGGCCAATGGTCACCCAGCGCCGGCCTCACACCTTCCACCGAACTGGAAGTCGATTCCTACATGGGCTTTAAACAACCCTTCGACCAGACCCTGGGCTACGAGGTCGGCCTGATCCACTACAGTTATCCCACCGCCGATACCCTCGATAGCCAGGAGTTCTACGGCGGCCTGACCGTGCTCGGCAGCCGTTTCGGCGCGGCCCTGAGCAACGATCCAGACAAACAGAACAGCACGCTGTTTGCCGACCTGGGCGGCAACGTGCCGTTCGGCATTGGCATCAGCGCCAAATACACCACCCACCAGCTCAATACACCGGTCTCGGTCGAGAACGGCTATGTAGGCAGTTTCAGCGACTGGTCATTGAAAATTTCCCGTCCCTGGAAAGGCATCGACCTGGACCTGATCTACAGCGACTCAAGCCTCAGCGGCAGCCGTTGCTCGGCCTACTCCGGCCACAACAGCGAGTGCGACGGCCTGCTGACCCTCAAGATGGCCCATCCTTTTTACTAAACGTTACTTATTCGATCGGCTGAACTGCCGCGCGCCTGCCATGCTCAAACAAAGCACCTACGCCTTCGCAAGGACTCGCTCATGTCGCGCTGGTTGACTCGCACTGCCATGTTCATCGCCCTGCTGCTGACGCTTACCGCCTGCACCCGAATAGGCCTGGCCTACCGTAACCTCGACCTGATAATTCCCTGGACCCTCAACGACTACCTGGAGATCAACGGCGAGAAAAAGGATTGGTTCAACGAGCGCCTCAAGGAGCACCTGAGCTGGCATTGCACCACACAACTGCCCGGCTACCTCGACTGGCTGGACCGCCTCAAGACCATGGTGCAAACCGACCAGGTGACCGACGAAGCGCTGCAACAGCGCACCCGGGAAGCCAAGGCCGCCATCGCCGAGACCGCCCGGGAAATCACCCCCTCGGCCATCGAACTGCTGCAAGGCTTGAGCGACGACCAGGTCGACGACATGGACGCGGCCTTCGTCAAGGACCAGCGCAAACGCCAGCAGCAATACCTCAAGCCGACGTTGCAGGAACAGATCCAGGAGCGCAGCGAACGCATGATCAAACGCCTGGACGACTGGCTTGGCCCGCTCAACGACGCCCAGCGCCAACGGGTAATGGCCTGGTCCACCGCCCTGGGCGACCAGAACCAGCAATGGATCGCCAACCGCGCCCACTGGCAAAACCAGTTCAGCGAAGCCGTGGCCCAACGCCACAGCCCCGACTTCCCCAAACGCATCGAGCAACTGCTGGTCAACCGCGAAAGCCTCTGGACCCCCGCCTACCGCGAGGCCTTCAGCAAAACAGAAGCCCAGGCCCGCAGCCTGCTGGTGGACCTGATGGCCGAAAGCACTCCGGCCCAGCGCGAACGGCTGCTGAAGAAAATCGACGGGGTGAAAAAGGATTTCAGTGATTTGAAGTGCCTGAAAGCGGCACAAAGCTGAATAAGCACGAACTTGAAAACACAGAGATCCTATGTGGGAGCGAGCCTGCTCGCGATAGCATTCCGACAGGCAACTTATCTATGACTGTCAGGCCGCTATCGCGAGCAGGCTCGCTCCCACATCAGGAATCGATGCAGACCTGTCAGGCAATCTGCGCCTTCGAAGCCAAATCATCAAAGGTAAACTCATCCAGCGCATCTTCCTGCTCATCCAACACCTGGCGCGGATGATCATTGCCCGGAATGCTGCTGTCGATCAGGCTCAACAAGCGCGAGCCACGGGGGGTCAGCACAAAGTTCTCGCCATTACCGCCCTCTTCCTCCGGCCGAGGCTCGATATAGTTACGCTCCAACAGCAGCTTTTCGTACTCCCCGGCGATCGCTTTCAGATGATCGAGGTTCTCGATCGGCTCGCCTGCGGCTGCTTTCTCCGCCGCGTACTGCTCCGCATAAGGCCGAGGGGTAAAGCTGTGGCCGGCGCCGTTTTGCACTTCGTGCAACAACCGTTCGATCAAGTCCCAGTTATAAGTCGTCATCCTGGTCCATCCTCCAAAGAGTGAGATGCCTACTTAAGGTGTGACCGAGGCGCTGCGTCGCCGTTCAGCCGGGTTTCCGGGCGGTCTCCGCCTTGAGCCGACCAACGGCCTGTCGAATTCTTCCAAGGCCGAACGACCACCTGTTGAAAGCCGATTTCGCAGCTCAGCCACAGGAGAAATCACCATGAACGTAGAGAATCATCCAGTCGTCTCGCGGGAAGAATGGCTCGCCGCCCGCCGCCAACACCTGGCCCACGAAAAAGCCTTCACTCGCGAACGGGACAAACTCAGCGCCGAACGCCGCGCCCTACCCTGGGTAAAAATCGACAAACCCTATCGCTTCCAAGGCCCCCACGGCGAACTGAGCCTGGCCGACCTGTTCGGCGGTCGCAGCCAACTGATCGTCTACCACTTCATGTTCGGCCCCGGCTGGACCGAAGGCTGCCAAGGCTGCTCGTTCCTGTCCGACCACATCGACGGCGCCAACCAACACCTGGCCCACCATGACGTGGCCGTGGTGGCCGTCTCCCGCGCCCCGTTCGCCGAATTCCAAGCCTTCAAACGCCGCATGGGTTGGGCCTTCGACTGGGTCTCGTCCAACGGCTGCGACTTCAACTACGACTTCGGCGTCAGCTTCAAAACCGAAGACACCGCCACCGGAAAAGCCACCTACAACTACGAAAAAACCGACACCACCGAAGGTGAACTCCCCGGCCTGAGCGTCTTCTATCGCAATGCAGCCGGCGACATCTTCCACACCTACTCCACCTATGCCCGTGGCCTGGACATATTGGTCGGCACCTACAACTACCTCGACCTGACGCCCAAGGGCCGCAACGAAGACGAAATCATGGACTGGGTGCGGCATCATGATAAGTATGAAGAGGCCAAGCCCCATAGCTGCTGTCACAGCTGATGCGCCAACCCGCCCAGTCGAGCGCGATCCCCGTGGCGAGGGAGCTTGCTCCCGCTCGACTGCGCAGCAGTCGCCTGCTTTGCCTGAACCAAAGCCGACAACTGCCAGGCCAAAGGTCCTACATGAAGCTCGGAAAGCGGTGTCTTGTAGCTCAAGAGCGGATCGCCCTATAGTCCCTCGTCGCCCAAAAAGGCGATTCGGGTTTGGCGACTCGATTACAGAGAATGCGAACGCTACCGGCTGATTGCAGGTACCGACGCACCCGCAAAGCCGCTATATTCCACGGCGGCTGTGCGCGGGAGATCTTCGGATCTGCCGGTTTTCTCTGTAACCGGTTCGCCAACCTGCGCACAGCTACCACCCAATCGTTTGGCGACGACTGAGTGATGGCTTTCAGCCCATCAAACAGAGATCTTCAAAATGAATCGTTACATGCCCATCACTGGCATCGACTGCGTCCCCGCAACGTTGCTCATCGATACCGAAGCTCCGCTGGACGTCCTCTTCGAAACCGCCGACTACCGCATCCGCACGGTGACCCAGTTACTGGAAAATATCGCGTTCCGTTCGGATATCAGCTCCGATACGGTGGTGCTTTCAGACTTTTGCAAGATGCTGACAATAGCGTTGCGTGATGGGTGTGATGTGATGGACGTGATTGGGAGGCGGTTGCGGGCACAGGCAGCTGAATAATGAAAACGGGCGACCTCTGGGTCGTCCGTTTTCACAAACATGGAAAGTACAAAATGATTGAGACTTTTACAGAGTTTGACCCCGCGGAATACCTCAGCACTCCAGAGGCCATTGAGGAATTTATGAGAGATGCCCTGGAAACCGGTGATGCAAACTATATCGCCAAAGCAATGGAAGTGGTCGCACGCGCCAGGAAGCACATTATTAATAGCGCACAGCCCCTTAACGCTCATTCAGACCACAGAGAATAACAAAGTCTGAAATCGGCATTTCCACACTACTCTCTTCCCCTGAGCCAAGAACATCTTGAACGACAACCACATCTTTTAAAAAATCAAATTCAATATCAAAGCAATTAAATTCACACTGCCTAGCTAGAATTTTATCGGAGCCAGCTCTTTGCTGAAGAGCCTCCCTTAAAACCTTGCGAACATGGGGACTTAATTCTTGAACGATAAACCGCTCAACCAAACCGTCGTTGACCATAGTCCCTCCATCACTTTGGAAGCGAAAAGGTGCTAAAAAGGGGACTGCTAAAATTGGCACGCTAAACATGTTAAGTAAGTGCCATTCAAATCTATCCTCTTTCCCCAGAATCTGTCCCCTTTTTTTTTCGCGTCCATTAGACGACCATACTTTTTTTATACACCATACCGTCCCCCTCATTGAACGCATAGACGCTATCGTATTGAAAAGAAAGCACAAAGCGCACTGAAGATCTCAAGGATAATTCCTCCATGACATGTCTAATCTCGCGCCAACTCTGCTCCAGTTCATGCAGGGGGCAATGAAATGCCCCCATAACACCGACAAGCCAATCCACAACCCAGCCCTCAGCCGACACGGTAGTAGGCGGCTCAACCAATTCAAAATAAAAAAAGCTGTTCGAATCGGAAAAATAGCCTTCTAACGAGTTTTTCTCCACCGTTACAGCACTGGCGACGTCCTGCACAATATGCCGGATAGTTTCCAGCGTGGCTCCAGTCTCAATTTCCATGAACATAGTGATCGTCATTGCTGGACCTCAATAATCCGTTTGTCGTCACCCTTCATAACAAACAACCGTTTCAGCTTGTCAATAGAATTTATTCAAAGACAAAAGGGGAGACAAAAGGGGACAGATTTATTTTCTCAAATCAATCCTCCGCCTACCCTGACCTCGCCGCTCTTGGCCACGTTGTACAACGTGGTGCGGATGACTTATCCGTCCGTGGAGTTTTTCAGCGTAGCAAAGAATCAAAAAATAAATCTGTCCCCTTTTTCACTTCAATCGATGTTGCTTTTGCGCCTACAAATCATACTCTCGACGACAGTAGACAAAACCTCCCAAGCACTCAAGTCTTCCAATCGGATCCGACTCAAACTTGCATTCCAAATCTATGCGAAGAATTTTGTCTTGACCAATTGAGGCTGAAATATTTGTAGCAACAACCTCTAAGCTTTCCCAGTCAAAGTCTGTAGGTTGCCTGTCAAGGTAGTAGCAAATAAGCAACGTCCGATCATCCGCTAGAGAAAGAGCGATCGCTCTTATTGCAGGATATATCTCACCAATCAGAGCGCGCCAAACACACAAAACCAACCAATCAGGTAAAACTTTCATGGCTCCGCTCCAACAGTAGCAGGGTTTGTCGGAACAATATGCGCTCCGTTCTTGCCTGAATGTATTGTTCCATATCTCGTCGCCAAACCAGAGGAGCCATCAACACCAATGTTTTGACCAAAATCAACTATTGGCTGACCTCGGGAACCATAACCTACGACAGAAAACTCTCCTGCATGAGCACCATTCAACAGTTTTTGAGGATCCACACCCTCATCAAAATAACTGCGTCCGGGAATAAAAAAATTCGGGGACAGACCACTATTAAAATACTAGACTGCTGCCGCCCCCCCTAATCGTGGTCTGTCCCCGTATATTTCGACGGGTTCAACCAGCAGATTGAGATAAAGGGGAACCCTACAGTTAAAAGCTGCAGGGCGAGTTGGCTTTTAGCCTTGACTTGAGAGCCGCTAATGGGTGTCCCCTTTTTACTCTCTTAACATTAACAATCGCTAATATTTTTCACACTCTCACTAGAGCCTACCGACAGCACGTAGATAACATTTAAAATTCCTGCTGGTAGTTCAGATCTCTTTTTACCACTTTTGGGTTTGACGACCAACTTGTACTCACCCCCACTAAAATCGTGACTAAACAGCCCTTTTTTCGCCATAGAAACAAACGACTGCAAGTATCTATTCCGCTGAACTTCAGAGTTGAATACGGGGAGATTCTCTTCGACCACCTCAACCTCAAAACACTCTTTTAACGAATAAAAATACTCATATATCAACTCATACTTAGAAAGCGACTCTCTTATTGACTGCGGAACGTCCCCCTTTCCTCCAGTCGCAAAATGCGCAAGAAACCCATCTTTATACGAAGCAAACCAATCCAAATCATTGACTTCCAAAAACTCATCATCCATTTCCATTATTCCGCTCCAAAAATATTTGTGCAGTTCTCGTGGAAAAGGGGACAGATTTATTTTCTCAAATCAATCCTCCGCCTACCCTGACCTCGCCGCTCTTGGTCACGTTGCACAACGTGGTGCGGATGACTCATCCGTCCGTGGAAGCTTTCAGCGTAGCAAAAGAGAAAATAAATCTGTCCCCTTTTTCGCTCTTTGATTGTAGCCCAAAGCTGATTCAAAGACTTTTGCTTTATTGCCTCCAACTGGATGCTCCGAGTTTAACGCATAAGATGTTATTTTAGTCGGGTCAATAACTGCCTTTTCTGCATTAGCTAACCGACCCGATGCTTGGGTCTGAATTACAGCCTCTGCGTGAGTGTTTTTTTCCAGCTATCCGTTGGACCAGCTAACGGAGTACACGGAGTAGTCCCTAAGGGACAGACCACGTTTTCTATCTAAAAAACTGCACAGATAACGTGGTCTGTCCCTGAGGGATCCATCACAGAAAACGTGGTCTGCTCCCGTTTCATCCTTTTTTAAAATCATCCATCCTCACTAAAAACTTGTCGAATATGCTCTGTTAGGCCTACCAAATCGTCGTAAGCGGTTACCCCAAACTTCGGTTCATATTCGGCAAAATACTCATCCGGGGCTAGCCCCAGCTTTAAAGCTTCCTCGCCAATATCTATGACTCGGCGTGGCTTTATTGTCCAGTTTCTTCCTGACAATCCCTCTCTCTTATGTTCAATCAAACTCCAAGAAACTTTCCCGAGATAGCTCTCTACTGCCAACCTCAGTTTCGCTATAACCACGTCACTCTCAACTACAAATCTAAATGAAATATAGGGTGGATATCCACTGCGGTCTACTTTCTGAAAACGATTTGCGACCCGAATCTCTGGGTACCGCTGTTGATATTTCCGCCACTCCAGCGGGCTGACCTCATAGAGCACATTTAATAAGTCCCCCTCAGGCGCCGTAATCTTATGCACAGTCATTTTAGCCCCTTTAGCTTATTAGAAATGGTGATCCCATCAGGGTTCATTCCCTTAATATGTTTCTCCCAGTCGCCCTTAGGAACTGGGTTAGAGGACAAAGGAGAAAGGGGACAGGAGAAAGGGGACAGATTTATTTTCTCAAATCAATCCTCCGCCTACCCTGACCTCGCCGCTCTTGGTCACGTTGCACAACGTGGTGCGGATGACTCATCCGTCCGTGGAAGCTTTCAGCGTAGCAAAAGAGAAAATAAATCTGTCCCCTTTTTCGTAGAAAACTCAACTATACTCTCGCCTAGAGTATATAAAACCACTAAGCGGATCTAACTCTCGCTTAGAGCCTTCCGCGCAAATGCATTCGATATCAATTCTACTGATAGCCTGTTTTTTCCCTCCCATTGCATCAAGATTTGTAGCTACAACCTCCAAACTTTCCAGATCAAACTCTGTAGGTTCACGGTCAAGATAATATCGAATCAAAACCGAACCATTTTCATTGTATCCGACAGCAATAGCTCTAATATCAGGGTAGATTTCGCCAAGGAGCGCAATCCGAAAACATGCGACGAGCCAATCGGGTAACTGTGCAGTAAATAGCATCTCAATTCCTCGCATCTGGAACAATGTGGGCACCATTTTTCCCATAGTGAATCTGCCCTCTGGTAACTGACTGGCCTGTGCGTCCGTCTACCCCAATTGGCCTTCCAAAATCCACAATTGGGTTACCACGAGCCCCAGCGCCAACAACAGGATATTTACCGCTGTGAACGCCTCCCAAAAGCTCCGTTGGGTCGACGCCATCGTTAAAATAACTACGCCCTTCCTCAAAATTATTGTGACCTTTGACGAAAAAGGGGACAGATTTATTTTCCCAAATTCCCGCTCGGCCGGCCCTGTCCTCGTTGTTCTATTCGTACACCAACAATCCGCTCTACCTCATCCACGAAACGGCTCGTCCCCGTCAACTGACCTCGCTGCAAAGCATCGCGAATTAACCTGATCTCATCCGCCGGAACGGCTTGGCGTACGAACGCCTCATACCGACGACAACGCTCCGCAGCTGTATTACCCAGAGCAACAAAGCATGGATCAGCGTCCAGCCAACGGCCATCTGGCACCTCACCTACCCGGATTCGATAGCTCGACCATGGGTAATCCGCAGCATCAGCCACCATACGAGCCCGTACAGGATTCAATTCAATGTAACGACTACAGGCAAGCAAGTAAGAATCCGACTGCACCACGCTGGATTTGTAACGGCTTTCCCATAAAGTGCCCGAACGCCCCTCCAACCGATTGCGGTAGCGCGTCGCACGTGCCGCTAGAGCCTTCATCAACTGGCCCAACCCCGCGACCGATTCCCCCGGAGCTAGCAACAGATGAACATGATTGGTCATCAGACAATAGGCGTAGACTTTTACGCCAAATGCATCCTTAAGCTCACGCAGATCCGCGAGGTAGCGCTGATAATCATCGGCGACTGCAAACACCACCTGACGGTTATGACCGCGTTGTACGATATGGTGTGGGTAATTCGGTAAAACAATACGTCCCATCCTGGGCATATTTGACTTCTCCTCCGTGGAAGCTTTCAGCGTAGCAAAGAATCAAAAAATAAATCTGTCCCCTTTTTCCCATGTTAGCTCCCAACACCGCTGCTCACTTTAAAAAAAGCGAACTCGCTAACAACTCACTAATCTCCTGCGACCTTTCGGGACAACGCTCCAAAAATTTATCACAAGCAAGTTTTAACCATTCACAAAAAACATCCTCACTCACAATTACTGAGTTATCTTCATCCGAAAGATACCCGTACGAAAATCTCACGCCTTCAAAGTGATCTTCCTGAAAATAACTGTTCATATCTGGAAAATCACAGTGGGCACCATCTGTACCAAACCCCCATCGCTTAACAAGACACCCTATCGCTTTAACAAACAGGCCATCGTCATGCAAAACGTCAAAATAAGCCTTTATAATCCAGTATGGATCTAAAGGATCATAAGACTGCCCAAATAACTCATTCAAGACACACTCCTATACTCATCTTGGGTGAAAATTACGTACTGTGCCTGTAGTAGGATCTAAGATAGGGAAAAGGGGACAGATTTATTTTCTCAAATCAATCCTCCGCCTACCCTGACCTCGCCGCTCTTGGTCACGTTGCACAACGTGGTGCGGATGACTCATCCGTCCGTGGAAGCTTTCAGCGTAGCAAAAGAGAAAATAAATCTGTCCCCTTTTTCGGGTGCGATGAGGTTGGGAGACGGTTGCTGGCGCAAGCTGCGGAACAAATGGAAAATGAGCGATCTTGGATCGCCCATTCGATTCAGGTGCTAAGGCAAACTTGCGACAGGAATACGCCCCTGTGGCTGGGTAACATCGTAGACATGCTGTTCACAACGATCCCCCACAAACTGAAACTCCACCAGATAAACCTTGCTTCGCTCCGGTGTAAAAGTGCTTCTGATCGGACCACAGCGGTACCCAGTCCCGATGCTCTCGCCGCTGGCGTAACCCGACACCTCAAACGGCTGATCAGGGTCAGCTTGTACTTCCAACTGCGGAAAGTGTTTCAAGGTAGCGCTGTGGACCGTTTCGTTGACCTTGGCAATCCAGCCAAACACCTTGCCCCGGCCGGTATCCGCTACGGTTCCCTGAACGTCCATGCGCTGGTCAGGATCGGCTGCGCGCCTGATCGAAAAATCCACCGGATAGGTGGCTCCCGATGCTTTCATGATGACTTTGGCGTGCTGGGCATCGACGGTCACCTTCTTCTGGTGTAGTTGGATTCCTTCGTTGAGCAGGCTCGGAGAAGAGTCTCTGACGTTGGATTTACAGCCTGGTAACGTCAGGATCAGGGTCAACACCATCAGTGAAAGTTTACTCATAAACACTCCATTCGCATGGTCAGATGACCTCATAACTGTTCGACGAGCCGGCCTAGGAGAACGGAGACATATCTCCTACCCTCTATAAACAATCACCCTTATCTACGTCACATTGTTCCAGACCAAACCTATACTCCCAAACATCCCCACCTACCCCCAATTAAAATCAGGTGAAATGACGCAGACCAGCCCAGCCGAAGCAAGAGTATTTCGAACTCGCAAGACCTCCTCTGCCTGTCCGACAAACACGAGAGAACGACCATGCTCCAATGTCTTTCTAGCCATTAAAAAATTACAACCCACCACCTCAGATACAGCTCTAATATGGACCTCATTTTTATAGTCGCCGCTACAGTAAACCTCATACTTCGTCTCATCAACCTTAATATCGGGAATATGTGTCGTCACTACCGACCAGCCGCAACTAGCACACACCAACCCTTGCGCGCTAGCCTCTTCGAAAATTTTCAATTCCCCCCCACATCGTTCACAAGCTATAAAATCTGATCTTTTCATTATGGCCTACCAGGGTTAAATATTTTAGTGAAAAGGGGACAGATTTATTTTCTCAAATCAATCCTCCGTCTACCCTGACCTCGCCGCTCTTGGCCACGTTGCACAACGTTGGTGCGGATGACTCATCCGTGAAAGCTTTGAGCGTAGCAAAGGGTTTAAAAACAAATTCCATTTTTTGCCGTGCCCCACATTTTTCTCGCAGATGTTATAGTTTTTTCGATATACTATACGACAATTAATATTACCAACATGCGACCAACATAATGAACAGCAAGCAACTCACTGAAATTAGCAAATTTATGAGCTATGTCCTGCGCCATGAACCTCAGGCCATTGGAATTCAATTGAGCGCAGAAGGCTGGGTAGAAATTGACTCTTTAATTGAAAAAGCCGTAACAAATGGGAAAATTTTAAGCCACGAACTCATATCAGCAGTTATCAGTAGTAGTGATAAGCAGCGCTTCAATATCTCGGATGATGGTTGCTATATCCGAGCAGCCCAAGGCCACACGATAGATTGCGTAAGCATTCAGCACGTTGAAAAGGAGCCGCCAGAGTTTCTCTACCATGGTACCGCTACGCGCTTTATAGATTCAATTCGACAGTTTGGCTTGATCGCTGGCTCACGTCACCATGTGCATCTATCCCAAGATATATCAACGGCCATTACAGTGGGACGGCGCCATGGAAAGCCCGTGGTACTAAAAATTGAAGCTCTTAAAATGCACCAAGAGGGCTTTAAATTTTATCAAGCAGATAATGGCGTTTGGCTTACAAATAGCATACCCGCCTCCAAGTTGGATTTAGACGCATCCCTACTCCTTTGAAACCTCAATGGATTTGGCAATTACATGTATCGCCTCACCTACTGAATGGAAAAATAATCGATAGTGCCTGTAATCAGTAAACCCCGATCTCTTACGCTCCATTTCCAGCATATCTGAATATTCGTACTCCACCACAGAATTCAATAACGATATTTCTCGATCCCCCTGACAGTTAAAAAAACTAATACCCGGAAATGGTGTTTTAATAAAATATTTAGCTCGTAGAAAGCGAATGCTCGCTTTCATTTCAAGAGCACAACCTTCCCGCTCATAGAACACTTCTACATTCAAGTCTCCACCCGAATAAATGATATCGACCCTCTCCTCACCTTCAAGAGGCAAAAAACAATCCATATCTAAAATTTGTTTTGGCCCGGACAAATTCATTTATTCATTATCTCCTAGCATTCTGAACTGAACCACCATAATTTTTATTAAGCTGATTTAGCACCAACTCATCAAAGCTCACATCACCATAAGCTTTCACGCCAGTTTTATCTCTCCCATACCATTGGCTTTTAGGCACCCCGGCGTTTATAAGTGCAGTGGAGCTCCTCGTATTCGCAATAATCCTTTGACCATCAATCACAACGTAATCAAGGGGCACTTGGCTAGGTTTTATTACCCCCTGCTTCAAAGCCTCAGTGAGATCGTCAACCGTTATTATATCGCGACCCGCAGCTTTCGAATAAATCTCCTGACCTTCCTTACTAAACTCTTTGGTTGATTTAGCCGGTATTTGTGCAAAAGCGGCGTCTTCTAGCGAACCTAAGACCGGGACTCTCTTCGCAACTCCACTGAATATCGTACTCCCCCCCCACGCATTCAGCAGCCCCTGAAGCCCCCACATGAACCGTTCGGTATTGCTGGCCACTTCCCCCGTGATAGGATTCTCACCATCCGCAGCCATGTAGCCTTGGCACCCTATCCCAACCAGACCAGCCCCGCCACAACCAGCCAAGAACAGCTCATTAGAAAGCCCCTGAAGCTGAGCTTTTGTGGTTGCTTCATTCAGACCGCTTCTTACTTTTCCTTCCGTCGCCTGCTCAAACGACGCCGGTTGTAGGATCCACTCCTCACCTCGATCCGTTGTGATCGATTTATCGGTAGCCACGCAATAGCCATTGGGCGAAGTGGCGCAGGAGACCACATCTCCAGGGTTAGTTGTCCAAACAAAAGCACGCGTGAAGTCGCCATCTTCTGCTATCGGCTCGTTCTTGAGAACGCTAAAGCCTTTGGCAATAAGCGCTGCAATGTCATCAGACAGGCCCTGGCAATGACTTGACGTAGAGCCTTTGCACGACGCGTCATACTCTTTCTGGAGCCCCGCAAGCGAGATCCTTTCTATATCGCTCAGATGATTGTTCTCAACGGCATTTTTCGCCGTTCCAGCCCCCAACGCAGCGTCAAAGGCACCGCCTCCAGCAAGCGCACCGGATAACCCACCGGCCAAAGTCGACAGGGCTGCGACGGTTTGCTTTTCCGCGTCCGTCATCTGATCACTGGACTTGCCTGGGTAGAGCTGACGGGCGATCAGCTCACCCGCAGTGGCGCCTGCAGCACCGGCCAGCGCCGAGCCTCCCTGCGCTTTTGCCAAAACAGCACCGAGCACGGCATGTGCCATCAGGTTGGCGGTGTCGTCTCCTTCCGTCAGCTGTTTAACGGCTTGAGCCAGGTAAGGAGCTGCCCCTCCTCCCACGATAGCTCCAATGTCTCCAGTCAGGATGCCTTGGACAATCCCAGCGACCGCCTGGCTGGCCTTTTGAAAACTACTGCCTGTTCCGTAATCACGCTGAACCTGTTGACTGATTTGCTCGGGCGTCGGGTCAGCTACACCGCTGTCGTTCAACTTTTCACGCGCAACCTGGTAGGCCTCGCTATTTGGATCTTGAGCCTCCTTGATTCTCTCCGCAGCAACCACGCTGCTGACTCCTTTCACCAACTCCACCGAACTCTTCACCAGCTCGATGCGCTCATTCATGGCGTCTTCATCAGGCTTGTCGAGCTTCTCGTTGGCATTGGCTGTATCGCGGTTCAACCCGACAACATCCTTGGCGCCCTCCGGGTTGCGAACGATGATCGTGCCGTCGCTCACCGCGCTACGTGTGTGGCTCTTGTCGGATTCACTTAGAGCAATGCCGTACAAACCACCCACCGAGGCGCTCGCCCCAGCACCATCGTAACTGCCCGAGATGCTGATACCTGCGGACTGAGCCTCGATTTCACTGACGTTCTTGATGTCGCGCGCGATGAGTCGGTCGGTGATCAGCGTGTTTTTATCCGCCGAGGCGTCGCTGGCAATCACACCGCCTTCAAGGGTAGTGGTCTTACCGACATCAACGGTGTAGCCACCGGTACCTGCGAACAGGCCGGTTTGCTCGGTGACGCCTTTGTATTCGCTATTCATCTTGCCGGCAGCCAAGTTGGCTGAGGCCGCTACGGTCGTGCCGTAGCAGAACGGTGGAACGCAAATGCTTGCGCCGAAACCGCCGCTGCTTTGCTTGCTTTTCTGGTCCTGGGTGTCCTGACGGGAAATGATGTTGAGGTTGCCGTCGATCAGCGCGTTGATTTCATCAGCATGAACCTGAGCACCCGCCAGCGTGGTGTCGCCGCCGCTACGCAACAGCAGCGAACCGGTATCGACCGTCGTGTTGACCTGCGTGACGGAACTGCCGTTACCCATGCCTTTTGCAAGCTGGGCACCGAGGTCCAGGGTGAAGCCGTTTTGCTGGCCGATGTTGAAGCTGGCACCGATAGCGGTTTTGTTGTTGCTGTTGCGGTTGGACCAGTCAGCGGTGTTCTGCGCACTTTCCAGAATGATGTCGTTGCTGGCAAGCAACGACGTGTTGGCCGCTTTGATGCTGCTGCCGATGACATGTAAATCACCATCGTTTTGCGCCGCGTTGCCATTGGCAATGATGGATAAAGTGGTGCCTGCGTTGAGCGTGCTCTGCTTGGCGGTTTGGCTGGCGTAGTCGCTGGTACTTTTGCTGTGGGTATTAGCCAGCTCGGTGCCAATTTTGATCAACGAACCATTACTGGCGGTGCCGCCCTGCTTGTCGGCGAAGCCGGTTTTCTGATCATTGGCGTCCGATGCCATCCCGCCGAGGTTGTAGGCCGCCAGCGCCGCCTGGGCCAGTTTCACGGCTTTGAGCCGAGGGTCATCGGCGTCCTTCGCGGCTTCGACCGACGAGCGAATGGTGTTGACCGTGTCGATGATCGCACCACCGACGACGCGTCCCACGGCCAAGCTGTTGGATTTATCGACGGTGCTTTGCGCCGCTGTTTCCATGCCCGCAGCGATGGTGACGTTCGAGCCGCGAAGGCTCATGTCCTTGGTGCTGACCAGATCGCTGGCGATGACATTGAGGTCCCCGCCGGCAACAAGACTGACATTGCCTTTGCTGGAGCCGATGGTGCTGCCGGTCAGAGTGGTTTGTGATGCCGTGCCGTTGTGTTTCTGGTTACTGATCGACAGATGCTGGTTGCCAGTGATGTCGTCGAGGCCCAGGTTGTTGCCCGTCAATACGCCCGTCAGGTCCCGATTCTTCTCCTTGTGCATTTGGGTACGGGAGAAAGTGTTCTCTGCCGCGTCGATGGTCAGGTCACGTCCCGCACGTACTGCCAGATCGTTGGTGCTGACCAATGCCGAGCCGGTGACGGTGGCATCGCGTTTGGCGATGACGGCGATGGTGTCACCCGAGATCATGCTGCCGACAGCGGTTGTCAGAGTTTCGGCCAACTTGTCCTGGACTTTGCTCGACTTCAAACCGCCCCAACTGCTTTTGCTCTTGCTGCGTTCGTGGCGAGCGCTCTCGGAGTCGGTAACGGCGACAATTTCCACATCATTGCCGGCATTGAGGCCTACGCCGCCTTTTTCGGAGATTACGTTGCTGCCTTTGATCATCAGATCATTGCCAGCGGTCAGCACGTTGTTGCCTCCGGATGTGACCGAGCTGGCGACATTGGTGACAGAGCTGGCTTCGTCGAGTTGGAATTTCTTCCCTGACGACGACTTCTTGGTCTTGCTATAGAAGCTGTAATCCGAATCCTCAGCCGATTGCAGCACCAGGTTCGCACCCGCTACCAGATAAGCCTCATCCCCCGCACTCACCCGACTGGCAATCAGCCCCAAATCCTTCCCTGCATTCAGCGTCACATTCCCACCGGCTGTCACAACAGTGGACACCTGTCTGACGTGGTCTTCCTGTGTAGTGACCCGTTTGCTTCTACTAAGGGAGTGCTGTTCATCCGCAGCCGAAGCCAGTGTCAAATCATCTTTGGCACTCATGCTGACGTCGCGTTTGGCATCGATCTGACTGGCAATTGCGGCGAGGTCTCGACCTGCGCTTATAGTCAGGTCCCGGCCGGCATCAAGCGTGGAGCCGTATTGAGTGATGCTGGAGGTCTGCTTTCCGAGAGTTGAGCTGTTGCGCTGCTCCGCCGTTGCGATACTGACGTCACGTCCAGCGTTGATGCTAGTGTCTCGCCCACTCACCAATACGCCGCCGTTACTGATGAAGTCCCGGCCGGTTTTGATACTCAAATCATTAGCAGCCTCGATACGCGCGGCACTGTCGACGTACTCTCGATGCAGATGCGTGTTGTCGCCTGTTGCAGTAATGGTGCGTTCATTGACCACATCACCCGCCGTGGTGACCAAGCTCACATCACGTCCAGAAATGACACCTCCTGCCTTGTTAACGATGTTATTACCCGCCAACAAATCCAGCCTGCCCCCCGCTTCGACCAAACCACTGTTCACCAAATCGTTGGTAGCCTTGGCACTGAGGTTATTAGTCGCACGCAAAGTACCGGAGTTTTTCAGATCCTGACCGGCAATCAAGGTGACATCCGCCCCCTGAATCAACGCCCCATTAGGCGCCAGCCGATTGTTGACCTGAGCCATATACAACACCGGCACCAAGACTTTCTCGCCATTCACCACGTGCTCTTCAAGCCAGACAATATCGTGGGTCAGCGCCGCGACTTGCGCTGAGGTCAGCGTCACGCCCATCGACAAGCCGAGCTCTTGCTTGCTGGCGATGGCGTTGTTCATCAGGTACTTGAACATGTCCTCGTTGGAGGTCTGGCCGTCGATGAAGCGCTGGCCGGTGCGGGCGACGACAGCTTCCTGGATCATCTTCTGCTCATAGAAACCATCGCCTAGCCGCTTGGCACTGACATCCGGGTCGTAGCCGAGCTTTTCCAACAGGTAGTCCGAGCTCATGAACGACTTGAGTTCGGTCAGCACCGGGTTGGTTTCGATCAGGTATTTCTGTGGGTTGGTTTTGAACGAGGTGTCCGGCAAGCCCTGAACCCGCGTGACGGTCTGACTGGCCGTAGGCGTGGTGACCACATTCCCCGCCAGCGGGACGAGGTTGGTGGTTGGGGTCGGGCTGGCGCCATCGACATTGACGGCACCCACTTGGGTGACGATGACAGCGCCGCTGTTGTGGGCCGGCATTGGCGTTGAGTGGCCGCTTTCGATGGGCGCACTGACATTGAGGGCACTGGCGCTGACATCGCTGTCGGTGGTTTGACGAGTGGTCGCGGTCAGTTGTCGGTCGCTGGAAGCTACTGGGACGCTCGCACCGATCTGCACGCTACGCGCCTGGGTATTCGGCAAATCCTGCTGACGCTGGGCCGTGCTGATCGAGGCGCTGCTCATGCTCCAGCTTTGTGGCCCGGTGTTGGCCTGGGTCACTTGCTGGGCCGATCCACCTTGACCACTCAAGCGAAACAGGCCGTTTTGCCCGGTGGGTAAGCTGAAGCCCGGCAGGGTCAGTGGGTTGACTTGTTGTTGGGCGAGATTGGGGGGAAGCTGGCCATTGATCTGTATGACTGACGGCGTTACCTGACCGCCGAGTTGGGTGGCGCCGACTTTGGAGGCACCGCCATTTAGAGTGACGCCTTCGCGAACGACACTGTTGGTAAGGTTCTGAGTTGCATTGATATGCACCGTTCCGCCAGCCTGTACAACGGCACTCGCGAAGGTCGAAGGGCCATCGTAGGTGATGGTGTTTTCGAAGAAGGCACCATTCTTGACGAAAGCGGGAGCGTCGGTGCGCACGCCGTCGCTGTAATGTGCAGGGGTAAAACTGTAATGCCCACCATCAAACTCTGCCCATATTCCGCCAAAGTTGAAGTAACGCATCGCTTCGCCCCCAGCGAGGCGTCCTCCTACGCGGGAAATGGACTCGATGCCCTGGCTGTTCCATACATGCAAATTTGGGCTGATAAAATCACCATCCCGATACCCAGCAGCTCCCGAGTCATAGGAAAGGTCATTGGCGGCGTTGTAATCCATGATTTGTCGCCACCGAGACAAATCCTCAGGGGCCGAGAGAGAGCGCCGCACGGTGTAATCGCCCACCGCCGCGCCCTGGTTGGTGAAGCTCTGCAGATTCAACGTCAGGTCGTTACCTGCGCTGATGGTCGAGGCGTTGTTGAGCAGCTCTCGACCGTTGCCCATAAAATTTCGACCTGCGGCCATACTGGCGGATGCGGAGTCCTGAACGATTTGTGAGCGGTAGTTCTCAACCCAAACCAGGTACCCGGGAAAGTGCGGTTGAAAGCCATCAAACGAAGAACACGAGTAACACTGAACCCCGATAGCACCTGATACGAACCCACCCGTAGCCTCGAACACATCCTTACGGTTCTCGATACGATCAGCAGCCAAGGTCAAGTCACCACCGCTCTCAATCGAGGCCGAGATGTTGGCAATCGAAGCACTCCAGCCATTATTGTCATCGCGGCTGATGCTGACGTTGCCAATGCCATAGACATCGGCATAACGGTTGGTGAAGGTGTTGACGCGCAGCGCCATGTCACCGCCGCTGAAGACCAAGCCATTCTGGTTCAGCAGGCTGGACGTAACCAACCGAAGGTTGCCGCTGCTGCCCAGGGTTCCGAAGTTATTGATTGAGCCGGCATCGACGTTCATTCCAGAAGCGGAAGTCATCCGACCATAGTTGTTGAGTTGCCCTCTGACATCGATCGTGGAGGTCCCGCCGCTGGCAAGACTGCCCGCACTGCCCAGGTTCATCGAGGCCGCCGTGAGTGCCAGGTCACCCCGGCTGCTATAGCGCCCATTACCGCTATAACTGCCGCTCAGCGTAAGGCTGGCCGTACCATCACTGGCAATCAGCCCCTCGTTGCTCCAGTTCCCCCCACTGCCCACCAGACTGCTGGATGCCAGCAATTGCCCAGTGCTGGTCTGGCTCAAGTTGTTGACGTTGACAGTCAGTCGCCCCGCCTGGATCACGCTGCTATTGGTCCAGCTATCGGCAGTCAGCGTCAGCCCGCCGCGCGTGACGAGGCTGCCACCGGCATTGGTGATGTTGGCTGTGGAGATGTCAAAGGTGCCGCTGCCTACATGCAACAAGCTACCGCCCAAGTTCTGGAAGCTTGTGGCATTGAGGGTCAGGTCGGTGTTGGCGGTTTCCAGGGTGCCGTTGCGGTTGTCGAACAGCCCACCAATCTGGAAGTTGGTCTTGCCACTGCTGCCCAAGGCACGCAACTGACCGGTCTGGTTATCCAGGCTGGCGGCTTTGATCGCCAAGGTACTGTCGCTTTCGATGATGCCCAGGCGGTTGTTCAAAGCGCCGCTCAGGTTCAGGTCGATCTGACTACCTGCAATCTGACCATCGTTATCACCACTGTTATCGAAATTGGCGCCGGTGACGTTGACCTTGCCCTTGGCGTACAACCCACCGTTGCGGTTGTCGAAGTTGCCGGTGATGACGGTGGCGTCGCCGGTCTGTGCGGAAATGCGTCCGCCGTAGTTATCGACTCCGCCCCGTGCGGTCAGGCTCAGGCGCTGGGCCTGGGTGATGCCGCCCTGGCGGTTGTTGTTCAGGTCGTAGCCGTTTTTCAGCACGCCGGTCAGTTGCGTGGTGAGCAAACCTTGCAGGCTGGCAAGGACGCCGCCACGGTTATCGAAATGGCGGCCCGTTACGGTCACGTCGCCGGCCTTGGCTTGGAGGCGGCCGCTTTGGTTGTCGACATCGCCACTTACGGTGAGCGTCAGATCACCCTGGCTTTGCACCACCCCCTTACCGTTGCCAAGACTGGCCGCATCGATTTGCACGCCACCGTTCTGGCTGTAGATCAGGCCATCGGCGTCGTTCTGCACGGCGCCGGTTGTGTTCAAGACCAACAGATCATTGGCCGCGACAGTGCCGCGATTGCGGTTGTCCAGGCCGCCGGTGAGCAAGGTCAACAGACCTTGGCTGGCGAGTTGGCCGCCCTGGTTGTTGATTTGCGTGGCGCGCTCGACCCGCAGCGGGCCGACGCTGGCGATCTTGCCGTTGGTGTTGGTCAGGGCGCCGAGCAGGTCCAGGGTCACGGCGGCGTTGCCGATCAGGTTGCCGCCGCTGTTGTCCAGGGAGGTGCCGGTGAAGCTCACGGCTTTTTGCGCGTTGACGGTGCCGCCAGCGTTGCCCAGGGTCATGGCGTTCATGACCAGGAGGGCGCCGCTGTCGATCAGGCCGCCTTGGGCGTTGTTCAGCGAACCGCCAGTGACGGTCAGGGTCTGGTCGCTGCCGCTGGACAGAATGCCGCCAGTGTTGTCCAGGCTGGCGGCGCTGACGGTCAGTTTGTTCTGGCCGACCAAGGCTCCGGCACCGCTGTTGAGCAGCGCTCCGCCGAGGGTGACGCCGACGTCACCATTGCGGCTGGAAAGCGTGCCGCTGTTGCGGTTGTCGAGGCTGGTGCCGTTGACCTGAAGCCCTTGCCAGCCGGAGATCAAGCCGTTCTGGTTGACCAACGTGCCGCCGTTAAGGCCCAGGCTCTGGCTGCTGATCAGCTTGCCGCCCGTGTTGTCGAGGGTGCGCCCGGCCAGGGTGAAGCTCTGGCTGCTGGAAACTTCACCGCCCTGGTTGTTCAGGTCACGCAAGCCATTGAGGGTCAGCGGACCTTTGGCGGTGATCAGGCCATTGCGGTTGCTCAGGTCATGGCCGCCGAGGTTCAGCGTGAGGGCTTTCTCGCCCAGCAGGCGACCGCCGTTTTGGGTGAGTGCCGCCAGGGTCAGGTTCATGTCGCCCTTGGCCGACACTTCACCGCCGTTGCTGGAGTCCAGCGAATCGGCGCCAAGGGTGAGGTTCTCCTGGGCATTGATCAGGCCGTTGGCGCTGTTGTTCAGGGCCATGGCATTGAGGACCAACGCGCCGCCCGCCAGCACGCTGCCGCCCTGGTTGTTCAGCTCGCCGCTGTTGAGTGTCAGCCGTTGCGCGGCGCTGATCAGGCCTTGAGCCTGGTTATCCAGTTGCCCAACTGTCGTCAGGTCGAGGTTAGCGCGACTGGTGAGGGTGCCGCCGTTGTTGTTCAGGCTTTGCGCCCGCGCGTCGATGCTGGCCGCGCCGATCAGGCCTTTGACGTTGTTCAGCGCCTGGGCAATGCGCAGGGTCAGGCCCTGGTTGCTGAGCAGCCGGCCGCCATCGTTGTTGAGGTTTTCAGCCGTCAGGGTGAAGGCTTGGACGCTGGAGATTTCACCACCCTGGTTGTTCACGCCGTTGAGGTTGTTCAGCAGCAACGTGCCAGGGGCGTTGATCAAGCCGCCCTGGTTGTTGAGCTGGCCGTTGTTCATGTCCAGGCTCAGGGAGGTGTTGCTGAACAGTTGACCGCCCTGTTGATCCAGGCCGGAAACCGATGCGGTCAACGCGCCTTGGCTGCCGATGCGTCCGCCGTCCTGGTTGGTGACTTGGGTGGCCTGGAGGTTCAGCGTGGCGCCGCTGTTGAGGCGACCGTTCTGGCTGTTGTCAAAAGCACCGGTGGTGACACTCACCGCGCCTTTGCCGCTGAGGTTGCCCTGCTGACGGTTGTCCAGCGCCGCACTGGTGAGCAGCAACGCGCCGTCGGTGACCAGCTCGCCGCCCTGATTGTCGAGACGCCCCAGGCTTTGCACGGTGAGGTCCGCCGCGCTGGACAGGCTACCGCCGGTGTTGGTCAGGTTGGCCGCGCGAACATTCAGCATACCTTCGCTGCTGAGCTGGCCTTGGGTGTTATTCAGGTCGCGGCTCAGGCTGATGCGCTGGTTTTGCTGGCTGACCAGGTAACCGCCGCTGTTGTCCAGGGAACCGCCATCGAGGCTCAGCTGCGTCTTGGCACTGAGCAGGCCTTTGCTGCGGTTGAGCAGTGTATCCACGGTCAGTTTCAGCGCTTGCCCGGCGAACACCTGGCCGCCATCGCTGTTGTCGAGGTTCTGGCCGGCCAGCGTGACGTCGGCATTGCCCGTCAGCTCACCGCCTCGGTTGTCGAGATCGTCAACATCGAGATCCAGCGCTTTTGTCGCGCCGATCAGACCGGCCTGACGGTTGTCGAGGCTGGACGCTTTCAAGGTCAAGTCAGTGGTGCTGATCAGCGTGCCTTGGCGGTTATCCAAGGTGGTGACGGTGACGTCGAGCCCGGCCTTGCCGGCGATGCTTGCGGCGCGGTTGTCCAGGCGATCAGCCGTCAACAGCAGCGCACCATCGGCAATCAGCGAGCCGCGCTGGTTGTCGAACAGGGTTTGCACGTTCAGGTCGAGTTGAGCACGGCTGCTGATCAGGCCATCGCTGTTGTCCAGGCTGGTGCTGCGGCTGTCCAACGACGCTGCGGAAATGATACCCCGGGCATTGTTCAGGGCCTGGGCGGTTCTCAGCACCAGGCCTTGGTTGCTCAGCAATTTACCGCCGCTGTTATCGAGGTTTTGCGCCGCCAGCGTGAAGGCTTGCTGGCTGGAGATTTCACCGTTCTGGTTGTTGACGTCCTTGAGGTTGCTCAGCAGCAACGCACCCGAGGCGTTGATCAGACCAGCCTGGTTGTTCAGTTGGCCCTGGTTCATGTCCAGGCTCAGGGAGGTGTTGCTGAACAGTTCCCCTTGCTGTTGATCCAGCCCGGTGACCGAGGCGGTCAAGGCTTGGCTGCTGGCGATGCGGCCGGCGGCGTTATTTACCTGCGTGGCGTTGAGCTTGAGCGTACTGCCTGAAGTCAGGCGCCCGCCCTGGCTATTGTCGAAAGCACCGGTGGTGATTTGGGTTGCGGCGTTGCCCGAAATCAGGCCCTTCTGGCTGTTGTCCAGGCTGGCGCTTTTGAGGGTCAGGGCGGCATCGGTGCTGATGGAGCCACCCTGGTTGCTCAGCCCGCCACTGCTCACGATCGACAACGCGTCGGCGCTACCCAGGTTGCCAGCGGAGTTATCGACGCTGCCTGCGTTGACGCTCAGTTCACCTTCGCTGCTGATCAAGCCTTTGCTGTTCAACAGCGCGTTATCGAGGGTGATCACCAGGCTGTTGAGGCTAGCGAGCGCGCCATCGGTGTTGTCCAGCGTGCTGCCGCTGAGCGCCACGCGGCCTTGAGCGTGGATCAACCCTTTGCTCTGGTTGATGACTTGAGCGACTTTCATTTCCAGATCGGTGCCGGCAATGAGTTTGCCGCCAACGCTGTTGTCCAGCCGTTGACCGCCAACCTTCACGCCAAGCCCCGCGGACAGCTCACCCGCCCGGTTATCGATCTGCCCGACCTGCAAATCCAGCGCTTTTGTGGTGCCGAGCAAACCGCCGTTGCGGTTATCCAGTGTGCTGCCGGTCAGGCTCAGATTGCCTTGGGCCACCAGCGCACCACCCTGTTGTTGCAGGGTATCGATGACGGCGGTGAGGTCGGTTTGGCTGGAGATGCGCCCGAGACCGTTCTGCACTTCGCCGGCCTTCAAGGTGAGCGGACCTGCGCTTGTCAGCAGGCCGCCGCTGTTATCCAGCCGCGAACCTTCGAAATTGATGCCAGCCTTGCCGGCGATGATGCCGTTGCTACGGTTGTCCAACTGATCAACCGTCAATTGCAGCGTCTTGTCGGCACGGATATTCCCGCCCCGGTTGTCGAGGGAATCGCTGTGCAACGTCAGCAGGTCATTGCCGGACAGGCGACCGCCACGGTTGTCGAGGGCGCCGGTTTGCAGGTCGAGCGCGCCTTTGGCCGCCACTTCGCCCAGGCCCTGATTATCCAGAAGGCCGCGAATACGCGCGGTCAGGGTGCCGTCGCTGATCACTTGCCCGCCATTGCTGTTGTTCAGACTGGCCGCCTGGATATCCACAACCTTGCCTGAACCCAGCACACCCTGGCGGTTATCCAGCGCGCCGCCGAGAGTAATGTTCAAGGCGTTGTCGCCCAGGACTTGGCCGTTACCGTTATTCAGGGCCATCGCGTTGAGCCGGGTCAGGCCCGCGCTGGAAATTTCGCCATTGAGGTTGGTCAGGGTCCCGTCGACATTCACGGTCAGGTCGGCATCGCTGCCCAGGGTGGCGCCGCTGTTGTCCAGGCTGGCAGCGCGTACCTCAAGGCCATTGGCCGAGATCAGGCCTTTGGTGTTGTTCAAGGCCTGGGCAACGACCAGGTTGAGGCTTTGCTTGCTGGCAATCGAACCGGCACTGTTGTCCAGGCTCGTGGCGTTCAGGCTGAAGGCCTGGTCGCTGGAGATCTCGCCATCGCGGTTGTTCACTGCTGCGAGGTTCT
Organism: Pseudomonas sp. DF11; assembly: GCF_058148565.1. NCBI lineage: Bacteria > Pseudomonadati > Pseudomonadota > Gammaproteobacteria > Pseudomonadales > Pseudomonadaceae > Pseudomonas > Pseudomonas sp. DF11. The sequence continues at coordinate 44,400 of NZ_JBYVYN010000011.1, forward strand.
TCAGCAGCAGACGGCCCGGGGCATTGATCAATCCGCCCTGGTTGTTCAACTGCCCGTGGTTGAGGTCGAGGGAAAGACTGGTGTTGCTGACCAATTGACCGTTCTGTTGATCCAGACCGCTGACGCTGGCATCCAAGGCTTTAGCGCTGGCGATGCGACCGCCGGTGTTATTCACCTGGCCGGCCTTCAATAGCAGCGTGTCACTGCTGATCAAGCTGCCGCCCAGGTTGCTCAGGGTGGCGGCGCTGTCGATGGCCAGCGCGCCGATGCTGGATAGCTGACCGGCGTCGTTGTCCATCTCGGCCGCTTTGAGGCTGGCCATGGTATCACTTTTCACGCTGCCCTGGGCGTTGAGCAGTTGGCCACGCAGGTCCAGGTTCAAGCCTTGTCGGGCATACAGCGAGCCCTGGCGGTTATCCACTTGGCCCGCGTTGATAGTCAAGGCGGTACGAGTGGAGACCAATCCTCTACTCTGGTTGATCAGGCGTTCGAGCGTCAGGCGCAGGTCGCCATAGGCAATCACTTTGCCGCTGTTGCTGTTGTCCAGTTCGGTGCCGGTCAGCGCCAGGACACCCTGGCTCGACACTTCGCCGCCTCGGTTATCCAGCATGCCTACGCTGAGGCTGGCGGCCTGGGTTGTGGTGACGACGCCGCTCTGCCGGTTGTCCAGACTCACCGCGTTGAGGCTCAGCAGGCCGGCCGATGACAGCAACCCGGCCTGGTTGAGCAACTGCGCCGAGATGCTTGCGGTGAGCGCGCCGTCACTGAGCAAGCGTCCTGCCGTGTTATCCAGCGATCCGGCATTGAACTGGGCGCTCTTCGTTGCAGTGAGACGTCCACTCTGGTTGTTCACTTGGCCGCTGGCGTTGATGCCCAGCCCTTGCCCAGCGGCCACCAGGCCCGTGGTGTTATCCAGGGAGGCCACTGCCAACTGAGCATTCCGGGTGGCGGTGAGACGCCCGCCCCGGTTGTTCACCTTGCCACTGGCGTTGATGTCGAGCATCTGCCCCGCCGCCACCAAACCCGCCACGTTATCGAGAGAAGCGACGCGCAACGTGACATTACTCAAGCTGTTGAGTTCGCCGCTACTGTTGTTCAGTTGCCCGACATTGGCCGTGAGGTTGCCATTGCTGCTGACCAGGCCCTGACCGTTGATGAGCTTATCGGCGGTGACATCCAGGGTGCCGCTGCTCAACACCCGTCCCTTGTTCTGATTGTCCAGGGTCGCGGCTTTTACCGTGCCGGTTTGTCCAGCGCTCAAGGTCCCGCCCTGGTTGCTCAACGTCTGTGCGACATTGGCCGTCAGGTTGCGGCTGGCAATAACGCTGCCGCTGTTGCCGAGGTTCTGCGCCGTCAGGCTCACATCACCGGTTGCGTTACGGGTGTTATCAGCCTTGACCCCGGCTTCGATGATGCCGTTGTTGGTCAGTTGCCCACCCGCGTTCAGGGTGATGCTGTCCCGCGCCGCGAGGGTTTTCTGGTTGTTCAGGTTGCCCTGGGTCTGGGCGCTCAAGGTGGTGCCGGCGTAGACCGCGCCCTGGGCGTCAAGGCTGGCGGCCTTGACGTTGATGGCGCCGCTGGCCGAGGTCTCGGCCAGGCTCAGGCGGCCGTTGGCGTCGAGCTGGATGTCACCACCACTGGCGATCAGCTTGCCGTCCAGCTTCACCCCGACGCCGGCCTCGGTGCCCACCAGTTTGATGGCGCCCGCGTACATGCCGCCCAGGGCCGAGGAGTCGATGGCCAGTTGTGGTTTGGCACCGCCGTCGTCAGCGCGGGCGGTGGCATTCAGGGTGTCGGCGTTGACGTCGTTGCGCCCAGTCACGATGGTCAGGTTTTTCGCCTGGATCTCGGCGTTGATCTTCGCGCTGCGGGTGATGATTTCGAAGTGGTCGACGTTGTTGGCGTTGAGGCCCGCGCCTTCGATGGCGACGCTGCCCTGGTCGACTTGATAACGCTCCAGCCGGCCGTTTTCCACGATCGGTTTGCCGGTGCTCAAGGTCACTTTCGGGCTGTTGATAAAACCGCAGCCGTTACAGGTGATGCCGTAGGGGTTGGCAACAATCACCCGCGCCGATTGCCCCGCCACTTCGGTGTAGCCACGCAGCTGGCTGGGGTTGCCACCGTTGACTTCGTTGAGGATGGTGGAGGCGGCCACGCCGTTGAGGTTCGGGTTGCCGAGGATGATCCCGCCCAGTTGCGTGGACTGGGTGCGGGCGGTGGCGTTGTTGAGGATCACGCCGTTGCTGCCGACGTTGTAATCCGTGAACTGGTTGTGAGACAGACCGTTGCCATTGGGCCTGGCGATATTGACGATGGGCACGCCGTTGCCTGCCCGGTCGAGGCCGGTGCCCGGCGCACTGACTACGATACCGTCGGCCTGGGCCCACATCGGTTGCCAGAACATGACGTTGGCCAACAGGAACGCCAGGCCGCGCTTGGGCATGCCCCAGAACTGCTCGCGGGGTTGCAGGGCAGCGGAGGGTTGGCGGGCCAGGAAAGTGTATTGGCGATCGTCCATGTTCAGGTCTCGTTGCAGCAGAATTTGTTTAAAGGAGTACATCCACGCGGAAGTAGATCGGCGCTTCGCGCTCGGTCAGGGCGTCCGGACGTTCCAGGGAATGGGCAAAGGTGACACTGGCGTTCAGGTGTTGGCCGCGGGCGAACAGCTCCAGCGAGTTGCTCGACATGCGCCCGTGCTGGTCGCCGTTGTAGCGATCACCGCGAATCACACCCTGGTCATAACCGAGGCTAGTGCCGTATTCGCCAAACACCGGGCGCAGCCATTCCAGGGTCACCGGCCGGCTCCAACGCAGGTCGTTGCGCCAGTAGCCACCGCTGTCGCCGGACAGGGATTGGTCCTTGTAGCCGCGAATCGACGACCGCCCGCCCAGGCTCATGCGCTGCGGACTGAACAACACGTCCTCGCTGCGTTGGCCAGTCATCAGGCTGCTGAAGCTGAACGATTCGCCCCACACCTGGAACGGTTGCAGATAGCTGAGGGTGGCGGTGTATTTGCGGTAACGGGCATCGGCCTGGCCGGGCCCCGGATCGTTGTCACCCTGGGCATCGAAGGCACCGATGCCTTGCTGCATGCCCAGGTCAAGGTTGACGAAGGCGCTGCCGATGCGCCGGCCATGGTTGATGCCGAATTGCGCTTCGCTGAGACGGTTACTGCTCACCGCCAGCTTGCTGTCTTCGATGAAGTTATTGGTGCGCAGGTAAGCCAGGCCGGTGTTGAGAGAGGTCTTGCTCAGGGCGTCGCGATGGATCACCCGCTCGACCCGCAGTTGATGGTTCTGGCTATCGCCGGTCTGCTTGAAGTTAAAACCGTTGGCCGGGATCTGCGAGCGGTACTCGCTCTGGCTGTAGGTGTAACTGACGTTCCACCAGCCAAACGGCAGGTTGTAATAAAGCATGGCGTTGCGCGAAGTGTGCTGGTGATCGGTCATCCCATCGTGGCCGCCGCGCAGCATCAACTGGTCGGCCAGGCCCAGCGGGCTGTCCCACTCGAAACTGCTGCCCCACTGCTGCTCGCCCGTGCTGCGCTGGCCGTCGTTGCTGCGCGACAGTCCGGCACGCCAGGGCTTTTGTGGATCATTAGTCACACGGACTTCACTGCCGCCGACATTCTGCCCGGGGGTCAGCTCCATCTTGGCCTGATTCGATGGCAGGCGGTTGAGTTGGTCCACCATCTGCTCGATCTCCCGAAGGTTGACCAGGTCGCCGGTCTTGCCGGGAAAGGCCATTGCCAACTCGCGATCAGACAGCTGGCTGTTCTCGGCGCCCTTCAGGCCTTCCAGACGCCCTTCCACCACCAGCACGCTCAAATGCCCACCGGACAGGTCCTGCTGTGGCAGATAGGCGCGGCTGGTGACCAGGCCCTTTTCGATGTAGTGGTCGGTGATGACTTTGAGCAGTTCGTTAAGCTGCGGCACGCCCAGGCATTGGCCGATGTAGGGCTTGAGCAGTTCCTCGCGCTCGCTGGCGGAAAGACTGTCGGCACCCTTGAGCTCGATGGTCTTGATGGGGAAGCAACGGGTATCGACAGGTGCGCTCGGCTGGGTCGGCTTCGCCTCCTTGCCGGGCAGGTCCTTGAGTTCCTCCAGGCGACGGCGCTGCTCTTCGAGCAAACGGTTCTGGCGCTCGCGGATCAGGTCCGTGTCGCCAGGCGTGGGGGCGGCGTGAGCCTGGGTGAGTGGAGAAAGGCACAGCAAAGCCACGCACAACCTCGCCCAAAAGGCGGGTGAGGACATGTTCGATCCCTCGAGCAGAAAGCGACATCAAAATAGTGGCGCGATATTAATGAGCCATCATTTTGACGTCAACTAAATGGAGTTGGCTTTGAGGCTATTACTGAAACCATTCATCTGAAATCAGACGCCTTCCGTACAAAGGTACGAAGGATCCGGCGCAGAGGTGGAAACCTCCTACCAAAGGGACACATCACTCCTCAGCCAATGAACTTTCCACCCAACACCGGCCTCAACCCATTACCTGCCCAACAAGGATTATGAGGCCCTGCCATGAAAACCCTCCTGAAACTCACCCTCGCCGCCACCCTCACCTGCGCCCTGCCCGCCTGGGCCACTTGCACGCCTGAGGACGCGACCGCCAAGCGTGAGCAACTGGCCCAGGAAGTGACCAAGCTCACCGAGCAGAACCCGGCCAAGGCCAAGGAGATCAACGATGAGTTGCAGAAGATGGACCTGGAGACTGCCAGCAAGGATGTGCCGGATAAGTGCGAGTTGATTGATAAGCGTCTGAAAGAGCTGAAGAACGCAGAAGAGAAAGCCGGGTGATTCCTCAGAGCCAAGCATCGCCAGCCCCTGTGGCGAGGGGATTTATCCCCGCTGGGTTGCGAAGCAGCCCTGAATGCGACAACCCGGTGTGTCAGGCAGATTAAGTTGACTGTTTAAGGGGCTGCTTCGCACCCCAGCGGGGATAAATCCCCTCGCCACAAGTTCTTTTGAGTTCCCATAAAAAACCGGACTCAAGGTCCGGTTCTTTAAAAAACGCTAACGCGGCTTCACTCAGCCGCCGGCGCCTCTGGCTTGCGGCGCTTGAGCGGGGCCATGCCGTCCTTGCTGACCAGCGATGGAGCGTCGCTCTTCGGGCGGTTGGCGGTCTTGCGCTTGGTCGGGGCCTTGGCGCCGGTTTTCTTCTTGTCGCCCTTGCCGTCGACCTTTTTCTTCTTCACGCCAACGGCCTTGCCCGAGGCCTTGACCTTTTTCGGTCCGCCGTAGGTGCCTTTGACTTCCTTGATGGTGCGGCGCTCGAAGCTCTGCTTGAGGTAGCGCTCGATGCTCGACATCAGGTTCCAGTCGCCATGGCAGATCAGCGAGATCGCCAAGCCGTCGTTGCCGGCGCGGCCGGTACGACCGATGCGGTGCACGTATTCGTCGCCGCTGCGGGGCATGTCGAAGTTGATGACCATGTCCAGGCCTTCCACGTCCAGGCCGCGGGCGGCGACGTCGGTGGCCACGAGGATTTTCACCCCACCCTGCTTGAGGCGGTCGATGGCCAGCTTGCGGTCCTTCTGGTCTTTCTCGCCGTGCAGGACGAACGCCTTGTATTCCTGGGCCACCAGGCGGCCGTAGATGCGGTCGGCCATGGCCCGGGTGTTGGTGAACACGATGGCTTTTTCGTAGGTTTCGTTGGCCAGCAACCAGTTCACGATCTGTTCTTTGTGCTGGTTGTGGTCGGCGGTGATGATCTGCTGGCGGGTGGTGGAGTTCAGTTGGCTGACCGCGTTGAGCTGCAAGTGCTCAGGGTTGTTCAGCACCTTGGCGATCATCTCGCGCAGGCCCGAACCGCCAGTGGTGGCGGAGAACAGCATGGTCTGCTGGCGGTTGACGCATTCGTCCACCAGGCGCTGCACGTCTTCGGCAAAGCCCATGTCCAGCATGCGGTCGGCTTCGTCGAGCACCAGCACTTCGACTTCCTTGAGGTCAAGGTTGCCGGCGTTCAACTGCTCGATCATCCGCCCTGGAGTACCGATCAGGATATCCGGCACCTTGCGCAGCATGGCGGCCTGGACCTTGAAGTCTTCGCCGCCGGTGATCAGGCCGGACTTGATGAAGGTGAACTGCGAGAAGCGCTCCACTTCCTTCAAAGTCTGCTGGGCCAGTTCACGGGTCGGCAGCAGGATCAGGGTCTTGATGCTGACGCGGACCTTGGCCGGGCCGATCAGGCGGTTGAGGATCGGCAGCACGAACGCGGCGGTCTTGCCGCTGCCGGTCTGCGCCGTCACCCGCAGGTCACGCCCCTGGAGCGCGAGCGGAATGGCCGCTGCCTGCACCGGCGTTGGCTCGACAAATTTAAGCTCGGCCACGGCTTTGAGCAGGCGTTCGTGCAGGGCGAATTGGGAAAACACGGGTGCTACCTCGAAGAAATGCAAAAAAACAGCTGCATAGGGTAACGGTTTCGAGCGCGAAGGCCGAGTTTCTTTATACAAACGGCGGAAAATCTGTGCATTTTTATCAGCCGTTATTGCATCAACAGTCACTTGACCGGGCTTAAATGCTCTAATCGCCACGTCGCATCTTTATAGAAGAACCGTTTCGTCCATGGACATCAAACAACTCTGGGTCAACATCCAAGACCTCTGGGGTGCCCTTGACCAGCACCCGCTCCTGCATTCCAGCCTCGCCCTGGTGTTGCTGCTGGTCATCGCCCTGGTCCTTGGGCGCGTGGCGCGCTACCTGATCCTCCACGCCGCCAAATTGCTCGGGCGCCAACCGGCCCTGAACTGGGTCAACGACCTGCGCCAGAACAAGGTCTTCCATCGCCTGGCGCAGATGACGCCCTCGCTGATCATCCAGTTCGGCCTGCACCTGGTACCGGAACTGAGCAAGACCAGCATGATTTTCCTCGGCAATGTCGCCCTGGCTTTCACCATCCTGTTCATGGTGCTGAGCCTAAGCGCCCTGCTCAGCGCCATGCTGGATGTATACGCACGCACCGAACATGCGCGTACCCGCTCGATCAAAGGCTACGTGCAACTGACGAAGATGGTGCTGTATGTATTTGGCGCGATCATCATCGTCGCCACGCTGATCGACCGATCGCCCCTGTTGCTGCTCTCGGGTCTGGGTGCGATGTCGGCAGTGATCCTGTTGGTCTACAAGGACACGCTGCTGTCGTTCGTCGCCAGCGTCCAACTGACCAGCAACGACATGTTGCGGGTCGGCGATTGGATCGAGATGCCCCAGGTCGGCGCCGATGGAGACGTGGTGGATATCACGCTGCACACGGTCAAGGTGCAGAATTTCGATAAGACCATCGTCTCGATCCCAACCTGGCGCCTGATGTCCGAGTCGTTCAAGAACTGGCGCGGCATGCAGCAGTCCGGTGGACGACGGATCAAGCGCAGTCTGTTCATCGATGCCAGCGGTGTGCGTTTCCTGCACGACGAGGAAGAGCAGCGCCTGACCCAGGTCCGCCTGCTGACCGACTACATCGGCCGCAAGCAGGCCGAACTCAAGGCCTGGAACGAGGCCCAGGGCAACGTCGCGGCGATGTCGGCCAACCGTCGGCGGATGACCAACCTGGGCACCTTCCGCGCCTATGCCCTGGCGTATTTGAAAAGCCACCCCGAGATCCAGCCGAACATGACCTGCATGGTCCGTCAGCTACAGACCACCGCCCACGGCATCCCGCTGGAAATCTACTGCTTCACCCGCACCACCGCGTGGACCGACTACGAGCGCATCCAGGGGGATATTTTCGATTACCTGCTGGCGGTGATGCCGGAGTTCGGCTTGAACCTGTACCAACAGCCGAGTGGCATGGACTTGCGCTCCGGGCTGCTGCCGGCGGCGCTGGGGGCGAGCCACCTGCCGGAGCCGCAGAAGCAGGTGGTCTGAGCCTCAACCACCCAAGATCCCTTGTGGGAGCGAGCCTGCTCGCGAAAGCGGAGTGCCAGACAACAGATATACCGACTGATATGACGCCTTCGCGAGCAGGCTCGCTCCCACAGAGAGTCAGCGTGTGACTAGCGGCTGGCGCACGCCCAACCGACTGATCCACACCGCCACCAGTATCACCGACCCACCCAGCAGCAATCGCCCCAGTTCCTCATGCTGATTCCAGATCAGCAAATTCACCAGCAACCCCACCGGCACGTGCAGGTTGTTCATCACCGCCAGCGTCCCGCCGTTGACCAGGCACGCGCCTTTGTTCCACCAGTACAGCCCCAGCGCGGTGGAGACCAGGCCGAGGAACACCAGCACGCCCCATTGCAACGGGGCTTCAGGCCAGAAATCCGCCTTGCCGAACAGCAGGAAAGCCGGCAACGCCACCATCAGCGCACCAAGATAGAAATAACCGAAACGCCGGTAATGCGGCAGGTCGCTCGGGTGACGGGCCACCAGGTGCTTGTACAGTACTTGTCCGGCCGCATAGGTGAAGTTGGCCAGTTGCAGCAGCAAAAAGCCCATGAAGAAATCCGGATTGATCCGGTCATAGCGAATCACCGCCGCGCCGGCCACGGCCACCAGCGCCGCGATCAGCGCCCAGGGATTGAAGCGCCGGTTCAGCGCATCTTCGATCAAGGTCACGTGCAGAGGCGTAAGGATGGTGAACAGCAGCACCTCAGGCACCGTCAAGACCCGGAAGCTCAGGTACAGGCACACGTAGGTCACGCCGAACTGCAAGGCGCCGATCAACAGCATGCCGCGCATGAACGACGGCTCTACCTGGCGCCAGCGCGTCAGCGGAATGAACACCAGCCCGGCCAGCAGCACCCGTACCAGCACCGCGAAATAACTGTCCACATGCCCGGCCAGGTACTCACCGATCAGGCTGAAGGAAAACGCCTGGATCAGCGTCACAAAAAGTAGATAGCCCATAAGCCCCTCGTTTCGAATGGCGGCGAAGATAGCGGTTTTGAGGGATGGGCGCGAGCGTGATGGGCCGCTAGTTTCGGGTCACGGGTATGCACAGGAAGGCTGAGCGCAGTACTGTCCGATCAACATCGCTCAAAGTTTCGCCAAGGATAAGGAAGCCTCTCCATGCAACGTATTGAGTTTCGAAAAGTCATCGACCTCAGCCACATCATCAGCCCGGACATTCCACTTTGGCCTGGCGATCCTCCGGTGACGTTCGATGAGGTGGCATCACCGGAAAAGGACGGGTATTACCTGCGCCGTTTCGCCATGGGCGAGCACAGTGCAACCCATATGAACGCGCCGAACAGTTTTCACCCCAATGCCATTGGAATTGACGCCTATGAGCCGGCGTCGCTGGTCCGACCGGCCGTCGTGATCGATCTACGCATCCAGGCGCGGGACAACGCGGATTATGTGATCGGCATCCAAGACATCGAAAAATGGGAACAGGCTCATGGGCCCATCGATCAGGACAGCGTCGTGCTTTTTTACACGGGGTGGCAGGCCCTGTGGGACGACCCCAGGCGTTTTATCAATGCGGATCACAAAGGCCCGCACTTTCCCGGCATAGGTGCCGCAACCACCACATTTCTGCTTGAGCAACGCCGGATAGCTGGCGTGGGTATCGATACCCATGGCGTCGATCCGGGCCAGGACACGGTTTACGCCACCAACAGCCAGATCCTGGCGAAAGATGGCATCGTCCTGGAATGCCTGACCAATCTCGATCAGTTGCCCGCGAAAGGCACAACGCTGGTGATTGGCGTGCTTCGACTGAAAAAGGGTTCGGGCTCTCCTGTTTCCGTAATGGCGTTTGTACCCTGAGCCCAGTCAGGTGCAGACCATCGAGGCAAAAAAAAGCCCGATCTCGCTAACGCGTTCAATCGGGCTGATGCACTCAGGAGCAATAAGTGCAAAGGGAGGTTCGATGCGCAAAACGGTTTGAAGGGAAGCGCCAGGACACTAGACCACCTGGCGATTACCCGAGGATTAACGGATCAGGCGACCTGGGACAGTTTGGCGTTGGCCTGATTCAGGCCCTTCTCCTGGAAGTCGCCGCCCAGGTTCATGCCCTCGGCATGAATGAAAGTCACGTCGTGGATCCCGATGAAGGCCATGACCTGGCGCAGGTAGGGTTCCTGATGGTCAGTGCTGCCACCGGCATGAATGCCGCCACGGGCAGTCAGCACGAAGGCGCGCTTGTCGGCCAGCAGGCCTTGGGGACCGGTTGGGGTGTACTTGAACGTCACGCCGGCACGCAGCACATGGTCGAGCCAGGCTTTCAGAGTGCTGGGGATGGCGAAGTTGTACATCGGCGCAGCCATCACCAGTACGTCGGCGGCCAGCAGCTCATCGGTCAGTTGGTTGGAGCGCTCCAGCGAGGCATTTTCAATCTCGCTGCGCTGCTCGGCAGGCTTCATCCAGCCACCCAGCAGATTGGCATCCAGGTGCGGCACCGGATTGATGGCCAGGTCGCGAACGCTGATTTCGTCGGCCGGGTGTGCAGCTTTCCACTGGCTGATGAAGGTCTGGGTCAGTTGACGGGAAACCGAGTCTTGTTGGCGGGCACTGCTTTCGATGATCAGAACGCGGGACATGGCTTGTAGGCTCCATCTGAGAATGTTGTCAGTCGATGGAGTGAAGGTTAAACGCGAGCTTATCGATGAAAAAGCGCAAATAACTGCTGTAAAGCATCGATAATTTCGTTTATAAGCGGAGCAAGCCATGTCGCTTGCCCCGATGCCGGACTATTTCGGCTGGCAGGTCAGCTTGATGCGCAGCTTGATGATGTTGCGGTTGAACTTGGCCGTGGCGTTCTTGAACTTGCCGGCGGCGACTTCGATCTTGCGGGTACGAGGCGCCTCGGGGCCATTGTTGAAGACCACGGTACAGGCCGCGTCGATGTTGCCGTAGTTGTTCACCTGGATAGAGCCGATGTCGGCATCGGTGTCATAGGCGTTGTAGTCGATGCTCAGGCCGTTGAGGTGTTTTTCCACATCGATCGGGTAGGCAAACGCAGTCAGCGGCAGCAAGGCCAGCACCGCACAACAGATTTTTTTCATTCGGCAGTCTCCACCAAGGGACCGCCAGCTTAGGACAAGAGGAGCTCAATATGAAAGCGCCCCGCGTGACCCTTGATCAATGGCGAACCCTGCAGGCCGTGGTCGACCACGGCGGTTTCGCCCAGGCCGCCGAAGTGCTGCATCGCTCCCAGTCGTCAGTGAGCTACACCGTGGCCCGCATGCAGGACCAACTTGGCGTGCCGTTGCTGCGCATCGATGGGCGCAAGGCCGTGTTGACCGAAGCCGGCGGCGTGCTGCTGCGCCGCTCGCGGCAATTGGTGAAGCAGGCCAGCCAACTGGAAGACCTGGCCCACCACATGGAGCAAGGCTGGGAAGCGGAAGTACGCCTGGTGGTCGACGCGGCCTACCCCAACGCCCGCCTCGTTCGCGCCTTGACCGCGTTCATGCCACAAAGCCGTGGCTGCCGGGTGCGGCTGCGCGAAGAAGTGTTGTCGGGGGTTGAAGAAGTGCTGCTCGAAGGCGTGGCCGACCTGGCCATCAGCGGCTTCAGCATTCCCGGTTACCTGGGCGCGGAACTGAGCGACGTGGAATTCATTGCGGTGGCCCATCCCGAGCATGCCCTGCACCGCCTCAATCGCGAGTTGAATTTCCAGGACCTGGAAAGCCAGTTGCAAGTGGTTATCCGCGATTCCGGCCGCCAGCAACCCCGGGACGTCGGCTGGCTCGGCGCCGAACAGCGCTGGACCGTGGGCAGCCTGGCCACCGCCGCGTCCTTTGTCGGCAGCGGCCTGGGATTCGCCTGGTTGCCCCGGCACATGATCGAACGGGAACTCAAGGAAGGCTTGCTCAAGCGTCTACCCTTGGAACAGGGCGGCAGCCGCAATTCGACCTTCTATCTTTTTTCAAACAAGGAAAAACCCCTGGGCCCGGCTACACAAATCCTGATCGAATTGCTGCGCACCTTCGACACCGCGCCGCTGGATGCGCCATTCGCCGCCCCTGAACAAGCCTGACAAGGACTTCGCCGATGGCCTACTTCGAACACGAAGGTTGCAACCTGCACTATGAGGAATACGGCCACGGCACGCCCTTGGTGCTGGTCCACGGGCTGGGCTCCAGCACTCGGGACTGGGAAAAGCAGATCCCGGTGCTGTCCGCCCAATACCATCTGATCGTAGTGGATGTGCGCGGTCACGGTCGCTCCGACAAGCCACGGGAGCGCTACAGCATCAAAGGCTTCAGCGCCGACCTGAGCGCCCTGATCGAACACCTGGACCTTGGCCCGGTGCACTTGGTGGGCTGGTCCATGGGCGGCATGATCTGCTTTCAACTGGCCGTGGATGAACCCGGGCGGATCAAGAGCCTGTGCATCGTCAACAGCGCCCCTGAAATCAAGGTCCGTACGCCCGACGACTGCTGGCAATGGTTCAAGCGCTGGAGCCTGATGCGCCTGCTCAGCCTGGAAACCATCGGCAAGGCCCTCGGTGCCAAGTTGTTTCCCAAGCCAGAGCAAACCGAGTTACGCCTGGAAATGGCCCGACGCTGGGCAAAGAACGACAAACGTGCTTATCTCGCCAGCTTCGATGCGATCGTAGGGTGGGGCGTTCAGGAACGACTTTCGCAGGTCGCCTGTCCAACCCTCGTCATCTGCGCTGACCACGACTACACCCCGGTGGCGCTGAAAGAAGCCTATGTAAAGCTGCTGCCCGATGCACGGCTGGCGGTCATCGCCGATTCACGGCACGCTACCCCGCTGGATCAACCCGAACGCTTCAACCAGACCCTGCTCGAATTTTTGACCGCAACCGATTCCACCACTCAGGATCACTGACCCCATGCTGAAAAAAATCGCCCTCGCCGCCGGCACCGTACTGTTTGCTGCCAACCTGATGGCCGCCACGCCAGCCAAGGCACCCCATGTATTGCTGGACACCACCAACGGCCAGATCGAAATCGAACTGGACCCGGTCAAGGCCCCCATCAGTACCAAGAACTTCCTTGAGTACGTGGACAGTGGTTTCTACACCAACACGATTTTCCACCGTGTGATCCCGGGCTTCATGGCCCAGGGCGGTGGCTTTACCGCACAGATGCAACAAAAAGACACCAAGGCACCGATCAAGAACGAGGCCAGCAATGGCCTGCACAACGTTCGTGGCACCTTGTCGATGGCCCGCACCTCCAACCCGGACTCGGCCACCAGCCAGTTCTTCATCAACGTCGCCGACAACGCCTTCCTCGACCCGGGCCGCGACGCCGGTTACGCGGTGTTCGCCAAAGTGGTCAAAGGCATGGACGTGGTGGACATCATCGTCAACTCCCAGACCACCACTAAACAAGGCATGCAAAACGTGCCGGTCGATCCTGTGATCATCAAGTCGGCCAAGCGCATCGACTGAAGAGGCACATGGCAAGCCTGGGCGGCGCGGTGTTCCCGCGCCGCCCATAGCAATAGGAGAGCCCCCGCCAGGGCATTTACAGATGGTTTATCGCCGTTTCGAAACACTGATCGATATCTTCCGCGACGCCCCGACTTCGGCCCCCCCGAACCGCGTCCTGCCCTTCTACACGTACTACCTGAAACAAGTCTGGCCCAGCTTCGCCGTGCTGCTGGTGGTCGGCCTGATCGGCGCGCTGATCGAGGTGGCGCTGTTCAGCTACCTGAGCCGCATCATCGACCTGACCCAGGGCACGCCCAATGTCGACTTCTTCAAGATCCATGGCCTGGAACTGGCCTGGATGGCCGTGGTGGCGCTGATCTTCCGCCCCATTTTCGTGGCCCTGCATGACCTGCTGGTGCACCAGACCCTGAGCCCCAGCATGACCAGCCTGATCCGCTGGCAGAATCACAGCTACGTGCTCAAGCAGAGCCTGAACTTCTTCCAGAACGACTTTGCCGGGCGCATCGCCCAGCGCATCATGCAGACCGGCAACTCCCTGCGCGACTCGGCGGTCCAGGCCGTGGATGCCCTGTGGCATGTGCTGATCTACGCCGTCAGTTCCCTGGTGCTGTTTGCCGAAGCCGATTGGCGCCTGATGATTCCCTTGCTGCTCTGGATCGCCGGTTACATCGGCGCCCTTTATTACTTCGTCCCACGGGTCAAGGAACGCTCTGTGGTGTCTTCCGACGCCCGTTCCAAGCTCATGGGACGGATTGTCGATGGCTACACCAACATCACCACCCTGAAGCTGTTCGCCCACACCAACTTCGAACAGCAATACGCCCGCGAAGCCATCGAGGAACAGACCGAGAAGGCCCAACTGGCCGGCCGCGTGGTGACGAGCATGGATGTGGCCATCACCAGCATGAACGGGCTACTGATCGTCGGCACCACGGCGCTGGCGCTGTGGTTGTGGACCCAGTCGCTGATCAGCGTCGGCGCTATCGCGTTGGCCACCGGCCTGGTGATCCGCATCGTCAACATGTCCGGTTGGATCATGTGGGTCGTCACCGGCATTTTCGAAAACATCGGCATGGTCCAGGACGGCCTGCAGACCATTTCCCAGCCCGTCAGCGTCACTGACCGCGACCAGGCCAAGCCCCTGGCCGTGGGCCGGGGCGAGGTACGCTTCGAGCATGTGGATTTCCACTATGGCAAGAAAAGCGGGGTGATCGGCGACCTCAACCTGACCATCAGGCCCGGCGAGAAAATCGGCCTGATCGGCCCGTCCGGCGCCGGTAAATCCACCCTGGTCAACCTGCTGCTGCGCCTCTATGACGTGCAAGGCGGGCGTATTCTCATCGACGGCCAGGACATCGCCGAAGTTGGTCAGGAAAGCCTGCGCGAGCGCATCGGCATGATCACCCAGGACACCTCGCTGCTGCATCGCTCGATTCGCGACAACCTGCTCTACGGCAAGCCCGACGCCACCGATGCGCAACTCTGGGAAGCCGTGCGCAAGGCCCGGGCCGACGAGTTCATCCCACTGCTGTCGGACGCCGAGGGCCGCACCGGCTTCGATGCCCATGTGGGCGAGCGCGGCGTGAAACTGTCCGGCGGCCAGCGCCAGCGCATCGCCATCGCGCGGGTGCTGCTCAAGGACGCGCCGATCCTGATCATGGACGAAGCGACCTCGGCGCTGGACTCGGAGGTCGAGGCAGCGATCCAGGAAAGCCTCGAGACGCTGATGCAAGGCAAGACCGTGATCGCCATCGCCCACCGCCTCTCCACCATTGCCCGGATGGACCGGCTGGTGGTGCTGGAGAATGGGCGTATCGCCGAAACGGGTAGCCATGCTGAACTGCTGGCCCATGGCGGGTTGTATGCGCGGTTGTGGCAGCATCAGACGGGTGGGTTCGTGGGGATCGACTGATCCGGAACGGGGTTTACAGATGGGTCTGCAGGAGAGCGTTTGAGCCCATCACAAAACCTGTGGCGAGGGGATTTATCCCCGTTGGGTTGCGAAGCAACCCCATAACTTGCACCTCGGTGTGTCAGGCCGATTGTATGCAGCTGTTTTGGGGCGCTCCGCGCCCAGCGGGGATAAATCCCCTCGCCACAAAAGCCTACCGCGCAGGGCCTTTCTGAAAAAATCTGTCCAGGATCCATCCTGCGCGCACCACAAAGACATACTCCCCGCCGACCACGGCCAAAACCGCCACAGTCCATGACGCTGGCGGTTTTTTTGTGCCACTGGATTTGTCGATAAACCCTGCTGTACTCAGCCCAGGTTCTGGAGATGAACCTGTCGTAATGCTGCTGGATGCATAACCAATTATCACGACTGTTTTATCAAGGATGCTTATGTCTTTACTCAAACGTTCAACGACTGAGTTGTTGGGTACATTCTGGCTGGTATTGGGCGGCTGCGGCAGCGCGGTATTGGCTGCCTCCGGGATTGGCGTGCTGGGCGTTGCCCTGGCGTTCGGCCTGACGGTGTTGACCATGGCCTTCGCCACCGGCCATATCTCGGGTTGCCATTTGAATCCCGCCGTTTCGCTGGGCTTGTACGTGGGCGGGCGGTTTCCGGCCAGGGAGTTGCCAGCCTACATCATCGCCCAAGTCATCGGTGGCGTGCTGGCCGCTGCGTTGATTTACTTCATCGCCAGCGGCAAGGAAGGCTTTGACCTGGCCACTTCCGGCCTGGCAGCGAACGGTTACGGCGAGCATTCGCCCGGTGGCTATTCGATGGCGGCCGGTTTTGTCACCGAGCTGGTCATGACGGCGATGTTCATCCTGATCATCCTTGGCGCCACCGATAAGCGTGCACCCGCCGGGCTGGCGCCGATTGCCATCGGCCTGGCCCTGACGCTGATTCACCTGATCTCGATCCCGGTCACCAACACCTCGGTCAACCCGGCCCGCAGTACCGGACCGGCGCTGATCGTCGGTGGTTGGGCCATCGAGCAACTGTGGCTGTTCTGGGTGGCGCCGCTGCTGGGCGCGGTCATCGGCGGTGTCTCATACCGCTGGCTGGGCCAGGAAAACCGCTGAGTCATACCTGCGAAGATCAGCACTGCCGATAAGGCAGTGCTGTCTTCGCCTCTTCGGCATATGCCAGCACCCCCTCATGCTCGCGCACGAGGAAATCCGCCACCGCTGCTTTCAGCCCCGGATGACGCAGGTAATGCCAGGAGCGGGTAATCACCGGCTCGAACCCGCGAATCAATTTGTGCTCGCCCTGGGCACCGGCATCGAAACGCTGCAAGCCATGGGCAATCGCGTAGTCCATGCCCTGGTAGAAACAGGTCTCGAAGTGCAAGCGGTCGAACTCCGCCAGGCAGCCCCAGTAGCGCCCGTAGAAACTGTCGCCACCTACCAGGCTGAACGCCATCGCCACCGGCCGCGAACCTTGCTTGGCCAGCACCACGCGAATGGCCTCGGGCATGCGTTCAGCCAGCAGGCTGAAGAATGTCCGGGTCAAGTAGGGTGCCTGCCGTCGTATCGCGTAAGTGTTGGCGTAACAGGCGTAGACAAAATCCCACTGCGCCTCGTCCAACTGATGACCTTCGAGCCATTCGAACTCGATGCCCTGCCCCGCCACCTGTTCACGCTCCTTGCGCATCTGCTTGCGCTTGCGGGAACTGAGCGCGTCGAGAAAATCCTGGAAGTCGCGATAACCACGATTTTGCCAGTGATACTGGCAGCCGATCCGCTGCAGCCAGCCTTCTTGCCCGGCGAGCGCCGCGTCGGTGAAGGCATCGGTGAAGTTGATATGGGCGCTGGAAAGCCCTTCGATTTCCAGATAACCCGGCAGGCTGCCCAGCAACTCCAGACCGTCCTCCACCCGTGCTGCCAACAGCCGCGGGCCACTGACCGGGCTGAACGGCACCGCCGTCAGCAGCTTCGGGTAGTAATCGATCCCGGCCCGGGCGCAAGCGTCGGCCCAGCCGTGGTCGAACACGTATTCACCGTAGGAATGCCACTTGCGGTAACTGGGCAAGGCTGCCAGCAGTTGACCGTCTTCAATGTGCAACAGATGCTCGGCTTGCCAACCGGATTGCGGGCCCAGGCTCGCGCTGTCTTCCAAGGTGCTGAGGAAGGCGTGGCGCAGGAACGGTTGATTGGCGGGCACCAGCGCGTCCCACTCGTGTGGGGCGATGTCGGACAGGCTATCCAAGACGTGAAGCGGCATGCGGTTCCTCGATATCCAGACGGCGGATGGGGCGAGTATCGCCGATCCTGAGCAGCCGGGCACAAAAAAAAACCCCGCCAGAGGCGGGGTTCAAAGGAGCGCTTTAACGGATGAAGTCAGAGCGTTGTATCGAGTCAGCGCGATTTAGAACACGTACTGGGCACGGACAACAAAACCGTCGCCATCGTCATCGCCATTGGCGTTGGTGACTTTGTCGGTCTTGGCCTTGATGTAGGCGCCGGTGATTTTCACCGCTTCGTTGGCGTACCAGTTCACGCCCAGGTTGTGCACCTTGGCTTCGGCATCGCCCACATCGCGAGTCGCCGAGGCGGTGGTGATGTTGTCGTCTTCGACGGTCAGGCTGTCGAAGCGGTAGAACACTTCCCAGGCGCCGATGGATTTGTTCTGAGGCTTGATCGCGTCGAATTTGCCGACTTTGTAACCACGGGACTCACCGGTGATGGTGTAGGCACCCTGAACGTAGAAGCCGTGGCCCTTGATGTCTTCGAAACCATCGGCATCAGCCTTGGTCTTGCGAGTGATGTATTCACCCTGAATCGACGCTGGGCCCATGGCGAAAGCGGCTTCCAAGCCGAATGCGGTGTCGCGGTCATACGAACCGGCTGGCGAGTTGTTGGCGCCGCCCAGTACCGGACGGTTGCCGTTAGGACCGGCATCGTTACCACCCAGGGTTTCAACACCACGCATGCCCAGACGGGAGCGATAACGGGCATCGAACACAGTGTCCGAGACGTCGCGCGAGGCCACGTTCAAACCGAAGTGCAGCACGTTGCCGGCTTCGTGCATCGGGGCGAACACGAAACGACCGTTGACTTGCTTGACGCTGTCGCCGTCGGTGTCGTCGGTGTCCTTGCTGAACACGCCGGCCGAGGCGTAGAACGAATCGGCGAAGGTGCTGGAAGCCTGGATACCCAGGCCGTTCTGATGGCTGTTGGTCCAGTCGATCAGGTCGTAGGCGGCGTTGCGCTCAGGTGCCGTTACCCACTTGGAGCTGGTGGCTTTTTCCAGGCCGAAGTCGGGGTCGAAACGACCGACCTTGATCGACACCGGCTTGAAGCCGTTGTAGGCCAGGGACGCTTCGTCGAAATAGCCGTTATCGGAGTCGCCACTGTTGTGGGACATGTCGTAGTTGATGGTGTAGGCCCAATCCGTGTACAGCACGCCGGACAGTTCCAGGAAGGCGCGGCGGATGTAGGCGGCGTCGGCCGATTTGCCGTTGTCGGTGTAGATGCCATCGAACTGGCTGTAGTCAGCCTGCAAACGACCACCGAGCTTGAAGCTGAACTCTTTGTCAGTGGTAGCGACCTCAAGGCCGCCTTTGGTCTTGACCACGATATCGGCGCCATCGGTGGTGACGGTGCCGGCGAAAGCCTGGGCGGTTACTGCCATTGCCAGTGCGCTGGCGGCAACACCTGCGAAGTGCTTACGGATCATCGAAGAATTCCCCTGTTGGTAGTCTATGCGTTAGAAAACACGCGGAACTGGGCCCGCTGGTGTTGGGAGGGGATCTTGGCGGCCGGTTGTGTCAGGCGAGTTGCTATCACATAAAGATTTTATGACAACGGAACTTTTTACTTCGAATGGGAATAACCAGCGCAAACATAAAACTCTGTGGGAGCGAGCCTGCTCGCGATAGCAGCGGGTCAGTCAACACTACGCTGGCTGATCCGTCGCTATCGCGAGCAGGCTCGCTCCCACAGAGGGTAGGTGGTGGATTGAGGTTTAGCGGATGTCTTTGCGACGCTCGGCGGCGAGTTTCTCGGCGAGGTGATCCAGGTCGGGAATCGGCGGATGCGGCAATTTTCTGAGGGTCGCCTGCATCAGGCGCATCTGGCGGATGAATCGTCGGCAATTGGGGCAGAACATCAGGTGATGGCGCACCATCAGGCGTTCACGAAAGCTTAACTGGCCGTCGAGATAATCGCTGGAGCGCGCCACTTGTTCCTTGCAGGTCAGCATTCGCCGGTTTCCTCGAAATGTTCAACAGTCGCGAAGACCTTCAGTCGGGCGCGATGCAACAGCACGCGGACATTGGAGAGCGAAATGCCCAGCAGATTACAGATTTCGTCCAGTTCCAGGCCCTGTTGTTCCCGCAGAGTCAGCACGCTGCCTTGCAGTTCCGACAGGCTGAGCAACGTGTGCTCCAGGCAATCACGCAACTCACGCTCGGTGAGCAACGCTTCGGGCGTGTCCTGGTGCCAGGCGAACGGTGCCAGCAGCCAATGCCCATCGGCGGCGAAACGATCATCGCCAAGGGTGCCGTGGGGCGACGGCAGATCGTCGAGCAGCACTTCCCGACGGTTCTGTTTGTAGCGGCCCTTGGCGGCATTGGCCGTGATGGTCAACAACCAGGTCTTGAGGCTGGAACGCCCCTGGAAACCGCTGAGATTGCGCACCACCGACAGCCAGGCGTCCTGCACCACTTCGTCGGCATGACGGCTGCCAACAATGGCATAGGCCACGGCACGCATCGGGCTCTGGTAGGCGCTGACCAGCTCCTTGTAAGCCTGCTGCTCACCGGCCATGAGGCGCTGGAGCAGGAGGGTGTCGTCGGTGACCGTCATTCAACGCCCCAAGATCTGGAAGACTGCGATGCTTTTGTGGCGAGGGGATTTATCCCCGCTGGGCTGCGCAGCAGCCCCAAAACATTCCCTGCGGTGTGTCAGCAAGATTGATTTAAACCTCTCGGGGGGCTGCTGTGCAGCCCAACGGGGATAAATCCCCTCGCCACAGAGTCCGCTCGCCGCAACAGTGGATCAACGCTTGCGCAAAATCACGCTGCCAATCGAATAACCGGCGCCGAATGAGCTGAGCACGGCGACCGAACCGCTGGGCAAGTCGTCCTGGTACTTGTGGAACGCAATCACCGACCCCGCCGAACTGGTGTTGGCATAGCGGTCGAGGATCACCGGGGCTTCCTCTTCGGTGGCTTCGCGTCCCAGCAGCTTGCGCACGATCAAATGGTTCATGCTCAGGTTGGCCTGGTGCAGCCAGAAACGCTTCACTTCACCAACATTCAGCTGGTTTTCTTCCAAATGGGCCCCGATCAGCTCGGCCACCATCGGGCAGACGTCACGGAACACCTTGCGACCTTCCTGAACGAACAGCTTGTCGCGGCTGCCGATGCCTTCTTCTGCGGCGCGGTTGAGGAAGCCGAAATTGTTGCGGATGTTGTTGGAGAACTTGGTCAGCAGCTTGGTGCTGACCACGTCGAACTGGTACGGCGAGGTCGCCAGGTCCGCACGCTCGATGATCACGGCGGTGGCCGCGTCGCCAAAGATGAAGTGGCTGTCACGGTCGCGGAAATTCAGGTGACCGGTGCACACTTCCGGGTTGACCATCAGGATCGCCCGGGCCTGGCCCAATTGCACGCTGTTGGCGGCGGCCTGGATGCCGAAGGTGGCCGAGGAACAGGCCACGTTCATGTCGAAACCAAAACCTTCGATGCCCAAGGCTTCCTGGACTTCGATGGCGATGGCCGGGTACGCGCGCTGCAGGTTGGAGCAGGCGACGATCACGCCATCGATGTCGGCGGCGGTGCGACCGGCGCGTTCCAACGCCTGTTTTGCCGCGCCAACAGCCATTTCACACAGTACCGACCACTCGTCGTTGGAGCGCTCGGGCAAACGCGGGGTCATGCGTTGCGGGTCGAGGATGCCGTCCTTGTCCATGACGAAGCGGCTCTTGATGCCCGAGGCCTTTTCGATGAACGCCGCGTTGGATTCGGTCAACGCCTCGACTTCACCGCGCTCGATGGCCTCGGCGTTGTCGGCGTTGAACTGAGCGACGTAGGTATTGAAGGATTGCACCAGCTCTTCGTTGGAGATGCTGTTGGCCGGGGTGTACAGGCCGGTGCCGCTGATGACGACGTTATGCATGGTCGTGTCTCTGATCTGTTCAGGCAGAAAGCATTGGCACCGACGTACCAACACACAAAGGGACTTTTCCCATCCGGGGGAAGCAGTCCTGGCATCGCTTTATTCCGATCCGCCCGGGGCAGTGAAGCTCAAAAACCACGGGACCGGCATTTATAGCCGCGAAGTTTGCCACAAACGCTGGCGTTTGGCCCATTCTCAGTGAGCTACACCAACTAACCCTGTGGGAGCGAGCCTGCTCGCGATAGCGGTGGATTACTCAGTATTTATGTCGACTGACACAACGCTATCGCGAGCAGGCTCGCTCCCACAGGGGTTAGTAGTGTTCATCTGGTTTGTGGCATCAACCCTCCACCTGCCCCCACTGCTTACTCAAGCGCTTATCGGAAATCGGCACCTTGGTCCCCAGTTGCTGGGCAAACAGCGACACCCGGTACTCCTCCAGCCACCAGCGATACAGCTCCAACTGCGGATCGCGCTTGCCTTCCTGGAGGTGTTTGCTGGCACGGGTCTGGTATTGGGCCCAGAGGTTCGAAAGTTCACCGCTCCAGACCCGGTCTTTCTGCACCTGGCTGCCCAGCTTCTCGAAGCGCTGCTCGATGGCCTTGAGGTAGCGCGGCAGTTCCTTGAGCCATTGATGCGGGGTTTCGCGGACGAAGCCCGGGTACACCAGGTGGCTGAGCTGTTGCTTGATGTCGTTCAGCGCCACGGCCTGGGCCAGGTCGATCTTGCCCTTGAAGCGTTTTTGCAGGCCGTGCCAGAGCTTGAGGATGTCCAGGGTCAGCTTCGCCAGGCGTTCGGCGTGTTCGGTCCAGCCGCCACGCTTGCGCTCGGCCAGGGAGGCCAAGGCGGCGCCATCACGGGGCAGGCTCGCTTCGCCTTCGAGCACGCAACTGTCGAGGCTGACCAGCAGAATGTCTTCCACCAGGCTGTCGATGCGGCCCAAATCGCGGTACAACAGGCCCAGTTCCGTCAGGCCGGGCAGCTTGCCGCGCAGGAACTTGGCCGAATCGGCCAATTGCTGCATCAATAAGCGCTGCAAGGCGCGGCGATGCTGGAACTCGGCTTCGGCCGGGGTCGGGAATCGCCCTTCCTTGACCACGCCGCCCTCTTCCACCAGCGCCGGGTAGACCGTCATCGACAGCCCGGCGATCTTCTGTTGGGTTTTCTCCGCCACCGGCGCAAAAACTTTCGCCTCCACTGGCGCCTGGCTTTTTGCCGTTTGCGGTACGGCCAAGGCGGCCTGGCTGGCTTCGGCAAAACGCGCCGTCAGTTCCGCCAGGTCGCGACCTTCGCCGAGGAACTTACCCTGGCCATCGACGATTTCCAGGTTCATGCGCAGATGGCTTTCCACCTGCTGCGCCGCTTCGGCCCAGGCTTCGTCGCTGACCCGCGCGCCGGTCATGCGCAGCAGTTCGCGGCCCAGGGACTGCGGCAACGAGCCCTCGGCGAAGGTGATGCGTTGCAGTGCAGCCTTGACGAAGTCCGGCACCGGCACGAAGTTCTTGCGCAAGGCCTTGGGCAGGTTGCGCACCAGGGCGATGCACTTGGCCTCGATCATCCCCGGCACCAACCATTCCAGGCGCTCCGGCGGCAGCATCGGCAGCAACGGCGCCGGCACTCGCAGGGTCACGCCATCGCGGGGATGGTTGGGCTCGAAGTGATAGCTCAGCGGCAAGGTCAGGTCGCCAACGCGCAACGTGTCGGGGTAATACGCGGCGGTGACTTCACTGGCCTCGCGCGCCAGCACGTCTTCTTCGCGCATGATCAGCAACTGCGGGTCTTTCTGGCTGTTGATCCGGTACCAACTGTCGAAGGTCGCGGTCTGGTGGATCTCTGCCGGCAAGCGCGCGTCGTAGAAGGCGAACAGGGTTTCCTCGTCCGCCAGGATGTCGCGACGGCGGGCCTTGGCTTCCAGTTCGTCGAGCTGTTCAAGCAATTTGGTATTGGCACTCAGACACTTGGCCTTGGACTGGATCTCGCCGCGCACCAACGCCTCGCGGATGAACAGCTCCCGCGACACCACCGGGTCCACCGGCCCGTAGTGCACCGGCCGACGACCGACGACGATCAGCCCGAACAGGGTGATCTGCTCATACGCCACCACTTGCCCACGCTTCTTCTCCCAGTGGGGTTCGAAGTGGTTTTTCTTGATCAGGTGCCCGGCCAGCGGCTCGATCCAGTCCGGTTCGATCTTGGCCACCATGCGCGCGTAGAGCTTGGTGGTTTCCACCAGCTCGGCGGTCATCAGCCACTGCGGACGTTTCTTGCCCAGGCCCGATGACGGATGGACCCAGAACCGCCGCTGACGGGCGCCGAGGTAGTCGCCGTCTTCGGTTTTCTGGCCGATCTGGCTCAACAGGCCCGAGAGCACCGCCTTGTGCAGTTTCGGGTAATCGGCCGGTTCTTTGTTGAGGCTCAACTGCATGTCGCGGCAGATCAAACTCAACTGGCGATGGGAATCACGCCATTCACGCAGGCGCAGGTAATTGAGGAAATTCTTGCGGCACCAGTTACGCAGCGGGCTGGCGGTCAGGGCCTGGCGCTGCTCTTCGAAACCGCGCCACAGGTTGACCAGCCCGGCGAAATCCGAGTCCGCATCCTTCCACTGGGCGTGGGCCTGGTCGGCCGCTTGTTGACGCTCCGGCGGGCGCTCGCGCGGATCCTGGATCGACATGGCGCTGGCGACGATCAGCACCTCCTGCAAGCTGCCCAGCTTCGCCGCTTCCAACAGCATGCGGCCCATGCGCGGGTCCACCGGCAAGCGCGCCAATTGGCGACCGAGTGGGGTCAACTGGCTGTTGCGGTCCACCGCCGACAATTCTTGCAGCAGGTTGAAACCGTCGCTGATGGCCTTGCCGTCCGGCGGCTCGATGAAGGGGAAATCGGTGATTTCGCCGAGGCGCAGGTGCAGCATCTGCAAAATCACCGCCGCCAGGTTGGTGCGCAGGATCTCCGGGTCGGTGAATTCCGGCCGGCCGAGGAAATCCTCTTCGCTGTACAGCCGCACGCAAATCCCCGGTTCGACCCGTCCGCAACGGCCTTTGCGCTGGTTGGCGCTGGCCTGGGAGATGGCTTCGATGGGCAGCCGCTGGACCTTGGCGCGATAGCTGTAGCGGCTGATGCGCGCGGTGCCGCTGTCGATCACGTAGCGGATGCCCGGCACGGTCAGCGAGGTCTCGGCGACGTTGGTCGCCAGCACCACGCGACGACCTGGGTGGGACTGGAAGATCCGTTGCTGTTCGGCCGGCGACAGGCGCGCGTACAGCGGCAGAATCTCGGTGTGCTTGAGCTGAGCCTTGCGCAGCATTTCGGCTGCGTCGCGAATCTCCCGCTCGCCCGGCAGGAACACCAACACATCCCCGGAGCTGCGGCGCTCGCTGCGCTCGTAGGCGGCGATTTCATCGAGGGTGGCGAGGATTGCCTGATCGACAGTCAAGTCGTCCTCGACGCGGTTGCCCTCTTCGTCCTGCTCCAGGGTCAGCGGGCGATACCAGGTTTCCACCGGAAAGGTGCGGCCCGAGACTTCGACGATCGGCGCGTCATCGAAGTGTTTGGAAAAGCGCTCCAGGTCGATCGTCGCCGAGGTGATGATGACCTTGAGGTCCGGGCGGCGCGGCAGCAGGGTCTTGAGGTAGCCGAGCAGGAAGTCGATGTTCAGGCTGCGTTCGTGGGCTTCGTCGACGATGATCGTGTCGTAGCGCTCGAGGTAGCGATCGTTCTGAGTCTCGGCCAGCAGAATGCCGTCGGTCATCAACTTGATCAGGGTGTTGGCGTCGCTCTGGTCCTCAAAGCGCACCTGATAACCCACCAGCGCCCCCAACGGAGTGGCCAGTTCCTCGGCCACCCGACTCGCAACGCTGCGGGCGGCGATCCGGCGTGGCTGGGTGTGACCGATCAAGCCATGCTGGCCGCGACCGATTTCCAGGCAAATCTTCGGCAACTGCGTGGTTTTCCCCGAGCCGGTCTCGCCAGCGATGATCAGCACCTGATGCTTGAGCAGCGCCTGCTTGATTTCGTCGCGCTTGGCGGCAATCGGCAAGTTGTCGTCGTAGCGGATCACCGGCAGGCTCGCCTTGCGCGCCAGCACCTGATCGCACGACGCCTGCATGCGGGTCACCCACTGGGCCAGCTTGGCCTCGTCGGGTTTCTTGCGCAGCTCGAGCAACTGGCGCCGCAACCGGTGACGGTCGGCGAGCATAGCGTGGTCGAGGTTTTTCAGCAGCTTGTCGATAGCGGGGGCTTGGTCAGTCATCAGGTACGCAAGGGTCGTCGGTTTTGTGCAGGGGGCCGATTGTCGCAGATTTGTCCGTACCCCGCTGTTGTGGCGAGGGGATTTATCCCCGCTGGCCTGCGAAGCAGCCCTATTCAAGGCGACGCCAATGAGCTGATTCAACTCGGTCATCTTTGTGGCCGCTGCGCGCCCAAGCGGGGATAAATCCCCTCGCCACAGGGGCCTCGGTTGCCTTCCGTGTTATTCGTTGTCCGGATCCTTGCGCCGATACGGGAACACATCAATCACCTTCCCCGCCCGGATCGCCTCCTGCAGGCCTTTCCAGTAATCGGCGTTGTACAGCTCGCCATGCAACTGGTCGAACAGCTTGCGCTGCCCGGCGTCGGCGAACAGGAACGGTGGGAACTCTTCGGGGAACACGTCCAGCGGGCCGATGGAATACCAGGGCTCGGAGGCCATTTCGTCTTCCGGTGTGCGAGGCTGGGGGATGTGGCGGAAGTTGGCTTCGGTCAGGAAACAGATTTCATCGTAGTCGTAGAACACCACGCGGCCGTGGCGGGTCACGCCGAAGTTCTTGAGCAGCATGTCGCCGGGGAAGATATTCGCCGCCGCCAATTGCTTGATCGCCAGGCCATAATCTTCCAGTGCCTCGCGCACCTGGGCGTCGTTGGCGTTTTCCAGGTACAGGTTCAACGGCGTCATCCGGCGTTCGGTCCAGCAGTGGCGGATCAACACCGTATCGCCTTCCACCGACACCGTCGACGGTGCCACCTCCAGCAGCTCTTCCAGGCACGCCGGCTCGAACTTGCTCAGGGGAAAGCGGAAATCGGCGAACTCCTGGGTATCGGCCATGCGTCCGACCCGGTCGACACTTTTCACCAGACGGTACTTTTCGATCACCGTGGCCCGGTCGACGTTTTTCGACGGCGAGAAACGGTCCTTGATGATCTTGAACACCGTGTTGAAGCCCGGCAGGGTGAACACGCTCATGACCATGCCCCGCACACCCGGGGCCATGATGAACTGGTCGTCGGTGTTCGCCAGGTGATTGATCAACGCTCGGTAGAACTCCGACTTGCCGTGCTTGTAGAAACCGATGGAGGTGTACAGCTCGGCGATGTGCTTGCCCGGCAGGATGCGCTTGAGAAAGCCGATGAATTCCGCCGGCACCGGCACGTCCACCATGAAGTACGAGCGGGTGAACGAGAAGATGATCGAAACCTGCGCCTCGTCGGTGATCAGCGCATCGATCTGGATACCCCGGCCCTCGCGGTGCAACAGCGGGATCACCAGCGGCCATTGGTCGTCGCGGGTGTAGATCCGCCCCACCAGGTAGGCGCCCTTGTTGCGATAGAGCACCGAAGAAAACAACTCCACCGTCAGTTCCGGGTCCTTGCAGACCCAGTCCGGCAGGTTCTCGCGCAACTGCGCTTCGAGGCGTTGCAGGTCGCCCGGCAAATCGGCGTAGTCCTCGCTGAAACGGTAGTCGGCGAACACGCTCGCCAGCATCCGGTCCAACTGCCCCTGGGGCTTATAGGTGCGGGTCTGGGCGGCACGGGCCCGGCGCAGGCTGGGCCGGGTGGTATGGATGAACATGGTGCCGTCGCTGATCAGGTCGTGGCTGAACAACCCGCAGAAGATCGAGTTGTACCAGGTTTCCGACAGCTCATCGTCGAAGCGCAGGTCGATCAGGCTGATGTAGGCGCTTTTGACCAGCGGCCAGCAGCCCACATCCATCAGGGTTTCGGCTTCGAAGGCCTTGTGCAGCTTGGCGACGGTTTCGAAGACTTTTTCTTCGTACAAGTTGATGCGCGCCGCCGACGCCGCTTGCGCCTCCAGCCACAGGGCCTGCTCGAACCGGGCGCGGGCGCCATCGGTGATCTGCCGGAAATGCTCACGATAATCGTCGAAGCCGTCGAGGATCGAACGGGCGATTTCGAGGGCGGGCCATGGCTGCGGCATAGGTAAACCTCGGCGGGTCATGCTTGTTATTGGCGCCTGAGCTTAGAGGCCAATCAGGCGGCAATGCAACCATTGCCATCGCTATTCAGGACGGCGACACTTGCCGCCCAATCAAGGAAGGAATGACTCGTGAACCTCGTCGATATCCTGCGTTTACTGTCACTGGCCGCCATCTGGGGGGCCAGTTTCCTGTTCATGCGCATTATCGCCCCCGTCATTGGCACAATCCCCACTGCATTTTTTCGCGTGTCCATCGCCTTCGTCGGGTTGCTGGTGATCCTGGCCCTGATGCGCGTCGACTGGAATTTTCGCGGCAAGCTCAAGGTCGTGATGGGGCTGGGCTTGATCAACTCGGGCATTCCGGCAACGTTCTATTCATTGGCGGCCCAGGTGCTGCCAGCCGGTTACTCGGCGATCTTCAACGCCACCACGCCGTTGATGGGGGTGTTGATCGGCGGTTTGTTCTTCAGCGAAAAGCTCACCCTGGCCAAGGTCAGCGGTGTCTGCCTGGGGCTGCTGGGTGTTGGCATCCTGACCCGCGCCGGCCCGGTGGCGTTCGACCTGCAATTGTTGATGGGCGCCCTCGCCTGCCTGCTGGCCACGACCTGCTACGGCTTTGCCGGTTTCCTCACCCGTCGCTGGCTCGATCACCAAGGAGGCCTGGACAGCCGTCTCTCGGCCCTGGGCAGCATGTTCGGCGCCACGGTGTTTTTACTGCCGCTGTTTGGCTACAGCGTCATCAGCCAGCCACCGGCCAGCTGGGGTGGCTGGAGCGTCTGGTTGTCACTGCTGGGGCTGGGCCTGGTGTGTACCGCCCTGGCGTACATTCTTTACTTCCGCTTGCTCAGTTCCATCGGCCCGGTCAAATCCATGACCGTGACATTCCTGATCCCGCCGTTCGGCGTGCTGTGGGGGGCGTTGCTGCTGGATGAACCGTTGGGGATGGCCCATCTCTATGGCGGGGTGTTGATTGCGGCGGCGTTGTGGTTGGTGCTCAAGCCTGCGGCTGTGAAACCGGCTGAAGTGTCTGCCCGGTAGTTCATCGGTGCGGCCAAAAATGCCTTCGCGAGCAAGCCCGCTCCCACAAGGCCTGTACATAACCTGTGGGAGCGGGCTTGCTCGCGAAAGCAATGGTGCAGTCACTAAAGATCCAAGGGCTAGCGGCTCTTACGAAACACAAACACCAACCCCACGATGATCAGCGCCATCCCCAGCAAGCTCAACAACGCCAGCCGGTTGCCAAACACCAGGTAATCCATGATCGCCGTCACCGCCGGCACCAGATAGAACAGGCTGGTGACATTCACCAGGTTGCCGCGGGCGATCAGTCGGTACAGCAGCAACGTCGCCAGCACCGACACCACCAACCCCATCCACAACACCGGCACGAAGAACCCCGTGCTGTATTCGAAATGGAACGGCTGGAACGGCACGAACACCGCGCAAAGCAGCAGCCCGGCCAGGTACTGCACCGGCAGCGTACCCAGGGGGTTGTCGGTGATGCGTTTCTGCATGATGGAACCGGCCGTCATACTCACCAACGCCAACAACCCACAGAGCATTCCGGCCAGGGACATGCCCGCCAGGCCAATGCCCTGGTACACGACCATGACCAACCCGACCAAGCCCAGCACCAGGCCGAACATCCTCGACCAGGAACGCTGACGTTCCATGAGCACCACGGTCAGGATCGGTTGCACCCCCATCAGGGTGGCCATGACTCCCGGTGTGACACTCATTTGCAGCGCCAGCAGATAAAAAATCTGGTAGGCGCCCAGCAGCACCAGCCCGGTGGTCACCGCGTAGCGCATTGGCTTGCCGGTCTTGGGCAGCTTTAACTTGAGCAACGGAATCAACAGCACCAGAGCGAACAACGCGATGGCAAAACGGATCAGCAAAAAGGCGAAGGGTGAAGCGTGGGCCAGGCCCAGCTTGGAAAAGATCGCCCCGCTGCTCCACAGCAAAACGAACAGGCTCGTGGAAGCCGCCGCCAATAAGGCGTTTTTGGAAAGGGAAAACATGGATACCACCTGTAGTCAGGCAAAGAGCCAACTCAGCCGAGGCTGAAGTCCAGTAGTTTTTTTCAGGCGGGCACAGGGGATGGCAACCGTTGCCGATCAGCCCTGAATGCCAACACCCGGCGGTGATACGACGGCGTACACCGATGAGCTACGGACAGGTGGAGGGTATTGACCGATCTGCGCAGGCTGCTGGCTCCCACACGGCACGACGCCAGCGTTGAACGCTGGAACCACGACCGCGATGACAGGGGATGCAGGCATGAGCCGATCTCTTGAAGGGTGGGTTCGAAAACCCGAAGAGCGCTGACTATAACCAGCGCCCGAGGGACTATGCAATGTTTAAACGAACAACCAATAACCAAGCGCCGTGAGCACCACCACTGCCAACACGGGCCGCATCACCCGGTACGCCTTGGGATGCTTGCGCTTGAATTGCTTGACCCGGCCACTGATGCCGTCGCTGAACGACTTGCTCCAGGCATACGCCCGGTTGATGCCGCCGACGTGTTCATCGTCCAGGTTCTGCGGCGCGGTGGCGCGGCCCAGGAAAGCGCTGATGGTACGGTTGAGGCGGGTCATCAAGCGGCTTTTCAAGGGCCGCTCGACATCACAGAACAGGATCACGCGGGTCTGCGGAGTTTCGTTCTTGACCCAGTGCACATAGGTTTCATCGAACATGACGTCTTCGCCATCGCGCCAGGCGTAGATCTGACCGTCGACGAAGATCCGGCAATCATCGGAATTGGGCGTGGACAGCCCCAGGTGATAACGCAACGAACCGGCGAAGGGGTCTCGATGTGGGTTCAGGTGGCTGCCACCCGGCAGCAGGGCAAACATCGCGCCCCGCACGTTGGGGATCCGGCTGACCAGCTCGACAGTCCTGGGGCACAGCAACTCAGCCGACGGCAACGGTTTGTCGTACCACTTGAGGTAGAAACGCTTCCAGCCCTTCTTGAAGAACGAGCCAAAACCTGCGTCGTTGTTCTTCTCGGCAGCGCGAATATAGCCCTCGTCGAACAAGTGCATGGCCTCGTCGCGAATGACTTGCCAGTTATCCTTGAGCACATCCAGCTCGGGAAACTTGCTGCGGTCCAGGTAAGGCCTCGAGGGCACGCCGGAGAACAGGTACATCAAGGTGTTATAAGGGGCGAACAGCGCCGAGTGGTTGACGAACTGGCGCAACACTGGCAAACGCGCCTTGCCACGCAAATGCACATAAAGCGTACTGCCCAAAAACAGCAGCAACACTGAGGCTTTGGCGACAAACGAAACGGTCATTTTACAACTCCTTGTCCAAAAACAACTTACGCAACGCCAACTGCCCGACGTAGCCGAGGGCCATGGTAAAGCCTCATCGCCCAGGTAAAAACCGTCTGACGCAACATTCTCTGTTGAGTGAAACGCAATAAACACTTTCTAACAGGGGCCGCCTGAACCTTGGCTGACGCCGGTCAAACAAGCCTTTTCTTAGACCTTGTTATTACCCTGTGGCGAGGGGATTTATCCCCGTTGGGTTGCGAAGCAGCCCCCAAACCTGACACCTCGTCTATCGAGAGTGACTGGTCCTCTGAAGGACTGCTGCGCAGTCCCACGGGGATAAATCCCCTCGCCACAACAAGATCCACTCACCACCGCAGTGAATCCACCGTTACTGCTGAATCTCCTGCTCGGTAAACAGATCACTGAACAACATGCTCGACAAGTACCGCTCGCCTGAATCCGGCAGGATCACGACGATGGTCTTGCCCTGCATTTCCGGTTTCTCCGCCAGGCGCACGGCCACGGCCATCGCCGCGCCACAAGAGATCCCGCAGAGAATTCCCTCCTCCTGCATCAAGCGCAGGGCCATGGCCTTGGACTCGTCGTCGGAGACCCGCTCGACCTGGTCGACAATCGACAGATCGAGGTTCTTCGGCACGAACCCGGCGCCGATTCCCTGGATCTTGTGAGGGCTGGGCTTGATCTCCTGGCCCGCCATCGCCTGGGTAATCACCGGCGAAACCTCGGGCTCGACCGCCACCGACAGGATCGGTTTGCCACAGGTGTTCTTGATATACCGCGAAACCCCGGTAATGGTTCCGCCGGTGCCCACACCCGCGACCAGCACATCCACCGCGCCATCGGTATCGTTCCAGATTTCCGGGCCGGTGGTTTTTTCGTGGATCGCCGGATTCGCCGGGTTATCGAACTGCTGCGGCATGAAGTACTTGGATGGATCGCTGGCCAGGATCTCGGTGGCTTTCTCGATGGCCCCCTTCATTCCCTTCGCCGGCTCGGTGAGTACCAGCTCAGCGCCCAAGGCCTTGAGCACTTTGCGCCGCTCGATGCTCATGGAAGCGGGCATGGTCAGCATCAGCTTGTAGCCACGGGCGGCGGCGACGAACGCCAGGCCGATACCGGTGTTGCCCGAGGTCGGTTCGACAATGGTCATGCCAGGCTTGAGTTTGCCCGAGCTTTCAGCGTCCCAGATCATGTTCGCGCCGATCCGGCATTTGACCGAATACCCCGGGTTACGCCCCTCGATCTTGGCCAGGATGGTTACACCGCGCGGCGCAATGCGGTTGATCTGTACCAGTGGCGTATTACCGATGGAATGGGCGTTGTCAGCGAATATACGGCTCATGGCTGGGTCCTTAATGCGGCGGGAATTTAAGCCTTTAAAGGTATGCCTGTTGCCCATGGGCGTCCAGTTGCACCGAACGTTCCCAATGTTGCGACAGTCAATGGCAGTAGAAGGCGTTCCCCAACAAACGCTGGAGACTGACTGACATGAAGCGTCGATACAGCTGGCCACTGTGGACCCTAGCCGCCATCGTTGCGGTACTCGTGGCCCTGCATTTCACCCTGCCCTATCTGGTGCGCAACTATCTGAACGACAAACTGGCCGACATGGGCGACTACCGCGGTCAGGTTCTCGACGTAGACCTGGCGCTTTGGCGCGGGGCCTACCGGATCAATGGCCTGAAAATCGTCAAGGTCGACGGCAAGGTCCCGGTGCCGTTCGTCGACGCGCCGTTGATCGACCTGTCCGTGAGCTGGCATTCGCTGTGGTACGACCATGCGGTGGTGGCCGAGGTAGAGTTCGCCCGTCCCGAAGTGAACTTCGTCGACGGTGGGGCCAACCGACAGAACTCCCAGACTGGCCAGGGCACCAACTGGCGCGAACAACTGAGCAAGTTGCTGCCCATTACCCTCAACGAGGTGCGGATCAGGGACGGCAAGGTCACCTTTCGCAATTTCAATTCAAAGCCGCCGGTCAACCTGCGGGCCACCGACGTCAACGCCAGCTTCTACAACCTGACCAATGTGGTAGACACCAAGGGCAAGCGCGACGCCCGTTTCGAGGGCAAGGCCCTGGTGGCCGAACATGCGCCCCTGGAGATGCAGGCCACCTTCGACCCGTTGAGCAACTTCGAGGATTTCGATTTCCGCCTGCGGGCCAGGGACATCGAACTCAAGCGCCTGAACGATTTCGCCGCGGCCTATGGCAAATTCGACTTCAATGCCGGCCACGGCGACCTGGTGATCGAAGCTGAAGCGGACAGCGCCAGGCTCAGCGGCTACATCAAGCCGTTGCTGCGTGATGTCGATGTATTCGACTGGCAGCAGGACGTGGAAAACAAGAACAAAAATATCTTCCGTTCAGTCTGGGAAGCGCTGGTCGGCACAGGCGAAACAGCCCTCAAGAACCAGCGCAAGAACCAGTTCGCCACCCGAGTGGAACTCAGCGGCAATGTTCACCAGCAGGACATCAGCGCCTTCGAAGCCTTCCTGCAAATCCTGCGCAATGGTTTCGTCCAGGCGTTCAACGCCCGCTATGAGCAGCCGCCACCTTCAAACGATTAAGATTTGCGCGTAATGGTATAGCGACCCGTTTTTTCCGCCGCCGCTATTGCCGTTCCGCGCTGCAGCGAGTCCCAACCCAGGCAAGCCAGGGCCAGCGAACGCGGCACCGCCTCGCGACCACTGCTGTAGCGAGTGATGCTGCGAGCGCTGACCCCCAACGCTTCGGCGGCTTTGTTCAACGGCAAGCCGGTGCGGGCACGCCAGTCGATGAAGATGCGGGTGTTTTCATCCACGGCATTTTGCGCCAACGCATCCAGATAAAGGGTATCGGCACCGATCTGGATATCCAGTTCGGGCCATTCCACGCTCCAGCCATCATCCCCCAGGCTCGCGCCTCCAAACGCGCCCTCTTCAAGCAAAGGCTGCAAGCCCGGATAACGTTGCACATCGGCGCTCATGTCCAACGTCAGCCGCTGCCCGTCAATGAACGTCAGTTCGAGCCTGAAAGGCGATAAGGCCTGCACGGCCAATAGCCGAGGCCGTTTCATGGGTAACATCGTTGCCAATCCTCCAACAGTTGCACCTGATGGGCCCTGACCCAGTCCAGTGCCTCCTTAATGATCAACGGCGGCGCCCGCCCCATCATCACTTCGACGGTTTCCAGGCTCAGCACCACATCCAGCCCGCCACCGGTGAGGTGAACATGGGGCGGCGGATGGCCCCTTTCGCGCAGTTGAATACGGTAGGTATCTCTGAATCGATATTTAGTAGACATGCACTCAACATATCGCCAAATTGGCGATATGCAATACTGGCAAGGCGCCGAGACTGAGTCAACATGTGACGCTCCATTCAGAGACTGAATACAGCGTCTGCGTTCACAGTCGGCGGGGCGTCGCGTTATAGTCGGGCACGATATTTATTTCGCGCGCCCCGCCTCGCCGGGCCGGCGACACGTTCGAGGAAATTGCAGATGAAGTTCGAAGGCACCAGCGCCTACGTGGCCACCGATGACCTGAAACTGGCCGTGAACGCCGCCATCACCCTGGAGCGGCCGCTGCTGGTCAAGGGCGAACCGGGCACCGGCAAGACCATGCTCGCCGAACAACTGGCCGAGTCCTTCGGCGCGCGGCTGATCACCTGGCACATCAAGTCCACCACCAAGGCTCACCAGGGCCTGTACGAGTACGACGCGGTCAGCCGCCTGCGGGACTCGCAGTTGGGCGTGGACAAAGTCCACGACGTACGCAACTACCTGAAGAAGGGCAAGCTCTGGGAAGCCTTCGAGTCCGAGGAGCGGGTGATCCTGCTGATCGACGAGATCGACAAGGCCGACATCGAGTTCCCCAATGACCTGCTGCAAGAACTCGACAAGATGGAGTTCTACGTCTACGAGACCGACGAAACCATCAAGGCCAAGCAGCGGCCGATCATCATCATTACCTCCAACAACGAGAAGGAACTGCCCGATGCGTTCCTGCGCCGTTGCTTCTTCCACTACATCGCCTTCCCCGACCGCGTCACCCTGCAGAAAATCGTCGATGTACATTACCCGGACATCAAGAAAGACCTGGTCAGCGAAGCGCTGGACGTGTTCTTCGACGTGCGCAAGGTGCCGGGCCTGAAGAAAAAGCCTTCCACCTCCGAACTGGTGGATTGGCTCAAGCTGCTGATGGCCGACAACATCGGCGAAGCAGTGCTGCGCGAGCGTGATCCGACCAAGGCCATTCCGCCGCTGGCCGGCGCCCTGGTCAAGAACGAACAGGACGTGCAATTGCTCGAGCGCCTGGCGTTCATGAGCCGTCGCGGCACTCGCTGATCCTCTTCGTTTAACAAGAGCGAGGGCGATTGCCATGCTGCTTAACCTGTTCAATGAGATGCGTGCCGCCAAGGTGCCCGTGTCGGTGCGTGAACTGCTGGACCTGATCAACGCGCTGAAACAGCGGGTGACCTTCGCCGACATGGACGAGTTCTATTACCTGTCCCGGGCGATCCTGGTGAAGGACGAACGGCATTTCGACAAGTTCGACCGGGCGTTCGCCGCGTACTTCAATGGCCTGGAAAAACTCGACGATCATCTCCAGGCCTTGATTCCCGAAGACTGGCTGCGCAAGGAGTTCGAGCGCTCGCTGACCGATGAAGAGCGGGCGCAGATCCAGTCCCTCGGTGGCCTGGACAAGCTGATCGAAGAATTCAAGAAACGCCTGGAAGAACAGAAGGAGCGCCATGCCGGCGGCAACAAGTGGATCGGCACCGGCGGCACCAGCCCGTTCGGCTCCGGCGGCTTCAACCCCGAGGGCATCCGCGTCGGCGACGCCGGCAAACGCCAGGGCAAGGCCGTGAAGGTCTGGGACCAGCGTGAGTACAAGAACCTCGACGACCAGGTGGAACTGGGCACCCGTAACATCAAGATCGCCCTGCGCCGCCTGCGCAAGTTCGCCCGCCAGGGTGCGGCCGAAGAGCTGGACATCGACGGCACCATCGACCACACCGCCCGGGACGCCGGCCTGTTGAACATCCAGATGCGCCCGGAACGACGCAACACCGTCAAGTTGTTGCTGCTGTTCGACATCGGTGGCTCGATGGATGCCCACGTGAAGATCTGCGAAGAACTGTTCTCGGCCTGCAAGACCGAGTTCAAGCACCTGGAGTACTTCTACTTCCACAACTTCATCTACGAATCGGTGTGGAAGAACAACCTGCGCCGCACTTCCGAGCGTACCTCGACCCAGGATTTGCTGCACAAGTACGGCGCCGATTACAAAGTGATCTTCATCGGTGACGCCGCCATGGCGCCCTATGAAATCACCCAGGCCGGCGGCAGCGTCGAACACTGGAACGAAGAAGCCGGTTATGTCTGGATGCAGCGCTTCATGGAGACGTACAAGAAGCTCATCTGGATCAACCCTTACCCCAAGGACACTTGGGGTTACACCGCCTCGACCAATATCGTGCGCGAGTTGGTGGAAGACCGGATGTATCCACTGACCTTGCGGGGGTTGGAGGAAGGGATGCGGTTTCTTTCCAAGTAAGATTTATTGGTGCCCTTCAGGGCCTCATCGCGAGCAGGCTCGCTCCCACAAGGGGTCTTGTGTACGACGAAGATCCAGTGTGGGAGCGAGCCTGCTCGCGATGCTTTTAGCGATTTAACAGCCCCCGCAGGCACTCCACCTGCTGCCGATGCGCAACCTCCTGCACCACTGGCCGCAAACGCACCTGCGTCCCCGGCAAGCATTGCGCCAGCCGGGCCAGGGCCAACGGGGTCAAGGCGCCCAGGCGTGGGTAGCCGCCGATGGTTTGCCGGTCGTTGAGCAGCACGATCGGCTGGCCGTCCGGCGGCACCTGCACAGCGCCCAGGGGGATGCCTTCGGAAATCATCGCCGGCCCCTGGTATTCCAGGGCCGTGCCGAGCAAACGGATGCCCATGCGGTCGGCGCGACTGTCCAACGTCCACGGGGTGTTGAACGCATCGAACAGGCTGCGGCCACTGAACGCTCCGTTCTGCGCTCCCAGGATCAGGTCCAGCGGCTGCGCGGGCTGGAAATCCGGAATCCGCGCGTGCGGCATGGGCCGAGGCGTCGCCGAGCCTGAATAGCTCAAGTGCGCGCCGCGACTCAGCGCCCGCCCTCGCCCATCCAGGCCACCAAGCTCCTCACGCAGCACCGTCGCCCGGCTGCCCAACACCGCTGGCGCATTGAAACCGCCGGGAGCTGCCAGGTAGGCCCGGGCACCGAGCACCGGCTGGGTGAGCGCCAGCACCTGGCCTTTGCGCAAGCTGAAGAAGCGCCACGACGCCACCGCCTGGCCGTCTATCCGTGCCCCCAGGTCCGCACCGGCCAGCGCCAGCACGCAGTCCTCTTCAGCCACCACGGTGAAACCGCCGAGGGTAATCTCCACCACCGTCGCCCCCAGGGCATTACCGAGCATCCAGTTGGCCCAGGCCATCGACAACCAGTCCGCCGCGCCGCCCTGGGTCACGCCCAGATGCCTCACGCCAAAACGACCGGCGTCCTGCAACAGGCACAGCGGTGTGCTGGCCTCGATCAACAACCGGCTCATGCCTGGGCCTCCAACGGTGTGTCGTCGCCACCCAGGGCGATGAATTCGGCGTGGTCCACGGGGGCAAATCGCACCGTGTCCCCCGGCTGCATCAGGCTGTAGCCGTCGCGCTCGCGATCAAACAGTTTGGTCGGGGTGCGACCGATCAGGTTCCAGCCGCCGGGCGACACCACCGGATACGCCGCAGTCTGGCGCTCGGCGATGCCGACGCTGCCCGCCGCCACGCGTTTGCGCGGCGTGTCTAAGCGCGGTGCGGCCAGTTCCTCGTCCACCAGCCCCATGAAGGCGAAGCCAGGGGCAAAACCCAGGGCGAACACCTGGTACTCGCGCTCGCTATGGCGGCGGATCACCTGGGCGACCGTCAACCCGCTGCGGTTCGCCAGCAGCTCCAGCTCCGGCCCGACGCTGAGGTCGTACCACACCGGCAGCACGTGGCATTGGCCGGCGGACTGGGCATCGGGTGAAAGATTATTCAGCGCCTCGCCGACCAGGTCACGCGCCTGCGCTGGAGTCAAGGCGAGCAAATCATAGTGCACCATCAACGTGGTATAGGACGGCACCAGGTCGATCAGATGCTCGGCAAACACCGCCCGCAGGCGTTCGCTGGCGGCGAGCATCCAGGGCATGTTGGCCTCGGCGATCTCATCGAACAGGCGCACCATCAGGCAGTCCACCGCCACCACTTCCAAGCGTGGTTTCATGGTGCACTCTGCCGGTCCAGGGCTTCGCGGATGCGTTGCACGGCCGCCACGGAGCTGGCGTTGTCACCGTGCACGCACAGGGTGTTGGCCTTCAGGTGCAAGGCGCTGCCATCACTGGCGGTCAACGCATCGCCGCGGGCGATGGTCAGGGCCTGCCCGATGATGACCTCGGGCTCGTGGTGCACCGCACCCGGCGCCTGCCGTGAAACCAGGCGACCGGCACTGTCATAGGCGCGATCAGCGAAGGCCTCGAACCACAGGGTCAGGCCGTATTCGTCGCCCAGGGCCTGGGCGGCGCTGTTGTCCCGAGTCGCCATGAGCATCAGCGGCAGCTGCCGATCATAGGCGGCGACAGCCTGGATCACCGCACGCAGTTGCGCCGGATTGGCCATCATGTCGTTGTACATCGCGCCATGGGGCTTGACGTAGCTGACCCGTCCGCCCTGGGCCCGGCAGATGCCGTCGAGCGCGCCGATCTGGTAGTGCAGCAAGTCCTGCAATTCCTGGGCGCCATAGGCCATGGAGCGGCGGCCGAAGCCCGCCAGGTCCTGATAGGCCGGGTGCGCGCCGATCCGCACGCCGTGGCTCAGGGCCAGGCTGACGGTCTTGCGCATGATGCTCGGGTCGCCAGCATGGAAGCCGCAGGCAATGTTGGCGCAATCGATGAAGGGCATGACCTCGGCGTCCAGACCCATGGTCCAGCTGCCGAAGCTTTCGCCAATGTCGCAGTTCAA
The DNA here is from genome assembly GCF_058148565.1 of Pseudomonas sp. DF11. NCBI lineage: Bacteria > Pseudomonadati > Pseudomonadota > Gammaproteobacteria > Pseudomonadales > Pseudomonadaceae > Pseudomonas > Pseudomonas sp. DF11. The sequence goes on from NZ_JBYVYN010000011.1 coordinate 83,281, forward strand.
TAGCAGGCGGCTCACGGTGAACGCTCCTGTAGGTTATGTCTTCGTTTAACTGTGGGACATGTGCCCGCAGGTTATCAGTTACTCAGCTTCCAATTGCTTGCCTTGGGTTTCCGGCAAGCTCAGGGCCGCCAGGATCACCACGCCATAGGACACCGCCGCAAATGCACCGATACCCACGCTCAGCGGCACCTTCTGGCTCAAAATACCGATCAACAGCGGGAACAATGCCGCCACCGCCCGGCCAATGTTGTAGCAGAAACCCTGGCCCGAACCACGAATGCGTGTAGGGAACAGTTCGGTGAGGAACGAGCCCATGCCGCTGAACATCCCCGACGCGAAGAACCCCAGGGGAAAGCCCAGCCAGAGCATCACGTTATTGCTCACCGGCACCTGGGTATACAGGAGGACGATGGTGAACGAGCCGATGGCGTACAGGACGAAGTTCTTTTTCCGACCCAGGATATCCGACAGGTACGCGCTGATGACGTAACCCACGTAGGAACCGACGATCACCATCGCCAGGTAGCCACCGGTACTCAATACACTCAATCCACGTTCATTCTTGAGGAACGTCGGCAGCCAGGACGTGATGGCGTAGTAGCCGCCCAGGGCACCGGTGGTCAGCAGCGAGGCGCGAAGGGTGGTAAAGAGGATGCCGGGGGCAAAAATCTCGTAGAACTTCGCGGGGTTTTCCGGCGTCAACCGGGCCTTGGTCTGGTTATAGACTTCCGGATCCTTGACCAGCCGGCGAACGAAAATCACGAACACCGCCGGGACAATGCCAAGGATGAACAAGGCACGCCAGGCATCCTCCGGTGGCAGCACCGAGAACAGCAGCGCATATAAAATCGCCGTCATGCCCCAGCCCAGCGCCCAGCCCGACTGCACCATGCCCACTGCCTTGCCGCGATCCTTGGCGCGGATCACCTCGCCCATCAACACCGCGCCGGCGGTCCATTCGCCGCCGAAGCCGAAGCCCATCAGCGTGCGGGCGATCAACAGTTGTTCATAACTCTGGGCAAAGCCGCAGAGGAAGGTGAAGAAGGCGAACCACAGTACGGTCAGTTGCAACGTCCGCACTCGACCGATGCGGTCGGAAAGAATCCCCGCCACCCAGCCACCGATGGCCGAAGCGATCAGGGTGCTGGTGTGGATCAGCCCTGCCTGCCCGGTGGTGATGCCCCACATCGCGATCAGGGTCGGCACCACGAAACTGAGCATCTGGGTGTCCATGCCGTCCAGGGCGTAGCCGATCTTGCAACTCCAGAAGGTGCGACGTTCCTGCTGGTTGATGTTGCGGTACCAATCGAACGGGCCGGAACGGGCCTGGGTCTTGGGGTCGCCGAGCATGTCGGGTGCACTCATGGTGGTTCTCCACGGCTTTATTGTTTTTGAGTCTCGACGACGCTGACGTGGAGACCGTTGCCCCGATTCTTGAGCGCACGGCCGATCCCGTCCAACGAATAAAACCTTGGCCGGGTCATAAGAAAAACTTGATTGGAGGAGCAGGGATGAAGAAATGACATTGCCGGAACTGAATGAACACAGTTGTGGCGAGGGGATTCATCCCCGCTGGGCTGCGAAGCGGCCCCCCATTGCAGTCAATTGAATGATCCAGCCTGATACATGAGGCGGCCTTGTTGGGGGCCGCTTCGCGACCCAGCGGGGATAAATCCCTTCGCCACAGAGGTTCGCTGCGGCGCTACAGCCCTCGAAGGTCACGCTCTTCAATCGGCCGCCCCTGGCGCAGGCGCTTGCCGCCCAACACTACCCAGTCGATCAGGCGGAACAGGCATTCCAGGCCGAACGACAGCAACATCGCACCGCCGATGCCCCAGATCATCGCCTCGGGGGTCAGCAGGATCTGGTAGCTGTAGCCGTTCCAGGTTTCCTTGCGAATATCCGGGTCGGCAGCCAGCGCTACTTGCAGAAAGCGGATGTACCACGGGCCTTGCATCGCCTGGAATTGCTTGTCCAAGGCCTGCTGGCGCACGAGCAAGGTGTTCAGGCTGTCGGCATCGCTGCGGAAGATCGGGTCCTCGCTGGCGCGGTAATGGGCCACCAGGGCCTGCATGTCGCCCTTGAAGAACTGGTTGGCGGTACCCTGGAACCCTTGCAGGCCGGTTTGCGCCTCGATCAGGTGAGCCTCGACCCGCTTGGCGTAATCATTGATGAAGCCCGGCACCTGGACCCCAACCAGCAGGCCCACCGCGAACAACACCAGGCGTAGATAACTGAGCAACATAACGTGACGTCCTTATTCGGTCCGACCGTGACTGACGCATTCGCCGCGTCGCCACAGGCTCCATTGGCCCGGTTCGTAGCGGGTCCAGGTTTCGTTTTCGGTCAAGGGTTCGGTGGCGATCACCGTGACCACGTCATTGGGCGTGGTTTCAGCCTGGAAATCGACAATCACATCCACATCCTTGAGCCGTGCCGGGCCGAACGGCGCGCGACGGGTGATCTGGGCCAGTTTGGTCGAGCAATAACAGAACAGCCAGTCGCCATCGCTGAGCAGGCAGTTGAACACGCCCTTGCTGCGGTATTCGGCGCAGGCCTGGATCAACGACGGTAGCAACAGTTCCACCTCCACCGGCTCGGGGAAGGCCTGGCGCACGCGGTTGAGCAGATCGCAGAAGGCCGCTTCGCTATCGGTGTCGCCCACTGGCCGGTAGAAACTGACCTCAGGCTGGAAGTCGGCGAGCTGGCCGTTGTGGGCAAAGCACCAGTTACGCCCCCACAACTCACGCACGAACGGGTGCGTGTTGGACAGGCAGACCTTGCCGACGTTGGCCTGGCGAATGTGCCCGATCACCACTTCGCTCTTGATCGGATAGCGCTGCACCAGGTTCGCCACTTCCGACTCGCTGCTGGCGGCCGGGTCCTGGAACAGGCGCAGGCCGCGGCCTTCATAGAAGGCGATGCCCCAACCGTCCCGGTGCGGCCCGGTCTTGCCGCCGCGCTGCATCAGCCCGGTAAAGCTGAACACGATGTCGGTCGGCACATTGGCGCTCATGCCCAATAACTCACACATGCTCGAACTCTCGCTTCAAAGGGCAGGCCCGGTTACAGGCGCGGTTCGATACGCGAACGCTGGGGGTTGCTCGGCACGGGCGGGCGACCGTAACGGTCATCACCGGCCACGCCGAACGGCGGCTCATCGTCGGGTTCATCGGCCGCAGCGGCGGCTTTTGCGGCGGCGGCCCGTTCCTTGCGAGCGTTGGCGGAACGTTCGATGGGGAAGCGGATCAACACGATCACCAGGTAGAGGCCGAAGGCAATCATGCCGTACATGAGCAGATCGGACGCTGCTCGCCAGACGTTGTTGCCGACCTTGAACAGTACGTCCAGGGCGACAATGGCCAAGGCCGGGGCAACTTTGTCCTTCACCGGGTCGACGATGGTGGGGCTGAACAGCAACACCGCCATCAGCAACCGCAGCGGTTCGCGCAACCAGCGCCACATCCAGCGGGTCATGCGCATCCACACCAGCAGGCAGCCCAGGGCGGCGAAGGCATAGAGGCCCCAGGCGATCAGATAGTCATTCTCGGTCATGGTGTCCATGGCAAGGCAGGCAAAGAGACGCTTATAGTAACGGCTTTTCGCTCGTCAGGCTGCCCCGGCGTCTGGCGAATGGCCTGTGCGGTTGCTGTGCCCAGGCCACGCGCCCCTTTTCGTACAACGTTCGAGAGCCTTTCATGTCCCTATCTGCCCACGTTTCCAACGCCCCGATTGCCCGCAGGGACCCCGGTGTTGACCCGTACGCCTGGTTGCAGGAACGCGACACCGACGCCGTGCTCGACTACCTCAAGGCCGAAAACAGCTACCAGCAGGCGCAACTGGCCGATCAGGCCGAGCTGCGCGAAACCCTGTTCCAGGAGATCAAGGGCCGGATCCTCGAGACCGATCTGTCGCTGCCCTCGCCCTGGGGTCCGTACCTGTATTACACCCGCACCACGGCCGGTGACGAGTACCCACGCCATTACCGCTGCCCGCGCCCGGCCGATGACAGCCTGACCGTGGATGAAAGCCGCGAACAACTGCTGCTGGACCCGAACGCGTTGGCCGGCGGCGGTTTCTTCTCCCTGGGCGCCTTCAGCATCAGCCCCGACCATCAGCGCCTGGCCTACAGCCTGGACACCACGGGCGACGAGATCTACACCCTGTTCGTGAAGGAATTGTCCAACGACAAGGTCAGTGAACTGTCCTTCGATGATTGCGACGGCAGCATGACCTGGGCCAATGACAGCCTGACGCTGTTTTTTGGCGAGCTGGACGACACCCATCGCCCGCACAAGCTCTGGCGCTATCGCCTGGACGGCACTGCCGCCGAAGAAGTGTTCCATGAGCCGGACGGGCGCTTTTTCCTGCATTGCTATCGTTCGAGCTCGGAAAAGCAGTTGATCCTGTCCCTGGGCAGCAAGACCACCAGCGAAGTCTGGGTGCTGGACGCCACGCAGCCGCAACAGCCCTTCACCTGCCTGGCGCCTCGGCGGGAAGACCACGAGTATGACGTCGACCATGGCCTGCTCGATGGCCAATGGACCTGGTTGATCCGCAGCAACCGCGACGGGATCAACTTCGCCCTGTACCAGGCCGCCGACACTGGCGTCGCGCCGACCGAGGCCGACTGGCAGAACCTGATCCCCCACAGCGACACGGTGATGATCGACGGCCTGAGCCTGAACGCCAGAGCCATGACCCTGAGCCTGCGTGAAGGTGGCCTGCCGATCATCGAGGTTCACCCCCAGGGCTTGCCGGCCTATCGGGTGCAATTGCCGGACGCGGCCTACAGCCTGCATGTGCAGAACAGCCTGGAATTCATCAGTGATCGCATCCGCCTGCGCTACGAGGCCCTGAACCGCCCGGCGCAGATCCGCCAGTTGGACCTGGCCAGCGGCACCCAGGTCGTGCTCAAGCAAACCCCGGTGCTGGGCCCGTTCGATGCCGATGCCTACGTCAGCCAACGGCTTTGGGCGACAGCACCGGACGGCACCCAGGTGCCCATCAGCCTGGTGGTCAAACGCGAAGCCCTCGGCCAACCGGTGCCGCTGTATCTGTACGGCTACGGCGCCTATGGCGAAAGCCTCGATCCCTGGTTTTCCCATGCGCGGCTGAGCCTGCTCGACCGCGGCGTGGCGTTTGCCATCGCCCACGTGCGCGGCGGCGGTGAACTTGGGGAAGCCTGGTATCGCGCCGGCAAGCAGGAACACAAGCACAACACCTTCAGCGACTTCATCGCCTGCGCCGAACATTTGATCACCAACGGTTTCACCACCGCTGAGCAACTGGCGATCAGCGGCGGCAGTGCCGGTGGCCTGCTGATTGGCGCGGTACTCAATCAACGCCCGGAGCTGTTCAAGGTGGCGATTGCCGAAGTGCCGTTCGTCGATGTGCTCAACACCATGCTCGACCCGGACTTGCCATTGACCGTCACTGAATACGATGAATGGGGCAATCCCGAGGAGCCTGACGTTTATGATCGGATCCGGGCCTACGCCCCGTACGAAAACGTCAGCGTCCAGGCCTATCCGGCGCTGTTGGTGATCGCTGGCTACAACGACAGCCGCGTGCAGTACTGGGAGGCGGCCAAGTGGGTGGCGAAATTGCGCGCCACCAAGACCGATGACAACCTCTTGCTGCTCAAGACCGAATTGGACGCCGGCCACGGCGGGATGAGTGGGCGCTACCAGGGATTGCGTGACGTAGCGCTCGAATATGCATTTGTCTTGAAAGTTTTGGGGTTGGGTTGAGGAACTCCATCGGATCGCCGGGTCTTAGCTCCATGCGCCTGGCCCATACATGGCGCTGTCCCAGTGTGGGAGCGGGCTTGCTCGCGAATGCGGTCTGTCAGTCAACATCTAAGTTGAATGTAGGTCCGCTTTCGCGAGCAAGCCCGCTCCCACAGAGGATCGCCTTAGATTCAAGACAATCCAAAACCGCAGAAAACGACAAAAAAAAGACCGTGACAACATGTCAGAACCGACCTTACTGAACAAAGAAATCCGCGACTGGCTAATGGACTGCGGCCTGTTCGACCAGTTGCTGCCCGTCGACTTCGCTGCGGCATCGGGATATTTCAGTATCAGCGCCATTGCCCAGGGCGAGGCGATTTTCCATGAGGGTGATGCTGGCAGTTTCATGTGCATCATCCACACCGGCCAGGTGGCCGTGCAAAAAACCGGGCCCGACGGCCAACCCGTGACCATCGCCACGCTGCGCAGCGGCCGGGCCTTCGGCGAAATGGCCGTGCTCGACGGCGAACGACGCTCGGCCAGTTGCATCGCCGCCAGTGATTGCCAGTTGCTGAATTTGGGCAAGGATTCCCTGGAAAAAATGCTCAACGACGCCCCGAAGATCGCCGCCAAGATCATCCGCGCGCTCGCCGTCTCCTTGTCCAAGCGCCTGCGTATGGCCGATGGGCAACTGCTGTCGCAACAGGTCTAGCTCACCTCCAGTTGAAATACAGAATCTGTGGGAGCGAGCCTGCTCGCGATAGCGTCGGATCAGCCAGTATCCATGTTGACTGGTATATCGCTATCGCGAGCAGGCTCGCTCCCACAGGTTTTTGCCATTCAGTTGTTTCACCGACTGACTACAAGCCTATCCCCCCGGCGACTTGGCCTTCACCGGCTTCGGCTCCAGGCCCGGTATCGGCTGGTCCTTGGGCGGCTTGGGCATTTCGATCGGTGGCAGCAACGGCGGCCCGCCACTTCCGGCACCAGGTTTGGGTATACCGTTGGGCGTGACCGGCGGATACGGCATCGGGGTCGCGGTGCCAGGCGACCCGGGGATACTGGGTGGGTTGACCGGAATCGTCGGTTGTTGGGCCTGGGCGCAACTTATTGAGAGCGCCGCCAGGGCAATGGCCGTTAGAATGATGTACTTCATCAATGGCTCCGTGGCTATTGTCTGCTTTAAGGCTAGTCGTTACCGCGCCGGTTCGCCCTCCTACGAGATTTCCATGAAACGTTTCGTCCTGCTCGACACCACGCCCATCCCTGATAACGGCGGTGCCCTGTGCCTGTTCGAGTACGGCGAAGACTTCGTCATCAAGATCCAGGGCGGTGACGGCGGGCAGTTGATGAACACCCGCATGCACGGTTCCGAAGACGCCCTGGCGGAAATTCCCTGCCGCAAGGTCGCCGGCCGCCCCGGCTCGCGCGTGCTGATCGGCGGCCTCGGCATGGGTTTCACCCTCGCCTCGGCCCTCAAGCACCTGGGCAAGACTGCCGAAGTGGTGGTGGCTGAACTGGTGCCCGGCGTGGTGGAGTGGAACCGTGGTCCCTTGGGCGAAAAGGCCGGGCGGCCGCTGTCGGACCCACGCACGGTGATTCGCATGGAAGACGTGGCCAAGGTGCTGCAAGCCGAGCCCCAGGGTTTCGATGCAATCATGCTGGATGTCGACAACGGCCCGGAAGGCCTGACTCAGAAAGCCAACAGTTGGCTGTATTCGACCGGCGGCCTGGCTGCCTGCGCCAAGGCCCTGCGGCCCAAGGGCGTACTGGCGGTGTGGTCGGCCAGCGCTGACCGGCAGTTTTCCGACAAGCTGAAGAAAGCCGGCTTCAAGGCCGAAGAGGTGCAGGTGTTCGCCCATGGCAACAAAGGCACCCGCCACACCATCTGGATTGCCGAGAAGCTCAAGGGCTGAGCTAAACTCTGTCCAACCGTCATCAGTCTTTTTTTACAAAGGTGAACCCATGAGTTCGTCAACACCACCGTCCAACACCGCCAAGCTGGACCGCATCCTCGCCGATGCCCAGCGCGACCGGGAGATGGGCTACCGTGACAAAGCGCTGAAAATGTATCCCCACGTCTGCGGCCGCTGTGCCCGTGAGTTTTCTGGCAAGCGCCTGAGCGAACTGACCGTTCACCACCGCGACCACAACCACGACAACAACCCGCAGGACGGTTCCAACTGGGAACTGCTGTGCCTGTACTGCCACGACAACGAGCACTCGCGCTACACCGACCAGCAATACTTCGGCGACGGCTCCCTGAGTACACCGAAAATCGCCAAGGCCACCCACAACCCCTTCGCCGCGCTGGCCGGGTTGATGAAGAAAGACGAATAGTCAGCCATTGCGGCGAGGGTGTTTATCTTGCGCTGCAACGTTTTGCGCCCAGATAAACCCTTCGCCACACGTGGCCCACTCGACTGCCCATGCCGCTCGCATGGACCCGCTGACAAATCTGCAATGTCCCCGTCAGGTCGCTGACAGCCTCGCACCTTTAGCATGCCCGTTGCTTCCCTCATTCAGAGGTGAAGTAAGCCAAGGTTGATGAATATCAATCTGCCAAAGCACGCCCTGCCTATGCTGTGGCTATGGGTGGCTCGCCCGGCCTGAAGGAGCGATACCATGAACACTCATCAACCCCCATCTGCTGGCGCAACGCCATTCTGGCGGAACAAGACCGGCATTGTATTGATCATGCTGTTGGCCATCGGCCTCTTCTATCTGGCGCGAGAACACTTCAGCCACATCGCGGGGAATTGGCCGTACCTGATTCTCCTGATGTGTCCCTTGATGCATGTCTTCGGACACGGCCATGGCGGTCATGGACGACATGACGAGCCACCCGTAGACCGCAAGGATGAGGGAGGCCGCTGACCATGTCCGACACTCCCGCGCACCTTCACCACAGCTCCGCAGCGCTCAGCGGCGACATGGCGACTGAATACACCTGTCCCATGCACCCGGAAATACGCCAGCCCAGCCCCGGCACCTGCCCCAAGTGCGGCATGACGCTGGAGCCGGTGATGCCCGCGCTGGAAGAAGAGGACAATCCAGAACTCAAGGATTTCACCCGCCGCTTCTGGTGGTCCCTGCCGTTGACGGTGATCGTCACCGTGCTCGCCATGGCGGGGCACGCCTTGTCGCTGTTCCACGGTGTCACGCAAAATCTCGTCGAGTTTTTTCTGGCCACGCCAGTGGTCCTGTGGGCAGGCTGGCCGTTTTTTGTGCGGGGAGTGGCCTCTGTTCGCCAGCGCAGCCCGAACATGTGGACCCTGATTGGCCTGGGCACTGCGGCGGCCTATCTCTACAGTGTCGCCGCCACGTTTTGGCCTGGAGGATTTCCCGCCACGTTCATGCAAGAGGGGCGTATCGGCGTCTACTTTGAAGCTGCCGCGGTGATCATCTCCCTTACATTGCTGGGGCAGATGCTGGAGCTCAAGGCTCGCTCACAGACGTCGGCCGCCATCAAGTCGCTGCTGGGGCTGTCACCCAAGACCGCGCGCCGGATCAATGCCGATGGCCAGGAGCAAGACATCCCCCTGAGCCACGTCCATCGGGGTGACCACCTGAGGATCAGGCCCGGTGAGAAGGTCCCGGTTGATGGTACGGTGCTCGAAGGCGAAAGTGCCGTTGACGAGTCGATGCTCACCGGCGAGCCGGTTCCGCTGATCAAACGCGCCGGGGACAACCTGATCGGGGCCACGATCAACACCCATGGCAGCTTGGTGATGACGGCGCAGAAGGTCGGTGCCGAGACCGTCCTGGCGCAGATTGTTCAGATGGTCGCCCGGGCCCAGCGCTCGAAAGCACCGATGCAGCGCATGGCCGACGTGATCGCTGGTTATTTCGTCATGGGCGTGATTGCCATCGCCGTACTGACCTTTTTCGGCTGGGGGCTGTTGGGTCCCGAACCTGGCTGGGTCTTCGGGCTGATCAATGCCGTCGCCGTGCTGATCATCGCCTGCCCCTGTGCGTTGGGGCTCGCAACGCCCATGTCGATCATGGTGTCCACCGGCAAGGCGGCCAGCCTGGGCGTGCTTTTCCGGGACGCCAGCGCCATCGAGAACTTATGCAGGATCGACACGCTGATCGTCGACAAGACCGGCACCCTGACCGAAGGGCGCCCGGCTTTTCACAGCGTGAAAGCCACCCAGGGCTTCGACGGCCGCCAAGTGCTGCTGTTGGCCGCCAGCCTCGACCAGGGCAGCGAGCATCCCCTGGCCCACGCCATCGTCGATCACGCCCGATCCGAGCATCTTGAACTGATCAAGCCGGCTTCATTTGAATCCGCCAGTGGCATCGGTGTCAGTGGCCGGGTGGACGGCAAGCTGGTCCACTTGGGCAATACCGCGCTGATGAATGCCGTCAGCATCAGCGTTTATCCATTGCAACAACAGGCCGAGCAGCTACGCGCCCAAGGCATCAGCATTATCTACATGGCGATCGACGGCGTGCTGGCCGGGCTACTGGCCGTCTCGGACCCGATCAAGCCGACCTCCAGGGAAGCGGTCAACCGCCTCAAGGCTCACGACATAAAAATCATCATGGCCACCGGCGACGGCCTCACCACTGCACGCGCCGTGGCCATGGAGATGGGCATTGAAGAGGTCCATGGCGAAGTCAAACCCGAGGACAAAGAGCGCCTGGTGGCGGACCTGCAGCGCGATGGCCGCCAGGTCGCGATGGCGGGTGACGGGATAAACGACGCACCGGCCCTGGCTCGGGCGAACGTAGGCATTGCAATGGGGACAGGCACGGACGTCGCGATGAACAGCGCCCAACTGACCTTGGTAAAAGGCGATTTGATGGGGATCTTGCGAGCCCGCACCCTTTCGGTGGCAACCGTCAGGAACATGCGCCAGAACCTCGGCTTTGCCTTCCTCTACAACTCGATGGGTATTCCGTTGGCTGCCGGCCTGCTGTACCCCCTGACCGGTCACTTGCTCTCGCCCATGATTGCCGCCATCGCCATGAGCGTAAGTTCGGCATCGGTGGTGTTCAATGCCTTGAGGTTGCGTAACACGCCAGCACAATAATCCGGCGCACATAAAAAACAGGCGCCACCAGGGCGCCTGACCGTCTCAAAACCAAAGGAGAACAAACGAGACGGTAATCAGCCGCCCTTCGGACAGTTATCACCCAGGAGCCTGTATTCCACGGTGTTGAGCTTGCCGTTCGAATCTTCGTAAGTCATGCGCGACGGTCCGACACCACAGCCTTTATTGGCCGGTGTAATGCTCACCACTTTTTTTACATCGAGTTTCATGCCGTATTCGTAATGAACGATTTCGGCGACGGCTTTGCCGTTTTCGGCGGCGTATTGGGCCATGGCTTGTTGATTGTTCTGGATCATCCGGCCATAAACCCGGTCACCTCCTCCTTCCGCCAAGGCAAGGGAAGAAAGGGACAGGATCGAAACGGCGAGCAAGGCATCAAGGGTCTTCATGAGGAACTCCGGCAGTCATTTGTCAGGCAAACCATAACGACTGGCGCCTTTCACGACGCTGGCGGGGACGTTACCGATTGGTCAGGTTCGTGATAGGTAACCGACCATCAGCCCCCACTCACAAACTGAACACGCAGCCCCATTCCCCGTATAATCGCGCCTTTTCCCAAAGGCACCCCGTCCGTGGCCAACAAACGCTATAGCTGCATCGGTCTGTTCAACCCCAAGTCACCGGAAAACGTCGGTTCGGTCATGCGTGCCGCCGGCTGCTACGGCGTGGCGTCGGTGTTCTACACCGGCAAGCGCTATGAGCGTGCCGCCGACTTCGTCACCGACACCAAGAAAGTCCACTACGACATCCCGCTGATCGGTATCGACGACCTGAAGAAGATCCTGCCCCTGGGTTGCGTACCGGTGGCCGTGGAACTGGTGGAAGGCGCTCGTCCGCTGCCCGAATACACCCACCCGGACCGGGCGTTGTACATCTTCGGCCCCGAGGACGGTTCGCTGGATAAAGACATTCGCGATTGGTGCGAGGACGTGGTGTACATCCCCACCACTGGCTGCATGAACCTGGCCGCCACGGTCAACGTCGTGCTGTATGACCGCATGGCCAAAGGCAACAACACCCGTTCGGGCCCGCAATTCCGCTGATCGGTGTGCAATTGGATTGAACAAGGGAATCGCTCGGGCAGTCAGTTTTATACCAACCCCACACCGGAGACAGATCATGAGCGATAACAACCCGTTCGAGCCGATTGAGGCCACCCCTTTCCAATCTCATCCGCCGCAAAACGTGCATGGTTGGGAACGCATTGGCTCACTGGCCGGCGGTGTCCTGATGATGGGCAAGGGCTTGCGTCGTGGTGGTGTGATCGGCCTGGCCCAACTGGCGATCGGCGGCATGGCGCTGGCGCGGGGGATCACCGGGCATTGTTCGGCCAAGGCCTTGCTGGAAAAGAACCGTCAGAACCTCAGCGACGCCCGCGCCCGCATCGAGCAGGCCGGTGATGAGCTGAGCCGCCTGAAGGCCAATGCCGAGGCGGCGACCGGTACGGCCACGGTGACGGGGAATGATTCGCTGGTTTCACCCAAAGTTGGGCTTTGATTTTTGCGGTGATATCGATGGGCTCATCGCGAGCAGGCTCGCTCCCACACTGGATCTTTATTTGTGTACGACATCGATCAATGTGGGAGCGAGCCTGCTCGCGATGGCGGTGTCACTGAAGTAACCGACTATCCAGCACTGTGGAAGCCCCACCCAGGACACTTTCACTGAGCTGCACAAACTCCTTGGTATCGACCGTTTCCAGGCGCATCGCCCCCTGCAACACATCATCCAGCGAACGCTTGTTACGGGTTTTCAGGCGAATCTCGCGATCCAGTTCCTGCAGCAACAATACCGCCTTGGCCACCGTCGCGGTGCCGACCTGCTCACCGCGCAAGGTGGTGACGCCTTTGCTGTCACGGGCGAGGCGGTCATTGAGGGCCTGATAGCGCTCATCACTCAGGCCGCCAGCGCGGCGCAGCAGTTCGATGGCGTAGTACTCGGTCAGCCCCTCGCTGATCCAATCGCTACGATCATGGTCGTTGACACGGGCAAGCGCCTGCACCAACTCGCGCAACAACGGGCTGCTGCCCCGTTCGCTGACCAGCGGCGGACGGCTGTGCAGATAAATCGAGTCATGCCCGGCCCGGGCACCACGCCACATCGGATCACCGGCACCGACAATCAGCAACTTGGCAGGATGGCGCGGCACCAGCGCTTGCACCTGCGGCCAGACAAAAGTCAGCAACGTCAGCACATCCATCCGGCGCATGCCCTGGCCTCGGGGCGAGGCCACTGTCACTTCGGTTTCGCCCAGCCGTGTGCGGCGGCTACCCAGTTTGCCGGCGAGTATCCAGCCGGTGGGACGGTCGAACAGCCGCGAGGGGTTGTCGATGCGAAAGCGTTGCTTGCCAACACGCGGCCACGGCGTTTCGATGCTTTTCCAGCCGGCGGGCAACTCCACTTCCAGATGAGCAACCAGATCGACGCCATCCTGCTGATCGAGCTTGGCCGACGGCACCAGGTCATCGCCGCGCAGCAAAGCCCAGCCAGGGGTCATGCGGGCGTCGAAAGTGCCCGTCTTACGGGCCTGGCTGATGCGCACGCGGTAGCTCAGGCTGGCCTTGTCGGCGGCCGGGCGCCAGACGCCACGCGCCTCCTTGCCGGGGGTGAGCAGCCATTGGCCGTCGGCCTTGAAGTCGCTGTAGCGGCTGCCGTCGCCGAGGTCGAAATCCAGGCTGCGCACCGCTGAACCCCGGGCCAGGGTCAGGCGCACCTCAGCCTGATCGCTCTGCGGCAGCAGGTGCACGTGATAATCCAGGTCGACTTTCTGCGCCGCCCACAGCGGCCCGCACATTGCCAGCAGCCCGACTGCCAGCATCCGTTTCAATCCTGCCGCCATGGGGTCTCCCTGAGGGTGCGATGCCCGGCGGTTCAGCCGGCGCGGAAAATCAGATGATCTTCCCAATCTTCTTCCGGCACGCTGCCTTCGGCCAGCATACGCCCGGACTGGGAAATGCGTTCGTGGTGCACGGCATCGCGATCACCGCAGACCAGGTGGTGCCACAACGGCAAGTCCTTGCCCTCGCTGACCAGCCGATAACCGCAGGTCGGCGGCAGCCATTTGAACTCATCGGCCTTGCCCGGCGTGAGCTGGATGCAATCGGGCACGAACTCACGGCGGTTGGGGTAGTCGCTGCACTGGCAGGTTTTCAGGTCCAGCAGTTTGCAGGCGATGCGCGTGTAGTAGACGCTGTTGTCGTCTTCGTCTTCGAGTTTTTGCAGACAGCACAGGCCACAGCCATCGCACAGCGATTCCCACTCCTGCTGATCGAGCTGATCGAGGGTTTTGCGTATCCAGAACGGTTCGACTTTGGCGGCCATGGCTCGAGCATCAACATCAGGTGGTGAAAAGGCCGACAGTCTAGTGCCGGGGCCTCTTCAGGCCAAGCGTTGGCGACTGTCGGTAGACTGGGGGCTTGTCAGGCTGGGCGCCGGGACGTAGGTTGCTTTATCCACTTCCCCTACCCCTCCAAGGTAATCCAATGAGCGCCAATCCCCGCATCGCCGATTACGCTATCCACCCTCAGTTCATCGAACGCTGGTCGCCCCGGGCCTTTACCGGCGAGAGCATTGCCGAAGAAACCCTGCTGGGCTTTTTCGAAGCCGCCCGCTGGGCACCGTCGGCCTACAATTCGCAACCGTGGCGCTTCCTGTATGCGCGCCGCGATACGCCGAACTGGGAGCGGTTCCTGGGCCTGCTCAATGAATTCAACCGTGGCTGGGCCCAACACGCCTCGGCATTGGTGATCGTCGTTTCGAAAACCACCTTCGCCGTGCCCGGCGCCACTGAAGAAACCCCGGCACAGAGCCACACCTTCGACACGGGCGCGGCCTGGGGCCACCTGGCGCTGCAAGCCAGCCTCAGCGGCTGGCACACCCACGGCATGGCCGGTTTCGACCAGGAACTGACTCGCAAGGAACTGAAGATCCCACAAGGCTATGACCTGCACGCCGCCGTGGCGATTGGCAAGCTGGGGGACAAGTCGACACTGGCCGAGTACCTCCAGGCCCGTGAAGTCCCAAGCCCGCGCCGGCCGTTGAGCGAACTGGTGGCGGAGGGTGATTTCAGCCTGTAGCCCCAACTTTGTGACCGCTGAAGATCAACTGTGGGAGCGGGCTTGCTCGCGAAAGCGTCGGATCAGTCGGCATTGATGTCGACTGACACACTGCCTTCGCGAGCAAGCCCGCTCCCACAATTTAATCGGGGTGGCTTCAGTAACCCCGGCTGAAGTCCACTTCCCCGCGCAGCGCTTCACCCGTCTGGTAGGCCCGCAGGTTTTCCAGGAACAGTTGCACCATCATCGGTGGCGAGGTCGGTGCCGAGCTGTGGCCGGTCAGCAGCAGGCCCCAGGCGGTCCAGAAAGGGTGACGCTGCGGCAGCGGCTCCTGGCGGCAGACGTCGATTACCGCACCGGCAAGGTGCCCGTCCTTCAGGGCTTGTACCAGGTCCGCATCCACCACCGCCACGCCGCGACCGACGTTGATAAATAACCCGGTCGGCTTGAATTGCTTGAACAGCGCCGCGTCGTAGAGATCATGGGTGTCGGGTGTGTTGGGCAGCAGATTGATTACGTAATCCACCTCGCCCACCAGGCGCGGCAGATCCTTCAGGGTCCCGACCTCGATGAACGGCGCCAATGCCCGCGCCTCGCTGGCAATGCCATACAACTGCACACCGAACGGCACGAGGAACTGCGCCACACGCTGGCCGATATCACCCGTCCCGACGATCAACACCTTGCGCCCGGCCAGGCCTTGCCCCTGGCGGTTGTCCCACTTGCGCTCGACCTGACTGACCAACCGCGCCAGTACCTCGCGCTCATGGCCGAGCATGTAGGTGAGCACGTACTCAGCCATCACCTGGCCGAAAATGCCTACCGCACGGGTCAGGCGGTAATTGCGCGTCAAGCCCTCGGCCAACAGCGGCGTGATGCCCGCCCAGGTCGATTGCAGCCAACGGGGTTTATGGCCTTGACGCAGCAGAGTGGCCAGCAGATCAGGCTGGCCGAGCCAGACCGGGCAATCGGTGGCCAGTCGCGACAATTCGGCGGAATCGCCGCTGGTCAGCACTTCAATATCGGGGGCAGCCTGGCGCAGAAGCTGGGCATACACCGCGTGATCGTGTTCGGCAATCAGAACGCGCATGAATCAAACCTTTCAAAAACAGTGCAGACGACCGCCGACAGAGTGTCGCTCCATCCATGCGATCGTCGTCAATAAACCATTCCAGTGTGTTTCAAGAGGCGCCCAGAACAGGCGCCTCCGATTACCGTCAGACCGGGTCGTTGCGGCGCAGCAACTCTTCGGGCAAATGCTCGATGTACTCCTCTTCAGGCGGCGGCATCTGCAAGTGATAGCCCTGGGTGTCGAGGTTCTCCAGCACCTTGTTGATGTCTTCCCGGGACAGCTCCCGCTCGGGGCTCAATACCAGGTCAAAGGCATGGATCGCCTTGCCAAAGGCAGCCATCAGGGGCTCCGGCACACGCTTCAAGGCATCGCTCTTGAGCACATACAGGTACATCTCGTTTTTCTTCGAGCTTCGGTAGATGGAGCAAATACGTTTCAAGGCTGTTCTCCGGCAGTGGCCAGGCTGTCGAGCAGCGCCTGGCCCATCAATTCGCGGCGCCAGCCACGCAGCGAATCGGGCAATTGGTAAGGGCCCTCGGGAAAGCCGCTCTTGATCAGCGCTTCGAGGGTTTTCTTGCGCAGCATCAACTCCGGGGCGATCCCCAGGCGCTCGGCTTCAGCCTGCCCCAGCGCCTTTAGACGCTTGACCAGCGCCGACGCCTCGATGGGCAGCGGCTCGGCCACGGCCGGCGGCCATTGCTCGGGCGGCACGCTGGCGGCGCGTTGGATCAGGTCCAGCAGAAACTGGCCGTCCTGGCGCACGGTGCGCGGGTGCATGTCTTCGATTTTCGCCAGCGCGCCGAGGTTATCCGGCTGGGTGCGGGCCAGGGGCCACAACGAATGCTCGCGAATGATGCGATTGCGCGGCAGGTCACGGGCCCGCGCCTCGCGTTCGCGCCAGGCGCACAGCTCGCGCAGCACGGCCAATTGGGCGCGGGACAGTTTCCAGGCGAGCTTGGCCTCGCGGTAGACCTCGTACGGGTCGACTTCGCGACGCAGGTTGGCCACCAGTTCGGCACCATCCTCCAGGACCCAACTGTATTTTTCGTCGGAAAGCTTCGGGCGCAGTTGTACGAAAACTTCTGCCAGATGCACGGCATCCTCTGCCGCGTAGCTGATCTGCGTCTCGGACAGCGGCCGTTGCAACCAGTCGGAACGGGTCTCGCCCTTGGGCAGTTCGATACCCAGTACTTCCTGCACCAGCCGCGAATAGCCCATGGAGAAACCCAGGTTCAGGTAGGCGGCAGCCAGTTGAGTATCGAACAGCGGCGCAGGCAGGCTGCCGGTCAAGCGCAGCAGCACTTCAAGATCTTCGCTGCAAGCGTGCAACACCTTGAGCACCGCCGGGTTTTCCAGCAGTGCGGCCAAGGGTTGCCAATTGTCGATGGTCAAGGGGTCGATCAGGTAGGCACGCTTGCCGTCGCCGATCTGCAATAAACCGGCAATAGGGTAAAAGGTGTCGACCCGCATGAATTCGGTGTCGAGGGCGACGAATGGCAACTGCTGCCACTCGGCGCAAAACTGACCGAGGCTATCGTTGTCGCGAATCCAGTGAATATCGATGGCCACACGGCTCTCCCTTGAAGAATGGCGCGCAGTATATATCGCCGCTGGCGATTGCGAGCATCCATAGAGCGGCAGCCTAAGAGAAATCGCCTGCGGAAAAGCAAGAATAGTCCTACATCAGGAATTAACTGGTCTTACGCAGTACATAAACACGCGTCAACGCAAAACCGGGCAGGAAATCCTGATACCAGAGCACGCTAAAACCGGCCTGGCGAAACTCGGCTTCGACATCGGCCTTGTCGGCCAGGCTTCGTTGCGGCGCCTGGCCAATCTTGAGACGCCCTTCGATTTGCAGCGAAACGATTACCGTATCGCGACTGACCCGATGAAATTCGCGCAACAGCGCCAGGCGATGTTCGCTGGCGTTGACATGACGGAACAGTTGCAGACAACAAATACAATCCACCGCGTTGGCCGACAGCCCGATGGTGAACGCCGAACTCGGGAAGGTCTTGACCCGCTGGAGCAGCGCGCCGCCATGGTGAGTGAGCGCGTGTTCGAGCATGTCCGGCGACGGGTCCGCCGCCAGGATCACCCGGTTGGCGTGCTCGGCCAGCACCGGCCAGAACCGCCCCGCCCCACAGGCCACATCCAGCACCAACCCAGGCTCGCCCGCCACTTTCAGGGCGTTGCGCACCATTTGCTCGTCTCGCCAGAACGCCAGGCGCAACCGCCGAGGCGCCGGCTGGCAGCAGATCTGCGCATGTTCCTGGTCATGCTGCCTGGCGAACTCAAGCTCGACGGTGGAAGGGGGTAGCCTGGACATACAAACGGCTCTTGGAAAAGATTGGATGACAGGTTAATCAACGCCGCGTGAAAAAAAGGTCCAGGCCATCACTCCCGCGCCAGGACACCGTCGATCACCGCGCCGCGACAGTTGGCGAACAGGTCCAGGTCCCGGTTGTAGACCTGGCTGTTGACTTCCAGCAACCCAAGCATCGAGTGAAACAGGTTGTCCTGGCTCAGGGGCTTTTCCCGACTCAGTTGCAGGCAATGGGTATCGACCGAGAAAGACTTCTGATAACTGTCGGAAAACCAGGCGAGCATCGCCACATGCTTTTGTTGCTCCGGGGCGAGCATGTAGGGCGTGCCGTGGAGAAACAGGTTGTATTCACCCAGGGACTCGCCGTGGTCCGACAGGTACAGCATGGCCGTGTCGACCTTGTCCTGGTTGGCCCGCAGCAGATCGATCAGGGTCGACAGCACATGATCGGTGTACACCAGCGTGTTGTCGTAGCCGTTGACGATGCTTTCGCGACTGCAATTGTTCAGCGCGTTGCTTTCACACACCGGGGTGAAATGTTCGTACTCCTTGGGATAACGCTTGAAATACTCCGGCCCATGGCTGCCCATCTGATGCAGCACCAGCACCGTGTCTTTGTCGAGCGTGTCGATGAAATGCTGCAGCCCCTGGAGCAAGATCTCGTCGCGACACTCACTGTTGGCGCACAAGTCCGGGTCCTTGAGATTGCTGACATCCTGCAACGTGACCCGGTCGCAAGTGCCCTTGCAGCCAGACTGGTTGTCCCGCCAGATCACCTCCAGCCCGGCACGCTTGAGCACATCCAGCAGGCCTTCTTCATTCCTGGCCTTGCTGGCGTCATAGTTCTTGCGCCCCATGTTGGAAAACATGCAGGGCACCGACACGGCGGTTTCAGTGCCGCAGGAGTGCACGTCGGTGAAGGCGATCAACCCGGCCTCTTTATCCAGTGTCGGCGTGGTATCACGGTTATAGCCGAGGATGCCGAAGTTCTCGGCCCGGGCGCTCTCGCCCACCACCAGCACAGTCAGGGATTTGCGACCATGGGTTTGCCAGGCCGGGTTGCGACTTGCGTCCTCGCCCAGCGTGATGAATGGCTGCTTGGCCGACGCGACCTGCTCACGCAAGTACCCGAGCGAAGCACCGATGTAATTGCTCGGCACCACCATCAAGCGCAACTCGTGGTGGTTACGAAACAACGACGACAGGCCTTGGTAGTTGGCCAAGGCAACCATGCCTATCACCGCAGCCGAGGCCACGCCGACCACCAACTTACTTATTAACTCCTTGGGCCAGCGACGATAGTTGATCGGAGTCTTGAACAACAACCAGCAAGGCAACACGCCCAATAACCCGAGGTAGATAAACAACTTCAGCGACAATAGGTCGCGGACTTCCGTGGCATTGGTTTCAGCAAAGTTGCGAAACATGCCGGCGTCGATCAATACGCCGTACTGGGCCATGAAGTAGGCCACGCCGGCACTGATCAGGAACAGCAGCATCAACACCGGTTTGAGCAACGGACGGAAAGCCACGAGCGTCAATACCAGGTTGAACGCGCAGAAGATCATCACGCCGAACGCCGCGCGCATCAGCAGGCCCTGGGCGTCACCCGTCGTGATCGCCAGCAAGTGTTGCCAGAGAACGAGGTTAAAGCCCACTAATAAAAAGGCACTGGCGGCCAGCGTCACCCACTCGGGGCGCACGGCTTTAATAGTCAGCATGATGGTTGACGGCTTCCTGAAAGTTGCTCTTTGAAAAAGAAGTGCCGCAGGAAATGTGAAAATTTCATTCCTACGGCAGCACAAACTTTAGGTAGCTCACCATCAATTTTTCGTGAAAAAGTTGCTACTAAATAATTATTTAAGAAACAGGCGGCCAGCCGGCTTCAAGCCTGATTCAGATACCAGCGCCAGTCCTGCTCCCCGACTTCCCCCATGAATTGACGGTATTCGGCGCGCTTGACCGCCAGATAAACGCCAAGAAACTCAGCGCCGAATGCTTCCCGCGCCCAGGCCGACGCTTCGAGGGCATGCAGGGTGGTGAGCCAGTCGGTGGGCAACAGCTCAGTCGCCTGGGCGTAGCCGTTGCCTTCGACAGGTTTGCCGGGGTCGCACTGCTCACGTATGCCGCGATGAATGCCGGCCAGTATCGCCGCCGCAGCCAGGTAAGGGTTGGCATCGGCGCCGCAGATGCGATGCTCGATATGCCGCGAGAACGCCGGGCCGCCCGGCACTCTCAGGCTCACGGTGCGATTATCCACGCCCCAGGTCGCCGCCAGCGGTGCATAGCTGTTGCTTTGGAATCTCCGGTAAGAGTTGGCGTTCGGACAAAACATCAACAGCGAATCGAGCAAGGTGTCGAGCATCCCGCCCACCGCCTGGCGCAACAGCGGCGTGCCGTCGCCGGCCTCACTGGCGAACAGGTTGTGGCCATCGCGGTCCGCCAGGCTGACATGCATGTGCATGCCGGAGCCCGCCAGGTGATCGAACGGCTTGGCCATGAAGCACGCCTGCATGCCGTGCTTTTGCGCCACCCCCTTGACCAGGCGCTTGTAACGCACCGCTTCGTCCATGGCCTGCAATGCATCGCTGCGGTGTTCGAGGGTGATCTCCACTTGCCCCGGTGCGTATTCGGAAATGGCGGTCCGGGCTGGAATGCCTTGCAGCTTGCACGCGGCGTACAGGTCGGCCAGGAACGGCTCGATCTGCTCCAGCTCGCGCAAACCGTAGACCTGGGTAGCGCGCGGTCGGCCGCCGTCGGCGTCCCGCGCCGGCTGTGGCCGGCCTTGGCTGTCGCGTTGCGCGTCCAACAGATAAAACTCCAGCTCCGCTGCCATCACCGGGTAATAACCGTCGGCCTGCAAGGCCTCGATCACCTGGCTGAGCAGATAACGCGGATCGGCGATCGCTGCGGGCATTCCCTCCCGGGGATGCATGCCAACCTGCACGGCGGCCGTGGGAATCAACCGCCACGGCATGCGCTGCAAGCTGCCGCTGATGGGATAGGCACGACAATCGATGTCACCGACGTCCCACACCAGCCCGGAATTTTCCACATCGTCGCCATTGATGGTCAGCCCGAGAATCGTACTGGGCAGCGGCCGGCCACTTTCGAAGACCGCCAGCAACTCGTCCCGATGCAACAACTTGCCCCGGGGCACGCCGTTGTTGTCGAGAATGAACAGCTCGAACAGCTCAATATCGGGGTTCTGGGCAAGGAACGCCTGGGCGTGTTCCACGGGTGCGAAAGAAATCTTGGCAAGGCTCATGAGAAGGCTCGTATTTCCATGTCGGACGGGCAACAAGGCGCCGTCAGTCTGTGCTCGTCATTGCGCGAGCACCGTGAATGTTCAACAGGAAATGCGGATATCTGGAGGACGCGCGTGCCGGCAATGCCAGAGCGCCCAAAAGGCCAGCTCGGAGGGCAACGTACTGAGGGTCGGGGCCATGGCAGGCGTGAACCTGCCGACCGGATCGACTGCGGCGGATGAAGGGTATCGCACTGCCAGGGGCCAACCGTCCATGAGCGCATCACAGGAAACACATCAGGCAAGCGTCCCACGGCATCCTGGGAGGTTAAACCTGGATTTGATGGAGTTTGGATCGCAGCGAACTAAACATAGGCCAACGAATCAGTCGTTGATCGAGACGTCGTGTTCGCTACATTATCTGTCCCGTTCCCGACCATGAAAGCGCCCGCCCGGCATTCTCTTGGCACGATCGTTCCGCTAGGATCGTCAGCCTGGTTTGCGCAAAATCCGCGCAAGGAGCAAAGCGAGAGACAGAACGGATGCTGAACAGTAACTCCCTCAGAAAGCTCGACATGCAAGACCTCATGGTGTTTAGCGCCGTGTACGAGCAAAGCAGTGTCACCGGTGTGTCCGAGGCATTGTGCGTCAGCCAGTCAACCGTCAGTTATTGCCTCAAGAAATTGCGAACCTGTTTCGAAGACGAGTTGTTCATCAACACCCGTACTGGCATGCGCCCCACCTACAAGGCCGAGGGCATGTACGATCACGTGCGCGCCATTTTGCAAAGCATCAACCTGTGCCATGCCGGTACGCCAACCTTCGATCCAACCCGGCAAGCCATTACCTTCAACATCTGCGCACCGGAATATTTCGAACAACTGATCCTGCCGTCACTGCTGCAAAGCTTCGATTACGCCAACTTGCCGGTGGTGGTGAACGTGCACAAGCTCGAAGCTGACATTCCCGCCGAAGAACTGCGCGACGGCAGCCTGGACCTGGTGATCTGCTTCGGCCCGAATTTCCACAGCAACCATGCCGATTTCAAATCCCGGCAGTTACTGGAGGAGGACCTGGTTTGTGTCGTGGATAAACGGGCGACACCACTTGAGCCGCAACTGAGCCTGCAATCTTTCGTACAGCGCCGACACGTGTTTCCGACACCCTGGACGTCAGCGACCAACATGGTGGACGGCTGGCTGTCGCAGCAGGCGCACCAACGCCAGATTGCCGCGCGCGCCAACAGCTACAGTGCCGCACTGAAGATGATCACCGGCACCGACTTCATCCTGACCCTGCCCCGCCGCATCCAGAAACTACTGGCCAACGAGGCGATCTTCAATCACCACGAAGTGCCCAAGGGTCTGCCGGGGTTTACCTTGAACATGCAATGGAGCCTGGCCGTCGATCAGGACAGTGCCAACGCCTGGCTGCGCGAACAGATCATCAAGGCCTGCGCGGCCCGCGACGTCTGATCGTCATTAACCGATCAAGGCCTTGACATAGGACTCTCGGTCGATGTCGAGGATCTCCACGCACAGCTGCACACTGACTCCGGCCGGCCATGGCCCAAGGTCCTTGATCACCGCCAGCAGGCTATCGGCCAATTGTTTCTTGATTACCGGCGGGCGTCCGCTGAGCAAGGCCAGCTTCACGTGCACGAAACCCCGTTCGCTCATCCCTGTGCCTACCCGGAAAGTCTCGTGCTTCACGGCCCGGCTCTTGACATCCAACTCGGCGCCGAATTGACCGGAGGCCACCAGCGCATTGTTCAGGCGCATCAGTGCGGAATCGGCCTTGAGCTCGGTCAGGTTGGCGGTGTACTCCATGTGCAGGTGAGGCATGTGTTCGACTCCGATTCGAAAATATGACGAGGTGATGTCAGCCGTCACAACCTTACCTCGACTTTCTTGATTGAGGCAGGTTTTGTTTCACCACGGGCCGGTATCAGGCGTGCGCCGAGACCCCACGCTCGCCCATGAAGGCCTCCAACCGCGACCGCAACCAGCGTTCGGCCGGGTCACTGTCGACATGGCTCAGCCAGACCATGGACAAATCCAGGGTCGGAGTCTTGAAGGGGAAGGGTTCGTTGAACAGTTGCCCCGAGGCGGCCATGGCGGCGGCGGTATAGTCCGGCAGGCTGGCGATCAAGTCTGTGCCGGCCAGCAACGCCGGCAATGCGCTGTATTGCGGCACCGACAGCACGACCTGGCGCGAGCGTCCGATCTCGGCCAGCCATTCGTCAGCAAAACCGGCGACGTTCGCGGTATGGGACACCAGCACATGAGGCCGCGCGCAGTATTCGTCCAGGCTCAGCGGTGTGTCCGACGCATCGGCACGCAGCACACGGGGCTGGATGTGTCGCAACAGCTTGCGCTTGGCATTGGCCGGCAGCCCGCGAGTCTGGCTGATGCCCACAGTGATGTCTCCTGAGGCCAGTAAATCGGGGATGCGCCAGTAATCGACATGCTGGACCACGAACACGATTTGCGGTGCCTCTTGCCGCAGGCTGCTCAACAGGGGTGGCAGCAGGCCGAACTCGACGTCGTCCGACAGGCCGATGCGAAACGTCATGGTGCTGCTGGCGGGGTCGAAGTCGTGGGTCAGGCTCAAAGCCACCGACAGCGAATCGAGCGCTGGGGATAGATGCCGGATGATTTCCTCGGCCCTTGCCGTCGGTTCCATGCGGTGGCCGACGCGAATGAACAGCGGGTCGTTGAACATCTTGCGTAAACGGTTGAGGGCCGAGCTGATGGTCGGCTGGCCCAGGAACAGTTTTTCCGCCACCCGTGTCACGTTACGCTCAAGCATCAGCGTTTCGAAAACCACCATCAGGTTGATGTCGGCCTTGCGCAATTCGTTGCGGTTCATCCATCTGCCCCTGATCCCTTGATGGGATGCAGTGTAGAAACGCCAGGGGCCGCACGTCTATGCGCTAAAAGGCGAAGCACGTGTGCAATTCCATCCAAAGAGTTGGAGGAAGCACCCTGCTTTTGTGGCGAGGGGATTTATCCCCGTTGGGCTGCGCAGCAGTCCTAATGCCTGTCACTGCGCTATATCAGGCGATCTGCATGCGGTTTTTGGGGCTGCTACGCAGCCCAACGGGGATAAATCCCCTCGCCACAATAATCATTGCGCCTGCTAGCGGTTTCAGGCTCCCCTATAAAGAATTACTTCACGGTCAATGATTTCAAGCCCAGCCCCATGACTCGCTCGTCGCTCCCCAACCCCAGCGCCTTGGGACTGATGGCATCGGGTAATTGGAACTGCACGCGCAACCGCCCATCCGCGCCAATCGTTTCACGAATGGCCGGAGTCAGGAACAGTTCAAGGGTGTTGTCTTGCAAGCGCGTGAACTGCATCGACAGCGCCTCGACACCGTTGATCGAGACCTTCACCCGCTGACGCATGTGCGAGGGCTGCACGAACGCCGCCGCTTCGATCGAGATGGCGCGCGCCTCTGGCGGTATGCGCAAAACAACCTCAGCCTCGGTTCCTTCCGACCAGGTGCCCCACTCCTCGACGCGTCCCCAGCCGTCGGCCAACATGGCGTTGATTCGGCTGAACACTTGGCGCTCACCGATCTTCACCTGCATGTCCAGCGTCTCGTCGGCAAACGGCGGGCATTGGGCGCAAGTTTTCCAGCCCGGCGCCAGCACTACGAGGCCATCGATACGGGTCAACAGGTCGGTTTGGCGGTTGACGGTTTTCGCCGCCTGAAGCGCGGCGCGAGGGTCGAGGATGTACAGCGAATCCGCCGCGTACTGGCCGCTGGCGAGCATCTGCTCAGTGTGTCGCTGGGCCTGCTCGATCGCCCGGTCGCTCATGCGTCCCAGGTACACGCCATCGGTTTCCAGGCCATGCGTCAGGGCGTATTGACTGGTCAGCAGCCAGTTGTCCGGCTGGTTCTGCGGCAACAGCGTCCGGACTTTCGAATAATGTCGGGCCGCGCTGGCCCAGAACGGATCATTCATGGACGTGGGCCAACTCGAGGCGACCGGCGTCATCCGACTGTGACGCAGGCCGGCCCATCCCGCGCGGGTGTCCAGGACTTGTACCACCAGCGCGATAGCCAGCAGACACGCCGCTGCCCGTGGCTTGTTGCCGCGGATCACCGCGAAGATGACGACAAATACGATGGCGTAGAACACCGGCCAGAACATCCGGCCAGCCGCGCGAAAGACGTTTGCCAGAAGCTCGAGGGGCTTGGGCAGCCAGTAATGCATATTCTGCATGCCGATGCCGAGGTGGTTGGTCAGCGAGAACAGCGTCAGTCCGATCAATGCCAACAGCAACAGTCGCCGGTGGCGCACGGCCTTCGCCAGACCGGTATTGCCCTGCAGCAATGCCACGCCGGCGCAGATCGCCAGCAGGAGGACGCCCAATCCCAGGTAATTGAAACCTTCGTAGTCCCCGGGGCCCTGGGGCATGTCGCGCAAGGTGTAAGACCAGCCGCTGGGGTTGACCAGCGACATGACGTTCAGGCGATACAACCCATAACCGCCCGCCACAGTCCCGCCGCCCACGCTGAAATAACCCGCCTGCCAGCAGCAGAACGCGACGAGCAGAAACAAGCCGCACAACTCGACCAAGGCGTTGCGCCGGGATAACCGGGCCTTGACGGTCCGGCTGGCAAGATCGGCCAGCCAGATCAACGCCACCATGGCCAGCAGGTACGCATGCACCAGCGCCGTAGCAGCCAACAATGCGCCCCAGGCCAGCCAACGCTTCTCCAGGCCGGGCCGCAGCGCCAGGTACAGGGCCGCCAGGATCAGGAAGTGCCCGGACAGCGACAGATGCCCGCCCATGCGCAGAAACATCGGCGGCGAAAACACAAACAGGCCTGCCCCCAACAACCTGATCCACGCCGACGGTGTCAGCAGGCCGACGAGCTTCCAGGCGAACCAGGCTTGCAGGATGAAACAGGCCAGCAACCAGAGACCGAAATACTGGAATGTCTCGGGAAGCCAGGCATTGAAGGGTTTGAACACAAACGCCAGCAGCGGATTGGAATCGGAAAAAATGATGCCGTTGCCCAACTCCAAGCCATAGGACGGGTTCATGCCCAACGGAAAGGTCCAAGGCGAACCGCGGAAGAACGCCCAGCCCATATAGTGGGTCGCCGCATCGCCCTCCCCCAGCCAGGCGATGTTCGTCGGGTCCAGGACCCGCGGGCCGATCACCAACAGAAACGCCAACGCGCCCAACAGTATGGGCAACAGGGAAAGCGCGTAATGCTTGCCGCGAGCGGTCATCGATACGTCCAGAAATTATGCAGGATGAAGGTGAACACCGGGATGATCAGCGCGACGGCCGCGATGCCGGCCAGGTAACCCAGGCCGAGGCCCTGGGCCACCCAGGCCACCAGCATTGCCAGCCAGAACCCACCGACCGAGACCACCAGGAACCGGCCAAGAGTCCGCCCATGCAAGCGGCTGGAAAAACTCCAGAGGGTGTTGATCAGGTACGACACCACGGTTGCCACGATAAAAGCGAAACCATTGGCCAGCGGCGGATTTGCCAGGATCAGGTGCACGAACAGCACGGCAGCCACCACATGGACTGCGGTGACCACCAGGCCCGTCATGGCAAAGCGCAAGGCACGTCGCAACAACGGCGAGTGCATCCAGGTCACGGCTTCTGCGCCAGGCAGAACACCGTCAGGCCGGCAATACGATTGGCGCCCATGATCGGACGCTCCAGGCTGCACAGTGACCTCAACACGCCATTGACCAGCGGATGATGCCGCGACAACTGCGATTTGGCCGGCGCCTTGGAGGCACGGCGCTGCAACAGTCGCAGGCCGGCGGCAATGGGGAATACCAGGCCGAAGTAATAGGCGCCCTGCTGGACCTGCAAACCGGCCTGTGCCACGACGGCCTCCAACTGTTTGAGGGTGTAACGGCGCTTGTGCTCGAGAAAATCGTCATGGCCGCTCCAGAGGAACTGGAATGCCGGCACGGTGATCAGGAAGCGGCTGCCGGACGGCACTTTATCGACATAAGACTTGAGCAGCCCCACGTCATCGTCCACGTGCTCCAGCACATCCATCAGCAGCACCAGGTCGGCGTCCAGCGAATCCACCGCTCGACGATAACGCACCGGTTTCCCGGCAGTGCTGGCATCGGAGTCGGTCGGGTAACTGATGTCTACGCACCAGGCCTGGGCCGTTGCGGTATGGGTCAGCAGGTGATGGGAAAAAAAACCCGACCCGGCGCCCACGTCCAGTAGCGTATTGGCTGAAGTGCCCTTGAGCATGTGCAGCATGGCGCGCGCTTTCGACCGGTAGTACCAATGCTGCCCGATATCGGGGCCCAGGATGTCGGTTTCCTTGAGGTCCATGGTCAGTCCTTGGCGTCATAGATGCGCCGCACCAGGAAAATCGGTCGGCGCTTGGATTCGATATAGGTGCGGCCCAGGTATTCACCCAGTACGCCGATGCCGATCAGTTGCAACCCGCCCAGGAAGGTGACCGCCACCATCAGCGAGGCATAACCTGGCAGGTCAACCCCGGAAATCAGGGTTCGCAACACGATGAAGATGGCGAACGCAAAGGACACCAGGGAGACGCAAAGCCCCAGGTAGGTCCAGATACGCAGCGGTTCGGTGCTGAAGCTGGTGATGCCTTCAAGGGCAAAATTCCACAGGCGCCAGCCATTGAACTTGCTTACGCCGGCCGCCCGTTCAGGTCTGACGTAGTCCACGTAGGTGGTCCGGAATCCGACCCAGGCGAACAGCCCTTTCATGAAGCGGCGCGATTCAGGCAGGGTTTGCAACGCATCGACCACGCAGCGATCCATCAAGCGAAAATCGCCGACATTTTCCGGCAACTTGTGATCGGCGATTTTATTGTGCAGCCGGTAAAACCCGTTGGCGGAAACCTGCTTGGCCCAGGAGTCGGAGTCGCGGTTGATCCGGTGCCCCAGCACCACTTCAGCACCGTTGCGCCAATGGGCGATCATTTCCAGGATCACTTCGGGAGGGTCTTGCAAATCGACATCGATCGGCACCACCGCCTGACCACGGGCGGCTTGCAGGCCGGCACTCAACGCCGCCTCCTTGCCAAAGTTGCGACTCAGGTCGACGATCCGGATGCGCGGGTCGGTCTTCTGCCGTTCCAGCAGCAGCACCAATGTGTCGTCCACACTGCCGTCGTTGACGAACACCAGCTCCAGGTCCACCAGCGATTCACGGGCAAAGACCTGGTCGATCCTGGCCATGAACACATCGATGGACTGGGCTTCGTTATAGACCGGAATGACAAGCGAAAGCGCTAGACGACCTTGTAGATCCGCTCCTGGATATTCAGTCACTTGATGGCTCTTTTTCTTATAGTGTTTTCAGTCCCATCGGGCTTCCGGCCCTTGGCGTCGAACCGTATTAAGCAGGACCGGAGAAGGCAACGCAAGGATCAAGCTGGAACTTCAGCGGACCGTCCGTTCGCAACATGACTTTTTTCCCACAGAAAGTCGAATACTCGATCCGGAGTCATACCCAGCAATATTTGATAACCAATGGAAACGAATTTCCCGTAGCCAAAACCACCCACTTGGATAGGCTTGCAGCCACATGTCCAACGCATGTCTTGACTGAATGAATCGCAGGGAGCGAACCCATGTATTTTGAAATCTATCGACAGACCCGAGGCACCCCCAGCACCGGAAAAGGCCAATGGCGCTGGCGCTTGCGAGCCGGCAACCACGAAACGATCGCCAGTGGCGAATCTTATGTGAACAAGAGTGACTGCCTTCACGTCATCGGGCTGATCAAGAATGTCCAGGGTGAAACGCCGGTAAAAGAGATCTGAACTGTGCTGTGTGGGATTGGCCGACAAGCTGCTCGACGAACAGGCAGCTTGCGGGCTCGACCTGAGCTCATCTTCACCGGCTTGTCTGATCATTGTGGCGAGGGGATTTATCCCCGCTGGGCTGCGCAGCAGCCCTAAAGCAGTGAACTCAATCCTCCTGGCACATCGAGTTGCCTGGTTTGGGGGCCGCTGCGCAGCCTAACGGGGATAACCCCCCTCGCCACAGGCTCAATCGCCTCAAGTGAACAGGCGGAGTTTTTTTGCTGTGACGAAAGTTTCCAGGCAGGTAGGGTATACGGACAACAGCAGGAGGCCGGTGCAATGACTCGATCAACCCTCAACCGCGACTGGCTGGTGCGGGCGCCCGAGTCGAGGAACATGGAACGCATCGAGGCCTATTTCAGCGGGCATGGCTATACCACCCATCGCCATGACACCTACGCCATCGGGATTACGCTTTCGGGCGTGCAGAGCTTCAACTACCGCCACAGCAAACGCCACAGTCAGCCCGGCGGAACCATCGTCCTGCACCCGGATGAGGTACACGATGGCGAAGCAGGGACGAGCGAGGGTTTTCGCTACAGGATGTTCTACATAGAACCGTCGGTGATCCAGCAGGTGCTGGGTGGCAGGCCATTGCCTTTCATCGAAGGCGGATTGTCCAGCGACCCGCGCCTCAACATCGCGACACGTCGGCTATTGAACGGCATGGATCATCCCCTCGATCCGCTGGAGGAAGAGGATGCCATCTACGATGTGGCCCAGGCACTCGACATCGCAGCGGGCAACAGACGTGGACGGCGGCTGATCGATTACCCGGCGGCGGAGCGTGCCCGCCTGTTCATCCATGATGCCCTCGACCAGGCGATCACATTGGATGACCTGGTGCAGGCAAGCGGCAGGGATCGATGGAGCCTGTCTCGGGATTTTCGAGCGTTGTACGGCACCAGCCCCTATCGCTACATCACCCAGCGTCGTTTGAACCAAGCCCGTCGCCTGGTATTGCATGGCCTGCCATTGAGTGAAGTGGCCCTGGCCTGTGGCTTTTTCGATCAGAGCCACATGACTCGACTGCATACCCAGGCCTTTGGTATTTCACCGGCACGCTGGCTGAAGATGTTGCGCTGAACACACAGGTTGTACACCGCAAAAAGCTGCACGATCATCCAATACGCCACCTGGCTCTGACAGTAAGGTACAGCTCTCCAACCCCATGAGGAGCTGCCTCGATGCCCCACTACGCCCCCATCAACTTCGCTCAAAAATACGCACTGTTCCACGAACAGTGGGCACCGAAAGTCGTGGCCGAAATGAACGACTACCAATTCAAGATCGCTCGCCTGGAAGGCGATTTCATCTGGCACGCCCACGTCGATACCGACGAAACCTTCATCGTGCTGGAGGGCGAACTGCGTATCGACTTTCGCGACGGTGCGGTGACGATTGGCCCGGGTGAGATGTACGTGGTCAAAAAAGGCGTCGAGCATAAGCCCAGCGCCGCAGAGGAAGTGAAGCTGCTGCTGATCGAGCCACGGGGCGTGCTCAATACCGGGGAAGAAACCAACGAGCGAACGGCGGTCAATGATGTGTGGATCTGATTGAGCCAGGCTCAATCGTATTCAGCTTCCTGGTGATCGCCCAACAATCGCCGCTGGCGCGGTGTCGCGGCCGCCAGAACATCAGGGTTGAACTGCCAATGCAGATAGGGTGAGAACTTCTGCGCAACCATCCGCCGGCCATAGTGCACCTGGAGCAGGTATCGGGTGCGGTCGGCGGTCCGGTTGTCGCTACCGGCGTGCCATAACTCACTGCGCAGTATCAGCACATCGCCCGCCCTGCACAGCACCGGCTGCGCGGGGTGCCCTTGCCATTGCGTTTCGCCCTTCACCGGCGCCCGGCCGGCCTTGTGACTGCCAGGAATGACCTGTGTCGGACTCAAGTCGGCGTCGATGTCATCCAGGTAGAACTGCGCCGTGAAAATCTGCATCGGCAGTTCAAAGGCCGGGTCGGCCAACAGGTCTGGCGGCAGCTCCATCACCAGGTAATCCAAATGCAACGGCGCCCCCCTAAAACCGGGATGGCAGCGCCAGGCCGTCTGACCGATGACATGGCAATCATCGCCCAGGGCCGCCTCGGCCAGTTCGATCACCCCGGCCACGTCCAGGAACGACAGCCAGAACGGATCACGATTGAAGACACATTTGTAATGATCGATGACGCCGCTGTAGTCCCAATGCTGGGGCTTCAATTGGTCGATGGCGTGGCGCAGGTCGGCAACCTGTATGGCGCTCAGTACCGCGGGCAGCAGGACGAAACCGTCCTGATGCAGCGCTTGGAGACTGTCGTTGGTGGCCACCACGCACCTGCCTCAGGTGCGGAAGCGGCCGATCAACCCTGCCAGGTTTTGTGACAGGGTGGAAAGCTGTTGGCTAGCCTGCATGCTCTGGGCGGAATTCGCTGCCGCTTCGTTGGACAAGTCGCGGATGTCGGAAATGTTGCGGGCAATCTCCTCGGTGACGCTGCTCTGCTCCTCACAAGCGTTGGCGATTTGCGCGGCCATGTCATTGATCCGCTGGATCGAGCCGCTGGTGCCACTGAGCACCTGATCGACGCCCGCGGCGCGCTCGACACTGTCACGGGCCTTGCTGCTACCGACTTGCATGGCTTGCACGGCCTTGGCGACACCGCTTTGCAGGCGCTCGATGCGAACCTGGATGTCCTTGGTCGAATCCTGGGTACGTGCCGCCAGGGCCCTGACTTCATCGGCCACGACAGCAAAACCACGGCCTTGCTCGCCCGCTCGTGCCGCCTCGATAGCAGCGTTCAGTGCCAGCAGGTTGGTCTGCTCGGCAATGCCGCGGATCACTTCGAGCACCGCACCGATGCTGGAGGTTTCCTGGGCCAAAGCTTCGATGGTGCCCGAAGCGCTCTCCACTTCCTGGGCCAACTGACGGATCGATTCGATGGTGCTGCTAACCACCTCGGTGCCATCGCGAGACTGACTGCTGGCTTGCTGCGCGGCGTCCGACGCGTTCACGGCATTGTGTGCCACCTCATGCACCGCGGCACTCATCTGGGTCGCGGCGGTACTGACTTGGTCGAGCGCCGCGTGTTCGCTGCTGATCAGTTGATCATTGGTCGCCGCCATATTCGCCATGGCGCGCGCCGCGGCATCGACCTCCCCGGTCACCCGGCCCACTTCGGCAATCAGCGGTTGTAGCTTATCGAGGAAGCGGTTGAACGCACTGCCAAGCTGACCCAACTCATCAGCCGAACGCACTTCGAGACGCCCCTTCAGATCGCCACCGCCCTCGGCGATCTGTTCGACACGGTGCAGCAGTCGACGCATTGGACGCAGCACCACCATCGGCAAGGCTACGACCAGCAGGATGCAACCCAGCAGACCGAGCAACAAGATACCGCCCTGCTGCACCCCAACAGCCTGGCCATGATCAATCGCCGCCTGCCCTTCGCGCAGCGACGCTTCGTCTTCCAGCTCACCCAACTTATCGATGGCATCACGCATGGTGTCGAACTTACTTTCGCCGTCACCAAAACTCAGCGCACTGGCCGCCTGCGGATTGCTCGCGGCCTGCTCGACGACCTGCCGCGAAACCTGCGACCACTGTGCAAAACGATCATTGAACTGACTGACCAGCGCCAACGCCTCGGCGCTGGGTTGCATCGCGGCATATTTCTGCACACGATCATAAGCTTGCTTCAGATTATCCCGATGACTGGCCCGCAGTGCCTCGGAATGACTGCCCGCATTCCCCCCAAGCAGGCTGCGCTCGGCGACAAAGGCCTGGTAGAGATCGCGATCGGCGTTGAGCAACAGGCTAATGGCCGGCAGATAGCGCTTGGTCAGTTGCGTGCTGGACTCCGTCACCTGGCCGATGCCCCGCATGCCCGACCACCCCATCAGCACCAACAGCAGCGCCAGGAACGCAATGGGCAGGGTGATTTTCCAGCGGAAGCCTAGATCGGCGAAAAACCGCAACATGGGGTGACACTCCTTTCATGGGATTAGCTTGCCTATCGGCAGCCATGCCTTGAGCTATAGACCATTAGTCCAATTGTTACAAAGCTTTGGGTGTTGGGAAGGCTGTGTCCATACAGATCGCGGAGTGTGTTCGGCGGGATAAAAAGATGGGCTGGACGCAAGCGTACCGGGGGATTTTTCTGATATCGCCCGCGTCACATTTGGCTTCAATTGCTACCAGTGATGCGAACGTTACCTTCCTCATGATATTGGGGGTAATGAGTAATCAATCCCCAGCTTTCGACGCTGTGTTTGCGGCCAAACGCATTCATCGGCGAATCAGGCGTGACGAAGACGGTGAGCGTGTTGTCGGCTGGACCATTGAACGGCTGTACACGCGCATAGATTTGCATCGTTCGTTGTTTTCCAAGCCCCTTTGGCAGCTGACCATGAACAACCGTATTGGGTAACGGACCGGTGCCATAGAACCCCGTTCCAGCCTGAACCCGCTGATGCAGGTTGATGACATATTTGGGATACAGGACGACACAGCGTCGAACATTGTCCCACTCCACCGGAAGATGATCAGGCAAGGTTGTCAGTGACTGAATCGCCAACCGCAAATCGCTATAGGCTTCTGTTCGCTGCGCTTGCGCAAGCCCCCGTTGAACGCCTGCGGCATGAAGGAACAGCGCTTCGGCCTCGGCACAGGCATCCAGGTTAGGTTTGAGCAAGCGACGCGTCTTGGCAAGCGCGCTGGTCATTGCGACATGGACCATCCGCAACGACTCGAAAAACACATCCTCGGAGGCAAAACGCGAACTGACACCGCTGGTTGGAGCCGGCTCACCCTCCGGATCGAGGCCGGTCAACAACCTGTCCATCAGTTGCTGGTCCGTCAGGGATGGATGATGCCGGGCCAGGACATGACCGCTCTCGCCCTGTCGGGCCCGCACGTTGGCACGCACGCGCAACGCCCGGACTTCTCGACTGACGAGGGCCTCCTGCAAGCTGAGGGCAGCCGGAACAACGTTCATGTTCATGACGTTAAGTCCGTTCATGGGCGGCGGAGGCGGAAACGGGACACCGTTGAGCCCCGCATTCTGCGGGGGTATGACAGCATTTTGCTGAATGCCTGGGGCCTGCTGCTGGACATTCAGATGGCCACCACCTTGCACCACTTGGGCACGTACGGGTGCCGCGCCACCGGCATTTTCTGGAGGGGTCATGTTATTGCCCGTCGTCAGCCAGTTATAGAACTGTTGTACGTAGGCCAAAACTCCATAGATCATCGTTGAGCCCCCAGGAAAATCCTTTTAGACCGTCGAAAACACCTTGCCGGGCGGTTGTCCGTTAACGAGTGCGTTACCAATCAGACTGCCCGCTCTACCCCAATGACCATGCGCAAGCCAAGCAGATGACTGGCTTAAACGCAAATAAGGGAGGATTTCTTTGCTTGTCGGCTCGTGCGCCAAATCCTGGGCTACGTGAAAAAACGGGGGTGAGGTAGGAATCCCTCAGGGACGGACCACGACTTTGAGTTCACATAATCGCCCCGTCTCATAATTGTGGTCTGTCTCACTGTTTTCCCGGGGATAAAAAGTGAGGGACGCAATTGCTGCAGCAGGGAATCTTCTTACGCCAACAAATGACATGCAAAGCTACAAGGCAGGCACTCTGGCGTAGTAGACAGCCGGAGCGGGCCTGGAGCGGACTCAGGTACACACGAATCTGCCTTAAAAAAGCCCTAATCAATGTGACGAAAACGAAAAAGCCCCTGAAATGTTCAACCATTTCAGGGGCTTAGTCACACACAATGATGGCGGAGAGATAGGGATTTGAACCCTAGGTACTGTCGCCAGTACAACGGATTTCGAATCCGTCCCGTTCGGCCACTCCGGCATCTCTCCAGTGGCGCGCATCATACCAGCACATTCGCCGGAAGCGAACCCCCGAGCGAAATTTTTTCCGTGCTATCAGATGCTTGCGTCGATTACAGCGGTACACCCAGGCGATGGGCGACTTCTTCGTAGGCTTCGATGACATCACCGAGGCCTTGGCGGAAGCGGTCCTTGTCCATCTTCTTCTTGGTGTCCTTGTCCCAGAGGCGGCAGCCGTCCGGGCTGAATTCATCGCCCAGGACAATGGAGCCATCGCTGAATACGCCGAATTCAAGCTTGAAGTCCACCAGCAGCAGGCCGGCGTCGTCGAACAGCTTGGTCAGCACTTCGTTGACCTTGAGGGACAGCTCCTTCATGCGGGCCAGTTGCTCGACGGTGCCCCAACCGAATGCCACGACGTGGGATTCGTTGATGAACGGGTCGCCCTTGGCGTCGTCCTTCAGGAACAGCTCGAAGGTGTAGGGGTTGAGCTTCATGCCCTCTTCCACGCCCAGGCGCTTGACCAGGCTGCCGGCGGCGTAGTTACGCACGACGCATTCGACCGGGATCATGTCCAGTTTCTTGACCAGGCATTCGTTGTCACCCAGCAGCTTGTCGAACTGGGTCGGCACGCCGGCGGCCTCGAGCTTCTGCATGATGAAGGCGTTGAACTTGTTGTTCACCATGCCCTTGCGGTCGAGCTGTTCGATGCGCTTGCCGTCGAACGCCGAGGTGTCGTTGCGAAACAGCAGGATCAAGCGGTCAGCGTCGTCGGTCTTGTAAACCGACTTGGCTTTGCCGCGGTAGAGTTCTTCACGTTTTTCCATGATGGGCTCCGCTTGCTAAGTAGTGGGCTAGGCGATATGTCGCCAGTCGAGCCCTGAATCTTGATCGGCCAATTGTAGCCAGTCCGGGTCGCACCCGAGGGTGTCGACAAAACATTGCCGGGCCAGCTGCGGCAGGTTGTTCTTGCTGCTCAGATGGGCCAGGACCAGGTGTTGCAGGCCTTGCCAGCCCAACTCGGCCACCAGGAACGCTGCCTGGTGGTTGTTCAAATGTCCGTGCTCCCCGCCTACCCGCTGCTTGAGAAAGTACGGGTAGTAACCACGGGCCAGCATGTCGCGGCAGTGGTTGGACTCGATCATCAATGCATCGAGGTCCCGGTAACTGTCCATGACCCTGTCGCAGTACGAACCCAGGTCGGTCAACAACCCGAAACGTCGCTCACCGTCGCTGAACACATACTGCGTCGGTTCCCGGGCATCGTGTGCCACGCTGACCACACTGATATCCAGGGCGCCAATGCGCAACTGCTCGCCACCGGCCACGAAACCGGCCGGCTCGATGGGTTTGCGCAGGCCCTCCAGCGTTCCACGGCTCAGGTACACCGGCAGATTGTAGCGCCGAGACAGCAAACCCACGCCATGCACATGGTCGGCATGTTCGTGGGTCACGAGTATCGCGCTCAGTTGCGCTGGGTGCACGCCCAGGCGCAACAGGCGCTTCTCGGTTTCCCGCAGGGAGAAACCACAATCGACCAGCACATACGTACCAGCGCTGGCTACCAGCGTGCCGTTCCCTTGGCTACCGCTGCCGAGAACGGCAAAACGCATCGGATCAGCCCAGGTTGTCCTGAATCACACTCAACACCTTGCGGGCCACATCGGCCGGCGCCACGGTGTTGATGTTCTTCTCGACGGTGACCTGGACGTTATCGCCAACCTTGCTCAGGCGAACCTGATAGCGCTCGGCGCGGGCTTCGATTTCTTCCTTGTCCGGCTTGCTACCGAACAGGCTACCGAAGAAGCCAGGCTTCTCGTCTTTCTTCTCGGCTTTCTCGGCCAGGTTGATGTAGTACAGGCCCAGGCTGCGGTTGATGTCTTCAACGCGCCATTCACCCTGTTCCAGGGCACGACCCACGCTCGACCAGGCACGGTCCAGGTCAGAGCCGACGTTGAGCACCGGGTTGCCGCTGCCGTCTTCGCTCAGGCTGACACGGCTCGGCGCATCGAACTCCTTGGATGCCAGCATCGAGACCGAACCACCCTGCTCCGCGGTACGGCTCATGCTGGCAAGCATGTCGTCCACCAACGCAGCGTCCAGGCCGGTATTGACCGAGCGGTTGGTGAAGGCCACGTCGGCGGTGCTGCCGGCAGGACGCTCAGCGCTGACTACGTAGATTTCACTGGTGTTGCGCTGCACGCCCGGCTCGATACGCACCCGCACGCGGGTTTCGCTGTCGGCCGCGACACCGGCGGCGCTCAGGCGCTTGGCCATGGCGGCGGACAGTTCATCGGAACGCTGCCAGGTGGTGGTGAATTCGCCAGTTTGCGGGCGCTGTTCGTCCAGGCGGAAACCGTTGTCCTGGAAGAACTGGATCGCCACGGGCCAGACTTCGGCCGGTGGATGCTGGCCCATGACCCAACTGGAATCGCCACTCTTCTGCAGGGTGTAGTCGCTGGCGTCGGCCACGGCCGACAGCGGCTGTGGACGCGGGACGATGTATTCACCCTTGACGCTGTCGTCGGCTACGTTGCGCGGGATCGGCAGCAGCGGATCCAGGCGCTTGGCGACGTTGACGTCTGGCGGCAGTTGCATCGGTGCAGTCTGTTGCGCTTGCAGGTAATCGCTACCCCGGTCGCGGAAATAACCTTCCGGCCCCCAGATCCATCCGCAGCCGCTGGTGCTGGAGATAATCAAGGCAAGTGCGGAAAGTCCGGCCATTCGCTTCATGCGTTGTACTTCCTCAATTAAACCAGGACGCCGGACTGGCGCATGGCCTGCCGCAGCGGTTCGTGATAAGGGGTGCTCAGCCAGGTCAGTGGCAGGCGGATGCCTTCGTGCATCAGGCCCATTTCAACCAAGGCCCACTTCACCGGGATCGGGTTGGCTTCGAGAAACAGGTTTTTGTGCAGCGGCATCAGTTTTTCGTTGAGTGCCCGCGCAGTCTCGGCGTCGCCCTTGAGCGCGGCCTCGCACAGGTCGGCCATTTCGCGCGGGGCAACGTTGGCCGTGACGGAGATGTTGCCCTTGCCGCCCAGCAGGATCAGCTCGACCGCGGTCGGATCATCGCCGGACAGTACGATGAAGTCCTTGCTCACGCCATCGAGAATGGCCTTGGCGCGCTTCATGTCGCCGGTGGCTTCCTTGATGCCGATGATGTTCGGCACGGTGGACAGGCGGATCACGGTCTCGGCCTGCATGTCGCAGGAGGTGCGGCCGGGAACGTTATAGAGGATCTGCGGGATGTCGACGGCTTCGGCAATGTGCTTGAAGTGCTGGTACAAGCCTTCCTGGGTCGGCTTGTTGTAGTACGGAACGACCAGCAGGCAGGCGTCGGCACCGGCTTCCTTGGCGTTGCGGGTCAGCTCGACGGCCTCGCGGGTCGAGTTGGCGCCGGTGCCGGCGATGACGGGGATGCGACCGTTGACCTGCTTGACCACGGCACGGATGACTTCGATGTGCTCATTGACGTCGAGGGTTGCCGACTCGCCGGTAGTACCGACGGCGACAATGGCATGGGTGCCGTTCTCAAGGTGGAAGTCCACGAGTTTGCTGAGGCTGGCCCAGTCAAGATGCCCTTGTGCATCCATGGGTGTGACCAGTGCCACCATACTGCCCGCAATCATGAAACCGCTCCTGCCGGAAAAAGAGAGCGGTAATGGTACTGGCGCCAAGATGCTTGTACAAGCGAACTACCATTCCCCTTGGCGATGGTTTTCGCTACCCTTCAGGCTTTGATCGGTACTGATAAGCTCATTCACCGGTTCCCAGCCTCCGTTTTCGTCGCCACAAGCCCCGATCCTGCGTTTGTCCTGGTGCATTCCCGCCGTCCTCGGAATGCAGCGCAACCCCAGGCACAGGGCTTGAGCCGTTCGTTTATCCGGGCCTGACGCCGTGTCGAGCTGCAAAAGTACCGACCGCTCATCGCTTTAGGAATGCTGCATGTCCACCCCCACAGTCCGCGAACAATTCCTTGTTATCAGTGCCCTTGGCGCCAACCCCATGGAGCTGACTAACGTCCTGTGCCGCGCCAGCCATGAAAATCGCTGCGCCGTCGTAACTTCACGCCTGACCCGTCATGGCGAATGCAGTGCGCTCGTGCTTGAGATCTCCGGCAGCTGGGACGCCCTGGCTCGCCTGGAAGGCAGCCTGCCGGTGCTGGCCAAGAAGCATGCCTTCACCGTCAACGTGGTGCGTAGCGCCGCGCTGGAGAACCGTCCCCAGGCCCTGCCCTACGTAGCCTATGTGAGCTCGGCCTACCGCCCGGACATCATCAACGAGCTGTGCCAGTTCTTCATGGACCATCACGTCGAGCTGGAAAACCTGACCTGCGACACCTACCAGGCCCCACAGACCGGCGGCACCATGCTCAATGCCACGTTCACCGTGACCCTGCCGGCCGGTACCCAGATCAGTTGGCTGCGCGATCAGTTCCTGGATTTCGCCGATGCGATGAACCTGGATGCCCTGATCGAACCGTGGCGCCCACAAAACCCAATGTAAGGAAGCGTTCATGGCCGTTGCCGTAGACCAGCCGGTTACCGATTTCCAGGCACCCGCCACCAGCGGGCAAACCGTCAGCCTCGCCGCCCTCAAGGGCAAGCAGGTGGTGATCTACTTCTACCCCAAGGACAGTACTCCCGGCTGCACCACCGAGGGCCAGGGGTTTCGCGACCAGTACGCGCAGTTCCAGGCCGCCAACACCGAAGTGTTCGGCGTCTCCCGGGATAGTCTCAAGTCCCACGAGAACTTCAAGTGCAAACAGGAGTTCCCGTTCGAACTCATCAGCGACAAGGACGAAGCCGTCTGCCAGTTGTTCGACGTGATCAAGCTGAAAAAACTCTATGGCAAGGAATACCTGGGCGTTGATCGCAGCACCTTCCTGATCGACAAGAACGGCGTGCTGCGCCAGGAATGGCGCGGCGTGAAGGTACCGGGGCATGTGGATGCGGTGTTGGCGGCGGCCCAGGCCCTCAACAAAGGCTGAAGTTTTCGCTGCCTGGACTGGCGGCTCGCCCCCACAGGGGCTCTATGGTGCGCCATAGCATTTGTGGGAGCGAGCCTGCTCGCGATGAGGCCAGAAGCCCCACCCCATAGCTACAGCAACGGCGCCACCACCGGCTCCTTGCTCGGCCACGCATCCAGCACAGCCTTGAACAGCGTCGCCAGGGGAATCGCAAAGAACACCCCCCAGAACCCCCACAGCCCGCCAAACAGCAGCACCGCACAGATGATCGCCACCGGATGCAGGTTCACCGCCTCGGAGAACAGCAGCGGGACGAGCACGTTACCGTCCAGCGTCTGGATGATCCCGTAGACCGCCATCAGGTAGATGAACTGATCGCTCCAGCCCCACTGGAACAGCGCAATCAAGGCCACCGGCACGGTCACCACCACGGTGCCGACATAAGGCACCACCACCGAAATGCCCACCAGCAGCGCCAGCAGGGCAGCGTAATTGAGTCCCAGGGCGACGAAGCCGATATAGGTCACGCCGCCACAGATGAAAATCTCGATGACTTTGCCGCGGATGTAGTTGGCGATCTGCCGATTCATCTCCTGGGCCACCCGGGTGATCAGCGCCCGCTCGCGCGGCAGGTAGCCACGAACCCAACGCCCGATCATTTCCCGGTCCTTGAGGAAGAAGAACACCAGGATCGGTACCAGCACCAGGTAGATCATGATGTTGACCAGAAGCGGCAGGCTGGACAGCGAAAACGTCAGCGCCCATTGGCCGAACTTGCCGATCTCACCGCGCACCACTTCGATGGTCTGCAGCACTTGTTCATCGGACACCAGGTGCGGATAGCGCTCAGGCAACAGCAACAGCAGGGACTGCCATTTGGCGAGCATCCCTGGCAACTCATTGAACAAGGTCACCAGTTGATGCCAGAGCAGCGGCACGATCACCACGACAAACACCACCAGCCCACCCATGAACAGGGCGAACACCAACCCGACCGCTGCGGTGCCGGGGAGCCGCAGACGCTCCAGCGTCGTGACCAACCCTTGCATCAGGTACGCCAGCACCATCCCCGCCAACACCGGTGCCAACATGCCACCCAGGGTGAGCACGGCAGTAAAGGCCAGGAACAGCAGCACAGCCAGAACCACAGCCTCTTCATCGGAGAAGTAGCGCTGAATCCAGTCGCGTAACACTTTGAACATTAAAAATCCTTAAGAGACGCTGTTGGTTTTTCAAGCCTTTTTCAGCCAGTAACGGTAGACGCCGTTATCGTCCTCTTCACGCAGCAGCGTATGACCGGCCAATCGGGCGAAGGTGCGGAAATCACGCTGAGAGCCCGCATCCGTGGCAATCACCTTGAGCACACTGCCACTGGCCAGGCGATTGAGCTCCAGCTTGGCCTTGAGTAGCGGCAACGGACAGTTCAGGCCGCTGGCGTCCAGTTCGGCATCGTGGGCTACAGCATCAGTCATGGGTTCACTCCGCGGCAGGTCGTTGAGCGGCCTAGAATATCTGGTCCCGGGCCCGGTGTCCGGCTACAGTAAGGTCTTTGTCGACTAAGGCTTCGTGCATGACATTTCTGCGCCCCACCCTGCTGACGCTCGCTTGCCTGCTTGCCTCACCGGGCTTCGCCGACGACCTGCCGTCACTTGGCGACGCCAGTTCTGCCATCGTCTCGCCGGAACAGGAGCACCAACTGGGCCGCGCCTGGCTGGCCCTGCTGCGCAGCCAGGTTTCACAGCTCAACGATCCAC
Source organism: Pseudomonas sp. DF11 (assembly GCF_058148565.1). Lineage (NCBI taxonomy): Bacteria > Pseudomonadati > Pseudomonadota > Gammaproteobacteria > Pseudomonadales > Pseudomonadaceae > Pseudomonas > Pseudomonas sp. DF11. Next base: position 125,171 of record NZ_JBYVYN010000011.1, read on the forward strand.
AGCTCAAGGACTACGTCGAATCCAGCGTCTATAAGTTGGTGGAGACCAGCCAGGTCAACGACCGGCGCCTGGAATTCATCCTGATCAACAGCCCGCAGCTCAACGCCTTCGCCGCACCGGGCGGCATCGTCGGGGTCAATGGCGGCCTGTTCCTCAACGCACAGACCGAAGGCGAATACGCCTCGGTCATGGCTCACGAACTCGCGCACTTGTCGCAACGCCACTTTGCCCGCGGTGTGGAAGCCCAGCAACGCATGCAGGTACCGATGATGGCCGCACTGCTGGCCGGCATCGTGATTGCCGCCGCCGGTGGCGGTGACGCCGGGATCGCGGCCATTGCCGGGACCCAGGCCGCCGCCATTCAAGAACAACGGCGCTTTTCCCGTCAGAACGAACAGGAAGCCGACCGTATCGGCATCCAGAACCTGGAGAAAGCCGGCTACGATCCGCGCTCCATGCCGACCATGTTCGAGCGCCTGATGCGTCAGTACCGGTTCGACGCCAGGCCGCCGGAATTCCTGCTGACTCACCCGGTGACCGAGTCCCGGATCGCCGACACCCGCAACCGCGCCGAACAGGCCAAGCCGGGCGGCATCGAGGACAGTGTGCGTTATCAACTGATTCGCGCTCGGGTCCAGTTGATCTATGAAGAAACCCCGGGCCTGGGCGCCAAGCGCTTCCGGGCACAGCTGGATGAGAACCCAAAGAACGACGTGGCGCGCTATGGCCTGGCGATCGCGCAGATCAAGGGCGGCCAGTTGAATGAAGCACGGGAGAATCTCAAGCCGTTGCTGGCCAAATCACCCAACGAGATCATCTACAACCTCGCCCAGGTGGACCTGGACATCACCAGTAACAAGCTGGCCGACGCTCAAGCCCGTGTCGACCGGATGCTGAGCCAATACCCGGGCAACTATCCGCTCAACCAGGTGCGCGTCGACCTGCTGCTCAAGCAGAACCGCCCTGCCGATGCCGAGAAAGCCCTGGAAACCTTGCTCAAGACCCGCCCGGACGATCCGGACGTCTGGTACATGGTGGCCGAGACCCGCGGGCTGTCAGGCAACATCATTGGCCTGCACCAGGCCCGTGCCGAGTACTTCGCCCTGGTGGGCGATTACCGTCAGGCCATCCAGCAACTGGACTTCGCCAAACGCCGCGCCGGCACCAACTTCCCCTTGTCGTCACGCATCGATGCCCGTCAACGGGAGCTCATGGAGCAGGAACGCATGGTCAAGGACATGATGGGCTGAGCATTGGCCAGGCAATAAAAAACCGCCTCTCTCGAGGCGGTTTTTTATGAGCCGCTAACCGGTCATTCGGCCAGCTTGAAGGTAATGAAGCTCGCACGTCCCTGGCGCAGGACCCGCATCGACACCGAACGATTCTTCGGCAACGCCTTGGCAATGTCGGTGAATTCCTTGGCGGAACCGATGGCCTGGTTGTTCAGGTGCGTGATGATGTCGCCTGGCTGAAGGCCGATCATCGCGGCAGGACCATCCTGCACTTCCTTGATCAACACGCCGCCCTGCAGTTCCAGGGTGCGTTTCTGCTCTTCGGTCAGTTCGGCCACCGCAACACCCAGACGGTTGCTGCTACGCTCGACGCCAGACTTGGGCAGCGAATCCAGCTCCTTGCCTTCTTCAGGAATGGCCCCAACGGTCAATTCGACGTTCTTGCGCTTGCCTTCGCGAATCACTTCCAGATTGGCCTTGGCACCGGCCTTGAGGGCACCCACCAAGTGCGGCAGGTCGGCGGACATGACGATCGGTTGACCGTTCATGCTCAGGATCACATCACCCACTTGCAGACCGCCCTTGGCAGCCGGGCCACCTTCCTGGATCTGCGCCACCAGTGCACCGGCAGGTTTCTCCAACCCGAACGACTCGGCCAGGTCCTTGTTCACTTCCTGGATCACCACACCCAACCAGCCACGGCTGACCTTGCCTTCGCTTTTCAGTTGGTTGGAGACATCCATGGCAACGTCGATCGGAATCGCGAAAGACACCCCCATGAAGCCGCCCGAGCGGGTATAGATCTGGGAGTTGATGCCGACCACTTCACCCGCGAGGTTGAACAGCGGGCCACCGGAGTTACCCGGGTTGATCGGCACGTCGGTCTGGATGAACGGCACGTAGTTTTCGTTCGGCAGGCTGCGACCGATGGCGCTGACAATCCCCTGGGTCACGGTGTGGTCGAAGCCGAACGGCGAACCGATGGCCACGACCCATTGGCCGGCCTTCAAGTCCTGGGATTTGCCCAGCTTGAGCACTGGCAGGTCCTTGCCCTCGATTTTCAACAGCGCCACGTCGGAACGTGGATCGGTGCCGATCAACTTGGCCTTGAGCTCACTGCGATCGGCCAGGCGCACCAGGATTTCGTCAGCATCGGCGATCACATGGTTGTTGGTCAGGATGTAGCCGTCAGGCGAAATGATGAAACCCGAACCCAGGGATTGCGCTTCACGCTGGCGACCGCCGCCAGGGGAACGTGGCTGCTGCGGCATTCCGCGCTCGAAGAACTCCCGCAGCATCGGCGGCAAGCCTTCCAGGTCCGGCATCTGCTGGTCCGATACACGGCGATCCGGCAGTTTCTGGGTGGTGCTGATGTTCACCACAGCGGGCGACGCCTGCTCGACCAGTTGCGTGAAATCGGGCAATTCGACCGCCACGGCAGGAACGGCCTGGCCGAGCACAAGCACGGTGGCAAAAATGGAGAGATAGGTTTTCAAGCGTGGTATCGACATACGGCTCCCGTTACGACGAGCATGGTTAAGCGATATGGAGCAAGGAATACCAGGGAAAGATACGCCGGTATTTTTGTTCCGGGAACAGACAAGGCCAGGGCCGAGCGGCTCTGACCTATAGAAAAAAAGCTGGGATTTTGCAAATGAAAATGCTGACAGGAAGTTTCGGCATTTCGATCAAGCCCTGGCATCATCAGCCTCTCGCGCAATCGAGCCACCCGTGCAGTCAGCAGGCTATTGGGTCGCCGTGACGTCGGAACGCATGGAAAGCGCGATCCGTTCCGCCGTACCGATAGGAATCTCACCGACCACCGTGACCATCATTTCGCCTTGGGGCGTCGTGAGTCTACGGGAGACGGCAGCCGTCGGGCCGAGTTGAGTGCGGGTATCGGTGGCGTTGGCACCGTTCAACGGCTCCAGGAACACCGAAAAGCGCGCCAGGCCATCATCGTACATCAAGCTGTTGACTTGGATCTGGGTGTCCGGGTCCTTGCGCGCAGCACTGCTAATCAGTTCAAAGCCAGGCGGAAGCCAGTCAGAGTGCCAGGCGGTTTTCACCGCGACGGCCTTGCCCGGATCCTGCGCGACAGCCTTGCATTCGGCGCTGACTTGCAGATCACCGTCTGTCGGTGCGCCAACGTTCAAGCGGGTGAATTGGAAACGTTCGAGCAACTGGCCCTTGTCATTGAGCAACAGGGATTTGAGCGGCAGGCCGGTCTCCTTATCCAGGTGCAGCTCGAAGCCATAGCGATGCTGGTCCTTGGGCGTCAACGCAACAATGACCGCTTGACGCCCGGCCACGCGCGACTTGCCGATGACGGCAAGGTCATACCAATTCTTGAGTTTCTGCGGATCGAGCGTACGTGAGGAGCCATCAGGTGTATTGCCCAGCCCCGCGATCAAGGAGCCGCTGACGCATTGAGTATGCCCATCAATGCGCAGGACTTCCTGTGCCGAGCCGTCGAGCTGGAGTAACCGCTCGCGGACTTTGCCATCCTGGACACGATGCCAGATGTTATGGGTAGAGAAACTACCGTTGCGCTCATAAACAAAAGTGCCCTGGAAGCTCTGCTGTTGCTCGGCTTGACTCAGGCGGTTCAACCAATCCTGCGCCTCATCGGCATAGGCTGGAATCGCACACCAGCCACCAAGCAGAAGCGTGAATAGAGGTATGGCGCGCAATGGTTTTCCTTATTAACGGTTTTCCAGGCTGGCTGCACGGGCGTAAGGCAGCGCGCTTTCAGTACCTTTCAGGGCAGCTTGCTGAGCATGCTGACGCAGGTAGTTGGGCAGACGCTGATCATGCCAGCCAGGTTGGCCTTGCAGGACACCATTGACCATCGGGCCTGCGGTTTCCGAGCTCTCGCTGTAACCGGCCAGTACCGCTGGGCCCTTGACCTGTGGAGCGGCCAGGCTTGGCTGGTTGGACTGCTGCGCCATCTGCACGCCGGCAATCTCATCCTGATTGTACAGGCGCACACCGGCCAGCACGGCCACGGTGACCGAAGCGGCTACCGCCAGGCGACCCAGGCTGCGCCATGGTCCGCGAGAAGCTTTTGCCGGTACGGCTTCGTCAGCCAATGCAGCAGAAACGGCCGCAGCGATGTCCAGGCGTGGAAGCAGCAAGTCCTTGTGCATCACCGCCCGGGCGATCTGGTAACGAGCCCAGGTCTCACGGGTTTCAACATCGTCGAAGGCATTCAATACCCGACGCAATTCCAGTTCGTCCGCTTCGTTATCCATCACCGCGGACAGCGATTCCTGCAGGGCTTCACGACTCATGGCGTTCCTCTCTTGGCTGTCGCCGCTGTCTCTAGTTTTCCTGCAACAAAGGTTGCAGGGCTTTATCAATGGCCTCCCGAGCGCGGAAGATCCGGGAGCGCACGGTGCCTACAGGACATTGCATGACGCTCGCAATGTCTTCGTAACTCAGACCGTCGAACTCACGTAAAGTTAAAGCCGTACGCAAATCTTCGGGCAGTTGCTGGATAGTTCGATGGACAGTGCCTTCGATCTCATCCCGCAGCAACGCACGTTCCGGTGACTCGAGATCCTTGAGGCCATGATCGCCATCATAGAACTCGGCATCCTCAGAACTTACATCGCTATCCGGCGGCCGGCGGCCGCGTGAAACCAGATAGTTTTTCGCCGTGTTGATGGCGATGCGGTAAAGCCACGTGTAAAACGCGCTGTCCCCGCGAAAATTACCAAGTGCGCGGTAGGCCTTGATGAAGGCTTCCTGAGCGACATCCTGCGCTTCATGGGTGTCGTGCACGAAACGCACGATCAACCCGAGAATTTTGTGCTGGTATTTCAGCACTAGCAGATCGAAAGCTCGCTTGTCGCCGCGTTGAACGCGCTCGACCAGCTGCTGATCCTCTTCCTGGGTTAGCATGAACACTCCTCGATAAGCTCGAAGGAGGCTTGCATTACTAATTGTCCGGGCTTGCAAACATAGACTCGGGCTTTTCGCAAAAGTTCTCCCCCTTTCAAGCAAGTTTCCGGCGCGCTCTGATCTCGGCACGCACGAAAAACGCAGCAGGAGATTCCCCGGCTGCGCGAATAATCTGTCACCGGGCCTGTTGGCAGAGATTCCAATCGAAATCTTGCACCAACCCGACGCTGCTCCCTTTTGCAGACAACCGTCTATTGAACGTAGGCGGTTGGCAAAAGTTCCCACTATTTATAGCGTTGTGCACTGAATATCAGGCAACCGTGACGAGATAAACGGTGTTCTGTCCTCGAAACGGCGGCCTCATCGACCTTGCACCAAAACCGGCAATCCGACGAAACGTGTCGCTTTTCTGTCACGCTGGTTTCACATTGCCATGAATGCCCGGCTATTGTGCCGATCCCCCCCTCTATATACTAGTGGGCTGCGTGGCTGCCTGACCCGTTGAAGCGGTGTCTTGCGCCAACCCCGACCCGGGTCGCCTTGAGCGGAAACCATTCGAATGAGCCAACAGTTTCAACACGATGTTCTGGTAATCGGCAGCGGAGCCGCCGGATTGAGCCTTGCCCTGACCTTGCCTGCACATTTGCGCATTGCAGTACTGAGCAAGGGCGACCTGGCCAACGGTTCGACCTTCTGGGCCCAGGGCGGCGTCGCAGCCGTGCTGGACGATACCGACACCATCGAATCCCATGTCGAGGATACCCTCAACGCCGGCGGTGGCCTTTGCAATCGGCAAGCGGTGCGTTTCACCGTGGAACACAGCAGGGAAGCCATCCAGTGGCTGATCGACCAGGGTGTACCGTTTACCCGTGACGAACAATCGGGCACCGAAGACGGCGGCTTCGAGTTCCACCTGACGCGCGAAGGCGGGCATAGCCACCGGCGCATCATTCACGCGGCTGATGCCACCGGCGCGGCGATTTTCAAGACCCTGCTGGCCAAGGCTCGGCAACGGCCGAATATCGAATTGCTGGAGCAGCGCGTCGCGATCGACCTGATCACTGAAAAACGCCTGGGCCTGGATGGTGATCGCTGCCTGGGCGCCTATGTGCTCAATCGCGGCACCGGCGAAGTCGACACCTACGGCGCGCGCTTCGTCATCCTGGCGTCCGGTGGGGCGGCGAAAGTCTACCTTTATACCAGCAACCCCGACGGTGCCTGCGGCGATGGCATCGCCATGGCCTGGCGTTCGGGTTGCCGAGTGGCGAACCTGGAGTTCAACCAGTTCCACCCCACTTGCCTCTATCACCCGTTGGCCAAGAGTTTCCTGGTGACCGAGGCCCTGCGTGGCGAAGGCGCACACTTGAAACTTCCCAACGGCGAACGCTTCATGCAGCGCTTCGATCCGCGCGCCGAGCTGGCGCCAAGGGACATCGTCGCTCGAGCCATCGACCATGAAATGAAGCGCCTGGGTATCGATTGCGTTTACCTGGACATCAGCCACAAGCCCGAAGCCTTTATCAAGAGCCACTTCCCGACGGTATACGAGCGCTGCCTGGAATTTTCCATCGACATCACCAAGCAACCGATCCCGGTGGTGCCGGCGGCGCATTACACCTGCGGTGGCGTGATGGTCGATCAACGGGGGCGTACCGACGTGCCGGGTCTGTATGCCATCGGCGAAACCAGCTTCACCGGCCTGCACGGCGCCAACCGCATGGCCAGCAACTCACTGCTGGAGTGTTTCGTCTATGCCCGCTCGGCGGCGGCAGATATCCTGGAACAATTACCGCAGATCGCCATTCCAGCCGCCCTGCCCTCATGGGACGCCAGCCAGGTCACCGACTCGGACGAAGACGTGATCATCGCCCACAACTGGGACGAACTACGGCGTTTCATGTGGGACTATGTTGGCATCGTGCGCACCAACAAGCGCCTGCAACGGGCGCAGCACCGGGTGCGCTTGCTGCTGGATGAGATCGACGAGTTCTACAGCAACTATAAAGTCAGCCGCGACTTGATCGAGCTGCGCAACCTGGCCCAGGTGGCCGAACTGATGATTCGCTCGGCCATGGAGCGCAAGGAAAGCCGGGGGCTGCATTACACCCTCGACTACCCGAACCTGCTGCCCGAGGCACGGGACACTATCCTGGTGCCGCCCACCTACGCCGACTGAACCTGAGCCGCACGCGCAGGCGCCGATGGATATCCGGCGCCAGCGCGTCGCGCGGTACGCACAACGACCGGACCCGCCGCTCACCCTGCAAGCGAAAACGCAGCACGATGATCATCGGCAGCGCCAGGCTATCGGGGCGCAGTTGCGCCGCCCGCCACCCATCGGCGCGACTCCAGAGCTGCCAGCCAGCGGCATTACGACGCAACCCGCAAAAGGCCCGGCGATGGGTCAGCAACAAATGTCGGGGAATCACCCAGGCGCCATGGGCCAGGCACAATACAACGCCAAGCGCTGCGAACCCGGACGGGACCGACAACAGGAACAACGACCCCAGGGCGAACACCTGGGCCAGCAGATAGGCCGCCAGCAGTTGCCCGGAGGCCTGCCAGCGGCATTCGAAGCGATTACTTGGGCTGGACACGGTCCAGAATCATCCGGACCATGCGCTGCAACTCAGGGTCTTCGGATTCGCTGCGCTCCATGAACCAGCCGAACATGTCCTGATCCTCGCATTCGAGCAGGCGGACATAGCAGGCACGATCCACTTCATTGAGATGGGGATAAACCTCTTTCACGAACGGCACCAGCAACACATCCAGTTCCAGCATGCCGCGGCGGCTGTGCCAGTAGAGGCGATTGAGTTCAACATCTTCGACCATGGAGCGCTCCTCAAATAGTGCGCAAGTATACAGGCCCCGCCGCACTGGAACAGACGGCTTTGGTCGGGCACCACCGATCCTTTGTGAACTACCCATTTCAAGGGCGTCCCCTTATGATGTCTACCAGACTTTTTACCCTGCGATGACCCATGGCTGATTCCGCTTTTTTCTGCACCCTGTCCCACGAAGGCGTTCTCGCGGTCCGCGGCGTGGACGCCGGCAAATTCCTGCAAGGCCAATTGACCTGCAACCTCGACTACCTGAGCGACAGCCGGGCCAGCCTCGGCGCCCGCTGCACCCAGAAAGGCCGGATGCAATCGAGCTTCCGTATCCTGCTCGAAGGCGACGGCGTGTTGATGGCCATGGCCAGCGAATTGCTCGAACCGCAACTGGCCGACCTGAAAAAATATGCCGTGTTCTCCAAATCCAAGCTCACCGACGAAAGCGCAGCCTGGGTTCGCTTCGGCCTGGAAAACGCCGACAAGACGCTGGCCGACCTGGGCCTCGAATTGCCGAGCGAGACCGACAGCGTGGCACGCCACGAAGCCTTGATCGCCATCCGCGTCTCTCCCGGCCGCACCGAACTATGGGCCCCTGCCGAACAGGCACAGACGCTGCAAACCCGCCTGCGGGCAGAACTGACCGAGGCAGACCTGAACCAGTGGCTGCTGGGGCAGATCCGTGCCGGGATCGGCCAGGTCATGCCGGCCACCCGCGAACTGTTCATCCCACAGATGCTCAACCTGCAAGCCGTCGGTGGCGTCAGTTTCAAGAAAGGTTGCTACACCGGCCAGGAAATCGTCGCCCGCATGCAATACCTGGGCAAGCTCAAGCGGCGCCTGTATCGCCTGCAACTGGACGCCAGCCAATTACCGGAACCCGGTACCGCGCTATTCTCCCCCACGCACGGCAGTTCCATCGGCGAAGTGGTGATTGCCGCCCGCAGCGAGGGAAACATTGAACTGCTGGCGGTATTACAGGCCGAAGCAGCAGAAGACGACAATTTGCACCTCGGTACCTTGGAAGGCCCACGCCTCCAAATGTTGGACCTGCCTTACGAACTGGACCGCGACCGCGAAATCCAGCGCTGATCGCAGCATTTGCCGCAATACCCTAGAGAACCGAAATGAGCGATTTGGCGGATAAGGTCCAACGGGATTTGGTGCAGGCCATCGATAACGATGACTTGGTTCTGCCAACATTACCGGAAGTGGCCCTGCAGATTCGCCGGGCCGCCGAAGACCCGGAAATCAGCGTCAGCAACCTGAGCAAAGTGATCGGCCGCGATACAGCTCTCTCGGCACGCCTGATAAAAGTGGTCAACAGTCCACTGCTACGCGCGACCCAGGAAGTCACGGACCTGCACACGGCCATCACTCGACTGGGCGTCAACTACAGCAGCAACCTGGCCATCGGCCTGGTCATGGAGCAGATTTTCCACGCCCGCTCCGAAGTGGTGGAACTGAAGATGCGCGAAGTCTGGCGTAAAAGCCTGGAGATCGCGGGCGTCTGCTATGCCCTGTGTCGCGGTTATACCCAACTCAAGCCCGATCAGGCCGCGCTGGGTGGGCTGGTGCACCAGATCGGCGTGCTGCCGATCCTGACGTATGCCCAAGACAACAATGAATTGCTGTCGGACCCGGTCAGCCTCAACCACGTCATCGAAACGATTCACCCGGTGCTGGGAGACAAACTCCTCAGCGTCTGGGAGTTTCCGGAACGGTTGGTGAAGCTCCCAGGGTTGTATCTGGACTTCACCCGGGACTCGAAGCACATCGATTACGTCGACCTCGTGCAGGTTGCTGCGCTGTATTGCTACAAGGACACCGACCATCCCCTCAGCCATGTCGACCTGTTCTCGGTCCCGGCTTTCAGGAAGCTGGGCATCGACCTGGACAACAAGGCCCGTTGCGCGGATATCGAGGAAGCGCGGTCGATGTTCTATTAAGCAGGTCGGACACCTACGAACTCGTAGTCAGGCCTGAATCTGTGACCTGTGGCAACAGGATTTGTGGGAGCAAAGCTTGCTCGCGAAACAGGCGCCTCGTATAAAGACCATGTCGCCATCATCGCGGGCAAGCCTTGCTCCCACAGGATCAGTCTGAGCCAGGGATGAAACTGACCCGCACCTTCAAGCCACGCTCTTGTCCGTCGTGCAGGGTGATCTGCGCCAGGTGCGCGCGGCAGATTTCGCCGACGATCGCCAATCCCAGCCCGGAACCGGCCACTTGCTGGTTGCGCCGATAGAAGCGCTCGAACACCCGGTCCCGCTCATGCAGCGGAATACCGGGCCCATCGTCTTCGACTTCCAGCACCGCCGGTGCGGTGACCCGCAAGATCACGTTGCCGCCGGAGGGGGTGTGGGCCAGGGCGTTGTCCACCAGGTTGCTCAGCAGCTCATTGAGCAGGGTCGGCTCGCCTCGCAGCCATACCGGCTCATCGGCTTCCAGGGCCAGTGCCACGCCCCGGGCATGGGCCAGCGGGGCCATGGCCATGCCCAATTCCCGGGCCAGTTGGCTCAGGTCCAGCAACTGCGCGCCGCCTTCGGCAATGGCTCGGGCGCCGTTTTCCACGCGAGCCAGGGACAGCAGTTGGTTGGCCAGATGGGTCAGCCGGTCGGTGCCTTGGGCGGCCGTTTCCAGGGTCTCGCGCCAGGTCGCCGGTTCGCTGGCACGCAAACCCAGCTCAAGACGTGCCTTGAGTGCGGCCAAGGGCGTGCGCAGCTCATGGGCGGCATCGGCGATGAACTGCGCCTGCCGCTCGAATTGCCCGCGCAGACGCTCGGTGAAATGATTGAGCGCCCGCACCAGTGGCCATAATTCGTGCTGCACTTCCACCAGCGGCAACGGCCGCAAATCGTCCGGCTGGCGCTCCTCCACCGCCGTGCGCAAGCGCTCCAGAGGGCGCAACGCTGCACTGACCGCGAACCACACCAACAGCAGCGCGCCCACGGCCAGCATGCCCAAGCGCAACAGCGTGTCGGCCATCAGGCTGCGAGCCATGCTGACCCGGGCCTCTTCAGTCTCCGCCACGCGAATTTCCGCCATGCCGTTCATGTTCGGCTCGCTCACCGCCTTGAGCAGGCTCACCACCCGCACGGTCTGCCCCTGGTATTGGGCGTTATAGAAGCGTGCCAGGGCCGGGTAATCGTCTGTGCGGGGCGTCCCGGGTGGCGGACCGGGGAGGTTTTCGTAGCCGGAAATCAACTTCTTGTCGATGTCATTGACCTGGTAATAAATGCGCCCGGCGCTGTCGTAGGCGAAGGTATCCAGGGCCACGTAGGGCACATCCGCGCTGAGGCTGCCATCGCGCTGGGAAAGGCCCGCGGCGATGGTCCGGGCCGAGGCCAGCAGGGTCCGGTCATAGGCGGTGTCTGCCGCTTCGCGACCGTTCCAGTAGGCACTCAAGCCGCTGGCGAGCATCAACACCACCAGCAGCAATGCCAGGTTCCAGAGCAGCCGCCAGCGCAGGCTGTCGGGCTTATGCATTGCGGTTTTCCAGCAGGTAGCCCAGGCCGCGGAACGTCACGATCGCCACCGCGTGACCATCGAGTTTCTTGCGCAGGCGATGCACGTAGATTTCGATGGCGTCGGGGCTGGCCTCTTCGTCCAGGCCGAACACCTGGGCCGCCAGTTGCTCCTTGCTCATCACCCGTCCTGGCCGGGCGATCAATGCCTCCAGCACGGCTTGCTCGCGAGATGTCAGAGTCAACAATTCATCGTCGAGGGTGAAGCGGCGAGTGTCCAGGTCATAGATCAGCCCACCACAGCGCTGCTGGCGTTCGCCGCCCAGTACGCTACGGCGCAACAGCGCCTTGACCCGGGCCTCCAGTTCAGTGAGTTCGAAGGGCTTGGCCAGGTAATCGTCGGCGCCGAGGTTCAGGCCATGGACGCGGTCCTTGACGTCGCTGCGGGCGGTCAGCATCAGTACCGGCAAGGTCTTGCCGCGGGCGCGCAGACGCGCCAGTACCTCGAAACCGTCCATGCGTGGCAGCCCGACATCAAGGACCGCCACGGCGTACTCCTCGCTGCTCAGAGCCAGGTCGGCCGCGACGCCGTCGTGCAGCACGTCCACGGTCAAACCGGTGCTCTTGAGCGCCTGGGCAACGCTTTCGGCGAGCTGCAGATGGTCTTCGACGAGCAGAACACGCATGGGTTATTCCTCGATTCAGGGATGGCCAGCGCCATTCTTTGGCGCGGAGTTTACAGCCGCATCCGTCACTGTGAAGCCAAAAAACACGTTGAAAGCTTTTGAAAGGTTAGCGAAAGGTTGAGGAGCTAGAGTCCTTTCACGGTTAGTTTCGACTAGCCGCCGCGACGTCCTATCGCGAACGAAAAACGCCTCGAAGTGTTTTCGCCCCATAAGAACAATAAAAGCGGAGTATTGACCATGCAGTCCATGCAGCTCCAGGCCCCCGTGCCCACTTGCCCTTCTCGCTTCAATCAGGCCGTCCCGGCCGTACAGTTCAATGACATTGCCCTGAGCGATAACCGTCCCGTGCCGACATACAGTGCCCAAGACTTCGGCATGCCTGCGTTAGCAAGGCGGGGTTGCCCGAACCGTCACCTGTAATGGACTTTTTGTCGCCCTCATCAAGAGCCGGCGACACCTGATGCCGCACCACACACAACAACAATTTCTGTGGAGACAACAATGAACCTATCACTGCGTAAAGTCGCCCTGGCCGCCGGATGCCTGATGTTCGCCGGGCAGTTGCTCGCCGCCGATCCATCCAAAGAACCCAAGCGCCCCGAGTGCATCGCCCCGGCCTCCCCTGGCGGCGGTTTCGACCTGACGTGCAAGCTGGCACAAAGCGCACTGGTCAACCAGAAGCTGCTGACCAAGCCAATGCGCGTCACCTACATGCCCGGCGGTGTCGGCGCGGTGGCCTACAACGCAGTAGTCGCCCAACGCCCGGCCGACGCCGGCACGCTGGTGGCCTGGTCCAGCGGTTCGTTGTTGAACCTGGCCCAGGGCAAGTTCGGTCGTTTCGATGAAAGCGCGGTGCGCTGGCTGGCGGCCGTGGGCACCAGCTATGGCGCCATCGCCGTGAAAAGCGATTCGCCCTACAAGAACCTCGACGATCTGGTACAGGCCCTGAAGAAAGATCCAGGCTCGGTAGTGATCGGTTCCGGCGGCACGGTGGGCAGCCAGGACTGGATGCAGACCGCCCTCATCGCCAAGGCCGCCGGCATCAACCCGCGTGACCTGCGTTACGTGGCCCTCGAAGGCGGCGGCGAGATCGCCACCGCGCTGCTCGGTGGACACATCCAGGTCGGCAGTACGGATATTTCCGACTCCATGCCGCACATCCAGAGCGGCGACATGCGCCTGCTGGCGGTGTTCGCCGAGAAACGCATCGACGAGCCGGAAATGAAAGACATTCCGACCGCCAAGGAACAAGGCTACGACATCGTCTGGCCGGTGGTTCGCGGGTTCTACCTGGGGCCAAAGGTCAGCGACGAAGACTACGCCTGGTGGAAAGACACCTTCGACAAACTGCTGGCTTCGGAAGAGTTCGCCAAGTTGCGCGACCAGCGCGAGCTGTTCCCGTTTGCCATGACCGGCCCGGAACTGGACACCTACGTGAAGAAGCAAGTGGCTGATTACAAGGTGCTGGCCAAAGAGTTCGGCCTGATCCAGTAACCGTCTCTGTTCTCGCGGCGGCGCTGGCAGTGTCGGCGCCGCCCAGGAGTTAGTCATGCTCACCATCCAACGTATTTTTGCCGCGGCGCTGCTACTGGTCTGTATCGGCCTGGCACTGATGGCCTGGCCCTATCAGGCCGCCTTTTCCTACGAACCGGTCGGCCCGCGTGCCTTCCCCTTGCTGATGCTCGGGCTGATGGGGCTGGCATTGCTGTACATGCTGTTTCGCCCTACGCCCATCGTGCACAGCGAGGAAGATCCGCACCTGGACCGCGAAACCTTGCAGAAGATCGGCATCTGTGTGGCGCTGCTACTGGTCTTCGCCGGGACCTTCGAACCCTTGGGCTTCATTCTCGCCAGCATCCTGATCGGCGTGCCGATGGCGCGCCTGTATGGCGGTCGCTGGGTACCGAGCGTGGTGATTATCAGCCTGATGGCCATCGGTCTTTATCTGTTGTTCGACAAGCTGATGGACGTGCCGCTGCCCCTGGGCCTGCTCGACGTCCTGGAGAATTGATATGGATACCCTGAATTATCTCGGCCAGGGTTTTGGCGTTGCACTGACCCCCTACAACCTCGTCACGGCACTGACCGGCACCTTGATCGGCACCGTGGTCGGCCTGCTGCCGGGCCTGGGCCCGATCAACGGCGTGGCGCTGCTGATCCCGATTGCCTTTGCCCTGGGCCTGCCGCCGGAATCGGCGCTGATCCTGCTGGCAGCGGTGTACCTGGGTTGCGAATACGGCGGACGCATCAGCTCGATCCTGCTCAACATCCCCGGTGAAGCTTCCACCGTGATGACCACCCTCGACGGCTACCCGATGGCCCGTCAAGGCCTGGCCGGGGTGGCGTTGTCGCTGTCGGCGTGGAGTTCGTTCATCGGCGCGTTCATCGCCACCTGCGGCATGGTGCTGTTCGCACCGCTGCTGGCCAAATGGGCGATTGCCTTCGGGCCTGCGGAATATTTCGTCCTGATGGTGTTCGCCATTGTCTGCCTCGGCGGCATGGCCGGCGACCGACCGCTCAAGACGTTCATCGCGGCGCTGATCGGCCTGTTCCTGTCCAGCGTCGGGATCGATGCCAACAGCGGTGTGTACCGTTTCACCGGTGACAACATCCACTTGACCGACGGCATTCAGTTCGTCGTGCTGGTGCTGGGCCTGTTCTCCATCAGCGAAATCCTGTTGCTGCTGGAAAAAACCCATCGCGGCCAGGAAGCGGTGAAAGCCACCGGGCGGATGATGTTCAACTTCAAGGAAGCGGCGTCGGTCTTTACGGTGAACCTGCGCTGCGGCGTACTCGGTTTCATCATGGGCGTGCTGCCGGGTGCCGGTGCGACCCTGGCCAGTGCCGTGGCCTACATGACCGAGAAACGCATCGCCGGTACCAGTGGCACGTTCGGCCAGGGTGACAAGCGCGGCCTCGCCGCCCCGGAAACCGCCATCGGCGGCGCGGCCTGCGGTGCACTGGTGCCGATGCTGACCCTCGGCGTACCCGGCTCGGGCACCACGGCGGTGATGATCGGCGCGCTGTCGCTGTACAACATCACCCCCGGTCCCCTGCTGTTCCAGCAGCAACCGGACATCGTCTGGGGCCTGATCGCTTCGTTGTTCATCGCCAACATCATGCTGGTGATCCTCAATATCCCGATGATCCGCATCTTCACCCGCATCCTGGCCGTGCCGAACTGGGCATTGGTGCCGGTCATCGCAATCATCACCGGGATTGGCGTCTATGCGGTGCATGCCACCACGTTCGACCTGTTCCTGATGATCGGCATCGGCATCTTCGGTTACATCCTGCGCAAGTTGGACTTCCCGCTGTCGCCTGTGCTGCTGGGCTTCATCCTCGGTGGCCTGATGGAGCAAAACCTGCGGCGTGCGCTGTCGATTTCCAACGGTGCGCTGGAGATCCTCTGGTCGAGCCCGATCACCTTCGGCTGCTGGGTGCTGACAGCGATCATGTTGTTCATGCCACTGCTGCGGATCTGGCGTCGCCGCGCCGCACAACGTCGCGCCCTGGCCAATGTCTGAAGCGACCTTCAGACAATGGTGGGGAACACCGCTGGTCGGTCTGGCCGGCGGTTACCTGGCCAGCCTGATCGGCTGGCCTTTGCCGTGGATGGTCGGCTCGTTGCTGGCGATCATCCTGGTGCGCTGCCTGACGCCGTGGCAACTGATGGAAATCCCCGGCGGTCGTAAATGCGGCCAATGGGTGGTGGGCATCGGTATCGGCCTGCACTTCACTCCGCTGGTGATGGAGCAGGTCCTGAGCCATTTCGGCCTGATCTTCTTCGGCGCGCTGATCACCAGCGTGTCCAGCGTGGTGAGCGTGTGGCTGATGCGTCGTACCGGTGAAGACCGCGCCACCGCTTTTTTCTCCAGCATGCCGGGCGGTTCCGGCGAAATGGTCAACCTCGGAGCCCGCAACGGTGCGGATCTCAGCCGTGTTGCGGCGGGCCAGAGTTTGCGGGTGCTGGTGGTGGTGCTGTGCGTGCCGGCAGCCTTCAAGTATCTGTTGGGCGAAGGCGAGCCAGTGCAACACGCTACGACGGTGGACTGGCTGTGGCTGGCGATCCTGTTCCCGGCGGGTGCCCTGCTCGCCTGGGTCTGGGAGCGCTTGCGCCAGCCCAATCCCTGGTTGTTCGGGCCGTTGCTCGTGAGTGCAGCGGTCAGCATCGGTTGGGACCTGCACATTGGCCTGCCCAATGGCGCCAGCCAGGTCGGCCAGTGGCTGATCGGCAGCGGGTTGGGTTGTCATTTCAACCGGCAGTTCTTTCGTCGGGCACCGTCGTTCATGGGGCGTACCCTGGTCGGCACGGTATTGACGATGCTGATCGCCACCCTGGCGGCCTTGGGCCTGAGTACCCTGACCCACCTGGATCTGCGTTCGTTGACGCTGGGCATGATGCCCGGTGGCATTGCGGAAATGAGCCTGACGGCCGAGACGTTGCAACTGTCGGTGCCATTGGTGACGGCGTTGCAGGTGATGCGGTTGCTGTTCGTGCTGTTTCTGGCGGAGCCGTTGTTCAGGTATTGGATGCGCAAGCCGGGTGCGGATCTATAGACCGAGTCGCCTTCATCGCGAGCAGGCTCGCTCCCACAGGGGATTTGCGGCGCATGAAAATCTGGTAACCACTGAAGATCAATGAGGGAGCGAGCTTGCTCGCGAAGGCACCGGCACATTCAACACCGCCGCCGCTGGTCCACCGCTTTCGCGAGCAAGCCCGCCCCCACAGGGGATTTGCGGCGTACAAAAATCGGGTGGCCACTGACGATCAATGTGGGGGCGAGTTTGCTCGCGATGGGCCAGCCCGACTAGCGTATCAAACCGGCGGCAATCGCCAGTCGATCGGCTTCTCACCCTGCTGCTGGAGAAACTTGTTGGTCCGGCTGAAATGCCCACAGCCGATGAAGCCTCGGTGGGCCGACAGCGGCGACGGGTGGACCGAGGTCAACACCAGATGCTTGGTCGCATCGATCAACTTCTGCTTGCTCTGGGCATGGGCACCCCACAACAGGAACACCAAGTGCGGCTGGTGTTCGCTGACGACTTCAATGATTCTGTCGGTAAAGTGCTGCCAACCTTTTTTGGCATGGGCGTTGGCATTGGCGCGCTCAACGGTCAGGGTCGTGTTGAGCAGCAACACCCCCTGGTCGGCCCAGCTTTGCAGGTAGCCGTGATTCGGAATGTCGATGTTCAGATCGCGCTTCAATTCCTTGTAGATGTTCACCAGCGATGGCGGGGTCGGCACGCCCGGTTGCACCGAGAAGCACAAGCCATGGGCCTGGCCCGGGCCGTGGTACGGGTCCTGGCCGAGAATCACCACCTTGACCTTATCCAGCGGCGTGGAGTTGAGGGCATTGAAAATCAACGATGCCGGTGGATAAATCTCCTTGCCGGCGGCGTATTCCCGACGCAGGAATTCGCGCAACTCTGCCATGTAGGGCTGGTCGAACTCGGCACGCAGTGCCTGCTTCCAGCTCGGTTCGAGTTTGATACGGTCGTCAGCAGTCATGGTTGCATCCGGTAAAAAACAATGGGCGCACCCTAGGAAAGCCTACATGGCTTGTCAATTGATCTGACGCAGAACCGGCACTTTCCTACGCAGCAGTCATACTGAACATTCAATTTTCTGATCGAGGTCACGATGAATCTGCACTTCGAAGAACTTACCGGCATCGACGGTGCCCGCGTCGGCATCGCTACGCTGGATGCTGAAAAATCACTGAACGCTCTTTCGCTGCCGATGATCAATGCCCTGCGTGATCGTCTCGATGCCTGGGCCAGAGAACCGCAAATCGTTTGTGTGTTATTGCGCGGCAATGGTGCCAAGGCATTTTGCGCTGGCGGTGAAGTACGCAGCCTGGTGGAAGCCTGCCGTGCCCATCCCGGCGAAGTGCCGCCACTGGCTGCGCAATTCTTCGCGGCGGAATACCGCTTGGACTTCAACCTGCACACCTACCCGAAACCTTTGCTGTGTTGGGGCCACGGTTATGTGCTGGGCGGTGGCATGGGCCTGTTGCAAGGCGCGAGTACCCGGATCGTCACACCGAGCAGTCGCCTGGCCATGCCGGAGATCAGCATCGGCCTGTACCCGGATGTCGGCGCCAGCTGGTTCTTGTCGCGCCTGCCCGGCAAGCTCGGGCTGTTTCTCGGCCTGACCGGCGCCCACATGAATGCCCGGGATGCCATCGACCTGGGCCTGGCCGATCGCTTCCTGCTGGATGAACAACAGGACGACCTGATCGAAGGCCTGCTGCAACTCAATTGGCAGGAGCAGACCGAGATGCAGCTCAACAGTCTGCTCAAGGCCCTGCAGCAGGAAGCGGTTAGCCAGTTGCCTGAAGCCCAGTGGCTGCCGCGTCGGCAGAAAATCGATGAATGGCTGGATGTCAGCGATGTGCGCTGCGCCTGGAAAGCCCTCAGCCTGCTGGTGGACCATCCGGATCCGTTGATCGCCCGGGCGGCCCAGACCATGACCCAAGGCTCACCGCTGACCGCTCATCTGGTCTGGGAACAGATCGCCCGGGCCCGGCATTTGTCCTTGGCCGGGGTGTTCAGGATGGAGTACACCCTGAGTCTCAACTGCTGCCGTCATCCGGAGTTCAGCGAAGGTGTGCGGGCGCGGCTGATCGACAAGGATCACAAACCCCATTGGCACTGGCCGGACATCAATCATGTACCCGAAGCGGCGGTCGAGGCGCATTTCCACAAGGCGTGGGAAGGGCGGCATCCGTTGGCGGATTTGTCCAACGAGTAAAGCCCCTGGATGACACTCAGTGGGAGTGATCTGTGGGAGCAAAGCTTGCTCGCGATAGCGGTATGTCAGTCACAGAGAGGCTGACTGACCCTATGTCATCGCGAGCAAGCTTTGCTCCCACAAAAGTTATCTCACCGGATTTATGACAGGCACAAAAAAAGCGGCGCTCAATGCGCCGCTTCTTGTTGCCCAAGGATCAGCGGTGGCCGCCCCGTCCATCGTGATCGCCGCGTCCCCGATGATCACGCCCGCCTCGACCGCCGCCTCGGTCGTCATTCCAGCCACCCCGGTTGTAGCCGTCCCAGCCACCCCGATTCGGATAAGACCGGTACGCCGCTCGCGGTGGCGAGTAGTAGCGCGGCCCTGGTTGGTAGTAGCGCGGCGCCGAGTAATAGCGCGGTGCTGGTTGGTAATACCGCGGGGCGTAATAACCACGCGGCGCCGAATAATAACTCCCGCCACCGTAACCGTAATAGACCGGTGCCGGAGAGGTGTAGACCTCGGAACGGTAGTAGCTCGTGTCTCCGTCGTAGTAAGGCACGCATGCCGAAAGAGTCAAACCGAGAAACGCAATGAGCAGCAGTCGTCGATACATGGCGGCCTCCTGGACCGCGGATGGGCCACATCAGCGACGCTGATGGGCGGCAGTCAACTTTGTGTGACTGACGAATATTCAGACAGCAAATTCGGAATCTGGTGCGATGCGGCAACAACTAGAAACATGTCGTTCGTCGCCCTCTTCCGGTGCGCGATGGCACCACAAGCAAGCACAAATCCGCCCTCAATCACCTCTCTCCAACAGTTGCCCTCTCTGGCCCGGGCCTTTGCCCGAATTGGCACGGCTCTCGCTTTAACAAACGGTGTGCAGGAGTCATCACAGGTTCGCGGCACCACAATTTGCAATGGCTGACTAGGGTTCCGGCTCGCCTCTGGCGAGTGGCTGGTCCGAGAGTTGGCGACCTCCAGTTGAGGTTACACGGCGGGACAAAAGCCCGGGAGACAAGCCACCGTTCGCGGTGCCGCGTTGCTCCTGTCCGCCCTTGATCAACTGGAGAACCACCATGTTCAAGCTTCGTCTGTCCGCCCTGCTCCTCGCCGTACTCTCGGCCCTCATGAGCTTCTCGTCCGCCGCCGCACAAAAAGACCACTTCAGCGTCTGCTGGACCATTTACGCCGGCTGGATGCCCTGGGAATACGCCGGCAGCCAAGGCATTGTCGACAAGTGGGCGAAAAAGTACGGCATCAAGATCGACGTCGTGCAGCTCAACGATTACGTCGAATCCATCAACCAGTACACCGCCGGTCAGTTCGACGGCTGCACCATGACCAACATGGACGCCCTGACCATTCCCGCCGCCGGTGGCGTGGACAGCACCGCGCTGATCGTCAGCGACTTCTCCAACGGCAACGACGGCATCGTCCTCAAGGGCGCGGGCAAGAAAGTCGCTGACCTCAAGGGCATGGACGTCAATCTGGTGGAACTGTCGGTCTCCCACTACCTGCTGGCCCGCGCCCTGGATTCGGTCGGTCTCACCGAGAAAGACCTGAAAGTCGTCAACACGTCCGACGCCGATATTTCCGCCGCCTTCAACACCGACCAAGTCAAGGCCGTCACCACCTGGAACCCGATGCTCTCGGACATCAAGGCCCAGCCCGGCGTGAGCGAAGTGTTCAATTCCAGCCAAGTGCCCGGCGAGATCATGGACATGATGGTGGTCAACACCCAGACCCTGCAGGACAACCCGGCCCTGGGCAAGGCGTTGACCGGTGCCTGGTTTGAAGTGGTGGCCCTGATGAACGCGAAAAACGCCGCGAGCAAGGCAGCACTGGAGCACATGGCCAAGGCCTCGGGCACCGACCTGGCCGGGTTCCAATCGCAACTGGACACCACCAAGCTGTTCGCCACACCCAAGGAGGCCCTGAGCTTCGCCACCAGCGAACAACTACCCGCCACCATGGGCAAGGTGGCCGCGTTCTCGTTCCAGCACGGCTTGCTGGGCGAAGGTGCCAAAAATACCGACGCGGTCGGCATGGCATTCGCCAATGGCGTGACCCGCGGTGACAAGGCCAACCTCAAGCTGCGCTTTGATCCGACCTACGTGCAGTTGGCCGCCGACGCCAAGCTGTAACTGGAGGAGCTGGCATGCGCCTGATCAACCGCTACCCGGATCGTCCCAGCCGCTTGCTACTGGTGATCCTGCCCTTCGCGCTGGTGTTGCTCGCCTACTTCCTGGGCTCGGCCGAACGGTTGACGGATAACCCCAACGACAAGCTACTGCCCAGCGCCGTGCAAATGGCCGATGCGGTGAAACGCCTGGCCTTCACCGCCGACGCCCGCAGTGGCGATTACCTGCTCTGGCAAGACACCGCGTCGAGCCTGCGGCGGTTGGCCATCGGCCTGGGCATCAGCGCCCTGGCCGGACTGTGCCTGGGCATCGCCGCCGGCACGTTGCCGCTGTTGGGCGCGCCGTTATCGCCGCTGCTCACCGTGGTGTCGATGGTGCCGCCACTGGCGATCCTGCCAATCCTGTTCATCGTCTTCGGATTGGGGGAATTATCGAAAGTCATGCTGATCGTGATTGGCATCACGCCGTGCCTGGCCCGGGACCTGGAACAGCGCGCCCGGGAAATTCCGCCCGAGCTGCTGATCAAGGCCCAGACCCTCGGTGCTTCGACCTGGACCCTGATGCTGCGGGTGGTGCTACCGCAGTTGCTGCCGCGCCTGTTGATTTCCCTGCGGCTGATGCTCGGTTCGGCCTGGCTGTTTCTGATCGCCGCCGAAGCCATCGCCTCCACCGATGGCTTGGGCTATCGGATTTTCCTGGTGCGACGTTACCTGGCGATGGACGTGATCTTGCCGTACGTGGTGTGGATCACCCTGCTCGCCTGGCTGATGGACTGGGGGCTCAAGCGCCTGACCCGGCAAGCGTTCCCCTGGTATGAGGGGGCGAAGGCATGAGTTTCATCACAGTAAACAATGTCTGGCAACAGTACGCCGATCAGGTAGTGCTCGAACGCTTGAACCTGAGGGTCGCCGAGGGTGAGTTCTGCACACTCGTGGGCGCGTCCGGTTGCGGCAAATCGACCTTCCTGCGCTTGCTGCTGGGCCAGGAACGCGCCAGTCGCGGGCAGATTCTGTTGGACGGAGAACCCTTGGCCGGTGAACCGGATGCCAGCCGGGGCGTGGTGTTCCAACGCTACTCGGTGTTCCCGCATCTGACCGTGCTGGACAACGTAGTCCTGGGCCTGGAACTGCCGCGCTCGGCGCTGCTGGGACGGCTGTTCGGCAACGCCAAGCGCCAAGCCCGTGAAGAGGCCGCGCAACTGCTGGAAAAGGTCGGCCTCGGCCACGCGCTGCACAAATACCCGGCGCAGTTGTCCGGCGGCATGCAACAACGGCTGGCCATTGCCCAGGCGCTGATCATGAAGCCCCGGGTGTTGCTGCTGGACGAGCCCTTCGGCGCCCTCGACCCGGGCATCCGCAAAGACATGCACGCCCTGTTGCTGGAGCTGTGGCGCGAGACCCGACTGACGGTGTTCATGGTCACCCATGACCTGTCCGAAGGTTTCAGCCTCGGCACGCGCCTGCTGGTGTTCGACAAAGTCCGTGTCGACCCGCACGCCCCCGGCGCCTATGGCGCACGCATCACCTACGACATACCACTCAACAGCGACCGCCGCTGCGCCCGGGCCGCCGTCGACGCCCTGCCCGCCGAACTGGCCGGCACATTGCGTATCGCTTGAAAGGAGTTTTGCCATGACCGATTCAATCTCTATGTTCCCCCCCTTTGCCGAAGAACTGCTGCCCGGTGGCGGCCACCGTTCCTTCGTGCTCAAGCGCGGCCAACTGCTGCGCCTGACCGATCTGCGCGGCGGAGCCAACGTGAGCCTGACGCTGCTCAATGCCAACGAAAAAACCGAACGCCTGAACCTGCCCGACAGCCTCAAATGCCAACACACCGCCAAGCTCACCGCCGGCCATTGCCTGTACTCGGACATGGGCCGGGTACTGGCGGCCATCACCGCCGACACCTGCGGCTGGAGCGATAGCCTGGGCGGCGTGCTCTGCGCCGAGGAAGTCGCCGAAAAATACGGTCAGGGCCGCTACCAGGAACTGCGCAACGGCTTCTTTCGCAACGGCACCGACAACCTGCTAGTGGAATTGGGCAAATGGGGGCTGGGCCTGTCCGACCTGCTGATGACCCTCAATCTGTTCAGCCGGGTCGATGTCGATGAGGCCGGAGGCTTTCATTTCGTTGAAGGCAACTCCCAGGCCGGCGACTACATCGAGCTATACGCGCCGATGGACACCCTGGTGGTGTTGACCGCGCTGCAACATCCGATGGACCCGAATCCGCAATACGCCCCGCAACCGCTCAAACTCAGCTGGATGAACGCTGACCCCAGCGTCGCCGAGCACTGCCGCCAGTCGCGCCCGGAAAACCAGCGCGGCTTTATCAACACCGACCGCCTGTTCGCCTGAGGATCGCTGCCATGTCACTCGCCATCGCCACCGTACAAAAGCAGCCTGAAAGCGCTATCTACCGCGCCACCATTCCCGCCGGGGAGCCCTGGCTGACGGAAGTCAAGAAGGGCCAGACCTTGCGCATCCTCGACCTGGAAGGCAACCAGGCAGTCGATACACTGTTCTACAGCCTGGCCAACCCCAAGGAGCGCTATGACGTACAGCGCACCCTGCGCCGACAAAACAGCGTTTACCTGACTACGGGCAGCGTCCTGTACTCCAACCTTGGCCAGCCGATGCTGACCATCGTCGAAGACACTTGCGGACGCCACGACACCCTCGGCGGCGCCTGCGCCCAGGAAAGCAACACCGTGCGCTACGCCCTGGAAAAACGCTACATGCACAGCTGCCGCGACAACTACCTGCGGGCCTGCGCCCACGACGGGCGCCTGGGCAAGGGCGACATCGGGCCGAACATCAACTTCTTCATGAACGTGCCGGTCACCGCCGACGGCGGCCTGACCTTCGAAGACGGCATCTCGGCACCGGGCAAATACGTCGACCTGCGGGCCGAGATGGATGTGATCGTCCTGATCTCCAACTGCCCGCAATTGAACAACCCTTGCAACGCCTACAACCCCACGCCCGCGGAGCTTTTGATATGGAACTGAAACTCAGCCGATTGCGGCGCTGGCTGTTTGTGTTGTGCCAGAGCCGGTCGGGGCAGTGCATTAAATAAACACAGATTTTATGTACACCACCAATCCCCTGTGGGAGCGAGCCTGCTCGCGATAGCGATCTGTCAGTCACATTGATGTTGGATGTACCACCACTATCGCGAGCAGGCTCGCTCCCACAAGGGGTGCAGTGGTGTTTGGAAGTTTGCCACCAGGGACGACCCCGGCGGCCATCGAAAACTGCGGGACGGCCCGCATCCCAGTTCAGGCAGCGCTCATGCCTGAGGGGGCAATGCCATGTTCGAAAAAATCCTCATCGCCAACCGTGGCGCCATCGCCTGCCGCATCCTGCGGACCTTGCGCGAGCTGAAAGTCGAAGGCGTCGCGGTGTATTCCCAGGCCGACGCCGCCAGCTTGCATATCCTCCAGGCCGATGAAGCCCACTGCCTGGGCGAAGGCGCGGCGGCCGCTACTTACCTGGCGGTGGACAAGCTCCTGGCGATCGCCAAAAGCAGCGGCGCAACGGCGATTCACCCCGGCTACGGTTTCCTCTCGGAAAACGCCGCCTTCGCCGAAGCCTGCGAGGCTGCCGGAATCGCCTTCATCGGTCCGACGCCAGAGCAACTGCGGGTATTCGGCCTCAAGCACACCGCCCGCGACCTGGCCCGCCGCCATGGCGTGCCGTTGCTCGAAGGCACCGAACTGCTCGACAGCCTCGACGCCGCGCTGGTGGCTGGGGAACAGGTCGGCTATCCAGTGATGCTCAAAAGCACCGCCGGCGGCGGTGGTATCGGTATGCGCGTGTGTCGCACTGCCGGCGAGCTGAGCGAATCCTTCGAAGCCGTGAAGCGCCTGGGCCAGAACAACTTCAGCGACGCCGGGGTGTTCATCGAAAAATACATCGAACGCGCCCGGCACCTGGAAGTGCAGGTGTTCGGCGACGGCCAGGGCCAGGTGATCGCCCTGGGCGTGCGCGACTGTTCGGTGCAGCGGCGCAACCAGAAAGTCCTCGAGGAAACGCCAGCGCCGAACCTGCCCGAGGGCATGGCCGACGAGCTCTGCGCAGCGGCGATCCAACTGGCCAAGGCCGTGAACTACCGCAGCGCCGGCACCGTGGAGTTCGTGTTCGACAGCGATGCCGGGCGCTTCTATTTCCTGGAGGTGAACACCCGCCTGCAAGTGGAGCACGGCGTCACCGAGCAGGTGTGGGGCGTAGACCTGGTGCGCTGGATGGTGCAACTGGCGGCCGGTGATCTGCCGCCACTGAGCGAATTGAGCCAGGGTCTGAAGGCCGAGGGCCACGCGATCCAGGCGCGGTTGTATGCCGAAGATCCGGGCCGGGATTTCCAGCCAAGCCCGGGGCTGCTGACCGCTGTGAAGTTCCCCCAGGCCGACGGCAAACAACTGCGCATCGACACTTGGGTCGAGGCCGGGTGCCAGATCCCACCCTACTTCGACCCGATGATCGCCAAGGTCATTCGCTGGGCACCGACCCGCGAGCAGGCGCGCCTGGGCCTCCATCAAGCGCTGGACGAAAGCCTGCTGTACGGCGTGGAAACCAACCGCCAATACCTGCAACAGATTCTCCTCGACGCGCCGTTCGCCAGCGGCCAGCCCTGGACGCGTTGCCTGGAAGCGTTGGTCTATCGCGCCAATACCGTTGAAGTCCTCAGCCCCGGCACCCAGACCAGCGTCCAGGACTATCCTGGCCGGCTCGGTTATTGGGCGGTGGGGGTACCGCCGTCAGGACCGATGGACAGCCGTTCGCTGCGCCTGGGCAATCGCCTGCTGGGCAACGAAGACGGGGCAGCGGCATTGGAAATCACCATGAACGGGCCGCTGCTGCGTTTCAACTGCGCTGCCCGGGTGGCGGTGACTGGTGCGGCGATTGCCCTCACACTCGACGGTGAAGCCGTGCCGATGAACACTCCGTTGTCGATTGGTGCCGGTGCCACCCTCGCAATCGGCAACATCTCTGGCGCCGGGGCGCGCAGCTACCTGTGCCTGCAAGGCGGCGTGCAAGTGCCGGATTACCTGGGCAGTAAGAGCACCTTCACCCTCGGCCAGTTTGGCGGCCACGGCGGACGAGCGCTGTGCACCGGCGACGTGCTGCACCTGGCGCCGCTGGATGAGCACTCGACCTTGCCGCCAACGAGCGCGCCGCTGCTGGACTTGCCGAGCGTGCGGCAGATCCGCGTGATCTACGGCCCGCACGGCGCGCCCGAATACTTCACCGAGCGCTACATCCAGACCTTCTTCGACACGGCCTGGGAAGTGCATTTCAACTCCAGCCGCACCGGTGTCCGCCTGATCGGGCCGAAACCCGAATGGGTACGCGTCGACGGTGGCGAGGCCGGGCTGCATCCTTCCAACATCCATGACAACCCCTATGCCATCGGGGCCGTGGACTTCACCGGCGACATGCCCGTCATCCTCGGCCCCGACGGCCCGAGCCTGGGGGGGTTCGTCTGCCCGGTGACGGTGATCGAGGCCGACCTCTGGCAATTGGGGCAACTCAAGGCGGGGGACAAGGTGCGGTTCGTGCCGGTGGACCTGAAGACCGCCCGCTCACTGGCCTTGGAATGGGATCGATGTGGGAGCGAGCCTGCTCGCGATGAAGTTGATGCGGTATCTGATATGGCCCCATCGCGAGCAGGCTCGCTCCCACAGGGGATGGGCTCGCCTGTGGTATTGGATATTGGGCGAGACGATACCCGCCTCGTGGCGAGATTAGCCGGCGACACCCATCTGCTGCTGGAAATCGGCGCCCCCGAACTGGACCTGGCACTGCGCTTTCGCGGCCACGCCTTGATGCAGGCTTTGGAACACAAGCAATTGCCCGGCGTGATCGACCTCACGCCGGGCATTCGCTCATTGCAAGTGCACTACCAACCCGAGCGAATGCCCCTGGCCGATCTGTTGAGCATCATTGTCGGTGAATGGGACGCGGTCTGCGCCGCACAGGACCTGCAAGTACCCTCGCGCATCGTCCACCTGCCATTGTCCTGGGACGATCCGGCCTGCCAACTGGCCATCGAAAAATACATGACCACGGTGCGCAAGGACGCGCCCTGGTGCCCGAGCAACCTGGAGTTCATCCGACGCATCAACGACCTGCCCAACCTCGACGAAGTGCAACGCACCGTGTTCGACGCCAGCTACCTGGTGATGGGCCTGGGGGACGTCTACCTCGGCGCACCGGTCGCCACGCCGCTGGACCCACGTCATCGGCTGGTGACCACCAAATACAACCCGGCCCGGACCTGGACCGCGGAAAACTCGGTGGGCATCGGCGGTGCCTATATGTGCGTGTACGGCATGGAAGGTCCCGGCGGCTATCAGTTCGTCGGCCGCACGTTGCAGATGTGGAATCGTTATCGGGATGTCGCCGCATTCGACGGCAAGCCCTGGCTGCTGCGGTTTTTCGACCAGATCCGCTTCTACCCGGTCAGCGCCGATGAACTGCTGCGCATTCGCCGGGATTTCCCCCTGGGCCGTTTCGACCTGAACATCGAACACAGCCAGCTCAACCTTGCTGACTATCAGCGTTTCCTGATGCAGGAGGCGGACAGCATCGCCGCGTTCCGACAGCAGCAACAACGCGCTTTCGATGCCGAGCGCGAGCGCTGGATCGCCAGTGGCCAGGCGCACTTCGACAGTGAAGAAGCGGCCATCGCGCCAAGCGAAGATTCGCTGCTGAGCGAGAATCAACTGAGCGTCGACAGCCACATCGCCGGCAACCTCTGGCAGGTTCAGGTGGATGTTGGCGCGCGGGTCGCCGCCGGTGATGTGCTGGTGATTCTGGAGTCGATGAAGATGGAAATCCCGTTGCTTGCGCCCTCGGCCGGCGTGGTGCGCGAAGTGCGCGTCCAGCCCGGTTCGGCGGTGCGCGCCGGACAGCGCGTCGTGGTACTGGACCGTGACTGAACTCAATCAAAGGATTAACACCATGAACCTCTCTCTTCGCTTGGACGACCTGCGCAATACCTACCGCAGCGGCGAACTGACGCCACGCACATTGCTATTGGGCCTGCGGGAAAAAGCCGCGGCGTTGAATCCGGACTATCACCTGTTCATCCACCTGCTCACGGCCGAAGAACTGGAACCCTACCTGGCCGCGTTGGAAAGCCGCGACCTGGAAAGCCTGCCCCTGTACGGAGTACCTTTTGCCATCAAGGACAACATCGACCTGGCCGGCATTCCGACCACGGCCGCCTGCCCGGCGTTTGCCTACGTGCCGGAGCGTTCGGCCACCGTTGTCGAGCAGTTGCTGGCACTGGGCGCGATCCCCCTGGGCAAGACCAACCTCGACCAATTCGCCACCGGGCTCAATGGCACCCGTTCGCCCTACGGCGCCTGCCGCAACAGCGTGCTGCCCGACTACCCGGCAGGCGGTTCGAGCGCCGGCTCGTCGCTGGCCGTGGCCCTGGGCGTGGCGAGCTTTGCCTTGGGCACCGATACCGCCGGCTCCGGTCGGGTGCCTGCGGCACTGAATAACCTGGTGGGATTGAAGGCCACCCTGGGGTTGATTTCCACGGCGGGCGTGGTCCCGGCCTGTCGCACGCTGGACTGCGTCACGACCTTCACGGCGACGGCGAAAGAAGCCAGCCAGCTATTGGCACTGACCGCCCGTCCAGACCCTCGTGACGACTACAGCCGCCAGAACCCGCTGTGGAACGATGGCTCCGCATTCGGCGCCCCCCGGCGCTTTCGCTTCGGCGTGCCGCGCCAGCAGGACTTGGCATTTTTCGGCTGCCCTGAAGGTCCGCAACTCTTTCTGGAAACCATCGAACGACTTGAACGCCTGGGCGGCGAAGCCGTGGAACTGGACTTGTCGCCATTCCTGGAAGCGGCGCGGTTGCTTTATGAAGGACCTTGGGTAGCCGAACGCTACAGCGTTGCCGGCCCATTGATAGAGCGCGAGCCGCAGGCCGTACTGCCGGTCATCCGCGCCGTCCTGGCGAAAGCGCCGACGGTAGATGGCGTACAGACCTTCCGCGCCCGGTACCGTTTGCAAGCGCTCAAAGCCCAATGCGACCGCGCCATCGACGCGCTCGATTGCGTGCTCACACCCACCATCGGCCGTCCGGTGACCCTCGCCGAACTGGCCGCCGAACCCGTGCTGCGCAACTCGGAGCTGGGTTACTACACCAATTTCATGAACCTGCTGGACTACGCTGCCGTCGCCGTTCCCTGTGCGTTCATGGCCAACGGCTTGCCCTGGGGCGTGACGCTGTTCGGTCGAGCCTTTACCGATCAATACCTCTTGAGCGTGGCCGATGCCTTGCAGCGTCAACAGGACAAGGCCTTGCCAGTTCCCGGCAACCCGGCTCGCCATGACCGGGCACGACTGGTGGTGTGCGGCGCGCACCTGGACGGATTGGCGCTCAATTGGCAACTCAAACAACGCGGCGCCCGTCTGATCGAGGTCACCCAAAGCTCAGCGGACTACCGCCTTTATGCCTTGGCCGGCGGCCCACCCTTGCGCCCCGGCATGCTTCGGGTCAGTGAAGGCGGCGTGGCGATCGAGGTCGAGGTCTGGGAACTGCCGAGCAGTGAACTGGGCTCATTCCTGACCGGCATCCCCGCACCGCTGGGGCTGGGCAAGGTGCAACTGGCCGATGGCCGCTGGGAAAGCGGATTCATCTGCGAGTCGTATGGCCTGGAAGGCGCGCAGGACATCAGTCATTTGGGGGGATGGCGGGCTTATCTAATTACCCTGGAGTAAACAGTACTCTGTGGCGAGGGGATTTATCCCCGCGGGGCTGCACAGCAGCCCCAAAACCTGTCAGCGCGGTGTATCAGACAGAATGCATTGGGGCCGCTTCGCGACCCAGCGGGGATAAATCCCCTCGCCACAATCTCGCAAACCTGTAAATCCGAGCACCTTTTCCCACAAGGCCACTAAACTGACTCCATTGGGTCTGCGCCAAGGGAAACGCCATGTCGCTCCGTTCGCCGTTGTATGCCCAGCACAAACCGCTCCTGGCCGTAGCGGCGCTGCTCGGTACAGGTTTCCTGATCATTGCATTACTGGGCTATTACGCAGCCCATGTCTCGGTACACGAGCACACTCTCAAGACGCTATATTTGAACCTGCTGATCGGCGCCCTCGTGACGCTGGTTGTCCTGGCAATCGTTTATCGGCTGATCAACAGCTACCAACAGCGCATCGACGCCCAAGCGACTCTCGACAGCCTGACCGAATTGCCAAACCGCCGTGGCTTCGACCTGCTGGCCGTGCAAGCCCTGCATGAAGCCCGGCGCGAGCCCAAACCCTTGACTGCGTTGCTGCTGGAACTGGACGATTTCAAACGTTTGGATACCCTCCATGGTCATATCGCCACCGATCAACTGCTGACCGGGTTCGCCCGCGACCTGACGCAAAGCCTGCGGCATTCGGACATCGTCTGTCGCTGGAGCGCCGAAGCCTTTGTCGTCTTGCTCAAGGACACCGATGGACAGACCGGTCTGAAAATCGCTGAGAAAATTCGTCAGCACATCGAAAAGCAGCGTTATTTCTGCAGTGGAAAACAACTGCTGGTCACCGTCAGTCTCGGCCTCACCACCTTGCAAGACGAAGACACCTTGCACAACCTGCTGTCACGGACCGATCATGCGCTACAACGCGCCCGGCAGACCGGGCGCAACCGAACCTGCGTGGAAATGCCCCACTCCAGTTATGAATAAACCCGACCTTTGCCCGGCCTGCGGTGGTGCCAATGACTGCACCCTGGCCGACCCACGAACCGTCGACCGGGCCTGCTGGTGTTTCGGCGTGAGCATCGACCCGGCCGTACTCGAGGCATTACCGGCCGAGCTGCGGGATCAGTCCTGCCTGTGTCCGCGTTGCGCCCAGGTCGAAGCCCAGTTGCGCGCCAAGCCTCGGCCAATCGCGTAAGATGCCCGCCCTCCGCTGCCCTGCCTAAACTGCCCATGCGCGTCGACCGTTTCCTCAGTAATCTGCCGCGATTCAATCGCCAACAAGTACGCCTGTTGCTGGTGGAGCGCCGGGTGCGGATCGATGGCCAAGTCGTCAGCGATCCCCATGCCTGCGTACGTGAATTCAGTCGCGTTGAAATCGACGATGAAGTGCTGCAAGCAGGCCGGCCGGCACGCTACTTCATGCTGCACAAACCACCCGGCTGTGTCAGCGCAACCCGCGATCCACAACACCCCACGGTCCTCGACTGGCTGGACGAACCGGACAAGGACGACCTGCACATCGCCGGGCGCCTGGACTTCAACACCACCGGGCTGATGCTGATCACCAATGACGGTGCCTGGTCACGGCGCCTGACCCAACCGCAGACCAAACTGCCCAAGGTCTACTACGTCGAAACCGAGCAAATCATCACCGCCGAATATGCCGACACCTTCGCCCGGGGTCTGTACTTTGCCTTCGAAGACCTTACCACCCAGCCGGCAGAGCTGACGCTGCTGGGGGAAAGATCGGCGCGCCTGAGCATCGTTGAAGGGCGCTACCATCAGGTCAAACGCATGTTCGGCCACTTCAACAACAAGGTGCTGCGCCTGCATCGCGAGCGCATGGGGCCGCTGACGTTGGACGCCCATCTCGAACCGGGCCGATACCGCGCCCTGAGCCCCGAAGAAATCCATCTCATCTGAACCCGCTACCGCTGGGCAGAAGTGTCGAACAATTTTCCAAGAGGTACTTGCGCAACGCTCGCCCCCCTGCTTGAATCAAACCGTCGGCCGAAATGTGACCGATGAGTCACAACATACTTCCAAGAAACTTTTTGCCGGCTGGAACCCTCAGGTTCCGCCTTGTGCCGCCGGCGAACTGCCCGCCTATAACAACACCCGTCGACCATTTTTCTGGATCGACATGGGCCTTATCTTCCAGGCGTATGCCTACCTGTCACATTGCCCGTGCAATCTCATTGCGCGCATACCCGCTTGCCAGGAGTCTTATGACATGAGGCCAGAAATCGCTGTGCTGGATATACAGGGTCAGTATCGGGTTTACACGGAGTTCTATCGCGCAGACGCCGCACAAAAGACCATCATTCTGGTCAACGGCTCAATGGCCACCACTGCGTCGTTTGCACAGACCGCCAAAAACCTCTACCCGCAATTCAACGTCGTGCTGTACGACCAGCCCTACGCGGGAAAGTCCAAGGCCCACAATCGGCACGAGAAAATGCTGACCAAGGAGATCGAAGGGCAGATCCTCCTGGAACTGATCGACCACTTCGCCGCCGAGCACGTGCTGTCGTTTTCCTGGGGTGGCGCCGCTACGCTGAGCGCCTTGGCCCAGAGGCCACGACGCATCGAAAAAGCGGTGATCAGCTCGTTCTCGCCAGTGCTCAATGCGCCGATGCGCGACTATCTGGAACGCGGTGTGGATTACCTGGGCAGCCTGGACGGCGACCGTGTCGGGCATTTGGTCAACAGCACCATCGGCAAGCATTTGCCGCCGCTGTTCAAGCGCTTCAACTATCGCCATGTCAGCAGTCTGGCCGAACATGAATACGGGCAGATGCGCTTCCACATCACCGACGTGCTCAACAGCGACCAGCAGTGCTACATCAACGCGGCCAAGAAAATCAACGTACCGGTGCTGTTCCTGAACGGCGAATGGGACGAATACACCTCGGCCGACGACGCCAGGCTCTTCGCCAACCATGTCGAGCACAGCACCTTCAGCACGCTGCAAGCCACCGGGCACTTCCTGGACATGGAACACAAAGCCGCCTGCCGCGACAGCCGCAACGCCTTGATGGGTTTCCTCACACCGGAACACCACGAAAGCCGACCGCGCTATAGCTATGTGCAGAGCTACCATGCACTGGCCATCTGAAACCGAGTCCTGGCGAGCAAGCCCCATCCTGCGCCTTCAGCAACGGGGCTTGCCCGCCAACGACCGCTCTGGTTTGAGGCTCGCGTAGACGACTGACTGCACGCCATGTGAAGAAAAACTTCAAATCCGTGCCCACATCTGGTACAAAGTCAGCCGCTCTGAGCGGGTGTCGTATAATGGCATTACTCCAGCTTCCCAAGCTGATAACGAGGGTTCGATTCCCTTCACCCGCTCCAATCGAATTCTGGTCCCGCGCTGTGTGTTAGCGAGGGATAAAAAAACCGGCTCTTGGTGGCCGGTTTTTTTTGGTCTGGTGTTTTTGAAGGTTGCGCCCCTGACGGTCGCGCCGAAGTTGAAGTTAGAAAAAAGCCGAGAAACAATAGATAGACCGTACGTTTGAGAGTGGGAGCCGCAAGTCCCCTCTAACGACAAAACAAAAAGCCCCGGCGCTTTTCGCAGCGGGGCTTTTTGTATCTTGGCCGCCTACTTGTGTCGTTCGTTGCTCGGCAAGAACGCTATCTGCCGTTTAGGAAAACAGATCATTGGCAAACTGGTTAACGCCCGACAGAGTGATGAGCTGCATATCAGCCGTCTGGATCTGTTCGATGGTGTTGTAACCTGCATACCAATCCTCGAGGCGCACACCTTCTTGCGGTGTCTGTCCTGGATCGAAGCTTGATCGGTGCAGATAGAGGTCATTACCGATGCGATCAGCCAACAGTTCAGAGCTGCTGATATATGACAAAACCAATTTGTCACCGCTGCTGATGCCGTCATCCTGAATCGTCACTAACGTTGGAGTATTGATGGTGTAGGTATCGCCACCCTCACCACCGTTAGCAAAACCTCCGGCCTGCAATACCAGCCTGTCATCCCCCTGACCTCCTGACAGTGAAAAGCCCACGCCTGTACCGGTCAACAGGTCATTGTCTTCTCCACCATCAGCCATGCCATGTGCCACAGTGATAGTGTCACTTCCGGCCTCACCGTAGGCTTGAGTACCCTCGTCGCTGGCAGCCGTGACGATGCTGTCGTTACCGCCGCCGCCGTACAAGATGTCTGCCTGCGGCCCATTCGCCGAGCCATCGACGTTGAAAGGCCCTATCGACGAAGTCAGCCCACCATAGATGAAATCATTCCCGTCCCCGCCGTCGATGACGTCGTTGCCCAATCCGCCCTCCAGATAGTTAACACCGGTGTTTCCAACCAAGGCATC
Organism: Pseudomonas sp. DF11; assembly: GCF_058148565.1. Lineage (NCBI taxonomy): Bacteria > Pseudomonadati > Pseudomonadota > Gammaproteobacteria > Pseudomonadales > Pseudomonadaceae > Pseudomonas > Pseudomonas sp. DF11. The sequence continues at coordinate 159,235 of NZ_JBYVYN010000011.1, forward strand.
GTTGAAGTGACTGCCCAACACGTGTTCGATGTTGAGCAATACATCACCTTCTGCATCGCCACCTTGATTGATTTGAGTCTGCAAGTTGATCGAGACGCCTGTTGTGCTTGTAATGTAAAAAGCACTGTCCAGACCGACGCGACCATCGATGACATCTGCCCCGGCTCCACCAATGAAGATGTCCTTCACACCAGAGCCCGATAGCGTGTCGTTAAAATCGCTGCCTTGAAACATTTCAATGTTGGCGTAGGTATGACCAGCAGCCTCCCCTGTGTCAGTGCCGTTGGTCAGGTCGATCGTCACCGCGCTGTCAGACTGCTCATAAGTGACTAGATCCACGCCACCCGCGCCATCCTGCTTCATGGACGAACTACCGCCATAGAAAATGTCGTTAAAATTCGACCCTCTGATCACCTCGATACCGGTATAGGTATCACCTGCCGCGATCCCGGAATACACCCCCGTCTTGAGGTTGATGGTCATGGCTTCTTTGCTGTCGAGATAACCCGCTACGTCAGAGCCGGCACCGCCGATGAACTGGTCCGCGCCCGCGCCACCGTACAGGGTGTCGTTACCCGAACCGCCGGTAATGATGTTGTCGCTGTCGTTGCCGTAACCGGTGTATGCACCAGTGCCGACGAAGGTCAGACGTTCGACGTTTGCCGCCAGGACGGTGCTATTGGGATTGACCACCG
>NZ_JBYVYN010000012.1:0-132715 GCF_058148565.1 Pseudomonas sp. DF11
GGTCATGTGTCCTGCCAGTGGGCCCAGCATGCTTGCCACCGCTGAGGGTGCCCGCAGATGCTCCAACCACCCCAAACCCTGTGGCGAGAGGATTTATCCCCGTTGGGCTGCGCAGCAGCCCCAAGCAGATCGAACTCAATCAACCTGACACACCGTGCCGGATGGTTTCGGGGCTGCTTCGCAGCCCAGCGGGGATAAATCCCCTCGCCACAGATACCCCCCAACACCACAGATATCTCCCCTTACCAGAAATGGACCGCGCTAAAAAGCCAACCCCCTGTTGGCTTTTTCCACACCTGACGCCTCGCCCAGCCCTTGGTCAAAACGCCCATAAAATGAAGCAAATTGGCATATTTCACTGCCCACGCCACCTCCCTAACCTAGATCCCAACAACCTCATCACCCGGATCAAGGACATAACAAAAATGACTGAATACAAACTGGCGCTGGTCGGCTTCGGCGGTGTGAATCGGGCATTGGCTCAACTGATTGCCGAGCGCAACCCACAGTGGAAAACCGAACTCGGCTTCACCCTGAAAATCGTCGGCGTGACCGATCTGTTCCTCGGTTCGGTGATGGACCGCCACGGCCTCGACGCCGCCTCACTGGCCAAACTACCGGCCGTCAAAGGCGCCATGTCACAACTCCCAGGCGGCACCGTCGATGCCCTCAACGAAGCGGTGATCAAAGACTGCGGCGCCGACATCATCGCCGAAGCCACTTTCACCAACCCGGTGGACGGCGAGCCCGCCACTTCGTTCTGCCGCTGGGCGCTGGAGCGCGGCAAGCACGTGGTCACCACCAACAAAGGCCCCATCGCCCTGCACGGCGCCGAGCTCAAGGCCCTGGCCCAGCGCAACAACGTCGCCTTCGAATACGAAGGCTCAGTGATGAGCGGCACCCCGGTCATTCGCCTGGCCAAGCAATCCCTGGCTGGCAGTTCGATCAGCGGTTTCGAAGGCATTCTCAACGGCACCTCCAACTTCGTCCTCACCTGCATGGAAGGCGGCCTCGGATTCGCCGAAGCCGTCAGCCAAGCCCAAGTGCTGGGCTACGCCGAAGCCGACCCCACGGCAGACGTCGAAGGCCACGATGTGCGCCTCAAAGTGGTGATCCTCGCCAACGAACTGCTCGACGCCAAACTCACCGTCAACGACGTCACCTGCCGCGGCATCTCCTCCCTCGGCCTCGACGACATCGAAAAAGCCCGGCAAAACGGCGCGCGCTGGAAGCTCATCGGCGCCGCCACCCGCAATGCCGACGGCTCCATCAACGCCAGCGTCGAACCGCGCCTGCTGAACAACGACCACCCACTGGCGAGCATCAGCGGCGCCACCAACGCCGTGTCCTTCACCAGCGAACTGCTCGGCGCCGTCACCGTTTCCGGTCCGGGCGCAGGCCGCACTGAAACCGCCTTCGCATTGCTCTCAGACATCATCCACATCCACCAATCGGCAACCCGCAAACAGGAGCACACCCTGTGAACGTATCGCGCCTGGCCCTGGCGGTTGTCGAACCGCACATCGAAGTCCTCAACCCATTTGACGGCAGCGTCGTCGGCACCGTCGCCGACGTGTGCGCCTCAGAAGTCCCACACCTGCTCGAGACCGGACGCAGCGGCGTCCAAGCCTGCGCCGCACTGCCGCGTCATCGCCGCGCCAGCATCCTCGAACAGGCTGCCTTGAACATCGAACGCGACGCCAAAGCCTTCGCCCGGCTGATCGTCGACGAAGCCGGCAAGACCCTCAAACAGGCGGAAAAAGAAGTCAAACGCTGCGTCAACACCCTCAAGCTCTCCGCCGAAGAAGCCAAACGCAACGCCGGCGAAATCGTGCCGTTCGACGCCTACGAAGGCGCCGAATCGCGCCAGGGCTGGTTCACCCGCGAACCCCTGGGCCTGATCGTCGCCATCACCCCCTACAACGACCCGCTGAACCTGGTGGCGCACAAACTCGGCCCGGCCATCGCCGGCGGCAACGCGGTGATCCTCAAACCGTCCGAACTGGCGCCGTTGTCGGCCCTCAAACTGGTCTCGTACCTGGTCGCCGCCGGCCTGCCACAAACCGTGGTCACCGTCGCCACCGGCGGCGCCGAACTGGGCAAAGCCCTGGTCGCCACCCGCGACGTGCGGATGATCTCCTTCACCGGCGGCTTCGTCACCGGCGAACAAATCGCCCGCAGCGCCGGCCTGAAAAAACTCGCCATGGACCTCGGCGGCAACGCCCCGGTCATCGTCATGGCCGACTGCAACCTCGACGCCGCCGTCGAAAGCTGCGTCTCCGGCGCCTTCTGGGCCGCCGGGCAAAACTGCATCGGCACCCAACGCCTGCTCATCCACGCCCCGATCTACGCCGCCTTCCGCGAACGCTTCGTCAACCAGGCCCAAGCCCTCGTCGTCGGCAACCCACTGCTCGCAGGCACCGACATCGGCCCGATGATCACCCAACAGGCCGCGCAGAACGCTGAACAGGTGGTGAACGAAGCCCTGCAACAAGGCGCCACATTACTCTGCGGGCACCGTCGCCAAGGCAACTGCTACGCCGCCACGGTGCTGGAGAATGTCGATCATTCCAGCCGACTCTGGCGCAACGAAGCCTTCGCCCCGGTGGTGGTGTTGCAGCCGTTCGAGACGTTCGATGAAGCCATCGCGTTAGCTAATGAACCTGAATACGCGCTTCACGCCGGGATTTTCACCAACGACCTCAGCACCGCGATGAGCGCTGCACGACGGATCGAAGCGGGGGGCGTGATGATCAATGACTCGTCGGATTTTCGCTTCGATGCGATGCCGTTTGGCGGGTCGAAATACGGGAGTTTGGGTAGGGAAGGGGTGCGGTTTGCGTATGAGGAAATGACCCAGCCGAAGGTGGTGTGCCTGAATACGTTGGGTTGATGGGGCAGGTCGTTGGCATCGGGCAGGTTGGTCACCTGCCTGATTTTTTTTGCATCCCAAAGGGCCTCGACTCTTGCACTTCACAAATATTTTTCAGGGGCTGTCGGCCAAATCGTCCTGGCTCATCTAAGCTGAATTTTCCTGGAATATGCGCCAAGTGCCCCCTCACACGAATGCGGCCAACCCGGCTTGCGGCACCGCTCAGCAGCCAGGCGGGAGGAAAGGATGCCGAACGTACTGGTGGTGGTCTGGGACTTCGATACACGCAGATTACGAATCCCGATCAATAATAGCCTTGTCTGCATACAGCATAGAATTGGGGCCTTGGAGTACTTGGCGAAAACGGCTTTCGCCAAAAATGTCGATCAGCATCAACTGGATTACTGTTTGGTCGTTGCTCCCGAGTACCTCTTTTCCAAGGAAAAACCTGCCTCATTCCTTTCGGAAGAAGAAAAAGAAATCATCCGGGCTGCATTGGTGGATGTTTCAAAGAGAAACCCAAGGCTGATACTGGTCCCAGGCACGACGCTTTGGTCCAAATCAATGATGCGGCCAGATTTCAGGATGTTGAAAAGGGAAACGGGGGAGTTGAAATCTCTGGGGCAGGCTAGAAACATCAATAAGAGAAAATATCATGTGGAAATGGATGCGGTGGTGAACGAAATACCACCGACTGACCGCATGAACAAAGGGATTTATGGCGATTACGTAAGGGCTACGAAAGCGGTGATCGCCGAAATGGAATCAAGAGGTCCAAAAGCCAGCGACGGAATCGTCAGGAATACAGGCTTCATCATTTGGGATGGAAACGTTTTTTATCAGCATAAACGCTACCCCAATATCGGGAATGATGGGCTGGAAGAAATGTTTGGGACGGAGTTATGGTTCGATAAGATATTCATGCCAGGCAGTTATCGAGAAACCCCTGCTATCCATGGGCTGCAACTCGCTTTGGAAATATGCGCAGAGCACTTTGTTGGCGCGACGGTTCTGCATAAGAACAACGTCCTGGATTTTCATATCCTGGTCTCGGCCAGTATTACTCTCAATAGACAGCGTTTGGGTGTAAAGCACGGAGGGTATGTGGTTCACGCTGATTCGGAGGGCAGTTCAGTTTACCGACGTGAAGGCATGAACTTGGTTCGACTCCAAGCCATCGATGAAACACCCATAGGGGTGATGGGAATTGAAGCCGGCCGCGCCAGGAGTTTTGTTTGCGCGATTGCCTAGACCGAGCCTGACCCCGTCCGCCGAAAGAGCCGCGGTTGATGTGAAATCCAGAGCCGCGCTCACGCCAGGATTGTGTGACTGAGCGTTCGAAGTCAAAACAACAAACCCACCCCCTCAACCAAGCCATGCCCTTGAATTTTCTACCAAGCGTCAATTGTGCAGAAACCTGCCATGTCGCTAAAACCAAATTTCGACGACACGTTTTATTCTCATGTCGTCGCCAGCGACATGAGAACAGAACGTGTCGCAAAAACAGAAAAACAGCGACACGTTATCCCCTCGTGTTTACACTGACGACACGAGAGGGCGCCTGACTGAACGCCCTTGCCCTTTAATCTAAAGGACCAGGATCGCCCCCATGACTGCAGCCCCTAACGTCTGGCAGGCCGATAAGCCGTATAACCAATTACCGCCCCTGCCTCCGGCAGCCGAATTGGAAACCCGTGCAGTACTCAAACGCTGTATCGAGGCGCGCACGGCCTTGGCTGAGTTGAAGCAGGCGGCCGAACTGATCCCCAACCAAACGGTGCTGATCAACACCATTCCCTTGCTGGAAGCCAAGGACAGTTCCGAAATCGAAAGCATTGTCACCACCACCGACTTGCTCTTTCAGCATGCCCAGGAGGCTGACGGCCATGCCGATCCGGCGACCAAGGAAGCCCTGCGCTATCGCAAAGCCCTGCACCACGGCTACTTGTCACTGGCTGAGCGTCCATTATCCACGGGCACGGCAGTCGAGATCTGCCGCACGCTCAAGGGTGTGAACATGGACATCCGACGCGTACCGGGCACCCAGTTGGCCAACGACCGTACCGGCGAGATCATCTACACCCCACCGGACGGCGAAGGCCATCTGCGTGATTTGCTCGCTAACTGGGAGCGCTTCCTGCACAACGAGACGGATCTGGATCCGCTGGTGCGTATGGCCGTCGGGCACTACCAGTTCGAGGCTATTCACCCGTTCACCGATGGCAATGGCCGTACCGGGCGGGTACTTAATACGCTGTTCCTGATTCAGGAGGGGCTGCTGAATCTACCGATCCTCTATCTCAGCCGTTACATCATTGCCCATCGAGCCGATTACTACCGTCTCCTGCTCGACGTCACTCGTGAACAGGCCTGGGAACCCTGGCTGCTCTACATGCTCAGCGCCGTGGAAGAAACCGCCCGCTGGACCTGTGCCAAAATCGCCGCCATGCGCAGCCTGTCCGAACACACCACCCAATTCGTGCGTGAGCAACTGCCGAAAATCTATTCCCGTGAATTGGTGGATGTGATCTTCGAACAACCGTACTGCCGCATCCATAACGTCGTAGAGAAACAAATTGCCGGGCGCCAGGCTGCTTCTCGCTACCTCAAAGACCTCGTCAACATCGGCGTTCTGCAAGAGGCGCAGGTCGGCAAGGAAAAGCTCTTTATTCACCCGAAACTGATGCAGTTGTTGGCTCGGGATAACAATGAGTTCAAGCCTTATGCCTGACCTTCTCAGCCGAAGGTGGTTTGTTTGAATGCGTTGGGGTGACAGGTCAGGTCGTTGGCATCGGGCAGGTTTGGTCACCTGCTCGATGCTTTTCTGCACAAACCTCACGTCCCCCGCCATCCCCTGTGGGAGTGAGCCTACTCGCGAAGAGGCCAGCAAACCCACCCCGTCAACCAAGCCAGACCCTTGTGGGAGCGGGCTTGCTCGCGAAGAGGCTGGCAAACCCACCCCCTCAACCAAGCCAAACCATTGTGGGAGCAAGGCTTGCCCGCGATGCCCTTCGCTCACTCTCGACATTGGGCTTTGCGCAGAACGCGCAAGCTCAGTTGAACCCTCTATGCACTCCTTCCGCCCGTTGCCCAGTTAAGCGCGCTTTTCATCGAGCGGCGCTCAGAGCACCAACGTGCAGCCAACGTCGCCTATCTCCAGAGGAATGAACTTCTGCGAATGTTCATGGCTGAAACGTATCAGCTCCAAGAAAAAATCAAAATATGCACAAGTGCATTTTTTTTGCTTGACCCGCATGGGTGAGTCTCTATAAGGTGATTTCACTGTATGCACATACAGTATTTCTAAATCGCTATTTATTTGAATCCATTCATGGACGAGGCAATAACCTATGAAAACCACCACTGAAAAATTCGGTGTAACCCCCCATCAACCCAGCCTTTGGACCCGCGCTGATGCGTTGAAAGTCCGGGCAGACGATCCCACCACCACGCAGCCGCTGGTCCGCGCGGATTTCCCGGTACTGAACAACGACGTGTTTATCTGGGACACCATGCCCCTGCGCGACCTGGACGGTAACGTGACGTCTGTCGATGGCTGGTCGGTGATCTTCACCCTGACGGCCGATCGTCATCCAAACGACCCGCAGTACCTCGACGAGGACGGTAACTACGACATCCTCCGCGATTGGAACGATCGTCACGGTCGGGCAAAGATGTACTACTGGTTCTCTCGTACCGGCAAGAACTGGGAATTCGGTGGCCGTGTGATGGCCGAAGGCGTTTCGCCGACCGCTCGCGAATGGGCCGGTACGCCGATCCTGTTGAACGACCGAGGCGAAGTGGACCTGTATTACACCGCCGTCACTCCGGGCGCGACCATCGTCAAGGTGCGCGGTCGGGTGGTGACCACTGAACACGGTGTCAGCATGGTCGGCTTCGAGAAGGTCAAGCCGCTGTTCGAGGCCGACGGCAACATGTACCAGACCGAAGCACAAAACGCGTTCTGGGGTTTCCGCGACCCGTGGCCATTCCGCGATCCGAAAGACGGCAAGCTGTACATGCTGTTCGAGGGCAACGTGGCCGGCGAGCGCGGCTCGCACAAAGTGGGAGAGGCAGAAATCGGCGATGTGCCGCCGGGTTATGAAGATGTCGGCAACTCGCGCTACCAGACCGCCTGTGTCGGCATCGCCGTGGCCCGCGACGCGGACGGTGATGATTGGGAAATGTTGCCGCCACTGCTGACCGCCGTGGGCGTAAACGACCAGACCGAGCGCCCGCACTTCGTGTTCCAGGATGGCAAGTACTACCTGTTCACGATCAGCCATACCTTCACCTACGCCGACGGCGTGACCGGCCCGGACGGCGTGTACGGTTTCGTCGCGGACTCGCTCTTCGGCCCTTACGTGCCGCTGAACGGATCCGGCCTGGTGCTGGGCAACCCGTCCTCCCAGCCATTCCAGACCTACTCGCACTATGTAATGCCAAACGGCCTGGTGACCTCCTTCATCGACAGCGTACCGACCGACGAAACCGGCACGCAGATTCGTGTGGGTGGCACTGAGGCTCCAACGGTGGGCATGAAAATCAAAGGGCAGCAGACCTTCGTGGTGGCCGAGTACGACTACGGTTACATCCCGCCGATGCTCGACGTCACACTCAAGTAATAGCGACGCAGGGGGTTCAGGCAGCGGGTTTGCGGTCGATGACAAAACCGTTGTGGATATGATCGAGATATCCCGCCTGATTCATTGCGATGTTGCTCGCAAGCCCCATTGAACAATGAGTCGTAACCCTCTTCGCGACTGGCTGCAAGGATGCAGCCAGTCGCGAATGCATTCCCCAGCGACGTATGCACACAAGCTCCTCTGTGGGAGCGAGCCTGCTCGCGATAGCGGTGCATCAGCAACATTCCAGCCAGCTGTTTATCGTGACTCCACGAGACTAGCCACGACCGACATCGCCTTGCGCCATTGCCTACAACTACGCCAGAATCCGCCGGCTTGTGCGTCTTGGAGGGCGTCGGTAGTTTGAGTCCTGTCACTGAGCATCAGTGATCGGGTTTAGTCGCCCGTCTCAACCTAAGGCGTACCAAGTCCCGTCGGACAGGCTGTGCTGTTCCTGTATTGATGGTGGCTGTGCGCAGGGCGCCCCCGGGCGCGCCGGGATTCTTAGGTTCACCGGTCGACTAACCTGCGCACAGCTGCCGCCCTCTCGTTTAGTCGCGAGGTGGTTGCAGCACCACTTACAGGAACCTAAGTCGATGGCAAAAATTACACCGAACCCTCCGACTGCCGATGAGCATGTGTCTCGCGCTCAGTCTGCTCGTAACAACAAGCTTGATGATGCTGCCAACCGGGCGTTGGATTACTACCTGAAGCCTACGCCGAAGAACGAAACGTCTGACAAACCCAACACCATCTTCCGTATCGCACCGGATATTGATTCGGAATGTCTGCTTGCCAATCTCAGCGAAAACCTGGCTTCGGCGAATGCCATGATCAGTGATCTGGCGTTTGGTCTTGAGGGATCACGACGGCATTTTGCGTTGGGAATTTTGCAGGTGATTGAGGTGAGTGAACTGCTGGCGAATCGGGCTTTGGATATTGTTGAGGTGAGGTAGCAAGGGGCGGCGCTTACCCCGGGTATGAAAAAAAGGTCTTGCATGGCAAGGCCTTTTTTATGACTGCGCAATTGGAACAGCCTTCCATCACTCATCATCAAAATAATCTCGATCCAATGCGGGAAGCTTTAGTAAGCGTGAAGTAACACCCACCTCATGATCCATCATCAGGTTCACCAGACGGTTGCCGTCCACTAACACAATACCTTCCACTGACTTGGCGAAATCAATCGCGAGAGCGGTAAAACCTGAAGTAGTAATAAATACGCCTCGCTTCGCTTTCTGCCCAGCGAGCGCCCCGTAGAAGGCCTGTAGCTCAGGACGGCCAACGGTGTTCTGCCAGCGTTTGGCCTGAACGTAAACTTTCTCAAGTCCTAGCTTGTCGAGCGAAATGATCCCGTCGATCCCAGCATCGCCGGAACCGCCCACTCGCTGAAGATCATTGCGGCTCGCGCCATAGCCCAGACGGTGCAGCACGTCCAGCACGATCACCTCAAAACGGTTGGGAGATACTTGCAGAAGATTGTCTAGCAGATCCGCGGCAGTAGCTTCTCGCAACTCTTGCAAAGCTTGTTCGAGGCGGTCATCAGGACTGGCGGTGGCTGAAGTAGCATCCGGCTCCCCGGGAAGCGGTTCATCAAGCAGAACGGCATCTGCAGCGACTTTCAGTGTCACATTCTTATAACGGATGGCTAGACGTTCCACTTCGTCTTGAGGCAATGGCTCCGCCCTGGTTTGTGCGTAGGTCATCCCCGCATCAGTCAGCTTCCAATAACCACGTTTCGCGCTGCTGGATAAACCGGCACGTTTGAGTCGGTCATGAGCCCAGCCGGCTCGGTTCTTATAAGTGGCCTGGCCGCTGGCGATTAATTCCTGTCGTTGTTCTTCGGTGAGCTGGAGAGCCTTCGCCGCTGCTTCTTGCACGTCGCGCGCGGGAGCGCCTTCGGGTTTGGTGGCTAAGAAACGGAGCAGTGGCTCGATGAATTGGTCGTAGGTGGGAACGGGCATAGAGGCCTTTTTGTGCATAAGCTAGAGAAGTGATGGTCGCCGTCCTTCGATGGCCCCCTGAATCTCATCGGCTACTTCGGCATCAGCGATTGAGGAAGGTACTGCGAGTATTTACTGTGAAGCAGTGCTATGCCGTCGTCTTTTCTGGCTGTGTAGTCCAGTTTTTTTCGAAAGGCATCTAGTCTAGCGCGGGAGGCACCGAGAATTTCGCTCCATGTGGCAAGACCAATCCTTAGATTTGGCTCATCATGGAAGAAACCGAAGGCTTTTCCCTGCTGACGAACTGACCGTGCCGCTTCTTCAGTAATTTCGTTCGATACGGCGAGGAATGTCCAGTGAGTGTTGTGTTTGTCGAATCTTTCATCCGCTGCTACTGCCATCGCATAACTCTCTATCTGCGCTTTCACCTCAAGGTCAATTTTCTGTGATGGACGCTTCAGCTCTACGACCAAGTATTCTCGACGTGTATTCGCATATGCAGGTACCTCCCGGCCTAGTAGCAAATCGATGACTCCCTGTGAGCCATCATCTCGGAGCACCGCTTTTGTCTTTCTAGGTTTTTTCTCGGACGGCCGCAGTTTGCCCAGGTGTTTGCGCAGGACAGTATTTAGATTCTCATCGCTACTGGTAAGCAGGTATTCCTCGCCAAAGATCCAGGTCTCACTCTCCAGCATCCGATGCAATTGTGTGCGTTCCTTCAGTTCTCGTTTTGATTCCGAGTCGAACAGAAGCTCGTGTAACCCGACTAGAAATTGCAGCCGATCCGTGACTAACTTGCTTGCTTCGATAATGGCTGACAGAGTGGTGTACTGAAGTAAGTCGGCGAGCTCCGATTGTTTCTCTCTCGGAAGATCTAAAACTTCCGTAAGAATACGCTTCAAGGCTTCGGGGTTTTCATCAAGAGCTGTTTTGATCATTCGCAGTGTGAATTGGCGATTCCGTAGATGTCCTTCACGAAAAGAGTCCAAGTACTGATGTACGTTCAGAGCGCAGATGTCGAAGACTTCTCTTCGGGCTTGCTCTAACTCGTCATCAGCATCTCCTGTGAAGGGATAGACCCCTTCATCTTTCCACTGTTGAACCAACTCCGATGCAGTCTCTGCCTTTTTGCGGCGAAAATGAGCGCGCATTGCTTGGCGTGCGCTGTCGACAAGGCGACGGAGGTCGGCATTTAAGTCATCAAGCGCAAGCAGGTTTTCATGCTGCAGTTTTGCAATATAGTCTGAGCGTAAGAAAGCCGTGAAATTAAACTCTCCTCCGGGACGGATACCCGCCTCAACCTCGTGAAGGGCAAAACCATCACTGTCGCAGAGGCATATCCGCCGCTCTTTCTTTGCGAAACTCCATTCAACAATATCGAGTTTGGCCTGGATCTCGGTTCCATCTATTGCTTGGAAGACTGGCAATTCGACAGAATCATGCGACTTCTGAACCGATTTTGGATCAATGCGTTCATTACGAAAAGTTATGTTCGTGGCTGGGTAATTGCGCAGGTACAGGGCAAAAACCTCGGCAAACTGTCTGGCTGCGGAACCATCTTGCGTTAGTACCCCTAAAGAGTCTTGCAGATTCGAGATATGTACTCTGGTACCGCGATGTCGGCCTGCCGGTGCTGGATGAGCTTCTTTGATTTCGAAGTCTTGCAGACTGCTCGCTTGTCCTTTAATTACGTGCTGAAGCAACCTATCAGCGTCCTCAAGAAATATGGTGTCCCAGATCACATCTTGCCCCAGCGCGAAGGCTTTGAATCGACCCTTACCATTTCTGCCGTGTAATTTTTTTTGTGTCCCCGTAGTTGCTCTATGATCTCTTTTCCATGAACCACCAAGGTTGCCGAAAGCCTGCTCTGCTTCCTGCACAGTGATGCCGTTCCCGTTATCCAAAACCTCGATTTCCACTGGACTTCCCAGCTCGTTGTCAGTGATTCGGATATGCACCTGGTCCGCATCGGCGTCCAATGCATTCCAAATAAGTTCGGCTAGGGCGTTGACTGGCTTTCCGCGAGCGAGTGACTCCAGATGATCCGGCTGCGCTTGAACATGAACGTATTTTGATCCCGTCCGGTGCTTCGCTGTCTCTTCGCTCATCGTGCTATCCATGTTGTTCTCTTGATCCAATTTATTTAGTTCAGAACACCAGCGATTACGTCATCTACGCTGCTAGCTCTGCCGAAGTGCAGGCTAGCCTCATTCCTCGCGAGTAAGCTGAAGTGGGCGGTTCCGCAATCAATCTTCGCTTGTTCAACTGGGCGAAGGTCATCATTGAACAAGCTGCTCTTAGTTTCTACTACAAAATAAAGGCGCTCGGCACCGTCTTGCTCAACCAGAATGGCCCAGTCAGGGTTGTAGCTACCGAGAGGGGTAGGAATGCGGAACCAGCCGGGCAGCTTCGCGTACACCTTAACTGCGTCGTTGTATTCAAGTGCTTGCGCGAAGTCACGCTCTGTTCCTGAGTCGTATACTACGTGCTCGTAAACGGATTTCTTAGTATCGAGTAGCATGTTTTTCAGGTAGCCGGTCAGCTCCTGCTGTTCGAATAGCTCCTGCGCATAGTAACTGTCGTCTCCCAGCTTCACGTACCTGATGCCGTCTACCAATGCTAAGCGCTTACAGCGGTTAATGATTTCGCCCGCCAGCTCAATAAACTGCTGAGGGTTGCGCTTAAAGTCGTCCAGACGTTTGCTTTCTGTAAGTACGCGCACAAGAGTGCGGCGAGTGAGCTGCGTGCGGTCTTGCAGGTCGGTCAGAATATCCGGTAGTTCGATATTGCTTTCGTCAAGGGTGACAGTGTAAGCACCTCTTTTCTCGTTAGCCTCTATACCCGACTTGCCAATTGCCAAGTCTGCCTTGCGCCACTGTAGGCGCGGGCGGAAGACGGCAGGGGCTTTCTGTAGGTTGCCGATGCAATCGGCGATCAACTGTTCGTTGTTGAAGTCGACGCGATAGGTGGTCTGATGTTTTATTCGATCCCAGAGGGCTTTGAACTCCTCGCTCTGCAGTACTGCTTGGCGAGACGGGACTGCACGGCGCTCATCAGCGTTTTTGATCTCCAGACGACCGGATACTTTCTTCAATAGCTCGACTATTTGGGAGCGTTGGTCCTCGAATTCGGGTGGTAGTTGAAGCAAGCCATCTTTGAGTACTTGCTTCAGTGAGTCTTGAACTTTTCCTTTAGTATCAATGTATTGTTGAGCTTTGAGGAAGTCCCAGAGCACTTTGGACTGTTCAAAACCAAGAGGCTTGGACTCGCCTTCTGCATTGGTTATTGCAACGGCTGCGAACTGGTATTGTTCGACGATGCCGAAGCGGATCCCTGTGTCATCTTCGATCTCTTTCTGCAGGTTTTCGGCGAAGGTTTCATAGTTCTCTGTGGCAATCACGGTTAGTGTGTTAACTTCGAAACCGCGCACCCGCTCGCCGCTTTGATTGACGCATAGACGCAGGCCGCGTCCAATGGTCTGCCGGCGCTCGCGCTCGGATTGAATATCGCGCAGCGTACAGATCTGGAATACGTTGGGGTTGTCCCAACCTTCCTTGAGCGCAGAGTGGGAAAAGATGAATTTCAGAGGTGTGCTGAAGCTAAGCAGCTTTTCCTTTTCCCTCATTATCAGGTTGTAGGCGCGCTCAGCGTTTTCTCGGTTACCAGCATTGTTCTCAGTGGTGTTAGACCACCCACCCTTTTTGTCGATGGAGAAGTAGCCGTTGTGGACCTCTTCAGCGCTATGGTTGAGGTCGATCTCACTGAAAAGACTCTGATAGTCCGGGTGTTTGGCGAAGCGTTTGTATTCTTCTTCGAAAATGGTCGCATATACGCCTTTCACCGCATTGCCGTCGGTATCATATTGGCGATAGCGTTCGACCGACTCGATAAAAAATAAAGACAGCACCTTGATGCCCATGGGGCGGAGGCGCTTTTCCTTGTCCAGGTGCTCTTTAATAGTACGGCGGATCATTTCGCGCTGAATGGCCAGTGGCTCCACGCCGCCATGAACGTCACCGATGCGCAGGTACTTCTCGCCGCCAGGGTAGCGTAGCTCGACGAACTCCTCGCCTTTGGCTGTGTAGATTTCACCGATGCGAATATCCTGATAAACCGCTCGCTTGGTCGTTTGTTGCAAATCGTCACCGTCGTAGACCGTGACTTCTTGAGTGACCACACTACCAGTAGCTGTACCCACATCCAGTTCGATCTTGGCGGAGATGGTGCCTCGCTTGTTGTTCACTGCCACCAATCGAACAAATGCCTTGTTGTGGGCATCTTCCACGGTGGCTGAGGCAACCTCGATCTGCTTCACCAGGCGGCGTTCATAAGCGTCAACCGCATCTAGCCGGTAGACCATCTGGTGTTTGTCTACATGGGTTGCGGAATAGCGCAGGGTACATAGCGGGTTCATCGCATCCAGTGCGCTTTTACCAGCACCTTTGAGGCCTCCATCCACGCTCTGTGGCTCGTCGACAATCAGAATCGGTCGGGTAGCCTTGATCAGATCGATGGGCTTCTCGCCACCCGTCTTCTCGCTGTCTTTATAGAGGTTGTTGACGTCCTTCTTATTAATCGCGCCTACGGTGACCACCATGATCTGGATGGTTGAGCTGGTCGCAAAATTGCGAACTTCACCGAGTTTGTTTGAGTCGTACAGGAAGTAATCGTAGGGCACACCTGCGTAGAGGCCCTTGAAGTGTTCTTCTGTGATTTGCAGGGATTTGTAGACGCCCTCCTTGATTGCAACCGAAGGCACAACAATGACGAACTTGGTAAAACCGTAGCGCTTATTCAGCTCAAAGATACTGCGCAGATAGACGTAAGTCTTTCCTGTACCGGTCTCCATTTCGACGGTGAAGTCGCCTGAAATAAGCATGCCGGAGGGCGGTAGCCCGCCACGTAGCTGAATATCGTTCAAATTCTTATGTAGTTCATCGTCGAGCAGCGTCAGGCGATTACCCACGCCAAGGTCGGATTCTGCGATGCCCAGCGCAAACTGCTGTGGTGTTGTGCCGGAAAATAGATCAGTTTCTGCTGGGGTGGAGGTCTTCATCGTGACCGTAAATTCGGTACGGCAAGCTTCCTGTCCTCGGAACAAATCGCAGACTGCTTCGATCGCCTGTAATTGGTAGTCGAGATCTGGTTCGAAGTGCAGTTTCATGTTTCATCCATATACAAGTTCGCCCTTGCGTAAGCGCGAAGAGTGCCTGTCAATCGGTTACTTCGATTCGTGCTGAGCGATGTCGTTAATGAACATCAGCGCGAACCCCGTTAGGTGGACGCAGTATTGACTCAGGCGCTGAGCGAGAGAGGTTCAATCCAGCCTTTGGCTGCCAATATATCAATGGCGATACCAATTTGACGTGGTGTGAATTGCCTCTTGCGAACGTTCCATGCGTAGGTGTGGGCGACAACCTCATCGACGCTGGTTACGGGCTCGCCTTGCTTGACGATCCAGTGCACCGTGGCGAGCAGCTCTAAGCCAAAGGGCGTTTCAAACCCTTCCACTAGCTCTCCAACTCGGTCAAATCTGGCACGAGTCTCTGCATTCGCTTCCAGGAAGGCATTCGCCTCCTCGACTGCGCCAGGCACCAGTGTTAACGGCTTGTCGGGCGTATCTCCACCATCGGCATAGCCAGCAACCAAGTGCCCCTCAATTGTCCGCAATACATGTCGCAGGTTCTCAGCATAAGGGCCGTAAGCGGCTTGTACGTATTTAAGGCGCAAGGGTTCGCCCGACGCCTGCATGAAGTACATCAGTTTGTGCACTTCCAGTAGGCTGATCGTCGGATCAAGTAACCCTCGCACATAGCGACTCATCAGCTCGACAAGTGCGGCACGCCCGGCGGTCATACTTGGCACTTCACGGCTGTGGTGCATTGTGTCTGCTGCTGGTGCACCGTTAGGTTCGTAGATGCGAACACGCACATCCGGCAGGTCAGTCATGGCCGCCTCTATACGAGGGCGCACGTCGGCCCAATTTAACCCGCCCAAACCGCTACCCAGAGGAGGGATTGCGACTGATCGGATGCCACGGCTGCGTATTTCAGTCACCAGAGCGTTGAGGCCCGTGTCGATGTCCTGAATGCGGCTCTTACCGCGCCAGTGACGCTTGGTAGGGAAATTTATGATGTAGCGCGGCAGCGTGAGCTGCTCTGTATCGAATACAAACATCCGACCGGGCTGTACCTCATTGCGCTTGCAGGCAGCCTCATAGGCTTTGAAGTTCTCTGGCCACATGTTTTTGAACTGCAGCGCAATGCCACGGCCCATTACGCCGACACAGTTCACTGTGTTGATGATGGCTTCAGACTCATCCCGCAGAATGTCGCCGCTGGTAAATTCGATCATGACTGACTCTTCATTCAGTAATACCACTCAGGGCGTAGCTCGACTGCCGGTCTGTGCTCTTGTGCAGGCAACACATTAGCTACTTGCGTATAAATTTGCCTGGACTGCACTCCGATTCGCTCGAACAGATGCCAGGGGAAGGTATTTTCGAGCAAAAACTCGGCTTGCTTGCCTTCCTTGCACTGACTCCATTGCCGGGATTGCACGGCATTCCAGTCAACCTCATTGAGTAGGGCCAGATCGGCTCTGTCTTCGAAGTAGTAGGCCCCAGCGTTGGATAGTGTGAACGCCCAGCGTCTGGCCTGAGCGTTGGCCCACTGCACTGCCGCACGTAGGTCTGCTTCCAAATGCACGATAGGTCCTTGCCCTCCTTTGTAGGTTAGATCCTGATGTTGTCGATAAATCAGATACAACATCACCGAACGCGGACAGAAGTAGAACGGCACGCATTCGCCCACATGCAAGGCCGGATGGCTGGCCAGCTCTAGCTGAAGTCGGCGCTGCTTGATGTGGTTCATGCCAATGACCGTACCTGGCAATGCCTGATTCAACAGTACTGCATCGGACAGCAAGCCTGCGCTGGCAATGATGGACGGTAATCGGTCCACATGGCAGATATGGTAGATCTTGGGTTGCGCAGGCACTGTCATTTTTACAGGCTCCGCACGTTCTTGATGCCGGCTTGGTTGAGGATGGCAGCAAGGTTAGTTTTGGCTACGTCATCTGCAAATGCGCTGTCGCGGAATACACAAGTGCAATCGCCGGCAGGTGAGTTTTTCTTATGTAAAGCAATAATGCCCTGTGCCAGGTCTTCAACTTGGCTGCGGGTAATCTCTTCTGCAAGACAAACTAGCAGTACACCATCGCCAATGCTGTGTATTGTCTTTCCGGCAACTTGCTGGGGGGCTATAGGGACACACAGATCTAGACCGAGCTTGAGCAGCAACTCGTATAGAACATCGGTCTCAGTCCGTCCCGTGACCAGATGCTCCTGATGATTGAAGAGAGTTTGAGCAAGATTCTCCGGAGTAGGGCTCCATGCACGTATATTTGATGTGTTGAGCTTAAATACCCGAAAGCCAGTATCTCCAGAGAATAATCGGTTTTCTTCTTTTATTTTTGCTGCCGCTCGGCGAATTCGCTCCTTGGTTAGTTCTGCAATGTTCTCGGCGATGCCTAGGTTTTTGCAGACCATTGCGGCTGCTTTTTGAGATTTTTCAGATATATCAAGAGGTTCGGGAAGTTGCACACAGATAAAGCGACGAGATTGCCCGTCGATTACGTTTTGTTGCATTACCGCCTGTGCAGTAGATCCTGAACCTGCAAACAAGTCCAAAATAATGTCATTTTCGCTCGTTCCCAGCAAAAAACAGGTCCGCAAAAAATCTATCGACTTAGGAAAGTCGAATGAGTCACCGGGCAGCAGTTCTTTGAGCGCACGCTTTCCACTGTCTGTAGAGAATTCGCCGCCCATCCAGACTGACTTGGGTTTTGAAGTTCTTTCTACTGCACCTTCGTCGTCCTCGTCGTCCTCATCTACTTCGTCAACGGCGATAGAGGGGTCGAGATATATACGATGCTCAACATCTAATCTTCCGCTTCGGTCTGAGCGCTTAGGATGCATCCAATTTAGATATGCCTTAACTCGATCCGCTCCCCACCGCCACCGGCCTTCGGATCCGTCACCACGTATAGGTAAAATTTTAATGTCTTCTGGGGTCAGACGCTCAAGTGATACCCGGCCCGACTGTTCGTTCCAGTAAATTGGGAAAAACATATTTGGTCGGTCTTGCCTCTTGTCAGGACCCCCGCGTTTACGCAGATCACGCAAGGCATATTTAAGACCGCTATCATCTATATGTTTGAACGCTGCGCGTTGTTCCTCTGTGAGTGGCAATCCATTGGATACAAATTCAGTTCCAGAATAAATAACAACATATTCATGACAGGCGGCTATATGCTTTTTGTCGTTGCGGCCTTTTAGGTTGTTCACAACTGTTATTGTTGCTACGAAATTTTCTTCCCCGAATATTTCGTTCGCGAGTGTCCGGAGATTGTTGAGTTCTCTATCATCTATGGATATAAAAATGACGCCGTTGCTTTTCAGCAAAGAACGCGCGAGCTTCAGGCGGGGATACATCATGTTGAGCCAGTCAGTGTGAAAGCGACCGTTGCTCTCGGTGTTGCTGCTGATTTTTTGGCCGCTTTCAATCTGGCCTGTAAGCTCTAAGTAATTGCTTATGTTGTCTTGAAAGTTGTCGGGGTAAACAAAGTCCTTGCCAGTATTGTACGGTGGATCAATGTAGATGAGTTTGATTTTGCCTGCGTAGCTTTTTTGCAGCAGCTTAAGCACTTCGAGGTTATCTCCCTCGATCATTAGGTTTTGCGTGCGCTCCCACTCCACACTTTCATTGGGGCAGGGAAGCAGCGTGCCGGTGCTGGGGGTAAGCGCCAGTTGGCGGGCTGCACGTTTGCCGTGCCAGTTGAGGCCGTACTTTTCGTCCGCGTCTGTTGCGGTGGCGTCGCCGACCAGCTGCTTGAGCACATCCTGATTGATGGCCACGCCGTTGGGGCCTTCATTAAGCAGTTCAGGGAACAGGGTTTTGAGTTTGGCGATATTTTCGGCCTTGAAGTCGGCGCTGTGCGCTTCCGGCGACTGGGCGTCGATTTTTTGCATGGTCATTCTGCTAATTCCCTCACGGTCTGCCTGCACGTACTTGTTCGCAGGCGCGGTGTAATGCTGGTTAGCATGGTATTCCATTTCGGCATATTTTGGCGTGTGCATGGGGTTCTGGCGGCCTATTCGCTGCGCCGATAGGCTTATAGCTTTGCTTGAGCCTCGCCGAGTGCCCGTTGTAACTGCTTCAGTTGCAAGTTCAGCTCAACCTGACGGGCAATCTGCTGTGTATTTTTAGCCTTGCCGCGCAGAGCGAGGATTTTGGTTTCCAATTCGCTGCAGACCTGCAGTGCCAAATGTCGTGTTGTGGCGTCAAGTTGGCATTGGGCGACGCGAAAAATGCCAGTGTGCTGCGCGGCCTGAAGGGCTTGCAGGGTATCAATCCAGCCTTGGTAAAAGGCTTTCAGGTTGCTGCGTGGCTGGTGATCTATTCCCATTGCATTGAGAAATGCAAGGGTGAGCTGAGACGGCAGGGTCAGGCTTTGAGTGAGTATCGTGCCGTCCAGCACAATCTTGCCCGCTTCGTTTTGTGCCCAGCGCTTGTGGCTGAGGGATAGTTGTACGGAGTTTCCCTGAATGCTCAACAGCAGCGCTGGGTGTGGGACTGCACGGTGTAGCAGTTCGACGAGCCTATCGGTGCGAGCATCGGGGCGCAGGATCATTTGCAGCACGGCGACTTCAACGTATTCGCGCTGCGCGTCGCGGAGTTCGGGTATGCCGCAGTTGGCTGGCTTTAGCGCCGCAATCCAGTAGATCTCTTCAATACCGTCACTGATCTGCTTTCGGTCAGATGCGGTCGGCATTAAGTTCTCGATCAGCAGCTTCTTGGATATGCGCTGATTGACCTGCGCATGCTCAGGCAACTGCAGCGCTGCAATGATGTCCTTGGCAGTCACGATTCACTCCTGGGGCAATACGACCATAAAGGCGATAACTTCGAAGTCGTTGATTCCTGCGAACTCCCCCTTCATCGCATGACTGCCTGCGGGATTGAATAGGCTCGCGACCGCCCGTTCTTCGCTCTTGCCGACCACGGAAGATACAGCAGCGGCAAGCAGACTTTGAGCATGGCGCATATCCTCACCTTGTTTAGTGAGCTCGTCGAATAGGGCGCCGGCGGTGGCATCGGGCAGTTCGCGCCCTAACGCCAAGCGTTTGAGTCGATCCAGAATGCGCTTGGCCTGAGTGAACGGCAGCAGCACCACCTCATCTTCGGCGACATGGACGAGGTAGTGGGGGGCAAGAGGGTAGCCATCGCTAACCTTGTCTGCTGCCTCACCTTCTGCGCGGAGGCAAAAAATAATGCCCGGTGGAATATCGTCATCCCGCGTGGCAGTAATGGCACACGCTCCTAGCGGCATATTCTCCAAGAGGCCGGGATGGGCCTTGAGGTATTGCGCGAGGTCGATGCGGAAGTCAGTCAGAGTGAGGTCAGTGATAGAGACACCGCTGGACAGATCTTCTAGGTCAATCACCGCATCTTGAAGCTTGAGTAGCTGCGTGCGACGGTACTCCAAGTCATTCATGGAGTTGCCGGACTGCTCTTCGATGAGGTTTTCCTCTCCGGTTGCGGAAATATCGAGCAATACCATTCGGCCGCTGACGCGCTGTTCCAGATTGATGTACTCCTCCAGTTCCATGTTGGGCCAGAAATTGACTAGCTGGATGCGCTCGTTGGGAGAGCCAATCCGGTCGATACGACCAAAGCGTTGAATGATGCGCACTGGGTTCCAGTGGATGTCGTAATTGATAAGCCAGTCGCAATCCTGAAGGTTCTGGCCCTCGGAAATGCAGTCGGTGGCAATTAGTAAATCCAGCTCACCTTCTCCATTCATATCGGCGGGGCGCTCTTTGGAGCGTGGCGAAAAAGCGGTGAGTATCGAGGCCAGATCCTTACGCAGCCCTGGTATCGTGCTTTGATTACGACCAGAGCCGGTAACCAAGGCAGTTTGAATACCCAGCGACTCATCGGCCCACGGGGCCAATTGTTCATAGAGGTAGCGGGCGGTGTCCGCAAAAGCTGTGAAGATTATGACTTTACGATTGTTGGGGTTGATAGGGTTCTGACATTTGTCTGCGAGTATTTTTCGCAGGGCTGCCAGTTTGGCATCTCGGTGTGGCTGTACCTGTTGAGCAGCAGATAGCAGAGTCGCCAGACGGTTACGGTCTTCGAGCAGGTCTTGCTTCCAGCTCACTAAGTCAACGTCGGCTAGCAAAACTTTGACCTTGCGTCCTACCAGTAGTGCTTCAAACGCTGGGTCATCTATATCGACATCCGCAATATCTATCTCTTCAATGTCATGTGCATGCTGTTGGATACGATCCAGTGTGTGCTCGACATCGTTGAGTTGACGTTCAAGAGTCAGGGCAAAAGACGATACCGCGCTTTCCATACGCTTTAGAACATTGATCCGCAGCAGATGGATTAGGCTCTCTTCGCGGTCGGCCTGACGGAAGAAGCTCTCACCCCCTCTAATCTCTGTACTGTATTTGGCATCGTAGGCCGCTTGCTTATGCTGCAAGACGTAACGCAGTGGCGCGTAGCTGGCTAGGTTAAGACGGCGAATCTCCTGGTTGATTTCGCGAATGGCACGGAACTGCCCGGCGGCATCGACGTCGGCCTTGATGTTGATAGGCGGTAGGCGATCTGGGAAGCGGCCCGTTTCAATGGTGCCGTAATATTTTTCTATATGTCGGCGGGAGCGTGCGATGGTCAACAAATCGAGCAGGGTGAAGTAATCGAAGCCGAGCATTTCGATCAGGCGCTCTGAGGTCTTTTCTCTCGCATCTAAATCCAGCCAACGGTTGAACTGCAGCTGCGCTTTGCGTGTGGTCGATTCGATACTACTGATGCCATGCTCAAACAACGCGCTATCGTCACCCTCAGTGACAAAGGCAATCTGATTGCGCAAGTCGGCCAAGCGGTTGTTAACCGGCGTCGCTGATAGCATCAGAACGCGGGTTTTTACGCCCTCGCGGATAATTCGGCGCATGAGTCGGTCGTAACGCGTTTCCAATCCTTGGCGCGGAGCCTTCTTGTTGCGGAAATTGTGTGATTCATCGATCACCACCAAATCATAGTTGCCCCAGTTGATGTGGGACAGATCAAGATCACCGGAGAGTCCCGCGTCACGTGAAAGGTCAGTGTGATTCAGTACGTCGTAGTTGAAACGATCTGAGGCGAGCACGTTACGTCGGTCATTCGCCTTGTAGATAGTCCAGTTATCTCTGAGGCGCTTCGGGCACAGTACCAGCACACGATCATTGCGCAGCTCGTGATACTTGATCACTGCGAGTGCTTCGAAGGTTTTGCCCAAACCTACGCTGTCGGCAATGATGCAGCCGCCGAAGCGATTGAGCTTGTCGATAGCCCCCACTACCCCATCGCGTTGGAATTTGAAGAGTTTGTTCCAGACGACGGTATTGCGGATGCCGGTAGCTGATTTCACTACACGCTCTTCATCCAGAACGTCATTTTTCTCTCTGAAGAGATTGTGCAGAATCAAACTGTATATAGTCGCAGGGGACTTTTGCTCC
Source organism: Pseudomonas sp. DF11 (assembly GCF_058148565.1). NCBI lineage: Bacteria > Pseudomonadati > Pseudomonadota > Gammaproteobacteria > Pseudomonadales > Pseudomonadaceae > Pseudomonas > Pseudomonas sp. DF11. The sequence goes on from NZ_JBYVYN010000012.1 coordinate 22,009, forward strand.
GCAATGGTTTGGAGGATTTCTATTAGCTCAGCCTTTTCGTTAGGGCGTGAGCTCAAGGCTCGCCACTGATTGTCAAACCAAGGAGCGAACATGGAAGCTTCCAGCGGAGATTCACTGGCTTGAATTAAAGACATTGGGTTGCCAGGGGTAATTCCTAGGCCTTCCGTGGTCAAGGCGAAAGAGCCCATGACTACTTGCCGCGGCTCCCCTGCAGCGTTTTTTAGCAGGCCTATGCCTTGAGGAATTGTTGCGGTTGCATGTTTAAGATCAACTTTTGAGTTCAGCCATAAAAGGCAGTGCTTCGCCAGGCTGCGTGTGAGTAGGCGATTTCGTGCTGCACGGTCGGCGTCCGTGCCGAGCAGTCCTAGGCTTTCGCTAATAGAGGGGAGGATGAGCTCGATTTTTTTGAGTTTCGCGAAAGCTTGGGCTAGCTCAGAAAGGGCGAACAAGGATAGTGCGGGCGATGCGCAGGCTAGTTGATCATTCAAGTTGATTTGTGAGTGGAGTAAATCGATGACTCGGTCTTTGCCTGCATTCTGAATCAGCCTCATCGCACGTTCCCTTCTGCAATGCGTGGCATTATTTGCCACTTCCCTAAGGTAACTTGTGATTGGGAGGGGCTCAAGAAAAGCTGACGGTGAGGTGCCGGTGGCGACGATAGCCTGCCTGGCAATTCTGTAAGAAGGCGTTGAAGAGGGACGGGACTGTGCAGAACATTAAAAAGCCGGCTTATGGCCGGCTTCTCGTTGACTAACTCAGTTCGTTTTTGACAAACCTCACCAGCCTTCAAAACGTACATTCGGCTCTTGCGGCCGGCTGTGGGACTTGGTCAGAAAGTGATCTGCCTTGTCGGTGCGAGGCGTGGGCTCGCAAATGTGGGGCGGAGGATACGCGGGTTTTCTTCGGAAGCCCAGTGGTAAGTGGTGTGGAATCATTGGGTTAGGGGGATTCAGGGGGAAAGCAGGGGGCTGCTACGCAGCCCAGCGGGAGCAAGCTCCCTCGCCACAAAAGCTGCTGCCACAGCTCCTACTGCAGTTCCTGCCACGGTTTCTGGTCTTGGGTGGGTTAGTCGAATACCGGTGGTCTCTGTTTGTTGAGGGTTGACCACCAGAACACCCAGCCAATCACTCGGATATGTTGCGCATCGATCTGTTCAGCACTGAAGACTTCGTCCGGATACGCAGCCTTATTGTGGCTACGCAGCCGCAGCCGATTACCAGGGACGCGATGCAGGTACTTGATACGCAGCATCCCATCATGCTCAAGCGCATAGATCTGGCCATCAACGATTTGCGTCAGGCCGCGGTCGATGGCGAGGGTGGAGCCGTCTTCGATGCGTTCGGCCATGCTGTCGCCGACCATGGTGATGCAGATGGCGTCGCTGGGGTCTATTTCCAGGGATTCGAGGTGGCTGCGGGGCAGGCGGATGGATTGGTCGGGGACTTCGACGATGTGGGTTTTGGTTTCGCCGGGGGCGATGGGGACTTCCTTGTAGAAAGGCAGTTCGATGTCCGTGGGTTCCACCACGCTGTAGACGCCGTCGTTTTCGGCGGCTTCGTAGGTGGTGCCGGGGCCGAGGCCCAATGGGGTTTGGGGGCCTTCGCCGTGGGCGAGCCACTCCGGGCTGACGGTCAGCAGGCTGGCGATGGAGTGGATGCGCCCGGGCGGGATGCCACGGTTGAACCAGTTGTTCACGTGCTGGGATTTCACGCCGTATAACTTCGCAAAGTCGGCGGAACGGATATGGGCTTCTTTTAGAAGGGCTCTGAAGCGGTCGCCACTGGAGATCTTTTTCATAAACGGAAAGTTTAGGGGCGACTGTGTTTTCGGCAATAAACATGTCGTTCAAATATATAAGACGATCTTTCCGTTTGCAGGATTTGAAAGGGGCGGGCTAAACGCTGTTAAACAGTATTAATACGAGTTGGTATTAAGCATCATTAAGGCATAAAAAAACCCCGGTGCAAACCGGGGTTCTTCTGCAAATTCAGTTTCAGCCTTTGTAGGCGGCAACCGATTTAGTGATCGCTTCGCGGGCGGCGTCTGCACCGGCCCAGCCTTCGATCTTGACCCACTTGCCTTTTTCGAGGTCTTTGTAGTTCGCGAAGAAGTGCTCGATCTGCTGGATCAGCAGCGGTGGCAGGTCGGTGTATTCCTTCACGTCAACGTACAGTTGCGACAGTTTGTCGTGTGGCACTGCGATGACTTTGGCATCGCCGCCGCCGTCGTCGGTCATGTTCAGGATGCCGACCGGACGGGCGCGGATGACCGAGCCTGGGGCCACTGGGTATGGGGTCACGACCAGCACGTCGAGGGGGTCGCCGTCGTCGGCCAGGGTGTTGGGGATGTAACCGTAGTTGGCCGGGTAGAACATCGGGGTGGCCATGAAACGGTCAACGAACAGGCAGTCGCTGTCTTTGTCGATTTCGTATTTGATCGGGGCGTGGTTGGCCGGGATTTCGATCGCGACGTAGATGTCGTTCGGCAGGTCTTTGCCAGCCGGAATCTTGCTGTAGCTCATTGGGCGGTGCCCCCGTTAGTTGACCAAATGACTGGTCGGATTGACCAAAAAGTGGCGGCGATTATAGGCATATTCGGCCGCTGTTGCCACGTTAGCAGGGTCTTAGAGACCTTAGTATGACGCCTGATAGACCGGATCTTCGGCTTGAAGTTGCCGCAGCCGGGCCAAAGGATCCTGGCGGTAGAACGCCTGGAGCTGTTCGTAGACCTTGGGATAGGCCTGGTGCAGCAGGTCCGGGGCGCTGAAGAAGTATTCGCTGGTGACGGCGAAGAATTCCGCCGGGTTTTCGGCGGCGTAGGGGTCGATGACGGTTTCTGCGTCGGGGTTGTGGTCGAGTTGGCGGTTGAGGTCATCGAAGGCCTGTTGCATGGCGTCGGCCCAATCCTGAACGCGCATGTCGGCGTGCAGCGGCGGCAGGCCGTTGGCGTCGCCGTTGAGCATGTCGAGTTTGTGCGCCAGTTCGTGGATCACCAGGTTGTAGCCGTCCCAGCCGCCGCTGGCGAGCACGCCGTCCCAGGCCAGGATGATCGGGCCCTGGGGCCAGGCTTCGCCGCTGTGTTCGCCGTCCCATTCGTGCTCGATGCCGCTGGCGTCGCGGTAGCGCTGGGGGCTGAGGAAGTCGTCGGGGTAGAGGACGATTTCGTGGAAGCCCTGGTACCAGTTCAGTTCGCCGAGGTGCATCAGTGGTAGTTGCGCCTGGGCGGCGAGCCGCAGGCGTTGTTCCTGGTGCAGTTCGACGCCGGGCAGGGCGGTGAGGTGTTTGTCGTGCAGGAACAGTACGCAGGCTTCCCGTAGCCACTGGTCCTCGGCGGCGCTGATGCCGTCGAGGAAGCTCAATTGTTGGCGCACGCGCTGCCAGGTTTCCTCGGTGACGGGGTGTTTGGCGAGGGTGCGTTGGCGGCGCCAGTTGCTCAGGGACCACATGGGCGATCAGGCTTTCGAGGCGCGCTGGCTCATTTTGCTGCGCACCAGGCTGATGATCATCGGCAACAGCGACAGCAGGATGATGCCCACCACCAGCAGCGACAGGTTCTGCTTGATGAAAGGGACGTTGCCGAAGAAGTAGCCGAGGGTGACCAGGCCGCCGACCCAGAGGACCGTACCGAGGACGCTGAAGCCGAAGAAGCGCAGGTAGTTCATTTTGCCCACGCCGGCGACGAAGGGGGCGAAGGTGCGGATGATCGGCAGGAAGCGCGCCAGGGTCACGGTTTTGCCGCCGTGTTTGTCGTAGAAGTCGTGGGTTTGCTGCAGGTAGTCGCGGCGGAAGATTTTCGAGTTGGGGTTGCTGAACAGTTTTTCGCCAGCGGTGCGGCCGATCAGGTAGTTGGTGCTGTCGCCGAGGATTGCCGCCAGCATCAACAGGCCGGCCAACAGCAGTGGGTCCATGGCACCACCGGCGGCGACGGCACCAGCGATGAACAGCAGCGAGTCGCCCGGCAGGAATGGCGTCACCACCAGGCCGGTTTCGCAGAAGATCACCAGGAACAGGATGGCGTAGACCCAGGTGCCGTAGTTGGTCACCAGCATGTCGAGGTAGACGTCGAGATGCAGAATGAGGTCGAGGGGGTTGAAATCCATGCAAAACACCTGTGGTGGCGGCCCGACTCGGCAGGCTGGTGGGGCTGGCTTTGAGTATGGCTACAGAGTGTGTAGCTTTTTCTTACAAGCCGGGAAGAGCGGCATTATACGGTGAGGATTGTGAAGCGCGTGTTGAGTTTGTAGCGGGGGATGTCGGCGCGTGCATTGCCTGTGGCGAGGGGATTTATCCCCGCTGGAGCGCGAAGCGGTCCCAAAAGGGCTGGCTTGATCAGTCCTGATGTTCCGTGTGCTCAGGTTTTGGGGCTGCTGCGCAGCCCAGCGGGGATAAATCCCCTCGCCACAAGGGGTTCACTCAGCCACAGAGGTTTCACCCAGCCACAGGCTCAGATCCCCTCGCTGATCGGCAACACGTAGTTCTTGAACTCGGTGTCTTCCTTGAAGCCAATCGACTCGTAGGTTTTCTGCGCGACTTCGTTGTTGCTGCTGGTGGAGACGCGCATGCGTACGGCGTTGGTTTCCTTGGCCATTTTTTTCGCGGTGCGGATCAGGTTGTCGGCCACCAGTTGGCGGCGGGCGTCTTCGGCGACGTAGATGTCGTTGAGGATCCACACGCGCTTGAGCGACAGCGACGAGAAGCTTGGGTAGAGCTGGCAGAAGCCCAGCAGCTTGTTGTCGTCGTCATCGGGCAAGGCCAGGTAGATCACCGATTCCTTGCGGCGCAGGCGTTTTTCGAGGAAGGCTCGGGACGAGTCCGGGTAGGGCAGTGAGCCGTAGAATTCCCGATACTTGACGAACAATGGGGTCAGCAGGTCCAGGTGTTCCAGGGTCGCTTGGATAATCCGCATGGTAGGTCTCGTCTGCAAGGGTCGACAGATATTCAGACAACAACTTCGCGCTGCCGTGCTTTTGATGCTGCCTGAAAGCGGATCAAAAACGCAATCGGATAAACGGATCAGCTTTGGGGCGGAGTCAGTAGGAAGTTACCTTTCATATCGGCGGTATTTTCCGAGTCTAGAGTTTGTACCTGGGCTTCATCCTTCAGGTTGACCCCCGAGAGCTGGCGGCGACAGGCCTCGCGCATCAGGTAGACCAGGCGATGGGCAGCCATGCCGTAGCTCAGGCCTTCGAGGCGGACGTTGGAGATGCAGTTGCGATAGGCATCGGTCAGGCCGACCTTGGGGTTGTAGGTGAAATACAGCCCGAGGCTGTCGGGGGAGCTGAGGCCGGGGCGTTCGCCGATCAGGATCACCGACATTTTTGCGCCAAGCCGCTGCGCCACTTCATCGGCCACCGCCACCCGGCCTTGTTCCACCAGGATCACGGGCGACACTGACCAGCCATCAGCGGCGATCTGTTCTTCTAGCCGCGCGAGAAACGGCAACGTATGCCGATGCACCGCCAGCGCCGACAGGCCATCGGCGACGACGATGGCCAAGTCCACGCCGCCGGGATGGGCCGTTGCGTAGTCGTCCAGGATTTGTGCAGAGGCCTCGTCGAGCCGTCGGCCCAGGTCCGGGCGCTGCAAGTAGCTGTGGCGGTCGGTGGCGGCACTGTGGAGCAGCAGGCTTTCGCGGCCGCGTTCAGTCAGTTGCGCACGAATACCCTGATGGTCGAACGCCAGGTGCACCGCATCGCGGGCCTGGGCGTGGGCGTATTGGAAGTCCAATTGCGCCTGGGTCGGCAGGCTGGTGCCGGTGCGGCCCAGGGCGATGCGCGCCGGCGTGAGGTTACGTAGATTCAGCCAGGGGTTTTGTGGATCGACAGGTTTGTTATTCATCGGCAGCTCATTTATCCCAAATGTGCCAGGGCGTGACGAAACGCCGGTGGCAGGTTGTCACCGAACCGCACCCGGCCATCGGCCTGGGTGAAGATGCCCATGTTCGCCAGCCAGGTTTCGAATTCCGGCGCCGGTTTCAGGCCCAGGGTCTGGCGGGCGTAGAGGGCGTCGTGGAACGAGGTGGTCTGGTAGTTGAGCATGATGTCGTCGGAGCCGGGGATGCCCATGATGAAGTTGATCCCGGCCACGCCCAGCAGGGTCAGCAGGGTGTCCATGTCGTCCTGGTCGGCTTCGGCGTGGTTGGTGTAGCAGATGTCGCAGCCCATCGGCACGCCCAACAGCTTGCCGCAGAAGTGGTCTTCGAGGCCGGCGCGGATGATCTGTTTGCCGTTGTACAGGTATTCCGGGCCGATGAAACCTACAACCGTGTTCACCAAAAACGGCTTGAAATGGCGTGCCACGGCGTAGGCTCGGGTTTCGCAGGTCTGTTGATCGACGCCGTGGTGGGCGTTGGCCGACAGCGCGCTGCCCTGGCCGGTTTCGAAGTACATCAGGTTGTTGCCCAAGGTGCCGCGATTCAGGCTGAGCCCGGCGTCGTAGCCTTCCTTCAACACGTTGAGGTTGATGCCGAAACTGGCGTTGGCCGCTTCGGTGCCGGCGATGGACTGGAACACCAGGTCCAGGGGCACGCCTCGGTTGGCCGCTTCGATGGAGGTGGTGACGTGGGTCAGCACGCAGCCTTGGGTGGGGATGTCGTAGCGCTGGATGATGGCGTCGAGCATTTCCAGCATCGCGCAGATCGAGGCGGTGCTGTCGGTGGCCGGGTTGATGCCGATCATGGCGTCGCCGTTACCGAAGAGCAGGCCGTCGAGGATGCTCGCGGCGATGCCGGCGGGTTCGTCGGTGGGGTGGTTGGGTTGCAGACGCGTGGACAGGCGCCCGCGCAGGCCGAGGGTGCCGCGGAACTTGGTGACCACGCGGATTTTCTGCGCCACCAGCACCAGATCCTGCACGCGCATGATCTTCGACACGGCGGCGACCATTTCCGGCGTCAGCCCCGGAGCCAGTGCCCGCAGGCTCTGTTCATCGGCGGCATCGCTGAGCAGCCAATCGCGAAAGCCGCCGACGGTGAGGTGGCTGACGACGGCGAAGGCCTGTTTGTCGTGAGTGTCGACGATCAGCCGGGTGACTTCGTCGGCCTCGTAAGGAATCAGCATTTCTTGCAGGAAATGACTGAGGGGCAGGTCAGCCAGGGCCATTTGCGCGGCTACCCGCTCACCATCGTTGAGCGCCGCGACTTCGGCCAGGAAATCCCCGGAACGTGCCGGGCTGGCCTTGGCCATCAGCTCTTTGAGACTGTCGAAGCGATAGGTCTGGGCGCCGGCGGAATGGGCGAATGCGGCCATGGGGCGGTGTCCTCCTGAATCTCTAAATAATTCAACTACAGCGCAGACCCAACCCCTGTGGAGTAGCCCTGCTCCCACAGAGTTTCCCCACACAGGGCTAACCCTAAAACAGGGCTCTCCCACACAGGGAGGAAACTGCGTGCACTTCTATAAGGCAGGCACCGGGCCCTCAGCCCGGCACCGGTGCAACTTCAGATACCTGTGAGCATAGCGTCCGCCGGGGCATCGGAGCGTTGCTTGGCGGTCAGTTGGAAATACAGGTAGCCGACAACCATGAACGCCAGGAACACCAGGCCGATCAGCATGTTGAACCACGCCATCGCCACCAGGCACACCACCGCCAGGAACAGTGCGATGCCCGGTACGATCGGGTAGCCCGGGGCACGGAAGGTGCGTTCCAGGTTCGGTTCGGTCTTACGCAATCTGAACAGGCTGAGCATGCTGATGATGTACATCACGATGGCGCCGAACACCGACATGGTGATCATCGCTGCGGTCAGGGTCATGCCTTGCAGGTTGACCAGGCCATCGCTGTAGATCGCCGCGATGCCGATCACGCCGCCGGCCAGGATCGCCCGGTGCGGGGTCTGGAAGCGCGAGAGTTTCGCCAGGCCACGGGGTAGGTAGCCGGCCCGGGCCAGGGCGAAGAACTGCCGCGAGTAGCCGAGGATGATCCCGTGGAAACTCGCCACCAGGCCAAACAGGCCGATCCACACCAGCATGTGCATCCACGTTGAATTGTTGCCGACCACGGCCTTCATGGCCTGGGGCAGCGGGTCGTTGATGTTCGACAGGGTGCGCCAGTCACCGACGCCGCCGGCCATGATCATCACGCCGATGGCCAGGAACACCAGGGTCAGGATGCCGCTGACATAGGCGCGGGGGATCGTGCGTTTCGGGTCCTTGGCTTCTTCGGCGGCCATGGCCGCACCTTCGATGGCAAGGAAGAACCAGATCGCGAAGGGAATCGCGGCGAAAATGCCCGGGATTGAGGCGAGGCTGAATTCATTGGAGCCGGCCCAGCCGTTGAGCACGAAGTTGCTGAAGCTGAAGCCCGGCGCGACCACGCCCATGAACACCAGCAATTCGGCGACCGCCAGCACCGTGACCACCAGCTCGAACGCGGCGGCGATGCTGACGCCGAGGATGTTCAGGGTCATGAACACGATGTACGCGCCAACCGCGGCGAGCTTGGGGTCCAATTCCGGGAATTGCACGTTGAGGTAGGCGCCAATCGCCATGGCGATGGCCGGGGGCGCGAAGACAAATTCGATCAGCGTGGCGATCCCGGCGATCAACCCGCCTTTCTCACCAAAGGCCCGTCGGCTGTAGGCAAACGGCCCGCCAGCGTGGGGAATCGCGGTAGTCAGTTCGGTGAAACTGAAGATGAAGCAGGTGTACATCAACGCCACCATCAGGGCGGTGACGAGAAACCCCAGGGTCCCTGCGGTGCCCCAGCCGTAACTCCAGCCGAAGTATTCGCCGGAAATCACCAGGCCGACGGCGATGCCCCATAAATGCAGGGTGCCGAGTGTGGGTTTGAGTTGAGTGGTAGAAGTCATAAGTCCTCTCTGTCTTTTTTATTGTTTGATCTGTTGGACTTTCGGGTTTGTTGTGGAGCGGGCACGCAAGGCTCATGCCAGAGCGGTGGGGCGGCAATTTGATGTTGTCAGTGAGGGCGCCATCGCGAGCAGGCTCGCTCCCACAGGGGATTTGGGCCAACCCACAGAAAAAGGGTCACCCACAGTCCCTGTGGGAGCGAGCCTGCTCGCGATAGCTATCTAAAGGGCGAAGCAGGACCACCTGCCTCGCCCCGAAGGCTTAGAAGAACCCCAACGGATTGATGTCGTAGCTCACCAGCAGGTTTTTGGTCTGCTGATAATGATCGAGCATCATCTTGTGGGTTTCACGACCCACGCCGGACTTCTTGTAGCCACCGAACGCGGCGTGCGCCGGGTAGAGGTGGTAGCAGTTGGTCCAGACGCGACCGGCCTTGATCGCCCGGCCCATGCGGTAGGCGCGGTTGATGTCGCGGGTCCACAGACCGGCGCCGAGGCCGAACTCGGTGTCGTTGGCAATCGCCAGGGCTTCGGCTTCGTCCTTGAAGGTGGTGATGCTCACCACTGGGCCGAAGATTTCTTCCTGGAACACGCGCATTTTGTTGGTGCCCTTAAGCAGGGTCGGCTGGATGTAATAACCGCTGGCCAGGTTGCCTTCGAGTTTTTCCACCTTGCCGCCGGTCAGCAGCTCGGCGCCTTCGCCCTTGGCGATTTCCAGGTACGAAAGAATCTTGTCGAATTGCTGCTCGGACGCCTGGGCGCCGACCATGGTGTCGGTGTCCAGCGGGTCGCCGCGTTTGATCTGCAGGACTTTGTTCATCACCACTTTCATGAACTCGTCGTAGATCGATTCTTGCACCAGGGCGCGGGATGGGCAGGTGCAGACTTCGCCCTGGTTGAAGAACGCCAGCACCAGGCCTTCGGCGGCTTTCTCGATGAAGCTCGGCTCGGCCTGCATGATGTCTTCGAAGAAGATGTTCGGCGACTTGCCGCCCAGTTCCACGGTGGACGGGATGATGTTCTCGGCGGCGCATTTCATGATGTGCGAGCCGACCGGGGTGGAACCGGTAAAGGCGATCTTGGCGATGCGCTTGCTGGTCGCCAGGGCTTCACCGGCTTCTTTACCGAAGCCTTGCACCACGTTCAACACGCCGGGTGGCAGCAGGTCGCCGATCAGTTCCATGAGCACGCAGATGCCCAGCGGGGTTTGCTCGGCTGGCTTGAGCACCACGCAGTTACCGGCGGCCAGGGCCGGGGCGAGTTTCCAGGCGGCCATCAGCAGCGGGAAGTTCCACGGGATGATCTGCCCGACCACGCCTAGTGGTTCATGGATGTGATAGGCCACGGTGTTGCCGTCGATCTCGGCGGCGCTGCCTTCCTGGGCCCGCAGGCAACCGGCGAAGTAGCGGAAGTGGTCGGCGGCAAGGGGGATGTCGGCGTTGAGGGTTTCGCGCACGGCCTTGCCGTTGTCCCAGGATTCAGTGATCGCCAGCACTTCGAGGTTGGCTTCGATGCGGTCGGCGATTTTCAGCAGGATCAGCGAACGGGCCTGGGCCGACGTGGCGCCCCAGGCATCCGCGGCGGCGTGGGCGGCGTCCAGGGCTTTGTCGATGTCTTCGGCCGTGGAGCGCGGGAATTCGGCAATGGGCTGGCCATTGACCGGGGAAGTATTGGTGAAGTACTGACCTTTGACAGGCGCGACGAACTCGCCGCCGATGTAGTTACCGTATTTGCTCTTGAACGAAACGATAGCGCCTTCAGTACCGGGGTGAGCGTAACGCATGATGAGTTCTCCTTGGCTTTTGTGCTTATACGGGAGGCCGCGCAAAATTGAGCGCCGGTAATTAAGCCTAGAGCAAAGGTTGGGCCATTGCCTTGCAAGGCCCGTAAATCAAGACTTTAGGAGGAGTTCGCCGGACAAACGGATGCCGTGCGTGACGATTGCGATACAGCCGGTGTGACAGTTTGTGCCATCGGCGAGACAGTCTGTGACTGACAAGTCGCGCCAGCATTGCAAAGGTTGTTGGGCTGGAGGATGCTGACGCGAGTTGGCGGGAGGGCTGCTAAGCAGCCCAACGGGGATAAATCCCCTCACCACAGAGAACAATAAGAAATGCACAGCAACCACTTGAGTCGCCATGCCCAACAAGTCCTGACGGTCACCCAGGGCAAGGCCCATTTGCAGGGCCCCGGCAGCGATCCGTCGATTGCCCGTTCCTGGCTGCGTTGCCTCGAGGACTATCACCTCGACCCGGCCCAAAACCTCGCCCCGACAGTGCTCGAACATGGCCGGGTGCTGGAAAGCCGCGAACGCCTGCAACAGGTGTTGCACATCGCCGGCACCGAAATGACCAGCCTCCATCAGCAACTCTCCGGCGTCGGCCACGCGGTGCTGCTGACCGACGCCCGGGGCGTGATCCTCAACTGCGTCACCGCCCCCAGCGAACGCAAGATTTTCGAGCGGGCCGGGCTCTGGCTCGGCGCCGACTGGAGCGAAGCCTGCGAAGGCACCAACGGCATCGGCACCTGCCTGGTGGAACGCCAGGCCCTGACCATCCACCAGGAAGAACATTTCCGTGGCCGCCACACCGGCCTGACCTGCTCGGCCAGCCCGGTGTTCGATCCCCAGGGCGAGCTGCTGGCGGTGCTCGACGTGTCTTCGGCCCGGCCAGACGTGTCGCGCCAGAGCCAGTTCCACACCATGGCCCTGGTCAATCTCTCGGCGAAGATGATCGAGAGCTGTTATTTCCTGCGTTGCTTCGACAATCAATGGCTGCTGCGCTTTCACCTGCAAGCGGAGTCCGTGGGGCTGTTCAGCGAAGGGTTGCTCGCGTTCGACGGCGAAGGGCGGATCAGCGCGGTCAACCAGAGCGCGCTCAATCTCTTGGGGCATATTCGCGGCAGCTTGCTGGGCCAGCGGGTGGAAGACTTTTTCGATTGTTCGCTGGACGAGTTGCTTGGCCGCGCGAGCGTCAATGCCAGTGCCAGCTGGCCGTTGCGTACCCGTGACGGTCGGCCTTTGTTCGCCGTGCTGCGGGGGCAGCCGCGCAGCGTGCCGGTGCCGATCGCCCCGGCGTTCAAAACCATCGAGCCCGCGCGGCTGCCGGGCATCTGCCTGGGGGATGCGGCGTTGCAGGAGCATTTTCGCAAGGCGCTGCGGGTGTTCGAGCGCGATGTGCCGCTGCTGATCCACGGCGAAACCGGCTCCGGCAAAGAAGCCTTCGCCAAGGCCGTGCATCACGCCAGCCAACGCGCCGGTAAGCAATTCGTCGCCCTCAACTGCGCGGCCATCCCGGAAAGCCTGATCGAAAGCGAGCTGTTCGGCTATCGCGGCGGCAGCTTCACCGGCGCACGCAAGGAAGGCATGCGCGGCAAGCTGCAACAGGCCGACGGCGGCACGTTGTTCCTCGATGAAATCGGCGACATGCCCCTGGCCTTGCAGACCCGTTTGCTGCGGGTGCTGGAAGATCGCCAGGTGGTGCCCATCGGCGGCGAGCCCGAAGCGGTCAACGTGCGCATCATCAGCGCCACCCACCGGCAATTGCTGGAGCGGGTGCAGGACGGCAGTTTCCGCGAGGATTTGTACTACCGGCTCAATGGCCTGGAAATCCCGCTGCCGGCGTTGCGCGAGCGCAGCGACAAGTCGCAACTGTTGGATTTCCTGCTGGCCGAGGAGAGCGGCGGCGAGACGGTGATCATCGACGAACCGGCACGCCAGGCGTTGCTGGGCTTCGACTGGCCGGGCAACGTGCGGCAACTGCGCAATGTGTTGCGGACCCTTGCTGCATTGTGCGACGGCGGGCGGATTACGCTGGAGGATTTGCCGGCGATGATTCGCCAGCGTCCGCTGGCGCTGGTTGAAACCGTGGCGGAGCGGCCGCTGGAGGATGCCGAGCGTGTGGCGCTGCTCGATGTGCTGGAGCGCCAGCGCTGGCACATGACCCACGCGGCGGAGCAACTGGGGATCAGCCGCAACACCCTCTACCGGAAGCTGCGTAAACACGCCATCGCCCGCTGAACCGCGTCGCGGTCGTCCTGAAGGAATGCGATCAACTGTGGGAGCGAGCCTGCTCGCGATGGCGGCGGCACATCCGATATCAATGCAAGTTGACCCACCGCTATCGCGAGCAGGCTCGCTCCCACAGGGATTGTGTGCTGTTTGCAAGTCTGGCGGCCACCCGTAAAGGCGAGGTGAAGTCGAAACACAAGGTGCGATTTCCCCCTCCCTACGCTAACCTGCGGCCATGTTTTACGAGGTCGACTATGCACATCCATATTCTCGGTATTTGCGGCACTTTCATGGGTTCGATGGCGGTCCTGGCCAAGGAGCTGGGTCATCACGTGACCGGTTCCGACGCCAACGTCTACCCGCCGATGAGCACGCAGCTGGAGGCCCAGGGCATTGAGCTGACCCAAGGCTACGACCCGGCGCAGCTGGACCCGGCGCCGGACCTGGTGGTCATCGGCAACGCCATGTCCCGTGGCAACCCGGCGGTGGAGTACGTGCTCAACAAAGGCCTGCCGTACGTGTCCGGGCCGCAATGGCTGGCCGATCACGTGTTGCAGGGCCGTTGGGTCCTGGCCGTGGCCGGCACCCATGGCAAGACCACCACCAGCAGCATGCTCGCCTGGGTTTTGGAGCACGCGGGCATGAGCCCGGGCTTTTTGATCGGCGGCGTGCCGCAGAATTTCTCGGTGTCGGCACGCCTGGGCGGCACGCCGTTCTTCGTGATCGAGGCCGACGAATACGACAGCGCGTTTTTCGACAAACGCTCGAAATTCGTCCACTACCGTCCACGCACGGCGATCCTCAACAACCTTGAGTTCGATCATGCGGACATCTTCCCCGATCTTCCGGCCATCGAGCGGCAGTTTCACCATTTAGTGCGCACTATTCCGAGCGAAGGCCTGGTGATTCACCCGACCACCGAACCGGCCTTGCAGCGCGTCATTGAAATGGGCTGCTGGACCCCGGTGCAAACCACTGGCGCGGGCGGGCAGTGGCAGGTCAAGTTGCTCAAGGACGACGGCTCGCAGTTCGAAGTGCTGTTCGAGGGCGCGTCCCAAGGCGTGGTCGAGTGGGACATGACCGGCCAGCACAACGTCGCCAACGCTCTGGCGACCCTCGCGGCGGCCCGCCATGTCGGCGTGGTGCCGTCCATGGGCATCGCCGCGTTGAGCGCGTTCAAGAGCGTGAAGCGGCGTATGGAGAAAGTCGCCGAGGTGCGCGGCATCACCATCTATGACGACTTCGCCCACCATCCGACCGCCATCGCCACCACCCTCGATGGGCTGCGCAAGCGCATCGGTGACGCACCGTTGATCGCGATCATCGAGCCACGCTCCAACTCCATGAAACTCGGCGCCCACCGCGACGGCCTGCCGGAAAGCGTGGTCGATGCCGACCAGGTGATCTGGTATGCGCCGGCCAACCTCGGCTGGGACCTCGGCGCCACCGCCGCGCTGTGCTCGGTGCCGTCGATTGTCAGCGATTCCCTGGAAGGCATCATCGAGCGCGTGAAAAGCCAGGCCCAGCCCGGCACTCACGTGGTGATCATGAGCAACGGCGGCTTCGGCGGCCTGCACGGCAAACTGGCCGAGGCACTGAAATGAACACTCGCTTGGAGAGCAATGGCCCCGACCGCATCACGCTGGCGATGACCGGCGCTTCCGGCGCCCAGTACGGCTTGCGTCTGCTCGATTGCCTGGTGCGCGAAGACCGCGAGGTGCATTTCCTGATCTCCAAGGCCGCGCAACTGGTGATCGCCACCGAGACCGACGTTACTCTGCCGGCCAAGACCCAGATGATGCAGGCCTTCCTCACCGAATACACCGGTGCGGCGGCGGGGCAGATTCGTGTGTACGGTAAGGAAGACTGGATGTCGCCGGTGGCCTCGGGCTCCGGCGCCCCGGCGGCGATGGTGGTGGTGCCGTGTTCCACCGGGACGCTGTCGGCGATTGCCACCGGCGCCTGCAACAACCTGATCGAACGGGCTGCGGACGTGACGCTGAAGGAGCGCCGCCAGCTGATTTTGGTGCCGCGGGAAGCGCCGTATTCGAGTATTCACCTGGAGCACATGCTCAAGTTGTCGAACATGGGCGTGACCATCCTGCCGGCCTCGCCGGGTTTCTATCATCAGCCACAGACCATCGACGACCTGATCGATTTCGTGGTCGCGCGGATTCTCAATCTGCTGAACATTCCCCAAGACATGCTGCCGCGCTGGGGCGAGCATCATTTGAGCAGCGATGAATAAGCTCCTGATGGTGCTGCTGGCGCTGCAACTGGCTGGCTGCGCCACCGCCCGCACCCTCGACGCCGCCAAGCCCGGCGCGCCAATGGTGTACGCGGGCACGCGCCTGGACCTCTACGCCCTCAATGGCGGCTGTTGCGCCAAGGACCGCTTCGGCGCCGAAGCCCCGAGCTACCCAGGGCTCGACCTGCCGGGTAGCGCGCTGCTGGATACCTTGTTGTTGCCGTTGTCGTTGTTCACGGCGATAGGTGTGGGGTTTCAGGCTACGGGTGGGTTGTAAAAGATCTAACTGTGCTGAAGGATTTATCTGTGGCGAGGGGATTTATCCCCGCTGGACTGCGAAGCAGTCCCAAGAATTGAGCCATCACTGCTGGGCAACCGGTTGAAACCGAGAGATTAATTGGGGCCGCTGCGCGGCCCAGCGGGGATAAATCCCCTCGCCACAATGACTGCGCCTCACTTACCAAGCTTGCGCAGCTCATCCGACTCCACCACCCGCACCCCATCCTGCTCTTCCAGCGCCAAGCGCCACATGGCGCGGGCCAGTTGGCAGGCTTCGATGCCGTGGTATTTGCCCGGGATCAGCTTCGACAACGGCCCGGCCAGTTGCTCGGCCAGGCGCGGTTCGACGCGCTCGCCCAGCAACAGGGAAGGGCGGCAAATGGTCAGTTGCGGCCAGCCCTGGGCTTTGAGTGCCGCCTCCATTTCACCTTTGACCCGGTTGTAGAAGATCGATGACTTGGCGTCGGCCCCCAGCGCGCTGATCACGACGAGGTGGCGTGCGCCCAGTTCCCGGGCGCGTTTGGCAAATGCCACCACCAGGTCCAGATCGACTGCGCGAAAGGCTGCTTCAGAGCCGGCTTTCTTGATCGTGGTGCCGAGGCAACAAAAGGCGATGTCCACCTGTCCACTGAGTTGAGGCAACACCTGCGCCGGTTCCCCGACCGGATTTTCCAGGCGTGGATGCTCGGCCAGCGGCCGGCGAGTGGGGGCCAGGACCCGGGAGATGGTCGGCTCGTTGAGCAGCCGGTCCAGTAGGTGTTCCCCGGTCAACCCGGTGGCTCCGGCGAGCAAAACATGCTGAGGCGTCAAGTACATGGTGTTTCCCCCTTGATACGATTCAGCTTAGTTGCTCTTTATAGCTCCGTCGTTCAATGCAGCACTTTGCAATGCTTTTCGTGCCTGTTGCTTGCGCAGCAATTGCCAATGGGAAAGGACGGTCCTGGGCGCCCAGATCTGCGGTTCGGAGGCTTCGAAATTGTCTGCCTGCTCCCGTTCGGCGACGGTGGCCTTGGCCCGTTTGAAGGCTTGCTCCAGGTCGTCGGTCTGGTTCAGCGCCTGGGCGAACAGGGCATCGCCGAAATAGGTGAAGTTGGCCTCCTCGGAGCAGCCGAAGGACACCCGGTCGGCCCGGGACGCAGTCATGATCAGCGTACGCTCATCCTTGAGGGCCGGGATGAAACCACCGGAGTAGCACGCCGAGATCACTATGATCTTGTCGCGGTTCTTCAGTGGCGCCAGCACTACCGCCAGTTCATCGGCGGGCAGGTCGGCCAGTTCCATGCGCGGCTGGTCGAGCACCAATTCGTGTTCGCTGGTGCCGTGGCTGGTCAGGTAGATGAAGATCAGGTCTTCCGGGCCGCTGCGTTCGGCCAGGGTGGCGGCGGCGCGGCGCAGGCTTTCGCGGCTGGCCATGGGCCGGTCGCCGAGGTGATCGCGATGGTTCACCAGGCGGATCTGTCCGAACGCGCCGAAACGGCTGTTGAGCATGTTGGCGACATAGTCGGATTCGCGCAGGAATACGCTTTGTTTGCCGTCGCCGCCCAGGGTCAGGCTGTACAGCTCCACCGCCGGCGTCGAGGCCGGGATGTTGGCCAGGGCATCCTCCAGCAGGCGGCCCTGGGCCAACAGGCCGAGTTCGAGCACATCTGGCAGCAGCCGGCCATCGGCGTCGCGCACCCGCTGACCATTGGCCCAGGTGCCGCTTTGTACCGTGCCGTCGGTCAGCGCCAGGGTGCCACGGCCGTGGTAACTGTCGTTTTCGAACTGGCCGATGTAGAAGCTGCCGTCGGGCAGGTTCAGGCGGCCCTCGCCGGTAAAGCGCCAATCCTTGAAATGACCGAGATAGTGGCTGCCGTCGGCACCGATCAATTCGCCCTTGCCGGTCAGCGCGCCGTCCTTGAACTGGCCGATCCAGACATCGCCGTCGGCATTTTCGTAGCGACCGCGACCGTTGAGCTGGTTGTTCTTGAAGCCGCCGACATAGACATCGCCGTCGGCGCTGTTGAAGGTGCCCTTGCCCTGCAGTTGCCCATCGACGAAGTGCCCGGTGAACTGGTTGCCGCTGGCGTCGAAGCGTTGGCCTTCACCGTTGGGCTTGCCGTTGGCGAACGGGCCCTGGTATTGGCTGCCGTCGTCGAGTTCCAGGCGTCCGAGGCCGGAATAGCGGTCGGCCTTGAACTCGCCCCGGTAGGTCATGCCGTTTTCCTTGAGCGTTCCTTCACCGTCCCGTCGCCCCAGCTTGAAGCCGCCGCTGTAGCTGCTGGTCGGTGTGGTCAGGCTGCCCTGGCCGTGGAACAGGCCTTGCTCGAACTGGCCGCGATAGACTTCGCCATTGCTGCCATGCCATTCCCCAGTGCCATGCCACTGGCCTTTGTCGAATTGCCCGGCGTACCAGCTGCCATTGGGGTAGTCGATGCGTCCCAGGCCCTGGAGCAGCCCGTCCACGAGGTCGCCGCGATAGCGGCCGCCGTCGGGCAGGCGCGCGTCGGGAGGCAGCGGCGATTCGCCGTCGCCACAGGCGGTGAGCAACAGGGTCAGGGTCAGTGGGACGAGTAAGCGCATAACGAGATCCAGGTCATCAGGCCACGAGTATGCCGCAGCTATGCCCCTTGGATACAGAGAAGCGATGCGAAACTGCCTGAGCGGTTTCGCGACCGCGCAGGTTTACACGAAGCAGAGCGACAGCGGCTCGGCGATGTAGGCCGGTTTTTCCGAGCCTTCGATCTCCAGGGTGGCGGTAGCCTTGAGCAGCCATTGGCCGGGTTTTTTCTCGGTGGCGTCCACCAGGTCGACCTTGAGCCGGACCTTGGAGTCGACCTTGACCGGTTGGATGAAGCGCACGCTGTCCAGCCCGTAGTTGACGACCATCTTCACGCCTTCGGGCAGGATCAGGATGTCTTCCATCAGCTTGGGCATCAGCGACAGCGACAGGAAACCGTGGGCGATGGTGCTGCCGAACGGGGTCTGCGCGGCCTTGACCGGATCGACGTGGATGAACTGAAAGTCGCCAGTGGCTTCGGCGAACAGGTTGATGCGGTCCTGATCGATGGTGAGCCATTCGGAACGTCCAAGTTCCTTGCCGACATAATCTTTGAGCGCTGCAACGGGGACGTAAGGCATTGAGACTCTCCTTGGGTTCATCTGTTGTGCTTTTGCTGGAACGGGGATCTGCGTCCCCGGAGAACCACTGTAGATCAACATGGCGTGCACGTAAGGTCACCGAACATGCTTTTTACGAATGCCGAACCATAGCGCGGGCATGCTTATAATGCCGGCGCATTCTTTGAGTAAGTGTTGCAGGGGAGAGAGCGGATGTTGCTACGGGGCCTGACCTGGCTGGTGCTGTTCCAATTGCTGGGCACTGCGATCAATCATTTGTTCTTGCCGGTGCTGCCTGGGCCGATCATTGGCCTGCTGTTGCTGCTGTGCTATCTGGTGGTGCGCGGTGAAGTCAGCGAGCCGTTGAACCTGGCCGCTAGCAGCCTGCTGCGTTACTTGCCCTTGCTGCTGGTGCCGCCCGCAGTGGGGGTGATGGTTTACGCCCGGGCGATAGCCGCCGATTTCTGGGCCATCGTTGGCGCGTTGACCTTGTCTCTGGTGCTGTCCGTGGCGCTGGCGGGGGTGCTGATGCAGCGCCTGGCCCGCCGTCACGTCGCCGCCCCGGAGGACCGCCAATGATGCTCGACTGGCAGGGCGCCTGGAACTCGGTGATTCACCATCCGCTGTTCGGCATAGGCATTACCCTGGGCGCCTATCAATTGGTGCTGGCAGCGTTCGAAAAGACCCGCTGGGTGTTCCTGCAACCGGTGTTGATGTCCATGGTGCTGTTGATCGGCGTGTTGGTCGGTTGCGGCATCGGCTACGCCGAGTACCGCAAGAGCACCGAGATCCTCAGCATCCTGCTGGGCCCGGCCACGGTCGCTTTGGCGGTGCCGCTGTATTTGAACCTGCGACGGATCCGGCAGTTGTTCTGGCCGATTTTTACTACGCTGGTGATAGCCGGGGTGTTTGCCACGGGCTCTGCGGTGGTGTTGGGCTGGGCCTTCGGTGCCGAGCACATGATTCTGATGACCATGGCGCCCAAGTCGGTGACGTCGCCGATCGCCATGCTGGTGGCCGAACAGATCGGCGGCGTGGCGGCCATGGCGGCGGTGTTCGTGTTGATTACCGGTGTACTCGGGGCGATCCTCGGTCCGAGTATTCTGACCCGCTTAGGTGTCCATAGCCCTGAGGCCCGGGGCATGGCCCTGGGGTTGGCGGCCCATGCGGTGGGTACGTCGGTGGCGTTGCAGGAAAGCGAGGAGTCGGGTGCCTTTGCGGCGCTGGCAATGAGTCTGATGGGCGTGGCCACGGCGGTGCTGCTGCCGTTGGTGGTGTCGATGACGGTTTAAGGAATTGGTTATGAGCTTGCCGCTTTTCCCGTTGAACACCGTGCTGTTCCCCGGTTGCATCCTCGACTTGCAGATTTTCGAGGCGCGTTACCTCGACATGATCGGGCGCTGCATGAAAAAGGGCGAAGGCTTCGGCGTGGTGTGCATCCTCGATGGCGAGGAAGTCGGCATCGCCCCCGAAGGCTATGCGCGGGTTGGTTGTGAAGCGTGTATCACCGACTTCTCCCAGCAGGACAATGGTCTGCTGGGCATTCGCGTGCGAGGCGGGCGGCGCTTCATCGTGCATGGCAGCAGCGTCCAGGCGGATCAACTGACGGTTGCCGAGGTCGAGTGGCTGGAGGAAGAGCCGGAGCAACCGCTGCAAGATGAAGACGCCGACCTGGTGGCGCTGCTCAAGGCCTTGGCCGAGCACCCGATGGTCGAGGCCCTGAACATGGGCACCGAAGCCACCGGCCAGCAGTCCCTGGCCAATCAGCTGGCCTACCTGCTGCCGTTCAACGAACTGGACAAGATCGACCTGCTGCAGCTCGATGACCCCCAGCAGCGGCTGGATGCGATCCAGGCCTTGCTCGATGAGTTGCAGGGCGAACTCTTTGCCTGAAACACGCGCATTCACTGGAAGGATTCAGAACCCTTGTGGGAGCGAGCTTGCTCGCGATGGCGCCGGGTCAGCATGCTCGATGTCGACTGACGCACCGCAATCGCGAGCAGGCTCGCTCCCACAGTCGATCACATTCCTTCTGAAGAAATTCCGTCTCCTGTGGGAGCGAGCCTGCTCGCGATTGCCTAATAGGCATACCGCAACATCGCATGGGGCAAATGCCGCAGGGCGAAGAAGCTGAACACCGCCACCAGCGCCGGCAGGATCAGCCACCAGATTTTCGGCGGCATGGCCGGCAGCGGGGTCTGGCGCTGACTCAACCACAGGACGGCGGCGCAGACACAGGCGGCGAGCATCGCCCCGGCAACGACATCGCTCGGCCAGTGAGCCCCCAGATACACCCGCGACAGGGCAATGGCCAAGGCTGGCAGGCACGCCAGTAACAGCCAGGTCAGGCGCATGCGCGGTGGCTGGCCGCGACCGGCCAGGATGGCGAGGCTCAGGAACAGCGCGAATGCGCCTGAGGCATGGCCGCTGGGCATGCTGTAGCTGGTCAGTGGGTCGGTGAGGATTTCCGGGCGTACGCGGGCGAAGAAATGTTTGCTGCCGGTATTGGCCAGGGACGTGAGCAGCATCGTGCCGCCGGCGAAGATTGCCTGCCGCCATTGGCGCGTCAGCAGCAGTAACCCGGTCAGCAGGCTGCAGACAATCAGCATGTTGCGGAATTCGCCGATCAGTGTGAAGGTCACGGCGATTTCATCCAGCGTCGCGCTGCGATGCTCCTGGACCAGGGCCATCAGGCCCTGGTCGAACGCCGTCAGGTAGCGAAAGCCGATGAACAGGCCGATCAGGATCACCAGGCCCAGGCCTGCGATCAGCGCCGTGGCGTGGCGATGGCGACGCATGCTGCTGTTGACGCTCAGCCCGACCATCACCGCGATGCTGCCGATGACCACGCCGGCTTGTGGCCAGAAACCTTCGGGCAGTGGCAGGCGGAACGCCGCCCCGGTGGCCCAGCCCGGCAACAGATACGCTACGGTCCAGCCGGTCGCGGCCAGCACGCTGACGGCGGCGAAACGTGGGAATGGCATGTCGCACATCCCGGCCACCATCGGCAGCATCGGCCTGAGGGGGCCGATAAAACGGCCCACCAGCAGGCTGGCGATGCCGTAGCGCTGGAAATAGCTCTCCGCAGCGCTCATCCATTCAGGGTGATGCCGCAGCCCCGGCAGGCGCCGGATATTCTGGTGAAAATGCCGGCCGAGGAAGTACGACACCAGGTCCCCCAGCAAGCCACCGAGCAGGCCGAGTAGCAACGTCTCGCCCAAGGACAGCGCGCCGCTGCCGGCCAGCACGGCTATGGCAAACAACAGCACGGTCCCCGGCACGATCAACCCGGCAATGGCCAGGCACTCCACACAGGCGACGATGAACACCGCCACCGCCAGCCATTGCGGGTTGACGGTCAACCAGCCAGTGATGCTATCGAGCCATGGGCCCATAAATACAACTCCATTGAATAGTGAACGGCATGCATTTTTACTGTGGGAGCGAGCCTGCTCGCGATTGCGGTGTGTCAGTCAACATCTGATTCTACTGATCTGACGCCATCGCGAGCAGGCTCGCTCCCACATGGGGTTTTGTTGTGAGCACAAACCCGTGACCACCGAAAATCAACTGTGGGAGCGAGCCTGCTCGCGATTGCGGTGTGCCAGTCAACATTCATTCTGCTGACCTGACGCCATCGCGAGCAAGCTCGCCCCACATGGGGTTCTGTTGTGAACACAAAACCTGTGGTCACTGAAAATCAACAATGGGGCGGTGTTGTGTTCATGAAAGCAAAAAATAATCCCGCCCTTCGATCTGCCCGCGCCGCAACGGGTTGCGGGTGCACCAGGGCGCGTAGGCGGCGTCGACGAAGCGGTAGGGCAGGTGTTCGTCCCGGCCCTGGGGGATGCCCAGGCGGGTGGTCTGGATCGCGTTGACCGTTGGCACGCCGACGTCTTCCACCAGCAAACGCTCGGGATCGAAGCGTTTGGCGTCCCAGTCCGGCACCTTCAACCCCAACGCCTTGCACAGCAAAGTCTGACCGGCACAGAGTTTCTGCGGCGTGCGTGGCCGGCCCTGGGCGTCGGGGTTGTTCAGCAGCATCTGCGCCAGGCTCTCCGGGCCGGAGACGGTGTCGACCCATGGGTACGCCGATTTGATCAACACCGCGTTGCCGGGCCCCTGGGCACTGAAGTTCAGCGAATCGCCGCCCCGGGCGTAGTACATATAGATGTGGCCGCCATCCAGAAACAAAGCCTTACGTTTTTCTGTGTAGCCCAGCGAGGCGTGGCTGCCCTTTTCGGCGAAGTAGTACGCCTCGGTCTCGATGATCCGCGCACTGAGCCACAAGTCACCGACCTTGTGGCGAATGACTTTGCCCAGCAGGTCTTTGGCAAGCACCTGGGCATCGCGATCGAAAAAGGCGTGGGGCAGGGCGTCGGGCAATGGCAAATCGGTCATGGTGATAGACGAAGGGAGGCCAAAGGAAGCGCGATGATAGCAATGGAAAGCTTAATCACCGCTGAACACGCGCTTCAACAGGCTGTTTACGCCGGTTTTGCTCCTCCGCCGGTCACCACTGCGAGTCCACGCTGTTAGTCGAGGGTTACGACAGCTATAATCTGCCGCTTTCCTCTTTGCCAAGACCACACAGACCATGACTGAGTCCGTTCTTGACTACATGACCCGCCTGGGTCGCGCCGCTCGCGAAGCGTCGCGCATCATCGGCCGTGCCAGCACCGCGCAGAAAAACCGCGCCCTGCAGGCCGCCGCCAATGCGCTGGACGCTGCGCGCGCCGAGTTGTCCGCCGCCAACGAGCTGGACCTGGCCGCAGGTCGGGCCAATGGCCTGGAGCCGGCCATGCTTGAGCGCCTGGCGCTGACTCCGGCCCGCATCGACGGCATGATCGTCGGCCTGCGCCAGGTCGCGGCGTTGCCGGACCCGGTCGGGGCGATCCGCGACATGAGCTACCGGCCGTCGGGCATCCAGGTCGGCAAGATGCGCGTGCCCCTGGGCGTGGTCGGGATCATCTACGAGTCGCGGCCGAACGTGACCATCGACGCCGCGAGCCTGTGCCTGAAGTCGGGCAACGCGACCATCCTGCGTGGCGGCTCCGAGGCTATCCACTCCAACCGCGCCATCGCCGCCTGCATCCAGCGCGGCCTGGCCGAGGCCAATCTGCCGGCGGCCGTGGTGCAAGTGGTGGAAACCACCGACCGCGCCGCAGTCGGCGCGCTGATCACCATGCCCGAATTCGTCGATGTCATCGTGCCCCGTGGTGGCAAGGGCCTGATCGAACGGGTCAGCCGCGATGCCCGCGTGCCGGTGATCAAGCACCTGGACGGCATCTGCCACGTCTACGTCAGTGCCCACGCCGAATTGCCGAAGGCCCAACGCATCGCTTTCAACGCCAAGACCTACCGTTATGGTATCTGTGGCGCGATGGAAACCCTGCTGGTGGACCAGGCCGTTGCCCAGGCCTTCCTGCCGTCGATGGCCGCCCAGTTCCGCGAAAAAGGCGTCGAGTTGCGTGGTTGCGAGCGCACCCGGGCGATCATCGAAGCCGCTGTCGCCACCGAAGAAGATTGGAATACCGAATACCTGGCGCCGATCCTGTCGATCCGCGTGGTCGACGGGCTGGACGAGGCCATCGAGCACATCAATCGCCACGGCTCGCACCACACCGATTCCATCGTCAGTGAGCACCAGGGCGAAACCCGGCGGTTCGTGGCCGAAGTGGATTCGGCGTCGGTGATGATCAACACGCCGACCTGCTTCGCCGATGGCTTCGAATACGGATTGGGTGCCGAGATCGGCATTTCTACTGATAAGCTGCACGCCCGCGGCCCGGTCGGTCTGGAAGGCCTGACCTGCGAGAAGTACATCGTGGTCGGTGACGGCCAGTTGCGTGGACAGGAGCCGGCCTGACTTGGGCGACCTTGACCCGTCAGCCGCAGTGACGACGACAACTGCGCCCCGGCGCATCGGTATCCTGGGCGGCACGTTCGACCCGGTGCACATCGGCCATTTGCGCGGTGCGCTGGAGGTCGCCGATGCCCTGGCCCTCGATGAGCTACGCCTGACGCCCAGCGCCAGGCCGCCTCATCGGGACACGCCACAGGTGTCGGCGCAAGACCGCCTGGCGATGGTCGAGTGCGCGGTGGCCGGTGTGGCACCGTTGGTGGTGGACGCCCGCGAATTGCAGCGGGACAAACCGTCCTACACCATTGATACCCTGGAGCTGATGCGTGCCGAACTGGCCGCCGATGCCCAGGTTTTTCTGCTTCTGGGCTGGGACGCATTTTGCGGCCTGCCCACTTGGCATCGCTGGGAAGAGTTGCTCCAGCATTGCCACATCCTGGTGCTGCAACGCCCGGATGCCGACAGCGAGCCGCCGGATGCCTTGCGCAACCTGCTGGCGGCCCGCTCGGTGAGCGACCCGCTGGCCCTGAAAGGGCCGAGCGGACAGATTGCATTCGTCTGGCAGACGCCGCTCGCGGTATCCGCCACCCAGATCCGTCAACTGCTGGCCAGCGGTAAGTCGGTACGTTTCCTGGTGCCCGACGCGGTCCTGGCCTACATCGATGCGCACGGGCTGTACCGTGCGTCGAACTGAAAAAGGCGCGCTTCAAGGCACGTGAATGCGTGTAGCGAAGCGCCCGAACATACGAGCAAAACGAGTTTTATATGACTGACAAAGACGTAAACAAAGTAAAGCGCAAAGGCACGTTCAAAAGCGCCCCGCTGCCTGTAGAAGCCCATACCGGCGTGGCACTGGCCGGCGAAGAGCTGGTCAAGGTGGCCGTGGCGGCCCTGGAAGACGTCAAGGCCCAGGACATCCAGGTGATCGACGTTCGTGAAAAGCAGAGCATCACGGACTACATGATCATCGCCACCGGTACCTCCAACCGCCAGATCGGCGCGATGCTGGACAAGGTCCGCGAAGCGGTCAAGGCCAAGGGCGTCAAGCCGCTGGGTGAAGAAGGCAAGGGCGACAGCGACTGGGTGCTGCTGGATATGGACGACGTCATCGTGCACATGATGACCGCCTCGGCGCGCCAGTTCTACGACCTGGAGCGCCTGTGGGCCGGTGCCGAGCAGAGCCGTTCGGCCAGCGCCGCGCACCACAGCCCGGAAAATCCCCATGAGCACTTCACCAAGCTCAACAAAGACCAGCAATAAGGGACCGCTGTGCGACTGCGCCTGATCGCCGTCGGTTCTCGCATGCCCAAGTGGGTGGAAGAAGGCTGGCATGAATATGCCAAGCGTCTTCCGTCCGAGCTGGCCCTGGAACTGGTGGAAATTCCGCTCAACACCCGTGGCAAGAACGCCGACGTGGCGCGCTTCATCCGCCAGGAAGGCGAAGCCATGCTGGCCAAGGTCGGGCCGAACGAGCGCATCGTCACTCTCGAAGTCCACGGCAAGCCCTGGAGCACCGAGCAACTGGCGGTGGAGCTCGATCGCTGGCGGCTGGACTCGCGCACGGTCAATTTCATGGTCGGTGGCCCGGAAGGGCTGGCGCCGGAAGTCTGTGCCCGGGCCGATCAGCGTTGGTCGTTGTCGCCGTTGACGTTGCCACACCCGCTGGTGCGGATCCTGATCGGCGAACAGCTGTATCGTGCCTGGACAGTTCTGTCCGGGCACCCTTACCACAAGTAATCCTGCCCCATGCCTCAGCCGATCCGCATCAAGGACCACGAAAAAGACGCCCGCCTGGTGCGGGGCCGCGTCGTGTTCGGCGCTATTACCGTGGTGACGCTGATCGGCGTGCTGATTGCGCGGCTGTATTTCCTCCAGGTGATCCAGTACGAGTACCACTCGACCCTGTCGGAAAACAACCGGGTGCATGTGCAACCGATTCCGCCGACCCGCGGGCTGATCTTCGACCGCAACGGCGTGGTGGTGGCGGATAACCGGCCCAGCTTCAGCCTGAGCATGACCCGCGAGCGCTCCGGGGATTGGCAGCACGTACTCGACGTGATCGTCGAAGTGCTGCAACTGACCCCCGAAGACCGAGCGATCTTCGAGAAGCGCATGCGCCAGGGCCGACGGCCGTTCGAGCCGGTGCCGATCCTGTTCGAGCTGACCGAAGAGCAGATCGCCCTGATCGCCGTGAACCAGTTCCGCCTGCCCGGCGTCGAGGTGGTGGCGCAGCTGGTGCGGCACTATCCCCAGGGGCCGCACTTCGCCCACTCGGTCGGCTACATGGGGCGGATCAACGAGAAAGAGCTCAAGACGCTCGATCCGGTGAATTACAGCGGCACCCACCACATCGGCAAGACCGGTATCGAGCGCTTCTACGAGCCCGAGCTGCATGGCCAGGTGGGTTACGAGGAAGTCGAGACCAACGCCCGTGGCCGCGTCTTGCGGGTGCTCAAGCGTACCGATCCGATTCCCGGCAAGGACATCGTCCTGAGCCTGGACATCAAGCTGCAAGAGGCCGCCGAAGCGGCGCTGGGCGGGCGTCGTGGTGCCGTGGTGGCGCTGGACCCGAACACTGGCGAGGTGCTGGCGATGGTCAGCCAGCCGAGTTTCGATCCGAACCTGTTCGTCACTGGCATCAGCTTCAAGGCCTACGCCGAGTTGCGTGACTCCATCGACCGGCCGCTGTTCAACCGTGTGCTGCGCGGCCTCTATCCGCCGGGCTCGACCATCAAGCCGGCCGTGGCGATTGCCGGGCTGGACTCCGGCGTGGTGACCGCGTCGAGCCGAGTCTATGACCCCGGTTATTACATGCTGCCCAACTACGACCACAAGTACCGTAACTGGAACCGCACCGGCGACGGTTATGTGGACCTGGAAACGGCCATCATGCGTTCCAACGATACCTACTTCTATGACCTGGCCCACAAGCTGGGGATCGATCGGTTGTCGTCCTACCTGGGCAAGTTCGGCATCGGCCAGAAAGTCTCGCTGGACATGTTCGAAGAGTCCCCCGGCCTGATGCCGTCCCGGGAGTGGAAGCGCGCGACCCGGCGCCAGGCGTGGTTCCCCGGTGAAACCCTGATCCTGGGGATCGGCCAGGGCTACATGCAGGCCACACCGTTGCAACTGGCCCAGGCCACGGCCCTGGTGGCGAACAAGGGCAAGTGGTATCGCCCGCACCTGGCCAAGACCATCGAAGGCCAGAAACCAGTGGACCCGAACCCGATGCCGGACATCATCCTGCACAATCCCTCGGACTGGCAGAAGGTCAACAACGGTATGCAGCAGGTAATGCACGGTGCCCGGGGCACCGCCCGCAAGGCGGCCATCGGCGCGCAATACCGCATTGCCGGCAAGAGCGGTACGGCCCAGGTCGTCGCTATCAAGCAGGGCGAGAAGTACGACCGCTCCAAGGTCCAGGAACGCCACCGCGACCACGCCTTGTTCGTCGGCTTCGCACCGGCCGACAACCCGAAAATCGTCGTGTCGGTGATGGTCGAGAACGGTGAGTCGGGCTCCGGCGTCGCCGCGCCAGTGGTGCGCCAGATCATGGACGCCTGGTTGCTGGACGAGCACGGCCAGCTCAAGCCTGAATACGCAAGCCCCACCACTGCGGAGGCTACGGCCCGTGAAGAATAATTTCGACCGGATCCTCTCCAGCGAAGACGTGATGCGCCGGCGAGCCACGCTGTTGCAGCGCATGCACATCGATGGCCCGCTGTTGATCCTGCTGCTGACCCTGGCCGCCGGTAGCCTGTTCGTGCTGTATTCGGCCAGTGGCAAGAGCTGGGACTTGCTGGCCAAGCAAGCCACGTCGTTCGGCATCGGCCTGGTGTCGATGATCGTCATCGCCCAGCTCGAGCCGCGCTTCATGGCCCGTTGGGTGCCGCTGGCCTATGTGGTGGGCGTGAGCTTGCTGGTGGTGGTGGACGTGATGGGCCACAACGCCATGGGCGCCACGCGCTGGATCAACATCCCCGGGGTGATCCGCTTCCAGCCTTCGGAATTCCTCAAGATCATCATGCCGGCGACCATCGCCTGGTACCTGTCCAAGCGCACCTTGCCGCCGCAGCTCAAGCACGTGTGCATCAGCCTGTTGCTGATCGGCATCCCGTTCATCCTGATCGTGCGCCAGCCGGACCTCGGCACTTCGCTGTTGATCCTGGCCGGTGGCGCCTTCGTGCTGTTCATGGGCGGGCTGCGCTGGCGCTGGATCCTCAGCGTCATCGCCATCGCCGTGCCGGTGTCGGTGGCCATGTGGTACTTCGTGATGCACGACTACCAGAAGCAACGAATCCTGACCTTCCTCGACCCGGAGAGCGATCCGCTGGGCACTGGCTGGAACATCATCCAGTCCAAGGCCGCCATCGGCTCCGGCGGGGTGTTCGGCAAGGGCTGGCTGATGGGCACCCAGTCGCACCTGGACTTTTTGCCGGAAAGCCACACCGACTTCATCATCGCCGTGATGGGCGAGGAGTTCGGCCTGGTGGGCATCTGCGTGCTGCTGCTGATCTATCTGCTGCTGATCGGCCGCGGGCTGGTGATCACCGCCCAGGCCCAGACGTTGTTCGGCAAGTTGCTGGCGGGCAGCCTGACCATGACGTTTTTTGTTTATGTTTTCGTCAACATCGGTATGGTCAGTGGCCTGTTGCCGGTCGTGGGGGTGCCGTTGCCATTCATTAGCTACGGAGGAACTTCGCTGGTGACACTACTGTCAGCGTTTGGGGTTTTGATGTCGATTCATACGCATCGCAAGTGGATCGCACAGGTTTGAATAAGGTGAAGAGTTCAATGCAAGCAATGCGTGGCTGGTCGACGCGATATGCGCCGTGGATCGGCCTGGTCGGCTTCCTGGGCAGTGCATCGCATGCCTTGGCGGGCGAATACGAAGGTTCGCCGCAGGTGGCCGAATTCGTCGGTGAGATGACCCGCGACTACGGTTTTGCCGGCGAGCAACTGATGGGGGTGTTTCGCGAGGCCGAACGCAAGCAGTCGATCCTCGACGCCATCTCCCGACCTGCCGAGCGGGTCAAGCAGTGGAGCGAGTACCGGCCGATGTTCATCACCGAGGCGCGTATCGCCCGGGGCGTGGACTTCTGGCGCCAGCACGAGGCCGCGCTGGCCCGGGCCGAGCAGGAATACGGCGTACCGGCCCAGGTCATCGTGTCTATTATTGGCGTGGAGACCTTCTTTGGCCGCAATACCGGGAATTTCCGGGTGATCGACGCGCTGTCGACCCTGGGTTTCGATTACCCGCCGCGTGCCGAGTTCTTCCGCAAGGAGCTGCGCGAATTCCTGTTGCTGGCCCGCGAAGAGCAGGTCGATCCGTTGACCCTCAAGGGCTCCTATGCCGGGGCCATGGGCCTGCCGCAATTCATGCCCAGCAGTTTCCGCGCCTATGCGGTGGACTTTGACGGCGATGGCCACATCAATATCTGGACCAACCCGACCGACGCCATCGGCAGTGTCGCCAGCTATTTCAAGCGCCACGGCTGGGAAGCCGGCCAGCCGGTGGTCAGCCGTGCCGACGTGCGTGGCGAGCAGGTGGACGAGGGCCTGACCGAGGGCATCGAGCCGACGAAAACCGTCGGGGAGTTGCGGGCGCTGGGCTGGTCGAGTCATGATGCGCTGCGTGACGACATGCCGGTCACCGCGATGCGCCTGGAAGGCGAACAAGGCCCCGAATACTGGATGGGCCTGAAGAATTTCTACGCGATTACGCGTTATAACCGCAGCGTGATGTACGCCATGGCTGTATATCAACTGTCTGAAGAGCTGGTCAAAGCACGGGGCGTCAAATAATGCGGGCAATGCCTACCTATCAACCCCTGAAAGCCAAGCCCCTCAAGCTCGTGGCATTGGCTGCGCTGTCGTTGTTGGTCGTCAGTTGTTCGACCAGCCGCGCGCCGACCCAGAAAAACACCACTGCCGTGCGGGCGATGCCGGGCCTGGACATCAACCGGGCCCACAAGGACGGCGCGCCGTGGTGGGACGTGGACGTCTCGCGCATTCCCGACGCCACGCCGACCCTGCACACCGGCCCGTACAAGGCCAACCCGTACACGGTACTGGGCAAGACCTATTTCCCGATGGCCGACTCCAAGCGCTACGTGGCTTCGGGCACGGCGTCCTGGTACGGCACCAAGTTCCACGGCCAGAACACCGCCAACGGCGAAGTGTATGACCTGTATGGTATGAGCGCGGCCCACAAGACCTTGCCGCTGCCCAGCTATGTGCGGGTGACCAACCTGGACAACAACAAGAGCGTGATCCTGCGGGTCAATGACCGCGGGCCGTTCTATTCCGACCGTATCATCGACCTGTCGTATGCGGCGGCGAAAAAACTCGGTTACGCTGAAATCGGCACCGCCCGGGTCAAGGTCGAAGGCATCGACCCGCAGGAATGGTGGGCCCAACGTGGCCGTCCGGCGCCTTTGATGCTCAACGAGCCGAAAGTGGCGCAAAATGCCGCGCCGACCGTGACGGCGTCCACCGGCACGGTCGAGCAGTGGACACCGCCGCCGCAGCAACACGCCGCGGCCGTGCTGCCGGTACAGATCGATGCAAAAAAAAACGCTTCTGCACCAGCGTCTGGCCAGTTTCTGCAAGTGGGCGCGTTCGCCAACCCGGACGCTGCCGAACTGCTCCGGTCGAAGCTGAGTTCGATGGTGAGCGCCCCGGTGTTCATCAGCTCGATCGTGCGCAACCAGCAGACACTGCATCGGGTGCGCCTGGGGCCGATCGGTTCTCCGGGTGAAGTCCAGCAAGTGCAGAACAGTGTGCGCCTGGCCAATCTCGGTTCGCCGAGCCTGGTCACCGCCGAGTAATTGATTGAGGCCCGCTTGCGGTTGGAGCGGGTCAGGTTGTTGGCTCCATGAATAATAAAAGCCCGGCAAGGGTGTGAGTGAGCAACTTAAATACGCGGCAACCCGTTAGAAGGTTGCCTGTTTTAGTTTTGCCTTCGGGCAAGTCCCATTAGCGATTTCGAGAGACGGATGAACATCACCACCTTTGCCAAACGCCTTTGCCTGCTAGTCCCGCTGCTTCTCTCACCCGCCGCGTTCGCGGTCGAGATGATGCCGGCCCCGCCTCAATTGGCCGCCAAATCCTTCGTGCTCATGGATGCCAGCAGCGGCGAGGTGCTGGTAGAGAACAACGGTGACCAGCGCCTGCCACCGGCCAGCCTGACCAAGCTGATGACCGCCTACATCGCCACCCTGGAAATCCGTCGTGGCCAGATCGGTGAAAACGATCCGGTGACCGTCAGCGAAAACGCCTGGCGCACCGGCGGTTCGCGGATGTTCATCAAGGTTGGTTCGCAAGTGACCGTCAGCGACCTGCTGCACGGCATCATCATCCAGTCCGGCAACGACGCCAGCGTCGCCCTGGCCGAGCACATCGCCGGCAGCGAAGATGCGTTCGCCGACATGATGAACAAAACCGTGGCCGATCTGGGCATGACCAACAGCCACTTCATGAACCCCACCGGCCTGCCGAACCCCGAGCATTATTCCTCGGCTCACGACATGGCGCTGTTGGCTCGGGCGATCATCCATGAAGACCCGGCGCACTACGCCATCTACTCCCAGAAGGAATTCTTCTGGAACGGCATCAAGCAGCCTAACCGCAACCTGCTGCTGTGGCGCGACAAGACCGTCGATGGCCTGAAGACCGGCCACACCGACGAAGCCGGCTACTGCATGGTGTCTTCGGCGGTGCGTGATGGCATGCGCCTGATCGCCGTCGTCTTCGGCACCAGCAGCGAAGTGGCCCGCGCCGCCGAGACCCAGAAGCTGTTGACCTACGGCTTCCGCTTCTTCGAAACCCAGACCTTCTACCAGAAGGGCACCGAACTGGCCCAGGCCCAGGTCTGGAAAGGCTCGAGCAACCAGGTCAAGGCCGGCCTGGCCCAGGACCTGACCATGACCCTGCCAAAGGGCCAGCTCAAGAAGCTCGCTGCCAGCATGACCATGAACCCGCAACTGACCGCTCCTATCGCCAAGGGCGACGTGATCGGTAAAGTCGAAGTCAAACTGGATGACAAAGTGGTGCACAGCGCTGACCTGATCGCTCTGGACGCGGTCGAGGAAGGTGGTATCTTCCGCCGCATCTGGGATAGCATCCGTCTATTCTTCTACGGCTTGTTCAACTGATCGAGTGTTGACCTGCATGGCCCCGTTTCCATCCGGAGCGGGGCCATGTGCGTTACCACGGCTTACGAGGCCGTTACGCCATGACAGACTCTGAAGTAAAGGCGCCAAAAATCGAATTCCCTTGCGCGGATTATCCGATCAAGGTGATTGGCGATACCGGTGTGGGTTTCAAGGACCGGATCATCGCGATCCTTGAAAAACATGCCACCGTTGATCACAAGACCCTGGCCGAACGCCAGAGTACCAACGGCAAGTACACGACGATCCAGTTGCACATCATTGCCACCGGCCAGGAACAGCTCTACGACATCAACAGCGAGCTGCGAGCGACCGGTTTCGTGCACATGGTGTTGTGATGCCGGGCACGCTGGGCTTTCGCGAGCTGGGCACGATGGCCTACGAGCCGGTCTGGCATGCCATGCAACGCTTTACCAACGAACGCGGCAACACCGCCGCCGACGAAGTCTGGCTGGTGGAACACCCACCGGTGTTCACCCAGGGCCAGGCCGGCAAGGCCGAGCACTTGTTGCTGCCGGGGGATATCCCGGTGGTGAAGGTCGACCGCGGCGGGCAGGTGACCTACCATGGCCCTGGCCAATTGGTTGCCTACTTGTTGCTGGACGTGCGCAAGCTGGGGTTTGGCGTGCGCGAGCTGGTCACGCGCATGGAGACATGCCTGATCGAGCTGCTGGCCAGCTACGGTGTAGCGGCGGCGGCCAAGCCGGATGCGCCGGGTGTCTACGTCGACGGGGCGAAAATCGCCTCCCTGGGCCTGCGGATCCGCCACGGTTGTTCGTTTCACGGCCTGGCGTTGAACGTGGACATGGATCTGGCGCCGTTTCGACGGATTAATCCCTGTGGCTACGCGGGGCTGGCGATGACCCAGCTTCGCGATCACACAGGATCGATTGAATTTGCCGAGGTAAGTGCCCGGCTGCGCGCGCAGCTCGTCAAACACCTCGACTATGCTGAGCAGACGACCCTTACGGGCGGAATCGACTGATATGACTACTGATGCTGTGCAAACCATTATCCCGACGCAGGACGTCACCGAGCGTCCGGCCCCGCGTGCCAAGGTAGAGGCCGGCGTCAAGCTGCGCGGCGCCGAAAAGGTTGCACGCATCCCGGTCAAGATCATCCCGACCACCGAGTTGCCGAAGAAGCCCGACTGGATTCGCGTACGCATCCCGGTGTCCCCGGAAGTCGACCGGATCAAGGCCCTGCTGCGCAAGCACAAGCTGCACAGCGTCTGCGAAGAAGCCTCCTGCCCGAACCTGGGCGAATGCTTCTCCGGCGGCACCGCCACGTTCATGATCATGGGCGACATCTGCACCCGTCGCTGCCCGTTCTGCGACGTCGGCCACGGCCGTCCGAAACCCTTGGACGTGAATGAGCCGGAAAGCCTGGCCATCGCCATCGCCGACCTGAAGCTCAAGTATGTGGTCATCACCTCGGTAGACCGCGACGACCTGCGTGACGGCGGTGCCCAGCATTTCGCCGATTGCATCCGCGAGATCCGCAAGCTGTCGCCGAACGTCCAGCTGGAAACCCTGGTGCCCGATTACCGTGGCCGCATGGACATCGCCCTGGAAATCACCGCCGCCGAGCCGCCGGATGTGTTCAACCACAACCTGGAGACCGTGCCGCGCCTGTACAAGGCTGCGCGTCCGGGTTCGGATTATCAGTGGTCGCTGACTTTGCTGCAGCGCTTCAAGCAGATGATGCCGCACATTCCGACCAAGTCCGGCTTGATGCTGGGCCTGGGTGAGACTGACGAGGAAGTCATCGAGGTCATGAAGCGCATGCGTGAGCATGACATCGATATGCTGACCTTGGGGCAGTACTTGCAGCCTTCGCGTAGTCACTTGCCGGTGCAGCGTTTTGTGCATCCAGATACCTTTGCCTGGTTTGCCGAGGAAGGGTACAAGATGGGGTTCAAGAACGTTGCTTCTGGGCCGTTGGTGCGGTCTTCGTATCATGCGGATGAGCAGGCGAAACTGGTTAAGGCTGAGTTGCTGGGGTCCTGATTTAAGGTTGGGATTTTTTGGGTTGATGGGGTGGTGTGTATATCCGTTGCTGCGGTAACGGCCACTTATGGTTCCGCTCTTACAGCGGGTCACTTTTGAAAAGCGCAAAAGTAACCAAAACGCTCTTGCCCCACCACTCGGTACCTCGCTAGGGCTCGGCATGCCTTCACTCCGGCATTGGTTCGTGGGCCGCCGCGAAGGGCCATCCATGGCCCAGCGCGGCTAACCCGGCATCCATGCCGGGTTGCCCACGAACCAATGCCTGCGTTCAGCCATCGTGGTTAACGGGGCGCCCGAGATCAACGTCCTCCGCGAGGCGGCCTGATAGCCGACCTGGTTCTGGTGGGACCGCATTTCTTCTGTGGGAGCGGGCTTGCTCGCGAAAGCGGTGGGTCAATTTGCGGTGATGTTGAATGTGCTGACGCCTTCGCGAGCAAGCCCGCTCCCACAGGTTTTTGCACCTGGCCAGATATTGTGAGCGCCGCCAAGCCATGTGGGAGCGAGCCTGCTCGCGATAGCGGTGGTTCAGCTACAAAGATGCTGGATGTATCCCGATCTAGCTTTGCTTTGCTTTGCTTTGCTTTGCTTTGCTTTGCTTTGCTTTGCTTTGCTTTGGATCTTGATCTTGATCTTGATCTTGATCTTGATCTTGAGGCCCCGTTAAACCACGCTGGCCGAACGCAGGCATTGCGCAGTGGGCATCCCGGCATGGATGCCGGGATAGCCGCGCTGGGCCATGGATGGCCCTTCGCGGCGGCCCACGGAGCAATGCCGGAGTGAGGGCATGCCGAGCCTAGGCGAGGCACCGAGTGGTGGGGCAAAGCGTTTTTGGTTACTTTTGGCGCTTTTCCAAAAGTGACCCGCTGTAAGAGCGGAACCATAAGTGGCCGTTACCGCAGAAACGGATATACACACGATCAAAAAAGCCGGGAACCCCATGGCCCACACCTTAACCCCCCATCACCCCGTCCCAGCCCTCCCGCCAGAAGGTCTGATCGCCGTAATCGCCCCCGCCGGCCCCGCCCCCCTGGACACGGACAAAGCCATCCAATGGATGCGCGCAAGGGGCCATGAACTGCGAATATTCCCAGGCGTCTACGAAAAGGACAACTACCTGGCCGGCAGCGACGAAGTACGTCTCAACGACCTGCACGCCGCCTTCGCCGACCCAGAAGTCAAAGCCATCATCTGCCTGCGCGGCGGCTACGGCACGCCCCGCCTGCTGGACCGCATCGACTTCGACCTCCTGCGACGCAACCCCAAGCCATTCATCGGCTACAGCGACATCACCGCCCTACACCTGGCCATCAGTCGTTACGCAGGCTTCGTCACCTTCCACGGACCTTTGCTCAACGCCGATCTGCTGGGCGACAAGGAACCTCCAACCGTCACCTCGTTTTTCAGCCTGCTGCGTGGACAGTTGAAGGCCGGTGGCACGCTGGACCATCCCGCCGCATATCCATTGACCACCGTCGAGCCGGGCGTTGCCCACGGGCGTCTGCTGGGGGGCAACCTGTCGATGATCGCCGCGACCATGGGCACGCCCTATCAAATCGATGCCGACGGGGTGATCCTGTTCATCGAAGACGTCAACGAGCCGCTGTATCGCATCGACCGGTTGCTGACCCAGCTACGCTTGGCCGGCACGTTGCACAAGCTACGCGGTGTGTTGGTGGGGGACGTGGCCGGGGTCGACGTCGAGGCGTTGAACCGCTTGCTCAAGCAGACCTTCGAACCGTTGCGCATTCCGGTGTTGTCGGGTTGGCGCAGTGGGCATTGCGATCCGAACCTGACCTTGCCCATGGGGGCGTTGGTGACGTTGGATGCGGGGGAGAAGAGGTTGGTGTTGGAGCAGGATGTGGTGGTCAGTCGCTAGTCATGTAGCGCCTGCGAATCAGTCATCGCGAGCAGGCTCGCTCCTACAGGTTGACCGCGAACACCTGTGGGAGCGAGCCTGCTCGCGATGGCGGTCGCCGCCATAAGCTGATTCAGCGGCTACGCAACGCCTCCAGCAACTGGTGCGTCGGATACCCATCCGCCGGCCAGCCGAACGACTGCTGGGCGCTGCGGATGGCCTTGCGGGTGTTGGCGCCGATGATGCCATCGGGGTTGCCCGCGTCGTAGTTGTGCTTGCCCAGCAGGGTCTGCAGTTCGATGCGTTCGCTGCGGCTCAGGGGCAGGTCTTCTTTTGGCCACTGGCCATAGACCAGCCCTGCACCATTGAAGCGCTGTGACAACAAGCCAACCGCCAGGGCGTAGGACGATGAGTTGTTGTACTTGAGAATGGCGCGGAAGTTATCGAAGATCAGGAACGCCGGGCCACGATGACCGGCCGGCAGCAGCAGGGCCGCCGATAGCTGTGCTTGATCGGGGGTTATCGGCAGGCCGCCAAATTCTGAAACGCCCAGCCGCATCCATTCGGAGACAGGCTTGCGGATCGTGCCATCGGCCAGCGTGTAGTCGAAGCCTTCATTGAGCGAGACCTCGAAGCCCCACGGTTGACCACGTTGCCAGCCGGAGCTTTGCAGGTAATGGGCGGTCGAGGCCAGGGCATCGGTGGAGCTGCCCCAGATGTCGCGACGACCGTCACCATCGAAGTCCACCGCATGGGTGTTGTACGTGGTGGGAATGAACTGGGTCTGGCCCATGGCGCCGGCCCACGAACCGAGCATTTTTTCTGGTGTGATGTCGCCCTGTTGCAGGATTTGCAGGGCCGCGATCAGTTGCGCATGGGCAAAGCCCGGGCGCCGTCCTTCGTAGGCGAGGGTCGCCAGGGAGTTGATCACCGACTTGGTGCCCTGGAACTGGCCGAAGTTGCTTTCCATGCCCCACACCGCCACCAGCGCCTCGCGATCGACGCCATAACGCTGCTCGATGCTTTGCAGGACCTGGGCGTTCTGCTGAATCAGGCTCTTGCCCTTGTTGACTCGCAGTGGCGACAACGCGCCATCGAGGTATTCCCACACCGGGCGGGTGAACTCCGGCTGACTGCGGTCGGCCTTGATCACGCTCATGTCCGGGCTGACGCCGATAAACGCACGGTCGAACAGATCTCCACGGATCCCGGCGGCCAGGGCTTCCTTGCGAAACCCGGCCTGCCATTCAGCGAAGGTCTGGGTGGGCGCAATGGTCAGGTCTTCACCGTTCGGCACCACGGGCGGCACGATGGCCGGAGCGGTCACGGCAGGGGCGGTCTGGAGTGGTTGGGCGTCGGCGGCGGTAGGTTTTTCGGCGCAGGCGACAAGCAGGGCGACACTTGCGGCAACGATCATTTGGCGCAGTGGCCAACGACGAGAAAGACAAAAGGGCATGCACGGGTCCAAAAATACAAATCAGGTGCTGACCTTATCATGCGAAAGGGCTGTAGGGCTTGTCCGGTTGTTTCAAGCTGCCAGAAAGCAAGAAGCCTCCCAGTTGTCAGACTGGAAGGCTTCGCGGCGGTAGCTGCCCTTGCCCTTGGCGGGTCGTTCCTGGCGGCTGCGGAACAGGGGTTGGGCGACGATGGACTTGGCCTTGTTGGGGCCATGCCTGGATGGCTTTTTGCTCATGATGGGATCTCTCGTGGGGTGGTTTTTGCGGGGCAAATCATGGGACAGAGTTGGGAGGTTGTCCAGTCCCTGGGTTGTGCAAGCAGTGTCATCAGACGGACACGCAACTTGTGGTGGAAGATGACCTGTGGCGAGGGGATTTATCCCCGCTGGGGCGCGAAGCGCCCTCATTACAAACTGCCTGACACTCCACGGCGCCTAGTTTTGGGGTCGCTTCGCAACCCAGCGGGGATAAATCCCTTCGCCACAGGTGTGCAGTGTGCTTCTGCTGAGTGACTACTCAGCGGGCAAAGGGAGTCGCTGCCCGGCCATCAACAGCGACAACCGACTCAGGCTCATCCACGGCGAGCCCGCGGCCTGGCCCTTGATCTGCGCATCGATGCGCTGGGCCTCGAGCAGCAATTGCGCCCAGCGCGGTGCGGAATAGCGTTGCAGGGCCTTGCTCATCAGCGGTTTGCGTTTGTCCCAGACGGGCGGGCGGGCCTGACTGAAGGCTTTGTCCAGCGGTACACCCTGGCTGTATTGCAGGGACAGATTGGCCAGCAGGCGCAACTCCCGGGCCAGGGCCCAGAGGATCACCGGCGGCTCGACGCCTTCGCCGCGCAGGCCTTCGAGCATGCGCAATGCATGGGCGGCTTCGCCGTTGAGGATCGCATCGGTCAGCCCGAAGACATCGAAGCGCGCGCTGTCGGCCACGGCGGCCTGCACCGTTTCCACGGTGATCTGCCCGCCTTCGGCCATCAGCTTGAGCTTTTCGATTTCCTGGGCGGCGGCCAGCAGGTTGCCTTCGACCCGGGCGGCAATCAGCTCTACCGCGTCCTGGCTGGCCGAGAGGCCGGCCTGGGACAGGCGCTGGCGGATCCAGCTGGGCAACTGGCTGACATCCACCGGCCAGATCTGCACGAACTGGGTCTGCGGGCCTTCGACCAGGGCCTTGCCCCATTTGGTCTTCTGCGCGCTGCCGTCGAGTTTCGGCAAGCTGATCAGCAACACTGTGTCTTCGGCGGGGCGAGAGCAGTATTCGATCAGCGCGGCGGCACCCTTGTCACCGGGTTTGCCGGAGGGCAGACGCAGTTCCAGCAGGCGTTTTTCGGCGAACAACGACATGCTCGCCCCGGCTTGCAGCAGCGTGCCCCAGTCGAAACTGGCGTCGGCGGCGAATACCTGGCGTTCATCGAAACCTTGCTGGCGTGCCGCAGAGCGGATGGCGTCGGCGGCTTCCTGGCACAGCAGTGGGTCATCGCCACTGATGATGTAGACCGGCGCGAGGACGCCTTGCAGGTGTTTGCCGAGTTGAGCGGGAGCGAGCTTCATAAGGGCGGGCGAGCGGGGCGCCGGAGCGCCCCGCAAGGCTTATTCAGCCGGGATCTGCATCGGCGACTGTTGCGGGGTTTCCGCTTCAGCCTTGCGTGCCGCTTCCAGCGCATCGGCTTCGGCCTTGGCACGGGCGTCGGCGGTCTGTTGCAGTTGCTCCAACTGGGCCGGGCTCAGTTGTTGCAGACGCAGCATCATGCGCTGTACGAGTTCACGACGCATTTCGCCGCGCACTTCGATGGACTCCTGGTCAGAGCCGGTGATGTTGTTGCCGTCGTGCAGGTAGACCTTTTGCACCTGGAGCTTGTCGTCCAGCAGCGACAGGTCGTTGTGGCCGCGGATCTCATAGTTCAGCACGTTGGTCAGTTCGTACTCGGCCGAACGACCGGCGCCGGCATAGCTCAGGCTGCGCTGGCTTTGTTGTTCACCGGTCAGCACCAGCTTGTACGGTGCACCGCTGTAGACCTTGACGCCGCTGTTCTCCAGGGTCTGGCGCAGCATTTTCACGGTTTCGCCATAGGCGTCCCGTGCGCTGAGGTCCAGTTCCTTGACCGCCAGCTCGGTGGTGCCGGTGCCGCGCAGTTGGAAGCCGCAGGCGCTCAACAGGACCGCCAGGCCCACTACCAGCAGATTACGTTTGATCATCTTGTTGCTCCCCTTGAACCCTATGGGGGTCGACCATGCGACCCCGCAGGTTGTATTCGGCGCCAGGCTCAAGCCTGCGCCCGATCCAATTAGCTTGCGACGATGTTGACCAGCTTGCCGGGCACGACGATCACTTTGCGAATCGTCAGGCCATCGACGAAGCGCAGTACGTTTTCATTGGCCCGCGCAGCGGCTTCGACTTCTTCGCGCGTGGCAGCGGCTGGCATTTCGATCTGGCCGCGCAGCTTGCCGTTGACCTGGATGACCAGGGTCAGGCTGTCCTGGACCAGCGCGGTTTCGTCCACCACCGGCCAGCCGGCGTCGATCACCGGGTCGGCGTGACCCAGGCGATTCCACAGCTCGTGGCTGATGTGCGGCGTGATCGGTGCCAGCAGCAAGGTCACGGCCTCCAGGCCTTCGTGAACCAGTGCGCGATCCTGTTCGGTGCCTTGCGCGGCTTTTTCCAGCACGTTCATCAGCGTCATCACCTGGGCGATGGCGGTGTTGAATTTGTGGTTCTGGCCGACGTCATGGCTGGCCTGCTTGATGGCCAGGTGAATCGAGCGACGAATGGCTTTCTGTTCGTCGTTCAGGCGGCTGATGTCCAGTTTGCCCGGCAGGCCCTGAGTGACGTGGGCCTGCGCCAGGCGCCAGACGCGCTTGAGGAAGCGGTGCGAGCCCTCGACGCCCGAGTCGGACCACTCTGCGCTCATGTCAGGTGGCGAGGCGAACATCATGAACAGGCGGCAGGTGTCGGCACCGAACTGGTCGATCATCGACTGTGGATCAACGCCGTTGTTCTTCGACTTGGCCATTTTCTCGGTGCCGCCGATTTCCACCGGCAGGCCATCGGCAATCAGCTTGGCGCTGATCACTTTGGCTTTGCTGTCGCGTTCGAGTTCGACGTCGCTCGGGTTGAACCAGGTGTAGGCACCGTTGGCTTCGCGACGATAGTAGGTCTCGGCGATCACCATGCCTTGGGTCAGCAGGTTCTTGAACGGTTCGTTGGAACTCACCAGGCCTTCGTCACGCATCAGCTTGTGGAAGAAGCGCGCGTAGAGCAGGTGGAGAATGGCGTGCTCGATGCCGCCAATATATTGATCCACCGGCAACCAGTGGTCAGCCGCGGATTTTTCCACCAGGCCACCTTCAAAGTGCGGCGAGGCATAGCGGGCGTAGTACCACGAGGACTCGACGAAGGTGTCCATGGTGTCGGTTTCACGCTTGGCCGGGGCGCCACATTTCGGGCAGCTGCACTCATAGAACTCAGGCATGCGTGCCAGGGGCGAACCGGCGCCGTCGGGTACGACGTCTTCGGGCAGGACCACGGGCAGTTGATCTTCCGGCACCGGTACGTCGCCGCAGGTGTCGCAATGCACGATCGGAATCGGGCAGCCCCAGTAGCGCTGGCGGCTGATGCCCCAGTCCCGCAGGCGGAACTGGGTGCGCGAAGCGCCGAGGTTCTTCTTGATCAGGGCCACTTCGATGGCATCGAACGCGCCGGGGAAATCCAGGCCGTCGAATTCGCCGGAGTTGATCAGCTCGCCGTGTTCGCCGTAGGCGTCCTGCCAAGGGGCTGGGGTCTGGTCACCGGCGCTGGTGCGCACGACGGTTTTGACCGGCAGGTTGTATTTGTGGGCGAATTCGAAATCGCGTTCGTCGTGGGCCGGCACGGCCATGACCGCACCGTCGCCGTAGTGCATCAGCACGTAGTTGGCGACCCACACCGGGAGTTTCTCGCCGGTGAGCGGGTGCTCGACGAACAGCGAGGTCGGCAGGCCTTTCTTTTCCTGGGTGGCGACGTCGGCTTCGGCGACGCTACCGCCCTTGCATTCGGCGATGAACGCTTGCAGTTCGGGGTTGTTGCGGGCGGCCAGGGTCGCCAGCGGATGCTCGGCGGCCACGGCCACATAAGTGGCACCCATCAGCGTGTCCGGACGGGTGGTGAAGACTTTCAGGGCGCCGGCTTCGCCAATGGAGGCGACGTCGTAGGGGAACTGCACTTCCATGCCCCGGGACTTGCCGATCCAGTTGCGCTGCATGGTCTTGACCTGTTCAGGCCAGCCAGTCAGTTCGTCGAGGCTCTCCAGGAGTTCATCCGCGTAGGCGGTGATCTTGAAGTAGTACATCGGGATTTCGCGCTTTTCGATCAGCGCGCCGGAACGCCAGCCGCGACCGTCGATCACTTGCTCGTTGGCCAGTACGGTCTGGTCCACCGGGTCCCAGTTCACAGTGCCGTTCTTGCGGTAGATCACGCCTTTTTCGAACAGGCGGGTGAACAGCCATTGTTCCCAGCGGTAGTACTCGGGCTTGCAGGTGGTGACCTCGCGGGACCAGTCCACCGCCAGGCCCAGGCTACGCAGTTGGGTCTTCATGTAGGCGATGTTTTCGTAGGTCCACTTGGCGGGGGCCACGTTGTTCTTCATCGCGGCGTTTTCCGCCGGCATGCCGAAGGCATCCCAACCCATGGGTTGCAGGACGTTCTTGCCTTGCATGCGCTGGTAGCGGGAGATCACGTCGCCGATGGTGTAGTTGCGCACGTGCCCCATGTGTAGCTTGCCGCTGGGGTAAGGGAACATCGACAGGCAGTAGTAAGTCTCCTTGCCTGGCTGTTCACTGACTTCAAAGGACTTTTGCTCGTCCCAGAACGACTGGGCGGCGGCTTCGATTTCACGGGGCTGGTAGTGTTCGTGCATGGCTACTTTTGTACTGAATGGGGTGGCCCAATCCTCTTCGTTGCCATGCTGGACGCAGACGACGCCGAATGCGGCGTTTTCGATGCCCAGCCAAGCTGGAAGTGGAGTTACAGGAAGCGCCGTAGCATACATGACCGCGCTCTGCCGAGGGAAACCCTGATTGCTGGTCAACCGTTGCCAAACCATTGCCAATCATCGGCGATGACCGGTGTTCAGGGCCGTTGGTCGCGGCGCCCTGCCGGTTTGCCCAGCGAAGCTAAGCTTCTCAATGGGGAGTGAGTCTTATCTTCAATGAGGTGAGGGATGGTTGAATCACAACGAAAAGTCGCTACACCTGAGTTATATGAAAAACTGATCGATCGTCTCGGGGTGGCCCTGGACGCTGCAAGAACCGCCGGTCGCTTGCGTGATGAGCGCCCGGCAGAGCTGGAACTGCGTGGCTTGAGCCCCGCAGAGTTCGAACTGGTCAAGGCTTACCTCGAACAGGCCGGACATCAAGTTCCCACCAGTGGGGCCCAGGTACTCAAGCGTCTCGATGCGCCCCGTTCGGCCAAGGTTGTATGGCTCAAGGACCGGACGCCTGACAAGGATGCTGTAAAGGTCCGGTCGCTGCAGTTCAAGTAAAGCCGGATTCACGCGTGTCGCTCTTTTTGATTCAAGGTTTTTTCGAATCTGTTGTCGCTTTGCGTCAACCCACCTAGGCTTCGGGCATCTATGGAGATGCCCGATGCCGTTTCGCTATTTCATCAAACAACT
This sequence comes from Pseudomonas sp. DF11, assembly GCF_058148565.1. Lineage (NCBI taxonomy): Bacteria > Pseudomonadati > Pseudomonadota > Gammaproteobacteria > Pseudomonadales > Pseudomonadaceae > Pseudomonas > Pseudomonas sp. DF11. The sequence continues at coordinate 65,451 of NZ_JBYVYN010000012.1, forward strand.
TTTGTTGCCGCCCGGCATTCTTTTGCTGCTGTTGGCGCTTGCCTGGTGGTGGCGCAACTCTCGGCCGCGGCTGGCCCGCTTGTGCTTTTTCGTTGGGTTGGGTGGTTTCTGGCTGATGAGCCTGCCGGTGGTGGTGCAGTGGAGCGCCAAGGCGTTGGAGCGTGAACCGCCGCTATTGCTCAGTGATTGGGCGACCCTGGCCCAACGTGCCGACGCCATTGTGGTGCTCGGTTCGGGCCGTGAGCGCGGTGACCTGGCCTGGGGCGCCGACCAACCCACCGGCGTCGGCTTGGAGCGCCAGCGTTATGCCGCGCGCCTGGCCAAGGCTTCAGGCTTGCCGGTGCTGACATCCGGCGGCTTGCACTATGGCTCCCCGCCCAGCGAGGCCCAGCTGATGGCCGACTCGATGCAGGAGGATTTCGGCGTCAACGTGCGCTGGCAGGAGGGGCGTAGCCGTACGACCTGGGAAAACGCCCGGATGAGCGCCGAGATCCTGCTGCCGCAAGGCATCAAGCGGGTCGTGGTGGTGTCCCAGGCCTGGCACATGCCACGGGTGGTCTGGAGTTTTCAGCGGTCGGGGTTTGACGTGGTGCCGGCGCCGGTGGGATTCCTGGGGCAGGACAATGCCCGGCCGTTGGGCGGCTGGATGCCGGAGTTCAAGGCGATCTGGCAATCCGGGCAGTTGATGAACGAGGCGGTGGGGCTGGTGGGGTATTGGTTGTTTTACCGCTGAGGGCGGCGGTTGTGGCGAGGGGATTTATCCCCGCTGGGGCGCTAAGCGCGCCCATTCAAACTGTCTGGCACACCGCTGTCTCAGGCTTTTAGGGCTGCTTCGCAGCCCAGCGGGGATAAATCCCCTCGCCACAAGTTATCGAAAACCTTAAACGGTCTTGGCCATCCGTCCCGCCATCAACGCCCAGCCCAGCAGCAACACGCACAGGATGATCAACGGCCACGAACGCCATTGCAGGTACGGCGTCAGGTCGTGCATCGGCACCACTTCGCCATACAGGATGCCACGCTCGAATTGCGGGATTTGTGCGGTGATCTGACCGAAAGGGTTGATCAGGCCGGTCACGCCGTTGTTGGTGGCGCGAATCATCCAGCGGCCGGCTTCCAAGGCGCGCATCTGCGCCATTTGCAGATGCTGCAACGGGCCGATCGAGGTACCGAACCAGGTGTCGTTGCTGATGGTCAGCAGCAAGTCGCTGCGTGCCGAGAGGCTGGCGGCAAATTCCGGGTAGACCACCTCATAGCAGATGAACGGTGCGATCTGGTAACCCTTGGCCTGCAGCAATGGCTGGTCGGCCGGGCCCCGGGCGAAATCCGACATGGGCAGGTCGAAGAACGCGATCAGGCCGCGCAGGATGTCCTGCAGCGGTACGTATTCGCCGAACGGCACGAGTTTCTGCTTCAGGTAGGTGCCATCGCCTTCGCCGGTCACGGTGATGCCGTTGAAATAGCGCTTCTCGTGGCGCACCAGTTGGCGAATCGGTACGCCGGTGATCAACGCCGACTGCCGTTCGGCGGCGAAGCTGCCCATCATGTCCAGGTAGCCCTGGGCGGAGTCCTTGAGCACCGGCACCGCGGTTTCCGGCCAGATCAGCAGGTCGACGCGCTTGGAGGCGAAGCTCATGTCGCGGTACAGCGCCAGTTGCGCGTTGAGCTGCTCGGGGTCCCACTTCATGCTTTGTTCGATGTTGCCCTGGATCGCCGCGACGCTCAGCGGATCGCCCGAAGGGCTGGTCCAGGCATGCCCCTTGAGAGCCATGCCGGCCACCCATGGGCCGATCAGCAGCACTACGCCTGCTGCGATAAAACCTTTGCGCCGGCTGCGGATCAATCGGGGCGCGTTGTAAAGCAGCGCGGCGGTCAGGGCCAGGGTGAAGGAGATCAGCCACATCCCGCCCAGCGGCGCGAGGCCGGACAGCGGGCCGTCGAGTTGGCTGTAGCCGGAATAGAGCCACGGGAATCCGGTGAGGAACCAGCCACGGAAGGCTTCCTGGCCCAACCACAGCGCGGCGAACGCCAAGGCATCGGCCAGCGGCGCCTCGTTGCGACGCAGCCAGCGCGCCCAGAGCCAGGCGGGTAGGGCGAAGAACCAGGCGATGGCGGCGATGAACAGCAGCATCAGCAGCCCGGCGAGCAGCACCGAGGCGCCGCCGAAGTTATGGATGCTGACGTAGATCCAACTGGTGCCGGCGCCGAACAGGCCAAAACCGAAACACCAGCCCCGGCCCAGGGCCTGGCGCGGCGACAACTCGCGCAGCCCGGCATAGAACAAACCGACCGCCAGCAATGCCAGCGGCCAGATATTGAACGGCGCCAGGGCCAGGGTGGTGATCGCGCCGGCCGCCATGGCCAGCAGGTTACCGGGCCAGCCGGGGCGGGTTATCCAGCGCATTTTTGTCCTTAGCGGGTCTCGCAGGGGTTATCGGCCAATGGGGGAAAGGCGCAGCAGGTGAATCCGACGGCTGTCGGCATTCAGGATGCGGAAGCGCCAGGAACCGATTTCCGTGGTTTCGTTGCGCTTGGGCAGATGCCCGAAAGCGCTCATCACCAGGCCGCCGACGGTGTCGAACTCATCGTCGGAGAATTGGCTGTCGAAGAATTCATTGAAGTTTTCGATCGGCGTCAGGGCCTTGATCAGGAAGTCGCCGCTGGGCAGGGGCTTGATGTAGCTGTCTTCCTCGACATCGTGTTCGTCTTCGATGTCGCCGACGATCTGCTCGAGCACGTCTTCGATGGTGACCAGGCCGGCCACGCCGCCGTATTCGTCGATGACGATGGCCATGTGGTTATGGTTGGCGCGGAACTCACGCAGCAGCACGTTCAAACGCTTGGACTCGGGCACGAAGGTGGCCGGGCGCAGCAGGTCCTTGATGTTGAAGCTGTCGCCGTTTTCCTGAAGGATCAGCGGCAGCAGGTCCTTGGCCAGCAGCACGCCCATGACATCGTCATGGCTTTCGCCGACGACCGGGTAGCGCGAGTGAGCGGAGTCGACCACGGCGGGCAAAAATTCACGCGGGGTCTGGGTCGCCTTGATGCTGACCATCTGCGAGCGCGGAACCATGATGTCGCGTACTTGCAGGTCAGCGACCTGGATGGCGCCTTCGACGATGGCCAGCGCTTCGCTGTCCAGCAGTTTGTTCTGGTGTGCATCGCGCAGCAGCTCCAGCAGCTCCTGGCGGTTTTTCGGCTCATGGGCAAAAGCCTGGGTGAGCTTGCCCAGCCATGACTTCTGCCCGTTGCTCGATCGATCTTCGCTCATAGCGATTACTCTGAATCCTTTGTCGTTACAGGTTGATGTATCAGTGTTCGTCGCCGGCGTAAGGGTCGGGATGACCCAGCTCTGCAAGCAACGTTCGTTCCAGTGCTTCCATTTCTTCGGCTTCGGCATCTTCTATATGGTCGTAACCCAGCAGATGCAAGCAGCCGTGAATCACCAGATGGGCCCAGTGGGCCTCAGGGGGCTTGCCTTGTTCGGCCGCTTCACGCTCCACCACCGGGACGCAGATCACCAGGTCGCCGAGCAACGGGATGTCGAGCAGTTCGTCGGGAACGTCGGCGGGGAACGACAGCACGTTGGTGGCGTAGTCTTTCTGCCGCCAGGTGTGGTTCAGTTCGCGGCCTTCGGGTTCGTCCACCAGGCGGATCGTCAGCTCCGAGTCGGCGCTGCGTTGGCGCAGGGCCAGTTCGCACCATTGGCGGAACTGGGCTTCGCTGGGGGCGGCGTGTTCGCAGGCCACTTGCAGGTCGAGTTCAAGCATTGCGGCCATTGCCTTGGCTGTCGGCCGACTCTTGCTCGGCGCGATGCTCGAAACGCTCGTAGGCTTCGACGATGCGCTGCACCAACGGATGGCGCACAACGTCCTTGGGCATGAAATGCGTGAAGCTGATGCCCGGCACGTCCTTGAGCACCTGGATCACATGGTTCAGCCCGGACTTGGTGCCACGGGGCAGGTCGACCTGGGTGATGTCCCCGGTGATGACGGCGGTGGAACCGAAGCCGATCCGGGTCAGGAACATTTTCATCTGCTCGACCGTGGTGTTCTGGCTTTCGTCGAGGATGATGAAGCTGTTGTTCAGGGTCCGGCCGCGCATGTAGGCCAGCGGCGCGACCTCGATGACCTGGCGCTCGATCAGCTTGGCGACGTATTCGAAGCCGAGCATTTCGTACAGCGCGTCATAGAGCGGGCGCAGGTATGGGTCGATCTTCTGGGCCAGGTCGCCGGGCAGGAAGCCGAGTTTCTCACCCGCTTCGACCGCCGGTCGCACCAGCAGGATGCGTCGTACCTGTTCGCGCTCCAGCGCATCGACGGCGCAGGCCACGGCCAGGTAGGTCTTGCCGGTACCGGCCGGGCCGATGCCGAAGTTGATGTCGTTGGCCAGGATTTCCTTCACGTAGCGCTGCTGATTCAAGCCGCGAGGGCGAATCATGCCTTTCTTCGTGCGCAGGGCCACGGCAGGTTCCGACGGGGCGTGGTTGTCGAGTTCTTCGACAGCCGACTCTTGCAGGAACAGGTGGACCGTATCCGGCGACAGCTCGCTCCCCTTGGTTTCCCGGTAGAGACGGCGCAGCAGGTTTTCCGCGGAGGTGGTGTGCTTGGGTTCGCCGATCAGCTCGAACTGGTTTCCGCGATTGCGGATCTCGATGGCCAGGCGCTGTTCGATCAAGCGCAGGTGCTCGTCGAATTGCCCGCACAGATTGGCGAAGCGGCGAGCCTCAAAGGGCTCGAGAATAAAGCGATGTGGTTCGATGGGTGCGTTCAAGGTCGTTTTTAGCCGCCCAGGGGCAATTAAGGTGAAATCAAGGATAACGCCAGTAGGCTGGGTGCGAAAGCTCTTAAAAAGGGCAATCTGATTCCGGCGACCGACGTGGTCTTGTGTGGGAGCGGGCTTGCTCGCGAAAGCGGTCTTACATTCAGTGCATGTGTTGCCTGGTATACCGCATTCGCGAGCAAGCCCGCTCCCACAGGGAAAGCTGTTGCTACTGGACCAGCGAACCGCGCAGCGAGTGCGGTTGCGCGGCGTCGATGTGCACGTCGGCGAACTGGCCGATCAGGGCCGGGGTGTCGCAGCGGAAGTTGACGATGCGGTTGTTCTCGGTCCGGCCTTGCAATTCGCCCGGATCTTTTTTCGAGTAATCGGTCACCAGGATCCGCTGGATGGAGCCGACCATTTGTCGGCTGATCTCGAAACCTTGCTGGTTGAGACGGTGTTGCAAGGCGTTGAGCCGTTCCTTTTTCACTTCTTCAGGGGTTTCGTCGGCGAGATCGGCCGCCGGGGTTCCAGGGCGCTGGCTGTAGACGAAGGAATAGGAAAAGTCGAAGCCCACATCTTCGATCAGCTTCATGGTCTGCTGGAAGTCTTTCTCGGTTTCGCCGGGGAAGCCGACGATAAAGTCCGAACTGATGCAGATCCCCGGCACTGCCGCGCGCAACTTGCGCAGCTTGGATTTGTACTCCAGGGCCGTGTGGTTGCGCTTCATGGCCGCCAGGATCCGGTCGGAACCCGACTGCACCGGCAAGTGCAGGTGCTTGACCAGCTCGGGAACCTCGGCATGGGCCTGGATCAGGCTGTCGGAGAATTCCAGTGGGTGCGAGGTGGTATAGCGGATGCGGTCGATGCCATCCACTGCCGCTACCACGCGGATCAGCTCGGCGAGGTCCGCCAGGCGGCCATCATGAGTCAAGCCGCGATAGCCGTTGACGTTTTGCCCCAGCAGCGTCACTTCGCGCACGCCGTTTTCCGCCAGGTGGATGATCTCGGCAATCACGTCGTCGAACGGTCGGCTGACCTCTTCGCCACGGGTGTAGGGCACCACGCAGAACGTGCAGTACTTGCTGCAACCTTCCATCACCGACACATAGGCACTTGGGCCGTCGATGCGTGGTTCGGGCAAGTGGTCGAATTTTTCGATCTCCGGGAACGAGACGTCCACTTGCGGCAGCTTGGTGCTGCGGGCGGCGTCGATCATCTCCGGCAGGCGGTGCAGGGTCTGCGGGCCGAAGACCACGTCCACGTACGGTGCGCGATCACGGATGGCGGCGCCTTCCTGGCTGGCCACGCAACCGCCCACGGCGATGACCATTTCCGGGTTGGCCAGCTTCAGCTCGCGCCAGCGGCCCAGTTGGGAGTACACCCGGTCCTGGGCGCGTTCGCGGATCGAGCAGGTGTTGAGCAGGATCACGTCCGCATCTTCAGCGCGGGCGGTGACTTCCAGGGCCTGGTGTTCACCCAACAGATCGACCATGCGCGAGCTGTCGTACTCGTTCATCTGGCAACCGTGGGTTTCGATGTAAAGCTTCTTGGCCATGGACGGGATCATCACGTGATTCAAAGAACCGCGCATTATAGGGAACAAGTCCCCCGGTTCCTACCGCTGCGCGAGCAGTGGCTATGCTATAGTTCGCGCCCTCATTTTTACCCGCCGATGTGTTTCGCCAGCCATGACCAAACGTGAAGCTCCAATCTACAAGGTGATTTTCCTCAACCAGGGCCAGGTGTTCGAAATGTACGCCAAGCAGATCTATCAAAGTGATCTGTGGGGCTTCCTGGAAGTGGAAGAGTTCGTCTTTGGCGAGCGCACGCAAGTGGTCGTCGATCCGAGCGAAGAAAAGCTCAAGGCGCAGTTCGAAGGCGTGGTGCGCAGCTTCGTGCCGATGCATTCGATCGTGCGCATCGACGAAGTCGAACGCCTGGGCACCCCGAAAATCAGCGAAGCCCGCGGCTCGGTCGGCAATGTGATGCCGTTTCCGATGCCGATGCCTGAGAAATAAACCTGTCTAGTAAGTTAAACACCGTACTTTGTGGCGAGGGGATTTATCCCCGCTGGGCAGCGAAGCGCCCCAAAGCAGTCAACTCAATCTCTAATACCGATGTGTCAGGTTTTAGGGCCGCTTCGCGCCCCAGCGGGGATAAATCCCCTCGCCACAGGTGAACTCAGGGCAGCGGCGAGAAAGGCGTACGCCCGTCGGCGTTCTGCAATTCCATCAGGTATTTGCGAAAGATCTGCCCCAGCACCTGGGTCGCCACTTCCAGCTCGTCGCGGGGCATTTGCTCGGCGACTTCGTCGGCGGTGTCCAGGGCCTCTTCGGCGCCGTTGACCGCCGCCATCTTCAGGACAATATAGGCTTGGACGTTGTTGGCCGGCACGCCTTCGCCATGAAAGAACATGCCGCCGAGCTTGAATTGCGCCTGGGCATGGCCTTGCAGGGAGGCTTTTTCGAAGTAGTTGAGGGCCAGCTTGAGGTCGCGCGGCGCAGCCTTGCCTTCGTAGTAGAACTCGCCCAACTCGTATTGCGCTTGTGCATCACCTGCATCCGCCGCTTTTTGACAGGCGTCGAGTGCCGGTGCGAGATCTTGTGGCTGGGTGTTGAGCGTGCAACGGCCCAGCGCCGGGATCAACAACGAGTTGCCGCCTGCCTGTGCATTCGCCAGCAGGGGCTGAAGGAGCAACAGGCAGCCCAAGGCAAGGGTGCGGCCGGTGCGGTTCATGGGAATCGACTTACCTCTGAGGGGCGCGCGGACCCTCCGGGGGATCCAATAAGCGCGCATTATGAAATAAGCAGGGCCATCCTTACAAAGTCTTTACTCGTTTTTCTGCTGCGAGGGAATGCTAATAGCTGCTTCGGGCATAAATACGTAGGAAAAGGGCGGGGGAGTTGTCGGCAATCACTGACGCCAGCTTCAGCCGGCGTCAGTTATCCACAGGCTTACTTCAGCGCAGCGAAGGCTCGCTCGGCCGCATCGAGGGTGATCTTCAGCTCGGTTTCGCCGTGGGCGATGGAGGTGAAGCCGGCCTCGAATGCGCTCGGGGCCAGGTACACGCCTCCCTCGAGCATCAGGTGGAAGAAGCGCTTGAACCGGTCGGCATCGCTGGCCATTACGTCTTCGAAGGTGACGATGTCATCGGCGCCACTGAAGTACAGGCCGAACATGCCGCCGGCCTGGGTGGTCACGAACGGGATGCCAGCCGCGTCGGCACGAACTTGCAAACCGTCGAGCAGGCGGGTGGTGTAGTCGGTCAGTTCGGCGTGGAAGCCCGGTCGGCTGATCAGGCGCAGGGTGGTCAGGCCGGCGGCCATGGCCAGCGGGTTGCCCGACAGCGTGCCGGCCTGGTAGACCGGGCCCAGCGGTGCGATGCGTTCCATGATCTTGCGTTTGCCGCCGAAGCAACCCACCGGCATGCCGCCACCGATGATCTTGCCGAAGGTGCTCAGGTCTGGCGTGACGCCGTAATGGGCCTGGGCGCCGCCGAGGGCCACGCGGAAACCGGTCATCACTTCGTCGAAAATCAACACCACGCCATGCTGGTCGCACAGGCTGCGCAGGCCTTCGAGGAAACCCGGCGCCGGCGGTACGCAGTTCATGTTGCCGGCCACCGGCTCGACGATGATGCAGGCCACTTCCTGGCCAACTTCGCCGAGCATCTTCTCGACTTCCTCGAGGTCGTTGAACGGCAAGGTCAACGTGTGCTTGGCGAACGCCGCCGGTACGCCGGCCGAGCTCGGCACGCCCTGGGTCAGCGCGCCGGAGCCGGCCTTGACCAGCAGGCTGTCGGAGTGGCCGTGGTAGCAGCCTTCGAACTTGATGATGCTGTCGCGCCCGGTGAAACCGCGCGCCAGGCGGATCGCGCTCATGGTCGCCTCGGTGCCGGAGCTGACCATGCGCACCATTTCCATCGACGGCACAATCGAGCAGACCAGGTCGGCCATCTCGGTTTCCATCGCGGTCGGGGCGCCGTAGGACAGGCCGTGTTGCAGTTGATTACGCACCGCATCCAGCACATCCGGATGGCTGTGGCCGAGGATCATCGGGCCCCAGGAACCGACGTAATCCACATAGCGCTTGTCGTCCTCGTCGGTGACGTACGCGCCTTCGGCGTGCTTGAAGAACAGCGGGGTGCCACCCACGCTCTTGAATGCGCGAACAGGCGAATTCACGCCGCCGGGGATATGTTTCTGGGCATTGGCAAAGAGGGTTTCGGAACGGGACATGGTTGGGCTCTCGAAATCGGAAAATAGACTATTTGATCTGCAGCAGTTCGTTGAAAGCGCGGGCGCGGCGCGTCACTTCAGCGCTGCTGTCGGCACCGAACAGGCCGTGGACCACTGCCAGCAGGTCGACCCCGTGGGCCACCAGCGGGGCGGCATTCTCCAGGGTGATGCCGCCGATGGCGCAAACCGGAATATGCAGTTTGATGCGCGCCTGTTCGAGCAGTTCAAGGTTTGCGCTGGGGGCGCCGGGCTTGGTGTTGGAATTGAAGAAGCGTCCGAACGCGACATAACTGGCGCCTTCGCTGGCGGCCTGTTCGGCCAGTGCCAGGCTGGCGTGGCAGGTGGCGCCGACGATCGCCTTGTGTCCGAGCAGTGCCCGCACCGGCGCCAACGGGCCATCGGTCTGGCCCAGATGCACGCCGACGCCCAGGCGCGCAGCCAGTTCAGCGTCATCGTTGATGATCAATTGGGTCTTGTAGCGCTCGCACAGGTTGCGCAGTGCCTCGGCTTCGCGCAGGCGTCGGGCCTCGTCGCTGCTTTTGTCGCGGTATTGCAGCAGGGTCACGCCACCTTCCAGCGCCGCTTCGACATAAGCGAGGAACTTGCCGGCCAGCAATTGGCTATCGGTGATGGCGTAAAGGCCACGTAATTTCATTCCACAGGCCTCCAGTGTTACGAGCAGAAATCCAGCGGCAGGCGACGCGGTACGAACTGGCCTTTGCCCAGTTGTTCGGCATCGCGCAAGGTACGCCAGGTGTAGTCCAGCGCAGTCTTGACGGCACTGGCGAGCTGTTCGCCCTGGGCCAGCCGACCGGCCAGGGCGCTGGCCAGGGTGCAGCCGGAACCGTGGTAACTGCCGGGCAAGCGCTGGCAGGTAAAGGTTTCGCGACGGCCATCGCGGCTGTACAGGCGATTATGGACTTCATGTTCGTCGCCGTGACCACCGGTGATCAACAGGTGCTTGACGAAGGGCAGCAGTTTTTCCGCGCACTCGTCGGCGCTGCCTTCGGGCAGTTCGGCGAGGATGCGCGCTTCCGGCAGGTTGGGGGTGGCGATGACGGCCAGGGGTAGCAGGCGTTCGCGCATGGCGTAGCCGACCTCATCCTTGCCCAGGCGCCCGCCACCGCCGGCGCGCAGCACCGGGTCGCAGACCATGGGCAGATGCGGGTACGCCTGGAGCAGTTCGACCACCGTGTCGACCATCTCCAGCGAGCCGAGCATGCCCAGCTTGACCGCCGCGACCTGCGAGTCGTTGAGCACGGCATTGGCTTGCGCCAGCACCCACTCTCGATCGAGCACCCGGAAATCGCTGACGTTGACCGTGTCTTGCACGGTCAGCGCGGTAACGGCGGGGGCGGCATGACATCCCTGGGCGAGCAGGGCTTCGATATCTGCCTGCAAACCGGCGCCGCCACTGGGGTCGTGGCCGGAGAGACAGAGGACAACGGGGCGGGAGCTGTAGATATTCATGGTGCGCGAGCTTACCACCAAACCCCTTCGATCGGCGCACGCCTGCACCAGAGGAAAATTTATGTGATAGAGGAATTTCTTTGTGGCGAGGGAATTTATCCCCGCTGGGGTGCGAAGCGCCCCCCATTCAAGTTGTCTGACACACCGCAGTGTCAGGTTTAGGGCTGCTGCGCAGCCCAACGGGGATAAATCCCCTCGCCACAGAAACCATGTGCCAGGTCCAAACAGTCGAGCCCGGCTCCAAGGCGCTATTCAATCTGACCAAAGCAACAGCTCTATCTCAATGCTTGGCGCTGAAACGCCCGTTCTAGAGCCTTCTGTAGGAAAGATTTCAATGGTGCAAATTGGCCATCAACGGCTATGCTAGAGGTGGATCCAACTCATAACAGGTAATGCCGGTTTTACGTCTACTCAGGGAATGGGGGGCTTCCTGACTCAACCGGACAGGCCACGCTGGGGCTTAAATGCGCTATTTGCTGATGTTGTTGCTGTGCTTGTCCCCGCTGGCAAGTGCTCTGGAATTCGATGAATTTACCCAAAGCCTGCCCTTGGGCCACGCCCTGCAGGTGTTCGAAGATGCGGGCGGCACTGCCACCATCGATGATGTCCTGGCCCAGGCCGGCACAGGCGCCTTCAAGCCCCATGACAAAACCACGCTGAATGCCGGTTACTCGCGATCAGCCTTCTGGTTGAAAATCGACCTGCACTACCGTCCCGGCAATCCGGACGCCCAGCGCACCTGGCTGCTGGAACTGGCATACCCGCCGCTGGACCACCTGGATTTGTATCTGCCCGATGCCGCCGGGGCGTACCGCCTGGTTCGCCAGACCGGCGATGCGTTGCCATTCGCCAGCCGCGAGATTCGCCAGAACAACTACCTGTTCAGCCTGGATTTCAAGCCTGAGCAGCGGCAGGTCCTGTACCTGCGCTTGCAAAGCCAGGGTTCGATCCAGGCGCCATTGACGCTGTGGTCGAGCACCGCTTATCTCGAACAGCAGCCGGTGCGCTTGTACGTGCTGGGGATCATTTATGGCGTGCTGCTGGGAATGCTGGTGTACAACCTGTTCATCTACCTGAGCGTGCGCGATACCAGCTACCTCTATTACATCTTCTATATCGCCTCGTTCGGCCTGTATCAGTTGTCGGTAAATGGCGCGGCCGTGGAGTATTTCTGGCCGGACAATCCCTGGTGGGCCAACGCCGCGACGCCGTTTTTCATCGGCTGCGCGGGCCTGTTTGGCAGCCAGTTCGCCCGCAGCTTCCTGCAAACCGCCCGGCATGGCCGTTGGCTGGACCGCATGCTGCTGGCACTGATCGCCTACAGCGCGGTGGTGGTCGGCCTGTCGTTGATGACCAGTTATGCCTTGGCGTTGCGCCTGGCAACGGCGTTGGCACTGGTGTTCACCGTAGCGATCTTTGCCGCCGGGTTGTTTGCCTGGTGGCGTGGCCTGCGGGTGGCGCGTTATTTCATCATTGCCTGGTCGGCGTTTCTGCTGGGAGGCATCATCAATACCTTGATGGTGCTGGGTTACCTGCCGAACGTATTCCTGACCATGTACGCCAGCCAGATCGGCTCGGCCATCGAAGTGGCGCTGTTGTCCCTGGCCCTGGCCGACCGCATCAATGCCATGCGCGAACAGCAGGCCCAGACCCTGTTGGACGCGGGACAGAAACTCGAAGTGCTCAACCAGCAACTGGCCCACGGCAACAAACTCAAGGATGAATTCCTCGCCACCCTGACTCATGAACTGCGCACGCCGATGAACGGTGTGATCGGTTCCCTGGAGTTGATGGAAACCGTCGAGATGGACGAGGAACTGACCCAGTATCAGCAGACCGCCGCCGGTTCGGCGCGGGACATGATGCGCATGGTCAACGGCATCCTCACGCTGACCGAGTTGCAGGCTGGCAAGCTCAAGGTCTATCCGGCGCCGTTCAGCCTGCGTGGGGTGGTCGATGCGCTGCAGGTGCAGTTTGGTGCCAATGCCGCGGCCAAGGGCCTGGATTTCAAGGTCGACGTGGCCCCGGGCCTGGCGGACCGACTGCTTGGCGACAGCGGCAAACTGGCCCAGTGCCTGGAATGCCTGCTGGACAACGCCATCAAGTTCACCCGGGTGGGCGGCCTGGCGCTGCGAGTCAGTGGCAGGCCGACGGAGCTTGACCGGCTGATGTTGTCCTTTGCCGTGATCGACACCGGAATCGGCTTTACCGATTTGGGGGAGGCGACCTTGTACCAGCGTTTCTTCCAGCTCGATGGTTCGATGACCCGCGAATACGGCGGCCTTGGCGTGGGCCTGGCCATCTGCCGGCAACTGGTGGAATTGCTGGGCGGACGCCTGACCCATACCTCCGAACCCGGTCGTGGCAGCCGTTTTCATTTGGACGTGGAGTTTGACCTGGCCTTGCCGGCAGCTGTGCCGACGCCGTTTTCCTTCGGTGGTCGCCAAGGCTCGCGCCTGCCACAGGATTGCACGGTGCTATTGGCGGATGACAACAGCATCGATCAATTGGTCATGCGCGGCATGTTGCTCAAGCTCGGCTATCGGGTGCGCACTGCCGACAGCGGTCGCGCGGCGCTGGATCTGCTGCACGGCGAGAGCTTCGATGCGGTGCTGCTCGATTGCCAGTCGCCGCCGCTGGACGGTGTGTCGGTCTGCTGCCAGATCCGTACCTTGTCCGGTTGCGAGGAACTGCCAGTGCTGGTGGTCAGCCCGAACCTGGGGCAAGAGCGCTGCCCGTCGGGCGCGCTGATCGATTACCTGAGCAAACCAGTGAAGTTCGAGACACTGCAGGCGACGCTCCAGCGCCGTGTGCTTTGCCATGGGCAGGGTGAAAGCGCCGATATTTAGGCGGATATGACACTTTGTTCGGCCTGGAGGCGGTGCTTAACTGAATCTCCTGGCTGATCGAGGAGCCCTGTCATGAACCTGCACCAGTTCGCTGAAACCCACGACGTCACCAATCAGCCGCCATCGCTCGATGGCGCCAACCTGTACCGCATCGACCTGCCGTTGCAAGAGTGGTCGCGGCGTTTCGGCGCTGGCTGGGCGCAGGCGCGGATAGATGCGTATGGGGCGCTGGCCGGCGGGCCGTTGATGGAAGCGGGCTTCCTGGCCAACCAGAACAAGCCGGTGTTCTCCAGTCATGACCGTTATGGCCATCGCATCGACCTGGTGGAATTCCATCCCGCTTATCATCAGTTGATGCGTACCGCCGTCGAGCACGGCCTGCCCAGCTTGCCCTGGGCCCATCCACAGCCCGGCGCCCATGTCGCCCGGGCGTCGATGACCTATCTGCACAGCCAGGCCGAAGCCGGCACCGGCTGCCCGCTGACCATGACCTTCGCCAGCGTACCGGCGCTGCGCTTGCAGCCGGACCTGGCCGAACGCTGGCTGCCGAAGGTGCTGGCCACCGAATACGACCCACGCAACGTCGGCATGGCGCACAAGGCCGGGGTCACCATCGGCATGGCGATGACCGAAAAACAGGGCGGCACCGATGTCCGAGCCAACACGACAAAGGCTTATCCGGTGGGCGCCAGCGGCCCGGGCCAGGCTTATGAGCTGGTGGGCCACAAATGGTTCTGTTCGGCGCCGATGTGCGACGCCTTCCTCACGTTGGCCCAGACCGACAAGGGGCTGACCTGTTTCCTGCTGCCGCGTCATCGCCCCGACGACACGCGTAATCAGTTCTACATCCAGCGGTTGAAGAACAAACTGGGCAACTGCTCCAACGCCTCTAGCGAAGTCGAGTTCCGTGGCGCACTGGCCTGGATGGTCGGTGAAGAAGGCCGAGGCGTGCCGACGATCATTGAGATGGTCGCCATGACCCGCTTTGATTGCATGGTCGGCTCCAGCGCCCTGATGCGCCAGGCGCTGACCCAGGCCAGCCACCACTGCGCGCACCGCAAGGTCGGTGGCAAGCTGTTGAGCGAACAGCCATTGATGCAAAACGTCCTGGCTGACCTGGCGCTGGAAAGCGAGTCCGCGTTGGCCTTGAGCCTGCGCATGGGCCGGGCGCTGGACCACTTGAATGACGAGCACGAGGCCAAGTTCGCCCGGCTGGTGACAGCGGTGGGCAAGTACTGGATCTGCAAGCGCGCGCCAGCGATGATCAACGAAGCCGCCGAATGCATGGGGGGCGCGGGTTACGTCGAAGACAGCATCCTGCCGCGCCTGTACCGCGAAGCACCGGTCAACTCGACATGGGAAGGTTCCGGTAACGTGCAATGCCTTGATGTGTTGCGCGCCTTGTCCAAGGAGCCGGGCGTGCTGGAAGTCTTGTTCAGCGAATTGGGCGACGGCCACGGCGACAAGCGCCTGGCCAGCCACATCAACCAATTGCACGCAGCCTTCAAAGACACCGACGACATCCAGTATCGCGCCCGACAACTGACCGAAGACATCGCCGTGGGCTTGCAAGCCAAGTTGTTGCTCGAGGCGGGAAACAACGACATCAGCGACGCTTTCATCGCCAGTCGCCTTGGCTCGGCTGGCCGGGTGTACGGTGCTTTGCCTCGAGGCTTGAATGTCGAGGCCATCGTTGCCCGCTCGACCCCCCATGATTTCTAGGAAGACCGCAAACCCTTGATCCAGCATCTGTGGTGACTGACACACCGCTATCGCGAGCAAGCTCGCTCCTACGAGGGATTGGCGGTGAATGAAGGTTTTGTAGTCACTGGAGGTCAAGGGTGGGAGCGAGCCTGCTCGCGATGGCGTCGGCACATCCAACAGCTCTGGTGACTGACACACCGCCATCGCGAGCAGGCTCGCTCCCACAAGGGATTGGCGGCGAATGATCGAACGCGCCAATACGCCACTGTTCCCGTCAGACGGCGATGCAGGCAAGATGAAGGCCTGCAAGTCAGAACACAGGAAGCTGATCGTGACCGAAGCGTTTATTGTCGTTCAAACCGCCGAGCAAGCCGTGGATCGGCTGGCTGCCCTGCACGAGCGTGCGACCACCGCGCTGAACCAGGCGCTGATGCGTTATCTCAAGGACCGCGTCGAGCCGGATGCCGAGCAACGTGCGTTGTTTCGCTATCCGGCCTTGCGCCTGACCTATCACTGCCACGGCGAAGTCCCGCAAACCACGCGTGCCTACGCCAAGGTCCAGTTGCCCGGCACCTACAGCGTCACCGTCACCCATCCCGCCGCGTTCCGTAAGTACCTGCTGGAACAGCTGGTCCCGCTGATGCACGACTTCACCGTCACCGTGGAAGTCGGTGTCAGCGAGCAGAACATTCCGTACCCGTACGTGGTGGAGCAGGGCGATGAACTGGCCGGCTCCGGTGTAACCGCCGCAGTGTTGGCGCGGGTGTTCCCCAGCACCGACCTGTCGGCCGCCTCCGACGGTATCGCCGATGGCCTCTATGACTGGGAAAACACCGACCCGCTGCCTCTGGCGCTGTTCGATGCCGCGCGGGTGGATTTTTCCCTGCGTCGGCTGGTGCATTACACCGGCAGCGACTGGCGCCATGTGCAGCCGTGGATCCTGCTGACCAACTATCACCGCTATGTCGACCAGTTCATCGTCCATGGCCTGGAGCAACTGCGCAGCGACCCGCGCTTTGTGCGCATGGTCCTGCCGGGCAATGTGATCATCGACAAGAACATGGAGCACAGCGAAGCGTCGGCCATCGCCGCTGGCGTGGTCTGGCACCGCTACCAGATGCCGGCCTATCACCTGCAGACCAACGATGGCCATGGCGTGACCCTGGTGAACATCGGCGTTGGCCCGTCCAATGCCAAGAACATTACCGACCACCTGGCCGTATTGCGCCCGCATTGCTGGTTGATGATCGGCCACTGCGGCGGGTTGCGACAGTCCCAGACCATCGGTGACTACGTGCTGGCCCACGCCTACATGCGTCGCGATGGCATTCTCGACCGAGTGGTGCCGCCGAACATTCCGATTCCGGCTCTGGCCGAAGTGCAGATGGCTTTGCAGCAAGCAGCGGCGAATATCACCGGCGAAAAGGGCGACGAGTTGAAGAAACGCCTGCGCACTGGCACCGTGCTGACCTACGACGACCGCAACTGGGAGCTGCGCTGGGCCCAGGAGCGTCCGCTGATCAACCTGTCCCGCGCCGTGGCGGTGGACATGGAGAGCGGCACCATTGCCGCCCAGGGTTATCGCCTGCGGGTGCCCTATGGCACGTTGCTGTGCGTCTCGGACAAACCTTTGCACAGCGAGATCAAGCTGCCGGGTTCGGCCAACGCGTTCTATGAGCGCGCGGTCAACCAGCACCTGAAGATCGGCATCGAGGCGTTGGACTTGCTGCGCACCGAACTCAACTCGTTGCATTCGCGCAAGCTGCGCAGCTTCGACGAGCCGCCGTTCCGCTGATACGGCGGTGGTTATTTAGCGGTCAGGCCACTAGCATTAGCGGCCCTGACCGCTAGATGTTGTGTTCGCCATGTCACGCCCCCCACGCCCTGTTTCCCGCCGCCCTGGCGCGAAACCCCCAGCTTCCGCGCCGCGCCGTGTGGCCAAGGCCCCGCCAGCCGAGCCGAAGCTGATCCTGTTCAACAAACCTTTCGATGTGCTGACGCAATTCAGTGACGGTGAGGGGCGGGCGACGCTCAAGGATTTTATCGACGTACCGGGCATCTACCCGGCCGGACGGTTGGATCGTGACAGCGAAGGCTTGCTGTTGCTGACCAACGACGGGCAGTTGCAGGCACGCATTGCCGACCCCAAGCACAAGCTGGCCAAGACCTACTGGGTGCAAGTGGAGGGCGAGCCGAGTGCCGAGCAATTGCAGCGTTTGCGTGCTGGGGTGGAGTTGAACGACGGTATGACCTTGCCGGCCGAGGCCCGCCAACTGGACGAACCGCAACTGTGGCCACGTAATCCGCCGGTGCGTTTTCGTAAAAGCGTGCCCACGAGTTGGCTGGAGCTGGTGATTCGCGAAGGACGCAACCGTCAGGTGCGACGCATGACAGCCGCCGTGGGTTTGCCGACGCTACGCCTGGTGCGGGTCAGGATCGGCGACTGGACGATCGAAGGGCTTGACCAGGGCCAGTGGAAAGAAGTGCCGGCGCGCTTATAGCGCCCCGGATTCGATCAGGCCGATCACCACGCTCTTGATGACGAATGCGGCTACGCCGAGGCCCAGCACGAAAAACAGGATGAACGAGCCGAAACGTCCGGCCTTGGACTTCTTCGCCAGGTCCCAGACGATGAAGCCCATGAAAATGATCAGGATGCTGACCAGGCCGGTCATCATCCACTCTTCGAAAACAGCAGGATCCATCAGGACACTCCGGCGTGAGCGGGATTGAAAAGGCGCGGCGAGTATACGGCATGGGGGGCGGGCGAGGGATTGACCTGCGGCTGTGTGTCGCAGCTATTCATCGCGTGCTGTAGATTTTGTGGCGAGGGGATTTATCCCCACTGGGCTGCGCGGCAGCCCTGAAGCAGTAAATTCAATCTTCCCGGCACACCGAGTTGCCTGGTTTAGGGGCCGCTTCGCAGCCCAGCGGGGATAAATCCCCTCGCCACAAAAGCAGTCAGCTACGCAGATGCGTCAACGGCAGTTCAGTGCTATTGAGCACCTGGTTCAGCACAAAGCTCGAACGCACGCTGGTGACGCCATCGATGCGCGTCAGGTGTCCCAGCAGCAACTTCTGGTAATGGTCCATGTCCGGCACCACCACCTTGAGCTGGTAGTCCGCGTCCATCCCGGTCACCAGGCTGCACTCCAGCACTTGCGGCAGGTTACGGATGGCGGCCTCGAAGTTCTCGAAACGTTCGGGGGTGTGGCGGTCCATGCCGATCAGCACATAAGCCGTCAGGCTCAGGCCCAGCAGTTTGCGGTCGAGCAGGGCGACCTGGCGGGTGATGTAGCCGTCATCCTCCAACTGCTTGACCCGTCGCGAGCAGGGGGAGGGCGACAGGCCGATGCGTTCGGCCAGTTCCTGGTTGGAGATGCGCGCGTCGCGCTGCAATTCCGCCAGAATGCTCAGGTCGTAACGGTCGAGTTTGCTCATCGGTCGGGCCTTTATCTTGATAATTGCGGCAGATTATCTATCCGGGGTTAAAAATTGCGCAAGTGATGTTTATTTCCGCAATCTTCGCAATCATCTGTCGGCGCCCCAGGCTTATGCTTACCACCAAGATCACTGCTCGGACAAACAGTCCAGTGCAGCCCGCCCAATCAGGCCGGCTGCGGCCGCAGTACCCACCGGTACTGGCAGGCCCCCGAGCTGCACACTGTCCAGAAGACGGCGTGAGGTGAGCCGACGTCATAAGCGTCGAGCACGGACGAAATTCCAAGGGGAGGCCGACGGGCCTCCCTTTTTTAATGCCTGCGAAATAAACCCCGTGGCTGATAATCTGTCGCAGAACCGGCCTGGGCTTTTCCAGTCTTATCTTCAGGCCCTGAACCGTTGTGAGGAATTTCATGAAGTCGCGCATCTGGCGTTTGGCAGGTGTTGGTCTGTTGTGGGCAAGTGTCAGTGCGCAGGGAATGGCAGACGATCAGCAAAACCGTGGCGGCCCGGACGGCGGTCGTGGGCAGGACGGGCGTGGCGGCAACGGCCAGGGTTACTCGGGCCAGCCGCGTCCGCAGAGCAACGAAATCATTCGGGGCGACAACAGTCGTCAGTTCGAGGTCAGGCCGCAGCCGCAGTACCAGGGCGGCCAACATTATGATCGCGGGCCTCAAGACCCTAACGGCCAGGGCCGCCCGCAACCGCAGCCCGGCAACAACTTGCCTATCCAGGGCCGGCCCGACAGCGTGACCCAGACCCGCGAGCCGCAACCGGGGTATTACCGCGACATCCCTCGTCGCAATGACGGCTATCCGAACGCAGGTCCGCGACCTGACCATGACGGTCGTCCCGATCAGCATTGGCCCGGTCGACCGGGTGGCCATGGCAACGGTTGGGGGCCGGGGCCGCAATACCGTCCGGGTTATGTGATCGACCGATTCCCGGATCGCAACTACCGCGTGCCCTATCGCGGCCAGGACTATTTCTATTCGGGCGGCTACTGGTATCGTCCCCAGGGGCCGCGTTACGTCGTGGTTGAGCCTCCGCGGGGCATCCGTACCCGTTACCTGCCCGATTACGCCCGGGAAGTGTGGATCGGCAGTTCGCTGTTCTTCCTCGCTGCGGGTGCCTATTACATCTACGAAGCCAATACCCAGGATTACGTCGTGGTCGAGCCACCTGTGGCCAACCCGCAACCTCAACCCCAGGGCAACAGCTTTGACGTGGTGGCCTATCCGGCCAACGGCCAGTCGCCCGAGCAGGTCAATCAGGATGGCTACGACTGCTATCGCTGGGCGGTGCAGCAGAGTGGGTTCGATCCGCGCACCTACACCTACCCGCCGGCACCGGAAGTGGTGCAGACCTATCGGCAGGCCCAGGGCAGTTGCTTGAGCAGTCGTGGGTATCAGGTGACGTACTGATCACCTAACCGAATCAGAATCGGGCTCTGTCCCTGTGGCGAGGGGATTTATCCCCGTTGGGCTGCGCAGCAGCCCTGAAAGCTCCCAACTCGGTGTGCCAGACAGGTTGAGTCGGCTGCCTTGGGACTGCTTCGCAGTCCAGCGGGGATAAATCCCCTCGCCACATCGTCAGTCAGGCGCTGGCGCGCTTCACCACTTCCGACGGATCGGCATGCACAAGCACTTCGGCCTTTGGATAAGCATTGTGGATAGCATCGGCGGCCTGGTCGCTGATGCCGTGGGCCACTGACAGGGTCAGATCCCCCGGCAATTCCAGATGCAGTTGCACGAACCAGTGGTTGCCGGAAATCCGTGTGCGCAGGTCATGGGCACCGACCACTCCTGGCACGGCGCAGGCCAGTTCCAGCATATGTTGGCTGACGTCGGGCGGCAGTTCTTCATCCATCAGCACCGCGAAGCTTTCCCGGGCGATCTGGATGGCGCTCCACAGAATGTACGCCGCGATGCCCAGGCCGAACCAGGCGTCGAGTTGATACCAGCCGAACCCGGCCAGCACCAGGGCGACCAGGATGCTGCCGTTGAGCAACAGGTCGGAGCGATAGTGCAGCGAATCGGCGCGCACGGCGTTGGAGCCGGTGGCGCGGATGACCCGATGCTGCAACGCCAACAAAGCCAGGGTCAGCCCGAGGGAAAACACGATCACGCCAACGCTGAGCCAGGGCGCGTCCACCGGCACCGGGTTTTTCAGGCGTTCGAAGGCCTGCAAGGCAATCAATACCGCACTGCCGCCGATGAACAGCGCCTGGGCCATCCCGGCCAGGGATTCGGCCTTGCCGTGCCCATAGCGATGGTCATCGTCGGCGGGACGCAAGGCGTAATGCACCGCCAGCAGATTGAGCAGCGAGGTGACGCCGTCCAGTGCCGAGTCGGTCAGGCCGGCGAGCATGCTCACCGAGCCGCTGAGCCACCAGGCCAGCGCCTTGGCGACGACCAGGATAAGTGCCACGGCCACCGAGGCCCGGGTGGCCAGGCGTAGCAGACGAGCGTGTTCGGTGCTGGCGGTCATGGCGCGATCGTTCCTTCAGTGGCGCCGGTCATGCGGCCGGTTTGAGACCGAGCGCGGCCAGTTGTTGGGCGCTGCCCTTGTGCTGGATCAGCCGTGGATCGTCCAGCGGGAAGCTGCGGCCCAGTTCGTGTTCCAGGATCGCCTGCAACTTGTGGTTATTGACGGTGCCGTCGGGGTTGATGGCCGGCTTGAGTTTTTCTGGCTCGATCTGGACGCTCTTGCCCGGCTCGAAATAGATGGCGCCAGTGGCAAAGTCCACGGCGAAGGCGATCAGGCCGGGGATGATGTAGAACAGCAGGCCGACGGCATCGAGCGCGGCAATCGCCGGGTCGATCTTGCCATCGATCTGGCCGCGACGGTCCGGGTAGAAGATCGAGCCACAGGCGCTGATCTGGGTCAGCAGGGAGGCGACCAGCACGCCACCGATCACGCGAAAGGGAATACGCATAGCAATCTCCTGAACAGGTAAAGGCGTTGCTGGTTGGAGTCCAGACCACGCTAAACAGTTCGCCGTTATACTCGGCCCTCTGTTTTGGAGCCAGCATGATTTCTTTGCCGATTGATGAAGTTTTACCCGCCCTGCGTCAAGCCCTGGCCTCACGCCACGAATCCGTGCTCGAGGCGCCGCCCGGTGCCGGTAAAACCACCCGTGTGCCCCTGGCCTTGCTGAACGAGCCCTGGCTGGCCGGGCAGACCATCCTGATGCTCGAGCCCCGGCGCCTGGCGGCACGGGCGGCGGCCGAGCGACTGGCCAGTGAACTGGGGGAAAAGGTCGGTGAAACCGTCGGCTACCGGATTCGCCTCGACAGCAAGGTGGGCCCCAAGACCCGCATCGAGGTGGTCACCGAAGGCATCCTCACCCGCCGCTTGCAGGACGACCCGGCGCTGGAAGGCGTGGGGCTGCTGATTTTCGATGAGTTTCACGAACGCAGCCTCGATGCCGACCTGGCCCTGGCCTTGAGCCTCAACGGCCGGGAGCTGTTTCGTGACGACCAGCCGCTGAAGATCCTGCTGATGTCCGCCACCCTGGAAGGGGAGCGCCTGGCCGGGTTGCTGGATAACGCGCCGATCCTGCGCAGTGAAGGCCGCATGTTCCCGGTGACGGTGCGCTGGGGCCGGCCGTTCCAGCCCGGCGAATTCATCGAGCCGCGGCTGGTGCAGACCGTGCTGGAAGCACTTCACGATGAAACCGGCAGTGTGCTGGTGTTCTTGCCCGGCCAGGCGGAGATCCGCAGGGTCCATCAACAACTGGCCGAGGCCTTGGGCGAAAACACCGATGTGCTGCTCTGCCCGCTGCATGGCGAGCTGGACCTGGCTGCCCAACGCGCCGCCATCGACCCTGCGCCACCGGGCCAGCGCAAAGTGGTGCTGGCCACCAACATCGCCGAAACCAGCCTGACCATCAACGGCGTGCGGGTGGTGATCGACGCCGGACTTGCCCGGGTGCCGCGTTTCGACCCGGGCAGCGGCATGACCCGTCTCGACACCCAGCGTATTTCCCGGGCCAGCGCCACCCAGCGGGCTGGGCGGGCCGGGCGTCTGGAACCGGGGGTGTGTTATCGATTGTGGTCCGAAGACCAGCATGAACAACTGGCTGCTTACGGCAGTGCGGAGATTCTTTCGGCGGATTTGGCCGGGTTGGCCCTGCAGCTGGGACGCTGGGGCGTTACGCCGCAGCAATTGGTCTGGCTCGATGTTCCGCCGGCCGCTGCATATGCCCAGGCCCAGGATCTGCTGCAACGCCTGGGCGCGCTGGAAGGCGAGCAACTGACTCGCCACGGCCAGGCCATGGCCGAGCTACCGGCTCACCCGCGCATCGCCCATTTGCTGTTGCGCGGCCAGGCGCTGGGGCTGGCGGACATGGCCAGCAACGTTGCCGCGCTGTTGGGCGAGCGCGACATTCTCAGGGGCGCCGGTGCGGATCTGCACAGTCGCCTGGCGCTGCTGTCCGGCGAAGAGCGGGCGGCACGCGGCGCTCAAGGCGGGGTGCAACGAGCGCGGCAACTGGCCCGGCAATATCGCGGTTACCTGCGGGGCCAGGCCGAAGAAGCCGTCGCCGACCCCGAGCATCCGCGCTGGCTCGGCGCGCTGCTGGCGTTGGCCTATCCGGATCGCGTCGCCCAGCAGCGCCGGCCCGGCGGCGCCGAATACCGTCTGGCCAACGGCCGCGCGGCGCTGTTTGCCGAGGCTGACAGCCTGATGAAGCAAGCGTGGCTGGTGATCGCCGACCTGGGCAGCCGCCAGGGCCAGCGGGAAGAGCGGATCTACCTGGCCACCGATTTCGACCCGGCGCTGTTCGATTCGGTGCTAGCCGAACAAGTCCGTGTTGTGGATCAACTGGATTGGGACGAGCGCGAAGGCGTGCTGCGCGCCGAGCGCCAGCGCAAGGTCGGCGAACTGGTGCTCAGTCGCGAGCCGTTGACCGGCCTGGATGAGTCGGCCCGCAGCCAGGCCCTGGTGAACCTGGTGCGGCGCAAGGGCCTGGAATTGTTGCCCTGGACCCCGGAGCTGCGACAGTGGCAGGCGCGGGTGGCGCTGCTGCGCCGGCTCGACCTGGAGGCCAAGGGTGAAAGCGAATGGCCGGACGTCAGCGATGCCGCGTTACTGGACAGTCTCGAACATTGGTTGATGCCCTATCTGGGACGAGTCTCGCGCCTCAGTCATTTCGCCAACCTGGACTTGTCCAGCATCGTTCACAACCTGTTGCCCTGGCCCCTGCCGCAACGCCTGGATGAACTGGCGCCGCACCATTTGAGCGTGCCCTCGGGCTCGTCCATCCGGCTGGACTACAGCGAGCATCCGCCGATCCTGGCAGTACGCTTGCAGGAACTCTTCGGCCTGGCCGACACCCCGCGCATTGCCGGTGGCCGCCAAGTCGTCAAGCTGCACCTGCTGTCACCGGCGCGTCGGCCGGTACAGGTCACTCAGGACCTGGCGAACTTCTGGCGCAGTACCTACGCCGAGGTGAAGAAGGACCTCAAGGGGCGGTATCCCAAGCATTACTGGCCGGACGACCCGCTGGTGGCGGAGGCGACGGCGCGGGTCAAGCCGCGTAAGTAATTGGGGCCGACACAAAACCTTTGTGGGAGCGGGCTTGCTCGCGAATGCGGAGTGTCAGTCAATAATTTATGTAACTGACCCACCCTATTCGCGAGCAAGCCCGCTCCCACAGTTGTTCGGTGATGGGGCTCAAATCACGGTATTGCCGGCAACAAAAACCGCGCAATCACCGGCAAATGATCGGAGATGCGCAAGGTGTCGTCCTGCCTTACCTGAGCTTCAACCCGTTTGATCCGCGGGCTGTAGAACAGGTAGTCGACGGTGCGGTCGGGGCCGTTGAGGCCGGGGTCGTTCGGGTAGTGGGTCAGCCAGTGTTCACGGTCAATGCCGCTGGCCTCGTTGTTGGTGGGAATCATCGGGTATTTGTCCCACAACAGGTGCAGGGGACTGTCGGCGGAGTAGGGCGTGCGTTGCTCGGACGGCAGGCGCCGGTACTGGCCGAGGGGCAACTGGTTGAAGTCGCCGCCGATCAACCAGGGCGTGCCTGTGGATTCGAATTTATCCAGTGTCTTGGCGACGGCGGTGATTTGTCTGGACGGGGTTTCTTCCGGCTCGGTGGCCCGTTCCAGATGCGTGTTGAGCACTGCCAGCTGGCTGCCATTGCTCAGCGGCAGATAGCTCACCAACAAGGCATTTTTCGGCTGGAACTGACGGCTGATGAAGTTGGCGTCGGCCACCGGCAGTTGTACTCGTTCGGCATGCTCGATGCGGTAGCGACTCAGGGTCGCCAGTTGCCGGCCGACGCTGCCGAAAATATGCGGGTTGGGGATGAAGTCGGCCTTCCAGTCGAAGGCGCTGGTGCCGCACGGGTAGAGGTCGGCCAGGCGTTCCTGCAACAGCTTGAACTGGTCCTGGTAATCGCTGGCCTTGGCGCCTTTATCCAGTTCCTGGAGCAGCACGACGTCCGGTTGCTCGTCGCGGATCACCCGTGCCACTTCATCGAGGCTGAAGGCCATGTCTTCCAGGGTCGGGCTTTCATCGTCGCCCTGGGCCAGGTCGTTCCAGAACACGTAGCGCTTGCCGGCGAGGAACTGGACGTTCCAGGTCATCACCTTCAAGGCCTGGCCGGGCGCCAGCGGTGCGGCGTTGGCGGTGCAACTGACCGGCACGGTTTCCCGGGGCTGCGGCCGCCAGGTCAGGCCGTAGATCGACAGGACGGCCAGGCTGAAGATCAACAGCAGGCCCAGCAAGGTGTAGCGCAGTAGACGGGTCATGGCTCGGCTTATGGGCGAAACGCGAAAGTGCTCCCGAGCATAACCGAGAGCGGTTCTCAAGCCCAAGCCCAGGGCCTTCGCAGTGTGCGATCAGCGGTTATCAGGCTTGGCCTCGATCAACATGAACATGCGGAACAGCACCACGCTGGTGAACAGTTGCAGAAAGCTGTGGAGGCTGTCGATCAGCAGGCTGAGCATGGGGTTCTGGGGCGGCGGATACACCGAGACGCTGACGCCCTTGAGCAGCCACAGCGGGCCCATCACCGCGAGAATGCACAGCAGGATCCGCCAGAAGTTGCCGCGGGTCATGTTCAGGCTTTCCTTCATCGCCGCCAGGGGTGTCAGGCCCCTGAGGACCAACAGGTATTCACCGAAGGCCAGGGTGACCATCAGCCACAGGCCCGGCAGGAAGTACAGCGAAAGCCCCACCAGGATCAACAGCGTGTTCAGGGCCGTCAGCAAGGCAAAGCGTGGCCACAGGGTGAGTGCCGTTGCGAGCAGGTCTCGCGTGCGTGGCGCTTCACCGCGGCTGCGGGCGTCGAGAAACAGGATCAACGCGGCGGTGTACAAGGGGTAGACCAGGAGCCCGACGATCACGCTGTAGCCGGGGAAGCCCTCGGGGCCGACGGCGCTGTCCACGCCTTGCTGCAGCACGGCCTCGAGTATGACCAACGGCAGGCACAACTGGGCGATCCGGCCCAGATGGCGCTTGAAGAAATACAAAGAGTCGCGCAACACGTCAAACGGATTCATGAGTCGGTATCGCAGTTCAAAAGCGGTCCGACACTTTAACCGATCAGGCGCCCGCACAAGCAAACGTAAACATCAGGTAAAGACCATTGAAACCTTTTTTGGCGAGCCCCATTACTGGTGGGCACCGGTCTTCGGGATCGGAATGGTTTCTACCCGGCAATCTAACGAGGTCGCCATGAACAGCGAAGAACAAACCCTGATCGATGGACTGTTTTCACGGCTGCAACAGGCCGAAAAGGATTCAGCCCCACGCGATGCCCAGGCCGAGGCGCGGATCAAGGAACACATGGTCAACCAGCCCGCGGCGGGCTACTTCATGACCCAGGCGATTCTGGTGCAGGAAGCCGCGATCAAGCGCCTGGATGAACAGAACAAGCAACTGAGCCAGCAAGTCGAGCAATTGCAGGCCGAGCTGCAACAGGCCCGCAAACAGACATCGGCGCCCAGCGGCGGCGGTGGTTTCCTCTCGAGTATTTTCGGTGGCAGCTCGCGGGATTCACGCCCATCGAGCCCGCCGGCCTCCAGTGGGGGTGGCTGGCGCGAACCGGCGCCGTCGTCCTTCAATGCTCCGCCCCAACAGGGCTTTGGCGCACCGCCCGGCAATTACGGTGCACCGCAGCAGCAGGCCCCGGCAGCGAGCAGCTTCCTCGGTGGCGCCCTGAAAACCGCGGCAGGCGTGGCCGGCGGCGTGATGCTGGCCCAAGGCATCAGCAGCCTGTTCCACAGCGGCCAGCAACCACAGGAAATTGTCGAGGTCATCAAGGAAGAGCCGGCCCAACCGGTCAACGACACCGCCAACAGCGGTTGGGGCGATGACCAGCGCGTGGCCGATAACGACACCTATGGCAACGACCAGGGTGGTTTCAGCGACGCGGACTACAGCGACGATTCTTCTTTCTTCGGCGACGACGACTCCTTCGTCTGACCCACCATTCGTCCGGGGCGCCCTGGCGCCTCGGGCCGATTATTCGCGGAACAATCCTTCAGGCTGGCATACTGGGCGACTTTTCGGCCCAGGTGGTCTGCGTGCATGTGCATCCAAGAGGAAACGCGGTGAAAAAAATTGCAGTGTTCGCCGATGTCCAGAACCTCTACTACACCGTGCGCCAGGCCTACGGCTGCCATTTCAACTACGCCGCGTTGTGGGCCGATGTGAGCAAGCAGGGGCAGATCGTCGAGGCCTATGCCTATGCGATCGATCGCGGCGACAGCAAGCAGCAGCAATTCCAGCAGATCCTGCGCAACCTGGGTTTCGTCGTGAAGCTCAAGCCCTACATCCAGCGCAGCGACGGTTCGGCCAAGGGCGACTGGGACGTGGGCATCACCCTCGACATCATGGACGCCGCCGATCACGTCGATGAAGTGGTGCTGGCCTCCGGTGATGGCGATTTCGACATGCTGCTCGAGCGCATCATCCAAAAGCACGGCGTCCAGGCCGTGGCCTATGGCGTGCCGGGGCTGACTGCCAACTCGCTGATCCGCGCCGCCAGCCGCTACGTGCCGATCGAAGGCGCCTTGCTGCTCAAGAATTGATTTTTACGGAGTTCAGACCGGTTTGGAACGTATCGCAGTCATCGACTTTGAAACCACCGGCATCACGCCAAGCAGCAGTTGTCGAGCCACGGAAATTGCCGTGGTGATCCTTGAGCAGGGCCGGATCGTCGACCGTTACCAGAGCCTGATGAATGCCGGTGTGCGCGTCCCGGCGTTTATCGAGCAACTGACCGGCATCAGCAATGCCATGCTGCGCAGCGCACCGTCGGCGGAAAAGGTGATGAACGAGGTCAACGAGTTCGTCGGTATCACGCCGCTGCTGGCCCATAACGCCGCGTTCGACCAGAAGTTCTGGGACTTCGAGCTGGGGCGAATCAAGCGCACCCGCCTGCAGAATTTTGCCTGTTCACTGTTGCTGGCCCGGCGCCTGATGCCGGCTGCACCGAACCACAAGCTCGGCACGCTCAACGCTTTCGCCGGCCTGCCCCACACCGGCCAGGCTCACCGGGCCATGGCCGACGCCGAAATGGCCGCCAACCTCACCGCGCACCTGGCCTCGGAACTGCGGCAAAAGCACGGGCTGCGGGAGTTGTCCCATGATTTGCTGTGCAGCTTGCAGAAAGTGCCGGCGGCGAAGATCAATGAGCATCTCAAGCGGCATCGCGGGTTCTAAACACACCACAAAACAAAAACTGTGGGAGCGAGCCTGCTCGCGATAGCGTTGGATCAGCCAACATCAATGTCGACTGACATACCGCAATCGCGAGCAGGCTCGCTCCCACAGTTTTGATTGTGTTGGGTCGTTTATTTCCCGTTGCCTTCCAACTGCCCCAACGGCACGCGCTTTTCAATGGCGCTGGACAGCACGATCGAAGTCTTGCTGAAACCGAACTTGGCGATGCGGTTGATCAGTTCTTCCAGTTCCGGCATCGAGCCGACCGCCGCTTGCATGATCACGCACGGATCGCCGGTCACCCGATGGCATTCGGTCAGTTGTGGGATCTTGCACAGTTCGTCGTAGGTCTTCTGCTTACCGTGCTGGTCCATCCGCAGTTCGATGACGCATTGGATCGGCAGGCCGATTTTCGCCATGTCGACTTTGGCCTGATAGCCGGTAATCACGCCGCTGGTTTCCAGCTTGCTGACTCGCTCGGCCACGGCGGGGGCCGACAGGTTCACTTTGCGGGCCAGTTCGGCGTAGGACGCACGACCGTTTTCCAACAAAGCGCTGAGCAGCATGCGGTCGTATTTATCCACGGTTTGGCTTCCGATGACATGACTTTCGAAAGCATGGTTTATAGCGTTTATCTCCGTGTTTTGAAAAGTGTATGGGTCGGATAAACAGGTTTTGTAACTTATTTTCCGTCTGTCGCCTTTCTAGAATAGCGTCTCTCATTGTCCTGACTTCGAGCCGACCATGCCTGGCCCACGCCGTTTTCCCCTGCCATTGATCGCTGCCTTTTTCGCCTTGTACGTCATCTGGGGGTCGACCTACCTGGTGATTCGCATCGGTGTCGAGCATTGGCCACCGCTGTTGCTGGCGGGGATTCGTTTCGTGCTGGCCGGTTCGCTGATGTACGGCTTCCTGCGCTGGCGCGGGGCACCGGCACCGACCTGGGCGCAATGGAAGGCCGGGGCGATCATTGGCGTGCTGTTGCTCAGTTTCGGTAACGGTGCGGTGAGTGTGGCCGAGCACACTGGTGTGGCGTCCGGGGTGGCGGCATTGGCCGTGGCGACGGTGCCGTTGTTTACCTTGCTTTGCGGATATTTCTGGGGGGCGCGCAATACCCGTCTGGAGTGGGCGGGGATTGTGCTGGGGTTGATCGGCATCGCCATGCTCAACCTCGGTTCGAACCTGCAATCCAGCCCCTTGGGCGCGACCTTGCTGGTGTTCGCGGCAGCGTCCTGGGCCTTCGGTTCGGTGCTGAGCAAGCACCTGCCGTTGCCGGCCGGGGCGATGGCCAGTGCCGTGGAAATGCTGGTGGGCGGCGTGGTGCTGTTGATCGGCAGCGTGGCCAGCGGTGAACACCTGGACAGCCTGCCGCCGCTGGAGGGCTGGTTTGCCTTGTTTTATCTGATCGGCTTCGGTTCGATCATCGCCTTCAACGCCTACATGTACCTGCTCAAGCATGTGCGTCCGGCGGCAGCCACCAGTTATGCCTACGTCAACCCGGCCGTGGCGGTGTTGCTGGGCATTGTCTTCGCCGGTGAGACCATCGGGATCGAAGAAGCCCTGGCGATGTTGGTGATCATCAGTGCGGTGGTGTTGATCGGCTTGCCCCAGTGGCGCAAACCCAAGCCTGCGCCGGCCACATCCTGATTTAGGGTAAACTGCCGCGCATTGCACACCTTGCGCTGATTTTTCCTACGGTACTTCCATGACTTTCGCCACCCTTGGCCTGATCGAACCCTTGCTGCGCGCCCTCGAGACGCTTGGTTACCAGACTCCGACCCCGGTGCAGGCCCAAGCCATGCCGGCGGTGCTGGCCGGTCGCGACTTGATGGCCGCTGCCCAGACCGGCACCGGCAAGACCGCCGGTTTCGCCGTGCCGCTGTTGCAGTTGCTGACCACCGAAGGGCCGAAAGTCGCGGCCAACTCGGTGCGGGCGTTGATCCTGGTACCGACCCGCGAGCTGGCCGAACAGGTCCATGAAAGCGTGCGCCAGTATGCGCAAAACCTGCCCCTGAGCACCTACGCTGTGTACGGCGGCGTCAGCATCAATCCGCAGATGATGAAACTGCGCAAAGGCGTCGATCTGCTGGTCGCCACGCCGGGCCGCTTGCTCGACTTGTTCCGGCAGAACGCGCTGAAGTTCAACCAGTTGCAGACCCTGGTGCTGGACGAGGCCGACCGTATGCTCGACCTGGGTTTCTCCGAAGAGCTGGCCAATATCTACAAGGCTCTGCCGAAAAAGCGTCAGACGCTGCTGTTCTCGGCAACGTTCTCCGATGCGATCCGCCTGCTGGCCGGGCAGATGCTCAACGATCCGCTGAGCATTGAAGTGAGCCCGCGCAACGTGGCCGCCAACACCGTCAAGCAATGGGTGGTGACGGTGGACAAGAAGCGCAAGCCGGAATTGTTCGTGCACCTGATGCGCAAGAACAAGTGGAAACAGGTGCTGGTCTTTGCCAAGACGCGCAACGGCGTCGATGCACTGGTGGAAAAACTCCAGGGCCTGGGCGTCAACGCCGACGGCATCCACGGTGACAAGCCCCAGGCCACCCGCCAGCGTGCGCTGGATCGTTTCAAGGCCAGTGAAGTGCAGATCCTGGTGGCCACCGATGTCGCTGCCCGTGGCCTGGATATCGAGGATTTGCCGTTGGTGGTGAACTTCGACTTGCCGATCGTTGCCGAGGACTACATCCACCGTATCGGTCGTACCGGCCGGGCGGGCGCTACGGGGCAGGCGATTTCTTTGGTCTGCGCCGACGAAGTGAATCTTCTGTCGGCCATCGAGATGCTGACCCGTCAGACATTGCCCCGACAGATGGAGCAGGACTTCGAGCCTGAGCATCGGGTGCCGGACACGGACGCCAGTGGCCAGGTGATCAAGAAGCCGAAAAAGCCGAAGAAACCGAAAATCTCCGGCGGTGGCGGCAAGCGCAACCTGGGCAAGTGGGTGGACAGCGGTGATTCATCGCCTGTGGAGCCTTCGGTCAAGCCGGTGCGCAAGGTGCCGGTGTTCAATACCGGGCCGCGTAAGCGTAAGCCTTGATGATCTGCTCTAGCTGATAAACCGCTATCGCGAGAAGGCTCGCTCCCACAGTGATCGCATTCTTTTTGAAAGAGTTCGGTCGAATGTGGGAGCGAGCCTGCTCGTGATGGCCGCGCCTCGATTTCAATCCAGGCGCTGTAACCACTCCACCATCCCCAATCCCACCGCCCGGCCGCTGGCAAAGCACGCCGTAAGCAGGTAGCCGCCAGTCGGCGCTTCCCAATCGAGCATTTCCCCAGCGCAGAACACGCCAGGCATTTGCTTGAGCATCAGGCGTTCATCCAGGGCTTCGAACGTCACGCCACCGGCGCTGCTGATGGCTTCGTCCAGCGGTCGGGTTTTCACCAGGGTGACTGGCAAGGCCTTGAGCGCCTGGGCCAGCCGTGCCGAGTCCGCGAAGCAATCGGCGGGCGTGAGCTCGCGCAACAGCGCCGCCTTGACCCCATCGATGCCCAACTGGCTGTGCAGGTGCTTGGCCATCGAGCGTGAACCACGAGGTTTGTCCAGGGCTTGCTGGATTTTGTCCACAGGTCGCCCTGGCAGCAGGTCCAGGTGGATCGTTGCGCTGCCGTGTTGGTTGATCGCTTCGCGAATCGCTGCCGACAGCGCATAGATCAAGCTGCCTTCGATGCCCGTGGCGGTGATTACGCATTCGCCGAGGCGCGGCACATCGTCGTTCAGGCCGATGGCGATGTTCTTCAGCGGGGCGCCAGCGAATTTGCTGATCATCAGGTCGCTCCAGGCCTCTACCTCGAATCCGCAGTTGCTCGGTTGCAACGGTGCCAGGGCCACGCCGCGCCGTTCCAGCGCCAGCATCCAGGCGCCGTCAGAGCCCAGGCGCGACCAACTGCCGCCGCCCAATGCCAGCAGTGTCGCGTCGGGGCGTAGCGTTTTCTCACCTTCCGGACTGGCTATTCGCAAACTGCCATCGGGGTTCCAGCCGAGCCAGCGATGACGGGTGTGGATTACTACGCCGGTATCACGCAGGCGCTTGAGCCAGGCGCGCAGCAGCGGGGCGGCTTTCATGTCGGTAGGAAACACTCGCCCGGAGCTGCCGACGAAGGTGTCGATGCCCAACCCGTGAATCCATGTGCACAACTCATCCGCACCGAATGCCCGCAGCAGCGGCGCGAGGTTCGGCGCGCGCTCGCCATAGCGGGACAGGAAGGCCGGGAAGGCTTCGGAGTGGGTGATGTTCATGCCGCCAACGCCAGCCAGCAGGAATTTCCTGCCCACCGATGGCATGCCGTCGTACAGGTCGACCTGAAGGCCGGCCTGGCTCAACACCTCGGCCGCCATCAGGCCGGCGGGGCCGCCGCCGATGATGGCGATGTTCGGGGTGGAAGGCTTGGCGGTCGAGGTCATGATTTGAACTGTGGGGGGCTGGAATAGGCGGGGCATTCTACCAGCACAGATCCCTGTGGGAGCGGGCTTGCTCGCGAACGCGGTGTGTCAGTGACATAAATATCGACTGGCGCACCGCATTCGCGAGCAAGCCCGCTCCCACAGGAGTAGGTAGGTGCTCTTGAGAGCTGATCAAAAAACAACCAGGACTGCGCAAGCTATAGTCAACACAGCCTGTAGGCCGTTTCGCTCAGGTTATCCACAGGCCGGCCCACAGGCATTGTGGGTAACGCGCCCAGCGTTCAATGACAACCTGATGACGACCAGACCTTTTGTGCGCTGTGGTGCAGGATCCCGTGGCGACGGGCCAGGGCCTGGCGGTCCTTGCTGTAGCCGCCGCCGATCACGCCGACCACCGGGATGTCGCGCCCCAGGCAATGGCGCATGACGCTCTCGTCCCGGGCGGCGAGGCCTTCGTCGGTCAGCTTCAGGTAACCGAGGGCGTCGTCCTTGTGGACATCGACACCGGCGTCGTACAGCACCAGGTCGGGCTGGTAGAGCGGCAGCAGGTAGTTGAGCGCATCGTCCACCACCTTCAAATAAGCGGCATCCTCCATGCCCATCGGCAGGGGAATGTCCCAATCGCTTTGGGCCTTGCGTGCGGGAAAATTCTTTTCGCAGTGCAAGGAAACTGTCACGGCGTCCGGGGTGTCATGGAGTATTCGGGCGGTACCGTCGCCCTGATGCACATCACAGTCGAAAATCAGCACCCGCGAGACGCGGCCGCTGGCCAGGAAATAGCGGCTGATCACCGCCAGGTCATTGAAAATGCAGAATCCGGCCGGGTGGTCGTAATGGGCGTGATGGGTGCCGCCGGCCAAGTGACAGGCCAGACCGTGCTCAAGGGCCTGTTCGGCGGCCAGGAGCGAGCCGCCCACGGCGCGTACCGTTCGACGGGCCAGGGCTTCGCTCCAGGGCAGGCCGAGTCGCCGTTGGTCCTCGCGGGACAACTCGCCGCCCATGTAGCGTTCGATATAGCCACGGTCGTGGGCCAGGGCGAGGATATCTGGCGGACACAGCGCCGGGCGCAGCAGGTCGGCGTCGCGGGTCAGGCCGCTGTCCACCAGGTGATCGCGCAGCAGGCGGAACTTATCCATGGGGAAGCGATGTTCCGCCGGGAATTCGGGACTGTAGTCTTCGTGATAGATCAGCGGCAGCGACATGGTGTTTTCAGCGGTGAATGAGTGACGGATCCTACCAGCGATGTAGACTCTGGGGCATGGAAGAGGAATGAAAATGGAGCCGATACTGGAACTGGAAAGCGCACGGCTGCTGTTGCGGCAGTGGCGCGACGACGACTTGCCGGAATTTGCCGCCATGTGCGCAGACCCACAGGTGATGCGTTATTTTCCCGCGCCCCTGAGTCGCCTGGAAAGCGCCGCCCTGATCGGTCGCGTGCGTGGGCATTTCGCCGAGCATGGTTTTGGGTTGTGGGCCCTGGAACGCAAGGACACCGGGGCGTTCATTGGCTTTACCGGGCTCGGCGTGGTCGGGTTCGACGCGCCGTTCACACCGGCCATCGAGATCGGCTGGCGCCTGGCGCGGGAGCACTGGGGGCTGGGCTATGCCAGCGAGGCGGCGTGGACCGCACTGCGCTGTGCCTTCGACCAGTTGTTGCTGGACGAAGTGGTGGCGTTCACTGCTGTGGATAACCTGCCGTCGCAAAAGGTCATGCAGGCCATCGGCATGCAGCACGATCCGGCTGACGACTTCGAACACCCAAAGCTCGCGGTCGGGCATCCATTGCGTCACCATGTGCTCTATCGCATCAACCGTGAACAGTGGCTACAGACCCTGCACGGTTAGCCGACACGGACGTTTACAATGCCCGCCACAATGGCCCGGGCCAACAATCGATCCACCGCCGCAGCGCAGACTGCGCGGTGTTGCGCTGTGTGAGGAAAATCTGAATGAGCCACGTGTTGGAAGATCTGGTCGACCTGCTGACCCTGGAACCGATCGAAGAAAACCTGTTTCGCGGTCGCAGCCAGGACCTGGGGTTCCGTCAGTTGTTCGGTGGCCAGGTGCTGGGTCAGTCGTTGTCGGCGGCTAGCCAGACCGTGGAGGAGGCGCGTCATGTGCACTCAATGCACGGTTATTTCCTGCGTCCGGGTGATGCCGCGCTGCCGGTGGTCTACCAGGTGGACCGGGTGCGTGATGGCGGCAGTTTCAGCACCCGCCGGGTGACGGCGATCCAGAAGGGCAATCCGATTTTCACCTGCAGTGCGTCGTTCCAATATGACGAACAGGGCTTTGAGCACCAGAGCAGCATGCCGCAAGTCGTCGGGCCGGAGAACCTGCCGTCCGAGCTGGAGCTGACCCAGCAACGCGCGCACCTGTTGCCCGAGCACATGCGCGAAAAACTGCTGTGCCCCAAGCCGATCGAGGTGCGCCCGGTCACCGAAAAAGACCCCTACAACCCGCAACCGGCCGATCCGATCAAGTACGTGTGGTTCCGCGCCGATGGCGCCCTGGCCGATTCGCCAGCGTTGCACAAATACTTGCTGGCCTACGCCTCGGACTTCGGCTTGTTGACCACTTCGCTGCTGCCCCACGGCAAATCGGTGTGGCACAAGGATATGCAGGTCGCCAGCCTCGACCACGCCTTGTGGTTCCACGCCGACCTGCGCGCCGATGACTGGTTGCTCTACGCCATGGACAGCCCATGGGCCGGCAACTCCCGTGGATTCTCCCGTGGCAGCGTGTTCAATCGCGCCGGGCAACTGGTGGCCTCGGTGACCCAGGAAGGCCTGATCCGCCATCGCAAGGACTGGGCATGAGCCTGGCCGAGGTCCGACACTGGGTATTCGACATGGACGGCACGCTGACCATCGCCGTACATGATTTCGCGGCGATCCGCGTGGCCCTGGCGATTCCTGCCGAGGATGACATCCTCACCCACCTGGCGGCGTTGCCGGCGGATGAAGCCGCGGCCAAGCATGCCTGGCTGCTGGAGCACGAACGAGACCTGGCGTTGGGCTCCAAGCCCGCACCGGGGGCGGTCGAGTTGGTGCGCGAACTGGCGGCGCGTGGCGTTCGCTTGGGGATCCTGACTCGCAACGCCCGCGAGCTGGCCCACGTGACCCTTGAAGCCATCGGCCTGGCGGACTGTTTCGCCGTGGAAGATGTGCTGGGCCGCGACGAAGCACCGCCCAAGCCCCATCCCGGTGGTCTGTTGAAGCTGGCCGAGGCCTGGAGCGTGGCACCTGGGGCGATGGTGATGGTTGGCGACTACCGCTTCGACCTGGACTGCGGTCGCGCGGCGGGGGCGCGGACGGTGTTGGTGAATCTGCCGGACAATCCTTGGCCGGAGTTGACGGATTGGCATGCGCGCGATTGTGTCGAGTTGCGGCGGATGCTTTTGGCTTGAGGGTTG
Organism: Pseudomonas sp. DF11; assembly: GCF_058148565.1. Lineage (NCBI taxonomy): Bacteria > Pseudomonadati > Pseudomonadota > Gammaproteobacteria > Pseudomonadales > Pseudomonadaceae > Pseudomonas > Pseudomonas sp. DF11. The sequence continues at coordinate 101,424 of NZ_JBYVYN010000012.1, forward strand.
TATTGTCTGATCGATCGTTATCGCGAGCAGGCTCGCTCCCACAAGGGGATTTCTGTTGATCGCAAAATTTGTGTCCACACCAGATCTACTGTGGGAGCGAGCCTGCTCGCGATGAGGTTCTGGCATTCGCTAAAAACTCACTGACCAAACAACACCTTCAACCCCTCAGGCGAAGTCAGCATCCCATTCCCGTTATGCCCCACTCCCGGCACTTCGATCAGCCGCTGGTTCAATCCCTCGGGATGGCGCCGGGTCAGGTAGTCAAAGAAGAAATGCCCGCGCAATAACCGATACGGCCCCTGGGTCTGCGCTTCGCAGCCCTTATCCAGCGCCGGCTGCTCCGGGTCGGTGTCTTGTTGCCCGAGCAAATAGACGATGTTGCGCTTGACGTAGTTATTTTCCAGTTGCGCGGGTATTTGTCCTGCTGCGTAGGCGGGCAAGTTCTGCAGGCCGTATTTCCAGTGGTTGAAGCCAGGGCAACTGGCAGGGTCGAAAGCCATGGGCCGTTGTGCATCGAAGTAGGCATAGGACGACGGGTTGGCGATGACAAAGCGTGGCTCGATCCGATATTGACCGTGGGCGAGCAGGGCATAGCGCTGCACGACCTGGGCGCCGCCGGAATGGCCGGCGATGACGATTTCTTTCACTTCGGGAAACTGCTGCCGGTCACTGACGCGCGCAACGATGTCGTCCAGAACCTGGTAGGAACTGACCGGATTGGGCCCTGTGGACAGGCCACCGGCCATCCAGTCGTTGCCGCGCCAGCGCAAGACATCATTGGGTAGCGTGTGGCGAGCCACGTCCTGTTCATTGAGGAACTGCGGGGCGATGATCAGGGTGGTGCCCAGTTGCCCGGCCTGCCCGGCAGCCTTTTCGGCGCTGTGCAGGTAGGTGTCGGCATTGCGCAGCCGACCGTGGAGGATGATCAGCACACGCTGGATAGACGCCGGGGGCGGGCTCACGGCGACGGCCATGGCTCCGCCCTTGAGTTGCAGGCGCCCTTGGGCGACCACCTTGACGCTGTGTTCCTCGGCCTGGGCCACGGCGCAGCACAGCACCAGCCCGATCAATGTCCCCCACTTCATCTACAGGGTTTTCGCCGCGAACGTGTCGCACTGGCTGACCTGGCCCTGGGCGAAGCCGGTCTTGAACCAGCGCACTCGCTGCGCGGACGTGCCGTGAGTAAAGGAATCCGGCACCACGCGGCCCTGGCCTTGTTGCTGCAAGCGGTCATCACCGATGGCATTGGCGGCGTTCAAGGCCTCCTCGATGTCCCCCGGCTCCAGCCAGTTCAAGCGTTTCTGTGCGTGGTTGGCCCATACGCCGGCCAGGCAATCGGCCTGCAACTCCTGGCGTACCAATAAGCCTCCATCACCTTCCATCTGCCGACCTTGTTGGCGCGCTTCCTGGATTTTCGCCGAAACGCCGAGCAGGGTCTGCACATGGTGTCCGACTTCGTGGGCGATGACGTAGGCCTGGGCGAAGTCCCCGGCCGCGGCGAAGCGTTGGGACATTTCCTTGAAGAAGCTCATGTCCAGGTAGACCTGGCGATCGGCCGGGCAATAGAACGGGCCGGTCGCTGACGAGGCGAGACCGCAGGCCGAGTTGACCCGACCGCTGAACAACACCAGTTTGGGTTGTTGGTATTGGCGTCCGGCTTGCTGGAAGACCTGGCCCCAGGTGTCTTCGGTATCGCCGAGGATCGAGCGCACGAATTCGGCCTGTTCATCGTTGGCCGGTGGCGCCTGGCGGGTTTGTGAGGAGGCGGGCGCAGAGGTCTGGTCCATCTGCCCGGCCAGTTGCCCGAGGATCTGCATCGGGTCCTGGCCGGTGATCCAGCCAATGCCAACGATCAGAATGATGGCTGTCAGGCTCAGACCCTTGCCGCCGCCGAAGCGCATCCCGCCACCGCCCCCACCGTCACCGCGAGCGTCCACCACGTTGTCACTGCGGCGACCTTTTTTCCATAACATGTGGGCGTTCCTCTGATTGACCGGAGTGTCACTGTACTGCCGTTGCGGTGAGTCTAGCTTTTGGGGCGTCAGGATGCGCGTGACGCCTGAGCTTTCAGGCAATCATCGCAGGGTTTGGTTCATCAGGGCATGAATGAATGGCTCATCGGTTCCAGAATTTGCATTACACTTTGCATATTCTGGAACTTGCGAACATTACCTCTGGATCTCTCATGGCCGGCAGTCAAATCGAACGGGTTTTCAATGTGCTGGAAAGCCTCGCCAGTGACCCTCGCGGGTGGCCGTTGCTCGGTTTGGCTGAACAGCTGCAGATCCCCAAGAGTGCCACCCACCGTTTGCTCGCCGAACTGATGCGCCTGGGCTATGTGCGCCAGAACCCCGAGAACCTGCGTTATCACTTGTCGACCCGCCTGGTTGCCATGGGTTTTCGCTATCTGTCGCGAAGCGGTGCCGATATCGTGCAGCCAGTGCTCGATCGCCTGGCACGGGAAACGGGTGAACTGGTGCGCCTGGGTGTCATCGAAGGGGAGTGCCAGACCTGGATCGCCAAGTCTCAGGGGGCCCGTTCCGGCTTGCGCTACGACCCGGACATGGGGCGTGAGACGCCGTTGTTCTATACCGCGTCGGGCCATGCCTGGCTGGCGTGCATGAGTGACGCCGAGGCGTTGGCGCTGGTGGCGCGCCAAGCCGTGCAAATGCCGGCGGACGCCGGGCCGAACGCGCCACGCAGCAAGGCTGAACTGCTCCAGTACCTGCACCAGGCCCGTGAGCAAGGCTATGCCTGTGTCGAGGAAAGCTCGGCGGTCGGCACGTCGGCCATTGCCGCCGTGGTCCGTCATCCATTGGATGGCCGGGTCATAGGTGTGCTGAGTGTTGCCGGGCCCAGCGCTCGGATGACACGGGCACGCCTGCATGAGCTGGCACCGACCTTGCTGGTGTTTGCCGAGGAGTTGTCGCAAGCCAGCCAGGCCTCGGAGTTGTTCAGTTGAATCCACGGTCGCAGATATTGGTTTTTCCCTACACACGTAACGCAGGATTCCTACATGACCGTCAGCACCCCGCTTTCCGGCGTCAATCAGGCCTTCAAGGGCATCCTGCTTATTCTCTGTGCGACGTTCCTGTTCTCCAGCCATGACGCCCTGTCGAAATATCTCTCGGGTTTCTATCCGATCATCATGGTGGTGTGGGCCCGATACGTGGTGCATACGTTGCTGATGGCAGGTATTTTCCTGCCGCGTTCGGGGCTGCGGGTCCTGCGGACCAAGCGTCCCCTGTGGCAACTGGCCCGGGCCCTGTGCCTGCTGGGCACCAGCCTGTTTTTCACCACGGCCCTGATGTATATCCCGTTGGCCGAGGCGACTGCGGTCAACTTCCTGGCCCCGGTGCTGGTCACCGCGCTGTCGGTGCCATTGTTGGGCGAGCACGTGACGCGTGGCCAATGGATCGCGGTGATCTTCGGTTTTATCGGGGTGTTGATCATCGTCCATCCGGGCGGGGATCTGTTCACGCCGGCGGTGTTGTTACCGTTCTGTTCGGCGCTGTTTTTCTGCTTCTACCAGTTGCTCACGCGCAAGCTCAGTGAGATCGACAGCCCGACCACCAGCAACTTCTTCGCCGGCCTGTGCAACACGTTGGTGATGAGCGCACTGGTGCCGTTCTTCTGGCAGGTGCCGAGCCTGTTGCACGGGGCGATGATGCTGGCGCTGGGGGCGTGTGGGATGACGGCGCACCTGATGCTGACCCAGGCCTTCCGCTTTGCCGCCCCGGCGCTGCTCGCGCCGTTCGGGTACTGCCAGATCGTGTTTGCCGGGTTGCTGGGGTGGTTGCTGTTCAACCACACACCGACGCTGACCACGGTGGTGGGTATCGCTCTGATTTGCTTGAGTGGGCTGGCGGCGGCGTGGCAACAGCGGCGTAAATAACCGTTACATAGTCCCCTGTTTAGACCAAGGACATGGTTAACACCTGTGGCGAGGGGATTTATCCCCGTTGGGCTGCGCAGCAGCCCCAAGAACTGAGATTTCGGTGTATCTGGCTCACCGCATTCCTCTGGCTTTGGGGCCGCTTCGCAGCCCAGCGGGGATAAATCCCCTCGCCACAAAGGTGTTCGACTTGATTGCTCGCTGGCCCGGTATCAGTTTTCCAGCGTCGGCACCTTGCGCGGCGCCATGAAGTACAGCCAGGTCAGGGCAATGAAGTACATCGCCGGAATCAGCGTGAACAGCACGGTGTAGTTGTTATTGGTGATCGTCAGGATGTGGCCCACCAGTTGGGTCATGAACATCCCGCCGATGGCCGCGCACATGCCGCCGAAGCCGAACACCGTGCTCATCATGTGCTTGGGCGTGTAATCCATCACCAGGCTCCAGATGTTGGCGGTCCAGGCCTGATGCGCACCGATGGCCAGGGAAATGGCAAACACCGCCATCCACAGGTTGCTTGCGCCGGCCGCCATGATCACGCCGATGATGCAGCAGGCGAACAGCAGCATGGACACCAGTCGCGCCTTGATCGGATTGAGGCCGCGACCGATCAGGAACGAAGACAGGATGCCGCCGCCCACACTGCCGAAGTCGGCGGTGAGGTAGATGATGATCAACGGGATGCCCATCTGGGTCACGTTGATGCCCAGGTTGTATTGCTGGTTCAGGAACGGCGGCAGCCAATACAGGTAGAACCAGAACACCGGGGCGGTGATCGAGTAGGCCAGGGCGAAGGCCCAGGTGCCCCGCATGCGCAGGATGCGGGAGAAGGGTACGCGGACCTGGTCCGGTTCGTCCTGGGCCTGGATGTAGTCCAGTTCCGACTGTTTGACGCTGGGGTGGTCTTCCGGGTTGAAGTATTTCAGGCCCCAGAACAGCAGCCAGACGCCGCCCAGCGCGGACATGCACAGGAACGCCGCCTGCCAGCCCCATACGTGCAGGATCAGCGGCAGCAGCATCGGGGTGAACATCGCGCCGACGTTGGTCCCGGCGTTGAAGATACCGGTGGCCACCGCCCGCTCACCGGCCGGGAACCACAGCCGCGTGGTCTTCACGCAGGCCGGGTAGTTGGCGGCCTCGGTCAGGCCCAGGATAAAACGGCAGACCATGAAGCCCACCGCCGAGGTCGCCAGGCCGTGGGCACCGGTCGCCAGGCTCCAGAGCAGCACGGCGCAGAAGAACACGCGCTTGACGCCGATCCGGTCGATCAGCCGCCCTTGCAGCACGAAGCCGACGGCATAACCGACCTGGAACCAGAAGTTGATGTTGGCGTAATCCATCGCCGTCCAGCTCATCTCCTTGGCAAGGATCGGCTGCATCACGCCCAGGGCGGCGCGGTCGATGTAGTTCAGGGTGGTGGCAAAAAACACCAGGGCGAGCATGCCCCAACGGGTCTTGCCTACGGCCATGGCGCCGCGGATCTTGTCACCGATGCCACTGGTCGAGACACCCAGGCCGGGGGCCAGGCGGGAGCTTTGGGAAGGAATCATAGCGGGTACCCGTTTTTGAAATTCTTATGGTTGGTCTGGGTCTGTCCATTGATGCCGGCGGCCAGGGCCTGCGTCAATGTGGAAGCGATGGTGCGCAGTGAGCAAAAAATCGTCAATTCGACAATCGGCATTTTGTTCGATAATCGCCCAAAAAACTAACCGGATGGTACATATTAAATTGCTGAAAGAAACCGGCAGCTCAATAATCGGCTGACTCTTTAAAAAGCGGCGCACCTTTTGTAGCCGATGCCTGTCCCGGGAGCCGAAGTCATGCAGCGTTCCATTGCCACCGTATCCTTGAGCGGTACCTTGCCGGAAAAACTCGAAGCCATTGCCGCCGCCGGTTTTGATGGGGTGGAAATTTTCGAGAACGACCTTCTCTATTACGATGGCAGCCCTCGGGAAATCAGGCAGATGTGCGCCGACCTGGGCATTGCCATCACCTTGTTCCAACCGTTTCGTGACTTCGAAGGCTGCCGCCGCGATCGCCTGGCGCGCAACCTGGAGCGGGCCGAGCGCAAGTTCGACCTGATGCAGGAGCTGGGCACCGACCTGGTGCTGGTGTGTAGCAATGCCTCGGCCGACAGCGTCGGTGACGAACAGATTCTGATCGATGACTTGCGCTTGCTGGCCGAACGGGCCGGTGCGCGGGGCTTGCGCATCGGTTATGAGGCGCTGGCCTGGGGCCGGCACGTGAATACGTATCAACAGGTCTGGAACATTGTGCGTCAGGCCGATCATCCCAGCCTCGGCGTGTTGCTCGACAGTTTCCATACCTTGTCCCTCAAGGGCGATCCGAGTGCGATTGCCGAGATTCCCGGCGAGAAGATTTTCTTCGTGCAAATGGCCGACGCGCCGATCCTGGCGATGGACGTGCTGGAGTGGAGCCGGCATTTCCGTTGCTTCCCCGGACAGGGCGAATTCGACTTGCCGGGTTTCCTGGCGCCGATCATCAAGAGTGGCTACACCGGGCCGTTGTCCCTGGAGATTTTCAACGACGGCTTCCGCGCCGCGCCGCCACGGGCCAATGCTGCCGACGGTCTGCGCTCGCTGCTGTACCTGGAAGAAAAGACCCGCCAGCGCCTGGCCGAAGAAGCGCCGTCCACCGGCAATGCCGATATCCTTTTCGCCACACCGCCGGCCAGCGAATACAACGGTATCGAGTTTCTCGAGTTCGCCGTGGACGATAACCTCGGCGCCAAGCTGTCCCACTGGCTGGAACGGCTGGGGTTCGTCAAGGCCGGCCAGCATCGCTCCAAGAACGTGAGCCTGCTGCGCCAGGGCGATATCAACCTGATCCTCAACACTGAGCCGTATTCCTTCGCCCACAGCTTTTTCGAAGCCCACGGACCGTCGTTGTGCGCCACTGCCGTGCGGGTGAAAAACAGCGCCAGTGCCCTGGAACGGGCGGTCGCCTACAAGGGCCAGCCCTATCGCGGGTTGGTGGGCCCCAACGAACTGGAGCTGGCGGCGGTGCGCGCGCCGGACGGCAGCCTGATCTACCTGGTGGATCAGGAAGCCGATGTCTATGGCACCGATTTCAACTTGCAGCCCGGCGCTGTCATCGGCGCCGGGCTCAAGCGCATCGACCACATGGCGATGGCGCTGCCGGCCGATAGCCTCGACAGTTGGGTGCTGTTCTACAAGAGCCTGCTGGATTTCGAGGCCGACGACGAAGTCGTCTTGCCCGACCCTTATGGCCTGGTAAAAAGCCGTGCGCTGCGTAGCCGCTGCAGTTCGATCCGACTGCCGCTGAACATTTCCGAGAACCGCAACACCGCGATCTCACATGCGCTGTCGAGTTATCGCGGCTCCGGCGTGCATCACATCGCCTTCGACTGCGACGACATCTTCGCCCAGGTCAGTCGTGCCAAGGAAGCTGGCGTACCGTTGCTGGACATCCCGCTCAACTACTACGACGACCTGGCGGCGCGGTTCGATTTCGACGATGAGTTTCTCAGCGAGCTGGCGTATTTCAACGTGCTGTACGATCGTGATGCCCAGGGCGGCGAGTTGTTTCACGTCTACACCGAGCCGTTCGAGGGGCGATTTTTCTTTGAAATCATCCAGCGCAAGAACGGTTACGCCGGTTACGGCGCGGCCAACGTCGCGGTGCGGCTGGCGGCCATGGCCAAGTCCCGCAGCGGTGGTTTGCGGCACGCCAAGTTGTAGGGAAATCGTAAATGCGGCGGTAAAGGGCAATGCCGTGGCTTCCTTCACTGCACGGTGCGGCCCATAATCGCCAGCCTGTGCAGTGATGGCCGTGAGCCCCGCAATGACTATGAATCCAGAGCTTTCCGCAGCGCTCGACGAACCCGTCGCCACGCCGCGCAAGAGTCGCAAGAACAACCCGGAGAAAACCCGGGAGAACATTCTTCAGGAAGCCATCGTCGAGTTCGTCCAGCAGGGCCTGTCCGGTGCCCGGGTCGACGCTATCGCTGAGCGCATCCACACTTCCAAGCGCATGATCTATTACTACTTCGGCAGCAAGGAGCAGTTGTACGTCGAGGTGTTGGAAAAACTCTATGGGGACATCCGTAATACCGAGAGCCGCCTGCACTTGGCGGAGCTGGCCCCGGTCGACGCGATCCGGCGCCTGGTGGAGTTCACCTTCGACCACCACGACCGCAATGTGGATTTCGTGCGCATCGTCTGTATCGAAAACATCCACAACGCCGAATACGTCAAGCAATCCAGCGCGATCAAGGCGATGACCAGTACCATCCTCGATTCCCTGGGCGTGATCCTGCGTCGCGGCGCTGAAGAGGGCGTGTTCCGTCCTGATCTCCAACCCCTGGACGTGCACTTGCTCATCAGTTCTTTCTGCTTTTACCGTGTGTCCAACCGCCAGACGTTCGGCGAGATCTTTCAGATCGACCTGTCGGACGAAGCGATCAAGCAGCGGCATCGCGAGATGGTTTGTGAGTCGGTGTTGCGGTATCTGCAGCCCTGAATCTGAAATCCTTGTGGGAGCGAGCCTGCTCGCGATAGCGGTGGATCAGCAATGTTGACGTGACTGACATACCGCTATCGCGAGCCGGCTCGCTCCCACAGGGAGTTATCACCAGGTTTTAGTGATTCATGCTCTGGAAATGCGCCAGCATCCGCTGCGCATCCGGCGCCACGCCGCTGAACAGTTCGAACGCCTTCACCGCTTGGAACACAGCCATGTTGCCGCCGTCCAGTGTGCGGCAGCCGAGGGCGCGGGCGTTGCGCAGCAGTTCGGTTTCCAGTGGGAAGTAGACGATTTCCGCGACCCACAACTCGCCCCGCAACAGCTCGACCGGCACCGGCATGCCCGGCAGTTTTGCCATGCCCATGGGCGTGGTGTTCACCAGGCCGTCGGCATCGGCCATGGCGCTGGCCAAGTCATGCCCGGCCCGGGCGCGGCCTGCGCCGAAGTGTTGGTTCAGGTTGTTTGCCAGGGCCTCGGCGCGGCTGACTTCGACGTCAAAAATGCTCAGCGTCTGTACGCCTTCTGCCAGTAGCGCGTGGGCAACCGCCGCGCCAGCACCACCGGCACCCATCTGGACCACGCGTTGGCGCGCCACATCTCCCAGGCCGCGCCGAAAACCCTCGGCGAAGCCCAGGCAGTCGGTGTTGTGGCCAATGCGTTTGCCATCCTTGAGCACCACGGTATTCACCGCGCCGATGCCCCGGGCCTCGGGAGACAGCTCGTCCAGCAATGGGATGATCGCCTGCTTGCAGGGAAAGGTGATGTTCAGGCCGGTGAAGTCCATGCGCTCGGCGGCCTTGAGCAAATCGGGCAGGGCGCCGCTGTCGAGTTTCAGCGCGTCGAGGTCGATCAGCCGATAGAGATAGCGCATGCCCTGGGCATCGCCTTCGTGCTCGTGCAGCGCTGGCGTGCGAGACGCCTGTATGCCCGCGCCGATCAGGCCGGCCAGCACAGTGATATTCGACATGCTCATCAACCCTTCAACCGCTGACTGAAATGTTCCAGGGCCATGCGATAACCATGGCTGCCAAACCCACACATCACGCCGATGGCGACGGATGAGACGAAGGAGTGGTGGCGAAAGGTTTCCCGGGCGTGGACGTTGGACAGGTGGACTTCGATGACCGGCACTTCGCTCGCCACCAAGGCGTCGCGGATTGCCACCGAGGTGTGGGTCCAGGCTGCCGGGTTGATGACGATGCCGGCACATCGGCCGCGTGCGCCATGTACCCAGTCGAGCAGCTCGCTTTCCTGGTTGGTCTGGCGAAACTCCACCGCCAGGCCGAGTTCTTCAGCGGCGCGACCGCACAGTGCCGAGATGTCGGCGAGGGTTTCGTGGCCATAAGTCGCTGGCTCGCGGGTGCCGAGCAGGTTCAGGTTCGGGCCGTTGAGCACCAGAACGATCGGAGGCATCGCAATTTCTCCACATTTTTATTGTTGGTATCGGCCAGGGTTCAGCCGCTGGAGATAAATTGTACTAGATGGTTAATTTGGTCAAACAAAGCAGCCGACATCAGCCAATAAGTGTTCGATGATCGAACACTGCCACGGTTCGAGATATAGGGGAGGGGCAATTGTGGCGAGGGGATTTATCCCCGCTCGAGTGCGCAGCGCTCGCAAGATGCCAGAGAAGAAAGAGCAAAGGGCTGCTTCGCAGCCCAGCGGGGATAAATCCCCTCGCCACAGGGTAATTCTTCACCCCAAAAGAGGGGACTCAGCGCCGCGTCAGCAACACCCCGGACTCCATGTGATGGGTCCACGGGAATTGATCGAACATCGCGCAGCGGGTGATGCGGTGGGTGTCGTGCAGTTGCGCGATGTTGGCGGCGAGGGTTTGCGGGTTGCACGAGATGTAGAGGATGTTCTCGAAACGCCGGGTCAGCTCGCAGGTGTCCGGGTCCATGCCGGCGCGCGGTGGGTCGACGAAGACGCTACCGAATTCGTAGCTCTTGAGATCGATACCGTGCAAGCGACGGAACGGCCGGACTTCGTTCAGGGCTTCGGTCAGTTCTTCGGCGGACAGACGCACCAGCGTGACGTTATCCACAGCATTTTCGCTGAGGTTGCTCAGCGCGGCATTCACCGAGGTCTTGCTGATTTCGGTGGCCAACACTTTGCGTACGCGAGTGGCCAGGGGCAGGGTGAAGTTGCCGTTGCCGCAGTACAACTCCAGCAGATCGTCGTTGCGCTCACCCAGCGCTTCATACGCCCAGTTGAGCATCTTCTGGTTCACCGTGCCGTTGGGCTGGGTGAAGGCGCCTTCGGGTTGGCGGTAGCTGAAGGTGCGGCCGCCGACGTCGAGTTTCTCCACCACGTAGTCATGGCCGATCACTTCGCGCTTGCCCTTGGAGCGACCGATGATGCTCACGCCCAGGTCGCTCGCCAGTTTCGTGGCCGCTGCGTGCCAGTGTTCATCCAGCGGGCGGTGATAGCACAGGGTGATCATCGCATCGCCCGCCAGGGTGGTCAGGAACTCCACCTGGAACAGCTTGTGGCTCAAGGGCGCGCTGGCCTGCCAGGCGGCCTTGAGCTGCGGCATCAACTGGTTGATGCGCAGGCTGGCGATGGGGAACTCTTCGATGAGGATCGGCGTGCGCTTGTCGTCCTGGGAGAACATCGCGTAATGCCGTTCGCCGGCCTCGCGCCACAGGCGGAATTCGGCGCGCAGGCGGAAGTTCTTCAAGGGCGAATCGAACACCGCGGGTTCCGGTGCATCGAACGGAGCCAACAGGTCACGCAAGCGAGTGACCTTGTCTTGAAGCTGAGCGGCGTAAGCCTGGGAATCAAAAATCATGCGTTGAACCAACCCAACTTGATCACGAACAGAATCGACAGGATGACCAGCGCCGGGTTCAGCTCACGGCCACGACCAGACACCAGTTTGATGGCGGTCCAGGCAATGAAACCGAAGGCGATGCCGTTGGCGATGGAATAGGTGAAGGGCATCGCCAGGGCGGTGATCACCACGGGGGCGGCGACGGTGATGTCGTCCCAGTCGATTTCCGCCAGGCCCGAGGTCATCAGCACGGCGACGAACAGCAAGGCCGGCGCGGTGGCGAAAGGCGGGACACTGGCGGCCAGTGGCGAGAAGAACAGCGCCAGCAGGAACAGGATCGCCACCACGATGGCGGTCAGGCCGGTGCGGCCGCCGGCGCTGACGCCCGCTGCCGATTCGATGTAGCTGGTGGTGGTGGAGGTGCCCAGCAGTGAACCGGCCATGGCGGCGGTGCTGTCGGCGATCAGCGCGCGGCCCATCTTCGGCATGTGGCCGTCCTTGCCCATCAGCCCGGCGCGCTTGGCGACGCCGATCAGGGTGCCGGAGTTGTCGAACAGGTCGACGAACAGGAAGGCGAAGATCACGCTCACCAGGCCAATGTCCAGAGCGCCCTTGATGTCCAGTTGCAGGAAGGTTGGGGCCAGGGACGGTGGTGCGGAAATAATGCCGCCAAACGGGGTGAAGCCCATCAGGATCGAGACGATGGTGACCGCCAGGATGCCGATCAGCACCGCGCCGCGGACTTTCAGCGCTTCGAGGGCGACGATCAGGATGAAACCAAGGGTGGCGAGGATTGGCGCCGGCTGTTTCAAGTCACCGAGGCCGACCATGGTCGCCGGGTTTTTCACCACGATGCCGGCATTGTTCAGGGCGATCAGCGCCAGGAACAGGCCGATACCGGCGGCAATGGCCGAACGCAGGGGCAGCGGGATGCTGTTGATGATCCATTCGCGGATGCGGAAGATCGAAAGGATGAAGAACAGCACGGCGGAGATGAACACCGCACCCAGCGCCACTTGCCAGGTGTGGCCCATGTGCAGGACCACGGTGTAGGTGAAGAAGGCGTTCAGGCCCATGCCCGGGGCGAGGGCAATCGGGTAGTTGGCGATCAGGCCCATGACCGTGGAGCCGATGGCCGCCGCCAGGCAGGTGGCGACGAACACCGCGCCTTTGTCCATGCCGGTTTCGCCGAGGATGCTCGGGTTGACGAACAGGATGTAGGCCATGGCCAGGAAGGTCGTGACGCCCGCCAGGATCTCGGTCCGCACGTTGGTGTTATGTGCCTTGAGTTGAAACAGCCTTTCCAGCATGTCTGCTCCCCGTGGCGCGCCCGGCGCCGTGAATGTATCGACCTCAACAGCAAAGCACAGGTCGCCAGCGGCGCCCGGGAATTTTCTGTGGGTCGGAAAAAGCCGCGCATCATACCAGCAGCGTAGCGTTGTGGCTGCGATCGTCGTCGATGTTTTGCCAACGCGCCAAGTGGGCCATACTGCGCGCGGTTCCGGGAGATCTCTATGTATCGCATGAATAAAAAGCTGATGGCGGCAGTGGGCTGCACGCTGGGCCTGTGGTTGCCCGGCCAGGCTGCGAATGCCGCGTCGGCGCCACCGCTGAGTGAGGTCAAGGTGCTCAAGGTCGAGTCGCCGGCCTGTGGCTTCGAAGACATCGCCCAGGGGCAGGAGCAGACCCGTTGCGATCACAGTGGCCCGAATATCAAGGTTTACGTGCTGGAGGTCGGCTATGGCCGTCAACCTCATGTCACCCTGGACGGCTTTGAAGTCGACGGCACCCGTTCGCCGGTGTGTGCGTACAGCAATGGCAATCTCAATGACTGCTCGGCGCGGACCAAAGTCGTGGGCTATTTGTACGTCTTCGACCTGAAGGGTAAGCAAGAGGGGACCTTCAGCTTCAGCAACATCTCGATCAACACACCGGGCAACCGGATGTCGACCCAGCTGTACATTAAATAGCCTGCCGGCATGACAAGCCGAACGCGGTCCGGCAAACCTGACTAGGCTTCAGTAACCACCCAGCGGAGAGCGCCCATGATGCCTGGAACCAAGATGCCTAGAGCCCTGATTGCCGTCGCCGAAGGTGTCGATGACCTGCAGACCGTCACCCTGATCGATGTGCTGCGTCGAGCACAGGTCGAAGTGGTGGTGGCGAGTATCGAAGGGCGGCGGATGCTTACCTGCGCCCGCGGCACGCGCCTGACCGCCGATGGCATGCTGGTGGACATGCTCGTGCAGGATTTCGACCTGATCGTCCTGCCGGGCGGCATTATCGGCGCCCAGCACTTGTCGGCCCACCAGCCTTTGCAACAACTGGTCAAGGACCAGGCTGCCACCGGGCGCTTCTTCGCGGCCATTGCCGAAGCCCCGGCCCTGGTGCTCCAAGCGTTCGGCGTACTGCGCCAGCGGCGCATGACTTGCCTGCCCGCCGTGAGCCAGCAGTTGTCCGGTTGCAACTTCGTCGATCAGCCCGTGGTGGTGGACGGCAATTGCATCACCGCCCAAGGCTCGGCTGCCACCCTGGCATTTGCCTTGACGCTGGTGGAGCAGCTCTGTGGCAAGGGTGTGAGGAGCGTGGTGGCGGCGGAGTTGCTGGCCTGACAGACATCAAGCGTGTTGTGGGAAAGGTTCGATAACAGGCTGCACGCGTTGCTCGGCTTGCCACAAATCGTAGTCGGTCTGGACGCCCAGCCAGACCCTGGCCTTGCCGATCCCGGCACGCTCCAGGCGTACGGCCAGATCAGGACTGACCGGCGCATGACCATGTAATACCCGAGAGAGGTGCGGTCGGGCAAAACCCAGGTGCCGCGCCAGTTCGGTAACCGTGATGCCCAGTTCGGGCAACACATCCAGCCGCAAGGTGTCGCCAGGGTGTGGCGGATTGTGCATGGGCATGTTCCAGCCTCCTGATCAGTGGTAGTCCAGATAATCGACCAGTTCGATATCGGACCCGATGAAACGAAAAATAACCCGCCAATTTCCCGAAACCCCCAGCGACCAGTATCCATCCCGCTCACCCTTGAGCGGATGCAATCGCCATCCGGGAATATCCAAGTCGTTGGCGGCCTGTGCCCTGTCCATGAACTGGAGCATGCGGGCCAGGCGTTTCCCGTGGTCCGCCCGGATGCCACGGGTCGACCCCGTCTCATAAAAGAGCCTGAGGCCTTTGTGCTGGAAGGATTTAATCATGGAAAGGAGTGTAAGGCGATACATTACAGATGGTGCGGTACATATATACCGCACAGACCACTTGAATCCGTGCTTCTTGCCTGGCCACGACGTCGAAATTGCCTTGAACGCTCACCCCACCCAGAAGTCGTACCCCTTATGACGGCGGTTCCCCAAAACGCCGCGAGTACGACCAACCGTGAGGTGTTCCATGAGCGCGACCCTGTCCGAAGCGACGCCGGCATCCTTCGCCCGTCATCCTATCCGTCTGACACTTAATGGCCTGGTGCGTGAACTGCAGGTGTTGCCCTGGACCACGCTGCTGGACCTGCTGCGCGAGCAACTGGACCTGGTGGGCAGCAAGAAAGGCTGCGACCACGGCCAGTGCGGTGCCTGCACGGTGCTGCGCGATGGCAAGCGTATCAACGCCTGCCTGACCCTGGCCGTGATGTGCGACGGCGCCGAGTTGACCACCGTTGAAGGCCTGGCCGGTGACGATGCCTTGCATCCCATGCAGCAGGCTTTCATCACCCATGACGCGTTCCAGTGCGGTTATTGCACGCCGGGGCAGATCTGTTCGGCGGTGGGGCTGGTCAACGAGGGCAGGGCGCAGACCCGCGCAGAGATCAGTGAACTGATGAGCGGCAACCTTTGCCGTTGCGGCGCCTACAACAACATTCGTGATGCCATCGAAGAGGCATTGCCGCTCTGCCAGCAACCGGGAGGTGATCAATGAATCCCTTCCAGTACAGCAAGCCAGACACCGTGCAGGCCGCCGTCGACTTATCGAGCCCGGTGTCACGTTTCATCGCCGGCGGCACCAACCTGCTGGACCTGATGAAAGAAAACCTGACCCGCCCCGAGCACCTGATCGACATTACCGGTCTGCCCCTGGCGGACCTCAGCGAAACCCCTTCCGGTGGGGTGATGGTCGGTGCGCTGGTGAGCAATGCCGACCTGGCCTGGCACCCATGGATCGAACGCCGCTATCCGCTGCTGTCCCAGGCGATCCTGGCCGGCGCCTCGCCGCAGTTGCGCAACATGGCCAGCACCGGCGGTAACCTGCTGCAACGCACCCGCTGCTATTACTTCTATGACGCCAGCGTACCGTGCAACAAACGCCAGCCCGGCAGCGGTTGCCCGGCCCGGAACGGTTTGAACCGGATCCACGCGATTTTCGGCGCTAGCGAACAATGTGTCGCCACCCATCCTTCCGACATGTGCGTGGCCTTGGCGGCCCTGGAAGCGGTGGTCCATGTCCTGGGGCGAGGTGGCGCGCGGACCATCGAGTTCGCCGACTTCCATCGCCTGCCCGGCGATGCCCCGGAACGGGATAACCAGTTGGCCGATGATGAGTTGATCACCGCCATCGAGTTGCCTGCCGCCGGTTTTGCCGACCATAGCCACTACCTGAAGATCCGTGACCGCGCCTCCTACGCTTTTGCGCTGGTTTCGGTGGCGGCGGCACTGGAGCTGGATGGGCCGGTGATCCGCCAGGCGCGCCTGGCCCTTGGTGGCGTGGCGCACAAACCCTGGCGCGACCGGGCTGTGGAGAGCTGGCTGGCCGGACAGACTGTCAGCCGCGAAACCTTCACTGCCGCCGCCGATGCGCTGCTGCAAAACGCCGAGCCGTTGGAGCACAACGGTTTCAAGGTCCGATTGGCGCGCCGAGCGATTGTCCGCGCCTTGAGTGATGCCGCATTGGGTTGCGCATCGCAGGGAGGACACGCCTGATGAACGCTTCGAGCAAATCCATAGGGCAGCCACTGGACCGGGTCGATGGCCTGCTCAAGGTCACGGGCCAGGCCCGTTATGCCGGTGAATACCCCGAGGCTGGCCTGCTGCATGGCAGCGTCGTGTCCGGCACTATCGCGCGCGGCCGCGTGTTGCGCATCGATGCCTCCCGAGCCCTGGCGCTACCCGGTGTGGTCGCCATCATCGATCACACCAATCGGCCGAGGATCGCCAGCTACGATGAGCCCTATCAGGATGCCGATGCGGCGGACGGCTCGCCATTCCGGCCGCTGTACGACGACCACGTGCTCTACAGCGGCCAGCCATTGGCCCTGGTAGTTGCGGAAAACCTTGAGCTGGCCCGGTATGCCGGTTCGCTGGTTGAAATCGAATACGAGGCCCAGGAACATCAGACCGATCTGATCACCCTGCAAAACGACGCCCATCCGGCACCGGCCGAACTGCCCAAGCCCCGTGGGAATTTTCAGGGCGAGTACGCCAGCGCCGCGCTCAGCGTGGATGTGTCCTACAGCACGCCGATTGAACACCACAACCCGATGGAGCCACACGCCTCCACCGTGCTGTATCAACCTGATGGCAGCCTGCACATCCACGACAAGACCCAAGGCACGCAAAACTGCCAGGCCTATGTGCAAAAAGTGTTCGGGCTGGAGAAAGAGCAGGTGCGAGTGTTTGCCGCGTTTGTCGGCGGCGCCTTCGGTTCCGGGCTGCGCCCGCAGTACCAATTACCTTTGGCGGTGATGGCGGCACTGGCCCTCAAGCGCTCCGTGCGGGTCAGCCTGACGCGCCAACAGATGTTTACCTTTGGCTATCGGCCGCGAACCCTCCAGCGCGTGCAACTGGGGGCGGCGGCCAACGGTCGCTTGCTGGCCGTGGCGCACACCGCCGTCGGCCAGACCTCGCGCTTCGAGGATTTCACCGAACACGTGGTGGAGTGGAGCGGCATGCTCTATCACTGCGATAACGTTGAGTTGACCTACAAGCTGGTGCCCCTGGACGTCTACACGCCCCTGGACATGCGCGCGCCTGGCGCGGCCCTGGGCTTGATTGGCCTGGAATGCGCCATGGATGAACTGGCCTGCGCCCTGGCCATCGATCCGGTGCAATTGCGGTTGATCAACTACGCCGAACGCAACGAGAACGAAGGCAAGCCGTATTCCAGCAAAGAGTTGCGCGAGTGTTATGCCCAAGGCGCCCGTCGTTTCGGCTGGGACAAGCGCAACCCGGAACCGCGCAGCATGCGTGAAGGGCGGCAACTGGTGGGTTGGGGCATGGCCGGTGGTGTATGGGAGGCCATGCAGCAGAAGGCCAGCGCCCGGGCCTCGCTGGACCTCGATGGCAAGCTGACTGTCAGCAGCGCCACCACGGATATCGGCACCGGGACCTACACGGTCATGACCCAGATCGCCGCCGAGGCGTGCGGCGTTGCCCTTGAGGACGTCACGTTTGTCCTGGGTGATTCGTCGCTGCCCACCGCGCCGTTGCAGGGCGGTTCGTTCACGGTTTCGTCGGTGGGCACCGCCGTGCAGCAAACCTGTGAAGCGCTGAAGGAAAAACTCCTGGCCGTGGCTCGCCAGGCGTGTCCGGCCTTCGGTGGCGCGACCCTTGAACAAGTGACGTTTGTGGACGGCCAACTGCGGCTTGGCGACGCGAGCGTTGCATTGGCGGAGTTGGCGCAGAAAAGCGGCGAGACCCCGTTGCAAGCCCAAGTCACGGCCAAGCCGGATGAAAAACGCCAGGCCTACGCCACGGCCACGCACTCGGCGGTGTTCGTCGAAGTGCTGGTGGATGAAGACCTGGGGACGGTGAGGGTCAACCGCGTGGTGAGCGCCATCGCCGCCGGCCGGGTCGTCAACCCGAAAACCGCCCGCAGCCAGATTCTCGGTGGCGTGGTATGGGGCGTCGGCATGGCTTTGCACGAAGAAACCCTGACCGATCACACCCTGGGTCGCCACATGAATCACAACCTGGCCGAGTATCACGTGCCGGTCAGTGCCGACATCGGTGACATCGAAGTGATTTTTGTCGAGGAACAGGACGAGATCGTCAACGCCCTCGGGTCCAAGGGCGTCGGTGAAATCGGTGTCGTCGGTGTGGCGGCGGCGGTGGCCAACGCGATCTATCACGCCACCGGTAAACGGGTGCGGGACTTTCCGATCACACTCGACAAGTTGCTTTAGGCTTTTACTGCTTCTGCCGGTTCGTGCATCCGGTCGCGGCTGGCCAGGGTCGGGAACAGTTTGATCCAGGCCCCGGTCACCAGCAGCGTACCGACGCCGCCCATGACCACCGCCGGCACGGTGCCGAACCAGTGGGCGGTGAGGCCGGACTCGAACTCGCCCAGCTGGTTCGAAGCGCCGATGAACAGCCCGTTCACCGCGCTGACCCGGCCACGCATTTCATCCGGTGTTTCCAACTGCACGAAGGAAGCGCGGATGACCATGCTGATCATGTCCGCCGCGCCCAACACCACTAGCACCGCCAGGGAAAACCAGAACGAGGTGGAGAGGCCGAAGGCAATGGTGGCGACGCCGAACACGCCCACCGCAGTGAACATCACTCGGCCGACCTTGCGCTCCACGGCAAACCGCGCCAGCCACAGCGACATCAGCAAGGCCCCGACCGCCGGCGCCGAGCGCAACAGGCCCAGGCCCCAGGGACCGGTGAGCAGGATGTCCTTGGCGAACACCGGCAACAGCGCCGTCGCGCCGCCGAGCAACACCGCGAACAGGTCCAGGGAGATCGCGCCGAGAATGTCCGGGCGACTGCGAATGAAGCGAATCCCGGCCAGCAATGAGTCCAATGTCGCCTTGCCTTTGTTCAGCGGCGTCTGTCGGGCGGGCAGGTTGAGCATCAGGCAACAGGCGATGAGGTAGAGCACCACGGTCGGCCCATACACCCAGATGCTGCCGAAGGCATAGAGCAGGCCGCCGAGTGCCGGGGCGACGATGGTGGCTGATTGCTGGGCCGATTGCGCGGCGGCCACGGCCCGGGGAAACAGGCCCGCCGGCACGATACTGGGCAGCAGCGCCTGGGTGGTGGGCATCTCGAAGGAGCGGGCGGCGCCCAGGAGGAAGGCAAGGATGAAGATCATTTCCCGGGTGACATTGTCGGTGGCGCTGCCGATCACCAGCGCCAGGGCAATCATCGCCTGCAATGACTGGCAGATGGCCGCGACCTTACGCCGGTCATAACGATCAGCCACATGCCCGGTGTGAAGCATGAACAGCACGCGCGGGGCAAACTCCACCAACCCCACCAGGCCCAAGTCGAGGACGTTGCCGGTCAGTTGATAGAGATTCCAGCCAATGGCCACGGTGAGCATCTGGAAACCACTGGCGGTGAATATCCGGGCCAGCCAGAAGGCGATGAAGGGACGATGGTGACGGAGCAGCAGCGGCACTTGGCTGGGCATCTATGACGGGTCCGGTGGTGAAGACCACGAGATTATCACCGAGCTGTAACAGGAAGTTGCGTTGGCTGGAAAAATAGTTAGCCAAACATCGATTTAGATTCCTGGTGATGAGATTTATTGTGGCGAAGGGATTTATCCCTCTGTGGGAGCAAGGCTTGCCCGCGATGAGGGCGACGCGGTCTTTCAGAGATCGAGGTGACTGTTTCGCGAGCAAGCTTTGCTCCCACAGATCAGGGATAAATCCCCTCGCCACAAAAAGACTTCCACCGGCGCCGCGCTCCCGCAACACACTGAGACAACCTGCCACGCGACAAAAGACCACGCCGTTCATCGGCGATAATGCGACTACTCTTTGAACATTGCTTGATCCAGGTCAATACCTCTCGAGGCGTTGGGCTGGCGGCCATCCGGCCAGAGTCCTGCGTTGTGACGGTTATAAAAAGAACGATTTGAAAAGCATCGCACTCCATATCCCTGGGGCTTGTGATGCAGGCCCCGCCCGCAGCCGGTTTTACCTGACAGAGGAAGACTTATGTTCGGTTTGGAGGCGCTCGATCTCGCCCGAATCCAGTTCGCGTTCACCATCTCGTTCCACATCCTGTTCCCGGCCATCACCATTGGCCTGGCGAGTTACCTGGCGGTGCTCGAAGGCCTGTGGCTCAAGACTCGCGACGATACCTATCGCGACTTGTACCACTTCTGGTCGAAGATCTTCGCCGTCAACTTCGGCATGGGCGTGGTGTCCGGATTGGTCATGGCCTATCAGTTCGGCACCAACTGGAGCCGCTTTTCGGACTTCGCCGGGGCGGTGACCGGGCCGCTGCTGACCTACGAAGTGCTCACGGCGTTCTTCCTCGAGGCGGGTTTCCTCGGCGTGATGTTGTTCGGCTGGAATCGCGTTGGCCGTGGCCTGCACTTCTTCTCCACGGTGATGGTGGCGATCGGTACGTTGATCTCGACCTTCTGGATCCTGTCCTCCAACAGCTGGATGCAGACCCCGCAGGGCTACGAAATCATCGACGGCCGGGTGATTCCGGTGGATTGGCTGGCGGTGGTGTTCAACCCCTCGTTCCCCTATCGCCTGCTGCACATGTCCACGGCGGCGTTCGTTGCGACGGCGTTCTTCGTCGGTTCATCGGCGGCCTGGCATCTCTTGCGCGGTCGCGATACCCCGGCCATCCGCCGGATGCTGTCGATGGCGATGTGGATGGCCTTGCTGGTGGCGCCGATCCAGGCGGTCATCGGTGACTTCCACGGCCTGAATACCCTCAAGCATCAACCGGCGAAGATCGCGGCCATCGAAGGCCACTGGGAGAACGTCGGCAACGAGCCGACTCCGCTGATCCTGTTCGGCCTGCCGGACATGAAGGCCGAGAAGACCCGCTTCGCCGTGGAAATCCCCTATCTGGGAAGCTTGATCCTGACTCACAGCCTGGACAAACAGGTGCCGGCCCTCAAGGAGTTCCCTCCTGAGGACCGACCGAACTCGACCATCGTGTTCTGGTCGTTCCGGGTCATGGTGGGCCTTGGATTGCTGATGATTTTCACTGGCCTGTGCAGCCTGTGGCTGCGCCGCAACGATCGGATCTACCAATCACGACCGTTCCTTTACATGGTGCTGTGGATGGGACCGTCCGGGCTGATTGCGATCCTGGCGGGCTGGTTCACCACTGAAATCGGTCGTCAGCCTTGGGTAGTCTACGGCTTGATGCGCACCGCCGACGCTTCCTCCGGCCACAGTTTTGCGCAGATGAGCATCACCCTGGTGCTGTTCGTCGTGGTGTATTTCGCGCTGTTCGGCGCGGGCTTGAGCTACATGATGCGTCTGGTGCGCAAGGGGCCGCAGGTCCACGAAACCGAGCCGAGCGATGGCGGCCCGGGCCAGAAACGTACGCCGGCCCGGCCATTGTCGGCCGCCGATGACGATGTGGACCAAAACGACCGCTCGAACAAGGGGAATTGAGTCATGGGTATTGATCTTCCGCTGATCTGGGCCGTGGTCATCATCTTCGGCATCATGATGTACGTGATCATGGACGGTTTCGACCTGGGGATCGGTATTCTCTTCCCCTTCGTCAAGGGCGAGCGCGACCGCGACGTGATGATGAACACCGTGGCGCCGGTCTGGGACGGTAACGAAACCTGGCTGGTGCTCGGAGGGGCCGGGCTGTTCGGGGCGTTTCCGCTGGCTTATTCGGTAGTGCTTTCGGCGCTGTACCTGCCGTTGATCCTGATGCTCATCGGGTTGATCTTCCGCGGCGTGGCCTTCGAATTCCGCTTCAAGGCCAAGGCCGAGAAGCGCCACCTGTGGGACAAGGCATTCATTGGCGGCTCTCTGACGGCCACTTTCTTCCAGGGGGTGGCGCTGGGGGCGTTCATCGATGGCTTCGAGGTGGTCAATCGCCAGTTCGCTGGTGGCTCCTTGGACTGGTTCACGCCATTCACGGTGTTCTGTGGCCTGGCGTTGATCGCGGCCTATGCCTTGCTCGGCTGCACCTGGCTGATCATGAAGACCGAGGGCAAGCTGCAAGAGCAGATGCATGACCTGGCCCGGCCGCTGGCGTTCGTGGTGTTGGCGGTGATCGGTATCGTCAGCATCTGGACACCGCTGGCCCACGCGGACATCGCGGCCCGCTGGTTCACGTTGCCGAACCTGTTCTGGTTCCTGCCGGTGCCGATCCTGGTGCTGGTGACCATGTACGGCTTGTTCCGCGCGGTGGCGCGCAACGCCAACTACACGCCATTCATCCTGACCCTGGTGTTGATCTTCCTCGGCTACAGCGGCTTGGGCATCAGCTTGTGGCCAAACATCGTGCCACCGTCCATCTCGATCTGGGACGCCTCGTCACCGCCCCAGAGCCAAGGTTTCATGTTGGTCGGCACGCTGTTCATCATTCCGTTGATCCTGGTGTACACCTTCTGGAGCTACTACGTGTTCCGCGGCAAGGTGACCCATGACGACGGTTACCATTGAGGGACGTTGAGCATGGCCAAACCTGACTTGAAAGACATCGAGGCCGCCGAACGCAAGCCGCTATGGCAGCGGCTCGGCTGGTTGGCGCTGATCTGGGCCGGCAGTGTGCTGGCGTTGTTCATCGTCGCCAGCCTGATGCGGATGTTCATGAATGCCGCGGGGCTGACCACCCACTGACTTCCCTGTGGGAGCAAGCGTTGCGCCCACAGGGGACGATTTATTTCCGGGCTTTGAGTATCACGAATTTCGGCGTGGCGGCCACTTGTTCGACGCCTCGGAACAACCGCGCCAGTTTGCTGTGGTAGCCCAGGTGCCGGTTGCCGACGATGTACAGCGCGCCGCCCACTACCAACGCTTCGCGAGCCTGCTGGAACATTCGCCAGGCGAGGAAATCGCCCACCACTTGCTGCTGGTGGAAAGGCGGATTGCACAGCACCACATCCAGCGACTGCGCTTCTTGCCCGGCCAGGCCATCGCCGGCCCGGATGATCGCATCGCGTTCGCCCAGGGCCGCACGCCAGTTTTCGGCGGCCGATTGCACGGCCATGTACGACTCGTCCACCAGGGTGTAGTGGGCCTCGGGGTTTTGCAGGGCACTGGCGATGGCGAGCACGCCGTTGCCGCAGCCCAGGTCTGCGACACGGGCTGTCCCGAGGTTTTTCGGCAGATGTGGCAGGAATGCGCGGGTGCCGATATCCAGGCCTTCGCGGCAGAACACGTTGGCATGGTTGAGCAGTTCGATCTTCGGTTCGTCCAGCCAGTAACGCGTGGGGTAGGGCGATACGCAGGGCGGCTTGGCTTGCGGCGTGGCGATCAACAGGCGGGCTTTTTTCTGCGCCAGGGAGGCCTGCACCGGGCCGATATACCGCTCCAGCAAATCGCCGGCGGCCCGGGGCAGGTGCTTGATCATGGCCCCGGCAATCACCTGGGCGCCTGGTGCCAGTTGGCCTTGCAGGCGAATCAGCTGTTCCTCCAGCAGGGCCAGGGTCTTCGGTACTTTGACCAGGACACGATCGAATGGGCCGGTCGGGGGCTCGCTGGCAGGCAACGTCGGCACCGCATCGAAGGGGCGGCCGTTGCGCACCAGGTTTTTCTCCAGCGCCTGCAATGCCAGGAAGGAATCACTGCTGCTGGTCACTTCGACCTTGCCGGCCAGGCTGGCCGCCAGGGCGCCAAAGCCGTCATTGAGCACCAGGACCCGAGTCTGCACGCTTGGCTGTTGTTCGGCCAGGTACGCGAGCAGGTATTCATCGGCCGCATCAAAGGCTTGCAGTGGTTCGTTCTGCTGTTCGGGTTGGCGGATCAGGTCGAGTTGAGCGAAGGGGCTGTCGAGCAGGGGCATGGCTGGGGACTCTGGAGATCAACGAATGTCCCGCTGCCTGGGGGTAGGTGTCTGTGCGGGACCGCCTGAATGAACTGCGTCGCGTGCAAGAAGCGGCATCATTCAAGTGGGACCGTAAATGGTACGTTTTTTTGTTGCACATTACTCGCAGGTTTTCAGCCTGACGCTGCCACTCCACTGCTCAGATCACATGGATCTGGGCCGCTTTTGCCACCGCTGAAATTTTATTGCTGACGTTCAGTTTCCGCATGCAGCTGCACACATGGAAATTCACGGTTCGTTCGGAAAGACAGAGAATCCTGCCCACTTCCGACGCTGTCTTGCCTTCGGCAGACCACCTCAACACTTCGATCTCTCTGGGCGACAGGTGGTATTTTGGCTTGATTGCCAGGGCGTCAGACAATTTTTTGCTGGCGAGTACGTGCAGCCTTTGACTGGCGAAGATGGCATAGCCGAGGTTTGCGTAATGTTCCTCGATATCAATGGGGCAATGGCTCCGGGCCAGGCTGAACAGGCTACAACGTGCCCCCTGGTCGTCATGAACGGATTGGGTCCAGCCATACCTGAGTCCCTGTCGATTAAGTTCTCGCCATAACTTGGGGGCCTGAGCGAAAACAGTCTCATCCCACAAGATGGGGAGCGGTGATTGATTGCAATGTGCTACTAACGGATCGTTCGACGCATAGCCATTCTGTTCATAAAGTCTGTCCCATCCATAAGGGTAGTTATTCAGGTTCACCTTGCTGGTGTGCTTGTCGGGGCTTCCGAGATAGGCTGCAAATGCGCAATATTCAAATCCCTGATTGTTAAAGAAATTCAGGACCAGACGATAGGCCGTCTGCAGGTCTTTTTCACAAGACAACTTTCTCAATAGCAAGTCCTTCCACCTTTCCATCGCTCTCTCCTGGGTTGATTCGTCCATGCGGATCCAATCCATGATGCGAAATTTCAGTGTAGGACTATTCTTAATTTGTAGTGAGTTTTTTTTGGTTCGCTTACATTTGGAAATGTTTAATAAAATAAACTTTTAAATTAATTTCGTTACAGTAGTTGCAGCCTTGTATAGGTTTGGTGAAAGTTTTGGCCGATGGCGTGGAACTAGTGACTAAAGTGCTATTACTCGCCGTTGGTGGTGAAGACGCTCGCTTTGCGGGACACTGTGAGCCTTGTCCCCTTGGAGTGGCTCATGACCGACAGCGCAGAGAAGTTCACCCGTCAAACCCTGCTCGATGTCCAGCCGTTGACACCTCATCTGTTTACTTTGCGTACGACCCGGGATCGCGGCTTTCGCTTCCGGGCGGGTCAGTTTGCCCGCCTGGGAGTGGTCAAGGCGGACGGGACCACCGTTTGGCGGGCATATTCCATGGTGTCTTCGCCGTTCGACGAGTTCCTCGAGTTCTTTTCCATCGTGGTACCCCATGGTGAGTTCACCAGTGAACTCAGTCGCTTGCAGCCGGGTGACGAACTGCTGGTGGAGCGGCAGGCCTTCGGCTACCTGACGCCGGATCGTTTCGTCGACGGTCGGGATTTGTGGCTGCTGTCCACGGGGACGGGGGTGGCGCCGTTTCTTTCGATCCTTCAGGATTTTGAGGTATGGGAGAAATTCGAGCGGATCATCCTGGTGTACAGCGTGCGCGAGGCACGAGAGCTGGCGTATCAGGAGTTGATCAAGGACCTGCCCCAGCGCGATTACCTGGCCGAGTACGCTCATAAGTTTCGTTTCATCGCCACCGTCACCCGCGAGCAGCATCCGGGGGCGCTCAATGGGCGGATTACCACGCTGATCGAAAATGGCGAGCTGGAGCGAGTGGCCGGTGTAGCGCTGACGCCGGAGCATTCGCGAGTGATGTTATGTGGCAACCCGCAAATGATCGACGACACGCGCAAATTGCTCAAGGCCAGGGGGTTGCAACTGAGCCTGACCCGCAGGCCAGGCCAAGTGGCGGTGGAAAACTACTGGTAGCCCGATGTCGATCAGTTGGGGTTATGGCAGTGTCCGACCGGTTCAGGGCCGTTCGTTCTGAGCCTTGAGCAGGTCGCGAATTTCGGTGAGCAGCAGTTCTTCCTTGGTCGGAACCGGTGGCGCGCTGGGAGCTACGGCTTCTTCGCGCTTGAGGCGGTTGATGGCCTTGACGCCCATGAAAATGGCGAACGCCACGATGATGAAGTCAATGGTGCTCTGGATGAATTTACCGTAGGCCAGCACCACGGCAGGCGCATCACCCTGGGCGGCCTTGAGAGTGATGGCCAGGTCACTGAAGTCCACCCCTCCGATCAGCAGGCCAATTGGAGGCATGACCACGTCGCCAACGAATGACGAAACGATCTTGCCGAAAGCGGCACCGATGATGATCCCGACGGCCATGTCGACGACATTGCCCTTGACCGCGAAGGCCTTGAACTCGCTTAGCACGCCCATGAGTTATTCCTTGTGACAGATGAAAGACGATTGGCAGTGTAAATCAGCCCAACGAGTCCCGCTCGAAACACCGGCTTACAAAGCTTCAGTTATCGACCCGGCCCCGAGTGAAAAGTTTTCAAAGTGCCATCAATCGCGCGTGATACGCGGATTCAGGCCGCGTCCCCACAACGTTTTTTCTATCGGCACGGTACGGCATTTCTATTTAGGTTTTCCTTTTTCGAGCACTAGCCTCTGCATGGCGCACATGGATGCGCTCTATAACATCAGAGGAACACGCCTATGAATACTTCCCTTGGCTACGGGCCTTATTCCCATCGCCGCGCTTTTTTTGTGCTGACCGCGAGCCTTTTGTCCTTGTCTGTCAACGCGGCCACCCTGACCCGGGACAACGGTGCGGCTGTCGGCGACAACCAGAACTCGCAAACGGCGGGCCCCAACGGTCCAACCCTGTTGCAAGACGTGCAGTTGATCCAGAAGCTCCAGCGCTTTGACCGTGAACGCATCCCCGAGCGCGTGGTGCACGCCCGTGGTACTGGCGCCCACGGCACATTCACGGTTTCCAACGATCTCAGCGACCTGACCAAGGCCAAGGTCTTTGCCGCAGGCCAGGTCACGCCAGTGTTCGTGCGTTTTTCTGCCGTGGTACACGGCAATCATTCGCCGGAAACCCTGCGCGACCCCCGTGGTTTCGCCACAAAGTTCTACACCGCCGATGGCAATTGGGACTTGGTGGGTAACAACTTCCCGACCTTCTTCATCCGCGATGCCATCAAGTTTCCAGACATGGTCCACGCCTTCAAGCCTGACCCCCGGACCAATCTGGACGATGATTCACGTCGTTTCGATTTCTTCTCCCACGTACCAGAGTCGACGCGCACCCTGACCGAGTTGTATTCCAACTCCGGAACACCGGCCAGTTATCGTGAAATGGACGGTAACGGCGTGCATGCTTACAAACTAGTTAACGCCAAGGGTGAAATTCACTACGTTAAGTTTCATTGGAAAAGTTTGCAGGGGCTGAAAAACCTCGATCCGAAAGAAGTGGTGAAAGTTCAGGGTCAAGATTACAGCCATATGACAAACGATCTGGTGGCTCATATTAATAAGGGCGACTTCCCGAAGTGGGACTTGTACGTCCAGGTACTGAACCCACAGGACCTTGCCAAGTTTGACTTCGACCCACTGGACGCGACCAAGATCTGGCCGGGTGTGCCTGAGCGAAAAGTCGGGCAAATGGTCTTGAACCGCAATCCGGCGAATGTCTTCCAGGAAACCGAACAGGTGGCCATGGCGCCTGCCAATCTGGTGCCGGGTATCGAACCTTCCGAGGACCGTCTGCTCCAGGGGCGAGTCTTTTCCTACGCCGACACGCAGATGTACCGGATAGGCGCCAATGCCCTGCAATTGCCGATCAATGCCCCCAAGGTGGCAGTGAACAACGGTAACCAGGACGGCGCGATGAACCCTGGCAGCACCAGCACCGGCGTGAACTATCAGCCAAGCCGCCTGACGCCGCGTGAAGAACCGCAAGCGGCACGCTACAGCCAGACTGCGCTGACCGGCAGTACCCAGCAGGCGAAGATCCAGCGTGAGCAGAACTTCAAGCAAGCCGGTGATTTGTATCGTTCGTTCAGCAAGAAAGAGCGTGATGACCTGATCGAAAGCTTCGGCGGCTCTTTGGCGACCACCGATGACGAGAGCAAGCACATCATCCTGTCGTTCCTCTACAAGGCTGACCCTGAGTACGGCACTGGCGTGGCCCGTGTCGCCAAAGGCGACCTGGCCCGGGTCAAGGCCCTGGCGGAAAAACTGAGCGACTGATTCACAGTCCGATAAGTGCATAGCCTGTGGGAGCAAAGCTTGCTCGCGAAGCAGGCGCTGCGGTCTGAAGCCAGACCGAGTTGTCTGCATCGCGGACAAGCCATGCTCCCACAGGCGTATGCCAGAGGAGACGTCATGATGCGCAGATTCTTTTTATCGATGCTGGCGATCTGGTCAATGGGCGTACTGGCCGATCAGCCAATACCCACTGAGCCGGCGGCCGTACAGGAACAATTGCAAAACTATTATTTCGACGCCGCTCGCCGCGGTGATGTGCCGATGCTCGATACCTTTATAGAGGCCGGTTACTCGCTGGATACCCGGGATGAGAAGGGCTACACCGCGCTGATTCTGGCGGCCTATCACGGCCACGGCCCGGCGGTGGAGCGGCTGCTGGCGGCGGGGGCCGATGCCTGTGCCCAGGACAAGCGTGGCAACACGGCGTTGATGGGCGCCATTTTCAAGGGCGAAGTGCAGATTGCCCGCCGTTTGTTGGCCACCGATTGCAGTCCGGACCAACGCAATGGTGCCGGGCAGACTGCGGCGATGTATGCCGGTCTGTTCAAGCGTGATGAATTGCTCGACGCCTTGAAGGCCAAGGGCGCCGACCTGGAGGCCAAGGATCCGTTGGGCAATACCGCGATGGGCCTGGCCAAGGGTGAAATCAGAATGCCGGCCCCTCAGTGAACCTTCACTGGGCTATCATCGCGGTTTTGACCCCGGAGTTCAGATGGCCAAGGCAAAGCGCATGTACGGCTGCACCGAGTGCGGCTCGACCTTTCCCAAATGGGCCGGCCAGTGCAGCGAGTGCGGGGCCTGGAACACCCTGACCGAAACCATGGTGGAGAGCGGCGGAGCGGCGGCGCCCACCGGTCGCACTGGCTGGGCCGGGCAGCAGGCGCAGATCAAGACCCTGGCCGAAGTCAGCGTCGAAGAAATTCCACGTTTCTCCACCGCGTCCGGTGAACTGGACCGCGTACTGGGCGGTGGCCTGGTAGACGGTTCGGTGGTGCTGATCGGCGGCGATCCGGGTATCGGCAAATCCACCATCCTGTTGCAAACCTTGTGCAACCTTGCCACCCGCATGCCGGCCCTGTACGTCACCGGCGAAGAGTCCCAGCAGCAAGTCGCCATGCGCGCCCGGCGCCTGGGGTTGCCCCAGGACCAACTGCGGGTCATGACCGAGACCTGCATCGAAACCATCATCGCCACGGCGCGCCTGGAAAAACCCAAGGTCATGGTGATCGACTCGATCCAGACCATTTTCACCGAACAACTGCAATCGGCCCCGGGCGGCGTGTCCCAGGTGCGCGAAAGCGCGGCGTTGCTGGTGCGCTACGCCAAGCAGAGCGGCACGGCGATTTTCCTGGTGGGCCACGTCACCAAGGAAGGTGCGCTGGCGGGGCCACGTGTGCTGGAGCACATGGTCGATACGGTTTTGTATTTCGAGGGCGAATCCGACGGGCGCCTGCGTTTGTTGCGGGCGGTGAAGAACCGCTTTGGTGCCGTCAACGAACTGGGTGTGTTCGGCATGACCGACCGGGGCCTGAAAGAAGTCTCGAATCCTTCGGCGATCTTTCTGACACGTGCCCAGGAAGAAGTACCGGGCAGCGTGGTCATGGCGACTTGGGAAGGCACCCGCCCGATGCTGGTGGAAGTGCAAGCGCTGGTGGACGACAGCCACCTGGCGAACCCGCGTCGGGTCACCCTGGGGCTGGATCAGAATCGGCTGGCCATGCTGTTGGCGGTGTTGCATCGACACGGTGGGATTCCGACTCACGACCAGGACGTGTTCCTCAACGTCGTGGGTGGGGTCAAGGTGCTGGAAACCGCCTCGGACCTGGCGTTGATGGCGGCGGTCATGTCCAGCCTGCGCAACCGGCCGTTGCCCCACGATCTGTTGGTGTTCGGCGAAGTGGGGCTGTCGGGCGAAGTGCGGCCGGTGCCCAGTGGGCAGGAGCGGCTCAAGGAGGCGGCCAAGCACGGTTTCAAACGCGCCATCGTGCCCAAGGGCAACGCGCCGAAGGAAGCGCCAGCGGGGTTGCAGATCATTGCCGTGACACGCCTGGAACAGGCGTTGGATGCGTTGTTCGAGTGATACCGCAGCCCTGTGGCGAGGGGATTTATCCCCGTTGGGCTGCGAAGCAGCCCTAAAACCTGACAACTCGGTGTTTCAGGTCGATTGGCGTCGCTTATTTGGGGCTGCTTTGCAGCCCAGCGGGGATAAATCCCCTCGCCACAAGGGATTGGCGTTGATTCAGATCCGGATCAACGCCGCCAACTCCCGCTCCAGCTCATCATGATCGGCCAGGTTCAGCTCTACCAGTCGGCGCAGGTGGGCGATGGAGTCCAGGTCGATATGCTCGCAGACGAAGCCCAGGTGGCCATGATCGTCGTGGCGTAACCGGACTTTCATCCTCACGGCCTCCTCTTTTTCTTTGCTCAGGTGGATAACGGCTATGAAGGGTTCCTCGGGATTACCGAGCCAGGGTTCGGGCTTTTCAATCAGCAGGCCTTTGAGAGACACGTCCAGCAACTTCACCGGCCAGATGAAGGGCTCCTGGCTCAGTTCGGTCCTGGCATGGAATTCGATTCGTACGAAGCGGCGACGATCGCTCATTACGTATTCCCTCTGAAGATTCATTGACTATAGACCCTGCTGGCGGAGCATCGTCACCGTTTGGCCGCCGACAGACGAATGTCGGGTATGGCCTTTGTCCTGGTTAGCGCTAAACTCCAGTGGCTGTCTTTCTTGTCCACCCTGGCTGGAATATAAAAATGAAAAACAATAATAGCCTGCTGCGCCATCTACCCTGGCTACTGCTGGCCGTCGTAGGAGCGTGCGCCCTGGGCGTCGTGGCCTTGCGTCGAGGCGAGGCGATCAACGCCCTCTGGATCGTCGTCGCAGCCGTGGCCATCTACCTGGTCGCCTATCGCTACTACAGCCTCTTCATCGCCAACAACGTGATGCAACTCGATGCGCGCCGGGCCACCCCCGCCGTGCTCAACAACGATGGCCTGGACTATGTCCCGACCAACAAACACATCCTCTTCGGCCACCACTTCGCGGCCATTGCCGGCGCGGGGCCGCTGGTCGGGCCGGTGCTGGCGGCGCAGATGGGCTACCTGCCCGGCACGCTCTGGCTGATCGCCGGCGTGGTGCTGGCCGGTGCGGTGCAGGACTTCATGGTCCTGTTCCTGTCCACT
>NZ_JBYVYN010000013.1:0-121884 GCF_058148565.1 Pseudomonas sp. DF11
GATGTAATCCAGTAGGAATTTGGCAGGCCTTCAACCCAGCGCCGTGTCGAGAAACATCATCACCGCAAACCCCATCATCAACCCCAAGGTGGCCGGTGTTTCATGGCCGTTGCGGTGGGTTTCGGGAATCACTTCGTGGGACACCACGAAGATCATCGCCCCGGCCGCCAGGCCCAGGCTGATGGGATAGGCCACGGCCACCCCCGAAGACATGCCCAGGCCGATCACCGACCCCAAAGGCTCCATCAACCCCGAGCCCACGGCAATCAGCGCGGCACGTAAGGTACTGATGCCGGTGACCCGCAGCGCCATGGCAATGGCGAGGCCTTCGGGAATGTCCTGGATGGCAATGGCGGTGGTCAGGGGCAAGCCGACCTTGAAATCGCCGTCGGCAAAACTGACGCCGATGGCCATGCCCTCTGGCAGGTTATGCAAGGTGATGGCGAGTACGAACAACCAGACACGATTGATGCGTTCGACTTGCGGTCCGCGCCGACCACTCAACTCGTGTTCGTGGGGGACGAAACGGTCGAGGCCGATCATCAAGGCGACGCCCAGCCCCAATCCCACCACGACGACAAACGCGGCAAGCAACTGATTGCCGCAAATGACCTGTGCCGCCTCGATCCCCGGCAGGATCAGCGAGAAGGAACTGGCGGCGAGCATCATGCCCGCGGCGAACCCCAGCATGATGTCCTGGGTCCGGGACGAGATGTCCCGCAACACCACCGCCATCACCGCGCCCAATGCGGTGGCGGCGAAGCCGGACGTGCCACCCAGTACCGCATACCCCAGGTTTTGCCGATCGGCCCCAACCAGTGCGTTGTAGCCGCTGTAGAGCAACAACGCGGCAACCAACGCCAACCCCAGCCAGAAGGTTACCCCTAGCACCAGATTGTTTTGTACAGGATCCAGCCAGGTACGCCAGGGCGATCGGATCCGGGAAGTGGGCTGGTCCATTGAAAGTCCTTAACTGGTTGAGCGGTCAAACAGAATTCTCAGGCGAGGGAGCCGAGCCCCCTCGCCGGTCTACTACAGTTTGTCACCTTGCATCCCTGAACCCAAGTCGGCGCCGGTGGTGGGGTCGCTATCGGGGTTGGACATGGTCCGCGCCTTCATGTCCATCAACAGCGCTTCGTCTTTTTTACTCAACTGGACGCTGGCCAGTCCATCGCCACCGTCCACCGCTGGCGTTGGATTCTCCACGAACTCCCAGTCGTCGCCCTGGTTCCATGGACCGCGCACGGTAGGTTCGCCCTGGGACATGTTGAAATACACATGACTGAATTCCGGCATGCCTGGCAATTTGCCTTGCGGGAAATTGGGCTGGATCGAGTGCAAGGCTTTTTCGAACGACAACTGGTGCGCGATTTCACGGGTCATCAAAAAGCCGAGCGCTTCTTTTACCCCGGGATCATCGGTGAGGTTCATCAACCGTTCATAGATGATTTTCGCCCGAGCCTCAGCAGCGATGTTCGAGCGCATGTCCGCCGTCGGTTCGCCGATGGTGTCGACATAGGCGGCAGTCCAGGGCACGCCGGCGGAGTTGGTCAGCGGCGAGCCGGCGCCATACAAGAGGCTGGTGATGTGCGAGTCATTACCGGCACCGTTGATGTCCCGGTACAACTGCCCCTCCTTCTCCACGCCTTCAGCCATTCTGCCCTTGGCGCCCTTGTTCAACATGACGATGATCGAACCGATCACCTCCAGATGGCTGAGCTCTTCGGTGGCAATGTCCATCAGCAAATCCTTGCGACCTGGATCGTCCTCGGACAAGGCCTGGGTGAAATAACGCGATGCCGCCGCCAATTCCCCTTGGGCCCCGCCGAACTGCTCGAGCAGCAGGTTGGCGAGTCCGGGATTGGGCTCAGCGACACGCACGGTGTACTGCAATCGTTTGTTATGTAAAAACATGATTGAACTCCTCGTTCAGGTACACGGCATGAGAACACTGCCGGCGGCAGGCCCATGAAAGTCTGAAGAAATTAAATGAATAAAATTTAGTTTTTATTCAAAACAGAAGACGAGTGGCTTATTGCAACGCAAGCACACGCACTTATTTTTCAAACAATAAATCCATCAGCGAAGTCGGGCATGAATACCCGATTTAATATCACCGCCGAAACAGGTCCCAGCCCAATCGCATGGGACCTGCGAGACTACGAAACATTAGGAATTACGACCGCCACCGCGGCTGTTTTCACCACCTTTCCTGCCGGCTTCGGAGGCTTTTTCCCGGTCGTTGGCAAAGTTGCCACCCGAGGCCTGGCCACCTTTTCGGCCGGCTTCAGAAGCCCGCTCAGGGTCGTTGGCAAAGTTCCCCCCCGAGGCTTGCCCGCCTTTGCGTCCGGCTTCTGCGGCGCGCTGCGGGTCGTTGGCAAAATTGCCGCCAGAGGCCTGGCCACCCTTGCGTCCAGCCTCGGAAGCGCGCTCAGGATTGTTGGCAAAATTGCCTCCTGATGCTTGGCCGCCCTTTTTCCCGGCTTCCGATGCCTTCTCACGATCGTTAGCGAAATTGCCAGGGTTGTTATTACCTGTGTTAGCCATTTCATTCACCTCGTTTAGTTGATATCAACGAGTCTCGTTGACTCGTCTTATTCGGAAAACATGACGCCACCAAGGTTTTAAGAAAACATATCAAACGGCGACGAATGGTCAATGCTTTTATTTGCACCGAACCTTGATAGATATTGCAACAGGCTATTAAACAAGCGGCGACCGATTAACAGCCTTAACACTAAAACTTCATCCAACGAAAAACCTGTGGGAGCGAGCTGGCTCGCGATAGCGGTGTGCCAGGCGATGATGATGTTGAGTGATTGGTCGCTATCGCGAGCAAGCGCGCTCCTACATGGTTCCATCCACAGAAAAAACAGTGCGTGTCTTTCCACGCTGTCCGCCAAAGGCCGGGCGCCGCCAGCACCCCATTGCACCGGTCTCGTCACCCTGGCCTCGCGCCGTTCCAGGAAGCCAAAACTCGCGGGCTGCCGGTGTTGTTCTGCACCACCACACTGACCGGCTTGCGGTGTCCGGATCCCCTGTCGCCGAGACCCGGATTCAAGAATGCTCAGGGTGAAATCGGATCGCTCGCCGGAAAGGTTTCCTCCAGTGCATCATCCAGTTGATTGTCAGTGATATCGCGCTCACCGACCTTGCCGCTGCGCTCGCAATGGCAATCCGGTGCCGGACACGGTTCACCGTTGGGGTGCTGTTCGGCGCAGGCCTGGCTGCAATAAGCCTCGCCGTCGTGATTGAAGACCCGCTGTGGATCGACATCACAATGACAATCGGGACAGCCACACTTTAATTCGCTCATGTCTTTCTCCTGAATGGATCGACGTTGCGTTCAAGAGGACCCCGCCAGCAACTGCACCTCCAGATTTGCCGCCGCCACACCGTGATTCGCTACATAGACGTCAGCGGTCCAACCCTTGGTCAAGTTGCGATAGGGCTGTGTGCCCAGGGCGGTGCCGCTGTCCCACGCGATGACATCGCCAATATCGATGTCATTGGCCGAACCCAGCTCGAAGACGGTATGCCCATCCTCCTGGTCCACATACACGCCCACCATCGCACTCTGTCGATTGATGGCGCGTACTTCACCGGTGGTCCGCTCGTCTTTCTCCTTTTTCGGCGGCGCCCCAGGTGTCCGCAAATAAGCGTCCGAATGCTCTTTCATGCTCAGCGCTTAGCCTCGGTATGCGGACTGGCCGAACGTTCGAGGAACGCCTGGGTGATCTCCGGCAGGTGTTCGCGCAACCACTCGGCCATGGCGATTTCCTGGGGCAGGATCTGTTCGCAGGCCCGTTGTGTTTCCACATCGCCGGCCACTTTCGCTGCCTCGATCAGCACGGTGTAGGAGGCGATTTCGAGGTTCTCGAACACATAGCCACTCATGGCGCCCTTGACCACTTCGTCGCTCATCGTCATGCCACCGACCGCCTGGCCGAAGGCCATGAGCTTGGCGGCCAGGTCCTTGAGCGTCGAGGCACTCCCGCCCAGGCGCTGTATGCATTGTTCCACCAACTTTTGCTGGCCGAGGGTTTCTTGCAAGTGCTCCTCGATCCGGGCCTTGAGCGCTGGATAATGCTCCAGGCGTTCCGCTTGGGCCTTGAGCATTTTTTCCGCCTGTTGCTCCATGGCATGGGCATCGTTGAGCCAGTCCAGCAGGTTCTCTTTTGGCGTTGCCATTCCCTTCTCCTTAGCCGTGGTTGCCACTGCATCGCAGCGCGACGATTCTGAGGTACCGCACATAGAAGTGGATGTCGCCGGGCTGGGGAAAGTTTGAAGCAACCATCGCGCTGAGCGACGAAAGGTGCCAGCGCACTTTCCCTGTACCACCGCAGTGCTAACCTCAACGGTTCAAGGCCAGCGGAGACACCCCACATGCCGGACGATCTTCACCGTGAACCGATCGATCAGTTGCGAGAACACATGGCCGGGCGCCATTTCCTGGTCCTCACCGGCGCCGGTATCAGCACACCATCGGGCATCCCCGATTACCGCGACAGCGACGGTGTACGCCGGGGTCGGCAACCCATGATGTACCAGGAGTTCCTCGCTAAACCCGAGGCGCGGCGACGCTATTGGGCGCGGGCGATGCTGGGCTGGCCACGGGTGCGACAAGCGCGGCCGAATGCAGCCCACGAGGCCTTGGCGGCGCTGCAGGCCGAACAGCGCATCAGCGGCCTGATTACCCAGAACGTCGACACATTGCACGACCAGGCCGGCAGCCAGGACGTGATCGAACTTCATGGCAGCCTGCACCGTGTGCTCTGCCTGGATTGTGAACAGCGCAGCGAACGGCAGCAGATCCAACTGTTGATGGAAGCGCAAAATCCCTATCTGGCCGGTGTCGATGCCG
This sequence comes from Pseudomonas sp. DF11, assembly GCF_058148565.1. Taxonomy (NCBI): domain Bacteria; kingdom Pseudomonadati; phylum Pseudomonadota; class Gammaproteobacteria; order Pseudomonadales; family Pseudomonadaceae; genus Pseudomonas; species Pseudomonas sp. DF11. The sequence goes on from NZ_JBYVYN010000013.1 coordinate 4,865, forward strand.
TGCAGGCGCCCGACGGCGACACCCTGCTGGACCCGGCGTTCGAGGCGCGCTTCCAGGTACCCATCTGCCCACACTGCGGCGGCGAGCGGTTGAAACCCGACGTGGTGTTTTTCGGCGAGAATGTTGCCGCCGCCACCGCCGCGCGCGCCACCCGGGCCGTCGAGGAAGCGGAAGGTCTGCTGGTGGTGGGCTCGTCGTTGATGGCCTGGTCGGCATTCCGCCTGTGCCGGGCGATCAAGGACCAGGGCAAGCCACTGCTGGCGATCAACCGTGGCAGGACCCGGGCTGATGAGTTGCTGGATTTGAAGCTGGAGGAGCCATGCGAGGAGTTGCTGCCTTTACTGACACATCGCCAGTTCTAACGAACAACCCAGCCCCCCTGTGGGAGCGGGCTTGCTCGCGAAAGCGGAGTATCAGTCGACATCAATGCTGAATGTTCCACCGTCTTCGCGAGCAAGCCCGCTCCCACAAAAGCTCGGTACTCAGCGTACGGCCAACTGCGCACCAAGATCCTGCTCCTTGAGCGTATCGAACAACGCCTGCGCCGCCGCCGACAGTTCATGCCCCGGCTTGGTCAGCACCCCGATGGCCCGTTCGATCACCGGATCGCTCAAGGTGATGCAACGGGCGCCCAGCTCATGCATCTGCCCGACGCACAACGCTGGCACCGCACTGACCCCCAACCCGCTGGCGACCATCCGCCCGACGGTCGCCAGTTGATGGCTCTCGAACTCCACGGGCAGCTTCATGCCCCGAGCCCGCAGATGTTCTTCCAGCATCACACGCACGGTGGATGGCCGTTGCAAGGTGATAAACGGCTGTTCCAGCAAGGTCTGCCAGTGGATTTCACGCAACTGGGCCAGCGGTGAATCCAGCGGCACCACCGCGACGAAGCGATCGAGATACAAGGGCGTGAACGCCAATGACGAACCCTGCATCGGTTCGAACGCCACACCCAATTCGACATGCCGGTCACGGACCATTTCCAGCACCTGTTCGTTGATCACATCGTTGACCGTGACGTTGACATTCGGATAACGGGCGCGGAAGGTCTTGAGGATCGGTGGCAACAGGTTGCCGGCAAACGACGGCATCGCCGCCAACGTCACACGCCCGCGCTGCAATGTGAAGCGCTGGCGCATTTCGTCCTCGGCATTGTCCCAGTCGGCAATCAGCCGTCGGGCCAGGGGCAACAAGGATTCACCTTCAGGCGTCAGGGCAACGTTACGGGTATTGCGACTGAACAAGCGTCCGCCCAGGCCTTCTTCCAAGGCCTTGATGGTCAGGCTCAGGGCCGACTGGGACAGGTGCAATCGCTCGCAAGCCACGGCGAAGCTCAGGCTCTGGGCCACGGCGAGGAAGGCGCGGACTTGCTTAAGGGTCATGGGCGTTCTGTGTCCGGTTGCGTCGAAGGGATAACTATTGAGTTTTATCAATCAATCCAATCTAAAAATCAACTTAACAAATATATGAGTTGGCGCAACACTGCATCTCATTGCGACCCCATCAAGAATAAAAGAGGTGTCTATGGCAGGTTTCGACAAACGCGTGAGTTCTTATGAAGAAGCGCTGGAAGGCTTGAAGGACGGCATGACCGTCATCGCTGGTGGTTTCGGCCTCTGCGGCATTCCGGAAAACCTGATCGCCGAGATCAAGCGCAAGGGCATTCGTGACCTCACCGTGGTCTCCAACAACTGCGGCGTCGACGGTTTCGGCCTCGGCGTGCTGCTGGAAGACCGGCAGATCCGCAAAGTGGTGGCCTCCTACGTGGGCGAAAACGCCCTCTTCGAGAAGCAACTGCTAAGTGGCGAAATCGAAGTCGTACTCACCCCCCAAGGCACCCTCGCCGAAAAAATGCGCGCCGGTGGCGCCGGCATCCCGGCCTTCTTCACCGCCACCGGCGTCGGCACGCCAGTGGCCGAAGGCAAGGAAGTGCGTGAATTCCATGGCCGCCAGTACCTGATGGAAGAATCCATCACCGGCGATTTCGCCATCGTCAAAGGCTGGAAAGCCGACCATTTCGGCAACGTGATCTATCGCCACACCGCCCAGAACTTCAACCCGCTGGCCGCCACGGCGGGCAAGATCACCGTGGTGGAAGTCGAAGAAATCGTCGAACCCGGAGAGCTGGACCCGACACAGATCCACACCCCTGGCATCTACGTCGACAGGGTCATTTGCGGCACGTTCGAGAAGCGCATCGAACAGCGCACCGTGCGTAAGTGATCCCCTGCCCCCGGCCCGAATGAAGGAATAACAACATGGCACTTTCCCGCGAACAAATGGCTCAACGCGTCGCCCGCGAAATGCAGGACGGCTACTACGTGAACCTGGGTATCGGCATTCCGACCCTGGTCGCCAACTACATCCCCGAAGGCATGGAAGTCATGCTGCAATCGGAAAACGGCTTGCTTGGCATGGGCGCGTTTCCCACCGAAGCCGAAGTCGACGCCGACATGATCAACGCCGGCAAGCAGACCGTCACCGCGCGCATCGGCGCATCGATCTTCTCCTCGGCCGAATCGTTTGCCATGATCCGTGGCGGTCACATCGACCTGACCGTGCTCGGCGCGTTCGAAGTGGATGTGGAAGGCAACATTGCCTCGTGGATGATCCCTGGCAAACTGGTCAAGGGCATGGGCGGCGCGATGGATCTGGTGGCCGGTGCCGAGAACATCATCGTTACCATGACCCACGCGTCCAAGGACGGTGAGTCGAAACTGCTGCCCCGTTGCAGCCTGCCGCTGACTGGCGCTGGCTGCATCAAGCGCGTACTGACTGACCTGGCCTACCTGGAAATCGAGAACGGCGCCTTCATCCTGAAAGAACGAGCCCCGGGCGTCAGCGTCGAGGAAATCGTCGCCAAGACCGCCGGCAAGTTGATCGTGCCGGACCACGTGCCTGAAATGCAGTTCGCTGCCCAGTGAGGAGAGATTCGATGCAAGAAGTCGTGATTGTCGCCGCTACCCGTACTGCCATTGGCAGTTTCCAGGGTTCGCTGGCTTCCATTCCCGCGCCGGAACTCGGTGCGGCGGTGATTCGTCGCCTGCTGGAACAAACCGGCTTGTCCGGCGAGCAGGTCGATGAAGTGATCCTTGGCCAGGTGCTGACGGCAGGCTCGGGGCAGAACCCGGCGCGCCAGGCGTCGATCCTCGCCGGCCTGCCCCACGCGGTGCCGGCGCTGACCCTGAACAAGGTCTGCGGCTCGGGGCTCAAGGCGTTGCACCTGGGCGCCCAGGCGATCCGCTGTGGCGACGCCGAGATCATCATCGCCGGCGGCATGGAGAACATGAGCCTGGCCCCGTACGTACTGCCGGCCGCCCGCACCGGCCTGCGCATGGGCCACGCGAAGATGATCGACAGCATGATCACTGACGGTTTGTGGGATGCCTTCAACGATTATCACATGGGCATTACCGCCGAAAACCTGGTGGACAAGTACGGCATCAGCCGCGAGGAGCAGGACGCTTTCGCCGCCGCTTCCCAGCAGAAGGCCGTGGCCGCCATCGAGGGGGGGCGGTTCGCCGATGAGATCACGCCGATCCTGATTCCACAGCGCAAGGGTGATCCCGTGGCATTCGCCACTGACGAACAGCCGCGGGCCGGCACCACCGCCGAATCCCTGGGCAAGCTCAAGCCCGCCTTCAAGAAGGACGGCAGCGTCACCGCCGGCAACGCTTCGTCACTGAACGATGGTGCCGCCGCCGTGATCCTGATGAGCGCGGAAAAAGCCAAGGCACTGGGCCTGCCCGTGCTGGCAAAAATCAGCGCCTACGCCAACGCTGGCGTCGACCCGGCGATCATGGGCATTGGCCCGGTCTCGGCCACCCGCCGCTGCCTGGACAAGGCCGGTTGGTCGCTGGAGCAACTGGACCTGATCGAAGCCAACGAAGCCTTCGCCGCCCAGTCACTGGCCGTGGCGAGGGAGTTGAAATGGGACATGGACAAGGTCAACGTCAATGGCGGCGCCATCGCCCTGGGCCATCCCATCGGTGCTTCGGGGTGCCGGGTCCTGGTGTCGTTGCTGCATGAAATGATCAAGCGCGACGCCAAGAAAGGCCTCGCCACCCTGTGCATCGGCGGCGGCCAAGGCGTGGCCCTGGCGCTGGAGCGGGCATAACCGACACAGGTTCAACGGTGGTTGTGCGGACCCACGAATATCCGCACGGCCGCTGGCACCACCACCGGCGCAATCTCGGTTGCGCCGGTTTTTTTTGCCCGCCGGTTTTGAGCGTGAGCTGCCGGCCTCATCGCGAGCAGGCTCGCTCCCACAGGGGTCTCGGGCGGTTGCAAGATTGGTGTTCACCACAGATCCAGTGTGGGAGCGGGCTTGCTCGCGAAGGCGGTGGGTCAGTTTGCATCGATGTTGAATGTGCCGGCCTCATCGCGAGCAGGCTCGCTCCCACAGGGGATGGGGGTGTTCACTGATGCGGCGTCCACCACAGATCCAGTGTGGGAGCAGGCTTGCTCGAGAAGGCGGTGGGTCAGTTTGCATCGATGTTGAATGTACCGGCCCCTTCGCGAGCAAGCCCGCTCCCACAGGGATCTCGGACGGTTGCAAGATTGATGTTCACCACAGATCCAGTGTGGGAGCGGGCTTGCTCGCGAAGGCGGTGGGTCAGCTTGCATCGATGTTGAATGTGACGCCGCCATCGCGAGCAAGCCCGCTCCCACAGGGCAAGGAATTGGGTTGGGCACAAAATCGGAGAACACCATCGATCCATTGTGGGAGCGAGCCTGCTCGCGATAGCGACAGGTCAGGCGACGATGAGCCTTCAGGTACCCGCGCCAAACCGGTCGCGGCTGTTGGTCAGGTGCAACCACATGGCGGCGCGGGCGGCGTCCGGGTCTTGGCGCTTGATGGCGTTGAAGATCGCCTCGTGCTCCAGGTTGGCCAGTTGCGCCAGTTTGCTCAGGTCAGCCTGGCCGCGTTCGGCCACATTCACCCGGGTCCTGGGGATCATCGCACTGCCCAGGTGCTGCATGATTTCGACAAAACAGGCGTTGTCCGTGGCTTCGGCGATGAGCAAATGGAAGCGCCGGTCGGCCTCAACACAGCTGTCGTTGTTGCTGGACAAGCGCTGATAGTCATCCAGGGCCTGGCGCATCTGCTGCAACTGGTGTTCGCTGCGACGCTGGGCCGCCAGTGCGACTGCCTGGGTTTCCAGGCCCAGGCGCAGCTCCAGGATGGCCCGCACACCCGCCGCCGTGTCGACATTGAGCCGCAACCCCGGCTCGCCGGTCTGCGCCAGCACAAAGGTGCCGATGCCGTGGCGGGTTTCCACCAACCCCGAGGCCTGCAACTTGGAAATCGCCTCGCGCACCACTGTCCGACTGACGCCATGGGCCTGCACGATGGCGCCTTCCGATGGCAGCTTTTCTCCCGGTTTCAACTGCCCCAGCAGGATGCTCTGGCTCAGCTTCGCCACCAAGTCATGGGCCAGGTTGTGAGAACGCTTGCGCAGGGGCGCTTCGAAGTCTTGCGGCATCGCCGGGGTTCCTTGAAGACAGGCTGACTGATCCTATCACCAGCGGCCTTTGGAAATCTCATCGTTGAGACGCCAACTTGTATGACAACACTCAATATCAGCCTATTTCAGCAGAAACCATCGCTCTTAAAAATTCACTTCGCGTCAGCCTGACACCCGTTAATAGAAATCAAAAGACCCAAAACAACCCAGCAAATACAGCATAAAACCCCAACCTACCCAACTCAATCGTGCTGAAAAACCGCTTGTCATCCAAAAAAATCAAGTTGTATGATGTCTATCAACATCGGCACCTGCACGATGCCCGCATAAAAATAACGAGTGGGAGAAAAACCAGTGAACACATCCAGCCTCAAGGCGAATGCCGGAGCGGATCCGGTGCTGCTGTCGGCCATCGCCAAGGTCAAGCGCCACATCCTGCCGCTGTTCGTCATCATGTTTATCGTCAACTACATCGACCGCGTGAACATCGGCTTCGTGCGTGCCCACATGGAGCACGACCTGGGCATCGGCGCAGCTGCCTATGGCTTCGGTGCCGGCCTGTTCTTCATCGGCTACGCGCTGTTCGAAGTCCCGTCCAACATCCTCTTGCAGAGAATCGGCGCGCGCATCTGGCTGACCCGCATCATGCTCACCTGGGGCCTAGTGGCAGCAGGCATGGCCTTCATCCAGAACGAAACCCACTTCTACATCCTGCGCTTCCTGCTGGGTGTGGCCGAAGCCGGTTTCTTCCCCGGGGTGATCTACTACTTCACTCGCTGGTTGCCGGGTGTCGAGCGCGGCAAAGCCATCGCCATTTTCCTCAGCGGCTCGGCTATCGCGTCGCTGATCTCCGGCCCGCTGTCGGGGCTGCTCCTGCAAATCAACGGCCTGGGCATGCACGGCTGGCAGTGGATGTACTTCATCGAAGGGATGTTTTCCGTCTGCCTGTGCGTGTTCGTCTGGTTCTGGCTGGACTCCAAGCCCCATGACGCGAAATGGCTGAGCCGTGAGGAACAGGACACGCTGGTCAAGACCATTGACGATGAACAACGCGCCCGCGAAGCCGCCTCGCCGATCAAACTGTCCATCGGCAAGTTGCTCAAGGACCGGCAGATCATCCTGTTCTGCCTGATCTACTTCTTCATCCAGTTGACGATCTACGCCGCCACGTTCTGGCTGCCGAGCATCATCAAGAAGATGGGCGAGCTCAGCGACATCCAGGTCGGGCTGTTCAACTCGATCCCGTGGTTGCTGTCGATCGTCGGCATGTACGCCTTCGCCTCGCTGTCGGCCAAATGGAAGTTCCAGCAGGCCTGGGTTGCCGCAGCCTTGTTGATCGCGGCAGCGGGCATGTTCATGTCCACCACTGGCGGACCGATCTTCGCCTTCGTCGCCATCTGTTTCGCGGCCCTGGGCTTCAAGTCGGCGTCGTCGCTGTTCTGGCCAATTCCCCAGGCCTACCTGGACGCCCGGATCGCCGCCGGGGTGATTGCCCTGATCAACTCCGTGGGCAACCTTGGCGGCTTCGTCGCCCCGACCACCTTCGGCCTGCTGGAAGAGCACACCGGCTCGATCCAGGGCGGCCTCTATGGCCTGGCGGCCACCTCGATCGTTGCCGCGATCATAGTGTTTGCCGCGCGCAATACGCCTAAACCCAAGTCGACAACGACGCCGGCCAACCCTGCCGCCAGCCACGTTTGATTACTCGATTCGTTCAAGGATAAGTGCACATGACTCCTCCAGAAGCCAGCAAAGCCCCGATCATCACCAGCATGCAGATCGTGCCCGTGGCCGGCCATGACGGCATGCTGCTGAACCTCAGCGGCGCCCATGGCCCGTTCTTCACCCGCAACATCGTCATTCTCAAGGACAACGCCGGTCACACCGGCGTGGGCGAAGTCCCCGGTGGCGAGCGCATTCGCCAGACCCTCGAAGACGCCCGCTCGCTGGTGGTCGGCAGCCCCATCGGCACGTACCAGAAGATTCTCAACACCGTGCGCCACGCGTTCGCCGACCGCGATGCCGGCGGCCGTGGCCTGCAGACCTTCGACCTGCGCATCACCATCCACGCGGTGACCGGCCTGGAAGCGGCATTGCTGGACCTGCTCGGCCAGCACCTGGACGTACCGGTCGCCGCCCTGCTCGGCGAGGGCCAGCAGCGCGATGAAGTGAAGATGCTCGGCTATCTGTTTTACGTCGGTGATCGCCAGCAGACCGACCTGCCCTATCGCAGCGAACCGGACGCCGACAACGACTGGTTCCGTGTACGCCATGAGAAAGCCCTGGACGCCGCCGCCGTGGTGCGCCTGGCCGAAGCCGCCCACGCTCGCTACGGCTTCCAGGACTTCAAGCTCAAGGGCGGTGTGCTCAACGGCGACGCGGAAATCGAAGCGGTCACCGCGCTGGCCGAGCGCTTTCCCCAGGCCCGTATCACCCTGGACCCGAATGGCGCCTGGTCACTCAAGGAAGCGATCCGTTTGTGCCGTGACCAACACAAGGTGCTGGCCTATGCCGAGGACCCCTGCGGTGCCGAGAGCGGCTATTCCGGTCGCGAGGTCATGGCCGAGTTCCGCCGTGCCACGGGCCTGAAGACCGCCACCAACATGATCGCCACCGATTGGCGCGAGATGGGCCACGCCATCACCTTGCAGTCAGTGGACATTCCCCTGGCCGATCCGCATTTCTGGACCATGCAAGGTTCCGTGCGGGTGGCGCAGATGTGCAATGAATGGGGGCTGACCTGGGGTTCGCACTCCAACAACCATTTCGACATTTCCCTGGCGATGTTCACCCACGTGGCCGCCGCCGCACCGGGCGACATCACCGCCATCGACACCCACTGGATCTGGCAGGACGGCCAGCGGCTGACCAAGGCGCCCTTGCAGATCCAGGGCGGCTGCGTGCAGGTGCCGAAAAAGCCGGGGCTGGGGATCGAGTTGGACACGGACCAGTTGGCCAAGGCCCATGAGCTGTACAAAGGCATGGGGCTAGGGGCGCGGGACGATGCCGTGGCGATGCAGTACCTGATTCCGGGCTGGACGTTCAACAACAAGCGGCCGTGTCTCGTCCGCTGAAGCCAATACAATCCTCTTGTGGCGAGGGGATTTATCCCCGCTGGGCTGCGCAGCAGCCCTAAAAGCCCCCACCTTGGTCCACCCGTCGACCGCATGCACAGATATTGGGGCTGCTACGCAGCCCAACGGGGATAAATCCCCTCGCCACAGCCATCATCCTCCCTGCTACTTCTGTCGCACTAACCCTCCGGCCGCAGGATCAACACCGCCAACGGCGGCAGGTTGAGTTCCAGCGACAGCGCCTGGCCATGGCTGGGCACTTCTTCGGTTGAGGCGCCGCCACCGTTGCCATAATTGGAACCGGCATAGGTGTCGGCATCACTGTTGAGCAGTTCCACCCAGCGCCCGGCGAACGGCACGCCGACCCGGTAGGCCTCGCGCGGCACCGGGGTGAAGTTGGCGACCACCAGCACCGGCCGGCCCTCCTTGCTCCAGCGCAGCCAGGCGTAGACGCTGTTGAGCGCATCGTCGCCAATCAACCATTGGAAGCCTTGGGGCGCGTCATCCTGGTCATGCAGCGCCGGCTCTTCGCGATAGAGTCGGTTCAGATCGCTCACCAGCCTCTGCACGCCACGGTGCTCAGGGTATTGCAGCAGGTACCAGTCCAATTGCTGGTCATGGTTCCACTCGCGCCATTGGCCGAACTCACAGCCCATGAACAACAGCTTCTTGCCCGGATGGCCCCACATGAAGCTGAGATAGGCCCTCAGGTTGGCAAATTTCTGCCAGCGATCACCGGGCATCTTGTCGATCAGCGAGCGCTTGCCATGGACCACTTCGTCGTGGGAAATCGGCAGGACGAAGCGCTCGGACCAGGCATACACCAGGCCGAAGCTCAGTTCGTTATGGTGATGGGCGCGGTACACCGGGTCTTGCTGGATGTAGTGCAGCGAATCGTGCATCCAGCCCATGTTCCACTTGTAGGCGAAACCCAGGCCGCCCTGCTGGGTGCTCTGGCTGACGCCCGGCCACGCGGTGGACTCTTCAGCGATGACCAGTGCGCCAGGGGTTTCCAATGCCACCACATCGTTGAGATGGCGCAGGAAATCGATGGCTTCGAGGTTTTCGCGCCCGCCATGGCGGTTGGGCACCCACTCCCCGGCCTTGCGCGAATAGTCGCGATACAACATCGAGGCCACGGCATCCACCCGCAGGCCGTCGATGTGGAAATGCTTGAGCCAGTGCAGCGCCGACGCCAGCATGAAACCGTGGACCTCGGTGCGGCCCAGGTTGTAGATCAGCGTGTCCCAATCCTGGTGGAAGCCTTCCAGCGGGTTGCCGTATTCGTACAGCGCGGTTCCATCGAACTGGGCCAGGCCATGGGTATCGGTGGGAAAATGCGCCGGCACCCAGTCGAGGATGATCCCGATATTCGCCTGGTGGCAGGCGTTGACGAACGCAGCGAAATCGTCCGGCGAGCCGAAGCGTGCCGTCGGCGCGAATTGTGACAGCGGCTGATAGCCCCAGGAGCCGCCGAATGGATGCTCCATGATCGGCATCAGCTCGATGTGGGTGAACCCCAGGTCCTTGACATACGGGATCAGGCGCTCGGCCAGTTCATGCCAGTTGTATTGCCGGGCCACCTCCCCCGCCTCGTCGATTTCGCACTGCCAGGAGCCGGCGTGCAATTCGTAGATCGACAGCGGCGCACCCGGGAGCTGGCGCTCGCCACGCTGCTGCATCCACTCGTCGTCCTGCCACTCGATCTTCAAGGGCGCGGCGACTTTCGACGCCGTGTCTGGCGGCATTTGCGTGGCCAGGGCCACCGGGTCGGCCTTGAGTGGCAGGATGCCGTGGGCGCCGAGGATTTCATATTTGTAGCCTTCACCCGCACCGAGCCGCGGAATGAACAGCTCCCACACGCCGGATGGATAGCGGATGCGCATCGGATGCCGACGCCCGTCCCAGACGTTGAAATCCCCGACCACCGAAACACGCCGGGCATTCGGCGCCCAGACCGCGAAACGCACGCCGTCGACGCCATCGACGGTGGTCAGTTGCGCGCCAAGGCAAGAACTGAGGTCGCGGTGATTACCCTCGCCAAACAGGTAGAGGTCCATTTCCCCCAGTAACGGCCCGAAGCTGTAGGGGTCTTCGGAAACCTGCTCGCCGCCGGCCCAACGGGTGCGCAGCAGGTACGCCTGGGCGCGGTCGAAATGACCGACGAACAGGCCCGGGGTTTCGGTCTGTTGCAGCTCACCGAGCTCTTCACCGCCGTCACGGGCGAGCACCTGCACGCTCAGCGCGCCAGGCAGGTAAGCGCGGATGAATTGCCCGCCCGCACCGTCGCCATGGGGGCCGAGGATGGAAAACGGGTCGTGATGTTCGGCACGCACCAGCGCGTCGATGTCATGGGGGGCCGGCAGCAATGACTCTTTGGCCTGCCCCTGGGGTTCTTTGTTCGAGACACTCATGATTCTCTCCACTAAATCGGTCCGGCTACGTCGGAAAAGGGTTGCAGCCCACTTAACAACCCGACCAGACCGTGCAACGGCACGGGCAGCCAGGTGGGGCGATTCTCGGCTTCATAGGCCACTTCATAGGCCGCCTTCTCCAGGCCGAACAACGCCAGCGCGGCGTCTTCGCCTTCAGCATCCTTCCACTCATGGGCAAGACTAGCTGCCGCCAGCCGATACGCCTCGACAAATGCCTGGCGAGCCTCTCTCAAATAACGATCGGCGACCCGTTGCCGCGCCGCATCGGCATCGGCCGTGCTGTCGACGGTGTGCAGGTGGATCGCCATGGCCGCCGCATAATCGAAGGAACGCAGCACGCCACTGACATCCTTGTAAGGGCTGTGCTTGCCCCGTCGCTCATGCAATGGCCGCGCCGGCTCACCTTCGAAGTCGATCAGATAGGCATCCCCCTTGATCACCAGCACCTGCCCCAGATGCAGGTCGCCATGGACGCGGATGCGCAAGCCGCCGACGGCCTTGCCAGCCAGCTCCTGGACATGGGCCAGGATGGTTTTTTTGTGCTCCAGCAAGCGTGCGACCATGGCTTGGTCCACGGGGTTCAATTGGCCCTGGTTCTGCTTGAGCAGGCGCAAGGCATTTTCCACCTGGGCGGCCACGTCCTTGCCGATGGCCTGGGTTTCCTTGGCGTTGGTGGTCAACGGCGCGAAATCCGGATTGTCGGTCGCCTGGGCCAGCAACTGGTGCATTTCCCCCAGGCGCTGGCCGAGCATGCCGGCGAAATCCTTGAGTTCGCCCAGGGCGTTGTAATGTTGCTCCTGCTCGGACACCGCGTCCGCCAGCTCGTCACGCAAGGCACGCTCGAGGTTATTCTGGGTCCATTCCCAGGCATCGCCCTGATTGCTCAAGTAGCCCTGGGCGATCATCAACAACGAATCCTCACCCTGGGCGTCGCGGCGAACCACCGAGCCGAGCAACGGTGAGATGTTGCCGAAGCCGGCAGCGGTGAGATAGGCGCTCATTTCCAGTTCCGGGTGTACACCCGAAGCGACCTTGCGGATCAGCTTGAGGACCAGGCTGCCCCCCACCACCACTGAACTGTTGGACTGTTCGGCGGACAGGTAGCGAACCTCTGGCTCGGCCCCGAGGTTCAACGCGGTCAAGCCTTCGGTGGGCTCGAAGCGCAATTCACCTTCGGTGCATGGCAGTACCGTACCGGCCTGCATGCCTTGCAGCACGGCACGTATGAAATGCTCCAGGCTGAACGCATCGGTGATCAGGCCGACCTGGCGAACCCGACGTACACGGGACAACGCCAATTGTTGCGGCAACGCCGCGCCCACCTGGTCTTCAGGCAGCAGGCCGAACGGCAGTTGATAGCGTAGGGTCTGGCCAGCGCTGGTGACGTCGATTTCGCTGAGCAATACCGGATGCTGCGGATCACCGAAGCGCACGCCATAGACAATCTCCACCTTCTCGATCGCACTGTCCTTGCCGGCGAACCAGCGCCGGTTCTGCAACCAGCTCGGCAGGATGGTTTGCTCCAGGGTGGTGCGCGATGGCGCCTCGAGCAATTCTTCCAGGCGTTTTTTCAGCACCAGGGTGGTGAAGTCCGGCAGGCTCTGGGCCGGTTCCACGTGCCAGCTCGGCATCTGGTTTTCAGCGGCCAGGGCGAACCAATAGAAGCCGTACGGCGCCAGGGTCAGCAGGAAGTTCAACTGGCCGATCGGTGGGAAAGCATTACCGCCCAGCATTTCCACCGGGACCATGCCGGCGTAGGCCGATAGGTCCAGTTCGGCGGCCTGGGCGCTGCGGGACACGTTGGCCACGCACAGGATGATTTCGTGCTTGCCGTCGGGGCCGGTGTATTCGCGGGTATAGGCCAGGATCCGGCGATTGCTCGGCGAGAGCATTTTCAACGTGCCACGGCCAAAGGCCTTGGATTGTTTGCGCACCGCCAGCATGCGTCGGGTCCAGTTGAGCAGCGAGTGCGGGTCGCCGGCCTGGGTCTCGACGTTGACCGACTGGTAGCCATACAACGGGTCCATGATCGGCGGCAGCACCAGGCTGGCCGGGTCGGCGCGGGAGAAACCGCCGTTGCGGTCAATGGACCACTGCATCGGCGTACGCACGCCATCGCGGTCACCCAGGTAGATATTGTCGCCCATGCCGATTTCATCGCCGTAGTACAGCGTCGGCGTGCCGGGCATCGACAGCAGCAGGCTGTTGAGCAGCTCCACGCGTCGACGATCGCGCTCCACCAACGGCGCCAGACGCCGGCGAATGCCCAGGTTGATACGCGCCCGGCGATCGGCCGCGTAATAGTTCCACAGGTAGTCGCGCTCCTTGTCGGTAACCATCTCCAGGGTCAGCTCATCATGGTTGCGCAGGAAAATCGCCCACTGGCAATTGGCGGGGATCTCCGGGGTCTGGCGCAGGATGTCGGTGATCGGGAAGCGATCTTCCTGGGCCAGCGCCATGTACATGCGCGGCATCAGCGGAAAGTGGAAGGCCATGTGGCATTCGTCACCGTTCAGCCCCTGGGCGTCGACATCGCCGAAGTACAACTGAGTGTCTTCCGGCCACTGGTTGGCTTCGGCCAGCAACATGCGGTCGGGGTAGTTGGCGTCGATCTCGGCACGGATCAGCTTCAGGACGTCATGGGTCTCGGGCAGGTTTTCGTTGTTGGTGCCGTCGCGTTCGATCAGGTATGGGATGGCGTCCAGGCGCAGGCCGTCGATGCCCATGTCCAGCCAGTAGCGCATCACCGACAGCACAGCCTTGATGACCTGCGGGTTGTCGAAATTGAGGTCAGGCTGGTGGGAGTAGAAGCGGTGCCAGAAGTACTGGCCCGCCACGGGGTCCCAGGTCCAGTTGGACTTCTCGGTGTCGAGGAAAATGATCCGCGTGCCGTCGTACTTGTGGTCGTCATCGGACCAGACGTAGAAGTCCCGCGCCTTCGAACCCGGCTTGGCCTTGCGCGCGCGTTGGAACCAGGGATGCTGGTCCGAGGTATGGTTGATGACCAGCTCGGTGATTACCCGCAGGTTGCGCTTGTGGGCTTCGGCAATGAAGCGCCGCGCATCGGCCATGGTCCCGTAGTCGGGGCTGACGCCACGGTATTCAGCAATGTCGTAACCGTCGTCGCGTCGGGGCGAAGGATAGAACGGCAGCAGCCAGATGGTGTTGACGCCCAAGTCGGCGATGTAGTCGAGTTTTTCGATCAGGCCGGGAAAGTCACCGATCCCGTCGTTATTGGAGTCGAAATAGGATTTTACGTGGACCTGGTAAATCACCGCGTCCTTGTACCAGAGCGGGTCTTTGATAAAGGTGGCAGACCGGGGTTTCTTCGCCATTTGCAACTCCTGATGAATTCAATAAAGCCGCGGGATACAGGCTTGTGAGGTCTTTTTTATGAGGCGAGATCCATTTGTGGGGTGAGGTCTTTTTGTGAGGTGAGGACCTTTGTGGCGAGGGGATTTATCCCCGCCAGGCTGCGAAGCAGCCCCAATGGATCAACCTCGATATGCCTGGTTGACCGCGTAAAGCTGTTGGGCTGCTTCGCAGCCCAGCGGGGATAAATCCCCTCTCCACAGCAAGCTCCCTCGCCACAACAGCCCTCATTCACATTGCGCTGCGTCACGCCACGCTAATCCGCCAGATCCCGAACGGCTGGTACGCCGGATCAATCCGCATGAACTGGTATTTGCCGTACCAGGTCCAGCGATGTCCATTCATCAAATCCTCGCCCTGGGTCTGGGCGTCGTCAGGCAAGCCCATTTCCCACAGCGGCAATTCGAAATTGGCTTCCTGGGGGTTGTGCGGATCGAGGCTCACCGCCACCAGGATGAAATTGCTGCCGTCGGACGTGCGCTTGCCGAAATAAAGAATGTTGTCGTTCCAGGCGTTGTAGATCTTCAGGCCCAAATGCGTATGCAACGCCGGGTTCTGTCGGCGGATACGGTTGAGCTGGGCGATCTCGGCAACGATGTTGCCTGGGGCGGTGAAGTCCCGGGGACGGATCTCGTATTTCTCTGAATCGAGGTACTCCTCCTTGCCCGGCACCGGTGCCGATTCGCACAGCTCGAAGCCCGAATACATGCCCCACAAACCTGAGCCCATGGTCGCCAGGGCTGCGCGGATCAGAAAACCCGGGCGCCCCGACTCATGGAGAAAGGCTGGGTTGATGTCTGGCGTATTGACGAAAAAATTCGGCCGGTAGCATTCACGCCAAGGCGACTCATTGAGTTCGCTGAAGTAGGTCGCCAGCTCGGCCTTGGTGTTGCGCCAGGTGAAATAGGTGTAGCTCTGGGAATAACCGACCTTGCCCAGCCGCGCCATCATGGCCGGCGTGGTGAACGCTTCAGCCAGGAAGATCACTTCAGGGTATTGAGCCCGGACATCGGCGATCAACCATTGCCAGAATGGCAGCGGCTTGGTGTGAGGGTTGTCGACGCGGAATATCTTCACGCCTTCCTTGACCCAGCCCACCACGATGTCGCGCAACTCCGTCCACAGGCTGGGAATCGCATCGGCCGCGTAGAAATCAACGTTGACGATGTCCTGGTATTTCTTCGGCGGGTTTTCCGCGTATTTGATCGTGCCGTCCGGCCGCCAGCTGAACCAGCCCGGATGCTGTTTGAGCCAAGGATGGTCCTGGGAACACTGGATCGCAAAATCCAGGGCAATCTCCAGGCCGTGGTCAGCGGCCGCCGCTACCAGGCGCCGGAAGTCCTCGCGGCTACCCAATTGCGGGTGAATGGCCTCGTGCCCACCCTCCTCGCTGCCAATGGCATATGGGCTGCCCGGGTCGTCGGGACCGGCGGTGAGGGAATTGTTCGGGCCTTTGCGGAAACTGCGACCGATGGGGTGGATCGGCGGGAAGTACAAAACGTCGAAGCCCATGTCCTGGATCACCGCCAGGCGCGAATGCACATCGTTGAAGGTGCCGTGGCGCTTGGGATCGTCAGTGATGGAGCGGGGAAACAGCTCATACCAGCTGGCAAACTCGGACAGCTTGCGCTCCACATCCAACGGGTACTCAGGGCTGATGCTCAAGTACGGGCGATGATCGGCCAGGGACATCAGATCGGCACTGCGCGGTGCCAGGAACAGTGCCACCTGCTCGGTCGGCAGCAAACCGGAGAGCTCGTGGTGCAAGGCCGCCAGTTGCTCGCTCAACTCTCCCGTGCTGCGCTCGACGGCCATTTGCACCTGGTTGCGCCCTTCCTGCAACTCCAGGCTGATCGGCACCCCTGCGCCGAATTTTTTCTCCAGCTCGTAGCGAAAACTGGCGAACTGATCGATCCAGGCCTCGATACAGAACACATAGCGGCCTTGTTCCGGCACATTGAACTGGCCGCGCCAGCCGTTGTTGCCCAGGTCGCTCATGACTTCGCTGTTCCATACTTCGTCCTGCAGCGCACGCCAGCGGATGCGCACGGCCAGCTTGTCGTGGCCATCGGCGAAGACCTTGCTGGTTACCGTCACGTCCTGCCCGACCACAGCCTTGGCGGCGAACTGCCCGCCGTCGATCACCGGCATGGTGTTTTCAATGGCAATACGCGGCAACAGCAAGGCTTGAGACAGCGGCAAATGCGGGTTGTAAGCCAGGTCAGTCGGGTATTCGGCAATCATCGAGCATCGCTCCTTTTACGCCCCATGGACGCGCTTGTGGCGGTAAAGGCCCAACGGGTCCCTGAAAAAAACTCACTTAAACTCCGAACCGAACCAGCGGTTAAAAGTTCAGAGGGATTTGCCTCGATGCATCCCGGGGATCAAAGCCGGTGCAAGGTGGTCAACAACAATAAGCACGACTCAAGCCATGTGCGTCACGGAGACCCGTCCCGATGAATATTCCCATCCCGGCCGAAACACCTGACCCGAACATCGACGACCCCACCTTGCCCCCGCCCGGTCCTGATCCGGAACCGATTCCCGAGAAGGACCCGCCGCTGGACCCACAACCGCCGCTGGGTGACCCGCCGAGCGAGGAGCCGCCGGAGCGGGTTTGCTCAACAGACTAGTGGATAACAAAAAACCTGTGGGAGCGGGCTTGCTCGCTCCCACATTGAATGGTGTGTTCTGGCTGGGATCACGGTCACGGCTTGTTCTCCCTCTCCAGCGCCCGGACGATCACCGGCATCACGCTGAAGATCACCAGCGCTAGCACCGTACTGAGCACCGCCGTCGCCTCCCGTCCCAGCCCGGCAGCGACGCCGATGGCGGCGGTCATCCACAGCCCGGCAGCAGTGGTCAGGCCTTTTACATGGCCTTCGTCGCCGTCGTTGTTCTTCAGGATCGTGCCTGCGCCGAGAAAACCGATGCCGGCGACAATGCCTTGGATCACCCGGCTCATGGCGTCAGCCTGGGACCCGGACATCTGCGGTACCAATACGAACAACGCAGCTCCCAGCGCCACCAGCATATGGGTGCGCACGCCGGCAGCCTTGCCCTTGTGTTCGCGCTCGAAACCCAGGATGCCCCCCAGCAACGCAGCCATCACCAGGCGCACCGTGACCCGGGTCATCTGCTGGGCATCGGTGATGTCGGCGAATTCCGCCTGCAGGGTCATCCAGACTTCATGCCACCAGGCTTCCATGGACCGTCCTCTTTCCATTCGATACATGATGGACCGCAAGCGAAGCCAGAGGTGCGCTCGACCGCTGATCAGGCGCGACGAACCCTGGCTAGCGGGCCGCGCCTAATGTTCAGGACATAACGAAGGAAGTGCTGCCATGCCTATACGTATCGAAGACCAGATCTGCTATTTCGACAGCAGCACCGGCCCGCAACAGCGCCCCGCCAGCCAGCTGACCATCATCACCGACCCGGACAAGGCCATGTCGGCCGTGGAGATCAATGGCGAGCTGGTCTACCTCACCGAAGCTGAAGTCGATGCCCTGACCGTGGCCGGCGCGACCGACGGGCGCAAGCACCTGAAGGCCACGGACAGCGGCTCGGCGGTCTGAATCCATCTACCCGAGCCTGGGAAGCACTTGTGGCGAGAGGACTTATCCCCGCTGGCTGACGGAGCAACTCCTACGACCTGCGTCCGGGCCAATCCTGGACACCAGGCGCAATTACTTGGGGGCGCTTCGCACCCCAGCGGGGATAAATCCCCTCGCCACAGTCATATGTTCGTCACTTCCTGGGTGCATCAAAGTGTCGCAGCGCCTAGGTTTTACGGCATCTGATCCGGTTTTTATCAAAACACCTGAGTCTGTTATGCAAACAGTTCCATGGTCATAGTGCCCCGGCCAGATAGAGGCTGATGAGCGACCGACCATGAGCGATAGAATCCCCGTCCAGTTGATACAGACGTTCGAACCTGCGCCAACGAAGATAAAGGCCAGGACCACCGACAACCTGATCCACACCCGCAGCTTCACCGGCTTGTTTCGCACCTTGCGCATCAGCGGTGCGGGGGTTCTGTTCCTGCTGTTTTTCGGCACGGTGTGGTTGAACTGGGGTGGTCGCCAGGCGGTGCTCTGGGACCTTTCCGAAAGCAAATTCCACATCTTTGGCGCGACTTTCTGGCCCCAGGATTTCATCCTGCTCTCGGCCTTGCTGATCATCGCCGCCTTCGGCCTGTTCGCCATCACCGTCTTCGCCGGGCGCGTGTGGTGCGGCTACACCTGCCCACAGAGCTCCTGGACCTGGATCTTCATGTGGTGCGAGAAAATCACCGAAGGCGAACGCAACCAGCGGATCAAGCTGCAAGCAGCGCCCTGGGGCCTGAACAAACTGCTGCGCCGCTCGGCCAAGCACACATTGTGGCTGGCCATCAGCTTGCTCACCGGCCTGACCTTCGTGGGTTACTTCACGCCGATCCGGCCACTGGCCGAAGAGCTGCTGACCTTGCAAATGGCCGGTGTGAGCTTGTTCTGGGTGCTCTTTTTTACCGCAGCCACCTACCTCAACGCCGGCTGGCTGCGTGAGGCGGTGTGCATGCATATGTGCCCTTATGCACGCTTTCAGAGCGTGATGTTCGACAAGGACACCCTGACCATTTCCTACGACACGGCCCGTGGTGAAATCCGCGGCCCGCGCAAACGCGAGGCAAACCCCGCGAACATTGGCCTGGGCGACTGCATCGACTGCCAGATGTGCGTGCAGGTCTGCCCCACCGGCATCGACATCCGCGATGGCCTGCAAATGGAATGCATCGGCTGCGCGGCCTGCATCGATGCCTGCGATTCGATCATGGACAAGATGGGTTACGCCCGCGGCCTGATCAAATACACCTCCGAACACCAGTTGCAGGGCGGCAAGACTCACCTGCTGCGACCCCGGCTGATCGGCTACACCGCCGTGTTGCTGGTGATGATCGGCGCGCTGGCCGTGGCGCTGGTGCAGCGGCCCATGGTGTCGCTGGACGTCAGCAAGGACCGAGGCCTGTTCCGCGAGAACAGCGCGGGCCAGATCGAGAACATCTACACCCTGAAAGTCATCAACAAGACCCAACAGCGCCAGGATTATCACTTGTCCCTGGTGGAAAGCGACGGCTTCGTCCTGCAAGGCACGACGCAGTTGAGCCTGGCCCCGGGTGAAATCGTCGACGTGCCAGTGTCGGTGGCGATGCTCAGTGAACGGCCAGGCAAAAGCTCCCAGGAAATGACGTTCAAGGTCGCCGACACGGATGAGCCGGGAATCTACAGCCTCGCCAAGAGCCGTTTTGTCGCGCCGATGAATCGGTGAAGCATTAAGATGCCGAGCTCTTGTGGAAGCGAAAACCATGTGTCACTCAAGACTGGGCCTGCCATGAAACGCTACGAAAAATTCGCCGACGACATCGCTGAACTGATCCGCTCGGGCATGCTGGGGCCGGGTCAGCGGGTGCCGTCGGTACGCTACGCCAGCCAGACCTACGGCGTCAGCCCGTCCACCGTATTCCAGGCCTATTACCTGCTGGAGCGACGCGGCATGATCCGGGCCCGGCCGCGCTCCGGCTACTTCGTCAACGCCCATGCGCCAAGCCCATTTTCCGAGCCGGCGATCAGCAGCCAGGTGCACGAGTCCACCGAAGTCGACGTCAGTGAGTTAGTGTTTTCGGTGCTGGATTCGATCAAGGACCCGGCCACCGTACCCTTCGGCTCGGCATTCCCCAGCCCGACACTGTTCCCACTGCAACGGCTGTCCCGTTCGCTGTCCAGCGCAACACGGGACATGGACCCGCGAATGGTGGTCACGGACATGTCGCCAGGCAATCCACAACTGCGTCGACAAATCGCGCTGCGCTACATGGTCGGCGGGCTGATGTTGCCCATGGAGGAGCTGCTGGTCACCAATGGTGCCCTGGAAGCCTTGAACCTGTGCCTGCAAGCCGTGACCGAACCCGGCGACCTGGTGGCGATCGAGGCGCCGGCATTCTATGCCAGCCTACAGGTACTGGAACGGCTCAAGCTCAAGGCCGTGGAAATCCCCGTTCACCCGCGCGACGGCATCGACCTGGACGTGTTGGAACAGACACTGGAGCGCCATCCGATCAAGGCCTGCTGGTGCATGACCAGTTTCCAGAACCCCATGGGCGCGACCATGCCCGAGGCCAGGAAACAGGCCTTGGTGGAACTGCTGCGCCGCCATCAGGTGCCGCTGATCGAGGACGACGTCTACGCCGAACTCTATTACGGTCAGCAGGCCCCCAAGCCGGCCAAGGCGTTCGACACCGAAGGGCTGGTGATGCATTGCGGCTCGTTCGCCAAGAGCCTGGCGCCGGGCTATCGCATCGGCTGGGTCGCCGCCGGGCGCTTTGCGCAGAAGATCGAACGGCTCAAGCTCATGACCTCGCTGTGCGCCTCGATGCCAGCCCAGGCCGCCATCGCCGACTACCTGCAACACGGCGGCTACGACCGCCACCTGCGCAAACTGCGCTACGCCCTGGAAGAACAGCAAAGCGCGATGCTCGCCGCCATCGCCCGCTATTTTCCGGCCCAGACCCGGGTCAGCCAGCCGGCAGGCGGTTACTTCCTGTGGCTGGAGCTGCCGGAGCAGATGGATTCGCTGAAACTGTTCCAGATGGCCCTGGCCCAGGGCATCAGCATCGCGCCGGGACCGATCTTTTCACCGACGCAGCGTTTCCGAAATTGCATCCGCTTGAACTATGGCAGCCCGTGGACCGACGCCTCGGAAAAGGCCATGGAGACGTTGGGGCGGATTATTCGGTCGTTTTGATATTGGAGCGCCTTTTATTGCCTCATCGCGAGCAGGCTCGCTCCCACAGTGGATTTACGGTGAAACGAATATCTCAGGTACTCAGCAAATCTCATGTGGGAGCGAGCCTGCTCGCGATGACAGCAGAACAGGCAACCCGTATTCCAAAGCTCAGCGCCCGCCCCCCAGGTCCACAAACGTCCCGGTCGCATATGAAGCCTTGTCCGACAGCAGCCAGATAATCGCTTCGGCGACTTCATCCGGACGACCGCCCCGAGCCATGGGAATCGCCGACTCCAATTTGCTGACCCGATCCGGGTCGCCGCTCAGGGCATGGAAATCGGTGTAGATATAGCCAGGGCGAACCGCGTTGACGCGAATACCTTCGCCAGCCACTTCCTTGGACAGGCCGATGGTGAAGGTGTCCAGCGCGCCCTTGGAGGCTGCGTAATCGACGTATTCACCCGGCGCCCCCAGGCGAGCAGCCACCGACGAGACGTTGACGATACTCCCGCCCTGCCCACCATGCCGGGGCGACATGCGCAGCACCGCGTGCTTGGCACAGAGGATCGGTCCCAGCACATTGGTCTTCATGATCTTGAGGATGCGGAACTCGGACATTTCATCGAGCCGGGACTTGTGGGCCACCGTGCCGGCGTTGTTCACCAGGGCGGTGACACGTCCCAGCTCGGCATCCACCCGGTCGAACAGGCTGATCACCTCATCTTCGATGCTCACGTCGGCGCGCACGGCCATCGCCTGTGCGCCCTTGGCCCGCACCTGTTCGAGCACCTCTTGCGCGGCACTTTCATCCGACTGGTAATTGATGCAGATCCGATAACCCAACTCGGCAGCCAACAGCGCCGTGGCCGCCCCGATGCCGCGACCACCACCGGTGATGACGATGACTTTATCCACGTTTGCTTCCCCCGTTCCACGGATAGACGTCCGGCCCAAGAATAGCGTTCACCGGTGCGTTTGCACAAAACGCCCGGCTCAGCGGACCAAAACGCCTGTTCAGCGGGCTATGGCCCGTAGGTCCAGGCGCCCGTCCAGCAGCGGCGGGCACCAGTAGTAACCACCGGTGATTGGCCGGCTCATACGATACAGGCCGTCGGTGATACCGTCTTCCAGGCCGCTCATGCGCCGCAGTTGTGCCTCGAAGGCATCGAGGGAGAAGCCGAACGCCAGAAACATCAGCCCTGCACGGTCGCCTTCGATCCACGGCATGGAGCGCCGTACCACGAACGCCTCCGGGGCGAAGCTTTCCTGGGCGGTGCGCTTGACGTGGGCCGACTCCGGCGCATCGTCGATTTCTTCGTTGTCGCTCAGGCGGCGGCCCATGATGTTGTCGCGTTCGTGGGGCTGCATCGCCGCGAAACCGTCCAGATCGTGTTGCCACTGCTGGATCGCCGCAAAACTGCCCCCGCGCAGCCCGTCGACACCTTGGGCCAGGGCTGCGGCAATGGCCGCTTCGTCATGAGGGTTTTCGGTGCCGTCTTCGTAGCCGGTCAGGTCATGGCCTGTCATATGGCGGAAGGTTTCGTTCATCTGCACCAGGCGCAACGCCGGGGCCAGCGCGGCCTCGATGGCGCGACTGCGGTGCATCAGCTCGCCGCGGTCTTCGCCGTGCAGCCAGCACCACAGCGCGTGCTGGGTCGACGGATTGTCCACGCCCACACCGGCCAACGCAGGAAAGGCCCGCAGGCCTTCGACCTGGGCGCCCAGCGCCTGGACCAGTGATTCGCCGAAGCCGACCACGGCCCGCCCATCGAGCAGCGACTGGAGTTTGTCTATCGCAGCCGGCAGTGCCTCGACCGATTCCAAGGCAAAAAACAAGTGACGGGCCTGAGGCGGAACAGGGGTGGCGAGAATGCCGGGCTGGTAGTAACTCATGTGAACTCCTTTAGAAAGAGCGCAAGTCTACCCGGCAGCCGTGGAGGTTTGCCATGCGACACCGAGGCCGGCTGCCAAAAGATTTGCGTAGGAAGGCTCCCGCGAGCCAGTCAGACGACTCGGAACCTGACCTGAGCCCGATGGCAACCAATTGCCGAGCAACCGAAAACCTCCTAGATTGACCAGCCCCAAGATGCCCCCGGGCATCGCAAGCTGCCGGATGCAGAGCGGCTTGAACCACCGCCATCCAAGGAGACGGTCCGACATGCACATGGCTAAATCGATACTCGCAGGCACTTTTTTCCTGTTCTGCGGGGCGGCTCCGGGCTTTGCCCAGGATCGCATTGAAGATGCCGTAAACACCACGATCCAGCCATTGATGAAGCAACAGGACATCGCCGGCATGGCTGTGGCGATCACCTACAACGGCCAACGCCATTACTTCAACTACGGCGTGGCCTCCAAGGACACGAAAAAGCCGGTCACCGACCAGACCCTCTTCGAAATCGGCTCGATCAGCAAGACCTTCACCGCCACCCTCGGCGCCTATGCCCAGGCCCAGGGCAAGTTGTCCCTGGCGGACCCGGCCAGTCGCTTCGCCCCCGAGCTGCGCGGCAGCGCCTTCGATGGCATCAGCCTGCTCAACCTCGCCACCTACACCGCCGGCGGCCTGCCGTTGCAGTTTCCCGACGAGGCGGACCATCCAGACCGGATGTTCAGTTACTACACGACCTGGAAGCCGCTCTACCCGGCCGGCACCCAACGACTCTATTCAAACCCGAGCATCGGCCTGTTCGGCTATCTGGCAGCCCGCAGCATGGGCCAGTCGTTCGACGAGGTAATGGAGCGCACGCTGATGCCAGGGCTGGGCCTCAAGCACAGTTATGTGCGGGTGCCACAGGATCAGTCGATTCGATACGCCCAAGGGTATGCAAAGGATGGCAAGCCTGTCCGGGTCGGGCCTGGCGCGCTGGACTCCGAGGCTTACGGGGTGAAGACCAGCTCATCGGACCTGATTCGCTTCGTCGAGGCCAACCTGCGCCCCGAAAAACTGGACGCCGGCCTGCGCCAAGCCATCGCCACGACCCATACCGGGTTCTATAAGGTCGGTGGGATGACCCAGGGGTTGGGTTGGGAGTTCTACCCCTACCCGCTCACCGTGGATGCGCTGCTGGCTGGCAACTCGACACAAGTCGCGATGACGCCAAACAAGGTCGAACCGCTGGACCCACCTCGCCCTGCGCCGGCCAACGCCTGGATCAACAAGACCGGTTCTACCGGTGGCTTTGGTGCCTACGTGGCATTCGTGCCCGGAAAGGACATGGGGATCGTCATGCTTGCCAACAGGAACTACCCGATCGAGGAACGGGTGAAAGCGGCGCATCGGATCCTCACTGCACTGGACGGGAAGTAAAGCGGCGGGGGTACCTGTGGCGAGGGGATTTATCCCCGTTGGGCTGCGAAGCGGCCCCAGCATTTCTGCATGTCAAAGAATCCGGCGAGTGCTACGCACTCGAGCGGGGATAAATCCCCTCGCCACAGGGGAGCCACGTCGTTATTGGAGATCAATCATCCAGCGGCTTCGGCGGCGCCGATGGCTTGGCAACCTTGCCAGGCTTGGCGCCTTTCGTATCCTTGGCCGGTGCAGGCTCTGGCGCGGGAGGTGGAGCTGGAGGTGTCGCTTCTTTTTCGGCCGCAGGCAGTTTATCGACGGTGTCGAAGAGGTCTTTCAGTTCGATCGCGCCGGAATGCTCAAGCTTCTTTTCCCCGTCCTTGCCCACCAGGATGATCTTGGGCTGCGCACCGGCGCCCAACCTGAGCGAGCGAATCAACGCCATGGTGCTTTGCGGGTCCAGGTCCTTGCCATCGCGCTGCCCAATGGTATTGAGCACGGTATAGAGCACCATGTTGCGCTCGGCAAAGCCCTGCTTGCCGGCCGGTTCATCCAAGGCCTTTTTCAGGCTCACCCAGGCAGGGTCGACCGAACTGGACGCGATGACGACAAGGGGACGTGACTTGCCTGCATCCGCCAACAAGGGCGAGTCGCCATCGGCAGCGAACAGAGGGCTGGCGATGGCCAGCAAGGTAGCGAAGGTCAACGACCGAATGAGCATGCGCCTCTCCTTTTGATATTTACGCTGTACTGATTGCGCATGGCGGCGATTGTTCCGCGAGAGTCGCTCGATACTGCGCCTGCCTGACTAGAAGCTTAGGCCAGGGGGGGCATTGCGCAACCAGCCAACGCGCACGGGAGGAAGAGGTAAGACTGCTAGAAGTACAGTCACCGCAAACGAGTGTGGGAGCGGGCTTGCTCGCGAAAGCGGTGTGTCAGTCGACTTCAACGTTGACTGACACACCGCTTTCGCGAGCAAGCCCGCTCCCACAATGGATCTCGGTGCCAGTTCTAGAACGCCAGCTTGAACCCGATCATCGCCAACATCACCGCCAGGCACGGGCGCAGCAGTTCGTCGGAGATGCGGCCCGACAAATGACTGCCCAGGTAGATCCCCGGCAACGAACCAACCAGCAGGAAGCCCAGGATGTGCCAGTCCATGTTGCCCATGCTCGCATGGCCCAGGCCAGCCACCAGGGTCAGCGGCACGGCGTGGGCGATCTCGGTGCCCACCAGGCGCTTGGTGACCAGGAACGGATAGAGGATGAACAGCGCAACAGTACCCAGGGCACCGGCGCCGATGGAGGTCAACGCGACCATCGTACCCAACACGAGGCCAGTGATGACCGTGAGCAGGTTGAGTCGCGAACCTGAGGGATTGTAGTGGCCGCCAGCGCGGTCATGAGCGAATTGCAGCAGGCGCTTCTTGAACAGAATCGCCAGGGCGGTGGCGAACAACACAAAGCCCAGGGCCTGCTTGATCACCGCGTTCATGGCGTCGGGGGAACTGTGCAGGCTGCTGAGGAACCACAGCGTCAAGCCGACCGCCGGCACGCTGCCCAGGGTCAGCCAACCAGTGATGGCCCAGTCGATGTTGCGGTTCTTGGCATGAACCAGGACACCGCCAGACTTGGTAATGGCCGCATACAGCAGGTCCGTACCCACCGCCGTCGCCGGGTTGATCCCAAACCACAACAGGATCGGGGTCATCAACGAACCACCGCCGACGCCGGTCATCCCAACGATGAAGCCAACCACCAGGCCTGCAACGACTAAACCGACATTACCGAAATCCATTAAACCCGTCTCAACACGACCGCATGAAAAATCTGGCCGCGAGCATAGCGATTTTTCTTATAACCCCCTATATCGATATGATCTATCTTTATTCCTTTCTCATCACCTCACTGAACCGGCAGGAAGTTGAGGAACAACAGGCTCTGGGCATAATTCAAGCCGATCCGTCGGTAGCGCTCGTCGAGCATCTGGGTCAACAGGTCCAGCCGGGCGACGATTTTTCCGAACTCCACGGCGAAACTCAGGTTGCTGCCCTCCTCCGAAATCTCATTGGAAAACAGCAGCGGTTTGCCCTCCTTGTTTTGCCGCTGACTCAGCAGCCAAGTGGCTTTTTCGATGTTGCGCGCGGCATTGCTGACAAAACGCGGGTCGATGGTGTCGGTCATGTAGAACTCCAGGCGATTGCCGTGAGCGGTGACCAGCATGCTACCGATGGCATAGATGAACGCCCCGACCCGATCACCGAGAAACTCCGGGCTCATGGCATAGCTCAGGGCAGCCAAGTCTTTCTTGCCGCCCAGGGTCGGTAAGGGTTGTTGCTGCTCGATGGCCATGCGCACCTGTTTTTCCGCAGTGCGGGCGTCGAGAAAGCCGGATTTACGCAGTTCCTCGGGGTTGCGCAGGTAAAGCTTGCTCATCAGCAGATAGAGGCTTTGCAGGTTGTCGTGCATCGACAACGTGGCCATGCGGTCGACGCTGGTCTGCAAGAACTCCTGGGGCCTGGCGTTGCTGAATTGCGTGACCATGTCCTGGCCCTGCTGCTGGCTGCAGCCGCCGCTGAACAGCACCGACACACCGACCAACAACGCCACGCCGCAGCGGCGCAACCTCATCACAGAATAAAAAACACCGGCCATCGAGTCTCGGTCTGGGCATGGGGAAGCGATGGGGGTCGCCGCTTCCAGGCCAAGGATAGAGCGGCAAAAAACGCAAAAGTGCAGTGACCGGTGAAAACCCGCGACCTTCCGCGACAGCTTCAAAACTTAATTAGTCTTACTTTTTAATTGAAAAATCTCCATTAATGGCTATAAATCCCTTCTCCACCCTCAAATAGAAAGACTACTAAACCGAAAAACCTTCAGCGCTGTCCGACCAGTAACGGACTCGCCCCGCGTTCAAAACAACAACAAAACAACAGGAAGGAAGGTCATACCATGCTTGAATCCAGACAACTGCTCACGGCCCTCGGAGTGTCTCTGATGATCGCCACCTCGGCTTCCCAGGCTGCCGGCCTGACCAACGAACGCGGTACGTTCGGCAAGACCGACGACGGCACGGCGGTGGAAAAATTCGTGCTGCGCAACAGTCACGGCATGGAGGCTACGGTCATCACCTATGGCGGCATCCTGCAGTCATTGAGCGTGCCGGACAAAAACGGCAAGGCCGCCGACATCGTGCTCGGTTTCGACGATGTGCAGGGTTATCAGAAGAACGGCAGCGTGTATTTCGGCGCGACCATCGGCCGCTTCGGCAATCGCCTGGCCGACGGGGCTTTCGAGCTGGACGGCAAGCGTTACCAGGTGCCGCAGAACGACCATGGCAACTCCCTGCACGGCGGGCCGCAAGGGTTCGACAAGCGCGTCTGGAAGGCCCAGCCCCATAATGCCAAGGACTCGGTGGGTGTCACCCTGACCTACCTGTCACCCGATGGCGAGATGGGCTTTCCCGGTGCGCTGAAAACCGACGTCACCTACAGCCTCAACGAACAGAACGAGTTACGCATCGAGTACAAGGCCACCACCGACAAACCCACGGTGCTGAACCTGACCAACCACAGCTATTTCAACCTGGCCGGCGCCGGCAACGGCGACATACTCGAGCAGATCGCAACCCTGCACGCAGCCCACTACACGCCAGTCACCGCCAAGCTCATTCCCACCGGCGAGCTGGCTCCCGTGGCCGGCACACCGATGGACTTCACCCAACCCACCGCCATCGGCACCCATATCAAGGCCGATCACCCACAACTCAAATTCGCCGAGCCGAAACAGGGTGGCTTCGATTTCAACTGGGCGCTGGACGCCAAGGGCGACGTGAACAAACTGGCCGCCGAGGTCTATGACACGGAGTCCGGACGCCGTCTGCAGCTCTACACCACCGAACCTGGCGTGCAGTTCTACACCAGCAACTTCCTCGATGGCACCGTCAAGGGCAAGCAAGGCAAGGTCTATCCGCACTGGGGCGCGTTCACCCTGGAAACCCAGCACTACCCCGACTCGCCCAACCAGCCGAACTTCCCCTCGACGCGGCTCGATCCAGGCCAGACCTATACCCAGACCATGGTGCTGAAGTTCTCGGCAAAATAACGTCCCGCCGACTGACCATTCCCACGCTCCGCGTCACGCTTTTGGGACGCGGAGCATCCCGGAAAGCATTCCCACGCAGAACGTGGGAACGCTCATCAGGTGAACACCTGGTCTATCCTGCTGCCACAGCACTATCGGTCTAAACAACAGGAGGTAGCCATGAAGACTCTGGAATTGGCCGGCGTGTCCGTACCGGTAATCGGCCAAGGCACCTGGCGCATGGGTGAGGAACCGTCCCATCACAAGAAAGAAGTCGCAGCCTTGCGCTTGGGCATCGAGCTGGGCATGACCCTGATCGACACCGCGGAGATGTATGCCGAAGGCGGTGCCGAGACCGTCGTTGGCGAAGCGATCACCGGCCTGCGCGACCAGGTTTTCCTGGTGAGCAAGGTCTATCCACACAACGCCAGTCGCAAAGGCATTCCCCTGGCCTGCGAACGCAGTTTGCGCCGGCTCGACACCGATTACATCGACCTTTACCTGCTGCACTGGCGCGGTCAGTACCCGCTGGAGGAAACCGTCGAAGCCTTCGAGCGCCTGCGCGAAGAAGGCAAGATTGGCCGTTGGGGCGTGTCGAACTTCGACGTGGCGGACCTTGAAGAACTGGCCGCGCCGGCCTGCGCGACCAACCAGGTGCTGTACAACCTGCAAGAACGCGGCATCGAATTCGACCTGCTGCCCTGGTGCCAGCAACAGCGCATGCCAGTCATGGCGTACTGCCCGGTCGGCCAGGGCGGGCACCTGCTCAAGGATCACACCCTGGGACAAATCGCCGAACGCCACCGCGCAACACCGGCACAAATAGCCCTGGCCTGGCTGTTGCGCCAGGACAATGTGATTGCCATTCCCAAGGCCGTGAAGCCCGAGCATGTGCGTTTGAATGCCGAGGCGGCGAACCTGAAGCTTGAGCCGCAGGATCTGGCGGCGTTGGACCTGATGTTTCCGCAGCCTCAAGGCAAGCAGCGGCTGGCGATGGTCTGACACCCAATCCTGGGATTCACACCGACCTGTGGCGAGGGGATTTATCCCCGCTCGAGTGCGTAGCACTCGCAACATTGGCTATTGCAGGTTTTTGGGGTCGCTGCGCGACCCATCGGGGATAAATCCCCTCGCCACAGATAAATCCCCTCACCACAGATGTGAACCATGCCCCTGGTCCAAACAGGGTCGGCATGATTTCAGAACAACCCCATCTGCCCACCCACCAGCGTCGAAAAATCATCCTCCACAAACGGCAGGATCGCATCCGCCACCGGTTGTAGCTGCTTGGTCACGTAGTGGTCGTAATCGATTGGCGCGCTGCGGGTTTCCAAAGGTTCAGGGCCGGCGACGGTGATGACATAACTGATCCAGCCGCCATTCTGGTATTGCCGCGGCCGGCCCTGGCGTTGGTTGAATTCATCGGCCAGGCGCGCGGCTCGCACATGGGGCGGCACGTTGCGTTCATAGTCTTCCAGTGGCCGGCGCAGGCGCTTGCGGTAGACCAGCCGATCATCGAACGCGCCGGCCAGGGTCTGCCGCACATAATCGCGCACATAATCCTGATAGGGCTGGCGGTGGAAGATCCGCCCGTACAGCTCCTGCTGGAACTGCCGGGCCAGCGGCGACCAGTCGGTGCGCACGGTTTCCAGGCCCTTGTAGACAATTTCGTCGCTGCCGTCGGCGCGCGTCACCAGCCCGGCGTAGCGTTTCTTACTACCCTCCTCCGCGCCCCGAATGGTCGGCATCAAGAAGCGCTTGAAGTGGGTTTCGAACTGCAATTCCAGCGCGCTCTCCAACCCGAATTCGTCACGTACGTATTCACGCCACCACTGGTTGACGTACGCCACCAGCTCGCGGCCGATCCTGGCCGCTTCTTCCTGGCCATGGGCACGGCGTAGCCAGACGAACGTGGAGTCGGTATCGCCATAGATCACCACATGCCCCTGGGCTTCGATCAACTGGCGGGTACGTTGCATGATCTGGTGACCACGCAGGGTGATGGACGAGGCCAGGCGCGGATCGAAGAAGCGACAGCCACTGGAGCCGAGCACGCCATAAAAAGCGTTCATGATGATTTTCAGTGCTTGGGACAGCGGCGCGTTGTGTTCGCGCTTGGCGGTTTCCCGACCTTCGGCGACCCGGGCGACGATGGCCGGCAGGCAATGTCGGCTACGAGAGAACCGCGCCCCGCGAAAGCCGGGCACCGATTCCTGGTCGTCTGGATGACGCAGGCCTTCGATCAAGCCCACCGGGTCGATGAGGAAGGTACGGATGATCGACGGATACAGGCTCTTGTAGTCCAGCACCAGCACCGACTCGTAGAGCCCCGGTTGGGAATCCATGACAAAGCCGCCCGGGCTGGCCTCGGGCGGGCGCTGGCCAAGATTGGGGGCCACGAATCCTTGGCGGTGCATCAGCGGCATGTACAGGTGCGTGAAGGCCGCCACCGAACCACCGCTGCGGTCCGCCGGCAGGCCGGTGACGCTGGCCCGCTCCAGGAGGAATTTGAGCAGTTCGGTCTTGGCGAAGATCCGCGTCACCAGTTCGCAGTCCTTGAGGTTATAGCGGGCCAGGGCCGGCTTGTCCTCGGCGAACATGCGATTGATCTCGTCCATGCGCTGGTACGGGTTATCGATGGACTTGCCCTCTCCCAACAGCGTCTGGGCGACGTTTTCCAGGCTGAACGACGGGAAGCTCCAAGTGGCCGAACGCAGGGACTCGATGCCATCGATGATCAACCGGCCAGCGGCCGAGGCGAAGAAGTGATTGTTGCGCGTGCCGTGCTCACGCCATTGCATCTCCTCGCCACCGCGCCCCAGGCGCAACGGCACCGCCAGCCGCCGGGCGTGTTCATGCAGCACCCGCAGATCGAATTGCACCAGGTTCCAGCCAATGATTCCATCGGGGTCGAAACGGGCGAACCAGTCGTTGAGTTTCTTTAGCAGCGCCGTGCGTGATTCGCAGTATTCCAGCTGGAAATCCACGCCGCTATCGTCGCCGTTGGGGGGGCCGAGCATGTAGACCTGGCGCTCACCACAGCCTTCCAGGGCAATGGAGTACAGATCGCCCTGGGCGGTGGTTTCGATGTCCAGGGACACCAGGCGCAACGGCGGGCGGTATTCAGGCGCCGGCTTCATCTGCACGTCGACCAGCAGGCCATCGGCGGCCGGCGTACCGCCAAACCAGACCGGGGCGGTGATGAAGCGTTCCATCAGGTAACGCTCCGGTGGCCGGATGTCCGCTTCGAACACCTCCACACCGGCGCGGCGCAAGGTGGTGTCCAGGCGCATCAACTGGGCGTGTTGCTGGCAGTACAGCCCCAACACCGGGCGGTGTTCGAAATCCAGCAGGTCCAGGGGGCGCAGCTCTACGTCCTTCTCCCCTTGCAGCAGAGCTTCGAGCTGGCCGCGCTGGATCTGCGGCACAAACGCCACCGACGGCTGCACCGGCAGGCGCACACGTCGGGGGCCGGCGTCGGTCGCCAGCCAGAACTCGACTTCGGTGCCGGCCGGGGTATCGCGCCAATGCCGGGTCAGGACGAAGCCCTGCTGTAAGTCCACCACTGCAACCTCGAAATGTACGGAGGCGACGATTCTACCTGTGGCGAGGGAACTTCACCTGATCAACTGTTACTTCACCGAACTGCTTTTGTGGCGAGGGGATTTATCCCCGCTGCAGCCCCAATAAGCTGATTACATCAACCTGACACGCCGCGTTAGTAGTTTTCTGGGGCTGCTATGCAGCCCAGCGGGGATAAATCCCCTCGCCACAAAGGTGGATGACATCACATCGACGGAGAATTTCCGGACAATGACGCTTTTGGACGACTGGCCGCCGCTTTACCGCTTGCTCTGCGCCGTTGGGTCTACGATTCTTTAATCACCCGCAAAAACAACACCTGAGGCTCCCCCCATGAAAACCGTCGCGCAGTTGCTCCGGATAAAAGATGAGAAGAACCAGCAAGTGCACACCATCTCACCGGACGACATGGTATTGCAGGCCCTGATGCGCATGGCCGAGAAAAACGTCGGCGCCTTGCTGGTGGTGAAAAACGATGAAGTGCTGGGGATCATCAGTGAGCGCGACTACGCGCGCAAAATGGTCTTGCATGGCCGCTCCTCGGTGGGCACGAAAGTGAGCGATATCATGGTCTCCCCGGTGATCACCATAGACCCGCACCAGAATGTCGAAACCTGCCTGAGCATCATGACCGAAAAACACCTGCGGCATTTGCCGGTGGTCGAGGACGGCAAGCTCGTCGGCCTGCTGTCCATCGGCGACCTGGTCAAGGAAGCCATTGCCGAGCAGGCCGACCTGATCCGACAACTGGAGCAATACATTCGCGGCGAATGATCCCTCGGCAGGCGGTGTGAACCGTAGCGAATTTCCCCACCGCCTGCCGGACGGGTTGCTCATTCTCAACGCACTTCTATATTGAAGGGGTTGTTCCTGCCGAGCATCCCTATGGCCGACACCGCCCGACTGATCATTTGCGAACATTGCGATGCGGTGTACGAGCCGGTTGTGCTCGCCCCGCACCAGAAAGCCTCGTGCGTGCGCTGCCACGCGGTGATCCAGCGTTACAACGGCCTGACCATCGAGCAGCGCCTGGCCTTGAGCGTAACGGCCGCGGTGCTGTGGGCCTTCGCCAACGTCTACCCGGTCATGAGCATCCGCCTCCAGGGCCTGAGCAACAGCGCGACGTTATGGGATTCCATCGTGGCGCTGAGCCAGGGGCCGATCGCCTTCATCGCCCTGGTGACAGCGGTGGCAATCATCATTGCACCGGCCTTCCAACTGGTGCTCCTGCTCTGGGTGCTGGGCCATGCCTACCTCCAGCGGCGAGCGCCGGGGTTCAACCTGTGCATGCGCAGCCTGGAAACCCTGCGACCCTGGAGCATGCTGGAGGTATGCCTGCTGGGCGCGCTGGTGGCAGTGATCAAGCTCGCCGGGCTGCTGGACGTGCTGCCGGGGATCGGCCTGTTCGCCCTGGCGGCCTTGAGCCTGCTGATGATCCGCATAGCCGGGCGCGATGTCCGCGACCTGTGGGATAGCCTGTGAACGACCAGCCGCTGGACACCCCACCAGAAGCCCGCGACCTGGACCTGTGCCTGTGCCACAGCTGCGGCCTGGCCTGCGACATGACCGACGAACCCCAGGCCTGCCCCCGCTGCGACGCCGCCCTGCACCGACGCAAACCCGACGCCATCCCCCGGACCTGGGCCTACATGCTGGCCGCGCTGGTGTTCTACATTCCGGCCAACCTGCTGCCGGTGATGAATACCCAGATGCTCGGCGAAGGCGCCGACAGCACCATCATCAGCGGCGTCATCGAGTTCTGGCAAAGCGGCGCCTGGGACATCGCTCTGATTATCTTCATCGCCAGCATCGCCGTACCGGGCATCAAGTTCGTGGTCCTGACCCTGTTGCTGGTGACCGCGCAGCGGCGCAGCACCTGGGCCCAGGTCCAACGGGCGAAGCTGTACCGGCTGGTGGAAGTCATCGGCTACTGGTCAATGCTCGATGTGCTGGTGGTGGCCCTGGTGGCGGCACTGGTCAAGTTCCAGGCCCTGAGCGATATCGAACCGCGGCCGGGGATCCTGTTCTTCGGCCTCGTGGTGCTGTTCACCATGCTGTCGGCCATGAGTTTCGACCCGCGGCTGATCTGGGACACTCAACCCTCCGAGGAGGTCATGGATGAAGTCGCAAGCCACTGACGGGCAACAACCCGCACCCGGTCGTGCCCACGTCACCAGCCGCCGCTGGACGGTGTCGCTGGTGTGGATCGTGCCGATCATCGCGGTGCTGGTGGGCATTTCCCTGGTGGTCCACAACTGGCTGCAGGAAGGCCCGACCATCACCATCACCTTCAAGACCGGCCAGGGCCTGACCGCCAACAAGACCCAGGTGAAATATCGCAACGTGGTCATCGGCCAGGTCACCGACGTGCAACTGAGCGATGACCAGAAGAACGTCACCGCCACGGTCAAGCTCGCCAAGACCGCCGACACCTTCACCCACGAGGACTCGGTGTTCTGGGTGGTGCGGCCAAGAATCGGGGCCGGTGGAATCTCGGGAATCGACACCCTGCTGTCAGGAGACTTCATCGGCGCCGACGCCGGTCAATCGAAAGTGCGCGCCAAGTCCTTCACTGGCCTGGAGAACCCGCCTCCCATCACTTACGGCGAACCGGGCAAGCGCTTCACCCTGCACTCCCAGGACCTCGGCTCGCTGGACATCGGCTCGCCGGTGTACCTGCGCAAGATCCCAGTAGGCCAAGTGGTGTCCTACGCCCTGGACGCCGAGGGCAAAGGCGTCGACATCGACGTGTTCGTCAACGCGCCCAACGATGTCTACGTCACCGAAAACACCCGGTTCTGGAATGTCAGCGGCGTGGACGTGAACGTCGGTGCCAACGGCTTCGCGGTCAAGACCGAATCGCTCTCGGCGCTGCTGCTGGGCGGCATCGCGTTCCGGGCGCCGGAATACAGCCCCAACGACACCCCGGCCAGCGAAGACAAGACCTTCGAGCTGTTCGCCGACCAGCAGAGCGCCCTCGCCCCGCCCGATGGCAAGGCGCAGTACCTGGCCCTGCGGTTCGATCAGGCACTGCGCGGCTTGCGAGTCGGGGCGCCGGTGGAGTTCCTCGGCGTTGAAGTCGGCAGGGTGGTGGCCATCAATCTGGATTTCGATGAGAAACAGCGCAGCTTTCCGGTCAACGTCGGCGTGGTGATCTACCCGCAGCGCCTGGGCAAGGCCCATGAAAAACTGC
Source organism: Pseudomonas sp. DF11 (assembly GCF_058148565.1). Lineage (NCBI taxonomy): Bacteria > Pseudomonadati > Pseudomonadota > Gammaproteobacteria > Pseudomonadales > Pseudomonadaceae > Pseudomonas > Pseudomonas sp. DF11. The sequence goes on from NZ_JBYVYN010000013.1 coordinate 40,122, forward strand.
TCAAGAGCCTCAATCACGATCCGGAAGACGAAGCCGCCGGCGCCCGCCTGATCGGCAGCTTCGTCGAACGGGGCCTACGCGCCCAGGCTCGCAGCGGCAACCTGCTGACCGGGCAGTTGTACATCTCGCTGGATTTCTACCCCAAGGCGGAAAAAGTCGCCTTCGACCCAAGCGCCCGCCCCGTGCGCATCCCGACCATCCCGGGCAGCCTCCAACAATTGCAGGAACAACTGCAGGCGATGATCGAGCGGATCAACAAACTGCCGCTGGAGAGCATCGCCGGCAACCTGGATGGGAACCTGGTGGAACTGCGCAAAGGCCTGGCCCAGTTCAATAGCAAGACCCTGCCGGGTGTACAAAGCACCTTGCAGGACGTGAGCAAGACCCTGCAATCGGCCAACTCGACCCTGGCCGAAGATTCGCCCCAGCGCGAACAACTGACCCAGACCCTGGACGACCTGGGGCGCATGTCGCGCTCGCTGCGCGAACTGTCGGACTACCTGAGTCGCCATCCCGAATCGCTGCTTCGCGGTCGTCCCAAGGACGCACCGGCACAGAACCTCACATTGCCGGTGAAAGAATGATCACAGGAGCCCGCCCCATGCCGATGACGCTGAAACTCACCCTGGTTGCCGTGGCGTTGCTACTGGGCGCCTGTCGCAGCGATCCGATCCACTATCACACCCTGAGCCCGGCCCAACCGGTCGGCCAGTCGCGCTCCGGCGTGGACATCCAGATCGAACAGGTCAGCGTTCCGCCCCAGGTGGATCGCACCCAGATCGTCATACGCCAGGGCAACAGCGGGTTGGCGATCCTGGAAACGCAATGGTGGGGCGCCAGCCTGGCCGATGAACTGCACAGCAGCCTGGACGAACAACTGAGCAACCCAGGCGCGCCGAAAGCATTGCTGCGGGTAGACGTGCAACGCTTCGACTCGATCCCTGGCCGCTATGCCCGCATGGATGTGCAATGGCGACTGCGCAACCCGGGCAACGACGCCCGCCCCCTCACCTGCCGCAGCAGCCTGCAGACGCCGACGGGCGCCAGTATCGACGAGCTGGTGACGGCGCATCAGGAGAATGTCCGGCAATTTGTCGGCCTCGTCGAGCAGGCGGTTGCACGCAAGATGTGCCCTTGATCACTCAGGCCAATGCAGCGACAGCACAGGCGCAACACGCGGATGGTGATCGATGCGCTCCAACAACTCGTAGAACGCTGGACGTGCGTTTAGCATCGCCGCCCGCGTATCTCTCCACTTCGTGATCACGGCCGCCAGGATATCCAGCGCCCCCGGTTCGGCACCGCTGAGAAAAGGTCGGGCCGGGAACTGGTCGGCAAACAGCGCCCAGTTGTGATACAGCCGTTGCTGCGTGCCGGATATCAAACGCTGCCGAGTCGCTTCGTCCGCATCTTCCAGCCAGCGCTGCGGAAAATCGATAATGCCGATGGGTGTGTAGCAATTGGCCGCGATGTAGACCAGACCGCGTATGGCTTGCGCACGCTGGGCCGGATCCTGCGGAAGCAGTTTCGATGCGGGGTAAGTCAGGCCGAGGTGGATCAGGATCGCCGCCGCTTCGGTCAGCACCGAGCCATCCGGCAACAGCAGGGTCGGCACCTGCTTCTGCGGGTTGAGCTTCTCGAGTTCTTTCGCTGCATCGTTGTCCTCGGTCGAATAGGCATCGACCCGCCGATAAGCCACCTCACAAAGACACAGGGCAACCTCCACCGCCGAGGAACCGGATTGCCTGTAACCGAATAACTGATACATGGACGCACCTCCTGCATAAGGGTTAGCCGGTAGAGCCTGGGAGCCTATCAGTGTTCCATCGAGCTGACCGGCAGCGGGCCAACGAGCTATCACTGCCGTCGATGTTCACCATCATGTCAATGAAGTTCTCTTGATGATCGCCCGGGACAACAATGGCCCCACACAAACCCACTACACCCCGGAGCACACCATCATGAAACGCCAAGTCATCCTCAGCCTCGCTTTCTCTGTACTGGCCGCCAACGTATTTGCCGCTTCCTCCCAACCCGTCGTCGCCGAAGGCGGTTCTGATCGCCTGATCGAAAACCGCGTCGCTGAAGGCGGTGCCGATCGTCTGCAGGAACGTCGCGTCGCTGAAGGTGGCTCCGATCGTCTGATCGAAAACCGCGTCGCTGAAGGCGGTGCCGATCGTCTGCAGGAACGTCGCGTTGCCGAAGGTGGCTCCGATCGCCTGATCGAAAACCGCGTCGCTGAAGGCGGTGCTGATCGTCTGCAGGAACGTCGCGTCGCCGAAGGTGGCTCTGATCGCCTGATCGAAAACCGCGTCGCTGAAGGCGGTGCCGATCGTCTGCAGGAACGTCGCGTCGCCGAGGGTGGCTCCGATCGCCTGATCGAAAACCGCGTATGAGGTGTTCCGTCGTCACAACGTTCCAGATAGCGCCCGCCCCCACACCATCCCAGTAAAGCCCGGCCTTATCCGCCGGGCTTTTACTTGGCCTGCGTTTGGCTAACGCCCCAACGCCCGCGCCATGCACCGCTGATAACGCTCATCCACCCGCTTGGCAAACCACGCCGTGGTCAGATTGCGCGTGATCTTCGGGCTCTTGAGCACGATCCCTGGCAATACCGCTCGCGGCAACGCCTTGCCCTCGGCCCGTTCAGCCAGCTCGAACACGCGCTTGTAAAGCTTGCTGTCCTCGAACGCCAGGCTGTCACCCTGCTCCAATTGATCGCGAATGGTCGGGTTGCGCATCCCTAGCGACTTGCCCAGCGTACGCACCGCCAACTCCGTGCTGCCTGGCATGATTGAATCATGGGCAACCAGATCGCCATCCAGCGCCAGGGAAATGCCTGACGCGACACTTACCGCGTGCTGGAAAGCCGCGTTACGACTGGCGTACCAGCCGGCATTGAAATCGGCAAAACGGTACAACGGCTCGGTGTAGCTCACCGGATAGCCCAGCAAATGCGCGATACCGAAGTACATCCCGCCACGACGACTGAACACTTCGCGACGAATCGAGCCATCTACCGTGTAGGGATAATTCCGTGCATTGGCCTGGGCAAAAGCGATGCTGACCTGCATTGGTCCGCCCGTGTGCACCGGATTGAAACCGCCGAACAGTGTCTTTCCCAAGGGCACCATGCCGATGAAGTCGTCGAAAATCTCGCTCAGCTCTTTCTCGCTACGCGCCGCGTTGAGCCGATCGCTGTAGCTTTTGCCGTTGGGCGAACGCACCTGAAGTGCACCGCTGACCAACAGTTCCGGAATGTGCACCTTCGCCGCACGGCGGTTGATCTCCTGACGCGCGATCTTGCCCAGCCCTGGCACCGGCGGGTCGGCCTGGAACGTCGACTCCTGTTCGGTCACCGCCAGGACAGCACAGATGTTCTGCGTGGTGGTCGGGATCTGCTGAGCCGCGAAAGCCACATAGATGTCCGTCGCCCAACCTTCGCGGTCCGTAGCCTTGGCCGGCAGCAACCGCACGATCTGCCTCTTGACCTCGGCGGGCTGGCGTTCAGGCTCCTGGACCTGGCGACTGCCGCAACCGGCCAGGGCCAGCAGCGCGGCGACGCTGATCATCAATCGATTGAGTTGCATGGTGCTCCATCGGGTTCGTTATTCCGGAGCAACCATACGATCAAAAGCGGGTACGGGCTATGTTCTGTCGCGCAGAGCACCGAAATGGCCCTGGAAGGAAACCGGCTCGATAGCCCTAGAAACCCAATATGGGAGCGAGCCTGCTCGCGATGCCGACGGCACATTCACCATCGCCGCCAACTGACCCACCGCTATCGCGAGCAGGCTCGCTCCCACAGGGGAATGGCGGTGAATATAAAACTTGCGTCCAATCAAAATCAGTGTGGGAGCCGAGCTTGCTCGCGATGACGGCGGCACATCCAACATCACCGAAACTGACCCACCGCTTTCGCGAGCAAGCCCGCTCCCACAGAGGATTTGTGGTGAGCATGGCTTTTCAGTCACCACATGAACCCATGTGGGAGCGGGCTTGCTCGCGAAGGCGTCAGCAAATTCAACATCACCGCCACCTGATCCACCGCCATCGCGAGCAAGCTCAGCTCCCACAGGGATTTGGGTGAACGCCGGATATGTGAACACCCGCTCCCAGCGAAAACCCAGCGCTGATCAGATCCCGCTCAACGCCAGATCCATCGCAAAGTAGGTGAAGATCAGGTCTGCCCCCGCCCGTTTGATCGCGCCGAGGCTTTCGCGCACCACGCGGGCTTCGTCGATGGCGCCGGCCTGGGCGGCGAACTTGATCATCGCGTATTCGCCACTGACCTGGTAAGCCGACAGCGGCAGGTTCGAGGCCTGGCGGATGTCGCGGATGATATCGAGGTAGGCCCCGGCCGGCTTGACCATCAGCGCATCGGCACCTTCCTGCTCGTCGAGCAAGGATTCGCGCAGCGCTTCGCGACGGTTCATCGGGTTCATCTGGTAGCTCTTGCGGTCACCTTTCAGTGCGCTGCCGCCCGCTTCACGGAACGGCCCATAGAGCGCCGAAGCGAACTTGGTGGAATAGGCCATGATCGCCGTCTGGCTGAAACCGGCAGCGTCCAAGGCCTTGCGAATGGCCTGGACCTGCCCGTCCATGGCCGCGGACGGCGCGATCACATCGGCACCGGCGCGGGCCGCCGCCACGGCTTGCTTGCCCAGGTTGACCAGAGTCCGGTCGTTGTCCACTTCGTGCCCGTGGAGGACGCCGCAATGACCATGATCGGTGTACTCACAGAAACAAGTGTCAGACATCACGATCATTTCCGGCACCGCATCCTTGCAGATCCCGGCCATGCGCGACACCAGGCCGCGCTCGTTCCAGGTATCGCTGCCGTCGCTGTCCAGGTGATGGGACACACCAAAGGTCATCACCGCCTTGATGCCGGCACGGGCATAGCGCTCGATCTCGCCGGCCAGCTTCGACTCAGGGATGCGCACCACGCCCGGCATGCTCTTGATCGGCACGAAGTCATCGATTTCTTCTTCGACGAAAATCGGCAGCACCAGATCGTTCAGAGTGAACTCGGTTTCCTGGAACAGGCTGCGCAGGCTTGCGTTACGGCGCAGACGGCGTGGACGGGCTTCGGGGAATTGGCTGGACATGGGACTCCTGGCAAATGGATGCTCGATCACAAGGGGGCAAAGCTTATGCCCTGGTCGACCAGGGCACAAACGCCGGCAGGAAAACAGAGTGTTACCGGCGCGGCAATAATCGCCTCACAAGGTCAGCGAGCCGTTGATGCAAGTCACCACCGCGCCGCCAATCCAGACCTCCTCCCCTATTTGCTCGACATGAATCCGCCCGGCCCGGCCCATGGTCAAGCCCTGGCTGACCACATAGGACGAAGGCGCCAGGCCCTTGCCCAACATCCACTGCGCGATCCCGGCGTTCAGGCTTCCGGTGGCAGGATCCTCGGGCATGCCATCACCGGCGATGAAGCCGCGCACTTCAAAGTGTGCCGCATCGCCATCCACAGCCCGATCCCAAGGTGCGATCACACCCACGGCCAGATCGAGCAATTGAGAATAATCGGGCTCGAGCGTCAGGACCTGCTGACGATCCTTGAGCATCAAGGCCAGCCAGCCGGCACCGTTATCGACCCATTGCGCCTCGACAATCGCCTCGGCGGCGAGCCCCAGCGCCTTGCGCACCCGCTCCAGCAGGTCGGCCTGCAGCGGACCGGACTTGAGCAAGGGCGGTGCGAGGAATGCCAACCCACGATCGTTGCGGCGAATCCTGACCAGGCCAACGCCACATTCCTGCACGATCTCCTGCCCTTTCGGCACGCCTCCGGCTTCCAGCCAGGCGTGACAACTGCCCAGGGTCGGATGCCCGGCAAACGGCAATTCGGTCGAGGTGGTGAAAATACGCACCCGGTAATCGGCTTCCGGGTGCTGCGGCGCCAACAGGAACGTGGTTTCGCTGAGGTTGGTCCAGTTGGCAAAAGCAGCCATGCGCGAATCACTGACCCCATCGGCTCCCAGTACCACCGCCAACGGATTGCCCTTGAGGGGCACGTCGCTGAACACATCCAGTTGCTTGTAATCGAATCGGCGGGTCGGCGGGTTACTCATTCCGGAATCTTCAACCCGCGCACCACCGCCGGTCGGGCCAGGAAACGCTCCAGCACCCGCGTCACATTGGGGAAGTTCTGGATACCGACCAGATCACCGGCCTCATAAAAACCGATCAAGTTGCGCACCCAGGGAAAGGTGGCGATATCGGCAATGGTGTAGCGCTCGCCCATGATCCAGTCCCGCCCTTGCAAGCGACCGTCAAGCACCTTGAGCAGGCGCTTGCTTTCCTCGACGTAGCGATCGCGAGGCCGCTTGTCCTCGTAGTCCTTGCCGGCGAACTTGTTGAAGAACCCCAACTGCCCGAACATCGGCCCGATCCCGCCCATCTGGAACATCAACCACTGGATCGTCTCGTAGCGCGCCGCCGATTCCTGGGCCAGCAACTGCCCGCTCTTGTCCGCCAGATAAATCAGGATCGCCCCCGACTCGAACAACGCCAACGGCTGGTCCCCTGGCCCATGAGGGTCGAGAATCGCCGGGATCTTGTTGTTGGGGTTCAGGGAAAGGAACTCGGGCGACAGTTGATCGTTGCTGGCGAAGTCCACTTTGTGGGGCTCGTATGGCAGGCCGATCTCTTCCAGCATGATCGAGACCTTCACGCCGTTGGGGGTTGGCAGGGAGTAGAGCTGGAGCCACTCCGGGTATTGGGCGGGCCATTTCTGGCTGATGGGGAATGAGGTCAAGTCGGGCATGGGACAGGCTCGGCAATCAAGGAAAGGCCTGAGAATAATCCAAGATGTGCCAGACAGCACCTGCCCATCACAGGATTCACACTGGCCGTTCTTAATTCCGCAACATCCTGTCGCTAAGATTCGACTGACCTCCAAACCGGAGGCCTTACAGTGCGCGAGAACAACCGAGATCGAACCAAAGGACACGAAGAGACTCTGAGCAGTGCCCCCTTGGAACCGAAGCGGAGTAACGACACGGAAAAACACCCGAGGCCAACGCTTCCCGGTGCCCCAGGTTTGTCAGCCTGACTAGAGAGTTCAAAAGAACATTTATTCGATGATGAACCCACTGAATTTCGCCAGACGCTTCAAACGCCGTTCGTGGCTGTTGCTGCCGACGCTGCTTGTGACCTGTGGCCTGGTGCTGTCGCTGGAATCGAGCGTCAGCCGCGCCCAGCCAGTCGATGGCATCCAGACCCTGGTGTTCCTGCGCCACGCCGAGAAACCCGCCGGAGGCCTGGGCCAGCTCAACTGCCAGGGCCTTAACCGCGCCATCGACCTGGCGACCCTGCTGCCGGAAAAATTCGGCAAGGCCGACTACGTGTTCGCAGCCAACCCGACCCGCAATGTCGAAGAGGGTGAACTGGACAATTCCTATAGCTATATTCGCCCGCTGATGACCATCAGCCCCAGTGCCATCAAGCTCGGGTTGCCGGTGAACATCAATTTTTCCGCCAACGATACCAGCGACCTGGCGGACGAATTGCTGCATGACAAGTACCACAACTCGACCATCTATACCGCCTGGTCCCATGGCTACCTGCCGGAGCTGATCAACAAGGTCGCCGGCGAGGCCGTGGGCAAGAAGCAGACCATTACCGATGACTGGGCCTCCGGCGATTATGACTCGCTGTACGTGCTGACCCTGACCTGGCACAACGGCAAGGCCAGCCTCACCAGCCAGAGCTACAAGCAAGGCTTGGACAATGGCAAGGAAGCCTGTCCGACTTGACCAAAAAGCCCCCCCAGTGGGAGCGAGCCTGCTCGCGATAGCGTTGGCCCCATTGGCATTGATGTGACTGATGCACCGCTATCGCGAGCAGGCTCGCTCCCACTGGGTTAGTATTTTCAATCATGGGTTCGAACTTGCGAGTTCACCCTCCCCGAACCGCCCGCTCACGCAGATACTCCAACACCGCCGCCTGCTCCCCCGAGAACTCGATCCGCCGCCCCTTCTTTTCCCGTTGGAACGCGTACATCGGGTCGTAATACTCACGCAACAAGCCTTCGATCCAACCGCGATGCAAGTCGACGGCGCCGCTGCTGGCCTGCTCGGCCAGGGCGGTTTCCAGGATATTCATCAAGCGCCGGTGACGGTCGCCGCCCAGGCGCTTGTGGATGTTGTCCAGGCTTGCCAGCAACCGCTCGGAAAACAGCGAGAAACCTTCGTCGCCATGCACGGCGACAAACTCCGCACACAGATCGACCACGTAATCGCGCAGGATCCGCTCCACCCGGTGCTCGAGGCTGTCTTCCAGCCAGACCATCGGAACCTGCTGCATGCGCTGGTACAAGGACAGCGGCAAGGCGCAACTGCCGACTGCACGGCTCTCATCTTCAAGGACAAATTGTTCGATGCCGGCGGCGCGCTTTTTCAGCACATCCACCGCCAGGCGGTTTTCAAAATCGATGTTGGAAGGCTGGCCGGTGGCGCGTTTGCCGAAGCTCGAACCACGGTGGTTGGCATGCCCTTCCAGATCCAGGCTGTTGCCCAACTGACCCAACACTTCAGTCTTGCCGGTGCCGGTCATGCCACCCAGTAGCACCAGGTCGCACTGGCTCACCGCCTGCTCGACAGTCTCCAACAGGAACGTACGCATGGCCTTGTAGCCACCACCGACCCTGGGGTAGTCAATGCCCGCTTCGTCCTTGAGCCACTGCTGGACGATCTGCGAACGCAAGCCTCCGCGAAAGCAATACAGCACACCATCGGGATGGGCCTTGGCGAATTCGGCCCAAGCCTGGATGCGCTGGGCCTTGGTTTCACCAGACACCAGTTGATGCCCCAGGACAATGGCGGCCTGCTGTCCCTGCTGTTTGTAGCAGGTACCGACGCGTTGCCGTTCGCTGTCGGTCATCAACGGCAAATTGACCACGCCGGGGAACGCCCCCTTGATGAATTCGACCGGGGCACGGGTGTCCATCATCGGTCGGTCATTGAGGAAGATGTCGCGGTAATCGGTGATGTCATGGCCCATCAAGACACCTCGACCGCGTAGGTCTGTCGCTCGACCAGTTCGCCGATGGGCTCCAGTGCCAGGCCGAGCTCAGCGGCAACCGCAAGAAACTGCGCCTCGCCTTGCGCCGTGACAGCGATCAGCAGGCCGCCGCTGGTCTGCGGATCGCACAGCACGCGCTTGTGCAGCTCCTGGACCCGACCGACCTTGCTGGCATAGCTGTCGTAGTTGCGCAACGTGCCGCCCGGCACACAACCCAGGTCGAGGTAGTACTCGACACCCGGCAGACGCGGCACTGCGTCATAGCGGATGCGCGCGGTCAGTTGGCTGCCGTCAGCCATTTCCACCAAGTGCCCGAGCAGGCCGAAACCGGTGACGTCGGTCATCGCCGTCACGCCGTCGAGCTTGCCGAAGCGGCTGCCGGGTTTGTTGAGGGTGCACATCCAGTCACGGGCCAGGCCAACATCGGCGGCGCGCAGCTTGCCTTTCTTTTCCGCCGTGGTGAGGATGCCGATGCCCAGGGGCTTGGTCAGGTACAGGCGGCAACCGGCAGTGGCGGTGTCGTTGCGTTTCATGTGGCGCTTTTGCACCAGGCCGGTGACCGCCAGGCCGAAAATCGGCTCAGGCGCGTCGATCGAATGGCCGCCGGCCAGGGGGATACCGGCCTCGTCGCACACAGAACGGCCACCGCGAATCACTTCCCGGGCAATTTCCGGGGCCAATACATTGACCGGCCAACCGAGAATCGCGATAGCCATCAGCGGGTCACCGCCCATGGCGTAGATGTCGCTGATGGCATTGGTGGCGGCGATGCGACCGAAGTCGAACGGGTCGTCGACAATCGGCATGAAGAAATCGGTGGTCGAGACCACGCCGCGCTCCTCGTCGATGGCGTATACCGCAGCATCATCCCGGGAGGCGTTGCCAACCCACAGCTTGGGATCAAGGTTTTGCGCACCGCTGCCGGCCAGGATCACTTCCAGCACCTGGGGCGAAATCTTGCAGCCGCAACCGGCGCCGTGGCTGTACTGGGTCAGGCGAATCGGCTCGCTCATGGGCATACCTCGTGTCAGTCAATTGGGAACGAGTCTACCAGCAACGCCGACGGTCCTGTGTCGCCGCACGACAGTGCCCTCTTACGCCCTGCCACCTTTTGGTGCCCCCTCAAGGAACCGGGTAACAGGTCGTGCACGACGCCTGACCATAAGGACAGGAAAAACCTCCTAAATACATGTTTTTCAAGCCAGTACGAAAAACTGGTACAGGATGTGCAAACGTTTGCGAAATCGCTCGCAACGACGAAGCGAGTCGCGTTTTTTCAATCACGGAACCCGGGTTTCGACCCGCACGAACAAGGACTTTCCATGGACTTCAATCCTCGGTGTCACGCCGCGCCCGGCGTATTCGCAGCCGCTGTGCTACTGACCGCCGTTACCGGATTACTCAGCACCACCAGCCAGGCCCAGACGAGCGAAGCATCCGCCCAAGGTGAGGCGCTCAGCCCTGAAGCCACTTCCTCGAAAAAAGGTGTCTACCTGTCCGACTGGTACAACCAGGACCTGACGATCATCGGCAGCAAGGACATCAGCTTCGGCCCGCAACCCGTCGACGACGTCTATCTGGAATACGAATATTTCGGACGCAAGGGGCCGTTCGAGCTGTATGGCTATATCGACATCCCAAAGATCTTCGATATAGGCAACAGCCACGACAAAGGCGTGTGGGATCACGGCTCGCCGGTGTTCATGGAGCATGAACCGCGTATTTCCATCGACTACCTGGCCGGCCGCAGCCTGGCCGTCGGGCCGTTCAAGGAATGGTATGTGGCGTTCGACTGGATCTACGATCACGGCAGCAACTCTGCCAATCGCGCCAATACTTTGTACAGCGGCCTGGGTACAGACATCGACACCCATTCGCGGGTCAACCTGTCGGCCAACTTCTACGGGCGTTATCAATGGGAAAACTACGGCGCCAGCAATGAATATTCCTGGGATGGCTATCGCGCCCAACTCAAATACATCGTGCCGATCAGCCAGTTCAGCAACGGCGCTTCGCTGACTTACATCGGTTTTACCAACTTCGATTTCGGTTCAGACCTGCACAAGGACAACCCGGCTCGCACCGCCAACGCCACGGTCGCGACCAACGTCTTGCTGTATTCCTTCACGCACCTGCGCTTCACCCTGGTGGGCCGTTACTTTCACAACGGCGGCAACTGGCAGGACGGCAGTGAGCTTAACTTTGGCGACGGTAACTTCCGCGCCCGTTCCGATGGGTGGGGATACTACGCGGGTGTCGGCTATCAATTCTGAGTCCCTGCTCGCCCCTTTCTAATCCATGGAGGTAACGATTCATGACCAATCGCCTGCTTGCTTCAATCGGTTTGGCCCTGTTCTGCTCGACCGCCGGGGCCACACCGCCGCTTCAACCCAAAGTCATGCTGATCACGATGTTCGCTCCCGAGGCGCAGAACTGGATCGAACGCCTGCAGCTCAAGAATGAGATCCGTATACCAGGGCTGTCCGCCGAGTATCCAACGATCCGCTGCAATGCCGAGCGGGTTTGCCTGCTGATCACCGGCATGGGCCAGACCAACGCCGCGGCCTCGACACTGGCCCTGGCGCTCTCGCCAGCCGTCGACCTGCGCAAAAGCTATTTCCTGGTGGCCGGGATCGCCGGGATCAACCCGCACCACGGCACCCTCGGGACGACTGCCTGGGCCCATTACCTGGTGGAGTTCGGCACCCAATGGGAGCTGGATTCGCGCGATGTTCCCAAGGACTGGCCCACCGGCTACCTGGGCATCAACACCAAGGGGCCGAATGAAAAGCCGCCCCTGGACTACAAGACCGAAGTCTTCGAACTCAACCCGGCGCTGCAAGCCAAGGCATTTGCCCTCAGCCAGAAAGTGGCCCTGACTGAAAGCAAGGAGTCAGCCGCCTGGCGTTTGAAATATCCGTATGCACCGGCCAACCAGCCACCGGTGGTGACCCGCTGCGACACCCTGGCCGGCAACACCTGGTTCTCCGGTACGCGCCTGAGCGAACGCGCCGAAGTCTGGACCCGCCTGCTCACGGATAACAAAGGCGTCTACTGCACCACCCAACAGGAGGACAACTCCACCTACGAGGCCTTGCTGCGAGCCAGTCGTGAAGGTCGGGTGGATATCAACCGGCTGGCCGTGCTTCGGGCCGGGTCCGACTTCGACCGTCCCGAACCCGGCGGCAACGAAGTGGACAACCTGCTCAAATACGCTGACCAGGGCGCGTTCGTGCCTGCCCTGGAAAACCTCTTCCGCACCGGCAACCCGGTGGTGCAGGACATCGTGAAGAACTGGTCGATGTGGAAAGACGGGGTGCCCGCTTTGTGACCTGTCGAAGCCCAGGCCACAGGAAATGTGCTGGGGGGGGTGAGCTAAATTTCCATAGCTCACCCGATGGAATTTTCCATTCCAGGCAGGATCACTTGAACATCCACCGAGCGTCCCCAGGAGACCGCCGATGCACATGCCCCTTGCTGCCGACAGCACTCACTTCTATTACGGCCTGGATGCGCTGCTTGGGCACCAGACCCAAAATGCCACTTGCCAGTTCGACGTCAAACGCTTCGACGACGCCGAACCGCCATGGTTCGTACTGCACGTACGCCCACCGATGCCGGACGACTTGGATAAAGCCCAGATCGTAGTCTTCAGCGCCGAAGGCCGGCAAACCAGTGGCATCGTCCGAAGCACCGAGCGCCTGGACGATGGCAGCCTGCGACTGAACGTCGAAAGCAACTGAGACCTTCAGGTCTGCTGCACACTGCTGCGATACATGAACACCAGCGCCAAGGCCAGGCAGGCCATGGCCAGAACCCGGCTACCGGACAACCCGATGGCCGGGTTGCCCAGCCAGCCGAAGTTGTCGATCAACATGCCCATGCCCAATTGCCCGACGATCACCGCCACCGTCGCCACGCCCGTCCCCACCCGCGGCACCGCACCGACCATCACCATCATGTAGACGACGCCGAACAACGCACCGCTGAGTTGCCATTTCGGCACCTCCAGCAAGGTGACCGCGTGGGCCGGTTCGAAAAACACGATCAGCAACCCGGTGACCACAGCGCCCACAGTAAAGGTCAGCAGGCTGCTGCGCAGCACACCGACCGTCTGGCCCAGGCGGCCGTTGATGGCCGCCTGGACACTCAGCACCGCACCCGCAGCGACGACCACCAGCAATAAAATGAACAGACTCATATTCAACCTCGGGCAATCAGGACAAGGGCCACGACGATCAGTGCCAACGCCAGCCAACGTTCGCCGTTGACCCGCTTGCGGCTCGTACCGAACCAGCCGAAATGGTCGATCAAGACACTTTTGCCCACCTGACCGGAAAGGATCGCGACCATGGTCATGGCGATGCCGATGTGAGGGGTGGCGAGCGTCAGTACCACTACGTAGATGGGCCCCAGGAAACCGCCGATCAGTTGCCAGCGTGGCAGTTCATTCAGGGCCGGGCCTTGTTGCCGGCCGCTGAGCAGTAACAGCAGGAAGAGAATCGCCGAGCCGACGCCAAAGATGCTCAGGGTGGCCCACAAATGCCCGACCTGGCTCCCTAGCGGCCCCAGCAGGCCGGCCTCTACCGACAAGCCCATGCCGGCCAGGATCACCACGGGTAGCAATAGCCAGCGCAAGAACGACCGCGGTTGGGCGGCGGCCGTCACCGGAGCGGCCTCGTTCAATGAGGAAACCTGCATGCTCAGAACCTGTTTGGAAAAGGAAGGCCGGCATTATCGGTTGGTGTCGCTGTGCGATAAATGGGAGTATCCCGACAACACTTTTGCGTCATGCGCACAGGACGACCACCCCATGCACGGTCTCAATGAACTCGGCTTCAAGGCGCTTCGCCTGTTTGTCGCGGTGCTCGATCACGGCAGCTTCTCGGAGGTGGCCCGGCGTGAAGGCCTGGCTCCGTCATCGATTTCCCGGCAGATCCAGCTGATGGAGCAGGCCCTGAACCAGCAATTGCTTTACAGGCACACCCGCGCCGTGTCCCCCACCGAAGCCGGCCGCCTGCTGGGGCATCATGCGCGGCTGCTACTGGTGCAATTGGAGGAAGCCGAACAAGCCTTGCAGGAACAGCACAGCGAGCCCTCCGGGCTGGTGCGGATCAACGCCCCAGTGGTATTCGGCCAGCGCCACCTGACCCCGTGGCTGGGCCAGTTGTGCGCACGCTACCCAAAGCTGCAATTGGAGATCCAGCAGACCGACAGTTACGTCGACCCACTGCAGGAAGGCGCCGACCTGCTGTTTCGGATCGGCCCGTTGCATGACTCAGGCATGCAGGCGCGGGTCGTCGCCCCCCATCGTTTCCAGATCGCGGCCAGCCCCGCTTACCTCGCACGCCACGGCGTGCCGCTCAAGCCCCAGGATCTGGCGGCCCATCAATGCCTGGCCTACAAAGGCGTGACCGGCCAGCAGCGCTGGTTCTTTCGCCGCTCGGGCCAGGCCTGGACGCCCTACAGCGTCAAGGGCCCGATCACCGGCAACCACGCCGACACCTTGACCCAGGCCGCCGAACAAGGCCTGGGGTTGGTGATGTTTCCGTCCTGGCTGATCGGCGAAGCGCTGCGCAATGGCACGCTGGTCCCGGTGCTGCAGGATTACCAGGCCTCCAACAGCCTCGAACCCCAGCAGATCGCCATTCTCTGGCCAGGCAGCCGACGCCTGTCGGTGAAGGTGCGCACGGTCATCGATTTTTTCCTGGAGTGTTTTGGCGAAGTGCCCTACTGGGATCGCTGACCGCACTGTGTGGCTCAGTCGAACTTGACCAGGTTCAGCACCGGCAGAGGGCCGCCCGGGAACTGGGTCAAGCGTGCGCCCACACTCAAGGGCCCCAGGTCCACGGCGAAGAACCCCAAGCGCTCGATCAACTGCGCGACTTCTTCGCGTGCCTGCACATCGTCACCGGTCAGGAACAGCACCCGCTTGCCGCCTTCGGACGTCGGATCTGCCTCCAGCAGGCGCGCCAGCAAGTGATTGAAGGCCTTGACCACCCGCGCGCCCGGCACCCATTCACTGAACACCTCGGTGGAAGCCCGGCCCTGCAAATCAACCGCCTCGAACTCCGGGACTTTGATTGCATTGTTGGCATCGATCACGATGCGCCCGGCAAAGTCCGGCAAACCACTCAACGCCTCGGGCAGCCTCGACCAGTTGACGGCCACCAACACCATCGGCTGGGCCGCGGCTTGCTGCACGGTGCCGGCACGCACGGTGGGCCCCAGATCGGCGACCAGCCCGGCCAGGCTTTCCGGGCCACGGCTGTTGGCAATCACCACGTTGATGTTCCGGCGGGCCAGGGCGCGGGCGAAAGCACTGCCGATGGCGCCGGCGCCGATGATGCCGATGGTTTCGATACTCATGTCGTCTGTCCTCAAAGGTTGGGATAAGCCTGGCGGTGATGTCCGCCGTTGAGGTGCATATTGCCCTTGTCATTCCCGTCTGATTAGCCGGTAATAGCTTGAATCATTTTCAAGTATTGCTATCAGGTAGAACGCCATGGAAACCCTCGCCAACCTTGAATGCTTCGCCCGCAGTGCCGAGACGGGGAGTTTTTCCGCTGCCGCCAGGTTGCTGGGCCTGACGCCTGCCGCCGTCAGCCGCAACGTAGCGATGCTCGAGCGCAACCTGGGCGTGCGCCTGTTCCAGCGCTCGACCCGAAAATTGTCCCTGACCGAAAACGGCGAACACTTCCTGGCCAGTATCGGCGCTCACCTCGAAGCCTTGCAGACGGCCATCGGCGCCGTGACCACGGAACGGGGTGAACCGGCCGGGGTATTGAGAGTCAGCCTGTCGCCGAGTTTCGGCATCGGGCATGTGTTGCCGCTGATGCCGCAACTCCTGGCTCGCTATCCGCTGATCCGGCCGCAATGGCATTTCGAAAACCGCCGGGTAGACCTGATTGCCGAAGGCTTCGACGCAGCGATTGGTGGCGGCTTCGAACTGATGCCCGGCGTGGTTTCGCGAGCCTTGGCACCGGCCCATCTGATCGCAGTGGCAAGTCCTGCCTACCTGGCCCCACGCCCCCGGCCCGCGCATCCGGAAGACCTGGCCCACTTCGACAACATCGTGCTGCGCTCGGGCCTGACCGGTCGCGTGCGCCAAGCCGTAATGCGCAACGCTGCCGGGCTGGAATCGGCATTGCGGCTACCTGAATCCATCGTCCTCAACGACCCCGTCGCCATGCGCGAAGCCACCCTGTTGGGCCTGGGCATCTCACTGTTGACGGTGCCGGATGTGCTGCCCTGGCTGGAACGTGGCGAACTGGTGCGGTTGCTGCCGGACTGGTACATGGACCTTGGCGCAATCTCCTTGTATTACCCCAGCCGCACATTGATGCCCGCCAAGACCCGGGCCTTTATTGACTTCATCACCGAGCATTTCGAACGCGAGGGCCTGGCCAGACGTTTCTGCGCGCTGGAATCCAGTGCTGCGCCCATGGGATGATCGGCCTCCGAGCACGATCATCCGTGGAGCGTTCAATGTCATTGCTGTGTAAACAAGCCGCCGCCCTGTTGCTGACGGCCATCGCCAGCCTGGTCGTGGTACCGGCCCATGCCGCCCCGGCCAAAACCGCTGGCGATGCAGCGGCACAGAAGATTTCGATGCTGGGTGGCAAGCTCAACTTCACCCTGCCCAAGGGTTTCACGGCGACGCCGCTGCCCGCCGGTGAGGTGGCTCAGGGCACTGCCGGGGCGACGGGTACGATGTACAGCAATGCCACCAGTAAAACCGTGGTGATCACCGCTGAAAACACCATCGTCAACGGCGCGAATGTGAAGGACAACGACAATGCCTTTCTCGATACCACCTTCGCCGACTTCGCCGTTCAGAAAACCAAGGCCCTGCCGGATGCCAAGATCCTCGGCGAAAAAAGCCTGACCCAGAAAGGCACGGGCCTGGGTCTGCGCCAGCTCGACACCAGCGCCACCCAGGGCGGCGGGCCAACCCTGGATACCACGTTGATAGGCGCCTCCGGCACGCGCATGGCCGTGGTGCAGATCATCTCCCGGGCCAGTGACAAGGCCGGACATGAAGCGTTGGTGAAACAGATCGCCAGTGGTCAGTGACGGGCACCGCATAGCCCTCAATCGCGAGCAGGCTCGCTCCCACAGGGATTTACAGCGGGTCAGGGATTGAGCCGCTCCAGCCAGGCTCGCAGGTCCTGCACCTCCTGCGCACTGATGCTGTGGCCCAGGCCCAGGTAGGCATGGAATTCCGGTTCCAGCGCCAGGGTCTTCAGGAATGTGTTGGCCTCGGTGCCATCGCTGTAGGGAATGATCGGGTCTACCGTGCCATGGCCGATGAACACGGCCAGTGCCCGTCGCGACTCGACGGGAGTCAACTCAGAACGCAGCACCGGCAGCACCCGCCCGCCCATCGCGGCAATGCCGCCAACCGCTTCAGGGTGTCGCAAGGCCACTTCATAGCTCATCATCGCCCCCTGGCTGAAGCCCACCAGATACACATTGCTCGCGTCGGTCGGGTACTTGGCCCGGGCTTTCTCGATGAAATCCAGCAGCATCTGGCCGCTGGCCTTCAGGTCTGAGGTGTCGCCGTCATAAGCCCCCTCGCCCTTCTTGGCGAACCACTGGTAATGCCCCGGCTCCATGACTTTAGGGGCCCGTACCGAGAGGTAGTTGTAGTGCTTGGGCAGTTCGTCCCTGAGCTCGAACAGGTCCTGTTCGTTGCTGCCGGAGCCATGCAGGAAGATCACCAGCGGCCGGTTCCTGGCCTGTTCATCGGCATCGGCGAGGTAGTTGAGCGGCAAGTCCGTGTGCAGCGAAGGTTCAGCCTGCAGCCCGGACGAAACCAGCAACAGAAACAGGGCGAGCGCTTTAAACATCAATCTTCCTCCATCGTTCGATAGCCGCACGACAACGACCGTGCGGTGAGGTAGACAGCACTTATCAGTCGTTGATCAATTTCCCCTTGCGAATCGGCTCACGCCCGGCGACTTTTGCCTGCCAGATCCCCGGCTGGGTGTAGCGCCCGCGGTCCAGGGCAAACAGCACGCCGCTGGTACCGGCCCGCACGGTGGTGAGCCGATCGTTCAGCGGATCGACCACTTCGAACAACGGATCGCCACGCTCCACCCACTCGCCCGCCTCACGCAAAAAGCTCACCACGCCATGGTGTGGCGCAAACAGGTACTCAGTGCCTTCGAACGGAAAACCTTCACAGCACTGCTCCGGCGCGGGTGGCCAATCCTCGGCGATGAAACCCTGTTCGGCGAGGAAGCCGAGGATGGCTTCGCAATTGGCCTGGGCCTGCTCGACCCGGGTATCACCCATGCTACCCAGCTCCAGCGTCGTCGCCAGGTTGGCCGGTGGAATCGCCGCCGTGGGAAAGGCTTTGGCCAAGCGTAACCAGGGCGTGGAGCAGGATTCATCGAACGAACTGCCGCCCGAATCTTCGCACAGCAACGCCACACCCGCCTTCAACCGTGCGGCCAGGGAACGCCATTGCGGCCACTGTTGCGGCAAGGCATACAAGTGGATCGCTGCCTCGAAATCGCAATGCAGGTCCAGGGTGATGTCGGCGTCGCAGGCATGGCGCAGCAGCAGCCGATGCAGCGCTTCGAGTTGCGAAGGTGGCGCCGGCAGGTCATCGAGAACCTGGGCCATGGTCTGGCGGATCAAGGTGATGTTGGCGGCCGGGTCGTCACCCAGGCGATCACCGATGCGTTGCGCCACCGGGGCACTGAGTTCGACGAAGGAGCGGTTGAAATTCTTGCCGCTGCCCAGCTCGAAACGCCCCATGTGGGCACTTTGCAGATGTTGATCCAGGCCGATGGGATTGGCCACCGGCACCAGCTCGACCACGCCCTTTAGCAGGCCCTGGGCCTCCAGGTCGTTGAGCCGCTGCTTCAGCTCCCAGGCCGTGCGCATGCCCGGCAGTTCGTCGGCGTGCAGGCTGGCCTGGATGTAGGCCTTGCGCGGCCCATGGCCGTAACGAAACACACTGAGCCGGCGCTCGGTGCCCAGGTGGCTCCATGGCAGGGTATGGTCGATGCGTTGCATGAGGAACTCCGGATGGCGATATCTCGATAGGCGCAGGGTAAAGCAATCGCCCATGAAAAAGGTGGCCGGCCGGGTCAACGGCGGGCCACCTTGGGTTCAGCGATTAATGCCCGTAGACGTCGAAGGCGAAGTATTTGTCCTGCACCTTCTTGTAGGTGCCGCTGGCGCGGATTTCGGTGATGGCCGCGTTGAATTGATCGGCCAGGGCCTTATCGCCCTTGCGCACCGCGATGCCGGCACCGCCGCCGAAGTATTTCGCGTCTTCATAAGTCGGGCCTACGAAGGCGAAGCCTTTGCCGGCGTCGGTTTTCAGGAAACCTTCGTCGAGGTTGACCGAATCGGCCAGCATGGCGTCGAGGCGACCGGCAACCATGTCCAGGTTGGCTTCCTGCTGGGAGCCGTAGCGCACCAGGTTGATACCGGCGGGCACCAGCACTTCAGTGGCGAAACGGTCGTGGGTACTGGCACGCAGCACGCCGACTTTCTTGCCCTTGAGCTCAGTCAGCGGGTCCTTGACCTCGGAGCCTTCCTTCATCACGAAACGCGCAGGGGTGCGGTAGTACTTGATGGTGAAATCGACGTTTTTCTTGCGGTCGTCGGTGATGGTCATGGACGACAGGATCGCATCGATCTTCTTCACTTTCAGCGCGGGGATCAGGCCATCGAATTCCTGCTCGACCCAGGTGCACTTAACTTTCATCTGCTCACAGAGCGCATCACCGATATCAACATCGAAGCCGGTCAGCTTGCCGTCGGGGGTTTTCATCGAAAAAGGCGGGTAACCGGCTTCGATCCCGAGGCGGATCGGCTTGGCGTCTTCGGCCAAGGCCGACAGGGACAATACGGACAGTGCCAGAGCACCGAACATGGCTAGCTTCTTCATTTTCGATCCTGAGTGCGCAGGTTTTTATTGATCGTTATGGGCAGATTCGTAGGCAGCGTTCGGTCAGCAAAAACCGAAGTGGCCGGGAGTCTAGAGGGGCACTCGGGAGGGGAATTATGTCGAGGCGACAAATAGTTATAAAAACCGCCGGGGGCGTCCGGCGGTCACGGGATTTGCGAAAAACCTGACAGGTAACCTGGCAGGTCCCTCGTCAAAACCTGGGTGCAGAAGAGCATCAGCAGTCGCAGCTGATCGCCTCCTCAGCCACGCGCTCCACTGAGCCGGTCAGGCGAAAGCCTTCATCGAGCCAGCCCATGACGCCGCCGATCATTTCCTTGACCGGGTATCCCAAGGTTGCCAGACGCACCGCCGCCTTGTTGGCGCCATTGCAATGGGGGCCGGCGCAATACACCACGAACAGGGTGGTCTTGGCATAGGCAGCCAGTGCCTGGGCGGTGAGCGTGCGAGTTGGCAGGTTGATTGCCCCGGGTACATGGCCGCGTTCGTAGGCCAGTGGTCCGCGTACGTCCACCAACACAAAATCAACGTTGCCGGCCTGTTGGCTGGCATGAACGTCGGAACAATCCGTTTCGAATGACAGGCGACGGCTGAAATGCTGCAGGGCGATATCGGAAGGGGCGGCAGGCACTTCGCGAACCAGGCTGGTCATGGGTGTGTACTCCAGGATAGATAAGGCGTGAAGAGACTTTATCCCCCCGGTGCTTACCGCTACAGTGGCGCACAAGACACTCTGTGGGAATTTTCCGCCAAATGCAGCCTACTCCTGGTCTGGTCGCGATCCTCGCCTACGACGGCCTGTGCACTTTCGAATTCGGTGTTGCCGTCGAGATCTTCGGATTGGAGCGACCGGAATTCGATTTCCCTTGGTATGAGCATCGGATCGTCGCGGTCGACGAGGGCCCGATGCGTGCCATGGGCGGCTTCCAGGTATTGGCCGATGGCGGCATGGAACTGCTCGAAACCGCGCGGACCATTGTCGTGCCAGGTTGGCGCAGCCGTAGCGAGCCACCGTCCCCGGCGTTGCTCGAGGCTCTGCGCAGGGCCCACACCCGTGGTGCGCGCCTGCTGTCGATCTGCTCCGGTGCCTTCGTACTCGCCGCCGCCGGGCTGCTCGATGGCCTGGGCGCCACGACGCATTGGCGCTACACCGACGAACTGGCCGCAAGCTTTCCCGCCGTGCGGGTAGACCCGGATGTGCTGTACGTGGATTCAGGGCAAGTCATCACCTCGGCAGGCAGCGCCGCCGGCATCGATGCCTGCCTGCACCTGGTGGCACGGGACTATGGCGTCCAGGTCGCCAACTCCGTGGCGCGCCGATTGGTGATGTCGCCGCAACGTACGGGCGGCCAGGCCCAGTTCATTCCCTCGCCGGTCAGCCGCACGCCACGCAGCGACCTGTCGAGCGTCATGCAATGGGCCCGCGAACGCCTGCACGAACCACTCGGCGTGCGCGAACTGGCCAGCCAGGCGGCCATGAGCGAACGCACCTTCCTGCGCCATTTCACCCAGGCCTGCGGCGTGTCGCCCAAGGCCTGGCTGCAACATGAACGCCTGGCCCGAGCCCGTGAACTGCTGGAAAGCACCGGGGACAACACCGACAACATCGCACAGCTGTGTGGCTACCGCTCGGTGGAAAGCTTTCGTGTGGCATTTCGTAGCGTCGTGGGGTTGGCGCCGTCGGTGTATCGGGAGCGGTTTGGGCGGGGGTGAAATCAGGCCTCGGGAAATAGGACTGCCGAACGCTGTTGTGGCGAGGGGATTTATCCCCGCTGGGGCGCGAAGCGGCCCCCATAAGCTCAACTGGCTTAACCTGGCTCACCCCAAAGGGCTGCCTCGCAGCCCAAGGGGATAAATCCCCTCGCCACAGGTTGATGGGCAAGCATCATTGGGGCTTGCGCAACAAATACGTATCCATGATCCATCCATTCGCCTCGCGTGCGGCCTTGCGGGTGCGTTCGATGTCATCGGCCACGTCCCCCAGTCGGCCGGCAATAAGAACCTCATCCGGCGTGCCCACATAGGCGCCCCAGTAAATCTGCGTCTCGGGATCACTCACCTGGCGATAGGCGTCCTCGGCATCGAGCATCACCACCACACTCGCCGCATCACCCACCTGCCCTGCCGCCAACCGGCGTCCGGTGGTAATTTCCAACGCACCGCCAACGCTGTTCAAGGGCACTTTGTGCCGGGCGGCCAGGGCCTGGACACTGGTGATACCGGGGATCACCTCGAATTCGAAAACGCAGCGGCCGGCATCGAGGATCGCCTGCAGGATGCGCACGGTACTGTCATACAACGCCGGATCGCCCCACACCAGAAAACCACCGCGCTGACCGTCGGACAGTTCTTCATCGATCAAGCGTTCGAAGATGGCCTGTTTAGATCGGTTCAACGCTTCGACGCTGTCCTTGTAGTCCAGGTCGCCACGTTGACGCTCCGGGCTGTGGGCTTCGACGCAACGGTAGGTGCGATCCACGATGTAGCGCCGACAGATTTCGCGTCGCAAGTCCAACAGTTTGTCCTTGGCCGGCCCCTTGTCCATGAGAAAGACCACGTCCAAACGGTTCAAGGCTTTCACTGCCTGGATCGTCAAGTGCTCCGGATCGCCGGCCCCAATGCCAATGACTGACAACTTCTTCATCGCGGCGACTCCTGACCAGGTCCCTGGGTGCGCAATCGCCATACGCCGTTGAAACGCAGTTCGAGGGTGGACAACGGTTCGATGTCGATCCGGTTGAATGTGGCGGCCGGGCAACCCAGGACATTCACCAGGGCTGCACGGATGACGAAGGGGTGGGTGACTGCCAGCAGATGTCCTGGCCGGTTTTCCAGGCCAGCCAGCCATTCTGCGACTCGGCGACACAGCTGGGCGACAGATTCACCGCCGTGGGGGGCCGCCTCGGCATCGTCGAGCCAGGTTTGCACGGCTTGTGGTTCAGCCTTGAACAACTCATCGATGGACAGCCCCCGCCAGCGTCCCAGATCGCAATCGGCCAGGGCCGGGTCCACCTGGGGTACGTCGCCGAACAAGGCGGCGGTCTGACGAGTACGCAACTCCGGCCCGCATAGCAGTTGCCGGAGATTTCGGTAGCGCTGGACAACCTGCGCTGAACGCGCCAGCCAGTCGGCGTCCAACGATTCGTCCAGACCAAAACGCGCCTGCTTCTGGGCGACGGTGCGAGCGTGGCAGATCAAGGTCAGTCGAGTGGCTTGCACGCTGGATACTCAGGCAATCGGAAGGGACGCACGGACGGGATATTCATGCATTTAGTTGTACGGCACCTTATACGAAATCAAATAAGTGAGACAAAAAGACGTTATGTCCGACATCACTATAAGCATTGACTGACATACAGGATCTACCCGGCCGGAACCAACTCCTACAGGGGTTTCGCACAATTTTTGAGCATTTTAAACGGAACGTAAAAACCGCTGGACATGTAGCACCAGCTACATAAATACTGTTTTCAGGAGTTATGAAAGAAATTCAACACCCATCCCGGCAAGGAGCACGGATGCCACCCCTCAGAGACCTGATCACCGATCCCGGCCTGGTTTTGACGCCGTCGGAACGCAAGGTCGTACGTGCCCTGCTCGATCACTACCCACGCAACGGCCTCGGTCCGATGTCACGCCTGGCAGACCATGCCGGCGTCAGCGACCCGACCATCGTGCGACTGGTGAAAAAACTCGGGTTTGGCGGTTATGCCGAATTCCAGGATGCCCTGCTCAGTGATATGGACCATCGCCTGCGCTCCCCCCGCACCCTGTTGCAACCGCGGGCCAAATTGCAGCAAGGCGATACCTGGAGCCAGTACCTGGCCGCCAGTCAACGCAAGCTCATCGACACCCAGGCCCTGACCCAGCCCGAAGACGTGCGCATTCTCGTGCAGTGGCTGCTCGACAGCCGCCACCAGGTGCATTGTTTCGGCGGGCGCTTCAGCAGCTTCCTGGCCCACTACCTGCTCAACCATTTGCGTCTGCTGCGCGCTGGCTGTTTCGCCCTGGATGACAACGCCCAACTGCCCGACCGACTGTTCGACGTGCAACGCCAGGACGTGGTGCTGATCTTCGATTACCGTCGCTACCAGGCCCAAGCCCTGCGCGTGGCCAGCGCGGCCAAGGAGCGCCACGCCCGCGTCGTGCTGTTCAGCGACGTCTATTCCTCGCCCTTGCGCGAGCTGGCCGACCTGATTATCAGCGCCCCGGTGGAATCGATCTCGGCCTTTGACAGCCTGGTGCCGGCGCTGGCCCAGGTCGAGGCGCTGATTGCCTGCCTGACCCTGCAATGCCCCGAACTGGCCGAACGCCTGGAAGGCATCGACGCCTTGCGCACGGAATTCAACACGCACCTGTTGGAGGAAAAATAAGGATGTTCTCGCTCCCCCACCGCTCCCCTCGGGATTTGCCGTTCACTCGCGACCACACCGCATTGCTGCTGGTGGACATGCAACGCGCCTGGCTGGAACCGCAATTCGATGCCCACCTGCACACCCGGGAGGCCGAGTACTTCATCCATCGGGCGCGCCAGCAGGTCATCCCCAACCAGCAGCGCTTGCTCAATGCGATACGAGAAGCACAGCACAACGTGCTGCACACCCACATCGAAAGCCTCACCGCCGATGGCCGCGACCGCTCCCTGGATCACAAGCTGTCGGACATGCACCTGCCCAAGGGCAGCCCCGAGGCGCAGATCATTGCCGAACTGGCGCCGCTGGAAAACGAAATCGTGCTGCCCAAGACCTCCTCCGGGGTTTTCAATTCCACCAACATCGACTACGTGCTGCGCAACCTGCAGACCCGACACTTGATCGTCGCCGGCATCGTCACCGACCAGTGCGTCGACATGGCCGTGCGCGACGCCGCCGACCGTGGCTACCTGGTCACGCTGGTGGAAGACGCCTGCGCCACTTACACCGAACAACGGCACCTGGCATGCCTGAACGCGATCAAGGGCTATTGCTGGATCACCGATACCGACACGGTACTCGCTCGTTTGCGGGAGATGCAGCCGTGAGCCGCCTCGATACTGCTGCCGTCCTCGCCCCGTTGCCCGTCACGACGCTGGTGACCACCGATCTGATCGGCGTGACCCGTGGGCGTTCGTTTCCCAGCGATGAATTGCCCCACTACGTCACCGCCGGTTGTGGCTGGGTGCCGGCCAACAGCGCGCTGACGCCCCAGGACATCATCGCTTCGACCAACCCTTGGGGCGCTTATGGCGACCTGCGACTGGTGCCGGACCTGTCCAGCCGGGTAACCGTCAACAACGGCCCCGACGCCCAGGCGCCCGCCCTGGACTTCATCCATTGCGACATCCGGGAGACCGATGGCCGCCCCTGGAGCGCCTGCCCGCGCACGCTGCTGCAGGACGAAGTGGAGCGTTATCGCGCCGACCTGGGCTTGCAGGTTTTCGCCGCGTTCGAACATGAATTCAACCTGGTGGCCATGCCTGCGCAGCCTGATCGGCTGGCCTTCAGCCTCCAGGCCCAGCGCCAGCAGGCCGGGTTCGCCGGGTGGTTGCTCAGTGCCCTGCGCGCTGGCGGCGTCGAACCGGAAATGTTCCTGCCTGAATATGGCAAGCAACAATACGAAATCACCTGCCGTCCGACCTTGGGCGTGGCCGCTGCCGATCGGGCCGTGAACGTACGGGAAATCACCCGCGAGATCGCCCGGCAGATGGGCCTGGACGTAAGCTTCGCCCCCAAGACCTCGGAACATGCCGTGTGCAACGGCGTGCATTTGCACCTGAGCCTGCAAGACCTGAGCGCAGACCCGGTGCTGCATGACGCCGCCAGCAGCAACGGCTTGTCCAGCCTCGGCCAGCATTGGGCCGCCGGGGTGCTGCACTATCTGCCAGCGCTGTGTGCGCTGACCGCGCCGACGCCAGTGTCCTACGAGCGGCTGCAACCGCATCACTGGAGCGCATCCTATGCGTGCCTGGGACAGCGCAACCGCGAAGCGGCGCTGCGTATCTGCCCGACCGTGAGCCTGGGTGGAAAACCGCTGGCGAACCAGTACAACCTGGAGTTCCGCGCCATGGACGCCAGCGCCTCGCCGCACCTGGCGATGGCTGCGCTGTTGATCGCCGGGCGCCTGGGCATCCAGCAACGACTGGCGTTGAACGCTGTCACCGATGAAATACCCGATGAGCTGGATGAAGCACAACGTCGAGCCCGTGGCATTATCGCCCTGCCGACAACCCTGGCCGAGGCACTGGACTGCCTTCGCCACAGCGGGGCGCTGCTCGAAACCCTGCCCGGCCCGCTGGTCGAAACCTACTTCGCCTTGAAGGCCCAGGAGCTGGCCTTGACCCAGGCGCTCTCACCTGCCGAGCGTTGTGAGCACTATGCACGAATCTATTGAATGTGCTGAAACAGGTCTCTACACCAAGCCACCTTACCGGTTGGCCCGGGAGGAGTCCGAACACCCGGTGCTGCTGGTGTGCGAACACGCCAGCCGCTTCATTCCCGGTGCGCTGAATGACCTGGGCCTGGATGAAACGGCGTCCCAGGAACACATCGCCTGGGATATCGGTGCCCTGGCCTTGGCCGAACGCCTGTCCGAAACCCTCGGCGCAACGCTGCTGCTGGCCAATTATTCACGGCTGCTGATCGACCTCAACCGTCCGCTGCATGTGCCGGACAGCATTCCAGCGCAGAGCGAGATCTATCAGGTCCCGGGTAACCATGCCCTGGACGAAGCCACTCGCGAATATCGCCGACAGTGCCTGTTCCACCCCTTCCATGATCGGTTGCGGGCGTTGATCGACCAGCGCCTGGCCGCCAACCGACCGGTGCGCGTGGTGGGCATTCACAGTTTCACCCCGGTGTTCTATGGCCAGCCGCGCGCCCTGGAAGCGGGCGTGCTGTTCGGCGAAGCCAAGGAATACGCCCAACGCATCGTCGACGGGCTGGGCCGGCACTCACTGCGGGCGGCGGGCAACCAGCCCTACAAGATCAATCCCTTGACCGACATGACGGTCCCGGTGCACGGCGATGGACGCGGCCTGGATTCGGTATTGATCGAAGTGCGCAACGACCTGTTGCGCAGCCCCGAGGCGGTACGGACCTGGAGTGCCTACCTGGCGCCCCTGCTGTAGCAAGTTTCCAGCGACAGACAGCAAGCAAGAGCAACCCACAGCTGAAAAGGAAAACGGCTCATGAGCATTGAGGCATTTGGCTACAAACAGGAATTGAAGCGCGGCCTGTCGCTGACAGACCTGGTGGTATACGGGATGATCTTCATGATCCCCATCGCACCGTTCGGCGTGTATGGCTACGTCAACGCCGAAGCACCGGGGATGGTACCGCTGGCATACATCATCGGCATGGTGGCGATGCTGTTTACCGCCTTGAGCTACGGCAGCATGGCCCGGGCCTTTCCGGTGGCAGGCTCGGTCTATTCCTACGCGCAACGCGGCCTCAACCCACACGTCGGGTTCATCGCCGGCTGGCTGATGCTGCTGGACTATCTACTGATCCCGCCGCTGCTCTATGTCTACGCCGCCATGGCGCTGAACCATTTGTACCCGGACATTCCCAAGGTCGGTTTCATCCTGGCCTTCCTGGTGAGTGCGACCTTCGTGAACCTGCGGGGCATCACCTTCACTGCGCGGATGAACATCATTTTCCTGCTGGCGCAGTTGGTGGTACTGGGGATTTTCCTGTTCTACGCCTGGAATGCCCTGCACGGTGGGGCTGGAAACGGCCAACTGACCCTGGCGCCGCTGTACAGCCCGGAACACTTCAACTTCGCCCTGCTGATGCAAGCCGTATCCATCGCGGTATTGTCGTTCCTGGGCTTCGATGCCATTTCCACCCTGGCTGAAGAAATCAAGGGCGACCCGGGCCGCAGCGTCGGCAAGGCGGCGCTGGTGACCTTGCTGGTGATGGGGGCGATTTTCGTGGTGCAAACCTGGATCGCCACGGACCTGGCGGCCGGCATGGGTTTCAAGTCCGCCGACACCGCATTCTATGAAATCGCCGAACGGGCGGCCGGCAGTTGGCTGGCCACGTTGACAGCGGTTGCCACGGCCCTGGCCTGGGGCGTGGCGGTGGCGATCACCTCCCAGGCAGCAGTGTCGCGCCTGTTGTTCGGCATGGCCCGGGACGGCCAGTTGCCCAAGGTGCTGGCCAAGGTCCATCCCAAACACAACACCCCGTACTTGAGCATCTACCTGGTGGCAGTGCTCTCGCTGCTGATCTGCTATCTGTTCATCGACGCCGTGGACACCCTCACCTCCCTGGTCAACTTCGGCGCCCTGAGCGGCTTCATGTTGCTGCACATCACCGTCATCAACCACTACTGGCGCCGCCAACAGTCCGGCCAACTGATTCGTCACTTGATCTGCCCACTGATCGGCTTCGTAATCGTCGCCGCCATCATGTACAACATGGGCGTGGCGGCGCAGAAGCTCGGCCTGATCTGGATTGGCGCGGGCGTGATTTATCTGTTTGCGCTCAATAAATTCGGCACCCCCGGCACAGTGCCCGATCCGGCCGGTCAGTGAGGACCGGCGGTCGAAGGATTCGACCAACCATGGTTACAACGCGTGGACATCGACAGTGATCGTCAAGCCCGGTGCCTGTCACCGGGCTCTTGGAACAGGAGTGCAATCCATGCTGGCCTTACGTCCAGTTCAATTAACCGATCTGCCGCAATTGCAACAATTGGCCCGTGACAGCCTGGTGGGTGTCACGTCGCTGCCGGACGATAGCGGGCGCCTGGAGGAAAAGATCCTCGATTCGTGCGCCTCATTCGGGGCCGATGTGCAGAACCCCGGTGCAGAGAATTATTTTTTTGTCTTGCAGGACCAGGAATCCGGGCGCCTGGTCGGCTGCTCGGAAATTCTCGCCAGCACCGGTTGCAACGAACCGTTCTACAGCCTGCGCAACCGGCCGTTTTCCAGTGAGTCCCGAGAGCTGAACATCCAGCATGGCGTGCCCGCGCTGTCGCTGTGCCAGGACCTCACCGGGCAGACGCTGCTGCGGGGCTTCCACATCGACGCCGAGCGGGTGCGCACGCCGGAATCAGAGCTGCTGTCCCGGGCCCGGCTGATGTTCATCGCGGCTCACCCGCAACGCTTCGCCGAATCGGTCATCACCGAAATCGTCGGTTTCAGCAGCGAAGACGGCCAGTCGCCTTTCTGGGACGCCATCGGCCAACACTTCTTCGACCTGCCCTACGTCGAAGCCGAACGGTTGTGTGGCTTACAGAGCCGCACCTTTCTCGCCGAGCTGATGCCGCAGTACCCAATCTACGTGCCCATGCTGCCCCCTGCGGCCCAGGCCTGTATCGGCCGGGTCCATCCCGACGGCCAGGAAGCCTTCGACATCCTGGCGCGCGAGGGTTTCGAGACCAACAGCTACGTCGATATCTTCGACGGCGGGCCGACCTTGCATGCCCGCATCGCGAACATTCGCACCATCACGCAAAGTCGAATCGCCACGGCCCGGCAAAGCCGTCAGATCGATGCAACAAGCCATTACCTGGTGAGCAACGACCGCCTTGGAAACTATCGGGCCATCGTCGCCGGGCTGGCCGTCAACACCGAGGGGCCCGTGGCTTTGTCGCCTGACATGCTGGCCGCCCTGGACATCACCGATGGCGAGCGGATCCGGGTGGTTGCCTTATGAACCTCATTCGATCCTGCGGTACGCATTGGCACCTGGACCGACACGATGAAGGAGCTGCGTCATGATTGTCCGTCCGGTCGCCATTACCGATCTGCCCGCATTGCTGGACCTGGCCCGTTGCGCAGGCCCCGGTTTCACCAGCCTGCCGGCCAACGAAGAACGCCTGGCCCACCGCATTCGCTGGGCCCAACGGACCTTTGCCGGGCAAGTCGAACGTGCCGACGCCGATTATCTGTTCGTGCTCGAAGACGATGACCGACAGGTGGTGGGTATCAGCGCCCTGACCGGCGCGGTCGGGCTGCGCGAGCCCTGGTACAACTATCGGGTCGGGCTGACCGTCAGCTCGGCGCCGGAGCTGGGGATCCAGCGGCAGATCCCGACCCTGTTCCTCAATAACGAGATGTCCGGGCAATCGGAAATCTGCTCGTTGTTCCTGCACCCCGAACAACGCCGTGGCCATAACGGACGCCTGTTGTCCCTGGCGCGCCTGTTGTTCGTTGCCGAATTTCCCCAGCTGTTCGGTGAAAAACTGATCGCCGAACTGCGGGGCCATGCCGATGAACAGGGTTGTTCGCCGTTCTGGGACAGCCTGGGAAGGCACTTTTTCAAGAAGGATTTCAGCTACGCCGATCAGTTGTCCGGCATGGGCAACAAATCGTTCATCGCCGAGCTGATGCCACGCCAGCCGCTGTATACCTGCCTGCTCACCGAACAGGCCCAGGCGGTGATCGGCAAGGCTCACCCGAACACCGAGCCGGCCATGAAAATCCTCAGCACCGAGGGTTTCAGCCACAAAGGCTACATCGATATTTTTGACGGTGGCCCGGTGATCGAGGCGCCGGTGTCGAAGATCCGCACCGTACGCGATAGCCAGGCGCTGACCCTGGTCATTGGTACCCCGGACGATCTGGCACCGGTCTGGCTGATCTACAATCGGCGCCTGGAAAATTGCCGTGTCACCAGCGCCCGTGCGCACCAGCATGGCAACAAGCTGCTCGTCGATCGCCTCACCGCCAAACGCCTGCAGGTACAACCGGGCGACACGGTGCGCGCCGTGGCATTGCCCAAGCTGGGGCAGCAGGCGGAGGCGGCGTAGCCCTGGGTATCGCCCAGCCCTGGATAATCAATATCATTGAGCAGCAATACTTCTCCACAATTGCATAATTGCCACTCACTAACTCGAGACCCATACTTTCGCGCACCGCCCCACTGTAACGGCAATGTTCATGATCAGAAATCTGATTGCCACAAGATTACCGCCCGAACACGTAGCGCAGATAATCACGACATTAGACATGACCGCGCAAATCAAGCAATTGATCGAAGACCTGTACGCTCGACAAAATTTTGCTACAGCGCAGTCTCGCCGCGCAGCCATCATGAACATGACCAACCCGCACACGGGCACCATCACATTGCACTGCACGGATATTGGCAATATCAGTATCAAGGCACCTGCGCTCAACAATACTTCTTCGCAACTGTACTCGGTGCCCGGCCAGAGTATTTTATTCGCACTGGATCGCCCCTTCGAAGTCCAGCAATACATCATCGACAGGCATCAACTTGAAAAAGCTGACACCCGGATCGTCGACAACAACAATCCCCTGGTCATCGATGGCAGCCGAACCCTGTTCGACTATTCCCAACAGGGCCGAAAACAGGCTGGGTTGATTGGCAGGATTAACTTTCCCGACCGAAGTTCGGACATCAGTGTATTTGACCGTGCCTCACTGCGCAAAACCGCCTGGCTGCCTCACGACGGCAGTGCCGCCCGGTACCTGGTGAGCCTCGAACTGCTCGAAACGATCCAGGACCCAGGAGGCGCCAGGGTTGCCGAGGAGCTGATCTACCACTATCACCCCGCCGTGGCCTGGAAAGCCTTCCAGATGCTTTATCGGGCTGACCCGCAAAACGCACTGAACTACCTTCCACTGCTGAAAAAACTCAAAAATACGCGCCTGGATAACTTGCTCCGCCCATTGGAGCGGGCGACATGAAGCTGGAAACTTTTATCGCGCGCCTGAATACCTATGACACGCAGCGAGACAGAACCAGGATCATTGCAGATTTGCGTCAGCTGGCGACAAACCGTTGTTTATTGAGCAGCCATCTTCATTCCACCCTCCAGCAAGACGGTTTTAGTACGCGCGGCAGTCTCTATAACGCCTATGGTTTTGTATTGCATAAAAATTCTTCATTCACCCTTCGCCTGGGATTTTGGTCTCCGGTAAAAACCAGGGATGAACGCGAAACTTTCATTTACAACCTGAACCACAATCACGACTTTGAAATTTATGCCGTCGGCTACAGCGGAGATGGGTACACCACCATTACCCGAGAAATACTCGATGATCTACCCCTGCAAAAAGGTAAGAGGCCCCGTTTGGGTAAAGCGCGAAGACTTAAACTTGCGCCAGGAAAAGTCTTGTACATGCCAGCATTGCGGGTAATACATAAGCAAATAGCCCCGAACACAATGTCTGCGTCCCTCAGCCTGCTTATCCATCCCGAACGTTTGGACAAGATCGACGAAGCCTGGTGTTTTGACAGGCATTACCACCCCTTATACCCCGGCGTAGCAGCGCAAGAGGTCGC
This sequence comes from Pseudomonas sp. DF11, assembly GCF_058148565.1. NCBI lineage: Bacteria > Pseudomonadati > Pseudomonadota > Gammaproteobacteria > Pseudomonadales > Pseudomonadaceae > Pseudomonas > Pseudomonas sp. DF11. The sequence continues at coordinate 72,327 of NZ_JBYVYN010000013.1, forward strand.
GTTGTTTACCGATACCCTGTCGCTGCTCGGTGCCGATAGCCCTTCATTGTCCAGTAACCAAAGAAAGGAGGAAAACCGTGAATAACTTGATGAAAGACTGGGAGCAAGCTCCATTGCTGCGGGCAGGTACCGATGTGGTCGATACCGCAATCCAACTGTCGAACGACACTCAATGCACAATTCCCGGATTCCCCACCCGCTTCAACATCGGAAACATCCATGAGATCAAGCAACTCTGGAGCCTACCGACCGAAGACTGAATAGCTTGATGGCCTTTACCCGGCTGCAGACTTTCCGGGCCTGCGGCCTTTCTTCGATGCCGTAAACGCATCGCCCATACACATTCGTCATCATCTTTGCGCTTGCCACGTGATAGCCTTTGGATCTTTCGGCGTTGACACTTTTGCTCAAGCCTTTCCATTCCATTGGTGGAACTCATATGTCCAGGCTTTCCCATCAAGATTTGCGTCGTGACTTCCGTCAACTGTTGGCTTCCAAGACCTGCTACCACACCGCGTCGGTATTTGACCCCATGTCGGCGCGTATCGCCGCCGACCTGGGTTTTGAAGTAGGCATCCTGGGAGGCTCGGTGGCGTCGTTGCAAGTATTGGGCGCGCCGGACTTCGCTCTGATCACCCTGAGCGAATTTGCCGAACAGGCCACCCGTATCGGCCGCGTGGCCCAACTGCCGGTCATTGCCGACGCCGACCACGGCTACGGCAATGCCCTGAACGTGATGCGCACCATCGTCGAACTGGAACGTGCCGGCATTGCGGCGTTGACCATCGAAGACACCTTGCTGCCGGCCCAGTTCGGGCGTAAATCCACCGACCTGATCAGCGTCGCCGAAGGCGTCGGCAAGATTCGCGCAGCCCTGGAGGCGCGAGTCGATTCGGAAATGGCGATCATTGCCCGAACCAACGCCGGGATTTTGCCGGTCCAGGAAATCATCAGCCGGACTCAGCAATATGAGCGTGCCGGGGCGGACGGGATTTGCATGGTGGGCGTGCAGGACTTCGATCACCTGGAGAAGATCAGCGAAAACCTGACGGTGCCGCTGATGCTTGTCACTTATGGCAACCCACTGCTGCGCGACGATAAGCGCCTGGCCGAGTTGGGTGTGCGCGTGACCATCGACGGCCACGGCGCGTATTTCGCCGCGATCAAGGCCACCTATGACAGCCTTCGTGAACAACGGCAGATCTTCACCCAGGCGTCAGACCTCAACGCCACCGAACTGACCCACACCTACACCCAGCCCGAGGACTACATCCGCTGGGCCGAGGAGTACATGAGCGTCAAGGAGTGAGCTGACTCGCTATTCAGGAGGCCGCAATCGCGAGCAGGCTCGCTCCCACAGGGGCCTGCGGTGAACGCCAATGCTGCGTTTCTCCAACAAACCCTGTGGGAGCGAGCCTGCTCGCGATTGCGGTGTCAGTGAATAAGCTTCAGCGCCCGCTACGCAACATCTCCCTGGGCACGTACTTGCCGATCTCGAACTTGCCGATGGCGGCGCGGTGGACTTCATCGGGGCCGTCGGCCAGGCGCAGAGTCCGTTGCATGGCGTACATGTAGGCCAGCGGGAAATCGTTGGAGACCCCGGCGCCGCCGTGGATCTGGATCGCCCTGTCGATGACTTTCAAGGCCACGTTCGGCGCGACGACCTTGATCTGGGCGATTTCGCTTTTCGCCACTTTATTGCCAACGGTGTCCATCATGTACGCCGCCTTCAAGGTCAGCAGGCGCGCCATGTCGATTTCCATCCGTGAGTCGGCAATCTTGTCGACGTTACCGCCCAGGCGCGCCAACGGCTGGCCAAACGCGGTGCGGCTGACGGCCCGCTTGCACATCAATTCCAAGGCACGCTCGGCCATGCCGATGGAACGCATGCAGTGATGAATTCGCCCAGGGCCGAGGCGCCCCTGGGCAATTTCAAAGCCGCGTCCTTCACCCAACAAAACATTTTCGTACGGCACCCGCACGTTATCGAACAGCACTTCGGCATGCCCGTGTGGCGCATCGTCGTAGCCGAACACCGGCAGCGGTCGCAGGATTTTCACCCCGGGGGTGTCCACCGGCACCAGGATCATCGAGTGCTGGGCATGCCGTGGCGCATCGGGATTGCTCAGGCCCATGAAGATCAGGATCTTGCAGCGCGGGTCACAGGCCCCTGAAGTCCACCACTTCTTGCCGTTGATCACCCACTCATCACCGTCACGCTCAGCACGGGCGGCCATGTTGGTAGCGTCCGAAGAGGCGACGTCTGGCTCGGTCATGGCGAAGGCCGAGCGGATTTCCCCGCGCAGCAGTGGCTCGAGCCAGCGCTGCTTTTGTTCTTCATTGGCATAACGCACCAGTACTTCCATGTTGCCGGTGTCCGGCGCCGAGCAGTTGAACGGCTCCGGCCCCAGCAGCGAACGGCCCATGATCTCCGCCAATGGCGCGTATTCCAGGTTGGTCAGGCCGGCACCCAGCTCGGATTCTGGCAGGAACAGGTTCCACAAACCTTCAGCCTTCGCCTTGGCCTTGAGCTCTTCCATGATGGCCGTGGGTTGCCAGCGGTCGCCTTCGGCCACTTGCCGTTCGAACACCGCTTCGGCCGGGTAGACGTAGGCATCCATGAACGCCGTGACACGTTCACGCAGTTCCTGAACCTTGGGGGAATACGCAAAATCCATGAGCAGCACCTTCTGGGCAGAGGTTGTTTTAGGTCATGAAATCGATGCTAGTTCAGCTACGAAAATTTACCTAACCTATTCTCGGCGTGTATTAACATTCATCACCGATATATGTTTCACTGATTCTCATCGCCACCCGGCACCTCACAACAAGCCCAAGAACAAGAGTGCAGCGCCATGAATCTGAGCAAGGTCGACCTCAACCTTTTCATTGTCTTCGATGCGATCTACACCGAAGCCAACCTGACCCGCGCCGGGCAGATCGTCGGCATCACTCAGCCGGCCGTGTCCAATGCCCTGGCCCGCCTGCGGGAGACCTTCAACGACCCACTCTTCGTGCGCACCGCCCAAGGGATGGTGCCGACGCCCATGGCCCAGAACATCATCGGTCCGGTGCGCAACGCCTTGTCGCTGCTGCGGGTGTCAGTGCAGGAAAGCCGGATCTTCAACCCGTTGCAGGCGGTCAAGACCTACCGCATCAGCATGACCGACCTCACCGAAGGCGTGATCCTGCCGCTGCTGTTCCAACGCCTGCGCCGCCTGGCACCGACCGTGGCGATCGAAAGCTTCCTCTCCAAGCGCCGTGAAACCACCAAGGAACTGGCCGCCGGCCGCCTCGACTTCGCCGTCGACGCGCCACTCAACACCGACCCGCAGGTGCGCCACGTCAAGTTGATGGAAGACCGCTACGTGTGCGCCATGCGCAAGGGCCATCCATTGGCGGGCAAGGAAAAGCTCAGCCTCGACGATTACCTGGCCCAGACCCACGTGCATATTTCCAGTCGCCGCAACGGCCTGGGTTATGTCGACCTGGCCCTCGGCAAGATGGGCATCCAGCGCAAGATCGCCCTGCGTTCCCAGCACTACCTGATGGCCTCCCAGGTGCTACAGCAGACCGACATGGTCATGACCGTTCCCGAACGCTTTGCCCGTCGTCACGATTTGCACGCCTTCCTGCTCCCGGTCAACGACGTGCCACCGGTGGAAACCCACTTGTACTGGCACGAAAGCACCGACCAGGATCCGGCCAACCGCTGGATGCGCGAGCAGATGATCGAGCTGTGCCAGCAGGTGACGGCCCATGAGAAGAAGCTCGATAAGGTGGTGTAAAGCTTTGGACCGCGTTCTCGTTCTTCGCGAGCAAGCCCACTCCCACATTGGACCTGCAATACACTCAACATTTGTGTACAACGCAGAACCTGTGGGAGCGGGCTTGCTCGCGAAAGGGCCCGCACGGACAACGCACCTGCGACTGCTTGACGCGAACGTCAACCTGCCTTTAGCTTAGCGCCAGCCCCTTTCGTTTCGAGCGCTTCCATGAGCAGCCAGACCTACAGCATCTCCGACCTCGCCCGCGAGCTGGATATCACCACCCGGGCCATCCGCTTCTATGAAGAACAAGGCCTGTTGAGCCCGGAGCGTCGGGGCCAGGAGCGCATTTACTCGCCGCGGGACAAGGTCAGCCTGAAGCTGATCCTGCGGGGCAAACGCATCGGTTTTTCCCTGGCCGAGTGCCGCGAGCTGATCGAACTCTACGACCCCTCCAGCGGCAATCAGAAGCAGCTGCACAGCATGCTGGCGAAAATCGCCGAGCGCCGGGAACAACTCGAACAGCAATTGCTGGACATCGAACAGATGAAGCTGGAACTCGACACCGCTGAAGAACGCTGTATCCAGGCGCTGGAGCAGACGATCAAAGGCGAGGAAATCGTCCAGTAACACTTTCTGAAAAAACTGTGGGAGCGAGCCTGCTCGCGATAGCGCTATAACCGACACTACCGATGTTGACTGACATACCGCTATCGCGAGCAAGCTCGCTCCCACAAGGGCTCATCATTGCTCTCGGCATATTGGCAACCCCACCACAGGTCAATCCCCATGTCCCTCCCCTCCTTTGTACGCTTGATCGAAGTCGGCCCCCGTGACGGCCTGCAGAATGAAGCACAACCCATCAGCGTCGCCGACAAGGTGCGCCTGGTGGATGCCCTGAGCGCTGCCGGCCTGGGCTACATCGAAGTCGGCAGCTTCGTCTCGCCCAAGTGGGTGCCGCAAATGGCCGGTTCCGCCGAGGTGTTCGCGCAGATCCAGCGCAAGCCGGGTGTGACCTATGGCGCCCTGGCACCGAACCTACGGGGCTTTGAAGACGCGCTGGCGGCGGGCGTAAAAGAAGTCGCGGTATTCGCCGCCGCATCCGAAGCGTTCTCCCAGCGCAACATCAACTGCTCCATCACGGAGAGCCTGGAACGCTTCGCGCCGATCATGGAGGCCGCCAGGCAGCACGGCGTCAGTGTGCGTGGCTACGTGTCCTGCGTGCTGGGCTGCCCGTATGAAGGCGCGGTCAAGCCTGAACAGGTGGCTTGGGTCGCTCGGGAGCTGTATGCGATGGGCTGCTACGAGGTCTCCCTGGGTGACACCATCGGCACGGGCACCGCTGGCGCCACACGCCGGATGTTCGAGGTGGTGGGTGCCGAGGTGCCGCGGGACAAGCTCGCTGGACACTTCCACGATACCTACGGCCAGGCCATGGCCAATGTGTACGCCAGCCTGCTGGAAGGCATCGCGGTGTTCGACAGCTCCATCGCCGGCCTTGGCGGCTGCCCTTATGCCAAGGGCGCCAGCGGTAACGTTGCCACCGAAGACGTGCTGTACCTGCTCGATGGCTTGGGTATCGAAACCGGTGTCGACCTGAATGCCCTGATCGCCGCGGGTCGGCAGATCTGTGATGTGCTCGGTCGTCCTAGCGGTTCGCGTGTCGCCAAGGCCCGTAGCGCCCAGTGAGGTGTTACCGCTGGCTTTGTAACAGCGGCGAAACGAGTAACACGGAAACAATTTGTCAGGTTTGGCCCGTCAGGTTTTTCAGTCAAAAAATATAACTCATTGATTTACATAGGTTTTTAAAAGTTGGCACGCCACCTGCTATATCTCTGGCATAACAAGAATAAAAAAACGCAGCAAACCCAATAAAAACAAGACGAAACGACTCTGACATAACAAAAACAACACGGCAGAGACGCAGCTAACAGATTTTTTTGGAGAAGATGTGCTTTTCAGGGTGCTTACAGAAGCAACCCGCAACCGGGCAGAGAATAATAAAACTACCTTCAGGTAGCTCCCGAATCGGTTGGATCGCAAGGCGAAAAGGCAGATCAGCGCTCAAAAAAATACGTTTGCTCTTGATCCCGGATGGGGATCGCCAAAAACAGCGGTAAAGGGCCACGGCTGCCAAAAACAACAACAGGCCGCCCCTCAATAATAAAAAAAGAGCACGCGACGACAAAATTAAAGGGGAGCTTCGGCTCCCCTTTGTGCTGTCTGGGGTTTTTCGGTTGTTTTGGAAGGCGGTGTATCAGCCACAGCGCTTTGACCGACACACCGCATCGCGAGCAGGCTCGCTCCCACAGGTCTTATGGCTAGTCTTCCTTTTCACACAGTTCTTCGATGCTGATTTCGCGCATGCGGAATTTCTGGATCTTGCCGGTAACCGTCATCGGAAATTCCTCGACGAATTTGAAATGACGCGGCGTCTTGAAGTGGGCGATGCGCTCCTTGCACCAGGCTTGCAGCTCTTGCTCGGAGGCGCTGTGGCCGGGATGGAATTTGATCCAGGCGACGATTTCTTCGCCGTAGCGCGAACACGGGATGCCAATCACTTGCACGTCCGCCACTGCCGGATGGGTGAAGAAGAACTCCTCCAGCTCACGTGGGTAAATATTCTCTCCACCACGAATGATCATGTCCTTGTTGCGCCCTACGATGCGCACATAGCCCTGCTCGTCCATGGCCGCCAGGTCCCCGGTGTGCATCCAGCCATCGGCGTCGATGGCATCGGCGGTGCCCTTGGGGTTGTTCCAGTACCCGAGCATCACGCTGTAGCCGCGGGTACACAACTCGCCGATGGCGCCACGCGGAACGAGATTGCCCGCCTCATCGATAATTTTGCTTTCCAGTTGCGGCTGGGTGCGGCCGACGGTGGTCACGCGCAATTCCAGTTCGTCTGAAGGACCGGTCTGCAATGACACCGGGCTGGTTTCCGTCATGCCGTAGGCAATCTGCACTTCAGCCATGTGCATTTCGTTGATGACCCGCCGCATCACTTCGATGGGGCATGTGGCCCCGGCCATGATCCCGGTGCGCAGGCTGGACAGGTCGAACTCGTCCCTTTGCGGCTGATCGAGCATGGCGATGAACATGGTGGGCACGCCATACAGCGCAGTGGCTTTTTCCTCGGCCACGGCCTTTAGCGTCAGCAACGGGTCGAAGGCATCGTTGGGGTAGATCATGGCGCTGCCATGAGTCATGCAGCCCAGGTTACCCATGACCATGCCAAAGCAATGGTAGAGCGGCACCGGGATCACCAACCGATCGCCAGCGGTCAGGCCCAGGCTTTCACCGACCATGTAACCGTTATTGAGAATGTTGTGGTGGCTGAGGGTCGCACCCTTGGGGAAACCGGTGGTGCCTGAGGTGTACTGGATATTCACCGGTTGATCGGAATGCAGGCTGGCCTGGCGCTCTGCCAGTTGTCCAGAGGTAGTCGCTGCGCCAAGGGCGGCCAGTTGCGACCAAGGCAGAAAGCCTGGGGGCGGCTGAAGATCGAGGCTGATCACACCTCGCAAATCCGGCAAGCGCTCACTCTGCAGGTGGCCGATCAATTGCTCTGCCAGCTCTGGTGCCAGCGCTTGCAACATGGCGTGATAGTCCGAGGTCTTGAACGCCCCGGCACACACCAGCCATTGGCATCCGGATTGTTTAAGCACGTATTCGAGTTCAGAAACGCGATAGGCCGGATTGATGTTGACCAGAATGACACCGATCTTCGCACTGGCGAACTGGCTGATACACCACTGGGCGCAATTGGGCGCCCACACGCCAAGGCGATCACCGGTCTTCAAACCCAGTGCCAACAAGGCGCGGGCGTGCAGATCGACGGCCTCGGCCAGTTGTTGCCAGGTATAACGCAGCGATTGATGGCGAACCACCAGCGCCTCGCCCTCTGGATACCGGGCTACGCTCTGGTCGAAAACCTCGCCAATGGTTTGCGCCAACAAGGCCTTGGCCTGGGAGCCACGAGTGTAGCTGAGCTGCGAATGCGAACCGGGTTGATCCATGACGCCCCCTCTTGTCTTTATTAGTGGGTGTAGCGGTGAACCTGATGCAGAGCGTTATTACTCTCGCTCAAGTTGACGTTAACGTAAAGGGCGATTGACAGCCTTCCAGCGCAGGCTTACGTTAACGTAAAGGTGAGAGCCATTTCTCGGTTCTCCACACCCGATAAAAAAGCCAAAAGGTGTCCCATGAGCTACCCATCCCTGAACTTTGCCCTCGGCGAAACCATCGACATGCTCCGCGATCAGGTGCAGGCCTTCGTCAAGGCCGAGTTGGCTCCCCGGGCGGCGCAGATCGATATCGATAACCTGTTTCCCGCTGACATGTGGCGCAAGTTCGGCGACATGGGCCTGCTGGGTATCACTGTCCCGGAAGAATACGGCGGCGCTGGCCTGGGTTACCTGGCCCACGTGGTGGCCATGGAAGAAATCAGTCGCGGTTCGGCCTCGGTCGCCCTCTCCTACGGTGCCCACTCCAACCTCTGCGTGAACCAGATCAATCGCAACGGCAACCACGAACAGAAAACCAAGTACCTGCCCAAGCTGATCAGCGGCGAACACATTGGCGCCCTGGCCATGAGCGAGCCGAACGCCGGCTCCGACGTGGTCTCCATGAAACTGCGGGCCGACAAGCGTGGCGACCGTTACGTGCTCAACGGCAGCAAGACCTGGATCACCAACGGTCCCGATGCCAACACCTATGTGATCTACGCCAAGACCGACCTGGAAAAAGGCCCCCACGGCATCACTGCCTTCATCGTCGAGCGCGACTGGAAGGGCTTCAGCCGCAGCAACAAGTTCGACAAGCTCGGCATGCGCGGCTCCAACACCTGCGAGCTGTTTTTCGACGACGTCGAAGTGCCGGAAGAAAATATCCTCGGTGTGCTCAATGGCGGCGTGAAAGTGCTGATGAGCGGACTCGATTACGAGCGCGTGGTGCTCTCTGGCGGTCCGACCGGGATCATGCAGGCGTGCATGGACCTGATCGTGCCGTACATCCACGACCGCAAGCAGTTCGGCCAAAGCATCGGCGAATTCCAGCTGATCCAGGGCAAGGTCGCCGACATGTACACCCAGCTCAACGCCAGCCGCGCCTATCTGTATGCCGTGGCCCAGGCCTGCGAGCGCGGCGAAACCACCCGCAAAGACGCCGCCGGGGTGATCCTCTACAGCGCCGAACGCGCCACGCAAATGGCCCTCGACGCCATCCAGATCCTTGGCGGCAACGGCTACATCAATGAATTCCCGGCCGGTCGCCTGCTGCGTGACGCCAAGCTGTACGAAATCGGTGCCGGCACCAGTGAGATTCGTCGGATGTTGATCGGCCGCGAACTGTTCAACGAAACCCGCTAACGGAGCTGATCATGGCCACGCTGCACACTCAGCTCAACCCACGCTCCCCGGAGTTCATCGCCAACCGCGATACGATGCTCGGACACGTCGAGGCCCTGCGCACCTTGCTCGCGCAAGTGCGCCAAGGCGGCGGCCCCAAGGCCCAGGAACGGCATACGTCGCGGGGCAAGTTGCTGCCCCGTGAACGCATCAACCGGCTGCTGGATCCGGGCTCGCCGTTTTTGGAGATCAGCCCGTTGGCGGCCCACGAAGTCTATGGCGAAGATGTGCCGGCGGCCGGCGTGATTGCCGGCATCGGTCGCGTGGAAGGCGTCGAATGCATGATTGTCGCCAACGACGCGACGGTCAAAGGTGGCTCTTATTATCCGCTGACGGTGAAGAAACACCTGCGCGCCCAGACCATCGCCCAGCAAAATCGCCTGCCGTGCATTTACCTGGTGGATTCCGGCGGCGCCAACCTGCCACGCCAGGACGAAGTGTTCCCGGACCGCGAGCACTTCGGCCGGATCTTCTTCAACCAGGCCAACATGAGTGCCCAGGGCATCCCGCAGATTGCCGTGGTCATGGGGTCCTGCACCGCTGGTGGCGCCTATGTGCCGGCCATGGCGGACGAGGCGATCATGGTCCGCCAGCAAGCGACGATTTTCCTCGCCGGGCCACCCTTGGTGAAAGCCGCCACCGGCGAGGTGGTCAGCGCTGAAGATCTCGGCGGGGCTGACGTACATTGCAAGATTTCAGGGGTGGCCGACCATTACGCCGACAGTGACGAACATGCCCTGGCCCTGGCCCGCCGCAGCGTCGCCAACCTCAACTGGCGCAAACAGGGCCAGTTGCAGCAACGCCAGCCCATCGCCCCGCTGTACTCGAGCGATGAGCTGTACGGTGTGGTTTCGGCCGACGCCAAGCAACCGTTCGATGTCCGGGAAGTGATCGCGCGCCTGGTGGACGGTTCGGTATTCGACGAGTTCAAGGCGCTGTTCGGAACGACCCTGGTGTGCGGCTTCGCGCATTTGCACGGCTACCCGATCGCGATCCTCGCCAACAACGGCATCCTCTTCGCCGAGGCCGCGCAGAAAGGCGCGCACTTCATCGAACTGGCGTGTCAGCGCGGGATTGCGCTGCTGTTCCTGCAGAACATCACCGGCTTCATGGTCGGGCAGAAGTACGAAGCGGGCGGCATCGCCAAGCACGGTGCCAAACTGGTGACGGCGGTCGCCTGTGCCAAAGTGCCGAAATTCACCGTGATCATCGGCGGCAGTTTCGGCGCGGGCAACTACGGCATGTGCGGTCGCGCCTACGATCCACGGTTCCTGTGGATGTGGCCAAACGCGCGGATTGGCGTGATGGGTGCCGAGCAGGCGGCCGGCGTGCTGGTGCAGGTCAAGCGCGAGCAGGCCGAACGCAGCGGCCATCCCTTCAGCGCCGAGCAGGAAGCCGAGATCAAGCAACCGATACTCGATCAATACGAAGAACAGGGCCACCCCTATTATTCCAGCGCCAGGCTGTGGGACGACGGCGTCATCGACCCGGCCCAGACTCGCGATGTACTGGGCCTGGCCTTGTCCGCATCACTGAATGCGCCTATCGAACCGAGCCGCTTCGGCGTGTTCCGGATGTAAACGGGGAATGCCCATGGATAACTTCAACACCCTCGAACTGCACACCGACCCCCGGGGCGTTGCCACCCTGTGGCTCAGTCGCGAGTCGAAAAACAACGCGTTCAACGCCGAAATGATCCGCGAACTGATCCTTGCCCTGGACCAGGTCAGTGGCGATCCGAGCCTGCGCTTCCTGCTGATCCGCGGGCGCGGCAAACATTTCAGCGCCGGCGCCGACCTGGCCTGGATGCAGCAATCGGCTGAGCTCGACTACCACACCAACCTCGATGATGCCCGGGAACTGGCGGAGCTGATGTACAACCTCGCCAAGTTGAAAATCCCTACGTTGGCGGTCGTCCAAGGCGCGGCGTTCGGTGGCGCACTGGGGCTTATCAGCGCTTGTGACATGGCCATTGGCGCTGATGAAGCACAGTTCTGCCTGTCGGAAGTGCGCATTGGCCTGGCGCCGGCGGTGATCAGCCCGTTCGTGGTGCAAGCCATCGGCGAGCGGGCGGCGCGTCGTTATGCCCTGACTGCAGAACGCTTCGACGGGCAACGTGCGAAAGAAATCGGTTTGCTGTCGGAAAGTTATCCGAGCGAGGTCTTGGACCAGCAGGTCGAACAGTGGATCGACAACCTGTTGCTCAACAGCCCGGCAGCCATGCGCGCCAGCAAGGAACTGCTGCGTGAAGTCGGTAACGGCGCCCTGACCCCGGCGCTACGGCGCTACACCGAAAACGCCATCGCCCGTATTCGCGTCAGCCCGGAGGGCCAGGAAGGTCTGCGGGCGTTCCTGCAAAAGCGCGCGCCAAACTGGCAAGCCGAATCGAGTAACAAGGAGCCGCGTCAATGAGCGCACCCGCCCTCACCACATTGCTGGTGGCCAACCGTGGCGAAATCGCCTGCCGCGTGATGCGCACTGCCAAGGCCATGGGCCTGACCACCGTTGCCGTACACAGCACCACCGACCGCGATGCCCGCCACAGCCGTGAAGCCGACATCCGCGTCGACCTGGGCGGCAGCAAGGCCGCCGATAGCTACTTGCAAATCGACAAATTGATCGCTGCCACGAAAGCCAGCGGCGCCCAGGCCATCCACCCCGGTTATGGCTTCCTGTCCGAGAACGCCGGGTTCGCCCGGGCGATTGAAGACGCCGGACTGATCTTCCTCGGCCCACCGGCCTCGGCCATTGATGCCATGGGCAGCAAATCGGCGGCCAAGACCTTGATGGAAACCGCCGGGGTGCCCCTGGTGCCCGGTTACCATGGCGAAGCCCAGGACCTGGACACCTTTCGCGACGCCGCCGAGCGCATCGGCTACCCGGTGTTGCTCAAAGCCACCGCTGGCGGTGGCGGCAAGGGCATGAAAGTCGTCGAGGACGTCAGCCAACTGGCCGAAGCCCTGGCCTCGGCCCAGCGTGAAGCACAGTCTTCGTTCGGCGACTCACGGATGCTGGTGGAAAAATACCTGCTCAAGCCGCGCCATGTGGAAATCCAGGTATTTGCCGACCAGCACGGCAACTGCCTGTACCTCAATGAACGCGATTGCTCGATCCAGCGCCGCCACCAGAAAGTGGTGGAAGAAGCCCCCGCGCCCGGCCTGACCCCGCAACTGCGGCGGGCAATGGGCGAAGCCGCCGTGCGCGCGGCCCAGGCGATTGGTTATGTCGGGGCCGGTACGGTGGAGTTTCTGCTGGATGCGCGGGGCGAGTTTTTCTTCATGGAGATGAACACCCGGTTGCAAGTCGAGCATCCGGTCACCGAAGCGATCACCGGACTGGACCTGGTGGCCTGGCAGATCCGCGTCGCCCAAGGCGAGCCATTGCCGATCACTCAAGCGCAAGTGCCGCTGCTCGGTCACGCCATCGAAGTGCGGCTGTATGCCGAAGATCCGGTCAACGATTTCCTGCCAGCCACCGGACGCCTGGCGTTGTATCGCGAATCAGCCGAGGGACCGGGGCGGCGGGTCGACAGTGGCGTGGAGGAAGGTGATGAGATCTCGCCATTCTACGACCCGATGCTCGGCAAGCTGATTGCCTGGGGTGAAGACCGTGAGCAGGCGCGCTTGCGGCTGTTGAGCATGCTCGACGAATTTGCCATTGGCGGGCTGAAGACCAACATCGGTTTTCTGCGACGAATAGTGGCCCACCCCGCTTTTGCGGCGGCGGAGCTGGATACCGGATTTATCCCACGCTACCAGGGGCAATTACTGCCAGAGCCTGGCGAATTGGATGACGCGTTCTGGTCCGCAGCCGCCCAGGGATTCGCCTTGAGCCTGACACCGCGCGTACGCGGTGATGACGCCGATTCACCTTGGGCCAGCACCACCGGGCTGCGCCTGGGTCTGCCCAGGGAAACCACCCTGCATCTGAGCTGCGAAGGCCAGGATCGTGCGATCACGCTGGACATCGACGCCCGCTGCGCGGAACTCAAGGGCGATCAACTGGTAATCGAGCAGCACGGCCTGCGTCGCAGCCATCGGGCCATTCGCCAGGGCGACAGCCTGTATCTGCAATGGGCGGGTGATCTGCACCGGATCGACCTGTACGACCCGCTGGCCGCCGCCGAGGCCAGCCACAGCCATCAAGGTGGCCTGGCTGCGCCCATGAACGGCAGTATCGTGCGGGTATTGGTGAGTGTCGGCCAGACGGTGGAGGCCGGGGCTCAACTGGTGGTACTGGAGGCCATGAAAATGGAGCACAGCATTCGGGCGCCGAAGGCCGGTGTGATCAAGGCACTGTATTGCCAGGAAGGTGAAATGGTCAGCGAGGGCAGTGCCCTGGTGGCGTTCGAAGAATAGGAATCGGCCCGCTCCCAGGGCCGATCCAGTCAGAACCTGATGGTGGCCTGCACCACCACACCGATGAGCCGGCATTGCTCGGTGTACAGGGTTTTCGGGTAAGTCGGATTGAGCGGAACCAGGTAACGCTGACCGCTCTCTTCGATCAATTTGCGAAAGGTCGCGTCACTGCTGCCAGGCAAGCAGGCGACCACCAATTTGCCAGGCACCGCCTCGATGGCCGGATCCACCAGGATCGACATGCCCTCGGGGATGCTCAACCCGCTGGGTGCGGTCATCGCATCGCCCACCACTACCAGCCAGAATGCATCGCCCAGGGCGTGGTAGTCCGTCAGCTCGTAGCGCGCCTGGCTGTAGGCGCCAGGATCACCTTCGCGCACCCCGCCAACCTCGTGCCATTCACTGACCGGGTAGCGGAAGTACGGATTGTACTTCTGCGCCAGGGCCATGCCTTCGTCCGTGGAGGTGTCCGGCTCGCGAATCACCATGGCCACTTCCAGAAACTCCAGCCCCAGCTCCCGCAGGACCCGGTTCATGTCTTCGACACTGGGTTGCCGGCGCTTGGTCAGCCAATGGCCGACGCCACCCTGGGACATTCCCAACCGCTCTGCGAGCACCACTTGCGTGATGCGCAGCTCCTTCATCTTGGCCTTGACCAACTCTATCCATTTATCCATGTGCGGCACGATACGTGGGTGACTGCGGCCATTCAAAACACAAATTGTAGTATTTAAATTATCGTCACAATTACGATAAGTACTATTCTGGATTCAGGAGTTCAGCCCCCTACACGGAGATTCCCTTCCCCATGGATACACCCAGCAAAGACCAGCCCAGCAGCCCTTTCGACGGTACGTTTCCTCCCCTGCAGGATTGTCCGGCGGCCCAACGCGCCCTCGATTACTACCTGAAACCAGGTGTTTCGCAAGCGCCGGCAGAACATCGCTTCTTCGACGTCAACCACAATATCAGCGCAGAGGAAGCCCTCGTTCACGCATGCGACCTGCTGCGCTGTGCCGCGGCGACCGCCCACGAGTCCGCCAACCGGTTGAATGGTTCGAGCCGTGACCTGGCATTTTCGGTGGTGCATATGATCGATCTGGCCAAGGTGATGCTTGACCGATCCCTGGATGGCTACCCTACCCGCTAGGAGTAACGCTTGGGAATGTCGTCGCGAACGCGAACGACGAGAAAAATTTTCCAATCGATGCGATAAAACCATTTGACTTGCAAATGATAATGATTATTATTGCATCAGCTGGTCGCGAGATCAGTCGATAGACCAGAAGACCTTAGGTCGGACTTCTGGAATATCTCCTCATCAGGCTAATCACGGTTTTTGACCCGGCTTTTTGCCGGGTCTTTTTTTGCCGATTTTTCGGCTTATGGCTTCAGGCTAATGAAGTCTTTTGGGGTGCTGCCAATTCGGTGGCGGCGATGATAGCAAATGAATATCTGTTTACAAGAGCCCTCCCGCCACACGGGCGAAAACTATCGACAACCAGCACTTGAGAATCAATTGCAGACTCTCTAAGCTGACTTGGCGTCCAGGGAGGACGCCCCCTCGTTTACGTGACTTAAATCGTCTCGATTCGCCTTCCTTGCGTGTAAAGTAACGGCATGAAAAATCCTTTCCAGGAATCGTGACCGTGGCTAAATCTTCCTTTGATATCAGTGCCAATTTCGACAGCGGCAACATCGAGGTCGTCGACATCAGCAACCCCTTGCAGTCGTTGCTCAAGATCAGGCCCGACACCCGCAGCGCCCATTTCCAATGGTTCCACTTCAAGGCCAGCGGCCTGCACGTCGGCCAGGAATATTCCTTCCGCCTGCTCAACGCCAGCCAATCGTCCTATAACAAGGCCTGGACGGGCTATCAGACCGTTGCCTCCTACGACCACGTCAACTGGTTCCGCATTCCGACCCAGTTTGAAGGCGACGCCCTGCGCTTTCATCTGGAGGCCGAGCAACCCCACGCCTGGTTCGCCTACTTCGAACCTTACAGCCGTGGCCGTCATGATTGGCTGATCGAGCAAGCGCAGCACAAGGCCGGCACCGAGCTGCTGGCCGTCGGTAAAAGCGTGGAAGGCCGCGACATTCAATTGCTGCGCAAGGGCAGCGGTGCCGAAGGTCGGCGCAAAGTCTGGATCATTGCCCAGCAGCATCCCGGCGAGCACATGGCCGAATGGTTCGTGGAGGGCGTGATCGAACGCCTCCAGCACCATGACGATGCGCAACTGAACCGGTTGCTCGCCAAGGCCGATCTGTACCTAGTACCGAACATGAACCCGGACGGCGCATTCCACGGTCATCTGCGAACCAACGCCATGGGCCAGGATCTCAACCGTGCCTGGCAGAACGCCAGTCCGGAAATCAGCCCCGAGGTTTTTTTCGTACAACAGCAAATGGAAAAGTACGGCGTCGATCTGTTCCTCGACGCGCACGGCGATGAGACAATCCCCCACGTATTCACCGCCGGTTGCGAAGGCAACCCGGGCTACACGCCACGCATCGCCACACTCGAAGAGCGCTTTCGCAGCCATCTCAAGCACCAGACCAAAGACTTCCAGACAGTTCACGGCTACACCCGTGACGAACCAGGCCAGGCCAACATGACCCTGGCCTGCAATGCGGTCGGGCAGAAATATGACTGCCTGTCCCTGACCCTGGAAATGCCGTTCAAGGACCACAACGATCACCCGAACCCAATCACCGGCTGGTCTGGCAAACGTTCGATGCAACTGGGCAAGGATGTGTTGAGCACCATCGAGGCCATGGTCGACGAGTTGCGCTGAGGCCCCAATACCTGAACACATCTCCTGTCATGGTGGACATCCTGTGGCAAGGGGATTTATCCCCTCACCACAGGTTATTCCTTGCCTCTCAGAGAACGACGGCCTCAGCCCTTGCCGCGCAACATGCTGTCCAACACCTCATCCCGACGCACCCACGCGTGAAACAGCGCCGCGGCCAAATGCACCAGCACCGTCAGGAACAACAGGTAGGCCAGGTACCCGTGGGCCTTGCGCAGCAGCGCGAAGGTCTGGGCATGCGCCGGCACGATCGACGGCAGCTGCAGCCAATGCCCCAGCATCACCGGGTCTCCGGCCGCCGAGATCATGCCCCAGCCCAGCAACGGCAAAACCAGCATCAAGGCGTACAGCAACACATGCGAAGCCTTCGCCGCCAACACTTGCCAGCCTGGCAGATCGGCCGGCAGCGGTGGTTGTCGGGTACTGAAGCGCACTACCAGGCGCACGATCACCAACAGCAAAATCGCGATACCCAATGGCTTGTGCAACTGAAGCAGCCATTCATGGCGTTCGGACACCGAGGCGACCATCCCCGCGCCGATAAACAGCATGGCAATGACCATCAATGCCATCAGCCAGTGCAGCAGCCGAGCCAGCGGTGCAAAGTGACGAGGGGCGCTCATGGGCGGGACTCCTGGTTGGCGGGCAATTGGCTCACTTCGCTGGTGCGTCGCAGATAGGAACTGGCATAGGCAGCGGAACGCGCGACCAGCAGCGGATCGTCGGAACCTTCGATCCCTTGGGGCAGGATCAGCGGGTCATAATTGATGTCGCGACATTCGCCGTTGTCCTGCGCCTGGGTGCGCTCCAACACCAGCGTGCCGGCATTGAGCACCTTGCGCTCAGCGGGCCAGGCCTTGCTGGCGTCGTTCACCGGATCCCCCGGGTTGGCCAAGGTGATGTTCAGTTGCCAGCGCAACGGCCCGGCGGCGAGACGTTTCACCAAGTCTTGCTCAAGGAAATCGGCACCCTGGGGCGGGGTTGCATCCGTCGCGTCCTGGCTCAACGGCACCACGCCCCAGCGCACCGCCTGGCGCTGTCCGACGGGGTTGACCAGATAGAATGCGTTGATGCCATTGTAGGTTTCGGTGGCATAACTGGCCGACGGCTTGGCGGTCTTGATCCATTGCAGGAATGGCGCCGCTTCGGGGTGAGCGGCAAAAAAAGCCAGTACGGCCGCAGAATTCGGTTTTCCTGTGGTGGGATCCGGCGACTGGGCTTGCTGTAGTTGGTAGAAGGCTTCGGGCGTGCCCACCGGAAACACCGGCATGCTGTTCATGCCGGTGCGCCACTGCTGGCCGTTGGCCTGGGTAAAGCGCAGCGCCAGGCTACGAATCGGTACGCTCCCGTCAGGTGCATAGGGGTTGCCGCTGGGCAAGGCGAAACGCCCGACCACCGGCGTTTGCGGCTGCGAGAAGACTTGGGCGCTGGAATAGGCGCTGGCCTCGCCAGAGCTTTGGAAGTAGCCCGCGACGCAGACACCTTTTGAGTGGTTACGGCGAAAGCCTGGGTGAACGCCGTTGTTTTTTTCCAGGACATTGACCAGCGCCTGCGGTGTCAGGCGCTGTGGGTCGAGGCTGCCATTGACGTAGGCAAACGCCCCGGCCAGCGCGGCAACAATCACGGCGATGCCGCTCAGGCGCAATGTCAGGGCTGCGGCGCTCAAGGGCGGCCGGCTCGACGAGGGTGAAGGATCAACCATGAGAAAGCTCCAGGGCTCGAGACCATTTGTTGGAAAGGATCCGTCAGACGAAGGCCCGGCAGGTTTATTCCCATGCCTCGTATTTATTTTTCCTGCACTGGAATAATCTCGTTCGCGGGTCGTCTTTCCAGTCCCGGCACAGTGACTTGCCCACAGAAGCCCCCCTATGAACGCATTCGACGAACAGTTGCGCGAACTCATCCCCCGGCTACGGCGTTTTGCCGTGTCGCTGACGCGCAACCCGAGCAACGCCGACGACCTGGTGCAGATGTGCCTGGAACGGGCATTGTCCAAATGGACCGACAAGCGCCCGGACGGCGATCTGCGGGCCTGGCTGTTTTCGATTTTGTATCGGCAGTTTCTCGACAACCACCGCCGCTCCCGGCGGTACGCGCGCATGCTGGAGTTTTTCACTGGCCGCGACGATGCCCACCCTTCGGCCGAGCGTAGCGTGATTGCACAATCATCCCTCCAGGCCTTCGATCAGCTCACCACTGAACAACGTGCACTGTTGTTGTGGGTCTCGGTGGAAGGCTTGAGTTACCAGCAAGTCGCCGACATCCTCGGCGTGCCGACCGGCACGGTCATGTCCCGCCTGTCCCGTGCCCGCCAAGCCCTGCGCCAACTCACCGACGGCGAAATCACCCGCCCTGCCCTGCGGATACTCAAATGATCAGCATGCCCCCCAGCGACAGCGACCTGCACGCCTACGTCGATCGCCAACTGAGCGAGGCCGACCAGCGCCTGGTGCAGGCCTATTTGGCCAACCATCCTGAAGTCGCCGCCCGGGTCCGCGCCTGGCAACAGGACGCGCAGCACCTGCGCACGGCCCTGAGCGGAACCTTGCAACAGCCGCCCAACCCGGACCTTGACCCGACCATGATTCGCCAGCACCTGAAACATCGCTCTCGCCGCCATCTGGCCAACGCCGCGGTGTTGTTGCTGGCCGTCAGCGTGGGCGGCTTGGGTGGCTGGCAAGCGCAGCAAATGACCCTGCTCAGCGCCGCTCCCCCCATGACCGATGCCCTGCAGGCGTACCGGTTGATAGCCCAGCAGGGCATCCTGCCAGCCGATTACCAGACGGGCGATGAGCGGAGCATGCAAGGCTGGCTCGACCACTACTTCACACAGGCCGAGCGATTGCCCGACCTGTCGGGCGCGGGTTTCAAGCCAGTCAGCGGGCGCTTGCTCAGCACCGAGCAAGGGGTGGCGGCCATGGTGGTTTATCAGGACCAAAACGGTGAGAAGATCAGCTTCTACGTGCGCCCACCGGGCCCGAAAAACTTCCTGCTTCCCCGTGGCAGCCGCCGTGACGGCGAGCTACAAGCCGAGTACTGGTCCGGCCCGGGCTACAACTATGCGATGGTCATACCCAGCGATATGCCAGCGGCGCAGCGGCTCAAGCAAACCCTGAATTTCTAATCACCGCCGCCCCTGTGGGAGCGAGCCTGCTCGCGATAGCGGCATGTCAGCCGGCACATTACTGACTGGACCACCGCTATCGCGAGCAGGCTCGCTCCCACAAGGGTTCTGCGATAATTCAGAGGAGTCGGTTCACCCCTGCCCAAACACCTGCGAAGGCCTGCGCAACAATGGGTCGAACGGGTTGATCCGCGGCCCGATCAGGGCCGCCTCACGTTTGAGCATGTCCACCACCGTCGGCAGGCGATCAGGCCCCAGGCGGTCGCTCACCGTCGCTACGCTCAAGGCGGCCACGGCCCGACCGTCACGGTCCAGGATCGGCACGGCCACCCCGGCCATGCCTTGCAGTACGCCGGTGTTGCGCCCGGCGTAGCCCAGCGTGCGCACGTTCTCCACTTCCGAACGCAGGAAGACTTCGTCGTACAAATGGAAATCCTTGAGCCGTGGCAGGTTGTATTGAATTACCGTGTCGCGCTCTTCTTCCGGCAGGAACGCCAGGATCGCCAGGCTGCCCTGCCCCACGCCCAATGCCACGCGCCCCCCAATGTCACCAGTGAACGTACGGATCGGAAACGGCCCTTCGCTGCGGTCCAGGCAGATGGCATCGAAACCACTGCGGGCGAGCAGAAATAGCGAGTCCCCCAAGGAAGCCGACAACCGCAGCATGGCCGGGCGCACCAGTTCGCGCAGGTTGCCGGTGTTACCGGCGCGGGCGGCCAGGGCGAAGAACTCCAGGCTCAGGCGATAGCGCTTGCTGCGAGCGTCCTGCTCGACCATGCCCTCGTCCATCAGGCTGCGCAACAAACGATGGGTGGTGGGCTGGGACAAACCGATGCGCTGGGCCAATTGCGTCACCCGCTCGCCGCCCTCGACGGTATCACCCAGGCTACGCAACACGGCAAACAACCTGGAGACCGCGCCGACACCCACCTCGACTTTTTCATTATTCCGATCAGTGGAATTCGACATGTTATTTCTCATTATTAAATTTACTCACTGAATTAAATTGAAAATAGTCTTCGCTTCAGTGAAATAGTCCATTGAGCCCATCCTATTCTTCGTCCTACTCTGCGTCCATACAGGGGCGATTCGAACAACAGCGGCAGCCGACTCGAGGTCGAGCGCCAACGCACCCCAGCAGCATCCTTTCGTATCTGCCCATACAAAAAAGCGCGCCTCGCGGCGACGCATAACAATCCCAGGTGGAGCGCAGCTATGGCTTTTGTGCAACTTGAAGGACTTGGCAAACGTTACGGCGACATCGACGCCGTGGTCGCCACCAACCTGTCGGTGGAAAAAGGCGAGTTCGTCTCGCTACTGGGGCCTTCCGGCTGCGGCAAGACCACCACCCTGCAAATGATCGCCGGCTTCGTCGAAGCCAGCAGCGGGCGCATCCTGCTGGACGGTCGCGACATCACCCATGCCAAGCCCGCCAGTCGTGGTCTGGGGGTGGTGTTCCAGAGCTACGCGCTATTCCCCCACATGACCGTCAAGGACAACGTCGCTTTCGGCCTGCGCATGCGCAAGGTCGCCAATGCCGAGCTGCAACAACGCGTGGATCGGGTGTTGAAGCTGGTGCGCCTGGACCAACACGCCGAACGCTACCCACGGGAACTCTCGGGCGGCCAGCGCCAGCGCGTGGCACTGGCCCGGGCACTGGTGATCGAACCGCCGGTGCTGTTGCTCGACGAACCGCTGTCCAACCTCGACGCCAACTTGCGCGAAGAGATGCAATACGAAATCCGTCGCATCCAGCGCGAAGTCGGAATCACCACCCTGATGGTCACCCATGATCAGTCCGAAGCCCTGTCGATCAGCGACCGGGTCGTGGTGATGCAGGCCGGGCGTATCACCCAGATCGACGCGCCGTACACCCTTTACGAGCACCCACGCACCGAATTCATTTCCGGCTTCGTCGGCAAGGCCAACCTGCTGCCCGGCCTGCGCGATGGCGCGGGCGTCGTTCAAGTCTGCAACCGGGACGACGCTGACCTGACCCTGAGCCTGCGCCCGGAAAAAATCGACCTGCTTGCGTCCGGCTCGGGCCGCCTGCAAGGCACCCTCGTCAGCCGCTTCTTTCTCGGCAGTCAATGGCTGTACGGCGTCTCCACCAGCCTGGGTGAACTCTGCGTGGTACGCCGCAACGACGGCTCCGCGCCCTTGGTCGAAGGCACGGCGGTGGGCCTGGACTGGGATCCGGCACTGCTGCGGGTGCTGAGCGCGGACGAGGTGCCGGCATGAAGCTGATCGATGCGATGCGCCGTGGCCGGCAGGGTTACCTGATGTCCGCGCCAGCCCTGGCCTTGTATCTGGGCCTGCTGGTCATTCCGCTGGGCTTGACGCTGGTCCTGTCGTTCAACGTCTTCGACTACAGCTCGGGCATCAACAACGACGCCTTTACCTTCGACCACTACACCAGCCTGCTGGGCGACCCGTACTTCTACGAGATTTTCCTGCGCACGTTCTGGATCAGCGCCCTGACCACGCTCTTGTGCGTGCTGATCGGTGTGCCCGAGGCGTACATCCTCAGCCGCATGGGCGCACCGTGGCGTTCGATTTTCCTGATCCTGATTCTCACGCCGC
Source organism: Pseudomonas sp. DF11 (assembly GCF_058148565.1). NCBI lineage: Bacteria > Pseudomonadati > Pseudomonadota > Gammaproteobacteria > Pseudomonadales > Pseudomonadaceae > Pseudomonas > Pseudomonas sp. DF11. The sequence goes on from NZ_JBYVYN010000013.1 coordinate 94,380, forward strand.
TGCTGATTTCAGTAGTGGTACGAGCCTTCGGCTGGAGCCTGCTGCTCGGCGCCGACGGCCTGGTCAACCAGGCCCTGCAAGCATTCGGTGGCGCGCCGATGAAGCTGCTCTATACACCGTTCGCCGTGGTCATCGCCCTGGTCCATGTGATGTTGCCGTTCATGATCATTCCAGTCTGGACCTCATTGCAGAAACTCGACCCGGCCGCCGAACAGGCCGCGCTGTCGCTGGGCGCGAGCCAGTTCACGGTGATCCGCAAGGTCGTGCTGCCACAGATCATGCCCGGTGTGCTCTCCGGCACGCTGATCGTGTTCGGCCTCGCCGCCAGCTCCTTCGCCATCCCCGGCCTGCTCGGTGGACGGCGCTTGAAGATGGTCGCCACGTTGATCTACGACCAGTACCTGTCGGAGCTGAACTGGCCCATGGGCGCGGCCATTGCCGTCGCCCTGCTGCTGCTCAACCTGCTGATCATGCTGTCGTGGAACCGAATGATCGAAGGCCGCTACAAGAAGTCATTGGGATAATTCGCCATGTCCAGAAACGGTCCTTTCGCCCTGCTGTTCCACGCCCTGGTGGTGGTCTTCATGCTCGCGCCGCTGGTGGTGGTCTGCCTCGTCGCCTTCACCCCGGAAAACACCCTGAGCCTGCCAACCACCGAGTTTTCCCTGCGCTGGTTTCGCGCGGTGTTCGAGCGCGCGGACTTTATCGATGCGTTCTACAACAGCCTGATCCTGGCGTTCTGCGCGGCCTCGCTGGCGACCTTGATTGCAGTGCCGGCGGCCCTGGCGATCACCCGGCTCGAGTTCCCGGGCCGGGATTTCTTCAATGGCCTGTTCCTGTCGCCGATCATCATTCCGCACCTGGTATTGGGGGTGGCGTTACTGCGTTTGTTTGCGCTGATGGGCGTGAACGGCAGCTTTGCCTGGCTGATCTTCGCCCATGTGCTGGTGATCACGCCGTACGTGCTGCGCCTGGTACTCGCCTCGGCCATTGGCCTGGACCGCAGCGCCGAGCAGGCCGCGCAGTCGTTGGGGGCCGGGCGCTTCACGCTGTTTCGGCAAATCACCCTGCCGATGATCCTGCCGGGTGTGGCTGGGGGCTGGTTGCTGGCGTTCATCAACAGCTTCGATGAAGTCACGCTGTCGATCTTCGTCACCTCGCCAGCCACGCAAACCCTGCCGGTACGCATGTATGTGTACGCCACCGAATCCATCGACCCGATGATGGCGGCGGTGTCGGCGCTGGTCATCGGGCTCACCGCGCTGACCATGATTCTGCTCGACCGGGTCTATGGCCTGGATCGGGTCCTGGTAGGCAAACAATGAGGGTGTCATGGCACTGCTGAAACGACTGGCCGAAGGCGACCGCCCGGCCCTGGACTTTACCCTCGACGGCAAGCCCGCCACGGGCCTTTTGGGGGACACCCTGCTGACCGCCGTGCTGACCTGCGGCGAACACCTGCGCGGCAGTGACTTCAGCGCCGAACCCCGGGCCGGTTTCTGCCTGATGGGTGCCTGCCAGGACTGCTGGGTGCGCCTGGGGGATGGCCGCCGCGTACGCGCCTGCTCGACCCTGCTCGAAGCCGGGCAGCACATCATCCGCGAACCGGGGCGCCAGGTATGAACAATGTAGCCAGATACGCCCCCACCGCGAGCAGGCTCGCTCCCACAGGGGACTTGTGCCATCCACAAAATCCACATCCACCGCAAATCCGATGTGGGAGCGAGCCTGCTCGCGATGGTGTCTCTAAAGATGTCGCCAATCCCACTGCATCGCCAACGAGGTGGTCATGAAACCCGTCGCCATCATCGGCGCCGGCCCGGCCGGTATCCGTGCCGCGCAGACCCTGGTCGCCCACGGCGTATACCCCGTCCTGCTGGACGAAGCCGCTCGCGGTGGCGGGCAGATCTATCGGCGCCAACCGATCAACTTCAAGCGCCCGCCAGCCAAGCTCTATGGCTTTGAAGCGTCCAAGGCCAACGCCATCCACCAGACCCTCGACGCGTTGCGCGAACAGCTCGATTACCGTCCCGACACTCTGGTATGGAACGCCGAGGCCGGCCTGCTCGATACCTTGCATGAAGGTCGCACCGCGCGCCTCGAGTACGCCAGCGTGATCGTCGCCACCGGCGCCACCGACCGGATCCTGCCTGTACCGGGGTGGACCCTGCCTGGGGTGTACAGCCTGGGCGCGGCGCAGATCGCCCTGAAGTTCCAGGGTTGCGCCATTGGTGAACGGGTGGTGTTCGCCGGCAGCGGTCCGTTGTTGTATCTGGTGGCCTACCAATACGCCCGGGCCGGCGCCAACGTGGTCGCGGTCCTCGACAGTTCGCCCTTTAGCGCCCAGGTCCGCGCCCTGCCCGGCCTGCTGGCACAACCGGCCACCCTCGCCAAGGGCCTCTACTATCGCGCCTGGCTCACCGCCCGCGGTATCGCTGTGCATCAAGGCGCGAGCCTGTCGCGCCTGGACGGAGAACGCCGGGTGCAGTCGCTGCAATGGCACGACGCAAGCGGCGAGTACACCCTCGACTGTGACGCGGTGGCCTTCGCCCATGGCTTGCGCAGCGAAACCCAGTTGGCCGACCTGCTGGGCTGCGAGTTTGCCTGGAATGCCCTCAACCGCGCCTGGCTGCCACGGCGGGACCACGCCGGGCGCAGCAGTGTGCCGGGGATTTACCTGGCCGGTGACGGTGCCGCAATCATGGGCGCCGACGCGGCTGAAATGGCCGGTGAACGGGCGGCCCTGGCCTTGCTCGAAGACAGCGGCTACTGCACCGACCCACAACGCTGCACACAACTGGAACAAGCCCTTGAACGCATCGGCCGGTTCCGGGAAGGCCTGGAGCGCGCGTTTGCCTTTCCTGAACGTTGGGCCGCCGATGCGGCCGATAACCTGATGATTTGCCGCTGCGAAGAAGTCAGCGCGGGTGATATCCGCCGGGTGGTGGGCGAAGGCCATTGGGAGATCAATCGGGTCAAGGCCCATTGTCGGGTCGGCATGGGTCGTTGCCAGGGCCGGATGTGCGGTACCGCGGCAGCAGAAATCATTGCGCGCGAAAGTGGCCTCCCCCTCTCCGACATCGGCCGCTTGCGGGCCCAGGCGCCGGTCAAGCCGGTGCCGTTCGGCCTGGAGGTCGAACCGTGATCGAAGTGGATGTGGTGATCATTGGCGGCGGCATCGTCGGCGCCTCGGCCGCGTTGTTCCTGAGCAAGGCCGGCCGCCGGGTGGCGCTGCTGGAGCGCGACTTCTGTGGCTCGCATTCCAGTGGCGTGAACTACGGCGGTGTGCGGCGTCAGGGCCGACCGTTGTCGCAATTGCCCTTGTCGCAACGGGCCCATGAAATCTGGGGCCAGTTACCTCAACTGATCGGTATCGACGGTGAGTACCAGCGCAGCGGTCATCTCAAACTGGCCCGCAGTGCCGAAGACCTGCAAGCGTTGCGCGACTATGCCGCCAGCAGCCACGGCTTCGGCCTCGATTTGCAACTGCTCGATCAAGAAGAACTGCGGACCCGTTTTCCGTGGGTTGGCACTGTCGCGGTCGGGGCGTCACTGTGCCCGGACGACGGCCATGCCAATCCGCGCCTGGTTTCACCGGCGTTTGCCCAGGCCGCCCGCCGGCATGGCGCGCTAGTCCACGAACAATGCACTGTCAGCAACGTTGTCCACGACGGCCAGCGCTTTGCCGTACACACCGCAACAGGCCTGACGCTCCACGCGCCCTGGCTGCTGAACTGCGCCGGTGCCTGGGCCAGCCAGTTCGCCGCGCAGTTTGGCGAAGCGGTGCCAATGCACGCCGGGCATCCGGCAATGCTGGTCACCGAGCCCTTGCCCTTGGTCATGGATGCCAGCACTGGCGTCGAGGGCGGCGGTATCTATGCCCGCCAGGTCGCGCGTGGCAACTGTGTACTGGGGGGCGGCCAAGGTTTTGCCTTGGACGCCGCACGCGCCCGGCCCGGCCAGAATGCGGTGATCGAGATCCTGCGCCAGGCCGTCGAGCTCTACCCATTCCTGGAGGGCGCCCAGGCGATTCGTACCTGGAGCGGCACCGAAGGTTACCTGCCCGATCGTCAGCCGGTGATCGGCCACAGCAGCACCCAGCCCGGTCTGTTGCACGCGTTCGGCTTTGCCGGCGCGGGTTTCCAGATCGGCCCGGCGGTGGGCCAGGCGCTCACCGAGATCATCTGCAGCGGGGCTTCGTCCACGCCGCTGGATGCGTTTTCCATCACCCGGTTCCACTCCATCTCCGTTGCTTGATAGAGGAAGGTCGCGCCAATGAATAACGTCAAACGCAGTGCACTGTTCGGTTTCTGCTCGCTGGGCTCCGCTTGCCTGGGCGCCCTGCTCCCGGTCACCCAGGCGTTGGCCGAGCCGACGCTTTACCTGGGCATGAATGGCGGAACCATGGAGCGGCTTTATGCCGACAAGGTCTTGCCCACTTTCGAGAAAGCCAACAACGTCAAGGTGGTCATCGTACCGGGCACCTCAGCCGATATCCTGGCGAAGGTCCAGGCCAGCAAAGGCAACCCGCAGATGCACGTGATGTTCCTGGATGACGGCATCATGTATCGCGCCATCGCCATGGGGCTGTGCGACAAACTCGAGGACAGCCCGACCCTGGCGCAGATCCCGGCCAAGGGGCGCATCAAGGATCAGGCCGTGGCCGTCAGCCTCGGCGTGACGGGGCTGGCCTACAACACGCGGCTGTTCAAGGAAAAAGGCTGGAATACGCCCACCTCATGGATGGACCTGGCCGATCCACGCTTCAAGGACAAAGTGGTGTTCCAGTCGATGGCCTCCTCCACCTTCGGCCTGCACGGTTTCCTGATGTTCAACCGGATCCAGGGCGGCAGCGAAACCGACGTCGAGCCGGGCTTCAAGGCCTGGCCGAACACGGTGGGGCGCAACGTGCTGGAGTACATCCCCAGCTCGGCGAAGATATCCGAAATGCTGCAGACCGACGAAGCCGCCCTGTTCCCGCTGACGCCGACCCAGGTGACCGCGTTGAAACTCAAGGGCATGCCGGTCGAATACGCCCAGCCGAAGGAAGGCGCCGTAGTGCTCAACGTCGCCGAATGCGCCATCGCCCAGAACACCCAGCCGGAACTGGCGCAAAAGCTTGCCGCGTTCCTGCTGACACCTGAAGCCCAGGCCATTGCCCTGGAAGAAGGCGACCAGATCCCCTCTAACCCCAACACCCCGACCACCGACAAGACCCGCGGCCAGGTGGAAGCGATGAAGCAATACCTGGAAACGGCGATCGCCGTGGATTGGGACCAGGTCAACGAACAGCGCCCGGCCTGGAACGCGCGGTGGAACCGCAGCATCGAACGCTAGAGCGATCGATTGTGGCCAAGGGAGCAACACTGTTGCTCCCACAGATAAATCCCCTCGCCACAGGGTTTTGTGTCGGGCTGATTATTGGTTAACTGTCTGGCTTCGGACCTTGCGCCCGCCCCTTGATCAACAGCGACCCCCGCCATGCACACCCTCGCCCAACTGCGCGCCGGCCAGCTCTCAGGCATCACCCGACTGGACCTGGCCTGCGGCTTGACAGAGTTTCCCCGGGAAATCTTCGACCTGGCCGACTCCCTCGAAATACTCAACCTCAGCGGCAATCAGTTGGAAACGCTGCCTGACGACCTGCATCGGCTGACCCACCTGCGCGTGCTGTTCTGTTCGGATAACCGCTTCACAGAACTGCCCGAATGCCTGGGCCGTTGCAGCGCGTTGACCATGGTCGGTTTCAAGGCCAACCGTATCGAGCGCGTCACTGGCGCCTCGCTACCGCCACTGCTGCGCTGGCTGATCCTGACTGACAACCGCGTCAGCCAATTACCCGATGAACTGGGCCAACGTCCACACCTGCAAAAACTGATGCTGGCCGGCAACCGCTTGCAGCAATTGCCTGCAAGCCTGGGCCAGTGTCATCGTCTTGAACTGTTGCGCATCGCCGCCAACCAATTGACCGAACTGCCGCAATGGTTGCTGCAACTGCCAAGCCTCAGTTGGTTGGCCTACGCTGGTAATCCGCTGGAAGCCCAGGCCGAGGCGGCCGCCCTGGCTGCTACAACGCCCATCGACTGGTCGCAATTGAGCTTGCAACAACAGCTGGGCGAAGGCGCATCGGGGGTGATTCATCAGGCGCTCTGGCAGCCGCCCGGCCAAATTGCCCGAAACGTTGCAGTGAAGTTGTACAAGGGCCAGATGACCAGCGACGGCTCGCCCCTGCATGAGATGCATGCCTGCATCACTGCCGGTCGACACCCGAACCTGATTGACGTGCTGGGCCAGGTTACCGGGCATCCCGAACAACAGGCCGGGCTGGTGATGGCGCTGATCGAGCCCAGCTACCGTAACCTCGCCGGGCTGCCGAGCCTGGCTTCGTGCAGCCGCGACGTGTATGCCGATGAGCTGCGCCTGAGCGCCCCGGTGGCCTTGCGCATCGCCCACGGCATCGCTTCGGTGGCGGCGCACCTGCACCGCCAGGGCATCACCCATGGGGATCTGTACGGGCACAATATCCTGTGCAACGACCTAGGCGATTGCCTGCTGGGAGACTTTGGCGCGGCGTCTTTCCACGCCACTACGGACAACGTACCAACCCGCGCACTGCAGCGCATCGAGGTGCGGGCCTTCGGGATTCTGCTGGGGGAATTGCTGGCGCGGATCGAGCCGGGGCTCAGTGCCATGGACCTGGCGAGGTTGCAGGATCTGCAGGCGCGCTGCTGTCAGCCAGGGGTGCTGGCGCGGCCGGGATTCGAGGAGATCGAGGGGTTGCTGAGCGAGATCAAGCACAACGGCTAAGCCGACACCCTTGTGGCGAGGGGACTTACCCCCTCACTACAAGGAGTTGTACTGCTTAACCGGACAACCCGACAAACATGTCCTGCACGTCATCGTGGTTATCGAGACCTTCGAGGAAAGCTTCGACTTCAGCCATCTGCTCGTCGCTCAAGCCACTGACCGGGTTTTTCGGCTGGTAGCCCAGCTTGGCCGACAACACGGTAAAGCCCTGCTCCGGCAATGCCTTCTGCACGGCATCGAGGTCGGCAGGATCGGTGATAAACAACGTCGCACCTTCTTCGCCCGGCTCGAAATCCTGGGCACCGGCCTCGATGGCGGCCATTTCCGGATCGGCGTCCGGGCTGTCCGGCGCGGCTTCGATCATGCCGACATGGTTGAAGTCCCACGCCACCGAACCCGAGGCGCCCAGTTGGCCCTTGCGGAACGCGACGCGAATTTCGGCAACGGTACGATTGATGTTATCGGTCACGCATTCAACGATCAGCGGCACCTGGTGCGGCGCGAATCCTTCGTAGGTCACGCGGTGGTATTGCACGGTCTCACCGAGCTGGCCTGAACCCTTCTTGATCGCACGCTCCAGGGTCTCGCGGGGCATCGAGGCCTTCTTCGCTTGCTCGACCACCAGGCGCAAGTGCGCGTTGGTAGCAGGATCAGCGCCGTTACGCGCGGCAATGGTGATTTCCTTCACCAGTTTGCCGAAGATCTTGCCCTTGGCGTTGGCAGCCGCTTCTTTGTGTTTAACCTTCCACTGTGCGCCCATTACTCACTCTCTTGTCTGACGCGCCGAGACATCTGCCGGCCGGCGCTGTGGCGCAAGTTTATACGGCCTAAACCGGCTGATCGACCAAAAATTCACCCTGCTGGATCGACATTTTCACAGCGTGTTGTAGGGCTTTTCTGAAACAGCGACTCATAAGCACCGTTCTCCGCCACGGTTTCGTACCCTCTGCGCCTCTCTCCCAGCCAGTAGGAGCTGCGATGCGCAACGACACGGAAAGTCCCTTCAGCCTGACACTCACGCAAAGCGACTTGCAACTGCAGGTATTGCGGTTCAATGGCCGGGAAGCCCTCAACCAGCCGTACCGCTTTGACCTCGAACTGATCGGCCTGGCCCCACCGATAAACCCCGACCTGCTATTGGGGCATCCAGCCTTCCTGCGCCTGGACGGCGAATCGGGGGTCCATGGGATTGTCCACAGCGTCAGCTTGAACGCCCAGGCGCCGCGGCGCATTGGCTATCGCCTGACACTGGTTCCCTACCTCCAGCAACTGGAACAAGGCCCGCGGCGCCGGGTTTTCCACCAGCTCAGCGTGGTGCAGGTGCTGCAACGCCTGTTGGAAGAACACGCGCTACCCACCGACAGTTACCGTTTCGAACTGCCCCATGGGCAGTATCCACGTCGCCCGTTTTGCATCCAGTACGACGAAAGCGACCTGACCTTCCTGCAACGACTGTGCGAGGAGGAAGGCATCCATTACCACTTCGAACACGCCCCCCAAGGCCATGTCCAGGTGTTTGCCGAAGACCCGAAGAGCTTTCCCGCGCGCGCCATCGAGCTGCCCCTGCGCCCGAGTGACAACCTGCTACCGGCCATCAAACGCCTGTATTTGCGTCACCACTCGCTGATGCCTGGCCTACCCGTCGGCTTCAGCGACCGGGCCATGCCTGAAGCCGGGGCCACGGCGGCGAATCACCTCCTTGAACAGATCGATCACGAAGCCATGCGCGGCGACCCGGCCTTGGCTCACCGTTACCAGACCGGACGCCGCCACCTTGAACGGCTGCGCTGTCGGCAGCGGGAGATCCATGGCCACAGTACCCAGCCGGCCCTGCACGGCGGCGACATCGTACAGATCTGCGAACACCCGGTTGCCACCTTCAACGATCAATGGCTGGTCACCGAGGTCCAGCATCGCGGGCGGCAGTTTTCGATCCTTGAACCGGACTTGCCTGCCACACCGTCGGCCCGTGACTACCGCAACCGGTTCACCGCCATTCCATGGTCCACCGTATTCAGGCCGGCCCTCAAGCATCCCAAGCCTTGCATCCCCGGGTACCACTTGGCACACGTACTCGGCCGCACCGGCCAGCCAGCCAGGCCGGATGAACGCGGCCAGGTGAGTGTCAGCCTATGGGCGCCGGACCAGGAAGGCATCACGCTGCCCGTGTCGCGACTGACGCTGGTTGACAGCCCCAGCCTGATAGCCGGCAGCGAGGTGCTGGTGAGTTTTCTCGATGGCGACCCCGACCGGCCAGTGCTGTGCCCAGGGGCTATCGATACCGGTGCCGGACAAACCGCCGCGCCACTGAAACCGCCCCGTGGCAATCATGATGTCGGACTGCTGCTGGACTGGCTGCTGAATCCGCCGGACATCACCCCCTGACCCATCTCTATGGCTTCATACCGGCAAAACTGATCTGGCTCATGCAAACCCAGCGAAACGGGCTTACAGTAAACAGACAACGCCGCTCTAGACGGCGCTCTACCCTGATTGTTGGAGATACCTGCAATGCCCTGGAAAAACTCAGAAAGCCGCTACAGTACCGTCACGGTAACCTTGCATTGGCTGATGCTGGTTCTGCTGGCGGTGGTCTATGCCTGCATCGAGTTCCGGGGGATTTTCCCCAAGGGCAGCGGCGGCCGGACCCTGATCAAAGAAGCGCATTTCATGCTCGGCCTGACCGTGTTCATGTTGGTCTGGCTGCGCCTGTTCGCCCGCAGCATGGGTAAGGCACCGGCGATTTTCCCGGCCTCGCCTGCGTGGCAAACCTTCCTCGCTCGCCTGATGCACTGGGCGCTGTACCTGTTCATGATCGCCATGCCGCTGCTGGGCTGGCTGATCACCAGCGCCGAAGGGCATCAGGTGATGTTCTACGGTTTCGATTTGCCCTTGCTCGTCAATCAGGACAAGGATTTCGCCAAGCAACTGGAAGGCTGGCATGTGCTGGGCGGCACCATCGGCTATTGGTTGATTGGCCTGCATGCCTTGGCGGGGCTGTATCACCACTATGTGGTACGCGACAACACGCTGCTGCGGATGATGCCCAAACGCGGCTGATCGCTGTTATTCGAACCCTCGGCGGCCTTGCAAGCCGCCGGTGTGGACGAAGATCAAACGGGTGCCTGGGGCAAACCCTCCGGCCTCGACCCGCGCTTTAAGCAACAGCAAGGCTTTTCCGGTGTACAACGGCTCCAGCTCGATGGCTGCCGTGGTTTCGATGAAGTCGGTGAGTTCGCCATCGACCCGGGCGAAACCACCACGGCTGCCGTCGAACAGTTCATAAAGCGCACTGCAAAGGCCCGCCTCCCCCAGGAGGCTTTCGACCTGCTGCGCCACGCCATGGTCCTGGGGAACCGCCAGCACACCGTAGACCGGGCGCTGCCCGGCTTCGGCCAGCACCAACCCGGCCAGTGACGTTCCGGTGCCGCAGGCCAGCCACCAGCCGTGATAATCCGCCCATCCCAACGTCGCCAATTGTTCGCGGACGCTGGCCGCCCAAGCCATGCAACCTTGTGCACCAGGTAATCCAGAACCGCCCTCGGGCACTGGATGCAAATGCGGATAGCGGATCTGCCACGACTCCCAGAAATCCGCTGCGTGCCGCTCTCGGTATCCGCCATAACCCAGCCAGTGCAGGTCCATGCCAAAGGCTTTCAGGTCGCGCACCGTCGGCGTGTCCTGGGGGTGCCCACGCAAGAGCCCCGCCGTGGGAAAGCCGAAACGCTGGCCCGCCGCCGCCAGCGCATGCAAATGATTGGAATAAACCCCACCCAGGCTCATGACCCCTTTGGCACCGAGCTCATGGGCGGCGCGCAAGTGATTGACCAACTTGAACCACTTGTTGCCGCTGATCAGCGGGTCGATCCGGTCCAGGCGCAACACTGCCACTTCAACACCGGCATGGGCGAGCCAGTCCAGATGAAGGGGTTCAAGTCGGGGTTGGGGATGCCAGTCGAGGGCGGGAAGCAGCATGGTGGCAGGCCGGACAGGAAGACGCCGGCATCTTAACAGTTGGTCGCGGACTCCCTGGCATCGAAAAACCTGTGGGAGCGAGCCTGCTCGCGATAGCGGTGGATCAGCCAGCGCTTCTGAAGCTGACTAACCGCCATCGCGAGCGGGCTCGCTCCCACAGGGAATCCGGTGTATACGGGGGCGCGTGTCTTACAACTGCGCCGCCAACCGCGAACCCTGGTTGATCGCCCGCTTGGCGTCCAGCTCCGCCGCCACGTCGGCACCGCCGATGAGGTGAACGGTCTGCCCCGCGGCTTCCAGTCCTTCCTGCAATTCACGCAGCGGATCCTGGCCGGCGCAGATCACGATGTTGTCCACGGCCAGCACTTGTGGCTCGCCGGTTTCGCCGATGCGAATGTGCAGGCCATCGTCGTCGATCTTCAGGTATTCGACGCTGTTGAGCATCTGCACCTGCTTGTTCTTCAGGCCCGTGCGGTGAATCCAGCCGGTGGTCTTGCCCAGGCCGTCACCGACCTTGGAAGTCTTGCGTTGCAGCAGGAACACCTGGCGCGCCGGTGCGTGGGGCTGGGCCTTGATCCCGGCCACGCCGCCGCGAGCCTCGAGCCGGGTGTCGATCCCCCACTCCTTCCAGAACGCCTCACGGTCCTGGCTGGTGGCAACGCCCTGGTGAACCAGGAACTCCGACACGTCAAAACCGATACCGCCGGCGCCGATCACCGCGACGCTGCGGCCCACCGGCTTGCGCTCGAGGATCACGTCCAGGTAGCTCAAGACCTTGGCATGCTCCACCCCGGGAATCGCCGGCACCCGTGGGGCGATGCCGGTGGCGAGAATAATCTCGTCGTAACCGCCCGCCACCAACTGCGCCACATCCACCCGGGTGTCGAGGCACAGCTCGACATTCGTGGTCTGCAACTTACGCTTGAAGTAGCGCAGGGTTTCGAAGAACTCTTCCTTGCCCGGCACGCGCTTGGCGACATTGAACTGGCCACCGATTTCACTGGCCGAATCGAACAGCGTCACCTGATGCCCACGCTCAGCCGCCACCGTGGCGGCGGACAACCCGGCCGGGCCGGCACCGACCACGGCGATTTTCTTCACCTGGGTTGCCGGCAAGTAGTTGAGTTCGGTTTCGTGGCAGGCCCGTGGGTTGACCAGGCAACTGGTGAGCTTGCCGCCAAAGGTGTGGTCCAGGCAGGCCTGGTTGCAGCCGATGCAGGTGTTGATTTCATCGCTGCGCCCTGCGGCCGCCTTGTTGACGAACTCCGGGTCGGCCAGGAAAGGCCGCGCCATGGAAACCATGTCGGCATCGCCTTCGGCCAGGATCTGTTCAGCCACTTCCGGGGTGTTGATGCGGTTGGTGGTGATCAGCGGGATGCCCACCGAACCGCGCAACTTGGCCGTGACCTTGCTGAACGCCGCCCGCGGAACCTTGGTGGCGATGGTGGGAATTCGCGCCTCATGCCAACCGATACCGGTGTTGATGATCGTCGCGCCGGCCTGCTCGATGGCCTTGGCCAACTGGACGATCTCATCCCAGGAGCTGCCGCCCTCCACCAGATCGAGCATCGACAGACGAAAGATGATGATGAAATTCGGGCCTACCGCCTCGCGTACCCGACGCACGATTTCCACCGGCAGGCGCATGCGGTTTTCATAGCTGCCGCCCCAACGGTCAGTACGGTGGTTGGTGTGGGCAGCCAGGAACTGGTTAATGAAATAACCTTCCGAACCCATGATCTCGACGCCGTCGTATTCGGCCTTCTGGGCCAGGACCGAGCAGGTGACGAAATCGCTGATCTGCTTCTCGATGCCCTCCTCGTCCAGCTCCTTGGGCTTGAACGGATTGATCGGCGCCTGGATCGCGCTCGGTGCCACTTGCTTGGGGCTGTAGGCATAGCGCCCGGCATGAAGAATCTGCATGCAGATCTTGCCACCGGCCTCGTGTACGGCCCGGGTAACGATCTGGTGCTTGAGCGCCTCTTCTTCGGTGGTCAGCTTGGCCGCACCGGAGTAGACACCGCCCTCGTCGTTCGGGCCGATCCCGCCAGTGACCATCAGGCCCACGCCGCCCCGGGCGCGCTCGGCAAAATACGCCGCCATGCGTTCGAAGCCGCCGGGTTTCTCTTCCAGGCCGGTGTGCATCGAGCCCATCAGGGTACGGTTGCGCAACGTAGTGAAACCCAGGTCCAGCGGGGCCAGCAGGTGCGGGTAATGAGAGGCGGTCATCGGTAGCTCCACAACGGGCGATCACGGGGAAAAAGCGCAAGCTCTGCGGCTTGCATCTGTCATGACCCACAGCGTAAGAGTCGAGCTGCGGGCGCTCAATGACCGTAACTGACAACTTAATGATCCAAATGCGCAGGGCGCCGCTTAACGCTGCGTGACTCTCAGCAGGAATGACATCACCGGTGCGATTGATCATGCTGCTGATCCTGATCCGGATCAGGAAGGCGAAAAATCATTAGCGCGCCATGCCAGCGCGGATGGCGTCCAATGGCTCCATGGACGCCTTTGCACTTGCTTGCCGTGAGTACAAATCAGCGCCTGCCCTTCGCTAATCCCTTGTTTTACCGTACCCTGCCCCGTAGCTCCTGATGAAAATCACGAACCTGCACACGGCCGCTGACTGTTCCCCCATGCGCAAATTTCTGTACCTGCTGTTCACACTGGCCTCGATCGCCGCCCTGATCACCTACGCGCTATGGACGACGGATCGTCCGACGGGTCATTACCTGTCAGACCTGCGGATCAACCTGGCGGTCGACCAGGGTACGCCCGCCAATCGCGGCAACCTGCTGGGCATCCAGCCCGAATTGTTCCCCACCGACTACCAAAGCCCCGAGCGCCTGCATCGCAAACTGGCGGCCTACCTGCAAACGGCTCGCGACCAGGGCTTTCTCAATGCCAAGACCGTGGTGGTCCTGCCCGAGCACATCGGCACCTGGTTGATGGTCGGCGGCGAAAAAGACGAGTTGTACCAGGCCAGCACCCTGAAAGAAGCCATGAACTGGCTGGCGATCAGCAATCCACTGGCGTTTATCCAGGCGCTGGTCAGCGCTCAAGGCGATAACCGACTGGACGATGCCTACCTGCGCATGAAAGCCGAACGCATGGCCCACGACTATCAAGCGCTGTTCGGTGGGCTGGCCAAGGAGTTCGGTATCACCCTGGTGGCCGGTTCCATCGTGCTTCCCGAGCCCAGCGTCAGCGAGGGTGAACTGAAGATCGGCCACGGCGCGTTGTACAACAGCAGCCTGGTATTCGGCAGCGATGGCCGGCCGATCGGCCAGCCCCAACGCCAACGTCATCCCGTGTTTGAACAGCGAGACGTGCTTGAGGGAGACCATCCGACCGCCCCGCAAGTCATCGATACCCCCGCCGGGCGCCTGGGCGTGCTGATCGGCAGCGACAGTTGGTACCCGCTCCACTACCGGCAACTCAACGACCAGGGCGCGCAACTGATCGCGGTGCCAGCCTTCATCATCGGTCGCGATACATGGGACAAACCCTGGGGCGGTTACAAAGGCCTGTCGACGCCGAGCGAAGTGAGCCTCAAGCCAGGTGAAGTGAGCGAGGGGCAAGCCTGGCATCGCCTGACACTGACCGGCCAATTGCCCATCAGCCAGGCCCGGGGCGGCGTCAGCGTGTTCCTGCGTGGCCAGTTCTGGGACAGCGGCAGCGCCGGCCAGAGCTTCATCAGCCACAACGGCCAGCATTTTCCCGATGGCGAAGCCCGTGGCGCCCGCCTGCTGAACCTGTGGTTGTGAACATGAAACCGCAGCCGATGCGCCTGGGGGACTTGTCAGTGGGCTTCGTCCATAGCCTGGCAGACGCAGTTGCCAGCCATGGGCAAGACCCGCAGCCCTTGCTCGAACAATACGGTCTCGATGCCGCGCGCCTGGCCGAGCCTGGAGCTCGATTGTCGATTCCACGCTACATGCGCCTGGGCCACGCAGCGATCCAACAAACCCAGGATCCAGCCCTGGGCCTGCGCATGGGTCAGCTCGGCCGCCTGAGCCAGGCCGGTCTGGCGGGCGTTACCGCGGCCCAGGCACCGACCGTGCGCGAGGCGGCCCGCTGCATGATCCGCTTCGAACCGCTGTATGGCTCCAACTATCGCGGCCAATCGAGTTTCCATGAGGATGCCCGCGGCGCTTGGCTACGGTTCTACTCCATCAGCCCGTACAACGCCTATAACCGCTTCGTCGTGGATTCGATCATTGCCGGCTGGCTGGCGCAGCTATCCAGCGTCAGCGGCATCGCGCTGCGGCCCGAACGCGTCGAAATCGAATTCGAGGAGCCAGAGTACGTGGAAGCCTACCGCGCGCTCGGTGACTGCCCGATCCAGTTTGGCGCCGAACAGAATCAACTGCGCCTGGGCCTCGACAGCCTCGCCCAGCGCAATCCACAGCATTGCCCCAGTACCTGGCACCATCTGGTTCAATTGTGTGAACGGGAATTGGAACAACTGACCCGCACCCGCAGCCTGCGTGAGCGCATCATTCAACTGCTGGGGCCGTTGCTCAGCGGCGGCCGGGAGCCCGACCTGGAGGAAGTGGCGGCTCGCTTGAAGCTGCCGACCTGGACCCTGCGTCGCAAGCTGGCCGAGGAAGGCACCCAGTTTCGCGCCATCCTCAATGACACCCGCCGCGACCTTGCCATGACCTACATACGCGATACCGAACTGGCGTTCGGCGAAATCGCCTATCTGTTGGGATTCGCCTCAGCCGAGGCATTTCAACGGGCCTTCAAGCGCTGGAACGACCAGACGCCTGGGGAGTTTCGTCGGAGTCACAGAGGGAGTTGAGCTTCAAGCGTTTAGCTGAGGCTTGCAACTCTCTTACAACTCAGTCGCATCTTCGGCGGGTTCCAGCGGGTCCAGTTCATAGGCCTGGTATTCCAGCAGCTCTTCCTGATAATCATCCATTACGTGTCCTTCCCCTGTCATTGAGACCACGCCTGATGGCGCTGGTATCAGCATAAAGCTGCTATATGAACAAAACATGAAGCAAAGGCTTCATGAATTAAACGTAGCACAGGGGCGGGAAATTACCGCGTGAAGTGTGACAGGGCGTAACTCCCTGCCACAGCATCTCAGGAAGCTGGAAGCGGCTGGATCGGCTCGGTCGGGGGCGGCAACGAGCTGGACGGTGGTGGTGGCGGTGTCACGGTTTCCGTTGTCGGCGCAGATTCGAACGACTCGGGGGCAATCGGCGCGGGCTCGCTTGGCGGTGCGACTGGCTCCGATACCGTAGGAGCGGTTTCGACAGGGGCCGGCGTGGCCTCCTCCACCGGTGCAACTGGCGCGGGCGCGGGGGCAACAGGCTCCGGAGCGGGGGCCGGAGCAGGCATCAAGGCGGCCGGTTCGACCTTGGTTTCCGGAATACCCAATTCAGCTTTCGGTTTATCGACGTTCTCGACAGCCTTCTTCGCTTCGGGCGGCAGGAACAGTTCTACCAAGGCAAAGAAACGCTCATAGAACTTGGCCGCCGACACGGTTTCGCTGGCGACCTTGACCATCGAATCATCGGAAGAGCCGATCGGCATCGATACCGAACCCAGCACGCCCACGCCCAGGCTCGCGGAGTTGTTGATTTTCTTCAGGGCGTAGCGGTCCTGCAAGGCGTTGGCGAACATGGTCGCACGGTGCCCTGCCCCACCATCTTCGGCACAGACCAGGTTGAAGCTGATCTCCATGTGGGTGTCACCGGTCTGCTGGAAACTCTTGTGGCCGCTGACCAGCTTCGGATCGCTGCTGGTGATGATGTAGCCCTGACTGAGCAACGCCCGACGCCCGGCCTCGCAGGTGGCTGCGTCACTCACTGGATAAGTGCGCGAGAACGTGCCGGAGTCATCGAAGTTCTCGTGCTCGTAAATGGCGGCTTTCTTCGACGAGCAACCGGCTGCGGCGGCCAGCAGCAATGCAAGCCCGACGGTGCGCATGTGAAATGATCTGAACATTGAACATCCTGAGAAAAACGGTCCGGGGCGTATTGTGCAACAGAACGCGACCTGGCAGCGTGGCTAATCTTGTTTCAAGGGGGTTACAAGTCTACTGGGGGTTGTTTGCAGGAAAAAGACGCCCATCCGATAGATCGACGAACACCCACTCCAAGGCAACAAACAGATACAAAAACCTGGCGTTACGGCTTAATGCTGTTCACTTGGGCCGTTATCGAAAAAACGGATATGCCCCAGAAAACGAAGTCAAAAAAAACGGCGCTTCCCATTCCTGAAGAAGCGCCGTTTTTAAGAACAGCATTGCAGCCAATGCTTAGCCAGACACCCAGCAATTAGAACCGCTTGATATCCGCCTGGCTCTCCAACTGCTTGCGATACGCCGCGAAGTCCTGCTGGCCGACACGAGACGCGAGGTAACGACGATATTCCGCCTTCTCTTCGTCGGTCGGTGCCGCCGCCTCGTTCACGCCGTTCAAACGCACGACCACCAGGCTGCCGTCAGGCAAGGTCACGCTGGTGAACGTCGGCTTGTCCTTGGACTCAGGCTTGGGCATACGGAACAGCGCTTGCAACACCGCCGGGTCAATGCCTTCCTGGTTGCGGGTCGCCGCCTGGGTGGCTTTCCAGCCTTGGCCGTCGACCGGCTTGTCCAGTGCCGCCTTGCCGTCGCGCAGGCTGGCGATCAACTCATCGGCCCGGGTCTTGGCTGCCGCGCTGGCATGTTCCTTGGTCAATTGAGCACGAATCGGCCCTGCCACGCTTTCCAGTGGCAGTTGCTCAGGCTTGCGGTGTTCCTTGGCACGCAGCACCACGACGGTTTCCGGATCCAGCTCGATGGCGGTGCTGTTGGCACCCTCATCCAGTACCTCCGGGCTGAACGCAGCGGTGACCACGGCACGATTGGCCGCAATCCCTTCTCCGCCTTCGCGACCGAACGGGGCCGACGTGTGGACGGTCAGCTTCAGGTCCTGGGCTGGTTGCGCCAGGTCGGACGCTTCGAACGAGGCATCCTCCAGTTGTTTGGTCGCCTCGACAAAACGCTGCTCCACCTGCTGGGTTTTCAGCTCACGGGTCAGCTTGTCCTTGAGGCTGGCAAACGTAGGCACTTCAGGCGCTTCGACCCCCAGCAGCTTGATCAGGTGCAGGCCGAAATCGGTGCGTACCGGTGCCGAGACCTGGTCCTTGTTCAAGGCGTACAAGGCTTTTTCGAATTCCGGATCGTAGACGCCTCGACCGGCATAGCCGAGATCGCCGCCGTTGTTGGCCGAACCTGGATCCTGGGAAAACTCCTTCGCCAATGCTTCAAACGACTCGCCTTTGGCCAGGCGCGCCTGGATCTCTTCGATCTTCGCCTTGGCCTGGGCTTCGGTCACCTTGTCGTTCACTTCAATCAGGATGTGCGCAGCCCGACGCTGTTCGGACAGGTTGGCGATTTCCTTCTGATAGGCCGCTTGCAGGTCTTCGTCCTTGACGCTGACCTGATCGAAGAAAGAGGCTTTCTTCAGCTCGATGTAATCGATGACCACCTGGTCAGGCGTCATGAATTCCTTGGCGTGTTTATCGTAGTAAGCCTTGACCTCGTCATCGGTCAGTTTCACCGATGAAGGATCGGCCTTGATGTTCAAGGTAGCGAAATCACGGGTCTGTTTTTCCAGACGGGCAAATGCCAGCACTTGGGCATCAGTGACGAAACCGCTGCCTGCCAGACCTGCGCGCAACTGACCGATCAGCATTTCCTGAGCCAGCATCTGGCGGAACTGCATACGGCTGTAACCCAGCTGGCGGATCACCTGATCGAAACGCTCGGCGCTGAATTTGCCATCGACCTGGAACTCAGGCGTTTGCAGGATCACTTGATCGAGCGCAGCTTCGGAGAAAGCGAATTTGGCATCGTGTGCGCCTTGCAGCAACAGCTTGCGATCGATCAGGCCCTTGAGCGCCGAATCGCGCAGCATTTTTTCGTCCAGCAGGGAGGCGTCGAAATCCTTGCCCAGCTGTTGCATGAGCTGACGGCGTTGCATGTCGACCGCCTGGCTCAGCTCGTTCTGGCTGATGTTTTCGCCGTTGACCTTGGCCGCTTCGTTGCTGTTGGTGGTGGCTTTGAAAATGGCATCGAAACCGGTCAACGCCATCAATGCGACGATGACCCCGATGATGGTCTTGGCAATCCAGCCTTGTGAATTGTCCCTGATATTCTGCAGCATGCGTCCCCCAGAAACGGTTGAACTTCAAATTTAGGCAACCGTGGAGCGTGGGTAGAATCCGGATAGAAGAAAGGCGCATCCGAGGATGCGCCTTCTCGTAACTGGCGGAGCGGACCGGGCCCTAACCTGCAAGCCCTGGTGTGCCAGACCGGTTGCAACCGGCCGTGTTACCGCTCCGCTGCCAAGCCAGGCATGACCCCGACCCGGATAAACTCAATGAAACCTTAGTTAACGGCTTCTTTCAGTGCTTTACCAGCTTTGAAGCCTGGCTTTTTGGCAGCAGCGATTTCCAGCGTCTTACCGGTCTGCGGGTTGCGACCGATACGGGCAGGACGATCGGTAACGGAGAAGGTGCCGAAACCAACCAGAACAACGGAGTCGCCAGCCTTCAGAGCGCCAGTGACGGATTCGATTACAGCGTCCAGCGCACGGCCAGCAGCAGCTTTCGGGATATCAGCGGATGCAGCGATAGCATCAATCAGTTCCGACTTGTTCACTCTAAGTCCCCTTATATCTATTTGAGATGATTCTAAGTTTTTTTGGTGAAAGCAAAAACGAGTGCTGAATGGCCTGCAGACACTTAAGAGCCGCTTTATAACAAGGGCTCTAAAAAACTGTCAAGGAAGCCCCCCAGGCAAATGCGTATTAATGCGTGCTAATTCTTTCCTTAGAGTCAGACTCCCGCTTTTCTTCCTTCGCGACAATCTCCGGAGCCACATCCGGCAAGGGCTCCGGCGCGTATTGCAGCGCAATTTGCAGGACCTCGTCAATCCATTTAACTGGTTTGATCTGAAGATCTTGCTTGATGTTGTCAGGAATTTCCTTCAGGTCGCGGACATTCTCTTCAGGAATGATCACGATCTTGATCCCGCCACGGTGTGCCGCCAGCAGTTTTTCCTTCAGGCCGCCGATCGCCAGGACTTGGCCGCGCAGCGTGATTTCACCTGTCATCGCGACATCGGCGCGCACCGGAATACCGGTCAACGCCGAGACCAAGGCCGTGCACATGCCTACACCGGCGCTAGGGCCGTCCTTGGGCGTAGCCCCTTCAGGCATGTGAATATGCGTGTCACGCTTCTCATGGAAGTCCAGGGGGATGCCCAGGCTCCGGGCACGGCTGCGAACCACGGTCAGCGCAGCGGTGATCGACTCGACCATCACGTCGCCCAGGGAACCGGTCTTGATCAGTTGCCCCTTGCCCGGCACCACGGCCGCTTCGATGGTCAACAACTCACCCCCGACCTGAGTCCACGCCAGGCCAGTCACCTGGCCGATCTGGTCCTGCTGCTCGGCGAGGCCATAGCGGAACTTGCGCACGCCCAGGAAGTGCTCCAGCAGGTCCGAAGTGACCTTGACCGCAAAGCGTTTTTCCAGCGCGTGTTCCTTGACCGCCTTGCGGCAGACCTTGGCAATCTGCCGTTCCAGACCACGCACACCGGCTTCGCGGGTGTAGTAACGGATGATGTCGCGAATCGCTTCCTCGTCGAATTCCAACTCGCCTTTTTTCAGGCCGTTGGCCTGGATCTGCTTGGGCGAAAGGTACTTCACGGCAATGTTGATCTTCTCGTCCTCGGTGTAGCCCGGCAGACGAATCACCTCCATCCGATCCAGCAATGCTGGCGGAATGTTCATGGAGTTGGAGGTGCAGAGGAACATCACGTCCGACAGGTCGTAGTCGACCTCCAGGTAGTGATCGTTGAAATTGTGATTCTGCTCAGGATCGAGGACTTCGAGCAACGCCGAGGCGGGATCGCCGCGCATGTCGCTACCCATCTTGTCGATTTCGTCCAAAAGGAACAGCGGATTGCGCACGCCAACCTTTGTCATCTTTTGAATCAATCTTCCTGGCATCGAACCGATGTAGGTACGGCGATGACCACGAATCTCCGCCTCGTCGCGCACGCCGCCAAGGGCCATGCGTACGAATTTGCGGTTGGTGGCGTGGGCAATCGACTCCGCCAGGGAGGTTTTGCCGACCCCGGGAGGACCGACCAGGCACAAGACCGGGCCACGAATCTTTTTCACGCGCTTCTGCACGGCGAGGTATTCGAGGATGCGCTCCTTGACCTCTTCCAACCCGTAATGGTCGGCGTCGAGGATGTCTTCGGCGCGCGCCAGGTCCAGGCGTACCTTGCTCTGGGCTTTCCACGGCACCTGGACCAGCCAGTCGATGTAGGAGCGCACCACGGTGGCCTCGGCAGACATCGGCGACATTTGCTTGAGCTTGTTCAGCTCGGCCTGGGCCTTGGCCAGTGCATCCTTGGGCAGACCAGCGGCATCGATACGCTTTTTCAGCTCTTCGATTTCGTTGTGGCCTTCGTCGCCGTCGCCGAGTTCCTTCTGAATGGCCTTCATCTGCTCATTCAGGTAGTACTCGCGCTGGCTGCGCTCCATCTGCTTCTTGACGCGACCGCGAATGCGTTTCTCGACCTGCAGCAGATCGATTTCGCCGTCGAGCAATGCCAACACGTGCTCGACACGGGCGGACAAATCGATGATTTCGAGGATTTCCTGTTTCTGCTCGATCTTGAGAGCCATGTGGGCCGCCATCGTATCGACCAGCCGGCCCGGCTCATCGATGCTGTTAAGCGACGACAGGACCTCTGCAGGCACCTTCTTGCCCAGTTGCACGTATTGTTCGAACTGAGACAGCAGGCTGCGGACAAACACCTCTGATTCGCGCTCGGGCGCGTCGACTTCTTCGATCAGCGACACTTCGGCCCGGCAATGGCCGTCCACTTCGCTGAAACGCTCCACAGCACCGCGCTGCTCGCCTTCGACCAGGACCTTGACGGTGCCGTCAGGCAGCTTGAGCAGTTGCAGAACCGTTGCAATCGTACCTACGCGATAAAGTGCGTCCTCGCCAGGATCATCGTCAGCAGGGTTCCTCTGAGCCAGCAAGAGAATCTGCTTGTCACCCGTCATCGCAGCCTCGAGGGCTTCGATGGACTTCTCGCGCCCCACGAACAGCGGGATAACCATGTGCGGATACACCACGACATCGCGCAATGGCAGGAGAGGCAATTCGATGGTTGTCTTCATGATTTCGCCTCTACGGCGGCCCTAAGGCCGGAAACAGATGGAAGTAAGCTTGAAACCAAGATGGGGGCAGCCTTGAAAAAAAACAAGCACTAGACACGTCTAAAACGCGCTAAAAGCAAAGGGGCCCGAAGGCCCCTTCTTTGTTCCGGCAGCGGGACGCTCAAGCGTCCGGCGCGGCCTTGGCAGTTGGCTCACTGCTTTCATAGATATACAGTGGCTTGGACTTGCCTTCTATAACGCTTTCATCGATCACGACTTTACTCACCTCGGACTGCGAGGGGATCTCATACATCGTGTCGAGCAATACACCTTCGAGAATCGAACGCAGTCCACGGGCACCGGTCTTACGTTCCAGGGCACGTTTGGCGACCGATTTCAGCGCGTCGGAACGGAACTCCAGGTCTACACCTTCCATTTCGAACAACTTGGCATACTGCTTGGTCAGGGCGTTTTTCGGCTCGGTCAGGATCTGCATCAACGCGGCTTCATCCAACTCGTCCAGCGTTGCCAGGACCGGCAGACGACCGACGAATTCCGGGATCAGACCAAACTTGACCAAATCGTCAGGCTCGACTTCACGCAGGGATTCACCGACTTTCTTGCCCTCTTCCTTGCTACGCACTTCGGCATTGAAGCCGATGCCACCACGGGTGGAACGGTTTTGAATAACCTTTTCCAGGCCGGAGAACGCACCACCGCAGATGAACAGGATGTTACGGGTGTCGACTTGCAGGAATTCCTGCTGTGGATGCTTGCGACCGCCCTGGGGCGGAACGGAAGCGACCGTACCTTCGATCAACTTGAGCAGGGCCTGCTGCACGCCCTCACCGGAAACATCCCGGGTGATGGACGGGTTGTCGGACTTGCGGGAAATCTTGTCGATTTCGTCAATGTAGACAATGCCCATCTGGGCCTTTTCCACATCGTAGTCGCACTTCTGCAACAACTTCTGAATGATGTTCTCGACGTCTTCACCTACATAACCAGCCTCGGTGAGGGTGGTTGCGTCGGCGATGGTGAACGGAACGTTCAGCAAGCGAGCCAGGGTTTCGGCAAGCAGGGTCTTACCCGAGCCTGTCGGGCCGATCAGCAGGATGTTGCTCTTGCCGAGTTCGACCTCGTCATTCTTTTTGTCACGCTGGTTCAGGCGCTTGTAGTGGTTGTATACCGCTACGGCCAGTACCTTTTTCGCACGTTCCTGACCAATCACATACTGATCAAGGATGCCGCTGATTTCTTTAGGCGAAGGCAATTTATGCGCGCTGCTCTCGGCCTGGGCTTCCTGCACCTCCTCGCGGATGATGTCATTGCACAGGTCGACGCACTCGTCGCAAATGAAGACCGAGGGGCCGGCAATCAATTTGCGTACTTCATGCTGGCTTTTGCCACAGAAGGAGCAATAAAGCAGTTTGCCGTTGTCCTCGCCGTTGCGGGTGTCAGTCATTCGATCGATCCAAATCCGATAGGCTTGCAACACAAGATGAAGGCAATTGCGGGCTTTTTCAAGCCCGCAGGCGGCCGGTCATCCCAACCACCTGCATTTTGAGCGGCTTAGGCAGGCATTTGACGCTTGTTGATCACCGAGTCGATCAGGCCGTATTCGGCTGCACGCTCGGCGCTCATGAAGTTGTCACGCTCGGTGTCGCGCTCAATGGTTTCGAGGCTTTGGCCAGTATGATGGGCCAGCAACGAATTAAGGCGCGAACGAATGTGGAGGATTTCCTTGGCATGGATGTCGATATCCGACGCCTGGCCTTGGAAGCCACCCAATGGCTGGTGAATCATCATCCGCGAGTTAGGCAGGCAGTGACGCTTGCCCGCTGCGCCGCCGGCGAGCAGGAAGGCGCCCATGCTGCAGGCCTGACCGATGCAGATGGTGGAAACGTCAGGCTTGATGAACTGCATGGTGTCGTAGATCGACATGCCCGCAGTCACCGAACCGCCAGGTGAGTTGATGTACAGATGGATATCCTTGTCCGGGTTTTCCGCTTCAAGGAACAACAGCTGCGCCGCGACCAGGTTGGCCATGTAGTCTTCAACGGGGCCGATCAGGAAGATGACGCGTTCCTTGAGCAGACGCGAGTAGATGTCATAGGCACGTTCGCCGCGGGCGGACTGCTCGATAACCATCGGGACCAGGCCGCCTGCGGCCTGGATGTCAGAGCTCTGCTGATAAAAAGAATTGCGGGACATGTCTCGCAGTCACTCCCAAATAGTTATGTCTTGAATACGCATAAGCCAGCGCGAAGGCTGGCTTATGGGTGTTTATTTCTTACCGCAGAACCATCAATCGGCTTGTGGAGCTTCCACCGGCTTGACCGCTTCTTCGTAAGAGACCGCTTTATCGGTCACGCTAGCTTTCTGCAGAACAGTATCCACAACTTGTTCTTCCAGCACAACCGAACGGACTTCGTTCAGTTGCTGGTCGTTCTTGTAGTACCAGGACACGACTTGCTCAGGCTCTTGATAGGCCGAAGCCATTTCCTGGATCAGCTCGCGAACACGGGCTTCGTCAGGCTTGAGTTCGAACTGCTTGACCACTTCGGCGACGATCAGGCCCAGCACGACGCGGCGCTTGGCTTGCTCTTCGAACAGCTCGGCAGGCAGTTGGTCCGGCTTGATGTTGCCGCCGAACTGCTGAACAGCCTGGACGCGCAGGCGGTTCACTTCGTTGTCCAGCAGGGCCTTCGGCACTTCGATCGGGTTGGAAGCCAGCAGACCGTCCATGACCTGGTTCTTGACCTTGGACTTGATGGCCTGGCGCAGCTCACGCTCCATGTTCTTGCGAACTTCGGCGCGGAAACCTTCCAGACCGGCTTCCTTGATGCCGAATTGGGCGAAGAACTCTTCGTTCAGCTCAGGCAGTTTCGGCTCGGAAACGCTGTTGACGGTCACGGTGAACTCGGCGGCTTTGCCAGCCAGGTCCAGGTTCTGGTAATCCTCAGGGAAGGTCACCTTCAGAACACGCTCTTCGCCGGCCTTGGCGCCAACCAGGCCATCTTCGAAGCCAGGGATCATGCGACCGGAGCCCAGCACCAGTTGGGTAGCCTTGGCGGAACCACCGGCGAACACTTCACCGTCGACCTTGCCGACGAAATCGATGTTCAGTTGGTCTTCGTTCTGGGCAGCACGCTCAGTCACTTCGAAACGAGTGTTCTGCTTGCGCAGGATGTCCAGCATCTTGTCCAGGTCGGCATCCGACACGTCAGCGCTCAGACGCTCGACAGCGATGGATTCGAAACCGGCAACCGTGAACTCAGGGAACACTTCGAACGTGGCGACGAACTCCAGGTCCTTGCCTTTTTCCAGCACTTTCGGCTCGACGGACGGAGCACCGGCCGGGTTCAGCTTCTGCTCGACGACCGCTTCGTAGAACGAAGACTGGATCACATCACCCACGGCTTCCTGACGCGCATCAGCTTCGTAACGCTGACGGATCACGCTCATTGGCACTTTGCCTGGGCGGAAACCTGGGATTTTGGCCTTTTGGGCAGTCTGCTGCAGACGCTTGTTGACCTGAGTCTCGATGCGCTCAGCCGGCACGGTGATGCTCATGCGGCGCTCAAGAGCAGAAGTATTTTCAACAGAAACTTGCATGGATATTCCTCGTTGCACAGACGTTGGCCGGGCGTTTCCGACCCCAGAATCAAGGGCATGCATTCTAGTAGGTCAAACTCAAGAAGTCACCCTACTGAAAACACGCTGGAAACAGGCGCCGGATTTAGGACGAGGCAAACGCTCATGCCCCACCCGGATTGCAAATACAGTCGATTCAGTCCAGGGCTCTGCGCCAACGCTTCTATATATAGAAGCAGCTTGCCCGATCGTGCAGCTCCCGGGCCTCACAAGGAGACCGACGGACATACCGTGCATCATCACGAAACATATTCGCGACGAATCGGCCGCTGCGCACAACCCCAAGAAACCGTAACGACGCCAAACACAGAACCATCGAAAACAAAAACGGCGCAGCCCTTTTCAGGTACTGCGCCGTTTTCTGCTATTTAAATAGCGACTTGTATGGTGCGGACGGAGAGACTCGAACTCTCACACCTTGCGGCGCTGGAACCTAAATCCAGTGTGTCTACCAATTCCACCACATCCGCGTATCAAGCTTTTAAAGCAAAGGCGCCAGACCGTTAAATCTGGCGCCTTTCTAGAATATGGGGTGGACGATGGGGATCGAACCCACGACAACGGGAGTCACAATCCCGTGCTCTACCAACTGAGCTACGCCCACCATATTGCCTTTGCTGCCTTACTTGTGCCAAAGCTGCCTAATTGGCGCACCCGGCAGGACTCGAACCTGCGACCATCCGCTTAGAAGGCGGATGCTCTATCCAGCTGAGCTACGGGCGCCTTTTTAATCTGTATTCTTGGACGATTACAAACTAAGTGCTTTCAGTTTTACCGAGTTGAAACAACCAACTCCGCTCAACCTTCTTAACCAGTGCTAGGCTGTGCCCGACAAGTGCGACGAATGTTATAGACGGCCTGATAGGTCGTCAACTCTTTTTTAAAAAAAATTCATTTAATTAAAGGGGTTAGGGGAATTTGCAGACCAAGCGCCTTTGCCCTCGCGCCCCGGCATGCGAGAATGCGTTCTCTTTTTTTCCCCTCTCGATGGTTAACCACGCGCAATGACTGCACAACTTATCGACGGCAAATCGATCGCCGCCAGCCTGCGCCAGCAGATCGCCCAACGAGTCACCGAGCGCCGCCAGCAAGGCCTGCGTACGCCCGGCCTTGCGGTGATCCTGGTCGGCAGCGATCCTGCCTCTCAGGTTTATGTCTCGCACAAGCGTAAAGACTGTGAAGAGGTCGGCTTCCTTTCCCAGGCCTACGACCTGCCTTCCGAAACCACCCAGCAAGCATTGGCCGATCTGATCGATCGCCTGAACGACGACCCGAACATCGACGGCGTTCTGCTCCAACTGCCGCTGCCTGAACACCTCGACGCCTCCAAGCTGCTGGAGCGTATCCGCCCGGACAAAGATGTCGACGGTTTCCATCCTTATAACGTCGGTCGCCTGGCCCAGCGTATCCCACTGCTCCGTCCCTGCACCCCCAAAGGCATCATGACATTGCTGGAAAGCACTGGCGTGGACCTGTATGGCCTTGATGCGGTGGTGGTGGGTGCATCCAACATCGTTGGCCGTCCAATGGCCATGGAACTGCTGCTGGCCGGCTGCACCGTGACCGTGACCCATCGTTTCACCAAGGACCTGGCCGGCCATGTCGGCCGTGCTGACCTGGTGGTGGTGGCCGCTGGCAAACCTGGCCTGGTCAAGGGTGAGTGGATCAAGGAAGGCGCCATCGTCATCGACGTTGGCATCAATCGCCAGGAAGACGGCAAGCTGGTGGGTGACGTGGTCTACGAGACCGCCCTGCCCCGCGCTGGCTGGATCACGCCGGTACCCGGCGGCGTAGGCCCGATGACCCGCGCCTGCCTGTTGGAAAACACGTTGTACGCGGCCGAAACGCTGCACAGCTGATACGCGTCAATCGAAACC
>NZ_JBYVYN010000014.1:0-113308 GCF_058148565.1 Pseudomonas sp. DF11
CGCAGGAAAGTCATTTTGTGTTTCTATGCAACTGTCTTGCGCATAGCTATCATGCGGGCCTCATTATCAGGACGCAGTCCGCATGCTCACGTTGCTAAAACTTCTGAAGGATGGCCGCTTTCATTCAGGGCAGGCGCTGGGTGTTGCGCTGGGTATCAGTCGTAGCGCTGTATGGAAGCAACTGCAGCACTTGGAAGCAGAATTAGGGCTGTCTGTTCATAAAGTTCGAGGTAAGGGGTATCAGTTGGCCAAGCCCCTGTTGCTTCTGGATGTTGCTGAGATCTGCGCAAAAGGCCTCCATGAGTGGCCTGTCCATATCTTTGACTCTATCGACTCCACCAACGCCGAGGCGCTGCGCTTCATCGAGCGAGGGGCGGCAGCGCCATTCATGATTTTGGCCGAGCGTCAGATAGCTGGTCGTGGTCGTCGTGGTCGTAAGTGGGTCAGTCCATTTGCCGAGAATCTCTACCACAGCCTGGTGCTGCGCATTGACGGCGGCATGCGACAAATAGAAGGGTTGAGTCTGGTCGTCGGGCTTGCTGTCATGCATACCCTGCGTGATATGGGGATCGCCGAGGCGGGGCTGAAGTGGCCCAATGATGTCCTGGTGGGAGAGAAAAAGATTGCCGGCATTTTGCTTGAGTTGGTAGGGGATCCTGCGGATGTTTGCCATGTTGTCCTGGGCGTGGGGATAAATGTGAATATGCAAGCGACTGATGAGGTCGACCAGCAATGGACATCCATGGGTCTTGAGGCGAGAAGGGATTTTGATCGAAATGAGTTGGTGGCACGATTGGGTGCAAAGCTCCAGCACTATCTAAGGCTTCATCATACGTCGGGATTTTCCGCAATACAGTCGGAATGGGAGCAATACCACCTTTGGCAGGGGAGGGCTGTGTCCCTGATTGCCGGTGTCAACAAAATTGACGGTGTTGTGCTGGGTATCGATCACCAGGGCGCGTTGCGTTTGAAGGTAGAGGGTGTGGAAAAAAACTTTAGCGGTGGTGAGCTCAGTCTGAGGTTGCGTAATGATTCTTGAGCTTGACTGCGGCAATAGCTTTATCAAATGGCGTGTTCTTCAGGTCGACGGAGTGACGCCGGTCGAAGGTGGTGTGGTCAGCTCTGACGGCGATCTGTTGGCAAGTTTGAGTAATGCCGACAAGTTCCAACTCAAGAAGTGCCGTCTCGTTAGTGTGAGGACCCAGGAGGAGACAGACTCCTTGGTCGCCTCTCTGGTGGATGTATTTGGGGTGTCGGTGACGCGTGCTGTGCCTGCCCGAGAAATGGCCGGGGTAAGAAATGGCTATGAGGATTACGAGCGGTTGGGGCTCGATCGGTGGCTGGCCCTGCTTGGTGGGTTCCGTCTCGCTTCGGGCGCGTGCCTGGTGCTTGATTTTGGTACTGCCATTACCGCTGATTTTGTGGCGGCGGACGGTGAGCATCTCGGTGGATTTATTTGCCCGGGCATGCCCCTGATGCGTAACCAGTTGCGTACCCATACGCGAAGAATTCGCTATGACGATATAGCAGCGGAGCGAGCCCATGAGAGTCTCGCTCCAGGTCGCACGACTGTCGAGGCGGTTGAGCGTGGTTGCATGCTGATGCTCCGAGGATTTGTCCTGACTCAACTTGAGTTGGCGCGGCAGTATTGGGGAAAGGATTTCGTGGTGTTTCTCACCGGAGGGGACGCCAATCTGGTCTCGGGGGTTGTTCCTGATGCCAGGGTAGTGCCCGACCTGGTTTTTGTCGGTTTGGCGATGGCCTGTCCTTTGTCTTGAGGTTTCTATGCGGTGGCTGTTCCTGTTGTTGCTGGTTTTGAATGTCTTCTATTACATCTGGCATCAGCAGGAGGCCCCGCTTCGTGCCAAGGATGTGACTCCGCTGAGTTTGTACCGTGGCTCGCAGCAGGATATTCATCTTTTGAGCGAAACAGCGGACGCGCTAGTCAGGCGTGATTTGGGAAAATCCGGTGAAGCGCAAAAGACCTGTATTTACTTGGGTGGTTTTGGTCGTCCGGAGCTGGCCAGGCAGCTGGAACAGCGATTGGCTGCCTCGGGCGTTACGGGGCGTCCTGCTGCATCGAGCTCACCGAATCTCCCTGGGGATGGAGGTTTCTGGGTTCAGGTTTCCCAAGAAAGCGCGGGAAAGGTGAATGAGGCGTTGCTTCAAAACCTTTCCAAAGAATTCAATGAGTTAAAACATAAAATAATGCCATGCGAAGGGGTTGCACCGGCAGGGTAGTTTGCATAGAATGGCGCCCGCTTCGCAGCGAAGACCTTTAACGGTTAGCGATACGAAGCGACGTCAACGCAGCTAACCTCAGGTTTTTTAATGAGAAAATGCTTGACAGAAGGCTGGCATGATATAGAATGCCGGCTCGCTTAGGAGGGGTTCCCGAGCGGCCAAAGGGATCAGACTGTAAATCTGACGTCTACGACTTCGAAGGTTCGAATCCTTCCCCCTCCACCATTTTTAGCGTGAGCTGCAAGCTCCGCGGGTATAGTTTAGTGGTAGAACCTCAGCCTTCCAAGCTGATGATGCGGGTTCGATTCCCGCTACCCGCTCCAAGTTTGCAGGTTGTGCAAAGTGTTTCGCTCTTGTAGCTCAGTTGGTAGAGCACACCCTTGGTAAGGGTGAGGTCAGCGGTTCAAATCCGCTCAAGAGCTCCATATAACAAGGCAGATATGAAAATATCTGCCTTTGTTTTAATGGCTTGTGTGACTCGCTAAATTCTTCTCCTAGGGGTGATTTCGATGGCTAAGGAAAAGTTCGAACGTAATAAGCCGCACGTCAACGTCGGTACCATCGGTCACGTTGACCACGGTAAAACCACGCTGACCGCTGCTCTGACCCGTGTCTGCTCCGAAGTTTTCGGTTCGGCCAAGGTTGACTTCGACAAGATCGATAGCGCCCCGGAAGAGAAAGCTCGTGGTATCACCATCAACACCGCTCACGTTGAATACGATTCGGCCGTGCGTCACTACGCACACGTTGACTGCCCAGGTCACGCCGACTACGTAAAAAACATGATCACCGGTGCTGCCCAGATGGACGGCGCGATCCTGGTTTGCTCGGCCGCTGATGGTCCGATGCCACAAACCCGTGAGCACATCCTGCTGTCCCGTCAGGTAGGCGTTCCGTACATCGTTGTCTTCCTGAACAAGGCTGACATGGTTGACGACGCTGAGCTGCTGGAACTGGTTGAGATGGAAGTGCGCGACCTGCTGAGCACTTACGACTTCCCAGGTGATGACACTCCAATCATCATCGGTTCGGCTCTGATGGCTCTGAACGGCCAAGACGACAACGAAATGGGCACCACTGCTGTCAAGAAGCTGGTGGAAACTCTGGACAGCTACATCCCAGAGCCAGAGCGTGCTATCGACAAGCCGTTCCTGATGCCAATCGAAGACGTATTCTCGATCTCCGGTCGCGGTACTGTTGTGACTGGTCGTGTTGAGCGTGGCATCGTCCGCATCCAGGAAGAAGTTGAGATCGTCGGTCTGCGCGACACTCAGAAAACTACCTGCACCGGCGTTGAAATGTTCCGCAAGCTGCTCGACGAAGGTCGTGCTGGCGAGAACTGCGGCGTGCTGCTGCGCGGCACCAAGCGTGACGACGTTGAGCGTGGCCAGGTTCTGGTCAAGCCAGGCACCGTCAAGCCGCACACCAAGTTCACCGCAGAAGTTTACGTTCTGAGCAAGGAAGAAGGCGGTCGTCACACTCCGTTCTTCAAAGGCTACCGTCCACAGTTCTACTTCCGTACTACTGACGTGACTGGTAACTGCGAGCTGCCAGAAGGCGTTGAAATGGTAATGCCAGGTGACAACATTCAGATGACTGTTACCCTGATCAAGACCATCGCGATGGAAGACGGTCTGCGTTTCGCTATCCGTGAAGGCGGTCGTACCGTCGGCGCCGGCGTCGTAGCCAAAGTCATCGAGTAAACAGTTGTAATGTCTTTTTCGGGCCGGCATAATGGTCGGCCTGATTTTGTTTTAGGTCAGTAGCTCAATTGGCAGAGCGACGGTCTCCAAAACCGTAGGTTGGGGGTTCGATTCCCTCCTGACCTGCCAGATTCACTCAGTGTGTCTGGCTTTCTTTTCACAGGATCTTCATAGATGACTCCTAAAGCTGAAGCTCAAGGCTCTCGCTTCGATCTGCTCAAGTGGCTAGTGGTAGTCGCTTTGGTGGTTATTGGCGTTGTTGGCAATCAGTATTATTCTGCTTCGCCGATCCTGTACCGTGTACTTGCATTGCTCGCCATTGCTGCTGTTGCTGCCTTTGTAGGTCTGCAGACAGCCAAGGGCAAGTCTTTCTTTGTACTCGCTAAGGAAGCTCGCACCGAGATTCGTAAAGTCGTATGGCCGACTCGCCAAGAAACCACGCAGACCACGTTGATCGTTGTGGCTGTTGTTCTGGTAATGGCGTTGCTGTTGTGGGGGCTTGATTCCCTGCTCGGCTGGCTTGTTTCCTTGATTGTTGGCTAAGGGTGTCCCGTGGCTAAGCGTTGGTACGTTGTGCATGCTTACTCGGGTTACGAGAAGCATGTCATGCGCTCGCTGATAGAGCGCGTAAAGCTGGCTGGCATGGAAGATGGCTTTGGCGAGATTCTGGTCCCCACTGAAGAAGTGGTTGAAATGCGTAATGGCCAGAAGCGCAAAAGTGAACGAAAGTTCTTTCCAGGCTACGTGCTGGTACAGATGGATATGAACGAAGGGACTTGGCACTTGGTCAAGGATACCCCTCGGGTGATGGGCTTCATTGGCGGTACCGCCGACAAGCCTGCGCCGATCACGGATAAAGAGGCGGAAGCGATTCTGCGTCGCGTCGCTGATGGTAGCGACAAGCCGAAGCCGAAGACACTGTTTGAGCCGGGTGAGGTTGTACGTGTCACCGACGGTCCATTCGCTGATTTCAATGGTACGGTTGAAGAAGTTAACTACGAAAAGAGCCGGATCCAAGTGGCAGTGCTCATTTTCGGTCGCTCTACTCCGGTAGAGCTAGAGTTCAGTCAGGTCGAAAAGGTCTGATTGAGCAGGCATCCCAACCCCGCAGCCCAAGGCTGTGGGGTTTTGTCGTCACTGGGATAAACGCGCAAGTAACCGGGGAGCCTTTCGAGGCGTTCGAACCCGTAATTGGAGTGCCTCATGGCCAAGAAAATTACCGCTTACATCAAGCTGCAAGTGAAGGCCGCTCAGGCTAACCCAAGCCCACCCGTTGGTCCTGCTCTGGGTCAGCACGGCGTGAACATCATGGAATTCTGCAAGGCCTTCAACGCCCGTACTCAGGGTCTTGAGCCAGGTCTGCCGACTCCAGTGATCATCACTGTCTACAGCGACCGTAGTTTCACCTTCGAAACAAAAAGCACCCCAGCTTCGGTTCTGCTGAAGAAAGCTGCAGGTTTGACCAGCGGTTCCGCTCGTCCAAACACCGTTAAGGTTGGCACCGTTACCCGTGCTCAGCTGGAAGAAATCGCGAAAACCAAAAACGCGGATCTGACTGCAGCTGATATGGATGCAGCCGTGCGTACTATCGCCGGTTCTGCTCGTAGCATGGGCCTTAACGTGGAGGGTGTGTAATGGCTAAGCTGACCAAGCGTCAAAAGGCTATCGCCGGCAAAATCGAAGCAGGCAAGGCCTACAACTTTGTAGACGCCGCCGCTCTGCTGGCTGAGCTGTCGACTGTCAAGTTCAGCGAGTCGTTCGACGTTGCTGTAAACCTGGGCGTTGACCCACGTAAATCCGACCAGGTCGTTCGTAGCGCTACCGTGCTGCCACACGGCACTGGCAAGACCGTTCGTGTAGCTGTGTTCACCCAGGGCCCAGCAGCTGAAGCTGCTCTGGCTGCTGGTGCTGATCGCGTTGGCATGGACGATCTGGCTGCTGAAATGAAGGGCGGCGACCTGAACTATGACGTAGTGATCGCATCCCCGGATGCCATGCGCGTTGTAGGCCAGTTGGGTCAGATCCTCGGTCCACGTGGTCTGATGCCTAACCCTAAAGTCGGCACCGTAACGCCAGACGTAGCCACCGCGGTTAAAAACGCCAAGGCTGGTCAGGTTCGTTATCGCACCGACAAAAACGGCATCATCCACACTTCCGTTGGCAAGATCGGCTTCGACGCCGTCAAGCTGAAGGAAAACGTTGAAGCCCTGATCGCTGATCTGAAGCGTATCAAGCCAGCTTCTTCGAAAGGTATCTACGTCAAGCGCGTTACCCTGAGCACCACTATGGGCCCAGGTCTGGTCATCGATCAGAGCTCGCTCGACGCGTAAGACTCGGGTTGGCGCAAGTAATTGCGTCAACCAAAAAAATTGGGGTCCCTGCCTGGCGGGGGCTGTCCAAGACCGTAGGCGACGCAAGTCTTAAACCACAAGCCTACGCAGATGGTGCTCCCGGTTCCTTACCGAATCAGACACCAAAACGACATTCGGTTTCGACCGAATGAAACGGTAACAAGCAGGAGTTAAACCCGTGGCAATTAAACTCGAAGACAAGAAGGCCATCGTCGCTGAAGTCAACGAGGCTGCCAAAGCTGCTCTGTCCGCTGTCGTGGCTGATGCCCGTGGCGTAACAGTAGGCGCTATGACCGGACTCCGTAAAGAGGCCCGTGAAGCTGGTGTTTTCGTACGTGTCGTACGTAACACCCTGCTCAAGCGCGCTGTTGCTGACACTGAATACAGTGTCCTCAACGACGTGTTCACCGGCCCGACCTTGATCGCGTTCTCCACCCAACATCCTGGCGCTGCTGCCCGTTTGTTCAAGGAATTCGCCAAAGGTCAGGACAAGTTCGAGATTAAGGCAGCTGCGTTCGAGGGCAAGTTCCTCGCAGCTAACCAGATCGACGTACTGGCAACTCTGCCGACCCGTGACGAAGCAATTTCTCAGCTGATGAGCGTGATGCAAGGCGCAACCAGCAAATTGGCTCGTACTCTGGCGGCACTGCGCGACCAGAAAGAAGCTGCCGCAGCCTAAGGCTGAGCACCTCTTTTCGCGCTTTTTGTTTATTTCGATGGTCGCGTAGGCCGTCCCCCAATTCAGGAATTTAGTTTCATGACTATCTCTCAAAACGACATCCTCGAAGCCGTAGCCAAAATGTCCGTAATGGAAGTTGTTGAGCTCATCAAAGCTTTCGAAGAAAAATTCGGCGTTACCGCTGCTGCAGCTTCCGCTGGTCCAGCTGTTGCTGTTGCTGCTGCTGAAGAGCAAACCGAATTCAACGTCATGCTGACCGAAGCTGGCGAGAAGAAAGTAAACGTGATCAAGGCAGTACGTGAACTGACCGGTCTGGGCCTGAAAGAAGCCAAGGCTGTAGTTGACGGCGCTCCTGCCATGGTTCTGGAAGCTGTTGCCAAAGACGCAGCTGACAAAGCCAAGGCCGCTCTGGAAGAAGCAGGCGCTAAAGTCGAGCTGAAGTAAGCATCGACTTTGCGTCTCCAGCCCGAGCGTTAAGCGACAGGCTGATGGCTGGTGGCTCTTGCCACCGGCCTTTTTCTGTTATTGGCAGCCGACTGGGTCGGTGCCGATAGCGAGCTGTAACCACCCGATGTGGTGGCGCAAACCATGGGGTTTGCACGATTTTCTGGCTGCTCCCGTCGGGAGGGGCCAAACAAGCAGGTGACCAAGCTGGGGAACGCTGATGGCTTACTCATATACTGAGAAAAAACGTATCCGCAAGGACTTTAGCAAGTTGCCGGACGTCATGGATGTGCCGTACCTCCTGGCCATCCAGCTGGATTCGTATCGTGAATTCTTGCAAGCGGGAGCGACTAAAGATCAGTTCCGCGACGTGGGCCTGCATGCGGCCTTCAAATCCGTTTTCCCGATCATCAGCTACTCCGGCAATGCTGCGCTGGAGTACGTCGGTTATCGCCTGGGCGAACCGGCATTTGATGTCAAAGAATGCGTATTGCGCGGTGTTACTTACGCCGTACCTTTGCGGGTAAAAGTGCGTCTGATCATTTTCGACAAAGAATCGTCGAACAAAGCGATCAAGGACATCAAAGAGCAAGAAGTCTACATGGGTGAAATCCCCCTGATGACTGAGAACGGTACCTTCGTAATCAACGGTACCGAGCGTGTAATCGTTTCCCAGCTGCACCGTTCGCCGGGCGTGTTCTTCGACCACGACCGTGGCAAGACGCACAGCTCCGGCAAACTGCTGTACTCCGCGCGCATCATTCCTTACCGCGGTTCGTGGTTGGACTTCGAGTTCGACCCGAAAGACTGCGTATTCGTGCGTATCGACCGTCGTCGCAAGCTGCCTGCATCGGTACTGCTGCGCGCGCTCGGCTATACCACCGAAGAAGTGCTTGACGCGTTCTACACCACCAACGTCTTCCACGTGCAAGGTGAAAACCTCAGCCTGGAACTGGTGCCTCAGCGCCTGCGCGGTGAAATCGCTGTCCTCGATATCCAGGATGACAAAGGCAAGGTTATTGTCGAGCAGGGTCGTCGTATCACCGCTCGCCACATCAACCAGCTGGAAAAAGCCGGGATCAAAGAGCTGCAGGTGCCGATCGACTACGTCCTGGGTCGCACCACGGCCAAGGTCATCGTGCATCCGGCCACCGGCGAGATCTTGGCAGAGTGCAATACCGAGCTGACCACCGAGATCCTGGCGAAAATCGCCAAGGCCCAGGTCGTTCGTATTGAAACGCTGTATACCAACGACATCGACTGCGGTCCGTTCATCTCCGACACGCTGAAGATCGACTCCACTGGCAACCAACTGGAAGCCCTGGTCGAAATCTATCGCATGATGCGTCCTGGCGAGCCGCCAACCAAGGATGCAGCCGAGACCCTGTTCAACAACCTGTTCTTCAGCCCTGAGCGCTATGACCTGTCTGCGGTCGGCCGGATGAAGTTCAACCGTCGTATCGGCCGTACCGAGATCGAAGGTTCGGGTGTTCTGAACAAGGACGACATCGTTGCGGTCCTCAAGACCCTGGTCGACATCCGTAACGGCAAAGGCATCGTCGATGACATCGACCACCTGGGTAACCGTCGTGTTCGCTGTGTAGGCGAAATGGCCGAGAACCAGTTCCGTGTTGGCCTGGTGCGCGTAGAGCGTGCGGTCAAGGAACGCCTGTCGATGGCTGAAAGCGAAGGCCTGATGCCGCAAGACCTGATCAACGCCAAGCCTGTGGCTGCGGCGGTGAAGGAGTTCTTCGGTTCGAGCCAGCTGTCCCAGTTCATGGACCAGAACAACCCGCTGTCCGAGATCACCCACAAGCGTCGTGTTTCCGCACTGGGCCCAGGTGGTCTGACCCGTGAGCGTGCAGGCTTCGAGGTTCGTGACGTACACCCGACTCACTACGGTCGTGTATGCCCGATCGAAACGCCGGAAGGTCCGAACATCGGTCTGATCAACTCCCTGGCTGCCTATGCGCGCACCAACCAGTACGGTTTCCTCGAGAGCCCGTACCGCGTAGTGAAAGACGCCCTGGTCACCGACGAGATCGTGTTCCTGTCCGCCATCGAAGAAGCCGATCACGTGATCGCCCAGGCTTCGGCCACGATGAACGACAAGAAAGTCCTGACCGATGAATTGGTAGCTGTTCGTCACCTGAACGAGTTCACCGTCAAGGCGCCGGAAGACGTCACCTTGATGGACGTATCGCCGAAGCAGGTAGTTTCGGTTGCAGCGTCGCTGATCCCGTTCCTCGAGCACGACGACGCCAACCGTGCGTTGATGGGTTCGAACATGCAGCGTCAAGCTGTACCGACCCTGCGTGCCGACAAGCCGCTGGTAGGTACCGGCATGGAGCGTAACGTTGCCCGTGACTCCGGCGTTTGCGTCGTGGCTCGTCGTGGTGGCGTGATCGACTCCGTCGACGCCAGCCGTATCGTGGTTCGTGTTGCCGATGACGAAGTTGAAACTGGCGAAGCCGGTGTCGACATCTACAACCTGACCAAATACACCCGCTCCAACCAGAACACCTGCATCAACCAGCGTCCGCTGGTGAGCAAGGGTGATCGGGTTCAGCGTAGCGACATCATGGCCGATGGTCCGTCCACCGATATGGGTGAACTGGCGTTGGGCCAGAACATGCGCATCGCGTTCATGGCATGGAACGGCTTCAACTTCGAAGACTCCATCTGCCTGTCCGAGCGTGTGGTCCAGGAAGACCGTTTCACCACGATCCACATCCAGGAACTGACCTGTGTGGCCCGTGACACCAAGCTTGGCCCAGAGGAAATCACTGCGGACATCCCGAACGTGGGTGAAGCTGCACTGAACAAACTGGACGAAGCCGGTATCGTTTACGTAGGTGCTGAAGTTGGCGCAGGCGACATCCTGGTGGGCAAGGTCACTCCGAAAGGCGAGACCCAGCTGACTCCGGAAGAAAAACTGCTGCGTGCCATCTTCGGTGAAAAAGCCAGCGACGTTAAAGACACCTCCCTGCGCGTGCCTACCGGCACCAAGGGTACCGTCATCGACGTACAGGTCTTCACCCGTGACGGCGTCGAGCGTGATGCTCGTGCACTGTCTATCGAGAAGACTCAACTCGACGAGATCCGCAAGGACCTGAACGAAGAGTTCCGTATCGTCGAAGGCGCAACTTTCGAACGTCTGCGCTCCGCTCTGGTCGGCCACAAGGCCGAAGGCGGCGCCGGCCTGAAGAAAGGTCAGGAAATCACCGACGAAGTACTCGACGGTCTTGAGCATGGCCAGTGGTTCAAACTGCGCATGGCTGAAGATGCTCTGAACGAGCAGCTCGAGAAGGCCCAGGCCTATATCGTTGATCGCCGCCGTCTGCTGGACGACAAGTTCGAAGACAAGAAGCGCAAGCTGCAGCAGGGCGATGACCTGGCTCCAGGCGTGCTGAAAATCGTCAAGGTTTACCTGGCAATCCGTCGCCGCATCCAGCCGGGCGACAAGATGGCCGGTCGTCACGGTAACAAGGGTGTGGTCTCCGTGATCATGCCGGTTGAAGACATGCCGCACGATGCCAATGGCACCCCGGTCGATGTGGTCCTCAACCCGTTGGGCGTACCTTCGCGTATGAACGTCGGCCAGATCCTTGAAACCCACCTGGGCCTCGCAGCCAAGGGCTTGGGCGAGAAGATCAACCGCATGATCGAAGAGCAACGCAAGGTCGCTGACCTGCGTAAGTTCCTGCACGAGATCTATAACGAGATCGGCGGCCGCAACGAAGAGCTGGACACCTTCTCCGACCAGGAAATCCTGGATCTGGCGAAGAACCTGCGCGGCGGCGTTCCAATGGCTACTCCGGTGTTCGACGGTGCCAAGGAAAGCGAAATCAAGGCCATGCTGAAACTGGCAGACCTGCCGGAAAGCGGCCAGATGCAGCTGTTCGACGGCCGTACCGGCAACAAGTTCGAGCGCCCGGTTACCGTTGGCTACATGTACATGCTGAAGCTGAACCACTTGGTGGACGACAAGATGCACGCTCGTTCTACCGGTTCTTACAGCCTGGTTACCCAGCAGCCGCTGGGTGGTAAGGCACAGTTCGGTGGTCAGCGTTTCGGGGAGATGGAGGTCTGGGCACTGGAAGCGTACGGTGCTGCATACACTCTGCAAGAAATGCTCACAGTGAAGTCGGACGATGTGAACGGCCGGACCAAGATGTACAAAAACATCGTGGACGGCGATCACCGTATGGAGCCGGGCATGCCCGAGTCTTTCAACGTGTTGATCAAGGAAATTCGTTCCCTCGGCATCGATATCGATCTGGAAACCGAATAACACGTGACGCGAATCGAGAGCGGGGCTGTTTGCCCGCTCTCTGCTCCGCCAGGAGGAAAGGCCTTGAAAGACCTACTGAATTTGCTGAAAAACCAGGGTCAAGTCGAAGAGTTCGACGCTATCCGTATTGGATTGGCCTCGCCTGAGATGATCCGTTCGTGGTCGTTCGGTGAAGTTAAAAAGCCGGAAACCATCAACTACCGTACGTTCAAACCTGAGCGTGACGGCCTGTTCTGCGCCAAGATCTTTGGCCCGGTAAAGGATTACGAGTGCCTGTGCGGTAAGTACAAGCGCTTGAAGCATCGTGGTGTGATCTGCGAGAAGTGCGGCGTCGAAGTTGCGCTGGCAAAAGTTCGTCGTGAGCGCATGGCGCACATCGAACTGGCCTCGCCAGTTGCCCACATCTGGTTCCTGAAATCGCTGCCGTCCCGTATCGGCCTGCTGATGGACATGACCCTGCGTGATATCGAGCGCGTTCTCTACTTCGAGAGCTATGTCGTTATCGATCCAGGCATGACCACCCTTGAAAAAGGTCAACTGCTCAACGACGAGCAGTACTTCGAAGCGCTGGAAGAGTTCGGCGACGATTTCGATGCCCGCATGGGTGCCGAAGCTGTCCGCGAACTGCTGCACGCTATCGACCTGGAACACGAGATTGGCCGCCTGCGCGAAGAGATTCCGCAAACCAACTCCGAAACCAAGATCAAGAAGCTGTCCAAGCGTCTGAAGTTGATGGAAGCCTTCCAGGGCTCCGGCAACCTGCCAGAGTGGATGGTGCTGACCGTTCTGCCGGTTCTGCCGCCAGACCTGCGTCCACTGGTTCCGCTCGATGGCGGTCGTTTCGCGACTTCCGACCTCAACGATCTGTATCGTCGAGTGATCAACCGTAACAACCGCTTGAAGCGCCTGCTCGATCTGTCCGCTCCGGACATCATCGTGCGCAACGAAAAGCGTATGTTGCAAGAAGCGGTCGACGCACTGCTCGACAACGGTCGTCGTGGCCGCGCTATCACCGGTTCCAACAAGCGTCCTCTGAAATCCCTGGCTGACATGATCAAGGGTAAGCAGGGTCGTTTCCGTCAGAACTTGCTCGGTAAGCGTGTTGACTACTCCGGTCGTTCGGTAATTACCGTCGGCCCGACCCTGCGTCTGCACCAGTGCGGTCTGCCTAAGAAAATGGCTCTGGAACTGTTCAAGCCGTTCATTTTCGGCAAGCTGGAAATGCGTGGTCTGGCGACCACCATCAAAGCGGCCAAGAAAATGGTCGAGCGCGAGCTGCCAGAGGTCTGGGACGTTCTCGCTGAAGTGATTCGCGAACACCCAGTACTGCTCAACCGTGCACCGACCCTTCACCGTCTGGGTATCCAGGCGTTTGAGCCGGTACTGATCGAAGGTAAGGCTATCCAGCTGCACCCGCTGGTCTGTGCTGCGTACAACGCCGACTTCGACGGCGACCAAATGGCCGTGCACGTACCGCTGACGCTGGAAGCCCAGCTCGAAGCGCGTGCGCTGATGATGTCGACCAACAACATCCTGTCGCCAGCCAACGGTGAGCCAATCATCGTTCCGTCGCAGGACGTTGTATTGGGTCTGTACTACATGACTCGTGAAGCGATCAACGCCAAGGGCGAAGGTCGTGTGTTCGCGGATCTGCAGGAAGTTGACCGTGTGTTCCGTGCCGGCGAAGCCGCACTGCATGCCAAGGTCAAAGTGCGGATCACCGAAACCGTGAACGATCGTGATGGCGGCAGTGTGACCAACACTCGTATCGTCGACACCACTGTCGGCCGTGCGCTGTTGTTCCAGGTTGTGCCAAAAGGTCTGTCGTACGACGTCGTCAACCTGCCGATGAAGAAGAAGGCGATCTCCAAGCTGATCAACCAGTGCTACCGTGTGGTTGGTCTGAAAGAGACCGTGATCTTCGCTGACCAGTTGATGTACACCGGTTTTGCCTATTCGACCATTTCCGGCGTTTCCATCGGTGTTAACGACTTCGTTATCCCGGATGAAAAAGCCCGCATCATCGGTGCTGCCACCGAAGAAGTGAAAGAGATCGAAAGTCAGTATGCCTCCGGCCTGGTGACCCAGGGCGAGAAGTACAACAAGGTGATCGACCTCTGGTCCAAGGCGAACGACGAAGTATCCAAGGCGATGATGGCCAACCTCTCGAAAGAGAAAGTCATCGACCGCCATGGCAATGAAGTCGATCAGGAATCCTTCAACTCGATGTACATGATGGCCGACTCGGGCGCACGGGGTTCTGCCGCGCAGATCCGTCAGCTCGCCGGTATGCGTGGCCTGATGGCCAAGCCGGACGGCTCCATCATCGAGACCCCGATTACCGCGAACTTCCGTGAAGGCTTGAGCGTACTCCAGTACTTCATCTCCACTCACGGTGCTCGTAAGGGTCTTGCGGATACCGCGTTGAAAACGGCGAACTCCGGTTACCTGACTCGTCGTCTGGTAGACGTTGCCCAGGATCTGGTCGTGACCGAGATCGATTGCGGCACCGAACATGGCCTGGTAATGACTCCGCACATTGAAGGCGGTGACGTTGTAGAGCCATTGGGTGAGCGCGTATTGGGTCGTGTCATCGCCCGTGACGTATTCAAGCCTGGCACCGAGGACGTGATCGTTCCTGCCGGCACCCTGGTTGACGAGAAGTGGGTCGAGTTCATCGAGCTCAACAGCATCGACGAAGTGATCGTACGTTCGCCGATCAGCTGCGAAACCCGCTACGGCATCTGCGCCAAGTGCTACGGTCGCGACCTGGCTCGTGGTCATCAGGTGAACATCGGTGAAGCGGTCGGCGTTATCGCTGCCCAGTCCATCGGTGAGCCGGGTACCCAGCTGACGATGCGTACGTTCCACATCGGTGGTGCTGCAAGCCGTACCTCTGCGGCCGACAGCGTCCAGGTGAAGAACGGCGGTACTGTCCGTCTGCACAACCTCAAGCACGTAGAGCGCGTGGACGGTCACCTGGTGGCGGTATCGCGTTCCGGTGAGCTGGCGATCGCTGACGATTTCGGTCGTGAGCGCGAGCGTTACAAGCTGCCGTACGGTGCTGTGATTTCGGTCAAGGAAGGTGACAAGGTCGACGCTGGCGCAATCGTGGCCAAGTGGGACCCGCACACCCACCCGATCGTGACCGAGATGAAAGGTACCGTGACCTACGTGGGCATGGAAGAAGGCATCACGATCAAGCGTCAGACCGACGAATTGACCGGTATGACCAACATTGAAGTACTCGATGCAAAAGATCGTCCAGCTGCCGGCAAGGACATCCGTCCTGCTGTGAAGATGGTCGACGACAACGGCAAGGATCTGTTGCTGCCAGGCACTGACGTAATCGCTCAGTACTTCCTGCCAGCCAACGCCTTGGTCGGTGTTGCGGACGGTGCGCGGATCGCGATCGGTGATGTTATCGCCCGTATCCCGCAGGAAACTTCGAAAACCCGCGACATCACCGGTGGTCTGCCGCGTGTTGCCGACTTGTTCGAAGCCCGTCGTCCGAAAGAAGCCTCGATTCTGGCTGAAGTCAGCGGCACCATCGCGTTCGGTAAAGAGACCAAGGGCAAGCGCCGCCTGGTCATTACCCCGAACGACGGTAGCGATCCGTACGAAGAGTTGATTCCGAAGTGGCGTCACCTGAACGTCTTCGAAGGCGAACAGGTAAACCGCGGCGAAGTTATCTCCGACGGCCCGAGCGATCCACACGACATCCTGCGTCTGCTGGGTGTGAGTGCGCTGGCCAAGTACATCGTGAACGAGATCCAGGACGTTTACCGTCTGCAAGGCGTGAAGATCAACGACAAGCACATCGAGACCATCCTGCGTCAGATGCTGCGTAAGGTCGAGATCGCTGAATCCGGCGACTCGAGTTTCATCAAGGGCGACCAGATGGAACTGACTCACGTGCTGGTGGAAAACGAGCGCCTGGCGACCGAAGACAAGTTTGTCTCCAAGTTCACTCGCGTGCTGCTGGGTATCACCAAGGCGTCGTTGTCCACCGAATCGTTCATCTCGGCGGCTTCCTTCCAGGAAACCACCCGCGTACTGACCGAAGCGGCGGTAACCGGCAAGCGCGATTACCTGCGCGGCCTGAAGGAAAACGTGGTCGTGGGTCGTCTGATCCCGGCCGGTACCGGTTTGGCCTATCACAGCGAGCGCAAGCGTCGCCGTGATGCTGACAAGCCGTTGCGCGTAAGCGCCAGTGAAGTGGAAGCTGCACTGACCGAAGCACTGAACTCGAGTGGTAACTGAGTTCTGCGGTAATTGAGTGCCTGGCCCTGGTCACTCCGTTCGGCGGATCGAGACAAATTGTCGAGATCCGGCGGGCGGGGAGGTCGGGGCCTTGCCTTGACTGGGGACAAGATCCTCTTTAGACTCTTGATCCCCTAAATTTGGCGGGAATTCGTTCCTGCCATTTTGCTTTTCTTGTAAGACAATAGCGTCGCAAGACAACAGTGGAGCTAGTAGATGGCAACTATCAACCAGCTGGTACGTCAGCCGCGTAAGCGTATCGTCGAGAAATCCGACGTACCTGCGCTGCAGAACTGCCCGCAACGTCGTGGCGTATGCACCCGCGTGTATACCACTACGCCGAAAAAACCTAACTCGGCACTGCGTAAAGTATGCCGTGTGCGTCTGACCAACGGTTTCGAGGTTTCCTCGTACATCGGTGGTGAAGGCCACAACCTGCAAGAGCACAGCGTGGTACTGATCCGCGGCGGTCGTGTAAAAGACTTGCCAGGTGTTCGTTACCACACCGTTCGCGGCTCTTTGGATACTTCCGGCGTTAAAGGTCGTAACCAAGGTCGTTCGAAGTACGGTACCAAGCGTCCGAAATAATCGGCCGTTTTGCAGTTTTTAATTTTATTGAGTCGATAAGAGTAAGGTCGGGCACGCATCTGCTGTCCCGGGCTAACCTGAAGAC
Organism: Pseudomonas sp. DF11; assembly: GCF_058148565.1. NCBI lineage: Bacteria > Pseudomonadati > Pseudomonadota > Gammaproteobacteria > Pseudomonadales > Pseudomonadaceae > Pseudomonas > Pseudomonas sp. DF11. The sequence continues at coordinate 16,652 of NZ_JBYVYN010000014.1, forward strand.
CGTTTGAGGGCTTATCAATGCCAAGACGTCGCGTAGCAGCCAAACGTGAGATTCTGGACGATCCGAAATACGGAAGCCAGATTCTCGCCAAGTTCATGAACCACGTAATGGAAAGCGGCAAGAAAGCCGTTGCCGAGCGTATTGTTTATGGCGCACTGGACAAAGTTAAGGAACGCAAGAACAGCGATCCCCTGGAAATCTTCGAGAAAGCTCTCGACGCCATCGCTCCGCTGGTCGAAGTGAAGTCGCGCCGTGTAGGCGGTGCTACTTACCAGGTTCCGGTCGAAGTTCGTCCGTCCCGTCGTAACGCCCTGGCAATGCGCTGGTTGGTAGACTTCGCCCGCAAGCGCGGCGAGAAGTCCATGGCTCTGCGTTTGGCTGGCGAACTGTTGGACGCTGCTGAAGGTAAAGGTGCTGCAGTTAAGAAGCGTGAAGACGTGCACCGTATGGCTGAAGCCAACAAGGCTTTCTCGCACTACCGCTTCTAATTTTAGCGTCACTCAATTTGCGAGGGCTTTATGGCTCGTACTACACCGATTAACCGCTACCGTAACATCGGTATCGTTGCTCACGTGGATGCTGGTAAAACCACCACCACCGAGCGCGTCCTTTTTTACACTGGCAAAAGTCACAAGATGGGCGAGGTGCATGATGGCGCCGCGACCACCGACTGGATGGTCCAGGAGCAGGAGCGTGGTATTACCATTACTTCTGCTGCTATCACCGCCTTCTGGAAGGGTTCCGAGAAGCAGTACGCGCACGAGCATCGCTTCAACGTTATCGATACCCCGGGCCACGTAGACTTCACCATTGAAGTTGAGCGTTCCCTGCGTGTACTCGACGGCGCTGTCGTCGTGTTCTGCGGTACTTCGGGCGTTGAGCCTCAGTCGGAAACCGTATGGCGTCAGGCCAACAAATACGGTGTCCCACGTCTTGTTTACGTAAACAAGATGGACCGTGCTGGTGCCAACTTCCTGCGCGTGATCGGTCAGATCAAGCAGCGTCTGGGTCACACTCCGGTGCCTATCCAGCTGGCTATCGGTTCCGAAGACAACTTCCAGGGTCAGATCGATCTGATCAACATGCAAGCGGTCTACTGGAACGACTCTGACAAGGGTATGGTCCCTGTTCGCAAGGACATTCCTGCTGAGTTGCTGGAAGAAGCCGAGAAGTGGCGCAGCAACATGGTTGAGGCTGCGGCCGAAGCCAACGAAGAGCTGATGAACAAGTACCTCGAGGGTGAAGAGCTCACCAACGAGGAAATCAAGGCTGCTCTGCGTCAGCGTACCATCGCTGGTGAGATCGTCCTGGCTGTTTGCGGTTCCTCCTTCAAGAACAAGGGTGTTCCCCTGGTTCTCGACGCCGTTATCGACTTCCTGCCTGCTCCAACCGACATTCCTGCTATCAAGGGTTCCAACCCGGATAACGAGGAAGAGGAAATGGAGCGTCACGCAAGTGACGACGAACCGTTCGCGGCTTTGGCGTTCAAGATCGCTACCGACCCATTCGTGGGTACCTTGACCTTTGTTCGGGTTTACTCGGGCGTGTTGGCATCCGGCGACGGCGTGATCAACTCGGTAAAAGGCAAGAAGGAGCGTGTGGGTCGTATGGTGCAGATGCACGCAAACGCCCGTGAAGAAATCAAGGAAGTACGCGCTGGCGACATCGCGGCCTTGATTGGCATGAAGGATGTCACCACTGGTGAAACCTTGTGCAACGCTGACAAGCCAATCATCCTGGTTCGCATGGACTTCCCGGAGCCGGTTATTTCGGTTGCCGTTGAGCCAAAAACCAAGGATGACCAGGAAAAAATGGGTATCGCTCTGGGCAAGCTTGCTCAGGAAGACCCGTCTTTCCGCGTCAAGACTGATGAAGAGACTGGTCAAACGATCATCTCCGGCATGGGCGAGTTGCACCTGGACATCCTGGTTGACCGGATGCGCCGTGAGTTCAACGTCGAAGCCAACATCGGTAAGCCTCAGGTTTCCTATCGTGAGCGCATCACGAAGAGCTGCGAAATCGAAGGCAAGTTCGTTCGCCAGTCCGGTGGTCGTGGCCAGTTCGGTCATTGCTGGATCCGTTTTGCACCGGCTGACGAAGGTCAGGAAGGTCTGCAGTTCTTGAACGAAGTCGTGGGCGGTGTGGTTCCTAAGGAATACATCCCGGCGATCCAGAAGGGTATCGAAGAGCAGATGAAGAACGGCGTTGTTGCCGGCTATCCGCTGATCGGCCTGAAGGCGACCGTGTTCGATGGTTCTTACCATGACGTCGACTCCAACGAGATGGCGTTTAAGGTGGCTGCTTCCATGGCGACCAAGCAACTGGCCCAGAAGGGCGGTGGTGAGTTGCTTGAACCGATCATGGCGGTAGAGGTCGTTACGCCTGAAGACTACATGGGTGATGTCATGGGCGACCTCAACCGTCGTCGTGGCATGATTCTGGGTATGGAAGATACGGTTTCCGGCAAGGTAATTCGTGCTGAGGTCCCGTTGGGTGAAATGTTCGGTTACGCAACCGACGTTCGTTCCATGTCTCAGGGTCGCGCGAGCTACTCTATGGAATTCAAAAAATACAATACAGCTCCGTCGCATATCGTCGAGACTGTTACCAAAAAGCAAGGCTGATTCAGCCCCTTTAAGCTAGGAGTTAATTGTCGTGGCTAAAGAAAAATTTGAACGGAACAAACCGCACGTCAACGTTGGCACCATCGGTCACGTTGACCACGGTAAAACCACGCTGACCGCTGCTCTGACCCGTGTCTGCTCCGAAGTTTTCGGTTCGGCCAAGGTTGACTTCGACAAGATCGACAGCGCCCCGGAAGAGAAAGCTCGTGGTATCACCATCAACACCGCTCACGTTGAATACGATTCGGCCGTGCGTCACTACGCACACGTTGACTGCCCAGGTCACGCCGACTACGTAAAAAACATGATCACCGGTGCTGCCCAGATGGACGGCGCGATCCTGGTTTGCTCGGCCGCTGATGGTCCGATGCCACAAACCCGTGAGCACATCCTGCTGTCCCGTCAGGTAGGCGTTCCGTACATCGTTGTCTTCCTGAACAAGGCTGACATGGTTGACGACGCTGAGCTGCTGGAACTGGTTGAGATGGAAGTGCGCGACCTGCTGAGCACTTACGACTTCCCAGGTGATGACACTCCAATCATCATCGGTTCGGCTCTGATGGCTCTGAACGGCCAAGACGACAACGAAATGGGCACCACTGCTGTCAAGAAGCTGGTGGAAACTCTGGACAGCTACATCCCAGAGCCAGAGCGTGCTATCGACAAGCCGTTCCTGATGCCAATCGAAGACGTATTCTCGATCTCCGGTCGCGGTACTGTTGTGACTGGTCGTGTTGAGCGTGGCATCGTCCGCATCCAGGAAGAAGTTGAGATCGTCGGTCTGCGCGACACTCAGAAAACTACCTGCACCGGCGTTGAAATGTTCCGCAAGCTGCTCGACGAAGGTCGTGCTGGCGAGAACTGCGGCGTGCTGCTGCGCGGCACCAAGCGTGACGACGTTGAGCGTGGCCAGGTTCTGGTCAAGCCAGGCACCGTCAAGCCGCACACCAAGTTCACCGCAGAAGTTTACGTTCTGAGCAAGGAAGAAGGCGGTCGTCACACTCCGTTCTTCAAAGGCTACCGTCCACAGTTCTACTTCCGTACTACTGACGTGACTGGTAACTGCGAGCTGCCAGAAGGCGTTGAAATGGTAATGCCAGGTGACAACATTCAGATGACTGTTACCCTGATCAAGACCATCGCGATGGAAGACGGTCTGCGTTTCGCTATCCGTGAAGGCGGTCGTACCGTCGGCGCCGGCGTCGTAGCCAAAGTCATCGAGTAAGTCTCTTGTATAGAGTCAGCTTGATGAGTTGAAAAAGCCCCCGCTTAGCGGGGGCTTTTTTATTGGGTTGACACCTATCAGGGGCGTCTATAGAATTGCGCCTCCTTTTAACGGGCGTATTGCGCCCGGTGGGAATAGCAGCCGGAGTCTGAAATCCAATGCAAAATCAGCAAATCCGTATCAGGTTGAAGGCTTTTGACCATCGCCTGATCGACCAATCCACCCAGGAAATCGTGGAAACCGCGAAACGTACTGGTGCTCAAGTGCGTGGTCCAATTCCACTGCCTACCCGTAAAGAGCGGTTCACCGTTCTGGTCTCCCCGCACGTCAACAAAGACGCGCGTGACCAGTACGAGATCCGTACTCATAAGCGCGTTCTGGACATCGTCCAGCCAACGGATAAAACCGTTGATGCACTTATGAAGCTCGATCTTGCGGCCGGTGTGGAAGTGCAGATCAGCCTCGGCTAAGACTCGGTCTTAGTCGTGTAACGCTCTGAAATGGGCGGCCATAGCGGGTGAAAGCCCCGTACACTCATGAGGTTTACAACATGACTATTGGTGTAGTCGGTCGTAAATGCGGTATGACCCGTATTTTCACCGAAGAAGGTGTCTCCATTCCGGTCACGGTCATTGAGATCGAGCCGAATCGCGTCACCCAGTTCAAAACTGAAGAGACCGATGGCTATCGTGCAGTGCAAGTCACTGTCGGCGAGCGTCGTGCTTCGCGTGTAACAGCAGCTCAGGCTGGCCACTTCGCCAAGGCGAACGTTGCCGCTGGTCGTACCGTAATGGAATTCCGCCTTGAAGAAGGCGAGTACCAGGCCGGCGATCTGATCAACGCTGAAATCTTCGCCGCTGGCCAACTGGTTGATGTAACCGGTCAGTCCAAGGGTAAAGGCTTCCAGGGTACGATCAAGCGTTGGAACTTCCGCGGGCAAGATAACACCCACGGTAACTCCGTATCCCACCGCGTTCCAGGCTCTATCGGCCAGTGCCAGACTCCTGGTCGTGTATTCAAGGGCAAAAAAATGTCCGGTCATATGGGCGCTGAGCGCGTGACCGTGCAGTCCCTCGAAGTAGTGCGCGTGGACGCTGAACGCAATCTGTTGTTGGTCAAGGGCGCTGTTCCTGGCGCTACTGGCGGCAACTTGGTTGTACGTCCAGCAGCCAAGGCTCGCGGTTAAGGGGAAGCTGACATGCAATTAAATGTAAATGACGCTCAAGCGATCGAAGTTTCCGAACTGACATTTGGCGGCGAATTCAACGAGACGCTGGTTCACCAAGCAGTCGTGGCCTACATGGCTGGCGGCCGTCAAGGTAGCAAGCAGCAAAAGACCCGTTCCGACGTTTCCGGTGGCGGCAAGCGCCCATGGCGTCAGAAAGGTACTGGCCGTGCTCGTGCCGGTACTATCCGTAGCCCAATCTGGCGTGGCGGCGGTACCACTTTCGCAGCTCGTCCTCAGGATCACTCCCAGAAGCTGAACAAGAAGATGTATCGCGCAGCAATGCGTTCCATCCTTGCTGAGCTGGTGCGTACTGATCGTCTGGTCGTGGTTCAGGACTTCGCTGTTGAAGCACCGAAAACCAAAGATCTGCTGAACAAGCTGAACGGCATGGGCCTGACTGACGTCCTGATCGTGTCTGACGCTGTTGATCAGAACCTGTACCTGGCTGCTCGCAACCTGCCACACGTCGACGTACGTGACGTGCAAGGTTCCGATCCGGTCAGTCTGATCGCATACGACAAGGTGTTGATCACCGTGTCGGCCGTGAAGAAATTCGAGGAGCTGCTGGGATGAACCAGGAACGCGTATTTAAAGTTCTGCTTGGCCCGCACGTTTCCGAGAAGGCTACGGTTCTGGCAGACAAGAAAGGCCAGTTCGTTTTCAAGGTTGCTACCGACGCAACCAAGCTGGAAATCAAGAAGGCCGTCGAAAGCCTGTTCAGCGTGAAAGTAGAGCGCGTGACTACCCTGAACGTTCTGGGTAAAAGCAAGCGCACTGCTCGCGGTCTGGGCAAGCGTAATGACTGGAAGAAGGCAGTTATCTCCCTTCAGCCAGGCCAAGATCTCGATTTCAGCAGCAGTGCTGAGTAAGGAAGGGGTGCATCATGGCAATCGTTAAATGCAAACCGACTTCCCCTGGCCGCCGTTTTGTGGTCAAGGTGGTCAACCAGGAGCTGCATAAAGGCGCTCCTCACGCACCGCTGCTCGAGAAAAAATCGAAGTCTGGTGGTCGTAACAACAATGGCCGTATTACCACTCGTCACATCGGTGGTGGTCATAAGCAGCATTATCGTCTGGTCGACTTCCGTCGCAACGACAAGGATGGCATCGCTGCCACCGTCGAGCGTATCGAATACGATCCGAACCGTACTGCTCACATCGCTCTGCTGCTGTATGCAGATGGCGAGCGCCGCTACATCATCGCCCCTAAAGGCGTGAGTGCTGGCGACCAGCTGATCGCAGGTGCCCTGGCACCGATCAAGCCGGGCAACGCTCTGCAACTGCGTAACATTCCAGTTGGTAGCACCGTACACGGCATCGAATTGAAGCCAGGTAAAGGCGCACAGATCGCTCGTTCCGCTGGTGCTTCGGCTCAGCTGATCGCTCGTGAAGGTGTCTACGTGACCCTGCGTCTGCGTTCTGGTGAGATGCGTAAAGTACTGGCTGAATGCCGTGCGACCCTGGGCGAAGTCTCGAACTCCGAGCACAGCCTGCGTTCGTTGGGTAAAGCTGGTGCCAAGCGCTGGCGTGGCGTTCGCCCAACCGTTCGTGGTGTTGCCATGAACCCGGTTGACCACCCACATGGTGGTGGTGAAGGTCGTACCTCTGGTGGTCGTCATCCGGTATCGCCATGGGGCTTCCCGACTAAGGGCGCGAAGACTCGTGGTAATAAGCGTACCGACAAAATGATCGTCCGTCGTCGCAAGTAAATAGAGGGATACGACAGTGCCACGTTCTCTGAAAAAAGGTCCTTTTATTGATCTTCACCTACTGAAGAAGATCGAAGTGGCGGCGGAAAAGAACGATCGCAAACCAGTTAAGACCTGGTCGCGTCGTTCGATGATCCTGCCACAAATGGTCGGTCTGACCATCGCAGTACACAACGGTCGCCAACACGTCCCAGTTCTCGTGAACGAAGACATGGTCGGCCACAAACTGGGCGAGTTCGCCGGTACCCGCACATACCGTGGGCACGTGGCTGACAAGAAAGCCAAGCGTTAAGGGGTAAGGAAATGGAAGTAGCCGCTAAGTTGTCGGGCGCTCGAATCTCCGCCCAGAAAGCCCGCTTGGTCGCCGACCAGATCCGCGGGAAGAAGGTGGGCGAAGCGCTCAACCTGTTGGCTTTCAGCAGTAAGAAAGCCGCCGAGATCATGAAGAAAGTGCTGGAGTCGGCCGTAGCCAACGCCGAGCATAACGAAGGCGCAGACGTTGATGACCTGAAGGTCAGCACCGTTTTCGTCAACGAAGGGCGTTCGCTGAAGCGCATCATGCCACGTGCCAAAGGCCGTGCTGATCGCATCGTCAAGCGGTCTTGCCATATCACTGTCAAGGTTGCTGACAAGTAACGGAGTCGAAGAGATGGGTCAGAAAGTACATCCCATTGGCATTCGCCTGGGAATCGTCAAGGAGCACACCTCCGTCTGGTACGCAGACGGTCGGACTTATGCGGACTACTTGTTCGCTGATCTGAAGGTGCGTGAGTATCTCCAAGACAAACTAAAAAGCGCGTCCGTAAGCCGTATCGATATCCATCGTCCGGCGCAGACTGCACGTATCACCATCCACACCGCTCGTCCAGGTATCGTTATCGGGAAGAAAGGTGAAGATGTTGAGAAGCTGCGTCAGGACCTGACCAAGCAAATGGGTGTGCCTGTGCACATCAATATCGAAGAGATCCGCAAGCCGGAGCTCGACGGTATGCTGGTTGCGCAGAGCGTAGCTCAGCAGCTGGAGCGTCGCGTAATGTTCCGTCGCGCTATGAAGCGCGCTGTACAGAACGCAATGCGCATTGGTGCCAAAGGCATCAAAATCCAAGTGAGCGGTCGTCTCGGCGGTGCTGAAATCGCACGTACTGAATGGTATCGCGAAGGTCGTGTGCCACTGCACACCCTGCGTGCCGACATCGACTATGCCAACTACGAAGCTCACACCACCTACGGTGTGATCGGTGTAAAGGTTTGGATCTTCAAAGGCGAAGTAATTGGTGGTCGCCAAGAAGAACTGAAGCCACAAGCACCAGCGCCTCGTAAAAAAGCTGCTAAGTAAGGGGTACGCCAAATGTTGCAACCAAAGCGTACGAAGTTCCGCAAGCAAATGACCGGTCACAACCGTGGCCTGGCATTGCGCGGTAGCAAAGTCAGCTTCGGCGAGTTCGCGCTGAAGTCTGTTGCTCGTGGTCGTCTCACCGCTCGTCAGATCGAGTCAGCGCGTCGTGCCCTGACCCGTCACGTAAAACGTGGCGGCAAGATCTGGATCCGTGTATTCCCGGACAAGCCTGTCACCAAGAAGCCACTCGAAGTTCGGATGGGTAAAGGTAAGGGTAACGTGGAGTACTGGGTTGCCCAGATTCAGCCAGGCAAAGTCCTGTATGAAATCGAGGGTGTTTCTGAAGAGCTGGCGCGTGAGGCTTTCGCCCTGGCTGCTGCAAAGCTGCCGCTCGCCACCTCCTTTGTTAAACGGACGGTGATGTGATGAAAGCGAATGAACTTCGTGAAAAATCAGCACAGCAGCTGAACGAGCAACTGCTCGGCCTGCTGCGCGACCAGTTCAATCTGCGTATGCAGAAAGCAACTGGCCAGTTGGGGCAGTCTCATCTGCTCTCGCAAGTTAAGCGTGACATCGCTCGCGTGAAAACTGTGCTCAACCAGCAGGCAGGTAAGTAATCATGGCTGAAGCCGAAAAAACTGTCCGTACGCTGACTGGCCGTGTTGTCAGCGACAAGATGGACAAAACCATCACCGTTCTGATCGAGCGTCGCGTTAAGCACCCGATCTACGGTAAATACGTTAAGCGTTCGACTAAGCTGCACGCGCACGACGAAACCAACCAGTGCCACATCGGCGACAAAGTCACTATTCGTGAAACTCGTCCGATGGCCAAGACCAAGTCTTGGGCGCTGGTTGATGTTCTCGAACGCGCTGTGGAAGTCTAAGGGCTAGGGGTCGGAGAAATTATATGATTCAGACTCAATCCATGCTCGATGTGGCCGATAACAGCGGCGCTCGCCGTGTTATGTGCATCAAGGTGCTGGGTGGCTCCCATCGTCGTTACGCTGGTATCGGTGACATCATCAAAGTTACCGTCAAGGAAGCAATTCCTCGCGGTAAGGTGAAAAAAGGCCAAGTGATGACTGCTGTCGTAGTCCGCACTCGCCATGGCGTCCGTCGTGCTGACGGCTCCATTATCCGCTTTGATGGCAACGCTGCTGTTCTGTTGAACAACAAGCAAGAGCCGATCGGCACCCGTATCTTTGGGCCAGTGACCCGTGAACTTCGTACTGAGAAGTTCATGAAGATCGTCTCGCTCGCCCCAGAAGTGCTGTAAGGAGATCCGACATGCAAAAGATTCGTCGTGACGACGAGATCATCGTGATCGCCGGCAAAGACAAAGGTAAGCGCGGTAAGGTGCTGAAGGTTCTTGCTGACAACCGTCTGGTTGTTGGTGGTCTGAACCTGGTCAAGCGTCATACCAAGCCTAACCCGATGTCGGGCGTACAGGGCGGTATCGTCGAGAAAGAAGCGCCACTGCACGCTTCCAACGTCGCCATCTTCAACGGCGAAACCAACAAGGCTGACCGCGTTGGTTTCAAAGTAGAAGACGGTAAGAAAATTCGTGTCTTCAAGTCGACCCAAAAAGCGGTTGATGCTTGAACACTGCTAGGTAGAAGACCATGGCACGACTAAAAGAGATTTACCGGAAGGAAATCGCACCGAAACTTAAGGAAGAACTTAAGCTTTCGAACGTGATGGAAGTTCCGCGCGTTACCAAAATCACCCTGAACATGGGTCTGGGCGAAGCGATCGGTGACAAAAAAGTCATCGAGCACGCTGTTGCTGACCTGGAAAAGATCACCGGTCAGAAAGTCGTCGTGACTTACGCTCGGAAATCCATCGCTGGCTTTAAAGTCCGTGAAGGTTGGCCGATCGGCGTCAAAGTGACCCTGCGCCGTGAGCGTATGTACGAGTTCCTGGATCGTCTGCTGTCGATCTCCCTGCCTCGGGTTCGCGACTTCCGCGGCCTGAATGCCAAGTCCTTCGATGGTCGTGGCAACTACAGCATGGGTGTTAAAGAGCAGATCATTTTCCCGGAAATCGATTACGACAAGATCGACGCTCTCCGCGGTCTGGACATTACCCTGACCACCACTGCTCGGACGGATGACGAAGGTCGCGCACTGCTGCGCGCTTTCAAATTCCCGTTCCGCAACTGATTGGAGTAGGAAAATGGCCAAGAAGAGCATGAAGAACCGTGAGCTGAAGCGTCAGCTCACCGTTGCCAAGTACGCCACCAAGCGTGCAGCGCTGAAAGCTATCATCGTTGATCTGAACGCAAGTCCAGAAGCGCGTTGGGAAGCTACCGTAGCCCTGCAGAAGCAGCCACGTGACGCAAGCGCCTCGCGCATGCGTAACCGCTGCCGCCTGACTGGTCGTCCGCACGGCGTGTACCGCAAGTTCGGCCTTGGCCGTAACATGCTGCGTCAAGCTGCAATGCGTGGTGACGTTCCAGGTCTGGTTAAAGCCAGCTGGTAAGCGCTGTCAAAGTCGCGGCGCTCGGGATCGCAAGATCCTGACCGTCGGTGACCTTGAACTTGAATCAAGCCCCTTTTGGGGCTTGATTCATTTGTGGGGTGTGTCTAGAATACCCGGCTCGCCTGAGCCCGTGTTTTTATTGCGCGGATGCGCTCGGCGACACGTACTAGCCGAAAGGCTAATTTTTTGTGTATTAGGAGCGTCTAGCCCATGAGTATGCAGGACCCGTTAGCGGACATGCTAACTCGTATCCGTAATGCCCAGATGGCTGAAAAGTCCGTCGTAAGCATGCCATCTTCTACTTTGAAGGTAGCTGTTGCCAAAGTCCTGAAGGACGAAGGTTACATTGCGGGTTATCAGATCAGCAGCGAAATCAAGCCACTGCTGTCCATCGAGCTGAAGTACTTCGAAGGCCGTCCGGTCATCGAGGAAGTGAAGCGCGTTAGCCGTCCTGGCCTGCGTCAGTACAAGTCCGTTGAGGATCTGCCGAAAGTTCGTGGCGGCCTGGGCGTGTCTATCGTCTCCACCAACAAAGGTGTGATGACGGATCGTGCTGCGCGCGCTGCCGGTGTCGGCGGCGAAGTTCTTTGCACTGTGTTCTAAGGGGGGATAAGCATGTCACGCGTCGCTAAGAACCCCGTTAAGCTGCCAGCCGGTGTCGAAGTCAAATTCGCAGGCCAACAGCTTTCGGTGAAGGGTGCCAAGGGCACTCTGCAACTGAACATCCATTCGTCCGTTGAGATCGTTGAAGAAGCTGGTGAGCTGCGTTTCGCTGCTCGCAATGGCGATCAACAGACTCGCGCAATGGCTGGTACCACTCGTGCGTTGGTAAACAACATGGTCCAAGGCGTAAGCCAAGGCTTCGAGCGCAAGCTCCAGCTGGTCGGTGTTGGTTACAAAGCGCAAGCAAAAGGCACAGTGCTGAACCTGGCTCTTGGCTTCTCGCACCCAGTGGATTATGAACTGCCGGAAGGCATCACCGCTGAGACTCCTAGCCAGACCGATATCCTGATCCGGGGCATCGACAAGCAGCTGGTAGGTCAAGTGGCCGCCGAGATCCGCGACTTCCGTCCACCAGAGCCGTACAAAGGCAAAGGTGTGCGCTACGCGGACGAAGTCGTCCGTCGTAAAGAAGCCAAGAAGAAGTAGGGCATAGCAAATGACCGACAAAAAAGTTACTCGACTGCGTCGCGCTCGCAAAGCACGCCTGAAAATGCACGAACTCGAAGTCGTGCGTCTCTGCGTGTTCCGCTCGTCGCAGCACATCTACGCCCAGGTCATTTCGGCCGACGGCAACAAAGTCCTGGCAAGTGCCTCGACTTTGGATAAAGAACTGCGTGATGGCGCCACTGGCAACATCGACGCGGCCACTAAGGTTGGCCAGCTGGTCGCTACGCGTGCTAAAGCCGCTGGCGTCTCGCAGGTGGCTTTCGACCGCTCTGGCTTCAAGTACCACGGCCGCGTCAAGGCGCTGGCTGATGCTGCTCGTGAAGCTGGGCTGGAGTTCTAAGTTATGTCAAATAACGACCAAAAGCGCGACGAAGGCTACATCGAGAAGCTGGTTCAAGTTAACCGCGTAGCCAAAACCGTTAAAGGCGGCCGTATCTTCACTTTCACCGCGTTGACCGTAGTGGGTGATGGTAAGGGCCGTGTTGGCTTCGGCCGTGGCAAGTCGCGTGAAGTGCCTGCTGCGATCCAGAAGGCAATGGAAGCTGCTCGCCGCAACATGATCCAGGTTGATCTGAACGGCACCACTTTGCAGTACGCAATGAAGTCCGCCCATGGCGCTTCGAAGGTGTACATGCAGCCTGCTTCTGAAGGTACCGGTATCATCGCTGGCGGCGCTATGCGTGCTGTCCTCGAAGTTGCTGGCGTTCAGAACGTTCTGGCCAAGTGCTACGGCTCGACTAACCCAGTAAACGTGGTTCACGCCACTTTCAAGGGTTTGAAAGCAATGCAGTCTCCTGAATCCATTGCCGCCAAGCGTGGCAAAAGCGTCAAGGAGATCTTCTGATCATGGCTACCGTAAAAGTTACGCTGATCAAAAGCATGACCGGCCGCATCCCTAACCACAAACTGTGCGTTAAGGGTCTGGGTCTGCGTCGCATCGGTCACACTGTAGAAGTCCTGGATACTCCCGAGAATCGCGGGATGATCAACAAGGCCTACTACATGCTGCGTGTCGAGGGTTAATCGATGAAACTCAATGATCTGAGTCCAGCGCCGGGTTCCCGTCGCGAAAAGCATCGTCCGGGCCGTGGTATCGGTAGTGGTTTGGGCAAGACCGGTGGCCGTGGCCACAAAGGTCAGACCTCCCGCTCCGGTGGCACTATTGCTCCAGGCTTTGAAGGCGGTCAACAGCCGCTGCATCGTCGCCTGCCGAAGTTCGGTTTCGTTTCCCTGAAAGCCATGGACCGCGCAGAAGTGCGTCTGTCCGAGCTGGCCAAAGTGGACGGCGACATCGTCACCGTGCAGTCCCTGAAGGATGCCAACGTGATCAACCAGAACGTTCAGCGTGTGAAAATCATGCTGTCGGGCGAAGTTGCTCGTGCTGTCACCATCGGAAAGGGAATCGGCGCCACCAAAGGTGCGCGTGCGGCTATCGAAGCAGCTGGCGGCAAGTTCGAGGAATAAATGGCTAAGCAAGGTGCTCTCTCTGCGCTCGGCAAAGGCGGTATGTCTGAACTCTGGGCTCGTCTGCGTTTTCTGTTCCTGGCGATTATCGTCTACCGAATAGGCGCACACATCCCGGTTCCAGGTATCAACCCGGACCGACTCGCGGACCTGTTTCGACAGAATGAGGGGACCATTCTTAGCTTGTTCAACATGTTTTCCGGCGGCGCGCTGGAGCGGATGAGCATCTTTGCGCTGGGGATCATGCCGTACATTTCGGCATCGATCATCATGCAACTGATGAGCGCCGTCAGCCCGCAGCTGGAGCAGTTGAAGAAGGAAGGTGAAGCTGGCCGTCGCAAGATCAGCCAGTACACCCGCTACGGCACTGTCGTCCTCGCTCTCGTTCAAGCCATTGGCATGTCCATCGGCTTGGCGGGGCAGGGCGTTTCGTTCACTGCTGACTTCAGCTTTCATTTCGTTGCGGTAACCACTTTTGTGGCGGGCGCGATGTTCATGATGTGGCTGGGTGAGCAGATCACTGAGCGTGGTGTAGGCAACGGTATCTCGATGTTGATCTTCGCAGGTATCGTCGCCGGTCTTCCGAGAGCGATCGGGCAGTCTTTCGAGTCTGCGCGTCAGGGTGATATCAATATCTTCGCCCTGGTTGCCATCGGTCTGCTGGCAGTAGCGATTATCGGTTTCGTGGTGTTCATCGAGCGTGGTCAGCGTCGTATTGCTGTTCACTACGCCAAGCGTCAGCAGGGCCGCAAGGTATTTGCTGCGCAGACCAGCCACTTGCCGTTGAAGGTGAACATGGCCGGCGTAATTCCGGCTATTTTCGCGAGCAGCATCTTGCTGTTCCCGGCTTCGTTGGGTGCCTGGTTCGGCCAGTCTGAAGGTATGGGCTGGTTGCAGGACATCTCGCAGTCGATCGCTCCTGGTCAGCCGTTGAATATTCTGCTGTTTAGTGCAGGGATTATTTTCTTCTGCTTCTTCTATACGGCGTTGATGTTCAATCCGAAAGACGTAGCGGAAAACCTGAAGAAGTCCGGTGCCTTTATTCCGGGCATCCGTCCAGGTGAGCAGTCTGCGCGCTACATTGATGGCGTTCTGACTCGCTTGACCATGTTCGGTGCTCTTTACATGACGGCCGTCTGTCTGTTGCCCCAGTTCCTGGTGGTTGCGGCAAACGTACCGTTCTACCTTGGCGGGACCTCGTTGCTGATCGTGGTCGTGGTTGTGATGGACTTCATGTCCCAAGTACAATCGCACCTCGTTTCGCACCAGTACGAATCCCTGATGAAGAAAGCCAACCTGAAGGGCTACGGCAGCGGCATGTTGCGCTGAGTAGCGTCCATAAGGTTCGAGGAGTTGGTGATGAAAGTTCGTGCATCGGTGAAAAAGCTGTGCCGTAACTGCAAGATTATTCGCCGCGAAGGTGTTGTTCGGGTAATTTGCAGCGCGGAACCGCGTCACAAACAGCGCCAAGGCTGAGTGTGATTGTGCTTTAAGCCCGGCAGCTAGTGCGCTGCCGGGTTGATTATTTGTTATTACAGCGATATTATCTCGCGCCCTATTTCTTGGCTTCCGGGGCGTAGGTAGCTGTCAATTGGAGTCCCACTGAATGGCCCGTATTGCAGGCGTCAACATTCCAGATAACAAGCATACTGTTATCTCGCTGACCTACATCTATGGTGTTGGTCGCACTACTGCACAGAAAATTTGTGCAGTGACTGGGGTCAACCCAGCGGCAAAGATCAAGGATCTGAGCGACGAGCAAATTGAACAGCTGCGTGGCGAAGTGGCGAAGTTCACCACTGAAGGTGACCTGCGTCGCGAAATCAACATGAAAATCAAGCGCTTGATGGACCTCGGTTGCTATCGCGGTCTGCGTCATCGTCGTGGTCTGCCAGTACGCGGTCAGCGTACCAAGACCAACGCGCGTACCCGTAAAGGTCCGCGTAAGCCGATCCGCAAGTAATCGCCCCAGCGAATCGACAGGAATTTAATCATGGCAAAACCTGCTGCTCGTCCTCGTAAAAAAGTTAAAAAGACAGTGGTTGATGGCATCGCCCACATCCATGCTTCTTTTAACAACACCATCGTGACCATTACCGACCGTCAAGGTAACGCTCTTTCCTGGGCTACCTCCGGTGGTTCGGGTTTCCGCGGTTCCCGCAAGTCCACCCCGTTCGCTGCTCAAGTAGCTGCCGAGCGTGCTGGTCAAGCTGCGCTGGAATACGGCCTGAAAAACCTCGACGTTAACGTCAAGGGTCCAGGTCCAGGTCGTGAATCCGCAGTCCGCGCTTTGAACGGCTGTGGCTACAAGATCGCCAGCATCACCGACGTGACGCCAATCCCGCACAACGGGTGCCGTCCGCCGAAGAAGCGCCGCGTGTAATCCAGGAGATTGTAAAGAATGGCTCGTTACATTGGTCCAAAATGCAAACTCGCTCGTCGCGAAGGCACCGATCTTTTTCTGAAGAGCGGCGTGCGCGCGATCGAATCGAAGTGCAACATCGAAGCAGCACCTGGTATCCACGGCCAACGCCGCGGTCGCCAGTCCGACTACGGCACCCAACTGCGTGAAAAGCAGAAGGTCCGTCGTATCTACGGCGTTCTCGAGCGTCAATTCAGCGGCTACTACAAAGAAGCAGCTGGCAAGAAAGGCGCAACCGGCGAAAACCTGTTGCAACTGCTCGAATGCCGTCTGGACAACGTTGTATACCGTATGGGTTTCGGTTCTACTCGTGCCGAATCCCGTCAGCTGGTATCGCACAAGTCGATCAGCGTTAACGGTCAGACCGTAAACGTTCCGTCCTACCAGGTTCGTGCTGGTGACGTGGTTGCTGTTCGCGAGAAAGCAAAGAACCAACTTCGCATTGTCCAAGCTCTCGATCTGTGTGCCCAACGTGGCCGCGTAGAATGGGTAGAAGTAGACACTGAGAAGAAGTCGGGCGTTTTCAAGAACGTTCCTGCTCGCAGTGATCTGTCCGCCGACATCAACGAAAGCCTGATTGTCGAGCTCTACTCCAAGTAAGGGCTAGAAAATAGGTGCATCCATGCAGATTTCGGTAAATGAGTTCCTGACACCCCGCCATATTGATGTGCAGGTTGTCAGTCCAACCCGCGCCAAGATCACACTCGAGCCTCTCGAGCGTGGTTTCGGCCACACCCTGGGCAACGCGCTGCGCCGCATCCTGTTGTCCTCAATGCCCGGCTGTGCAGTAGTCGAGGCCGAGATTGACGGTGTGCTCCACGAGTACAGCGCCATCGAAGGTGTACAGGAAGACGTAATTGAAATCCTGTTGAACCTTAAAGGTCTGGCTATCAAGCTGCACGGTCGTGACGAAGTTACGCTGACCTTGTCGAAGAAGGGTTCGGGGGTGGTTACCGCTGCCGATATTCAGCTGGATCATGATGTCGAGATCGTTAACCCCGATCACGTAATCGCTAACCTGGCGTCTAACGGCGCCCTGAACATGAAGCTCACCGTAGCTCGTGGTCGTGGTTATGAACCGGCCGACTCGCGTCAGAGCGATGAAGACGAAAGCCGCAGCATCGGTCGCTTGCAGCTTGACTCTTCGTTCAGCCCGGTTCGCCGTATCGCATACGTGGTGGAAAACGCCCGTGTCGAACAGCGTACCAACCTGGACAAGCTGGTTATTGATCTGGAAACCAACGGTACCCTGGATCCTGAAGAGGCTATCCGCCGTGCTGCAACCATCCTGCAACAGCAGTTGGCTGCGTTCGTCGACCTCAAGGGTGACAGTGAGCCAGTGGTTGTCGAGCAGGAAGACGAGATCGATCCGATCCTGCTTCGCCCGGTTGACGATCTGGAACTGACTGTACGTTCGGCTAACTGCCTTAAGGCGGAAAACATCTACTACATCGGCGACCTGATTCAGCGTACCGAAGTAGAGCTGTTGAAGACTCCGAACCTTGGCAAGAAATCCTTGACTGAAATCAAGGACGTTCTGGCCTCCCGCGGTCTGTCCCTCGGCATGCGCCTCGACAACTGGCCGCCTGCAAGTCTTAAGAAGGACGACAAGGCGACTGCCTGATCGTCGTAATCACCGAACGTTGTGTTTGGTAAGGAATGAACCATGCGTCATCGTAAAAGTGGTCGTCACCTGAGCCGCACCAGCTCGCACCGCAAGGCCATGTTCCAAAACATGGCGGTGTCGCTGTTCGAGCACGAGCTGATCAAAACTACTCTGCCAAAAGCCAAAGAACTGCGTCGCGTTGCTGAGCCGCTGATCACTCTGGCCAAGACAGATAGCCTGGCTAACCGCCGTCTGGCTTTCGACCGTACTCGTTCGAAAGCTATCGTAGGTAAGCTCTTCAACGACCTGGGCAAGCGTTATGCTACCCGTGAGGGTGGCTACCTGCGCATCCTCAAGTGCGGTTTCCGCGCTGGCGACAACGCGCCTATGGCGTACGTCGAGTTGGTTGATCGTGCTACTGCTGGCGAAGCTGTAAGCGCCGAGTAAGACGACAGTCTGTAACGAAGAACCGGGCCTAGTGCCCGGTTTTTTGTGGGCGTAAGAAAAGGTCTATCCATACAAGCTTTCACAGGGAAGGGACGGCACTATCGGTGGTGGATGTATTGGTAGTTATTTTCTATGGATGTTCGCAATTTAATGAATTTGTAGACGTCATGATTGTTGATCAATACTCCTTCCCAGCCGATTAGCCGGCAGTTCGAAGACCGACCTAGGAAGATTGAGCATGAGCCAGACCAAAACGCTTACGACCGCCAGTGGCGCTCCTGTCGCCGATAACCAGAATTCTCGTTCCGCCGGCCCACGTGGCCCGTTGCTGCTCGACGACTTTCACCTGATCGAGAAGCTTGCTCACTTCAACCGCGAGAACATCCCTGAGCGTCGAGTACACGCTAAAGGATCGGGCGCCTACGGCACGTTTACCGTCACCCGGGATATCACCCAGTACACCAGCGCCAAGTTGTTCGAATCGGTCGGCAAGCAGACGCCCACCTTCCTGCGGTTTTCCACCGTGGGTGGCGAGCGTGGTTCGGCCGACACTGAACGCGATCCGCGCGGTTTTGCCCTGAAGTTCTATACCGAGGAAGGCAACTGGGACATCGTCGGCAACAACACGCCAGTATTCTTCATCCGTGATCCGTTGAAGTTTCCGGACTTCATCCACACCCAGAAACGCCTGCCGCAAAGCAACCTGAAAAGCGCCCAGGCGATGTGGGATTTCTGGTCGCATTCGCCTGAGGCGCTGCACCAGGTCACCATTCTGTTTTCGGATCGCGGCATTCCGGATGGCTACCGGCACATGCACGGCTTCGGCAGTCACACCTACAGCCTGATCAATGCGCAGGGTGAGCGTCACTGGGTGAAGTGGCACTACAAGACCAAGCAAGGGATCAAGAACCTCGCGCCGGCCGAAGCAGCACGCCTGGCGGGTACCGACCCGGATTACGCCCAGCGTGACTTGTTCAATGCCATCGAGCGCGGTGATTTCCCGAAATGGAGCGTCTGCATCCAGGTTATGAGCGAGGCTCAGGCCGCAGCGCATTACGAGAATCCGTTCGATGTCACCAAGACCTGGTCACAGAAAGAGTTTCCGTTGATCGAAGTCGGTGAGCTCGAACTCAACCGTAACCCGCTGAACTACTTTGCTGAGGTCGAGCAGGCGGCGTTTGGCCCTAGCAACATGGTGCCAGGGGTTGGCCTCTCGCCGGATCGTATGTTGCAGGGCCGTGTCTTCGCCTACGCCGATGCGCACCGCTACCGTGTTGGCACCAACCATCAGCAATTGCCGGTGAATGCCCCCCGTAGCCCGGTAAACACCTACCAGCGCGACGGCGCCATGGCGTTTGGCAGCAACGGCGGTGCGGCACCGAACTACGAGCCGAACAGCTATGTCGAAGCGCCGAAGCAAGCTCCACGTTATGCTGAGCCAGCGCTAGCGCTCAGTGGTGCGGCGGATCGTTATGATCATCGTGAGGACACCGATTACTACAGCCACGCCGGTGCGTTGTTCCGCCTGATGAACGATGAGCAGAAAGCCCTGCTGATCAGCAATATTGCCGGTGCGATGGCCGGTGTGTCGGCGGATGTCGTTGACCGTCAGTTGCAGCATTTCTTCAAGGCGGATGTCGCCTATGGGGAAGGCGTCGCAAAAGCCTTGGGCGTAGCGCTGAACTAAGTCTAAACGAGAAGCAGAACCGCCCTCATTAGGGCGGTTTTTGCGTTATTTAGCCCGGTTTTCTCGGATTTTCTTTGCTTTTATTGCGTTGGGGCAGTGACCTTGCGGTCAGCTTGGTTCAAACTACAACCTTTAAAAGCTTGTGGAGATGTAGGGCGATGCAAGGTCACCCAGACGTAATCGATTACCTCAACACGTTGCTGACAGGCGAACTGGCAGCCCGTGATCAATATTTCATCCATTCGCGGATGTACGAGGATTGGGGGTTTACCGAGCTCTACGAACGTATCAACCATGAGATGGAAGAAGAGACCCAGCATGCCGATGCATTGATGCGCCGGATCCTGATGCTCGAAGGCACACCGCGCATGCGCCCGGATGATCTGGATATCGGCACCACGGTACCTGACATGCTCGCAGCCGACCTGCGCCTGGAATACAAAGTCCGCGCTGCGCTGTGCAAAGGCATCGAGCTCTGCGAGCAGCACAACGACTACGTGACCCGTGAGATCCTGCGGGTCCAGCTCAACGACACTGAAGAAGACCATACTTACTGGCTGGAGAAGCAGTTGGGTCTGATCAAGCTGATCGGGTTGGAAAACTACCTGCAATCGCAGTTCTGACGCACTCGTTGTGGGAGCAAGCTCGCTCCCACAGAAAAACAAAAAGCCCCTGCCATCGATGAGATGACAGGGGCTTTTTCATGTTCGGGTGAAATTAATCCCGATCACGTTCCAACAGCGGCTTGAGGTAGTGCCCGGTGTAGGACTGCTTCATCTCGGCCACTTGCTCAGGTGTACCTACCGCGATGATCTGGCCACCCTTGGAGCCGCCTTCCGGCCCCAGGTCCACCAGCCAGTCAGCGGTCTTGATCACGTCCAGGTTGTGCTCGATCACCACCACAGTGTTGCCATGGTCACGCAGGCGGTGCAGCACATCGAGTAATTGCTGGATATCGGCGAAGTGCAGGCCCGTGGTCGGCTCGTCGAGGATGTACAGGGTCTTGCCGGTGTCGCGCTTGGACAGCTCGCGGGACAACTTGACCCGCTGGGCTTCACCGCCAGACAGCGTCGTCGCCGACTGCCCCAGCTTGATGTACGACAAGCCCACATCCATCAGCGTCTGGAGCTTGCGCGCTAGGGCCGGCACCGCGTCGAAGAACACCCGGGCTTCCTCGATGGTCATTTCGAGGGTTTCGTGGATGTTCTTGCCCTTGTACTTGATCTCCAGGGTTTCACGGTTGTAGCGTTTGCTCTTGCACACATCGCACGGCACGTAGATGTCTGGCAGGAAGTGCATTTCCACCTTGATCAGGCCGTCGCCCTGGCAGGCTTCGCAGCGCCCGCCCTTGACGTTGAACGAGAAACGCCCTGGACCGTAACCACGGGAGCGTGACTCCGGCACACCGGCGAACAGTTCTCGGATCGGCGTGAACAACCCGGTGTAGGTCGCCGGGTTGGAGCGTGGCGTGCGGCCAATCGGGCTCTGGTCGATGTCGACTACCTTGTCCAGGTGCTCCAGGCCCTTGATGCTGTCGTGGGCGGCAGCTTCCAGGGTGGTGGCGCCGTTCAGGGCCGTGGCGCTGAGGGGGAACAGGGTGTTGTTGATCAGTGTCGATTTACCGGAACCGGACACGCCGGTAACGCAGGTCAGCAGGCCGATCGGGATTTCCAGGTCGACGTTGCGCAAGTTGTTGCCGCGAGCACCCTTGAGGGTCAGCGACAGCTTCTTGTTGCGCGGCGTGCGCTTGGCCGGCACCTTGATCTTGACCCGGCCGGACAGGTATTTGCCCGTCAGCGAGTCAGGATGCGCCATGACTTCGGCGGCGGTGCCCTGGGCAACGATATGCCCGCCATGCACGCCAGCGCCCGGGCCGATGTCCACCACGTAGTCGGCCAGGCGGATGGCGTCCTCATCGTGCTCGACCACGATCACCGTGTTGCCGATGTCCCGCAGGTGTTTCAGGGTGCCGAGCAAGCGGTCGTTATCCCGTTGGTGCAGACCGATGGACGGTTCGTCGAGGATATACATCACCCCCACCAGGCCGGCGCCGATCTGGCTGGCGAGGCGGATACGCTGGGCTTCGCCGCCGGACAAGGTGTCGGCGCTGCGATCGAGGGTCAGGTAATCCAGGCCGACGTTCACCAGGAACTGCAAGCGCTCGCGGATTTCCTTGAGGATCTTGTCAGCGATTTCGCCACGACGACCGGTCAGTTTCAGGCCGCCGAAATAATCGGTGGCGTCGCCAATCGGCAAGTTGGTCACCGCCGGCAGGGTCTTCTCACCGACCCACACATGTCGCGCCTCGCGGCGCAAACGGGTGCCACGGCAATCGGGGCAGGGCTGGGTGCTGAGGAACTTGGCCAGTTCTTCGCGCACGCTGGCCGATTCGGTCTCGCGGTAGCGCCGCTCCAGGTTCGGCACGATGCCTTCGAACGGGTGGGAGCGCTTGACGATATCGCCGCGGTCGTTGAGGTACTTGAAGTCGACATTCTGCGAGCCGCTGCCCTGCAGGATGAATTTCTGCTGGTCGGCGGGCAGCTCGTTGAACGGCTTGTCCAGGCTGAATTTGTAGTGGGCCGCCAGCGACCCGAGCATCTGGAAGTAATAGACGTTGCGCCTGTCCCAGCCGCGAATCGCCCCTTCGGCCAGGGTCAGCTCGCCGTTGACCAGCCGCTTGGTGTCGAAGAACTGCTTGACCCCCAGGCCATCGCAGGTCGGGCAGGCGCCGGCCGGGTTGTTGAAGGAGAACAGCTTGGGTTCCAGCTCGCTGATGGCATGGCCGCAGATCGGGCAGGCGAAGCGCGCGGAGAAGATGATTTCTTCGCCTGGCTCGTCATCCATAGGCGCGACGAGGGCGATGCCGTCGGCCAGCTTCAGCGCGGTCTCGAAGGACTCGGCCAGCCGCTGTTGCAGATCGGCCCGGACCTTGAAGCGGTCGACCACCACATCAATCGAATGCTTCTTCTGTTTATCCAGCTTCGGCAGTTCGTCCAACTCGCAGAGCTTGCCGTTGACCCGGGCCCGCACGAAGCCCTGGGCACGCAGTTCTTCGAAGACCATCAGGTGTTCGCCCTTGCGCTCGCGAACCACCGGGGCCAGCAGCATCAGCTTGCTGCCTTCCGGCTGGGCCAGCACCAGGTCGACCATCTGGCTGACGGTCTGGGCTTCCAGGGGAATGTCGTGATCGGGGCAACGGGGAATACCGACGCGCGCATACAGCAGGCGCAAGTAGTCGTAGATCTCGGTGATGGTACCGACCGTCGACCGGGGATTGTGGGAGGTCGACTTCTGTTCGATGGAAATCGCCGGCGACAGGCCTTCGATGGTATCGACGTCGGGTTTTTCCATCATCGACAGGAACTGCCGGGCGTAGGCCGACAGCGATTCGACATAGCGTCGCTGGCCTTCGGCGTACAAGGTGTCGAAGGCCAGGGATGATTTGCCGGATCCGGACAGGCCGGTGATGACGATCAGCTTGTCCCGTGGCAGG
Organism: Pseudomonas sp. DF11; assembly: GCF_058148565.1. Lineage (NCBI taxonomy): Bacteria > Pseudomonadati > Pseudomonadota > Gammaproteobacteria > Pseudomonadales > Pseudomonadaceae > Pseudomonas > Pseudomonas sp. DF11. The sequence goes on from NZ_JBYVYN010000014.1 coordinate 39,545, forward strand.
GTCAGGTCGATGTTCTTCAGGTTGTGGGTACGGGCCCCACGAATCAGGATCTTGTCCAAAGTGGCCTCGCTCGGCGGGCGTCGAAAACGTAGGAGTATACGGGCAAATACTGGATGGATGCACACTATTGAAAGTGAGTTTGCAGCCATACATGAAGACTGCGCGGCAAACGGTCGCCATATACCCTCTCAATCGATGGGACTGGTAGAATCGCCGCCGGTTCACATGAGGTTTTTCCATGCAAGATCCCCACAGCGAACGCATGAGTAGCGGCGAGACGCGCGCAGCAAGCGGTCTGGCCCTGGTGTTCGCCTTCCGTATGCTGGGCATGTTTATGGTGTTGCCGGTGCTGGCGACCTATGGCATGGACCTGGCGGGCGCGACCCCGGCCCTCATCGGGTTGGCGATTGGCGCTTATGGCCTGACCCAGGCGATCTTCCAGATCCCGTTCGGGATCATTTCCGACCGCATCGGCCGACGTCCGGTCATCTACCTGGGGTTGATCGTCTTCGCCCTCGGCAGTGTGCTGGCGGCCAATGCCGATTCGATCTGGGGCGTGATCGCCGGACGAATCCTGCAAGGCGCCGGGGCCATTTCCGCAGCCGTCATGGCGCTGCTGTCGGACTTGACCCGCGAGCAGCACCGGACCAAGGCCATGGCCATGATCGGCATGACCATCGGTCTGTCGTTCGCCGTGGCCATGGTGGTCGGCCCTTTGCTGACCCGTGCCTTTGGTTTGTCGGGCCTGTTCCTGGCCACCGGGGCCATGGCGCTGGTAGGGATCCTGATCGTCGCGTTCATGGTGCCCCGCGCCACCGGGCCGTTGCAGCACCGTGAATCCGGGGTGGCGCGCCAGGCATTGATCCCGACGCTCAAGCATCCGGACCTGTTGCGCCTGGACCTGGGCATTTTCGTGCTCCACGCCATGCTGATGTCCAGCTTCGTAGCCCTGCCGCTGGCCTTGGTCGAGAAGGCCGGCCTGCCCAAGGAACAGCATTGGTGGGTCTACCTGGCCGCGCTGCTGATTTCGTTCTTCGCCATGATTCCATTCATCATCTATGGCGAGAAGCGACGCAAAATGAAACGAGTTTTGCTCGGCGCCGTCATGACGCTGATGCTCACTGAGCTATTCTTCTGGCAGTTCGGCGATAGCTTGCGGGCCCTGGTGATCGGCACGGTGGTGTTCTTCACCGCGTTCAATCTGTTGGAGGCGTCGCTGCCGTCGCTGATCAGCAAGGTTTCCCCGGCGGGCGGCAAGGGTACGGCGATGGGGGTCTATTCCACGAGCCAGTTCCTGGGCTCGGCGTTGGGTGGGATCCTTGGCGGCTGGCTGTTCCAGCATGGCGGTTTGTCGGTTGTGTTCCTGGGATGTGCCGCGCTGGCTGCACTTTGGCTGGCCTTTGCTGTTACCATGCGCGAACCTCCCTATGTGACGAGCCTGCGCTTGCCCTTATCGCCCGAGGCGATTCGTGAGGCTGGCCTGACCGAGCGTCTGAAGGCCGTCGTTGGAGTAACCGATGCAGTGGTGGTCGCCGACGAGGCGGCCGTATATATCAAACTCGACACCGAATTATTGGATCGCGCGACGCTCGAGCGCCTGGTGAACAACCCGGCCCCGACCACGTGCGAAGCCTAGGAGAACGTTATGGCCCGTGGGGTTAACAAAGTCATATTGGTCGGTACTTGCGGCCAGGATCCTGAAGTTCGCTACCTGCCCAACGGCAATGCCGTGACCAACCTGAGTCTGGCGACCAGCGAACAGTGGACCGACAAGCAGACCGGCCAGAAGGTCGAGAAGACCGAATGGCACCGCGTGTCGATGTTCGGCAAGGTGGCCGAGATCGCCGGCGAATACCTGCGCAAGGGTTCGCAGGTGTACATCGAAGGCAAGCTGCAGACCCGCGAGTGGGAAAAAGACGGCATCAAGCGCTACACCACCGAAATCGTGGTCGACATGCAAGGCACCATGCAATTGCTGGGTGGCCGTCCACAGGGCGACCAGCAACAAGGTGGCAACAACTACCAGCAGTCGGCTCCGCGTCAGCAGGCACCTCGTCCGCAGTCCGCCCCACAGCCACAACGCGAACGCCCGGCTCCACAACAGGCCGCGCCGCAACCGGCTCCGGATTTCGACAGCTTTGATGACGATATTCCGTTCTGATTACTACCTGGGAATTGCCCAGGTAGTTTCCTGAAAAGCCCCAAGCGTTCTGCGCTTGGGGCTTTTTATTGGGCATTTGGCACAGGCAGGTATGTTCGTGGTTTGAGAAATGGGCAACTTCGGTCGCTCACAAATCCAAGACCACGACGTCATGCATTCTCTGGCCGACCGACAGCCTCAACCACGCGGCATGGAACGCCATGTCCTGCATCGGTACATGCACCCAAAACCGACGTTCGATCGGCTTGCCATTGTCCCCGGCGAAGCACACCTCAAAGTGACAGCCATTGGCGAAAGCGTTCGCCATGTAGGGCCTGATGGAGTGGATGGCGCTGTATGGCACACATACTTCGCTGGCTTCTCGGGCCGGGCGGCGTTGGGTGAAGGTGAGGTGTTGCTGGCCCTCGTCAAAACAGAAGCCGAGCACTTCAGGCCCGGAGGCGAGCCAGCGAATGACGCCAATGGCCAGCAATGCGCTGACGAACATGAGCGTCAAGACCAGAGGCTCTTCAAGCACTTTTGTATGAATGCTCGACAGGCCTTGTCCGTCGTAGAACAGGTTGATCGATAACACCGCCAACCCGTAGAGCGGCAGGGCAAGCAGCAACGCCACGGTGTACAGCATGGTGCCCAGGTATCCCGTGGTGGGGACTTCGCTTGGGTAATCCCAAGTGGGAGGATGCGGTGGCGTTGATGCGACGGTGTCGCTCGGGGCTGGGGAGCAGACCAGGCGCGGCGGGTGTTTGCGTTTCATGCGGCTGGCTCTTGGGGGGACGCTACTTGGCCATTCTTATCGTTATTGCTCGAATATGCCTAGTAAAAATCACCATGGCCCCAGGGCGCGTAAGCCCGAGGGCTGTTTTGTCCGCGCCCCATGCCCAAGCCTTTTCAAGGACGATAATTGGCTGGCAATTCATGCCGCGTCGGCGTCTTCTCTTCGTGATAATGCGGTTTACCCTGGGGAGAGTTCATCAAGGTCGAATTGGCCAGGATCGTCTCCGTCAGTAAACAGTCCTCACCGTCCCCGAACCAGCAGGCCAATGCCGAGTTTCGATTGCCATGCATGTCCACGACGGCTGGCCAGTTTTCGACGCCGTGGGCATCACTGGGGGCGATGTCAGGGTAATGCTTGGGCGGCAGGACCAGCGCATCGCCGGGCTTGACCCATAGGTCCGCCAGATGAATCTCCCTCGACGCCGGCCGCCAGCGGGCGACGCTGATCACCAGCGGCAAGCGTCCATAGCGGGAAAAAAACGCGTGGGGAAAGTTGTGGTATTCGAGGTCGGTCGGGTTGTATGTCAGCAGCTCGCGCTGACGTGTCGGGCCCAGGTAGGGCGACTGGTGACCCGCCCATTTACCGTAGGTGTATTGGCCCAGAATCAGTTGGTCGTACTCGAAGCGCAGGCATTCGCCGTTGCCAAGCAGGGTCATGCCGAAGGCTTGCGCCGTTTCCCGGGTTGCCCAGATCGGTTCGTAGTGCACTTCACTGGCGTGGAAATCGAACGTCTTGATCCAGTAGGAACCGGTGCTCGTGGGAACCTCACGCTCCCTCCAACTGATGCCGGAGTAGCGAGTGCCCAGGGACAGGGCCGGGTTCTCGGGGTTGAGCGGGATCAGGTTGCCACGCACCTGGGCACTCGGCTGTGCCAGCCCATGGTCGTTGAACAGATAGGGAAAACGACGGGGATCGAGCGCTGTTTCCACGCCGTCGCCGATAAAGGGGACACAGTTGAAGACTTGCATCGGATAGAGACCACGCACGCAAGAGGGCTAGAGGAAGGGCGTTCTGTCGCCCAATACCGGTCAATCAAATCATGAATCTGTGGGAGCGAGCTTGCTCGCGATGGCGGCGGTACATTCAACATTGAAGCACGCTGAACCACCGCTATCGCGAGCAAGCTCGCTCCTACAGGGGGTAACTATCGGCTATCAACTATACGGACGATGTGGCTCGCGCAACCAATCCATGCCGTGAGGCTGGCGCCAAGGCCGGACGGCGGCGCGCTTTTCCACCTGGGTCAGGCACAAGGCGTCCATCCAGTAGTAGACCATCAACAGGTGAAACACCTCATCGCCGCGCCGATCCCAAATGACGTCGTCCTGCTGGCGACCCGGCTCGATGGGCTTGAGCCGGCAGTCGCCCTGGTCGTGCATGCCCTGCAAGCAGGCTCCCGTCTCGTAATTGATCAACAGGACCGGGTGGTTGATTTCCGGATAAGGTTTTTCCAGCTCGGGCATGTACCAGAATTGCCCGGGGTTGTGCCTGTCCGGCGTTTGCATGGCAATACGGGTTTTGTTTTGCGAATCGACCGCCAGTGCCGGTTTATCGCCGGTATTGTTACGCACGATGTACAACGCGGTCCGAGGGTCTTCCTCGGTCTTGTCCGTTCTGACCAGCTTGACCTTGCCGAACGAGTCGTGGGCAAGGCGCGCCTTGATCTTCACCGTTGGGTTGAGATCCCTGCCTGCCTGGCCAAAACCGGCAATGAGTCCATCGACGCCGGGGGCCTCGAAGTCATTGCCCGCCAGCACATAGGTCAGGCCGGACAACGGGTTGGGTTGCATGTGCTTGGTCAGCGTTTCCCAGCGCTTGAGCGAAACGTCACTGGCGCCATTGGACAGCAGGGCTTCACGCATGGCGGACCCGGGGTAGTAGCGTGAGTCACGCGGCCAGCGCTCGGTGGCCAGGAGCAATTTATGCCCGCTTTTTTGTCTCAGCAGCAGGGCCAGTGCATCCCAGAACCGGTCAAATTCCGTGGCAGACGCAGTCGCTGCGGGTGGGTAGTGAAAGCTCTCGCTGGTTTCCTTGCTTTTGTTGTCGACGAACACCATTCGCAAGGCCGGGCCGGTTGTCGTGCCCTTGGGGGTGGTTTGCCGTCCGGAGCGCCCGAGGACAACCACCGACTCTTGCCAGGTCGCTTCAATTTCCGCTCTGTAGCTGGTGTACCACTGGTAGGCTTGCTCCAGGGCCGTACGGGTCTCGCCTTCCTTGACGAAGCGATAGACCGGCGCGATTTTCAACTCCACCACCGTCGGATCGTCGGCCAGCGATTCACGCCATTTGCCGAACTCCGCGTTGCAATTGCTGGGGTCCACTGCGTTGAAACCGATGGCGTGCGTGCCACCCAGGGTGGTCAGGTTGGCGTTGCGATGGGCGATGTTTTTCTTGACCGTTTCCGAGATCGACGTCGTCGCGCTACCGCTGACGAATGCGCCGTATTCGGCCTTGACCATTGCATCGAGGGTGTTGGTCTGGCTGAGGAAGCTCTTGAGGGCGGTCATCGCATAGTTCAGCGAGCCGCCGACGGTCACTTCGCTGACGATGTCGGCGCCAAAATCGACAAGGAAATTGAAGAACGGCGTCGGGTTGCCTGGATCGAAGGTCTTGGGCAGATCATCGACGCGCTTCTTGAACGCTTCAGTGGCATTGGCAGGGTTGACTTCGAAGGTCAGTTTCCATAACCGCACCGTGTGACTGTAGAGCGCGGCTTCATGTTCTTCGAGCGTCTTGATGTCGCTGCCGAAGGTGGCTTTGAAGCCGGCGGAAAAGGCGCCATATTTGCCGGCGGCTTCGACACTGGTCTGGGTATGTCTTTCGTATTCGTCGCGGGAGGAAAACGTCTCGGTCGAGAAATTGTCGTTGGCCACGATCGTGGACATGCTGACGTTTTTCCCCACGTTGTAGGCCGTTTTCCGGTACGGCACGGCGCGTTTGCCTGACTCGGTATCACCGACCTTCTGGCACTCCTTGCTGTCGTCGGCCCAGTCGAGCCGGTTCAGTCCGCGCCCCAGCAGTTGCGAACCGCCGACATCCCGTAAATCGTCGTCTGCGTTGCCCTTCAGTCCATCGTTCATCGCCTTTCTCTCATCGCTCAGGTTTGTGTCCAATTGATGGGAGTGAGTATCTGGAGGCCCGGGATAACCGGACAGTCCAGAGCGGTGTCAGTCCGGTATCAGTTTGGTATCAGGCCAAATGCCATCTTTTCGTGAACCCGGAGGAGACGCTGGAGTACACTCGATCGGCTGCCGTTGTCCCAGGGTAGAGGGCTATCGACATGGACACCCGACACAACACCTTTGCCGCCCTGCCCAAGCGTGATGCCTCGATATCCGACGGTCGTGTCCTGCTGGACGCCGTTTCGTTGAAAGGCCTGCGCAAACAGCATGGCCTGAGCCAGGAAACCCTGGCCGAGGCCTGCCTGAACCGGCATTTGTGCGTCTCGATCGCTTCCATCAAACGCGCCGAAACCGGCAAGCCGGTGCTTTACCGCACCGCTCGGCACCTGGCGACGGCCTTCGGGGTCGACGTCAGCGCACTGCTGGGCAATCCCGCCTCGACGGCTCTGGCGCACATTCGACAGACGATGAGCGAGTTGCACCAGGCCGCCTTTGCGCAACAGGCGCTGAAACAGGTCGATGACAGCGTTATCCGCTATGTGCTTGAACTGTCCTTTCGGATCGATGGGCTGCCCGCAACGGCGTTGATGGAGGAGATCGAGCGCCTGGTGCGTCAGTTCGGAGGCGTTCCACTGGGGATGACGCAGGAGGTGGTGATCGCCCAGTTCGGTTCTCCGCAGGCGTATCGCAGTGATAGCGAGCGGGGCCTGCTCTGCGCGCTGGCACTGAGCCGGGAACAATTCGTCACGCCCGGGCATGCCTTGGTGTTGCGGCTTGTGCGCCTGAGTGCCGACACCCCTGAGCCTGGGGCCGAATCTGCCTTGCTCGCGCAAAAGCCGCTGCTTGATCGTCATGGGCACGCGCCGGTGTATATTGCGCGGAACCTGCTGGAACAACTCGTTGCACGGTTTGAGTTTTCTTCCAGCGACGATGAATTTCAGGCCTATCGCAAATGCCTGCGCTCGCGCAGTCTCGACGAAAACGCACCGCGTCCCTTGGTGGGGCGGGCCATTGAATTATTGCAGTTCAAGGCTGTGATCGAGGCCACCCAGGAATGCCAGGATGGGCACATCGTCTATGTGCGTGGCATGGCGGGCATTGGCAAGACTCGCCTGGTCAGCGAGTTTTTCGAAATGGCCCGGCAGCGTGGTTTCGCCTGCCATCGCGGCGACGTGTTGGATTTCGGCATGGACAACAGCCTGTGGCCCTTGGGCCAACTGGTTGCCAGCCTGCTCAACCTGGGCAGCGCACCGCCCATCAGCGCGTCACTGTTGGACGCTGCCTTGTCCCGCCTGAAAGTGGCCGCCGAGCATCGAATGTTCTTGCAAGTGCTGACGGGCGTGTCGTCTGCCGAGCCTCCCGTCCAGTATGGCGCGATGAGCAACCAGGCCCGAACCCAGGGGCTGTTCCAGGCTTTGCTCGAAGTGTTGCTGCGCGTCGCGGTGCAACAGCCCTTGTTGATCTGCCTCGAAGACCTGCACTGGGGCGACACCACGCTGTTTACGCTGTTGGGCAAGCTGCTCGATGCCACTGACGAAGCGCCGGTCGTCTGGCTGCTGACGTCCCGTCCTGAAGGTGATCCGCTGGACGGGGAGATTCGTGCGCATTCCTCCAGCCCCATGAGCCTGCTCGACATCGCTCCGATCCGGTCGCGGGAGGCCACGCTCCTGGCGGAACAATTCACCGAGGTCGAGCCGCGCTACCGGGCCGAATGTGTCGCACGCGCCCAAGGCAATCCGCTGTACCTGACGCAACTGTTGTCCAGCCAGGAAGGTGTTTTTCCCGACAGTTTGCGGCATCTGGTCCAGACCCGCTTTGACAAACTGGCCCCCGAGCAACGTCGCGCCCTGCATTACGCCGCCGTGCTGGGCAATCGCTTCGAGTTGGCGCTTTGGCGCGAAGCGCTGGGGCAGCCTGGTTATCTGCCGACGCCGGACATGCGCCAGGGGCTGCTGCGGGAAGTCGAGCCAGGCAGCTATCTGTTCGTTCACGACCTGGTCATGCACTGTCTCTACGATGCGATGCCTACGCAGCTTCGCGAGCAATTGCACAGTGAAGTGGCGAGCCTCTACCGTGAGCGCGACCGGGTGCTTTATGCCCAGCATTTGCTGCGAGCCAACGATCTGGCGGCGTTCGACGCACTGCTGGTCGCCATGGCCGAAAAGCGCCTGGCCTGCCAGTACGACAGTGTTCTTGCGTTGGCGCGGCAATGCTCGGCGTTTGCCGAGCGCGCCCAGGGCAATTTTTCCTTTGCGTTGTTATGCGGCCAGGCGTGTTCGGGTCTGGGCCAGACCGTGGAAGCACGGGCGCATTTGCAGCGGGCATTGGCATTGGCCGAGCAACCACAGGATCAGATCGAAGCCGCGCTGGGCTTGGCGGCGGTCCTCAATACCCTCGATTGCCTGGACGAGGAAGAGCGCCTGATCGAGGCCATGCTGCCCATCGCCCAGGCCATGCAGGCCCATACGGCGTTGGCGCGGTTGAATCACTTGCGCGGGAATATCTATTTTCCACGGGGCGATTACGCCGAATGTCGCCGGCTCCATGAAGAGGCCTTGTCCTTTGCCCGCATCGGCCGGGACCTGCAAACCGAGGCCAAGGCCTTGAGTGGCATTGGTGACTCCTATTACGCACAAGGGCGCATGCAGACCGCCTACGAGGTTTTCGACCAATGCGTACGCCTGTGCGAACGCAATGGCTGGGCACACGTGGAGGCGGCAATCGCAGCGCCCGTGGCTCGGCGCAGCTCTACCTGGGCCAGCCGGAGCAAGCCTTGCGCGATGCCATGGAGGCCATCGAATGCAGTGCCCGGCTGGGCAATCACCGGGCACAGGTGTTCTCGCGACTCACGGCGGCCTGGGTGCTGGTGGCGGGCGGCCAGGATGCCTTGGCGGAACAAGAGCTGACCTGTGCCCTGACGTTGGCGCGCAACCTTGGCGCCAGCCGTTTCGAAGCGATCCTGCTGGAAGGGTTGGCGCGGGTGGCGTTGCGCCAGGGCGAACGCGGGCTGGCGCAGACCTTGATCATGGAGGCCGCGAGCCTGGTGGAACGCTTTGAGCTGCAGCGTTACATCGGGCCTTGGGTCTATGGCAGCCTGGCGATGATCAGCGAGGATGTGCAGCTCAGCCAACAGGCCTTGGCAACGGGCGAAGCCCAGCTCACCCTGGCCTGCCTGGCCCATAACGCCTTGCGCTTTCGCGTGGCAGCCGCTGAAACCTGCCTGTTGGCGGGCAATCCCGAACAAGCGATCTGGCATGGGCAACAAATGGCGGCGTTGCCCGAGTCGGCGTCGTGCGCCTGGATCAACCATCACGTACGGTTGATCGATGTGGCGGGGCAGTGGCTGCACAGCGCCGATCGAGCCAGCGGCGAGAAGCTGAAGGGGATGGCACGCGAAGCGCAACTAATGGGATTCGTGGCGACGATGCCGAGATTGTTGCAGGTCCTGGATATTTGATCGCTTCCAGGCACACCGTAGAAGCTTGAGACAAAACCGCACTTCGCTGAAGCGCGGTTTTTTTGCGATTTTTCAGAGGTGCCGGTGTTTAGCCGTTGGCCGCCAGGAATTGCTCGGTGCTCACCACGCTCGCATAGGCAAACCCCAGCGCGGCCATGAACGCCGCATGCACCTGGGCGGCCGGTACAACGACGCCATTGAATTCCAGGTCGAGGGTGGCACAGGCATCGTGAATGACTGTGACGCCGTAACCCAGGTCCGCCGCCGCCCGAACCACGCCATCGACGCACATGTGGCTCATGCTGCCGACCACCACCAGTTGCTCGATGCCATGGTGGTCGAGAAGGGCTTGCAATTCGGTCTCGCGAAATGAATTGACGAAGTGCTTGAGTACCACCGGTTCATCGGCGCGGTTGAGCACCTTGGGGTGCAACTGCGCGCCTTCGGAGCCAGGGGTGAAGAAGGGGGCTTCGTCGGAGGTGAATTCGTGGCGGATGAACACCACTTGATCCCCGGCCTGGCGAAAGGCTTCGATCAATTTTGCGGCATTGTCGGCGGCGGCGTTGGCACCGACCAGTGGCCATTTACCCTGGGGGAAGTAGTCGTTCTGGATATCGACTACGATGAGCGCTTGCTTGGACATGGGGGCTTCCTCGATAAGATTGGGTGTGAAGCCAGTATTGGCTTTTGTCGCCGCTTCGAGGATTGGCCGCAACGACAATAAGCGAGGGAAAACTGACAATGACGCAGCAAAGGGCAGTCGCCGAGCTCGGGGTGCTCATCTATCCCGGCGCACAACTGGCGGCGGTGCATGGCTTGACTGATCTGTTCGGCGTGGCCCAGCGGATCGCGGCCGAGCAGGCCAGCGCGCAGTTGCCGCGGCTGCGGGTCAGTCATTGGCGGGCAGAGGAGGGCGAGGCACCGCGGCGGGTGTTCGACAGCGAAACCGGTCCGGGGGGAAAGTTGGTTGCGTTGTTGATTCCGCCCTCCATCGCCGGTTTCGATGAAGACCTAGCATCGCCAACGCTGATGGATTGGCTGCGGGCGCAGCATGCGGGCGGCACCGTGCTGGGCGGGGTGTGCGTCGGCTCGATCCTGCTGGCCGAAAGCGGCCTGCTCGATGGGCGCAGCGCCACCACCCACTGGACCTCGGCCAAGTCCTTCGCCGCCCGTTACCCGAAAATCAAGCTCAACGCCGACAAACCGATCGTCGACGACGGCGACCTGATCACCACCGCCGGATTGATGGCCTGGTCGGAGCTGGGGTTGCGCCTGGTGGACCGCCTGCTCGGGCCCAGCATCGCCACGCGCACGGCGCAGTTCCTGGTGATCGAGCACAGCGACAGTGCGAGCCAATGCGGCAGCAACTTTGCGCCTATCCTCGGCCATGGCGACGGAGCGATTCTCAAGGTCCAGCATTGGCTGCAAAGCAGCGGCGCGGTGGAGGTTTCCCTGGGCGCGATGGCCGAACGGGCCGGTTTGGAAGAACGTACTTTCCTGCGCCGGTTTCGCGCCGCCACCGGGCTCAAGCCCACCGAATACTGCCAGCACCTGCGAGTCGGCAAGGCCCGGGAAATGCTGGAATTCACCAATGGCACCATCGATCACATTGCCTGGACCGTCGGTTACCAGGACCCGAGCGCCTTTCGCGCGACGTTCAAGAAAATCACCGGGTTGGCGCCGAGCGATTATCGGGCGAGGTTTGGGGTGAACCCGCTGGGTTCTCCCAAACAGCCGTGACTCCTTTGTGGCGAGGGGATTTATCCCCGCTATGTGGGAGCAAGGCTTGCCCGCGAACAGGCGCCTCAATTTCTGAAAGACCGCAGCGCCTGCATCGCGGGCAAGCCTTGCTCCCACATAAATCCCCTTGCCACAGGAGCTGGCGCCTGCTGCTTGGCGTCGTGCAATTTGCGGGATGCCGACCGTATGTCGTGCAGAATGAAACAGGCCAGGTGCTATCAACTGCGCACGATACGCCCGCTTGGCTGCCCGCCAATGCCCATGACACCGTTGGCCTGATCTCTGCACCCTCCCTTATCTACAGCCATCGAGCGCAGGAAAAAGGGCAACGCATGACATCAGTCAATCGCAACAAACGAGTAGTGGCCTATTCGGTCAATCCACAGGCTCCACGCCACGAAGTCGAGACCAATCGTGCCTTGGCCCAGTGGCTCGCACAAATTCTGGGATGGGAGTACGGCGACAGCCATGACACCCATGCCGGTCACGATCTGTATCTGTTGCCTACGCAAACCCTGATCGGCACTGAGGCCTTGATGCGCCTGGCGGTCAAGGGGCCGGAGGATGTGTGGGGTGGGTATGTCGAGCACGATTTTATCTGCACCAAGGCGATTACCCATGGTCTGTTGAATAAGGACGCCGTGGCGCCCAAAGGCTGGTCGCCGCTGTTTGCCAAGCTGACCCGAGGCGCGGTACTCGATGGCGTGACGGTCTTTTCGCTCAAGGATGCGCGTCCGGCCGCTGAGCACTTGCTGTACACCGGGCCCATCCGCATCAAGCCGATCCATGCCTGTGCGGGACGGGGCCAACGGCTGATCAAGAGCCTGGCGCAGTTCGATGAAATTGCCGCCGCGCCGGACGCCCAGGCGCTGTTTCGCGAAGGGGTGGTGCTGGAGCAGCACCTCAACGAGGTCAAGACCCAGAGCGTCGGCCAGAGCTTCATCAACGGCCAGGTCTTGAGCTACTGCGGCGTGCAACACCTGACTCACGACAGCCAAGGGGTGGAAGTGTACGGCGGGTCGGATCTGCTGGTGGTGCAGGGTGGCTATATCGAGTTGCTCAGGCTCGAACTGCCCGACGATGTGCGCGAGGCCGTGCGCCTGGCGCAAGTATTCGATGAGGCTGCCAACCAGGCCTACCCGAGCTTTTTTGCGTCACGGCGCAATTACGACATCGCCCAGGGCCTGGATGCCGCCGGCCAGCCACGTGGCGGTGTGTTGGAACAGTCGTGGCGCATGGGCGGGGCCAGCAGTGCCGAATTGGCGGCATTGCAGGTGTTCGTCGAAACGCCTGAAACCAGCGCGGTGCGAGTGTCTTCGGTGGAGACCTATCTCGACCAGCCGCTGCCAGCCGGTGCCAGGGAGGTGTATCGCGGCGCGGCGGAAAATGGTGATTTCCTACTCAAATACGTAACGGTTCAATCCTATGACGGCTAGAAGCGAAACGATCCAGATTGCGATTGATGATGAGCATATGAACGGGACGTTCCTGAGCCCCAAGTCGAAAGTCCCTGGCGTGTTATTCGTGCACGGTTGGGGCGGCAGCCAGGAGCGGGACCTGGAACGGGCCAAAGGCATCGCCGGTCTAGGTTGCGTGTGCCTGACCTTCGACCTGCGCGGACACACCGGCGGGGCAGGGATCCCATTGTCACGGGTCACCCGCGAAGACAACCTGCGGGATCTGCTGGCGGCATACGACCGCTTGCTCGCCCATCCCGCCTTGGATACTTCGGCGATTGCCGTGGTGGGCACCAGTTATGGCGGTTACCTGGCCTCGATCCTGACCTCGCTGCGCCCGGTACGCTGGCTGGCCCTGCGGGTACCGGCGCTGTACCGCGACGAGCAATGGCACACCCCCAAGCGCGACCTGGACAAGAGCGACCTGCTCGATTACCGCAGCACCCTGGTGCATGCCAGCACCAATCGCGCCTTGCAGGCGTGCTCGCAGTTCACCGGTGATGTGCTGCTGGTGGAGTCGGAGACCGACGACCATGTGCCCCATGCCACGATCATGAGCTACCGGGCGGCGTGCCAGCAGACCCATTCGCTGACCCACCGCATCATCGACGGCGCCGACCATGCCCTGAGCGATCCTGTGTCACAACAGGCCTACACCTCGATCCTGGTGGACTGGATCACGGAAATGGTGGTGGGAGAGCGGTTGAGCATTATCCAGGAACGGTAGATGTGTGGCGTTCAGGCGGGCGTCATCGCGAGCAGGCTCGCTCCCACCTTGGATCAGCGGTGAGCACAAAATTTATGATCACCACCTATCCCTTGTGGGAGCGAGCCTGCTCGCGATGGGGCCCGACTAGGCACCAATCATTTAAGCCCCGGCTTGACCCGCAACGCCTTGGCCTTCGCCTCGATCACCAGGTACATCACGACTGTGATCAACAACGGCAAGATGAAGTAGATCGCCCGATAGGCAATCAACCCCGCCAGCAGACTACCCCGCGACACCTCGTGCTGCAGCAGCGCGATGAACACTGCCTCCAGTACCCCCAAGCCCGCCGGAATGTGGGTGATGACCCCGGCAATGCTGCTGATCAGCAATACCCCGAGCACCATTGGATAATCCAGCTTGCTCGGCAGCAAAGTGAAGATCACCGCCGCCATCAACGACCAGTTCAGCGCGCCCAACGCCAGTTGCAGCACCGCCATGCGCAGTGACGGCAGGTTGATTTCCATGCCGCGAACGGTCCAGGCCCGCCGCTTGGAAAACCGACAGGCCGCCAGGTAACCGGCACTCGCCAGCAATAACAGCACGCCCACGCCTTGCAGCGCATCGCTGCTGAGTTTCCAGCCCGGCGGCATTGTCACCAGGCCGCTGCTGAAGACCGCCCCGGCCAGGGTCATGTAGCCGAACCAGTTGGTGGCCAGGCTCAGGCCAAGGATCTTGGCGATGTTGCCGGTGCTGACCCCCAGCCGCGAATACAGCCGGTAGCGCATGGCGATGCCGCCGACCCAGGCACTGAGGTTGAGATTGAAGGCGTAACTGATCACCCCCACCGGCAAGATTTGCCGCCATCCCAGTTTCTGGCGGATGTAAGTGCGACCGATCAGATCGAAGCAGGCATAGGTGATAAAGCTGGTGACGGTCAGTGCGGCGGCAATGATCAAGGTGCGTACCTTGAAGTCGGCCAGGGTGGCGAACACTTCGGACCAATCGATACGCCGGGCCAGGGTGGTGAACAGCACGATCAGCAGCAGGAAAAACGCCAGGGTCAGCGGTCTTTTCCAGCGGTTCCAGCGGGATTTGGGCTTGGCCTGTTCCGGCGCATGGGCATCTCTCGGCGCAGCGTGCGCTTCAGAGTGGTTCATGGGGTTCGCTCCGGACCGCCGTCGGCGGCGAGAAAGGTTTCAGACGGGGTTTATGGGCTGGCAACCAGCCGGCCCAGGCCGGGAAGTGGCGCAAAAAGTGGAACACCATGAAACCGATGGTCATGCGCCACAACAGGCCCCGGGGCGCGTGGTTTTCCGGCATGACGGTGCAATGGTTGCGGCTCAGGTAATCGAGGCGCTCGAACAGCTCGCGGTTGAACGCCCGGTCGCGGATCAGCACATTGGCTTCCAGGTTCAGGGACAGGCTCAGTGGGTCGAGATTGCTCGAGCCCACCGTGCTCCAGTCCTCATCCACCAGGGCGACCTTGCCGTGCAGCGGCCGCTCGCAATATTCGTAGATCACCACGCCGGCCTTGAGCAGGTAGCTGTAGAGCATGCGGGCGGCGAGCTTGGCGATCATCATGTCCGGCTGGCCCTGCAGGATCAGCCGCACCTGCACGCCACGCCGCGCCGCGTTGCGGATCTCGCGCAGCAACCGATAGCCGGGGAAGAAATAGGCGTTGGCGATCACCACCCGCCGCTGGGCACTGCGCAGCACTTGCAGGTAGACCTCTTCGATGTCGGTCTGATGTTCGTGGTTGTCCCGGTAGACCAGGCGCACCTGGCCGTCATGGTCGCTGAACGCCAGCTCATTGCGGCGGCTGCGTCGGCGTTGCCACCAGTATTTGGCCCGGGCGGGCCGACCGCTCTGCAACAGCGCGAAGTGATGGATATCCACCACTGCCGGGCCTTTGACCTCTACGGAATAGTCCTGCTTGGCCTCGGGGCCGAAATCGCCCAGGTGGTCGGCGGAAAAGTTGATGCCACCGATGAACGCGACCACCCCGTCTATCACCACGATCTTGCGGTGCAGACGGCGGAACCAGTTAGTGCGGATCCCCAGGCGCCGGGGAGCGGGATCGAACATTTGCAGGCGCACTCCGGCGTCGCTCAACGAGGCGAGGAATTCGGTGGTCAGCTCACCGCAGCCAAAACCGTCGAGGCTGACGCTGATACGTACGCCACGCTGGGCGGCCTCCACCAGCAGGTCCCGCAGTTCATTGCCCACCTTGTCCTCGAACAGAATGAAGGTCTCAAGGAGAATTTCGCTCTCGGCCCGGCGAATGGCCTCGAAAACCCGGGGGAAATATTCCTCGCCGTTTTCCAGCAACTTGACGCGATTGTTGCCGTGCCAGCCGTATTCGATATCGGTCAGTGCCGGGTTGCGCTCGGTGGGCGGAACTTCAATTTGCTCCACCGTCGCCTTGTTCACCGTCGCGCTCATAATTCGATCTCCACCGACAGCGGTGCATGGTCGGAAAGGTGCGACCAGGGACGTACGCTCAACACCTTGGGGTGATGAGCCTTGAGGTTGCGCACGTAGATGCGGTCCAGGCGCAGGATGGGCAGGCGCGCCGGAAAGCTGCGGGCCGGTTTGCCCAACCGCTCGGCGAACACTTCCCGCAGGCCACAGGGCTTGAGCAGCTCGCTGGCCTTGCCGCGCCAGTCGTTGAAGTCCCCGGCGACGATCACGGGAGCCTCGGGCGGCAGCTCGCTCAAGCGCTGGCAAAGCAGTTGCAATTGCTCGACCCGATGCCCTTCGCGCAGCCCCAGGTGGACGCAAATGGCGTGGACTTGCGGGCCGTCGGCGCCCGGCAGGCGCAGCACGCTATGGAGCATGCCGCGGCTTTCGTGGCCGCTGATGGACACGTCGATATTGTCGTGGCGGATGATCTGGAATTTCGACAACAGCGCATTGCCATGGTCGCCCGCCGGATAGACCGCGTTGCGCCCATAGGCAAACTGCGGCCAGAGGCTGTCGGCGAGGAATTCGTATTGCGGCATGCTCGGCCAGTTGCTGTAGCGCTGAGGGTGATGCTCGTGGGTGCCATGCACTTCCTGCAGAAACACCACGTCGGCGGATACGCTGCGCACCGCCTCGCGCAGCTCCGGCAGGATGAAGCGGCGGTTCAGGGCGGTGAAGCCCTTGTGGGTGTTGACCGTCAGGACGGTGAAGCGGCTGACCCGGTCAAGATCAAGGTCTTGGGCCGGGGGCTGGGTCGGGTCGCGGGTCGCTTCGGGGGATTCAGGAATGCTCATGGCAATACTCCCTCGGCCGGGCGCACGCCGGGTGCGGTAGCGAGGTCTTTGTCCAGGTCGAAGTGCTCCAGCAAGTGCCGTGCGTCATAGGGCGCGCGGACTTTGATGTCGTTGTCGAAATAGCAGAATACTTCCCGGTGCTTGCGTGCCCGGGGTTTCTTGTTTGGGTCGATCAAGTGGGCGTCGGCGGGTTGCCGGCCATGGCTCCAGGCCTCGATCCGCTCGCCCCAGCGTTTCAACGCCGCGTCGGTGTAGCCGCTGGCGTAGAGTTCCTCGGCACCGTGCAGGCGCAGGTAGACGAAATCGCTGGTGACGTCTTCGCGATAGGGCCATTTGCCGGCGGTGTCGGCGATCACCAGGGCCACGTCGTAGCGCTTGAGCAACGTGACGAAGTGCGGGTCGATGAAGCTTTCGTGGCGGATTTCCACGGCGTGGCGCAGCGGCCGTTTTTTATCGGTCTGGGTGCTGGCGTGGCCGTCCAGGCGCGGCTCGTGCTCCCGGGCCAGGGCGGCGGCGCTTTCGGTGTCGTGGGGCAGTTGCTTGAGGAAGTCTTCGAACAGCTCGGGGTCGAATTTGAAGCTGGGGGGAAACTGCCAGAGAATCGCGCCGAGTTTTTCCTTGAGCTCCAGCACACCGGAGGCGAAGAAGTTGGCCAATGGCTTGTGGATATCGCGCAGGCGCTTGATGTGGGTGATGAAGCGCGGGGCCTTGACGCTGAACACGAAGCCGGGCGGCGTTTCGGCGTACCACTGGGCATACCGTTCGGGACGTTGCAGGGCGTAGAACGAACCATTGATTTCGATGCTGTTGACCGCGCGCGAGGCGAATTGCAATTCCCGTTTCTGGGTCAGCCCCTTGGGGTAGAAGTCCCCCCGCCAAGGCGTGTAGCGCCAGCCGGAAATACCAATGTGGATCGCCGTCATGTATCCCTCCCGTGCCAATGACCTCGTGCAGCCTCTGTTTTGTGATGACTGCCTGGCGGCCTGGAAAGTTTCGATGGGCTTACCAGCGGTGGAAATCTGTGCGGTGACTGTGGCGAGGGGATTTATCCCCCGCTGGCTGCGCAGCAGCCCTAACAAACACATCAGGTGAGTCAGAGCCACCGAGGTGACGGTTTCTGGGACTGCTGCGCAGTCCAGCGGGGATAAATCCCCTCGCCACAGGTGTTGTATTGACCCTTCGAGCGAACTTGCCGGCCCGTAATTGATCAGTTCCTTACCGATCCTGTGTGAAGGAGCCCCGCGTTTTGTCTCGATTGAGCACTGTATTGTTGCTGTTCTTGCTGGCAATGACTGGCACCAGCGCCTACGGGACCGCCGCTGTTCCCGGCACCTCCAAGCCCGACGAACCGCCCGCCGAGCCGGCGCCGCTGGTACAGGGCGGTTTGCTGGGGGCGATCAGTTCGAGCATCGATGACGTCCAGGACAAGCTCGACCTCAACCAGAGCCTGGTGGACGCCTGGCGTTTGCGGGCGGATCGGGCGGCGGATGAGATGGATCGGCTGGTGGACCAGACGTCCCGTTCGTCCTGGCGCGTGGCGGGGGATTTCCTGTTGTTGTCGGGCGTCTGGATCGGCGCTTTTGCGTTGATCTGGTCGGGGGCGCGGCTGTTGTTGCGACACCTGGGGCGGCGCCGCTGGCTGCGTACCCGCCAGCGCCTGCGCGACTTGCTCGGTTATCTGCTGCCATACACCGCTGCGGCGGTGATCTGCCTGCCGCTGACCCTGTACGTCAGCCACTTCCTGCAGGTTTCGGTCGGCCGAGCCCTGGCGCTGTGCTTTGCCTACGCCACCAGCAGCGGTATTTTCTCCACTTCGGTGCTGCTGTGCGTAATCGTGATGTTCAATGCCGGCCACAAACGCCGGGCGGTGGCGATGATCCGGCGTTTCTGCCCCCGGCCGTTGTTCATGATCGGCTTTCTCGCTGCCCTCAGCGATGCCCTGACCAGCCGCAGATCGCCCGGCAACTGGGCGGCAACATCACCAGCAGCATCGCGGTGTTCACCGGCTTGTTCGCTTCGGTGATCTTCGGCTGGCTGGTGATTCGCATGCGCAGGCCCGTGGCGCACCTGATCCGCAACCGTCCATTGGCCCAGCGCTTGAAGCAACCGGCCTTGCAGGAGTCGCTGCGGATTTTCTCCGGGCTCTGGTATTGGCCGATCCTGTTGATGGTGCTGGTGTCGGCAGTGAGCCTGATCGGTGTCGGCGAAGACAATCAGAAAGCCCTGCGGTGTGCCTTGTTCACCACCATCCTGCTGATCGCGACGGTGTTTCTCAGCACGGTGTTCCAACACGTCTTCAAGTCGCCCAAAGCCGAAGCCATCCAGCGCAACAGCGCCTACAAGGGGCGTCTGCTGAGCCTGCTGCATGCCTTGTTGCGGATCGTCATGGCGGTGGCGTTCATCGAGATTCTCGGACGGATCTGGGGTATTTCCCTGTTCGAGTTCGCCTCACGCAATGCCATAGGCCGGGCGATCAGTGATTCCTTGAGCCGCATCGGTTTGATCTTCCTGATGACCTGGCTGACCTGGGTGGTGCTCGACACGGCGATCCAGGAAGCCTTGAAACCGCCGCTGAACAAGCGCGGGGCCCGCCAGCCCAGCACCCGGGTCAAGACCATCCTGCCGCTGTTGCGCAACGCGGCAAAAATCATCCTGGTAGTGATTTGCGCAATCACCACCATGGCCAACCTGGGCATCAACGTCGCGCCGTTACTGGCCGGTGCCGGGGTGGTGGGGCTGGCGATCGGTTTCGGTTCGCAGCAACTGGTGCAGGACGTGATCACCGGGCTGTTCATCATCATCGAAGACACGCTGTCCATCGGCGACTGGGTGGTGCTCAGCTCCGGTCACGCCGGCACGGTCGAAGGCCTGACCATCCGCACTTTACGCCTGCGCGACGGCAAGGGCTTCGTGCATTCGGTGCCGTTCGGCCAGATCAAGGCCGTGACCAACCAATCGCGGCAATTTGCCTTTGCGTTTTTCTCCGTGCAATTCACTTACGACACCGATGTCGACCAGGCCATCGAGCTGATCCGCGAAGCCGGGCGCGCGATCTCCGAAGACCCGTTCCTCAAGTTCAACCTGCAAGGGCCACTGGATGTGTTCGGCGTGGACAAGATGGACCTCAACGGCGTGGTGCTCACGGCGCAGTTCCGCACGGTGTCCGGTGGGCAATATGCGGTGAGCCGGGCGTTCAACCAACACCTGAAGAAGCTTGTGGATAACCACCCTGCGGTGCATTTCGCGCAGACTTATCCACAGCAGGTGGTGATGCCGAAGCGGTTGGTCGAAGAGTTGCAAGAAGAGCGAGATGAGGTGCCCAATCAACCTCAGTAGTTGGGAAGGTTTTGTGGCGGGCTGCTGGCCTCATCGCGAGCAGGCTCGCTCCCACAATGGATCTTTAGTGGATTCGGAATTTGCGTTCACCACAAATCAACTGTGGGAGCGAGCCTGCTCGCGATGAGGCCAGTGCAACCACCTCAACCTTTCTGAATAAGCTTGTTCCGGACCTCAGTTATCCCTTGAGCATCCAACTCCACCCAAAGATGCTGCTTGCCAGCAATCTGCGCCGCAACTGGCAAGCCATCGCGATACACCAGCCGATTACTCGCCAATGCCGGCACTTTCGCCCCCGGCAAGAGGGTACCGGCCAGGTTCAACGGGTCGACGCCACACACCACCACCAGGCTGCCGTCGGTGGGACGGCGGCGTACTTCCCGCAGCAGCGGGATGGCTTCGGGCAGGGCGAATTGTTCGCCTGCCAGGCCACTGACGAAACGCCCTCCGCGGATTTCGCCCCGTGCTTCCAAGCGATGAAAAGTACGCAGCAACTCGCGCCAGCTCGGCAGCCAATCGGCCTCCCGTTCCAGCAAGCGCCAGAACACCACGCCGTAACGGCGTAGCAGGGTCATGGCGATGTGTTCCAACGTCTCGGGTGCCGTGGGCGTGGGGCGATTGCCTTCTTGGGGGGCGGGTGTGCCGCGGCGCAACAGGGCCCAGCGCCCGGCGTCGTCCATGCCGCCGACAAACGCGCCGCGCCCGCGCCGACTGCTACGGGCCTGGCGTTTGCTGGCCGGGGTGATCAGCGCGCGCAAGCCGGCGAAGCTGTCGGCATTCACCAACCCGGCGCCCACCAGTTCCTGCAAGGCGATTTCCAGTTCGCTGCGCAGCAGGTGGGCTTCGTGGGCCAGTTCATCGAAAAACAGCGCGCCGTGTTCGCTGAGGGCCTGATGGACTTTTTGGGTCTTGGGCGAAAGCTCATCGAGGGCTGCCTGCCCGGCCAGGCTGCTCCACAACGCCACCTGATTGCGCGGCAGCAATACCACCGGCGTGCTGCGCAGGGCGCTGGCGGAAGGTTTCTGGCGCGCGCTCAGGCGCGTCCATACCCATTTGCCACTGCGGCACAGCTCATCGAGCCAACCGGGCGAATAGTCCTTGATTCGCGCCGGCAGCAGGTCGCTGTCCCAGGCTGACGCCGCGCCAGGGTAGCCTTCGAATTGATTCAGGACCGAGGGCAGCACGGCATTGCCACGGCCTTGGGTCGACGGCGACAAATGCTGCCAGTCGAACAGGAACCGCATGAAGTCCTGCAACATCACTGGTTCGATTTCCCGGCGCAGGCGCTTGACCGTATAGCGATGGATGCGCGCCAGCAAATGCCGCTCGCACCATTCCTCCTGCCCGGTGCCAGGCGTGAAGCGGCCGCGCAACACGTAGCCTTGCTGTTCCAGTTGTGCCAGGGCCTGGGTGACCTGTGGGGTGGACAACCCCAGTGGGTAGGCGATGGCCTTCAACGGCAGCGGACCAAAGGCACTGAGCCGGGCGCGAAGCATTTCCACCACGGCTGCGTCGCTGTCCCAGGCTTCATCGAAACCGGCCAGGGGCGTCAGTGCCGGTTGCCATTGAGCCTGTGGATAAACCGCTTGCAGACAGGTCAGCCGTTCCAGCGCCACCCACAGCCCGCGTTCGGCGCTGATCTGCACGTGGCTGGCGCGACCGCGCTCGGCCAGGGTCTGCAACCAGTCCAGCCACGACGGCTGGGCGCTGGCTTCGCTGTCGGCGATGCAGGCCAGGCTCATCAGCGCTTCGTGCATTTCATCGAGATTGGCCGGCGTCGGCCAGGCCTCGTCGCGGACCGACTGGATGGCCTCGGCGTCCAGCGCGCCAAGGTCGTCGGTGGACTGTGGATCGCTCCAGCGCCGGTTGATCACCGCCTGGGTCCGCCGTTCCTCCAGCGGCGCGTCGTCGAGGAAGGTGTAGGGTCGGGCACTGAGAATTTCCGCCGCCAGGGGCGAGGGCGCCGGCAGGTCGCGACTGATCAGGCGAACGTCGCCGGCTTCCATGCGCCGCAACAGCGTCAGCCAGCCTTCGCTGTCCATGGCTTCGTGCAGGCAGTCGTCGAGGGTCTGTTCCACCAGCGGGTGGTCGGGGATTTCGCGCTCGCCGGCGAGGTTTTCCAGGCAGGCGATCTGGTCCGGGAACACGCTGGCGATCAGGTCTTCGCTTTTCATCCGCTGGATCTGCGGGGCGACTTTGCGCCCGCCGCTGTAGCGCGGCAAGGCCAGGGCCACGCCGGCATTCCAGCGCCAGCGTACGCCGAACAGCGGCGCATCCAGCACTGCCTGGATCAGGATCTGCTCGGCGCTATTGCTGTTGAGGTAACGCCAGACTTCGTCCAACTCGAAGCTGTGGCTGGTGGACAGCGAGAGCACGATAGCGTCTTCGCTGGCGGCGGCCTGCAATTCGAAGTTGAAGGTACGGCAGAAACGCTTGCGCAAGGCCAGGCCCCAGGCGCGGTTGATACGGCTGCCAAAGGGCGTGTGGATGATCAGTTGCGTGCCGCCGGACTCGTCGAAAAACCGTTCCATCAGCAACGTGTCCTGGGACGGCAGGGCGCCGAAGGCCTGGCGCGCCGGGGCCAGGTAGTCCACCAGTTGCTCGGCGCTGGCAAGGTTCAGTTGCAAGGTGCCGGTGAGCCAGTCGAGGGCCGGTTGCAGATCGCCTGGCGTGGCGCCGAGCAGTTGATCGAGCTGGGCTTGCAGGCGGGCCACGGCCTGGGACAGTTCGGCGCTGCGCCCCGGGGCTTCGCCGAGCCAGAACGGGATGGTCGGCGGTTGGCCCTGGGCGTCCTCGACCCGCACGCGACCGGTCTCGACACGAATGATGCGATACGACGTATTGCCCAACTGGAACACATCGCCGGCGATGCTTTCCACGGCGAAATCTTCGTTGACGCTGCCTATGTTCAGCCCTTGGGGTTCGAGCAGTACGCTGTAGTCGGCGTTGTCCGGGATGGTGCCGCCGCTGGTAACGGCGGTGAGCTTGCTGCCCCGGCGCCCGCGCAAGGTGCGGCTGACGGCATCGCGATGCAGGTAGGCGCTGCGCACGCCCTGGCGCCCGTTGAGGCCTTCGGCAAGCATCTGCAGCAACGCCTGATAGTGATCGTCGTCCAGTTCGGCGTAGGGCGAGGCGCGGCGGAAAGTCTCCAGCAGCGCCTGTTCCGGCCATTCCTGGCAACTGACTTCGGCGACGATCTGCTGGGCCAGCACATCCAGCGGCGCCTTGGGGATGTGCAAAATGTCCAGCTCGCCACGGCGCACGCAATCGAGCAGGGCGGCGCATTCGATCAAGTCGTCGCGGCTGGTGGCGAACAACCGTCCCTTGGGCGTGCCGCCCACCTGGTGACCGGAGCGACCCACTCGTTGCAGGAACGCCGAGATCGAACGGGGCGAGGCGATCTGGCACACCAGGTCGACGTCGCCAATGTCGATGCCCAGTTCCAGGGAGGCGGTGGCGATCAACACCTGCAAGTCGCCACGCTTGAGGCGTTGTTCGGCGTCGAGGCGAAATTCTTTCGCCAGGCTGCCGTGGTGGGCGGCAACGGCGTCCTTGCCCAGGCGCTCGCTCAGGTGCCGGCTCAGGCGTTCGGCCAGGCGCCGGGTGTTGACGAACACCAGGGTGGTGCGATGTTCCCGGGCCAGCTCGGCGAGACGGTTGTAGACCAGCTCCCAGACGTCATTGGCCATCACCGCCGAGAGCGGCACGGGGGGCACCTCGATATCCAGGTCCCGGGGCCGAGCGTGGCCAATGTCGACGATTTCACACGTGCGTCCTTCGCCGACGAGAAAACGCGACACCGCTTCGATGGGCTTTTGCGTGGCGGACAGGCCGATGCGCACCAGCGGTTCGGCGCACAGGGCTTGCAGGCGCTCCAGGCTCAAGGCCAGGTGACTGCCGCGCTTGCTGGCGGCGATGGCGTGGATTTCGTCAACGATCACCGTGCGCGTGCTGGCGAGCATTTGCCGGCCGGAATCGGAACCGAGCAGCACGTAGAGCGACTCAGGCGTGGTCACCAGGATGTGCGGCGCAGTCTTGCGCATCGCCGAGCGGTCTTTTTGCGGTGTGTCGCCGGTGCGCACGGCGGTGCTGATGGGCAAGGGCGGCAAGCCCATTTTCTGCAGCTGCTCGGTGATGCCGGCCAATGGGGTTTGCAGGTTGATCTGGATATCGTTGCTCAGGGCCTTGAGTGGCGAGACGTAGACCACCAGGGTCTGGTCCGGCAGGCCGCCTTGTTCCAGGCCGCGATGCACCAGTTCGTCGAGCACCGCGAGAAACGCCGTCAGGGTCTTGCCCGAACCGGTGGGCGCCGCCACCAGGGTCGAACGCCGCTGGCCGATCAACGGCCACGCCTGGGCCTGGGCGGCCGTGACCGCCGGGAAAGTCTGGCTGAACCAGGCGCGCACGGCGGGGTGAAAGCCTGCCATGGCGTGGTCGGCTGGAAGAGGCAGATTCATGGGGCAGTTATGCGGGTGGGAGGGGGAAGATGCAAGTACCGTCCGGGACCTGTGCATAACTTTGAAGTTGATACTGTCCCTGTGGCGAGGGGATTTATCCCCGCTGGACTGTGCAGCAGTCCCTGTAATTGCCACCTGGGTGGGTCAGATTCACCTCATTTGCTTGGTTGGGGCTGCTGCGCAGCCCAGCGGGGATAAATCCCCTCGCCACAAGTCAGCGACCCGCCTTGAAAGACGGTCAAACCTGATGATCGACACTTTACGGATGACGGTTGCGCACTAAACCCGCAAAATGCAACGATTCCGGCAACGCCTGCGGGCGTTGTCGACCAAATTCTTGTGCCAACAGACTGGGCCTGCTGACTTTATGCGAATGCGCCTTATGTTACTGGGCGGCGGAAATGCCCTTGGGCAGGCGCTGATTCGCCTCGGTGCAGAAGAAGACATCGGTTTTCTTGCCCCCCGCCCGCCCGAAGACGGTTGGGATGCCGCGAGCCTGACGCAACTGCTCGACGACACCCGCCCGGACGCCTTGATCAACCTGGCGTACTACTTCGACTGGTTCCAGGCCGAGGCCGTCAGCGAGCAGCGCCTGGCCGGCCAGGAGCGCGCTGTCGAGCGCCTCGCCGGGCTGTGCCAGCATCACAACATCATCTTGTTGCAACCGTCGAGCTATCGGGTGTTCGACGGCTCCCGCGCCACCGCCTACAGCGAAAAGGACGAGCCCGTGCCTTTGGGCCTGCGCGGCCAGGCGTTGTGGCGGATCGAGCAAAGTGTGCGCGCCACCTGCCCGCAGCATGTGCTGTTGCGTTTCGGCTGGCTGCTGGACGACAGCGCCGACGGCATCCTCGGACGTTTCCTGGCCCGGGCCGAGCAGCCTGAAGAGCTGCTGCTGGCGGATGACCGGCGGGGCAATCCCACGCCCGTGGACGATGCCGCGCGGGTGATCATCTCGGTGCTCAAGCAACTCGATTGCGCCGCGCCGCTGTGGGGCACCTATCATTATGCCGGCCACGAGGCGACCACGCCGTTGGCGCTGGGCCAGGCGATCCTCACCGAAGCCCGCGCCCTGCATTCCCTGGCAATCGAGTCGCCCACCCCCCAGGCCCACGCCGCACGGCCGGACGCGGCGGAAGAACCGCAGCACGCGGTCCTGGCCTGCAAGAAAATTCTGCACACTTTCGGGATCAAGCCCCGCGCCTGGCGCGCGGCACTCCCGGGCTTACTGGATAGGTTTTATCGTCATGGCTGAAGGCCCTGTTTTAATCACTGGCGGCGCGGGTTTCATTGGTTCGCACCTGACCGACGCCTTGCTCGCCAAGGGACATTCGGTACGAATTCTCGATGACCTGTCCACCGGCAAACGCAGCAACCTGCCGCTGGACAACCCGGCGGTCGAACTGATCGAAGGCGACGTCGCCGATGCCGCCCTGGTGGCCCGGGCCATGGCCGGTTGCAGCGCCGTGGCGCACCTGGCGGCAGTGGCCTCGGTGCAGGCCTCGGTGGACGATCCGGTGCGCACCCACCAAAGCAACTTCATCGGCACCCTGAACGTCTGCGAGGCCATGCGCCAGGCCGGTGTGAAACGGGTGCTGTTCGCCTCCAGCGCAGCGGTCTATGGCAACAACGGCGAAGGCGAGTCCATCGACGAGGAAACGCCCAAGGCCCCACTCACGCCGTATGCCTCGGACAAGCTGGCCAGCGAGTTCTACCTGGACTTCTATCGCCGCCAGCACGCCCTGGAGCCGGTGGTGTTCCGCTTCTTCAATATCTACGGTCCGCGCCAGGATCCGTCCTCGCCGTATTCGGGGGTCATCAGCATCTTCTGCGAACGGGCACAGAAAGGCCTGCCGATCACCGTGTTCGGCGACGGCGAGCAGACCCGGGACTTTGTCTATGTCGAAGACTTGGTGGACTTGCTGGTGCAGGCCATCGAGAAGCCCGAGGTGGAAGTGGGCGCGGTGAACGTCGGCTGGAACCAGGCCACGACCCTCAAGCAAATGCTCCAGGCCCTGGCCGCCGTGGTGGGCGATCTGCCGCCGATCAGCTACGGCCCGGCGCGCTCCGGCGACATCCGCCATTCGCGGGCTGACAATCGCCGCCTCTTGGAGCGCTTCAGCTTTCCAGCGCAAACGCCGATGAGCGTGGGGCTGGCGCGGCTGCTGGGACGCTGAGTTCACAGCGATCACAAAAAAAGGCGCCTTCAGGGGCGCCTTTTTCATCACTGCCTACACCGTTGTGGCGAGGGGATTTATCCCCGTTGGACTGCGAAGCAGTCCCTGCAATAGTCGTCTTGGTGTGTCAGATTCACCTCATGTGCTTATTTGGGACTGCTGTGCAGTCCAGCGGGGATAAATCCCCTCGCCACAGGAGGCATCGTCAATTTGCGATGGTGCGCGGGCTTAGAACTTGTAGCCCAACCCCACCATGTAGATCCACGGATCCACATCGACATTCACCTTGGCCCGGGTCCCGCCGGCCACGGCGTTGTTGTCCACATATGCAGTGGTGTCGATGTCGATGTAGCGAACCTGGCCGTTGATCATGATGTTGTCGGTCAACATGTAGTCAGCACCCACTTGCCACGCCATGCCCCAGCTGTTGCTCGCGCGGAAGTTGCTGAAGCCGTTGGCGCTGGCTTCGCTGCCGACGTGTTCGTCGTAGATCCAGGTGTAGTTGATGCCGGCGCCGACATAAGGCTGGAACGCCGACTTGGCGTCGAGCGGATAGTAGACCAGGCTCAGGGTTGGCGGCAGGTGCTTGAGGGTGCCGAGCTTGTTGTTGGCCGCGCCCAGGGCGGTGCCTTTGATCTTCACGTCGTGCTCGAACGGCGAGGCCGCCAGCAGCTCGATCCCCAGGTTGTTGGTGATCATGTAGGCGAAGTTCAGGCCCAGTTGCGTGTCGCTGCTCATGGTCGCCTTGCCGCCCAGGTCGGCGCCGGCCAGCGGGCCGCGGTCGACCTTGACGCTGGAGCTGTCGGCTTCCGGGTTGACGGTAATGGCACCGGCGCGAACGATGATGTCGCCAGCGGTGTGGGCCTGGGCGAGTGGGGCAGCGAGCGCGAGGGCAACGAGGGAAGCGCTGAGCAAGGACTTGTTCATGAGGGCTCCAGAGGACATTTCAAAATTGATGTCCTATGGTACGAAGCCGTCTGGGCAGGTCTTTTGACTCAGCTCAATGAAAGTGTGATGAGCAACCTTGAGGGCCCCTTCGCGAGCAAGCCCGCTCCCACAGTCGACTGCATTCCTCCTGACGAAACTCGGTCAACTGTGGGAGCGGGCTTGCTCGCGAAAGCTATTTCAAAGGCGATACATAACCACCGGATTCACTCCGGCAGCTCATACACATAAATCTTCTCAGCCTCCATCTGATACCCGGCATCCGCCAGTTCGCTGGTGGACGGCTTGACCTGCATCGGCCCTTCGACCCAGTACGGCTGGTACAACTCGTCGAGCTTGACCCCGACTTCGCTTTTCACATGCACGATCTGGTTCGACGGCGGTGGCGGTACGTGGATGCAGGCGCCGAAATACGGCACCAGCAAGAAGTCCGTGGTACGGCCTTCCTCGCTGACTTCCAGCGGCACGATGTAGCCCGGCAGACGAATCTGTTGGCCGTCGAGGGCCTTGACCACCGGGGCGTTGGGCAAATCCTGCTTGGCCGCCGGGGCGGATTCGGCGGCCAGGGCATCGCTCATCTTGGACAAGTCGTGCAGCGGGGTCATGTTCGGCACTTCCGGCGGTGCGTCTGGCGGGATCATTTCCGACCAGGCCAGGTCCCTCGGCTCGGCCGCCCACAGCGGCAGGGCGACCATCATCAACAGCGCAAGCAGGGCGCGGGGCATTTTCACGGTCCTCATAAACGGATCGACAGGCCATCGGCCAACGATTGGCGATAGGCGCGCCAAGCCGGCACGCTGCCCATCAGCAGGGCAGCGAGCAGGATGCCAGCCATGAGCGTCCATTCATATTCGCTCGGCCAACCCAGCGGCAAGTACAAACCGTAGGCCGACTGCACGTAACCCTGGGCGGCGGCGATGCCAATGTACAGCAACGCCAGCCCGGCGGTGACTCCGGCCAGCGCCAGGGCAAAGGCTTCGAGCACCAGCAGCGTCGCGATGTGCCACGGCCGCGCGCCCACCGAACGCAGGATCGCCATTTCCCGGCGGCGTTCGTTGAGGCTGGTGAGGATCGCCGTCAGCATGCCGATCAACCCGGTCAACACCACGAACAGCGAAATCACGAACAAGGCTTTTTCCGCCGTGCCCATCAGGCTCCACAACTCTTGCAGCGCCACGCCGGGCAGGATCGCCAGCAACGGTTCGCCGCGGAACTCATTGATCTCACGCTGCAAGGCAAAGGTGGAAATCTTGCTGTTGAGGCCGAGCATGAACGCGGTGATCGCCTGGGGCGTGAGGTCCATGTTGCGCGCCTGGTCGGCGCTGATGCGGCCATTGCCCTGGGCCGGCACGCCGTTCTTCCAGTCGATGTGGATCGCCTCCATGCCGCCGAGACTGATGTGCAGTGTGCGGTCCACTGGCGTACCGGTGCGCTTAAGGATGCCGACCACGGTGAAGGGCTTGTCGTCATGCTTGACCAGGCTGATCGCCGCCACGCCGTGGGCCAGCACCAGTTTGTCGCCGAGCTTGTAATGCAGTGCCTCGGCCACTTCGGCGCCGAGCACCACTTCGAAAGGGTCCGTGGCGAAAGCCCGGCCATCGGCCAATTCCAGGTGTTGCTGGCGACCGTACTGGTAGTGTTCGAAGTAAGCCTCGGTGGTACCCATCACTCGGTAACCACGATGAGAATCGCCGAGGGACATGGGAATCGCCCACTTCACTTTCGGGTTGCTGGCGAAGTGTTCGAAGCTGTCCCAGCGGATGTTGTTGGTGGCGTTGCCGATGCGAAACACCGAATACAGCAGCAGGTTCACCGAACCGGAGCGTGCACCGACGATCAGGTCGGTGCCGCTGATGGTGCTGGCGAAACTGGCTCGGGCCTCGGTGCGCACCCGTTCCACCGCCAGCAGCAGGCACACCGACAGGGCGATGGCGAAAGCGGTGAGGATCGCGGTGAAGCGGCGGTTCGCCAGGCTGGCCATGGCTAGACGGAACAAATACATCTCAGACCTCGAGTGGCGTGGCGGCGCGATTGAGATCGGCCAGCGACAGGTTGCGGTCGAACAGCGGCGCCAGGCTCTGGTCGTGGCTGACGAACAACAGGCTCGACCCGGCCTCGCGGCATTCGGCGAACAACAACCGCAGGAAGTTTTCCCGGGCGTCGTAGTCCAGGGCCGAGGTCGGTTCGTCGGCGATCACCAGTTCCGGTTGGCCGATCAATGCCCGGGCGGCGGCGACCCGTTGTTGCTGGCCGATGGACAGCGAATCGGCGCGGCGCTCCAGCAGGCTCGGATCGGTCAACCCCAGGTGCGCCAGCAGCGTGGCGGCGGCTTGATCGACGCTGCCGTGGCGCTGGATGGCCCGTTGTGCACGGAGCTTGGAAAAGTGGCAGGGCAGCTCGACGTTTTCCCGTACCGAGAGAAACGGCAGCAGGTTGAATTGCTGGAAGATGTAGCCGGTATGGTCCACGCGAAAGCGGTCGCGGCTGCCGGCGCCCAGTGCGCTGAGCTCCTGGCCGAGCAGGCGGATGCTGCCGCGATCCGGCGTTTGCACTCCGCCCAGAAGGCCCAGCAGCGTGGTCTTGCCACTGCCGCTTGGGCCCTTGAGGAACAGGGTTTCACCCGCTTCCAGGCGAAACGCCGGGATATCCAGCAAGGGCGGATGCCCGGGCCAACTGAAGCCCAGGTCGGAGAGTTCGATGAGTGCTTGGGTCATGGTTGTGATTTCAAGGTAATGGAGCACCTATGGGAGCGAGCCTGCTCGCGAAGCGGTGTGTCAGGCGACATCTGGGCTGAATGTGCCGGCCTCATCGCGAGCAGGCTCGCTCCCACGCTGGATCTATGTTGCCCACATTGTGCTCGCAACCGGTCAACGGTGTGGGCTTCGGTGGAGTCAGAATTTCAGGGCTGGCGCCTTGGCCGTCACTTCACCGCCTTGCTGGCCGCTCGGGCCGATCAGTTGCACCAGGATTTTCTGGGTGGCGGGGAATTCCTTGAACAGTGGCGCCAGGTCCAGATGGGTCAGGGAGCCAGGCGCGACGCAACGGAATTGGTAGTGGGCGTGGATCTCGCTGTGTTCGTGGTGCTCGTCGCCATCATCATCGGCATGCTCTTCGTGGTCCGGTTCGTCGCCGAACAGCGGGCTTTCCAGCTCCTGCTGTTCCAGGGTGCATTTGGCATCGGCCAGATTGATCAGCGCCGCGGGCTTCTCCAACTTCGCCCGCACAGCGGCCACCTTGGCTTTGTCGGCGTCACTGGTGGCGGCGTGCTCGAAACCCACGAGGTTCATCGCCGGACTTTCCAGTTCCAACTCCAGGATCTCGCCGTCCAGCGAGGCGTTGAGGCGGGCGACCCCGTGTTCGTGGGCGCCGAGGCTGCCATGCTCGTGGTCATGATCGTGTTCGACCGCCGCATGAGCGACAGCCAATGGCAGCAGGGCGAACGGCAAAGCGAGAAGCAGACGACGCATGACGAGTCTCCAGGAAGTACAAATTGTGTTATGTAATCTTATAACGAAAGTGCGCAGAGTTTGACCGTCTGCTTGGCGTCGCGCAAGGCCCATGGGAGCATGCGTACATGAAATATTCAGGAGCACGGTGATGTTGCGGATACGCGGAACCGTCGGCGATTGGCCGGTGGACTTGTCGATCGAAATGGATGAGGGCGACTGGGCGCAACTCGGCGCGCAGTTGCAAGTGGTCAAGCCCGATAGCCCAGTGACGCCTGCGGCCAAACCGGCCAATCAGGACGATGCCCAGTGGCAGATCGCCAAGGAACTGCTGCGCAAGGCCGGGCAACTGAGCGGACCGGACCTGCTGGAGCAGCTTGAAGGCCTGACCGGCAGCGCGTCGGCGGGCAAGCGCCTGCTGGTGCGCCTGCGCCACTGTGCCGAGGTCAAGGTGCTGAGCGGCGCCGATACGCCGCTCTACAGTTGGATCGGGGCTTAGTACAACGCCGCGAACAGCTTGCGGCGATAGGTCGTCACCAGCGGATGATCGTTGCCCAGCAGTTCGAACACTTGCAGCAAGGTCTTGTGGGGCAGGCCTTCGCTGTAGCTGCGGTTACGCACGAACAGCTTGAGCAGTCCATCGAGGGCCGCTTCGTACTGCTGGCGCGCCAGTTGCTGGATCGCCAACTGGTACACCGCTTCATCGTCCTGCGGGTCTTTCGCCAGACGGGCCTTGAGGTCGGCGGCGTCCGGTAGATGCTTGGCCAGGCCGAGGAACTGGATCTGCGCCTTGGCACCAGCGAGGGCGGCCTTGTGCTCGTCGCTTTTCACCGAGTCGAGCACGGTCTGTGCTTCGCCCAGCTCGCCGCGCTCGGTCAGGCAGCGGGCATACAGGATCAGGGCCTTGGCGTTGGTGTTGTCTTCACCCAGCAGCACCGTGAGCAGGGCTTCGGCGTCGGCGAAACGACCGTCGTCGAACAGTGCCTGGGCTTGTTCGAACGGGTCGGCAGCGGCTGGCGGCGGCATCTGCACATGAGGCTCGAGCATCGTGCGCACGGCCGATTCCGGCTGGGCCCCGGCAAAGCCGTCAACCGGCTGGCCATCCTTGAACAACACCACGGTGGGCAGGCTGCGAATGCCGAAGCGGGCGACGATGTCCTGCTCGATGTCGCAGTTGACCTTGGCCAGCAGCAGCTCACCCTGATAGCTCTCGGCGATGGTTTGCAGCATCGGCATCAGTGCCTTGCACGGCGCACACCACTCGGCCCAGAAATCCACCAGTACCGGTTTGTGGAAAGAGTTCGCGATCACCGATTGGTCGAAGTCGGCCGTGGTGGCGTCGAAGATGTAGGGCGTTTCCTGAGTCATGGGCAATCTCGTAGAGCGCTTGAATGGCGCAACTATACGGCTTGGTGGGGGTGGCTGAAAGCCGGGCTTGTGGTGCCTGATAGGCCGCTATCGCGAGCAGGCTCGCTCCCACAGGGGATTTGCTCAGGTCACAGAATTTGCCGGCACCACAAAACAAATGTGGGAGCGAGCCTGCTCGCGATGCTTTTAAAGCTCGCGCCGCGCGTGGTACAGGCTCACATGCCGAAACTCTTCCGGCTCAGCCAGATCGGGCAACGTCATGGCTTCCAGCATTTCGATGCGCCGATACAGCGGGTGCTGGAAATCCCGCACCCGGGAATCGGCCACCAGGGCCTCGCGGCCACGACTGAGGAATTGATCGAGCAGCGGCAGGTTGGCCCGATCGTAGAGCACGTCGGCGACCAGGATCAGGTCGAAGCGATCGGCCTCGGCAAAGAAATCCGTCGAATAACCCAACTCCACGCCATTGAGGGCGGCATTGGCCTGGCATGCGGCAATCGCCAGCGGATCAAGGTCGCAGGCCACCACCTCCAACGCCCCGGCCTTGACTGCCGCGATGCCCGCCACGCCAGAGCCGGCGCCAAAATCCAGCACCCGTTTGCCCTCGACCCATTGGGGGTGCGCGGCCAGATAACGGGCCATCGCCAGGCCGCTGGCCCAGCAGAAGCTCCAGTAGGGCGGCTCGTGGAGGATGCGGCGAGTTTCTTCCGGGCTGAAGGCGCGGTCCATGTTGTCGCCGTCGATCAGCCACAGTTTCAAGTCAGTGCCGGGTAGCGGGCAAGCCACCAGGCGCGCGTCGCCCAGTAACTCGCCCAACGCCCGTTGCAGGTCTTGCGGTGCATTCATGGCGCTTTGACGAATTGCAGGGTGCCCAACGCCTGGGTGGTCGGTTGACTGATGCGTTGTTCCGGCAGGTGCAGGATCAATTGGCCGGACTGGCTGGCACGGCCGCGCAGTTCCACCCGGGCGCCGACCGGGAAGGCATCGGGGTTGAAACGCAAGCGGAAGGGCAGGGCCTGGTTGGTGCCGATCAGGCTGGAGCTGGCGAGCAATTGCTGCGGACGGTCCTTGTCATCGATCACCAGCAGCGCCAGTTCGACCTCGGCCCCGGCCGGTACGCCTTGCAGGGTGCCGCTCAATTCCCGCTGATAAGCCGGCAGCGGCCCCAGCTCGGCGGCCTGGCGGGCCTTCTCCTGAGCCTGTTTCGGTGCCGGGGCCGGTGCGGGCGCAGCGGGCTTGGGAGCGTCGCTGCTGCACGCCATCAGCAGGCTGAAAAAACTGAGCAGAACGAGCGATCGTAGCGGCATGTGTGGCTCCAGCAAGGTAAATTCCATGGATCTGACGGTAAGCCCGTCTGTATACCGTAAACCCTATGGCTTGTCTTGCCAGTGGGATGCGCTACCATGGCCCTCCCTTTTTTTGTTGCCTGCCACCATGCACTGTCCATTCTGCGGTGCCAACGACACCAAGGTCATCGACTCGCGACTGGTCGCCGAGGGCGAACAGGTCCGCCGCCGCCGCGAATGCCTGGCCTGCGGCGAACGCTTCACGACGTTCGAGACCGCTGAACTGGTGTTGCCGCGCCTGATCAAAACCGACGGCAGCCGCCAGCCGTTCGACGAAGAAAAACTGCGCGCCGGCATGCAGCGCGCCCTGGAAAAACGCCCGGTGAGCGTCGAGCGCCTGGAAGCGGCGCTGGTGCACATCAAGCACAAGCTGCGGGCCACCGGCGAGCGCGAGGTCAAGTCCCTGGTGGTCGGTGAGCTGGTGATGGCCGAGCTGCAGAAGCTCGATGAAGTCGCCTACATCCGTTTCGCCTCGGTGTACCGGCGCTTCCAGGACTTGAACGAGTTCCGCGAAGAAATCGACCGCTTGGCCCGCGAACCGGTGAAAGAATGAGCGTTCCGGCGCAGCAGGCCGTCCTCGACGCCCACTACATGGCCCGCGCCCTGGAGTTGGCGCGGCGCGGTCACTACACCACCCACCCCAATCCCCGGGTCGGTTGCGTGATCGTGCGTGACGGGCAGATTGTCGGCGAAGGCTGGCACATCCGCGCCGGCGAGCCCCATGCCGAAGTCCATGCCCTGCGCGCCGCCGCTGAACAGGCCCGGGGCGCCACGGCCTACGTGACCCTCGAACCGTGCAGCCATCATGGGCGTACCCCGCCGTGTGCCGACGCGCTGGTCAACGCCGGCGTGGCGCGGGTCGTGGCGGCGATGCAGGACCCGAACCCGGAAGTGGCCGGGCGTGGCCTGCAACGGTTGGCCCAGGCCGGTATCGTCACTGAAAGCGGTGTGCTGGAGAGTGAAGCGCGCAAGCTCAACGAAGGTTTCCTCAAGCGCATGGAGCACGGCCTGCCGTTCGTGCGGGTCAAGCTGGCCATGAGTCTCGATGGCCGCACAGCCATGGAAAGCGGCGAAAGCCAGTGGATCACCGGCCCGGCCGCACGTTCGGCGGTACAACGCCTGCGTGCCCAGGCCAGCGTGGTGCTGACCGGCGCCGATACGGTGCTGGCGGACAACGCCCGGCTGACCGTGCGCGCCGATGAACTCGGGCTGGACCCGGAGCAAACCGCGCTGGTCATGAGCCGTCCACCGCTGCGGGTACTGGTGGACGGGCGCCTGCGGGTGCCGCTCGATGCTGCGTTCTTCAAGGCCGGCCCGGCGCTGGTCGCGACCTGCATGGCGGTGGAAGAACAGTACGCCAACGGTCCCGAATGCATGATCGTGGCAGGTGATGACGGCCAGGTCGATCTGCGTCGGCTGCTGGTGGAGCTGGCGGGCCGTGGCGTCAACGAGGTGCTGGTGGAGGCTGGTCCGCGCCTGGCGGGGGCTTTCGCCCGGCAAGGCTTGGTGGACGAATTCCAGATTTTCATCGCCGGCAAGTTCCTCGGCTCTACGGCGCGTCCGCTGTTGGACTGGCCGCTGGCGCAGATGAAAGACGCCCCAGAGCTGAAAATCACTGAAATCCGCGCCGTGGGCGATGACTGGCGAGTCATCGCCATCCCCTTACCCAAG
Organism: Pseudomonas sp. DF11; assembly: GCF_058148565.1. NCBI lineage: Bacteria > Pseudomonadati > Pseudomonadota > Gammaproteobacteria > Pseudomonadales > Pseudomonadaceae > Pseudomonas > Pseudomonas sp. DF11. The sequence continues at coordinate 74,966 of NZ_JBYVYN010000014.1, forward strand.
GCGAGCGTATAATTCCCGGCTTTCGCGCAAGCGGCGGCCCGTTCTCGAGGAGGACTCCATGTTTACCGGCATCATCGAATCCATCGGCAGCATCCGTGCATTGACCCCCAAGGGTGGCGATGTGCGGGTCTACGTCGAAACCGGCAAGCTCGACCTGAGCGACGTCAAGTTGGGCGACAGCATCGCGGTCAACGGCGTGTGCCTGACCGCCGTGGAACTGCCGGGCAATGGCTTCATGGCGGACGTCAGCCGCGAAACCCTCGACTGCACGGCCATGAACGATCTCAAGAGCGGTAGCCCGGTCAACCTGGAAAAAGCCCTGACGCCGACCACCCGCTTGGGCGGCCACCTGGTCAGCGGCCACGTCGATGGTGTCGGCGAAGTGATTTCGCGCAGCGATAATGCCCGGGCCGTGGAGTTTCGCATCCGCGCGCCGAAGGAACTGGCCAAGTACATCGCCCACAAAGGCTCGATCACCGTTGACGGCACCAGCCTGACGGTCAATGCGGTGGATGGCGCCGAGTTCCTGCTGACGATCATTCCCCATACGCTGAGCGAAACCATCATGGCTTCGTACCGGCCGGGGCGTCGGGTCAACCTGGAAGTCGACTTGCTGGCCCGTTACCTGGAGCGCCTGCTGTTGGGCGACAAGGCCGCAGAGCCCGCAACCGGTAACATCACTGAAAGCTTTCTGGCCGCCAACGGCTACCTCAAATCCTGACCCAAGGGGGTGCCGCGTGGCGCTCAATAGCATCGAAGAACTGGTTGAAGACATCCGCCAAGGCAAGATGGTCATCCTCATGGATGACGAAGACCGCGAGAACGAAGGCGACCTGATCATGGCCGCCGAGTGCTGCAAGGCCGAGCACATCAACTTCATGGCCAAGCATGCCCGCGGGCTGATCTGCATGCCGATGACCCGCGAGCGCTGCGAGCTGTTGAAGCTGCCGCTGATGGCGCCGCGCAATGGCTCGGGCTTCGGCACCAAGTTCACCGTGTCCATCGAGGCCGCCGAAGGCGTGACCACCGGTATCTCCGCCGCTGACCGCGCGCGCACCGTGCAGGCTGCCGCCGCGAAAGACGCCAAGGCCGAAGACATCGTCAGCCCCGGCCACATTTTCCCGCTGATGGCCCAGGCCGGCGGCACCCTGGCCCGCGCCGGCCACACCGAAGCGGCCTGCGACCTGGCGCGCATGGCCGGTTTCGAGCCCAGCGGCGTGATCTGCGAAGTGATGAACGACGACGGCACCATGTCCCGTCGCGCGGAGCTGGAGGCGTTCGCCGCCGAACACAACATCAAGATCGGTACCATCGCTGACCTGATCCATTACCGGATGATCCACGAACGTACCGTTCAGCGGATTGCCGAGCAGCCCCTGGACAGCGAACTGGGCCAGTTCAACCTGGTGACCTACCGCGACTCGGTGGAAGGCGACGTGCACATGGCGCTGACCCTGGGCACCGTGTGCGCCGAAGAACCGACCCTGGTGCGCGTGCACAACATGGACCCACTGCGCGACCTGCTGATGGTTAAGCAGCCCGGCCGCTGGAGCCTGCGTGCCGCCATGGCCGCAGTGGCCGAGGCCGGCAGCGGCGTGGTGCTGCTGCTCGGACACCCGCTCGATGGCGACGTGCTGCTGGCGCACATCCGTGAAACCGCCGATCAGACGGCGGTGAAAAAACCGACCACCTACAGCATCGTCGGTGCCGGTTCGCAGATCCTTCGCGACCTGGGCGTGCGTAAAATGCGTCTGATGAGCGCACCGATGAAATTTAATGCGATATCCGGTTTCGATCTGGAAGTTGTAGAATACGTGCCCTCCGAATAATAGCCTGCGGATTCCGGCATTATTGTTCAGGCTTGTCAGATCATCGTGGCGAGGGGATTTATCCCCGCTGGACTGCGCAGCAGTCCCAAAAAAGGGCTGCTTCGCAGCCCCACGGGGATAAATCCCCTCGCCACAAAAGATGTGCAAGTGAACGACATGACGGGATTCACGGTGCAGTATTCGTGGCTAATATCACTGAGGAGCGCGTATAGAGCGCGCTCTGGCTCTTTAAGAGATCTGACGAATGACCCTGAAGACCATCGAAGGTACCTTCATCGCCCCCAAAGGCCGCTACGCTCTGGTAGTGGGCCGTTTCAACAGTTTCGTGGTCGAGAGCCTGGTTAGCGGTGCGGTCGATGCCCTGGTTCGCCATGGCGTGAGCGAAAGCGACATCACCATCATCCGTGCCCCTGGCGCCTTCGAGATTCCACTGGTTGCGCAGAAAGTCGCTCAAAAGGGCGAATATGCGGCAATTATCGCCCTGGGCGCGGTCATTCGTGGCGGTACTCCGCACTTCGAATACGTGGCGGGCGAATGCACCAAGGGCCTGGCCCAGGTGTCCATGGAATTCGGCGTGCCGGTCGCCTTCGGCGTACTGACCGTTGATTCCATCGAGCAAGCCATCGAACGTTCCGGCACCAAGGCCGGCAACAAAGGTGCCGAAGCTGCCCTGTCCGCCCTGGAAATGGTCAGCCTGCTGGCGCAGTTGGAGGCCAAGTGATTAGCGACGAAAGCGATCGTTTCAACCCGCGCGATCCCAAGCCAGCCGATGCCGGCAAGCCGTCGAAAAGCGCCAAGCGTCGCGAAGCCCGTCAGCTCGCGACCCAGGCGCTGTATCAATGGCACATGGCCAAGCAATCGCTGAACGAGATCGAAGCGCAGTTTCGGGTCGATAACGATTTCAGTGATGTCGATGGTGCCTACTTCCGCGAGATCCTGCACGGGGTTCCGCAGTTCAAGACCGAAATCGACACCGCGCTCACGCCATGCCTGGACCTGACCATCGAAGAGCTGGATCCGGTCGAATTGGCGGTCCTGCGCCTGTCCACCTGGGAGCTGCTCAAGCGCGTCGACGTCCCGTACCGTGTGGTGATCAACGAAGGGATCGAGCTGGCGAAAGTCTTCGGTTCCACCGATGGCCACAAGTTCGTCAACGGCGTGCTCGACAAGCTCGCCCCGCGTCTGCGTGAAGCTGAAGTGAAGGCGTTCAAGCGCTGATTGCGCTTGAAATCCCATGGGTGAGTTTGAGCTGATCCGTAACTACTTCGCCGCCGCGCCCTGCGCGCAAGGCGGCGAGGGCGTTGCGCTGGGGATCGGCGACGACTGCGCCTTGCTGGCTGTTCCTCCTGGGGAACAGCTGGCGGTGTCCACCGACACGCTCGTGGCCGGTGTGCATTTCCCAGACCCGTGCGACCCGTTCCTGCTCGGCCAGCGCTCGCTGGCCGTGGCGGTCAGCGACCTGGCGGCCATGGGCGCCACGCCTGTGGCCTTTACCCTTGCCCTGACCCTGCCGACGGTGACCACCGATTGGCTGCAAGCCTACGCCCGCGGTTTGAACCAGATGGCCCAGGCCTGTGGCGTGGCGCTGGTGGGCGGGGATACCACGCGTGGGCCACTGAGCCTGACCATGACCGTGTTCGGTCGCGTGCCGTCCGGCCAGGCCTTGACCCGTAGCGGTGCGCAGCCTGGCGATTGGCTGTGTGTCGGCGGCGAGCTAGGCAACGCCGCCGGTGCATTGCCGCTGGTACTCGGCCAGCGCCGCGCCGAACCTGTGGTCGCCGAGCCACTGCTGGCCCATTACTGGTCACCACGTCCGCAGATCGACCTGGGCCTGGCGCTGCGTGGCAAGGCCAGCGCGGCGATGGATATTTCCGACGGCCTGCTGGCCGATTGCGGGCATATCGCCCTGGCGTCCGGGGTGGCTTTACAGGTTGAACATGACCGACTGCCGCTGTCCAACGCTCTAGTAGCCTTTCTGGGACGGGCGGATGCCGTCCGCGCGGCGCTGAGCGGCGGTGACGACTATGTGCTGCTGTTCACCGTGGCGCCGGCCCGATTGGCGGCATTACAGGCCGAAGGCTGGCCGATCCACGTGATCGGCCGCGTACTGGCCGGGCAAGGCGTCACGCTGGTCGACAACTCCGGGCAGGACATCACCCCGCAAATCCGCGGCTATCAACATTTTCGGGAGACACCGTGACAGATCATCCCAACCAGGTCCCGGCAGAATTCGTTCCGCCTTCTGTCTGGCGCAATCCCTGGCACTTCCTGGCATTTGGCTTCGGTTCGGGCACTCTACCTAAAGCTCCGGGCACTTGGGGCTCGCTGGTTGCGCTACCCTTCATACCGTTGTGGCAAATGTTGCCGGATTGGGGCTATTGGCTGATGCTGGGCATCACCATGCTGTTTGGCTTCTGGCTGTGTGGCAAAGTGGCGGACGATTTGCGGGTGCACGACCATGAAGGCATCGTCTGGGATGAAATGGTCGGCATGTGGATCACCTTGTGGCTGGTACCGGAAGGTTGGTACTGGTTGCTGGCGGGTTTTCTGGTGTTCCGTTTCTTCGATATCCTCAAGCCATGGCCAATCCGCTGGATCGACCGGCATGTGCACGGAGGTGTCGGTATCATGCTCGATGATGTGTTGGCCGGGGTTTTCGCCTGGCTGGCAATGCAGGGATTGGTGTGGTGTTTCACCTGAAGGAGTCGGGCATGGGCCTAAGCCGCGCACTACTGCTGTTGCTGTGTTTAGGAGCCTGTGTGGGGGCAGGGGTGGCCGAGTCGGCGCCGCTGCCTGGTAAAGTCCGTGCCGCCAGCGAGGAGTGGGCTGATTACACCCAGGCCGACGGCCAGGGCATGGGGTGGGACATCTTGCGCGCGGTGTTCGAGCCTGAAGGCGTCAAGCTGGAGATTCGCAGCGTGCCCTACACCCGCTCGACCGGATTGGTGCAGCGCGGCGAAGTCGATGTGCAGGTCGGTGCCTATCGTGATGAATCCGAAGGTGTGCTTTACCCGCAGTGGCACTACGACGTCGACCATATCTATGCCTTGGGGCTAGCCTCCAAGCCGACCCCGACGCTGGCGACGATCGGCAACTATCGGCTGGTATGGATGCGCGGGTACGACTACAACAATTACCTACCCAACATCCGGCGGTTCAATGAAATCCACCGCTCGGTGGGTATTTTGTCGATGCTGGTCCATGAGCGTGCCGATTTTTACATCGATGCGTTGATGGAAATCCAGGATGTGCTCTCCAAGGCCGATAATCCCCAGCAGTTCAAGCTCTCGCCGCTGATCAATTTGCCGCTGTACCTGGGCTTTGCCAACACCGAAAATGGACGGGCATTGCGCGAGCTGTTTGACCAGCGCATGGAGGTGCTGGTGAAAACCGGCCAGCTCAAGCCGATTTTCGAACGTTGGAAGCAACCCTATCCTTTCGACGAGAATGGCAAGCCACCGAAGCCGTAATCAAACTTTTCGATGGTTATGGCCGACAATTCAGCCTAAGCGTCGGTCGGGACGTGCTGTTACAATGCCCGCCTCTGCGAAACTCCAGTACTAGATCAGGAGCACACCGGTGCCTGTCGTTTTTGTTGCCGCTTCCAAGCTGCCAACGCCTTTTGCGCAATTCACCATGCATGGTTTTCTCGATGAAGCCACCGGCCGCGAGCACGTCGTGCTGAGCCTGGGTGATTTCGCCGACGGTAGCCCGGTACTGGGTCGCCTGCACTCCGAATGCCTGACGGGCGATGCCCTGTTCAGCCAGCGCTGCGATTGCGGTTCGCAACTTGAGGCCGCGCTGCAAGCCATCGCCCGCGAAGGCCGTGGCGTGCTGCTGTACCTGCGCCAGGAAGGGCGTGGGATTGGCCTGTTGAACAAGATCCGCGCCTATGAACTGCAAGATGGCGGCGCCGATACCGTCGAAGCCAACGAGCGCCTGGGTTTTGCCGCCGACCTGCGTGACTACAGCATCTGCCTGCCGATGCTCCAACACTTGGGCGTGAAGTCCTTGCGGCTGATGACCAATAACCCACGCAAGGTCAAGGCGCTGACCGACATGGGCATCGTGGTCGCCGAGCGTGTGCCGCTGCACACCGGCCATAATCCGCACAACAAACTCTATCTGGCGACCAAGGCCAGCAAGCTCGACCACATGATGGGCAACGAGCATCAGAACGAGGTCGACCGGGCGTGACGCGTGGCCAGGTTCGGCGGCGGCTGGCCGTCAGTTGGTGGAAATACCTGGCGCTGGCCCTGGTGCCGCTGTTCGTGATCAACCTGGTGTTTGGCCAGGGCGAAGCGATCCTGCCGGTGCTGGCGATGCCGCTGTTCATTGCTGGCGTGGCGTCGATGTTTGTCAGCCTGCGATTCTTCGGGCCTTATAAACACGCCTTGGTTGCGACTCAGAAAGCCCTCGATACACCGGAAGAACCCCAGGCCTGGATTGCCCTGGCGGCTCGCCGTCGTGCGGCTTTCCTCGTCGCGGGGCTACCGGCCTGGATCGGCGCTCTTGCCGTGTTCGTGGGCCTGGAAGCGGTGCCGCTGATGTTGCTGGCCTTGTCCTCCACGGTGCTGTTCTACCTGTATCGCATTCCGCGTCAGCTCGGCTGATGAGCCGCTGGCTGGCGATCCTGTTGCTGGCTGTCAGCGCCTCGACGGTGGCGGCCTCGCGCGTCGTCAGCCTGGCACCGTCACTTTCGGAAATCGTCGTTGAACTGGATTCCGCCGACCTGTTGGTGGGCGTGCTGGACGGTGGTGATCGTCCGCCGGTGCTGCAAGACCTGCCCTCGGTCGGTCGTTACGGGCAACTGGACATGGAGCGCCTGCTCAGCCTCAAGCCCGATCTGCTCCTGCTCTGGCCCGGCAGCGTTGGCCCGGCCCAGCGCGAGCAGCTCAAGGGCCTGGGCATCCCCCTGTATATCGCTGAACCCCACAGCCTCGACCAACTCATCACGCAAATAGAAGCCATCGCCATGCAACTCGGCCGCCCGGAGCGGGGCGTGCAACGAGCAGCGCAGTTGCGCGTGCGTCTTGAAGAGCTGCGCCAGCGTTACCGGCGCGCCACGCCATTGCCGGTGTTCTATCAGGTCTGGGACCGACCGCTGTACACCATCGGAGGTGGGCAGATCATCAGCGATGCGCTGGCGGTGTGCGGGGCGCGGAACGTCTTCGCCGACCTGAGCGTGCCGGCGCCGCAGGTGAGCGTGGAGTCGGTGCTGCAGCGCAATCCGCAGGTCATCCTCGCCACCGAGCAGGCGCAGCTTGATGCCTGGAAAACCTGGCCGGTGGCGCAGGGGCGGTTGTTGCTGGTCAATGACAAGGGGCTGGAGCGGCCCAGTGGGCAGATGATCGAAGCGACGGCCCGGTTGTGTGAGTTGATTGCGCCAGACAGATAGACCGCAGCGTCTGCAATCGCGAGCAGGCTCGCTCCCACCGTTGATCGACGGCGGATACAAAACCCGAATTCACCAAACATCCCCTGTGGGAGCGAGCCTGCTCGCGATGAGGCCAGCGCAAACTTCACAAGTCTCGGATCAGATATCCGGTGTCCAAGTCACTCCAAACAACCAGGCCCGCCCATCTTCCCGATACCCATACTGCTGACCATCATGGCTATACAGCGCCCGGCTGTAACCCTTGTCCAGCAGGTTATCCACCTTCATTTCCAGCTTCACCTCCCGAGTCAGCGCCCAACTGCCGCGCAATCCGAGCAGGGCATAACCGCCCAGGGCATTGCGGTTGTTCTCGTCGTCGTAGCTGCCGCTCACCGCTTGCCAGGTGGCGCCCAGGCCCAGGCGGTCGAATTGCCGGTCCAGGTCCAGGCTCAAGGTCCGGCGGGCGCGGCGGGCGAGGGTGTGGCCGCTGTCGCGGTCGCGTGGGTCGATGATGGCCAGGCCCAGGTTGCTCTGCCAGCCAAACAAGTCCTGCAGATAGGCCATCTCAAACCCGTTGATCCGCGCCGAGGCGACGTTCTGCGGGCGTGAGTTGCTGCCAAAGATGATCGCGTCTTCCAGGTCCGTGCGGTACAGCGAGGTCTCCAGGCGGGCGCTGTCGCTCAGTTGGCTGCGCCATTGCAACTCGTAGCTTTTGGCCGTTTCGGGTTTCAGGTCCGGATTGCTGTAGTCCGGGTAGTACAGATCGTTGAAGGTCGGTGCGCGGAAGCTTTCGCTATAAGTCAGCAACACGTCGTTGTCCGGGTTGATCGGCAGGGTGAGCGTGCCGCTCCAACTGTTCTGGCCGCCAAATTGCTGGTTCTGGTCGCGGCGCAGGCCCAGTTCGGTGGAGAAGGTTTCGGCCTGGAAGCGGTGCTGGATGAACGCGGCACGGTTCCAGCGGCTGTCTTCGTCGAACGATGTGCTGCTGTTGACCCGGTCTTCATACCAATCAGCGCCGACGATCAGGCTGTTGCGCTCGTCCAGCTTCACGTCGTTCTGCCAGGTCACGGAATCGCGGTAGGTGTTGAATACCTCGCGGACGTCGCTGAGCTTGTCGAAGGTTTTCTCGCGGTTTTCGCTGTGGCCCAGTTCCAGGCGCGATTTCCAGGCGTCGTTGATTCGCCCGTCCACATAGGTGCTGAAGCTGCTCACCGCAAACTCGCTGTAGGGTTGCTGGGGGACGGATTCGAAGGTGTTCGGGTCGAAGCGGCCGAACGGGTTGTCGTATTCGCTCTTGCCACGGTTATCCAGCAGGTTCAGGCCGACTTCCAGGTCATCGCTGGCGGCATGGCTCAGGCTCAGGCTGAAGGACTGGTTGCGGTTGGCGTCGTCGTCGCGATCGCTGGCGTAGGACTCATGGGTCCGATTGGTCCCGGCACTGTCGTCCAGGCTGGCTCCTAAATTGAAGCGCGTCTGCTCATCACCACCGGACAGACCCAGGCTGCGCTCCCAGGTCTGCTGGCTGCCAAAGCCCAGGTGCAGGCGCGGTTGCAGGCCTGGTTGGTTGCCGCGACGGGTGAAAATCTGGATCACCCCGCCCACCGCATCGGCACCGTAGATCACCGAGCGCGAACCGCGCAGCACTTCCACCCGTTCGATCTGGTTGATGTTTAGGCGTTGCAGGTTGCTGTCGCCGGAGGTGGCGTTGCCGATGCGCTGGCCGTCCACCAGCACCAGGCTCTGGGCCGATTTGGTGCCGCGAATGTAGATCCCCGGCAGGCTACCGCGCCCACCCAACGGCGCCACCTGCACTCCCGGCACGCGGCTGAGCAGGTCAGTGACGCTGGCTGGTTGCAAGCGCTCGATATCATCGCGAGTGAACACCGTGTTGGCGGCGCTGCTGTCGTTGCGGGCCTCGACCTGGCGGTTGGCGCTGATCACGATGTCGGGCAGCTTCAGGGCTTGGTCGCGTTCGAAGGTGTCGGCCAGCAGATCAGGGGTGGGGAGCAGGGAAAGAGTGAGGGCTAGGCGCAGTTTCATGGGTGTTCCGTGACTACTTGGTCCGCACAAAACCAATGTGGGAGCGAGCCTGCTCGCGATAGCAGTGTGTCAGGCAATACAGATGCCGACTGGTCTACTGCTATCGCGAGCAGGCTCGCTCCCACAGGGGGATATGTGTGGTCTGAAAATTACAGGCCCAGCAGTTGCAACCGCTGGCGCACCGACGTTTCGATCCCGGCCTCATCCAACCCGCACTCAGCCAGCATCTGTGCCGGCTTGGCATGTTCGACATAGCTGTCCGGCAAGCCCAGGTGCAGTACCGACTTGAGGATGTTCTCCCGGGCTAGGAACTCGCTGACCGCCGCACCGGCGCCGCCCATGATGGCGTTTTCCTCGATGGTCACCAGCAGCTCATGACTGGCCGCGATCTCGCGTACCAAGGCTTCGTCCAGAGGTTTGACGAAACGCATGTCCACCACGGTGGCGTCCAGGGTTTGTGCGACTTTCAGGGCTTCGGCCAGTTGTACGCCGAACACCAGCAGCGCGGTTTGCTTGCCTTGACGGCGGATTACACCCTTGCCGATCTCGATCGGCTCCAGGTCGGCTTCGATCGTTGCGTTCGGGCCGGTGCCACGAGGGTAGCGCACTGCCGCCGGGCCATTGAACAGGTGCCCGGTGGTGAGCATCTTGCGCAGCTCGTTTTCATCGCTCGGGGTCATCACCAGCATGCCGGGGATGCAGCGCAGGAACGACAGGTCGAAGCTGCCAGCATGGGTCGGGCCGTCTTCGCCCACCAGGCCGGCGCGGTCGATGGCGAACAGCACATCGAGGTTCTGCACCGCGACGTCATGGATCAACTGGTCATAGGCGCGTTGCAGGAACGTCGAATAGATCGCCACCACCGGTTTGGCGCCTTCGCAGGCCATGCCGGCGGCGAGGGTCACGGCGTGCTGCTCGGCAATCGCCACGTCGAAATAGCGCTGCGGATAGCGTTCGCTGAAGGCCACCAGGTCCGAGCCTTCCTTCATCGCCGGGGTGATGCCCACCAGGCGCGGGTCGGCGGCGGCCATGTCGCACAGCCATTGGCCGAACACGCCGGAATACTTCGGTCCGCCAGCCTTTTTCGGCGCGGCCGCCGGGGCGTCTAGGGGTTCGAGCTTGGTGATGGCGTGGTAGCCGATCGGGTCGACTTCCGCCGGGGCGAAGCCTTTGCCTTTCTTGGTGACCACGTGCAGGAACTGCGGGCCCTTGAGATCGCGCATGTTGCGCAGGGTGGCGATCAACGTGGGCAGGTCATGGCCGTCGATGGGGCCGATGTAGTTCCAGCCCAACTCTTCGAACAGCGTGCCGGGTACCAGCATGCCCTTGGCGTATTCTTCTGTGCGGCGGGCGATTTCCCAGGCGCCGGGCAGGCGCGACAGCACTTTCTTGCTGCCTTCGCGCATGCTGGCGTAAGTGCGGCTGGAGAGGATCTTCGCCAGGTAGTTGGAGAGGCCGCCGACGTTGCGCGAGATCGACATGTCGTTGTCGTTGAGGATCACCAGCATGTTGGCGTTGACTTCCGGCGCGTGGTTCAGCGCTTCGAAGGCCATGCCTGCCGTCAACGCGCCGTCGCCGATCACGGCAATGGCCTTGCGCTCGCTGTTTTGCAGACGGGCGGCAATCGCCATGCCCAGGGCGGCGCTGATGGACGTGCTGGAGTGGCCGACGCCAAAGGTGTCGTACTCGCTCTCGGAGCGGCGCGGGAAGGCGGCGATGCCGTCCTTCTGGCGCAGGGTGCCCATGCGCTGGCGACGCCCGGTGAGGATCTTGTGCGGGTAGGCCTGGTGCCCGACGTCCCACACCAGCCGGTCGTCCGGGGTGTCGAACACGTAATGCAATGCGATTGTCAGCTCGATGACGCCCAGGCCTGCGCCGAAGTGCCCACCGGTCTGGCCGACCGTGTAGAGCAGTTCCAGGCGCAACTCATCGGCCAGGGTTTCCAGCTCGGCTTCACCCAGGCGACGCAGGCCGTCCGGCGTGTTGGCGCGGTCCAGCAGGGGCGTGGTCGGGCGTTTGCGGGGAATCTCTTGAAACGTCGTGGGCATCAGGCGAATCGTTATAGGTATAGAAAGAGGCGGCAGTTTACCTTATGCATCGCAAGCTGCCCACGCGTTGGCCGGAACTTGGCCGATACGCACTTATGAATGGGTTGACCCCGTATCAACTGCGTCGTTCGACGATATATCGCGCCAGGTCGCGCAACGGTTCGGCCGCCGCGTCAAAGGGTCGCAGCGCGGCCAGGGCCTGGTCGCGCAACTCCAGGGCATAGGCCTTGGCAGCAGCGAGGCCGAGCAGGGCCGGGTAGGTCGGTTTATCCCGGGCGATGTCGGCACCTTGGCGTTTGCCCAGGGTCTGGGTATCGCTTTCGACGTCGAGGATGTCGTCCTGCACCTGGAACGCCAGGCCAATGGCCCGGGCGTAGGTCTGCAAGGCTTGTAGCTGTGCGGGTGCGGCCCGACCGCTGGCGAGGGCGCCGAGTTTGACGCTGGCCTCGATCAAGGCGCCGGTCTTGTGCCGGTGCATGTATTCCAGCGCGCTCTGGTCCAGCTTCAAGCCCACCGAGCCGAGGTCGATGGCCTGGCCGCCGACCATTCCGGCAGGGCCGGCCGCCAGCGCCAGGGCGCTGACCATGTCCAGGCGAATCTGCGCCGGGCAATCGCTCAGGGCCGGGTCCAGCAGGGCGCTGAAGGCCAGGCTCTGCAAGCCGTCGCCGGCCAGGATCGCGCAGGCTTCGTCGAATTGCTTATGGGTGGTTGGCTGGCCGCGACGCAGGTCATCGTCGTCCATGGCCGGCAAATCGTCGTGAACCAGCGAATACGCGTGGATCAGCTCCACCGCGCAGGCCGCGCCATTGGCCTGCTCGGCTTGGCCGCCCAGGGCTTCGCACGCGGCGTAGGCCAACAGCGGCCGCACACGCTTGCCGCCGTTCATCACGCTGTAGCGCATGGCTTCGTACAGGCGCGCCAGTTCCGGGCTCGGCGCGGTGAACAAGGTGTCCAATGCCGCATTGACCCGGGCCTGGCTGCTGGCCTGATAAGCGCCGATCATTCAGGCTGGTCCGCGTCGAAAGGCTCTTCGGTCAGCTCGCCATCGCGTTCGAGCAGCAATTGCACCTTCTGCTCGGCCTGGGCCAGCGCCGCCTGGCAGTCGCGAGTCAAGCCGATGCCTTGCTCGAAGGCGGTCAACGAGTCTTCCAGCGACAATTCGCCGTTCTCCAGGCGCTCGACCAGCGTTTGCAGGTCGGCCAGGGATTGTTCGAAATCCAGTGCAGCTTTTTTGCGGGCCATGGCGGCTATTCCGGTTGACTGTTAAACCGGCGCGACACTAGCAGACATGGGGTTTTGGGGCAAATCAGGGTGGGGCAAACCGAAGCGCGACGGTGGGCTTGGACCTGCCCGCTTTTGTAGCGAGGGAGCGGGGGCAATTGGGATCGTTTTTCATATTCGGCTCATTTTGTGAGCCGAATAAATCTTCTATTCGGCTCACGCAACCCTCAGTACGTGATTTCCCACACAGAATCGCGCGTTCCCCGATTGTGAATAATCTGCCGAATCGCTAATCTTCGCGGCATCTACAGCCCCCTAGCGACGGGGCTTTCAGGCAAAACCCGAATAATGACAAGCAGCGCTGAGGATTGGCGCCGGGTTGCGTCATGCATGGCAGGAGGCATACGTGCGTTTTCTTTCGTTGTTGATCGTGCTGATGGGCGCGCCGCTGGCGTGGGCACAGCCTTCGGCTGAAATGTCGGAGCCGGTGGGCGGCTGGCGCTACAGCGGCTTGCTCGATCGCACTGAAAACCCCCAGGTCGCCTATCCTACGCCGCCCATCGACCGGGGCGTGCAGCGCAATCGCACGATGATCGAGGGTCGGCTCAAGGCCATGGGCACGGCCCGTCAGCCCCACAGCCTGGCGGTCAATGGCAATCCACTGAATCTCTATACCGACGACGAGGGGCGTTTCGCCCGGCCGTATGCGTTCGGTGCCGGCTCCAACAGCGTCGAGGTGCGCAGCTCCGAAGGCCAGTCCCTCAAGCGCGTGCAATTCTATGAAGCCAACAACCTGCGCACCCCGGCGCAGATCCGCGTGGTGCTGGGCTGGGACGATCCGAAGGCCGAGCTCGATCTGCATATCGTCACACCCGACGGCCAACATGCGTTCTTCGGCCAGCCGGCGCTGAGCAACGGCGGCGGCCTCGACCCCGATGGCGTCGATGGCCCCGGCCCGGAAATGTTCACCATGACCGCGCCGATGCACGGCACCTACCTGGTCTACGTGAACTATTGGGGCAACTACGGCAGTGGTGGCTACAACTTTGATGAGGCCAGTAACGAGAACGAGGTGATCACCTCGCAGATCAACCTGGTGCTCAACGAAAACACCGTCAATGAAAAACGCGAAACCTTTGTCGTGCCACTGCGCGCCATTGGCGATCTGTTGCTGGTCAAGACTTTCAACTACTAAGTATCCGCTCCACGGATGAACAGGCCCTTGTGAATATGAGCGACAACACTGCTTCCCCGACCACGCCGACACCTGTCGCCAAACCTGGACGCCGCTGGCCGGCGCTGCTGATCGGGCTGTGCCTGGTGGCGGGTGTCGTCGCCGGGATGGGCTGGTTCATGACCAAGCCCAAGGCGCCGCCCATGGAGCTGGCGTTGGAAAAACTCGGCCTGAGCCGCCCCGACGGCTTGCTCGAGGCCCATTCCCTGAGCCAGTTGCCCAAGGACCTGTTGGCGGTGCCGTTCCTCAAGGCCACGCTCACCGAGGATTTCGTTTTCTATTACGAGGCCCACGCTGACCGCCTCGGGCTGATCGGCAGCCTGCGCCGGATCATCTATGAGCATGACCTCAAGCTGCAGGACAGCCTGATCGAAGAGCTGTTCGACCAACCGGCCGATGTGGCGCTGTGGCGCGGTGCCGATGGTCGCCTCAAGGATTTCCTGCTGGTGATGGATCGCGGTGGCCTGGCCAAGGTGCTGGAGCCGTTGGCGAAAGTCGCCCTGGATGACTCGCAACTGAGCAAGCTCAGCGACCTGAAAGTCGGTGGCGATGACGTCGCGCTCTACCAGCTCAGCTACAACGCCAGCAAATCCCTGCTTTTCGCCTCCCATGGCGACAAACTGGTGGTGCTGTCCAACCCGACCAAGTTGTATGACCCGGCCAGTGGTGCCGCGGTTGAACGGGGTAGCGTTTCGACCACCGCCCTGGCTGCCTTGCTCAATGGCGACAAACTGTTCCCCGAGGCCTTCGGCCTGCCGCCCAAGGCGCCAGAGGTCAAGCAGCGCATCTCGATCAACGCCAGCGTGCTCGCCATGGGCTACCAGCGGTTCATCCCGAACTTCGCCGGCTTGCGCTTCGACATGGATGACAAAGGCTGGCACAGCTTCCTGGCCATGGACGAACTGGAAAACCAACCGGACTTCGACTTCAAGCCGATCTGGCAAGCCATGCCCATGGGTGCCAGTGCCTGCGTGGCCTTGCCCCTGGCCGCCGAGCAACAGAAGCCGTTGCTGGTCAAACTCGGCGCCGAGGAAAAAGCCGCCCAGGCCATGGTCGACCATGTGGCCGGCGCGGCGGGCCTGTGCTGGTACGCCGATTCGCGCCTGTACACGCCGCTGTTGGTGGCGAGCCTGAATGAAGACGACGGCAAGCTCGACGCCGACCTGGGCAACCTGTTCGGTTCGATGGTGGGCGCCTATGAAAACAACGTCGCCGAACATGCCTTCCCGGTGGTCGAGAAGCAGCAAGGCTCGACGCACCAGTGGCTGCGTCAGGTCAGCTCCAATTTCGGCCCTTACCTGGCCAAGGAAGCCGAACAACCCGACGCGATCACTGGCAAGGCTTTCCTGCGGGTGAGCCTGGCGCGCCACGGTTCGACCTTGCTGTTCTCCCTCGACGACAAGTTGGTGGACAAGGCCCTCGGCACCCTCGACAAACGCTTCCCGCCCATGGCCGACGTGGTGCCCAAGGACCTGCTGATGCCGGTCTACTTCGGCCCTGATTCCATCGCGCAACTGATGCAGCGCGAAACCCTCGACAGCTTGCCCCAGGACATGGAGCCGGTGTTCTACAACGCCGCGCAAACCTACCTGATCCCGAAACTGCGCACCCTCGGCGGCTATGGCAAATACGCCCTGACCTTGCCGGAAGGCAGCGAGCCGGACGGTCACTGGCAGTGGCTGCCGCTGGAATGGAAAGCGCTGTGACAGCACTGATCCGCAACCCCGCGTTGACGCTGCTGCTGGCCTTGCTGCTCGGCGGGCCTGCGCGTGCCGGCGAGGCGCCGGCGCTGGATGTGCAGCAGTCCCAGGTCTTTCGCGCCTGGTTCGTGCGCATCGCCCAGGAACAGCTAAGCAGAGGCCCGAGTCCGCGCTGGTATCAGCAGGACTGCGCCGGGCTGGTGCGCTTTGCCGCCAACGAAGCGCTCAAGGTCCACGATGAAAAATGGCTGCGCAGCAATGGCCTGTCCAATCGCTACCTGCCACCGGAATTGCCCCTCAGCGATGCGCAACGGCGCCTCGCCCAGCAATGGCAGCAGGGCGGCGGCAAGGTCGGGCCCTACGTCAACGCCATCAAGCTGATCCAGTTCAACAGTCACCTGGTGGGCCGCGATGTGGCCCAGGCCCGTCCCGGCGACCTGATGTTCTTCGATCAGGGCGACGACCAGCACCTGATGATCTGGATGGGCCGCTACATCGCCTATCACACCGGCACCACAACCCCTACCGACAACGGCATGCGCTCCGCAAGCCTGCAACAACTCATGAACTGGAAGGACACCCGATGGATACCCGACGCAGCCAACCCCAACTTCATCGGCGTCTATCGACTCAACTTTCTCTCCCAATGACCGGTGCCCGCATGCTGCGCTTGTGTTCAAAACTGCCCCTGCTGTTTGCCCTGTTGCTGGCACCCGTGGTTAATGCCGAAGACACCGTGGAGCCCAGCGGCTACACGCCGGTGTCCGGTGAAAGCTTCTTCCTGCTAGCCGACAGCAGCTTTGCCAGCGACGAGCAGGCCATGGTCCGCCTCGAAGCGCCGGGCCGCGACTATCGCCGGTTCCGCATGGAGCCCTACGGCGGCGCCGATATCCGTGTCTATCGCATCGACAAGCCGTTGGATTTCCTCAAGCGCCAGAAAAACCTGCATCGGGTAGTCAGCGATGGGCAGTTCAAGGGCGAAGGCCTGTCGAACACCCTCGCGTACCTGTGGGACAACTGGTATCGCAAGTCCCGTCGGGTGATGCAGCGGGCGTTCTCCTACGAGTCCCGCCAGCAAGTGACCGAGGAAGTGCCGGAACTGAAGATCGGCGACGCCCTGGTCGCGCCGACGCCTTACGACGCGCCGGCACAATTCGCCTTGATCCCGGGGTTGCCGGTGGTCAGCCAGTTCCGTTACCCGCTGTGGCAGGCCAAGCCGATCCAGCCGCCAGCGGGCGTCAACCTGGCCGGCTCGTCCAGTGAGTTCGTCAGCGTCGCGCCGGGCAACGTCTACGTGCCGCTGGGCAAGTTGAAACCGGGCCTGTACCTGGTGGAAGCGCTGATCGGCAAATACCGCGCGACCACCATGGTCTTCGTCTCCAACACTGTGGCGGTCAGCAAGATTGCCGGTGACGAGCTGCTGGTCTGGGCCGCACGCAAGCACGAAGGGCGTTCGGTGCCCAAGGTCAACGTGCTGTGGACCGATGGCCTGGGCGTGATGAGCAGCGGTGCCACCGATGAAGATGGTCTGCTGCGCCTCAAGCACGTCAGCCCGGAGCGTTCGTTCGTCATCGGCGAGGACGAGGAGGGCGGGGTATTCGTCTCGGAAAACTTCTACTACGACAGCGAAATCTACGACACCAAGCTGTATGCCTTCACCGATCGACCGCTGTACCGGCCGGGGGATTGGGTCTCGCTGAAAATCGTTGGTCGCGAGTTCAAGAATGCCCGTGATTCGGTACAACCGAGCGCCGCCGACGTCAATGTCAGCGTGCTGGATGCCACCGGCACCGCCCTGCAAACCCTGGCCCTGAAACTCGACTCCAAGGCCGGTACCCAAGGCCGTTTCCAGCTGCCGGAAAACGCCGTGGCCGGCGGCTATGAGCTGCGCTTCAGCTACAAGGACCAGCTCTACAGCAGCGCCTTCCGCGTGGCCGAATACATCAAGCCGCACTTCGAGATAGCCCTGAACCTAGCCAAACAGGATTACCGCACCGGCGAGCCGGTCAAGGGCAACCTGGTGCTGCTGTACCCGGATGGCAAGCCGGTGGTCAACGCCACGGTGAGCCTGAGCCTGCGTGCTCAGCAACTGTCGATGGTGGATAACGAGCTGCAATACCTGGGGCAATTCCCGGTGGAGCTGACCAGCAGCGAAGTGACCACCGACGACAAGGGCAACGCGACCCTCGACCTGCCGGCCGCCGACAAGCCGAGCCGCTACACGCTGACGGTGTTTGCCAGCGATGGCGCGGCGTATCGGGTCAAGACCACCAAGGAAATCCTCATCGACCGTGGCGCGGCGAATTTCCGCCTGAGCGCGCCCCAGCGGTTCAGCGCCGTCGGCCAGAAGGTCTCGTTCAGCTATGCCAACGAAGGCGGCAACGAACAAGCCAAAGCCGTGACGCCGGGCAGTTATGGCTGGGTACGGCTGGAAGACCAGAGCACCGGCGAGGGCAAGCTGACGGCCAAGGACAAGGGCTTCAACCTGACCTTCGACCGTCCTGGCACCTACAACCTGACGCTCAAGGACGACCATGGCCGGGTCATTGGCGCCACCGCCCATGCGGTGACCGGTGAAGGTATCAAGGCCGTGCCGGGCACCGTCGAGATCGTCTTCGACAAGCCTGAATACAAGACCGGTGACGAAGCCCTGGCGCTGATCACCTTCCCGGAACCGGTCAGCGATGCGCTGCTGTCGCTGGAACGGGACAAGGTCGAGGCCACGGCGCTGCTGTCCAAGGGCGGTGACTGGCTGAAGATGGAAAAACTCAGCGACACCCAGTACCGCGCGCGCATTGCCGTGAAGGACAACTTCGCGCCCAACCTGACCTTCTCGGTGCTGTACACCAAGGGCGGTCAGTACAGCTTCCAGAACGCCGGCATCAAGGTGGTGACGCCGCAGATCGACGTTGCCGTCGTTACGGATAAAGCCACCTACCGCCCTGGCGACACGGTGACTGTGGACCTGAGCACCCAGTTCGCCGGCAAGGCGATCCCGGCGCACCTGACGGTCAGCGTGGTGGACGAAATGGTCTACGCCCTGCAACCGGAAGTGGCGCCGACCATTGACCAGTTCTTCTATCACCCACGTCGCAACAACGTGCGCACCAGTGCCAGCCTGTCGTTCATCAGCTACGACGTAGCACTGCCGGGCAGCCCCGGCGCGCCGGGCAAGGCCAACCGCAGCGAACGCGGGGTCAAGGTGCTGGAGCGGCCACGGCGTGAAGACGTCGACACCGCTGCATGGCAACCGGAGCTGGTCACCGACGCCAACGGCAAGGCGCGTTTCACCTTCAAGATGCCGGACTCCCTGACCCGCTGGCGCATCACTGCCAAAGCCATCGCCGACGATGGCCAGGTGGGCCAGAAGAAGCAGTTCATCGCTTCGGAAAAACCGCTGTACCTGAAGTGGAGCGGCCCGACGCGCTTCCGCACGGGCGACAAGCCGCAACTGGGCCTGTTCGTGTTCAGCCAGTCTGAAAAACCACTGAAGGCCGAGCTGCTGATCCGTTACGCCGGCGCTGAACAGCGCGTGGTCGCGGAGCTGAAAAACGGCATCAACTACGTGGCGTTGCCGGCCCTGGAGCTGAGCAGTGGCGACTTGAACGTGCAATTGCAATTGAATGGCGAAACCCAGGACGCCCTGGCGATGCGCTTGAACGCCAGTGGCAATGGCTGGCAAGTCACCCAGAACCAGCGCTTCGACGTGGCCAGCGGCGATACCCCGCTGACCCTGCCGGCCGACGCCAGCGATATTCGCCTGCGCCTGGATGACAGCCCGCAAGCGCTGTTCCGTTCGGCCCTGGATGACCTGTTGAGCTACCCCTACGGCGGCGTCGAACAGACCGCCAGCCGTCTGCTGCCGTTGAGCATCGCCTACCCAACCCTGGCGTCGAACCCGCAGATCCGCGACCGCCTACGGTTGATCATGCAAAACAGCCGCTTGCGCCTGGTGCAGATGGCCGGACCGTCGGCGAGCTTCACCTGGTGGGGCCAGGACGGTGAGCCGGATGCATTCCTCACCGCCTACGCCTATTACGCCGACTGGCACGCCAGCAAGGCCCTGGACCTGAGCCTGCCACCGGAACACTGGCAGCGGGTGCTGGAAGTCTACGCCAAGCAGGCCGGTGATACGCCGCTGCTGCAACGTGCGTTGATCCTGTCGTTCGCCAGGCAGATGCAACTGCCGGTGAACACCTTGCTCAGCGGTCTGATGGATGACCTGGCCAAGGCCAGCGAAGATACGACCGAGAGCGTGCTGGACAGCGGCGAAGACAGCCTGGTGATGAACGCGCCGGACTCAGCTCTTGGCTTGGCCAGCGCTCGTGTGCTGACCGCGTCCCTGGCGAAACAGGCGAAGGTGCCGCTGCCGGCGGCCTTCAGCCGTCAAGCGGACGCCGCGCAACAGCAACTCGAACTGAGCTCGCAGCCGTTCGTCGAGGCCCTGGTGTTGTCGTTGCAGGGCTTCGATCAAGCCCGCGCCACTGCATTGCTGGAACGCGTGCTGCCGCAGCAGTCCACCCTGGAACGGGCCCTGGCCTTGACCTGGTTGCAACGCAGCATCGAACAGGCCGCGCCGGCTGTGACGCTGGCGCCGGGCGAAGGTTGGAAAGCCAAGCAAGGCGCCACCGGTGAAACCTACTGGCAGTGGCAGGGCGCGCAGCTTCCGACCATGCTGACCCTGACCGGTGCCCAGGAGCGTCCGTTGCAAGCGGCCCTGAGCTTCCAGAGCCAGCAAGCGCCGGTGGCGCCGATGGCGGTGTCCATCACCCGTCGCCTGTCGCGTCTGGTGCCGGGCGACGAGGCCTTCACCTTCAAGCTCGAAGCCGTGGGCAACAAGCCGTTGTCCAGCGACAGCCTCTACCTGGATGAAGTGATCATCAACAGCAAGGCGCCGACGCCACTGCGCTACGGCATGCTCGAAGTGCCGCTGCCGCCGGGCGCCGACGTGGAGCGCACCACTTGGGGCATCCAGTTGATGGGCAAAGCCGACAGCGAACCGACTTCCCTGGAAAAAGCCCGCTTCGAGCCAGGCCAGATGGCCTATGCGGTGCCGGTGGATGCTCTCAGCGGCGAGCTGCGCCTGCGGCACTTGGTGCGCTTCTCCCAGAAGGGCCAGTTCACCTTGCCGCCCGTACGTTTCACCCAGGTCTACGCGCCGCAGAATCAGGCGCGGGAACAGAAACCGGCGCTCGGTCAGGTGACGGTCAACTGACATGCGCAGGCGGTGGTTTGGCTGGCTGTTGTGCTTGATCCCTGCGCTGGCAACAGCGCAGGACGAGCCGTTGCGCCTGGCCTTCGATGGTCAGTTGCTGCGAGTGAGCCAGACCCAGGTGCTGGATCGCCAGCCTCTGCCCGATACCTTGCAGGCGCCGCTGGGCAGCTTGTGGAAACTGTTCGTCTACGCCTGGCTGGTGGACACCAATGCCCGCGAGCCGGTTTACGAGTGTCGCGGTGAATCGAAGGAAGAGGTCTATTGCTGCAACGCCGGGCAGAGCATCGCTCGCGACCAGGCGCTGGTGAAATCCTGTGGCTTGTATTTCGAGCCGCAGCGGCTCGGGCTTTCGGCCTCGAACTGGCGCGATTACTGGCAGGCCCGTCAGGCGCCAGCGTGGCTGTTGGATTTGCCTGCGTTGCAACCGCAGACGCAGGTGCCGGTCGCGGAACTGCTCAAGGCCCTGGCTACGCTGCCGGCCCAGGATCAGGCGCGCCGGGTGCTGCTGGACGTGGTGCTCAACGCGGCGGACGGGCGACTGGCCGGCGAGTTGGGCAGTCGTCTACGGGTCAAGACCTGGAGTTGGCTGGGGGATCAAGGCCCCTCGTCGCGCCAGGGCGGTTTTGCCGGTTGGCTGGCCGACGGTACGCCGGTGTGGGCCGGTGGGCGCGGTACCAGCCAGCAGGTCTTGAAGGTGTATGGCGACGGCTTGGCTGCAGCATTACCATCGCGCTGGCCAGCGGAAACCGGGCGTTGCGTGGAAGTAGGGCTGTTTGCCCGTTATCCCTGGCAACGGGTGATGGCCGGTGACCACCCGGCCACGCCGGGCCAGCTGCGTGGCGATTATCGCGTCGAGTTCAGCAACGGTAACCAGCTGGATATCCACAGCGACGGCGAGCTGTTCCTGATGCCCGGCAAGCTGGTGGCGCGGTTGGACCGGGAAGAGTACGTCGCCCGGGTCCTGCAGCGCGAAGCCAAGGCCGAACCCGCCGAAGCGGCCAAGGCCTTGGCCGTGGCGATCCGCACCTACCTGCTGCAAAACGCCCAACGCAACGGCGACTGCCTGAGCATCGACGACAGCAGCCATCGTCAGCGCGTTGCCCCGCGCCCGGCGGCGCCTGAAACCCGTGCCATTGCCGCCTGGACCAGCGACCTGGTGCTGGCCGGCACCGATGTCACCTACCACTCCGATCAGCCCGGCCCGGACAAACTATCCTGGGCCCAAGCCGTGGAACAAGCCAACGCCGGTCAACGCTACGACGCCATTCTGCTGCACGCCTACCCGCGTGCCAGCCTCAGCCGCTGGGACAATCCGGTGGCGTCCTGCGAAGCACTGCCGGCCGCCCAGGACTGGTTGCTAAAACAGCGGCGCGGCTGGCGTGAGCGGCTGGAAAGTGAAGTGGGCTACAACGAAATCAGTTCTTTCGCCGTCTGCCGCGTCGCCTTTGGCCGACCTTATGTCGACCGCGAACGCCAGCGCATCTATGTGCGCGGCGTGCTATCGCTGCAAGACCGCCTCGACCTGACCCATGAATATCTGCACCTGGCCTTCGAAGCTCATCCCAATGGCCAGGACGAAAACTATATCGAAGGGCTCGCCCGTCACCTCTTGCTGGAATAGACCATGACACTCCGTTATCCACAGGTCTTGCTGTTGCTCTGCGCCCTGACCGCGTTGCCACCGGCCATGGCCGCCGACAACATCAAGCTCGACACCCCGGTCGGCGGCTGGCGCAGCGGTGCGCCGGGCGGTGAAGGAGAAAACTACAGCCAGACCGTCAACTACCCGGCCTCGTCGGTCAATACGCCCCCAGGCCAGGCCGACACCGCCCGCATCCGTGGCCAGATCAAAGGCACGCCCAAGGACGGCAACGCGCCGGGCCAACTCATCGTCAACGGTGTGAGCCTGCCGCTGAAACTCGATGAAGAAGGACGCTTCGACCGGCCATTCTCGTTCCCCAACGGCAGCAACAGCGTCGAAGTGCGCAGCGCCGACGGCCAGCAGCGCCACCGCACGCAATTTCTCAACACCAGCGGTGGCGCGACCCCGGCCAAACTGCGAGTCCTGCTGACCTGGGACAGCGACGGCACCGACCTGGACCTGCACCTCGTCACCCCGGACGGCGCCCACATCTGGTACGGCGACCGCGTCGCCCCCAACGGCGCCGCCCTCGACGTCGACGTCACCACCGGCTACGGCCCGGAAATTTTCTCCATGCCCGCGCCGATCAAAGGCCAGTACCTGGTGTACGTGAACTACTACGGCGGCGGTTATCGCAGTGAAGAAGACAGCGAGGAAGGCGAGGGCGGTGGTGAACAAGCGCAACAAGCCCTGACCACTGCGCAAGTCACCGTGATCACCGAAGAAGGCACGCCGAGCGAGAAAATGGAAACCTTCGTGGTGCCGATGCGGGCGGTGGGGGAGCTGACGTTGGTCAAAAGCTTCAGCTATCCGTAAGGCATCGTCGCAGCCACAACTGAATTTACAGCCTGTGGAGATCCCCTGTGGGAGCCGAGCTTGCTCGCGATGACGGTCTAGCATCCAACATCAATGCAAGCTGACCCACCGCCATCGCGAGCAAGCTCAGCTCCCACAGAGGATCTATGGTGGATGCCTGATCTGTGAACGCTCGAAAACCCTGTGGGAGCGGGCTTGCTCGCGAAGACGGCGGTAGATTCAACATCAATGCAAGCTGACCCACCGATTTCGCGAGCAAGCCCGCTCCCACATTGGATCTGTGGTGGACTGAGGATTTGTGGCCACCCCAAAAAACCTGTGGGAGCGAGCCTGCTCGCGATGGCGTCGGTAATTCCAACCTCTCTGCAAATTGATGTACCGCTATCGCGAGCAAGCCCGCTCCCACAGGGGTCGTCAACTGCCCCGAAAAAATCTCACGCGTGAGCTATTGTGAGGTTTAGAAAGTACCTGTAGTGTTTATCACGCGTGAGTTTTTCACAGTGGGGTCAGTACCATGCAAACCAGCTCTCCATCGGATCCGCCAGGCGGGCCTGATGACGATTCAATGAGCAGCAAGGGAGAGCGCTCCAAACCCGCCGCGAAAAAACCATCGAGCTTCTACATGAAGCAGATGCGCGCCGGCCTGAGTGCCGCCGGGTATGTGAAACACGAGACTTGGGTGCTTCCCGAAAACCGAAGCCTGCTCAAGCAAATGGAGAAACAGCTACGCCAACCGATTCTGGCTGGCTCATTCATGTCGGAGAATTACATGAGCGCAGGTAATAACTGGAACATCGATCGCCTCTACAGCGCCCTCCAGGCCCTGGATGAAGTGGTCGCGAACGACATCACTCTTTCCCTCGTCCAAGGCTCCGAGTCCAGCATCAAGCTGGAAATGAATGACTTCGGTGGCTTGCCGATCTACATCGCCGTGGTGGGTGATCAGATCATCGTCGATACCGTCCTGGTGGACGTCGAGTCGATCAGCGACGTCGCGGCATTCAACGACGCCGTGCTGCGCAGCCGGGAAATGTTCCCGCTGTCGTCCATCGGCATCGAGACCATGCCCAACGGGCAGGTGGTCTACAACATGTTCGGCGCGTTGAGTTCCGACTCCAGCCTGACCAACGTCGTGACCGAGGTCAAAACCCTCGTCGACAACGTCCAGCGCGCCAGCGAAGCCTTCGAACGCTTCTTCATTTAATTCGCCGAATAGGAACCATCCAATGACTCAGTCCATCTGGAGCAAGTTGTTCACCGCACTGCGTGGCGGTGCCAACGAAGTCGGCGAATCGATCGTCGACCAACAGGCCCTGCGCATCCTCGACCAGGAAATTCGCGACGCCGACAGCGCGCTGGCCAATGCCAAGCGTGAGCTGGTCACCATCATGGCCAAGCACAAGCTGGCGACTGATCGCGTGGGCGAATACAACGCCAAGATCAAGGACCTGGAAGCCAAGGCCCTGGCCGCGATCCAGGCCAACCGTGAAGACCTTGCCCTGGAAGTGGCCGAAGCCATTTCGACCCTGACCAACGAACTGGACGCCGAGCAAAAGCACGCGACCGAATTCGGCGGCTACGCGGACAACATGCGCAAAGACATCACCAAGGCCGAAAGCCGCATCAAGAGCCTGCGTCAGCAAGTGGACATGGCCAAGGCCCGTGAGAGCGTGCAGAAGGCCCAGGTCAGCGCTTCGATCGCCAGTGGCGGTGCCAATGGCAAGCTGGAAACCGCCGTCGGTACACTCAACCGCCTGCAAGCCAAACAACAGCAACGCGCCGCCGAGCTGCAAGCCCAGGACGAACTGGCCGAGGCTTCGACCGGCTCCGACCTGGAGCGCAAGCTGCGTGACGCCGGCATCACGCCGAACGAAGGCAGCGCCAATGCGATCCTGGAACGCTTGAAGAAAAAATCGGCTGAGTGATCGGCTGGGCATTGCCTTGGTGAAGAACTGCCAAGGCAAGCCAGACACAGGCCAGGCACAGACCTTGTGGCGAGGGGATTTATCCCCGCTGGGCTGCGAAGCAGCCCCAATGGCAGCAAACTCAACCCAGCTGACACACCGAGGTGTCAGGTTTCAGGGCTGCTTTGCAGCCCAGCGGGGATAAATCCCCTCGCCACAGGTTTTGTCTGCACAGGTTTTGTGTTCGGCTTCAAGTTTTGTGTCTTAGTCCTGTTTTCCCGAAAAATCCCGGATTTATTGTCACCCAAGCACTTCTATCCAAGCCCCGCAGCAGGTTTAATGCTGCCCGGTAACCGCACTCGATCACTCAGGCATCAGCGCGATTACCTCGCCAGGAACCAAGCCCCACGGAGTCAGGGACGAAATGTCGATTTTCCTTTTGTTGCGCTCGTACGCTTCGTCCTTCTTCCATCGGTTCGGCTGGGCGGGCCTGGCCATTGCGTTGGGCGTGCACCTGGCCACGGCCTGGATCGGCCTGGTGCTGATAGGCGAGCAACACCTCATCGCCGCCGCCACGTTTACCTACTTCTATCTCACCACCACGCTCACCGTCGGCTATGGCGATCTCGCGCCACAGACCGCGGCGGGACGGGTGTTCGTGGCTACCTGGGTCATGCTCGGGGGCATCGCGCTGCTGACGGCAGCCATCGGCAAAACCACCAGCAGCGTCATCGATGTATGGAGAAAAGGCATGAAGGGCAAAGGCGATTTCACCGGCAAGGTTGGCCACACGGTTCTCATCGGTTGGGAGGGCGCCTCCAGCGAGCGGGTCATCGAATTGCTGCTGCAGGACGAAACCTCCAATGACAACCTGATCGTCATCTGCGATTGCGATCTCGAAGAAAACCCCATGCCTGGCAAGACCTCATTCATCAAGGGCGACAGCCTGTCCTCCGTCGCACTGTTGCAGCGTGCCGGCGTGCCTGGCGCCGAACGCGTGCTGGTGCGAACCCATTCCGACGACCTGACCTTGGCCACCGTACTGGCGGTCAATCAATTGGGCCCGGTCGGGCATGTGGTCGCTCACTTCAATGACAGCGAAATCGCCGCCCTCGCCAGCGCCTACGCGCCGAGCCTGGAATGCACCTCCAGCATGGCCATCGAAATGTTGGTGCGTGCCTCCCAGGATCCGGGCTCGTCAGTGGTCATCAATGAATTGCTCTGCGTAGGTCAAGGCGCTACCCAGTACCTGATGAAGCTGCCCGAGGCGTTCGAGGCGACGTTCGGCGAGCTCTATAACCGGATGAAAGAGCAGCACAACGCTACGCTTATCGGCTACCGCGCCAAGGGCGCCCGACACCCGTCGATCAACCCGCCCGGCACCACGCGTGTCGTGGGCGGAGAACTCTTCTACATCGCCTCCACGCGTCTCAAGGAAATTTCCCATGGGGTGGTTTAAACAGTTGATGGGGCTCGAGGCCCCGAACGCGAACACGACAGCTAACCATGGCGCGCCGATCAGCGGGCCGCTGGGCCTGGCCTCCGGCAAGCAGGTGATGTTCGATTCCACGCTCAAGTTGTTGCTCGACGGCAACAGCGCCGTGGTCATCCCGGGCTCGCAGCAGATCTGGAGCCTGGGCATCGTCGACCTCGGGCAGTCGAACTGGTTGACGCGCTGTTACATGAACGACGAAGACTACTGGCTGCAAGTGCACACCAGCGGCGACATCGCCGGGCAGGTCGAGTCGGTGATCCTGTTCAACTACCTCAGCTACGTCACGATCAACAGTGAAGCGGAATTGCGCCGTTTGGCCGGCCCCGAAAGCCTGATCGGCCTGCCGACCTACACCCACAACGGCGTCGAGTACACCCGCGAATGGGGCACCGAGGCGGGCCAGACCGAACTGGTGGTGTTGAGCGAGCGCGTGAGCAATCCGGATGAGTCCTACAGCGTCGAGCACCGCTCGATGCTGTACGCCCGCGACACTGGCCTGACGGATCGCCGGGAGTTCCTGCTGTTCTCCGTCGAAGAAGACGCCGAAGGCACCGTCAGCCTGAGCACTTCGCTGGGTATTTCGTTGTACACCACTGACTTGAACACTCTTTGAATAAGGAAGAAGTCCATGCTTGAAGCGCTCTCCATTTCCCTGAACAAGGCCGCAGTGTTCGGCTTCGCCCTGTACATCCTCGGCGCCGCCGTGCTGTTCGCGCTGTTTCAGTTCATCTACATCCATGTCACGCCGCACAAAGAGTTCGAACTGATCCGTTCGGGCAATGTGGCGGCGGCCATCGCCCTGAGCGGTGCCCTCATTGGTTTCGCCATCCCGGCCAGCAACGTGATCGCCTACTCGATCAGCCTGCTGGATTTCATCGTCTGGACGGTGATCGCCGCTGTCGTCCAGTTGTTGGCGTTCCTGGTCACCAGCCTGGTGCTCAAGGGCGCTTCGGCGCGTATCAAGAACGGTGAAATCGCCGCCGGTATCTACATCGCCGCCGTGGCCATCAGCGTCGGCATGTTGAACGCCGCGTGCATGACGCCTTCCACGAACTGATCGCGCCACGGAGAACCCGATGAAACGAAGCAAGTACGTTCAGCTTTCGCTGGCCGCGTCGGTCGCCCTGGCGATATCCGGCTGTGGGCCAACGGAAAAAACCTACAAGTTGCAGAAGAAGTACAACTTCCAGTCCGTGCAGCAATGCGTCGATGAAAAGCTGCCGGTAGACATTTGCGCCGACGCCTACATGACCGCCATGAGCGAGCATCGTCGCATCGCGCCGACGTACGCCAGCCAGGCCGATTGCGATGCAGACTTTGTCCCCGATTGGTGCCAGCAGGACTCGGCCGGCCAGTTCATCCCCAAGCTGGGTGGCTTCGAGCTGAGCGCCGATGGCGAGGTTACGCAATCCCAGGTGGACGCCGCCCGGGCCCAATTGCCGGCTTCGGAAGCGAACAGCGGCGGTTCGGGCTTCAGCAACCTGCTGACCGGGCTGCTGATCGGCAACATGCTCAGCGGCAACCGCAACAGCTATTACTCCGAGCCGGTCTACCGTTACCGCGATGATCGCGGCAACTTCGGGTCCTCGACGCTGAGCCAGCGGGTTTCCAGTGGCTCGACCTTTACCCGGTCCAACCAGGCGCGGTACGGCAGCTACACCGACACCATCAAGAGCAGCAAGGCGATGTCCGTCGCTTCGTCCACGTCTCGCGGTGGCTTCGGCAGCAAGTCCAGCGCCCGCAGCGGTTGGGGCGGTTCGAGCAGCTCCGGCGGTTGAGGAACCAGCGCCATGAAGAAGATCCATTGCGCCGAACGTCATGACTGGAAACAGACCGCCGAGCAGCTCGGCTTTCTGTTCCACACCATCGACGACGAACCCTATTGGGACGAAAGCGCGTACTACCAGTTCACCCTCAGGCAGATCGAGGACGACCTGGAAGACCCGACCACCGAGATCCATGACATGTGCATGGACCTCGTGGCTCGCGTGGTACAGAGCGAAGAGCTGCTGGAGCGCCTGAGCATTCCCGCGCCGTTCTTCGACCTGGTGCGCACTTCATGGCTGGAAGGCCACCCGCACCTGTATGGGCGCATGGATTTCTCCTACAACGGCAGCGGCCCGGCCAAGTTGCTGGAGCTCAACTACGACACGCCGACCAGCCTCTATGAAGCCGCGGCGTTTCAGTGGGGCTGGCT
Organism: Pseudomonas sp. DF11; assembly: GCF_058148565.1. NCBI lineage: Bacteria > Pseudomonadati > Pseudomonadota > Gammaproteobacteria > Pseudomonadales > Pseudomonadaceae > Pseudomonas > Pseudomonas sp. DF11. The sequence continues at coordinate 103,684 of NZ_JBYVYN010000014.1, forward strand.
GGAGCAATGCATCGAGCGCGGCTTGCTGCCCAAGCATGCCGACCAGTTCAACAGCATCGACACCAAGCTGCACCAGGCCTTTGCCCAGTTACAGCTCAAGGAGCCGTTTTACTTCGCCTCGATGAAAGGCTCGGTGGAGGACAAGGGCACCACGGACTACCTGCGCCTGATCGCGGAAAAAGTCGGTATCGAATCGCGGCACATCGATATCGAGGACATCGGCCTCAACAGTGACGGGCGTTTTGTCGACCTGGAAGAGCGCTGGATTCCGCACCTGTTCAAGCTGCATGCCTGGGAGTTCATCTTCCATGAGCCGTTTGGTGAAGCGATTGCCCAGTGCGATACGCAGTTTTTCGAGCCGGCCTGGAAGTCGATCATCTCCAACAAAGGCATCCTGCCGCTGCTGTGGGAATTCAACAAAGGCCACCCGAACCTGCTCGCGGCTCACCTGGATACCGACACGAGCAAAGCCGTGCCCAAGGGCTGGGTGCGCAAGCCGTTCTTTTCCCGGGAAGGCGCGAACATCGAGCTGCAAACCGCGGATGGCCTGATCGTCAAAGAAGACGGCCCCTACACCGACGCCCCATTCATTCTCCAGGAATTCGCGCCGCTGCCGAAGTTCGACGACAGCTACACGCTGATCGGTTCCTGGGTCATCGGTGACCAGGCGGCGGGCATTGGCGTGCGGGAAGACAACAGCTTGATCACCAAGGATTCAAGCCGGTTCTTGCCGCATCTGATCCTCGACTGATTGCCTGACACTAAGCACTGAACCCCTGTGGGAGCGAGCCTGCTCGCGATAGGGGCATGTCAGTCAACATCGATGTTGGCTGATCCACCGCTATCGCGAGCAGGCTCGCTCCCACAGGTTGGGTGTTCGCCGCAGAGGTTTTCAGGTCCACCAGTACCGAACCAGATGGAAGAAGATCGGCGCGGCGAAGCACACCGAGTCCAACCGGTCGAGCATGCCACCGTGGCCTTCGATCATGTGTCCCCAGTCCTTCACACCGCGGTCGCGCTTGATCGCCGACATGACGATGCCGCCGGCAAAACCCAGCAGGTTGATCAGCAAGGCGATGAGGAACGACTGCCACGGATTGAACGGCGTGATCCACCACAGCGCGCCACCGATCAGCGAGGCCAGGAAAATCCCGCCGACAAAACCCTCCACGGTTTTTGAGGGTGACAGGTTCGGCGCGATCTTGTTTTTGCCGAACAGCTTGCCGCAGACGTACTGCAACACATCCGACAGCTGCACCACGATCACCAGGTAAGCGATCAGCAACAGGTTGCGTCCTTCAAAACCGGCGATATCCAGCGTCAGCAAGGCCGGGACGAAGGAGATGCAGAACACCGCGATCATCAACCCCCACTGGACCTTGGAAGCGCGCTCCAGGAAGTGCGTGCTGTCGCCGCCCAGGGACGCCAGGATCGGCAGCAGCAGGAACACATACACCGGGATGAAGATCGAGAACAGCCCGTACCAGTCGTAATAGATCAGCAGGTATTGCAGCGGCAGCGCCAGGTAGAACGCCGCCACCAACGCCGGATAGTCGCTGCGCCGGGTCGGTGTCAGGGTCAGGAACTCCCGCAGGGCGTAGAACGACACCGCGTAGAACAACAGAATCACCGCCGCATTGCCGAGCCAGAACGCGATGCCGATCACCAGCACCATGATCCACCAGGCGTTGATCCGCGCGTTGAGGTTGTCGATGACCGAGTTCGGCGCGCCTTTGGTGCGCAGTTTGAGAATGAAACCAATCAGCGAAGCCAGCACCAGAATCGCGCCGATCCCGCCAAACAACATCAGGGTATATCGATCCATGTCAGACGTGCTCCGGGGCCAGTGCCAGCAGCGCGGCGCGGCTGCGTTCAAGAAATTGCTCTTTGCTTTCACCTTCTTCGATGCACAGCGGCGCGCCGAAACTGGTGGTGCACAACAGCGGCAGCGGCAAGACCCGACCTTTGGGCATGACACGGTTGAGGTTGGCGATCCACACCGGGATCACCTCGACCTCGGGATGAGCCTTCATCAAGTGATAGATCCCACTCTTGAACGGCAGCAAGCCTTCGTCGGGGTTGCGCGTGCCCTCGGGGAAAATGATCAGCGAGTCGCCGCTCTCCAAAGCTTCGAGCATCGGCTGCAATGGGTTGTACGAAGGATCCTTGCGCTCGCGGTCCACCAGCACACCGTTGAACACCCGGTTGATGATGTAGCGCCGCACCGGGCTGGTCTGCCAGTAGTCGGCACCGGCGACCGGCCGGGTCAGCTTACGCAGCGCCGGCGGCAGCGAGGCCCAGAGCAATACGAAGTCACCGTGGCTGCTGTGGTTGGCGAAGTAGATCCGCTGCACCTGCGTCGGCGCACAGCCGAGCCACAGGCTGCGCGCACCAGTGACCATGCGCGCGGCGGAGGTGATGAGGTTGGCGACCACGGGTTCGAACATGAGGATTCCTTGTCCTGAGAAACATAAGCATGACTGTGGCGAGGGGATTTATCCCCGCTGGGCTGCGAAGCAGCCCCCAACCAGGCAACTCGGTGTGCCAGGAAGATTGAGTTAACTGCTTTAGGGCTGCTGCGCAGCCCAGCGGGGATAAATCCCCTCGCCACAAAAAACTATCTAGATACTTGAAGCTAGCCAGGGACTGGCCAGGATGAAGCCCAGCACCAAGACCACTTGTACAGCCAATAATCGCGATTGCCGGCGCAGCAGCAACAACGCGCCATGCCGGCGTTCGGTCCAGAGACGGCCGGCGCGTTCGGCCGGTTGCAGGCCCAGGGAGGTGAGGGCTTGATCCAAGGTGTAGGTGCGCTCGGCCAGGGATTGGCTGCTGTCAGCCATGCGCTGAAACAGATCGGCATCGAACGCCACGCGCAACGCCCAGTATTTTTCCGCCAAGCCGAGCACGATCAGTACGGCGCTCAACAGCAGCAACCAGGGATCGATAACCCCCACCAACCACTGCCCCAACCCAAGCAGCACCGCCAGCAGCGTCAGCCCGGTGGACAGCTGATCCAGCGATTGACCGCGGCGCAACAGACTCGCCACGGTGTGCAGTTCCATATCAGTGATCATGGCTATTCTCCCGGCTTGTGGATAACGGCCCCAACGCTCGACGATGTGCCTCATGCAGGACAATGCGCGGGCGAACGCGCTGGATTTGCACGATAGCCGCATCAACGTTCGCTGCCCGACCACTGTGCAACAACCAGGCAACCACCGCCGTGGCACTACGGGAATAGCCCAGGGCGCAGCAGACCAGCACCGGCCCGCGCTGACGAAGGCTTTCGATAGCCTCCGCTGCTTTCAGGCATTGCTCGGTGGTCGGCGCCGTCAGGTCGAGCACTGGCAACGAGCGATAGGCGACGTTCGTACTGTCCATGGACAATTCGGCGCAAAGGTCGAGCACCCCGCTAAACGAACTGTCCTTCAGCTCCATCGGCGTGGGAATGCGCCCGAGCCAGACGTTATCCGCTACTTGATCCGGTTGCGGATGCTGGCGCGTCCACCAGCGGGAATTGATCCACGCCGCCGCCAGATAAGGCGCCAGCAACCAACGCGCCGCCGGGCTCAAGCGGCCATCGACACGCTTCTGGAAACCGTCGGCACCGAACGCCAGGTAATTCAGCGCCACCAATAGCACCGCCACCGCCGGCCAGATCAACCAGAGCCACGCGCCGCCCAAGGCAAACGCCGGGATGAACAGCGCCGCCGCGCCCAAGCCATAACGCAGCGCCAATCGCCATCGGGCAGGGTCCGTTGCCAGACGCGCACTCAGCAGCGGACTCGGCCGATCCAGCGGCCACAACCACACACACAACCAACCGGCCAACGCACCCGTGGGCAGGTCAATGAAGTGATGTTGATAAGTGGTCAGCACCGACACACCAATCAGCGCAAACCAACCGTGCATCAGCCAACGCCAGAACCCCTGCAGATGCCGCTGATAACAGACCCACAGCACCACCAGCAACGCGATGTGCAGCGACGGCGCCTGGTTGAACGGCTTGTCGAAACCCGCCAGCACCTCGAACAACCAACCGAACAGCCCATCCATTTCCGGGCGGGGGAAGGTGAAGCGCAGCGGCCAGAGCAGGAAGCAACTGACCGCAATCACCTGGGCCGTGAGCAGGCGCAAGGCATGGCGCTTGAGTTCGTCACGGCTGGTGGGCAACAGCAGGGACAGGCCGTACAACAGATCGATCGACCAGTAAGGCACGATGGTCCAGGCCATGAACGGCATGTGAGTTTCCCAGGCGAACACCAGCGTGCCGACGTCGTCACGCTGGGAGGTGACCCAGGTGGCGAAACCGTAGGTGCTGAAGAACAGCGGCGCCAACAACAGCAGCCACAGCACCGCCGGTTTCAACAGTGCGGGTTCGCGGGCCGGGGCGATGACGGCGCTCATTACTGCACTCGCTGCGCCAGCGAAACGCTGAAAATGCCCCATTCATCGACCCGCAGGGTGATCTTGCGAAAGCCTGCCGCCTCAACCAATTGGTCCATTTCCGCCTGAGTACGCCGACGCATCACCCAGGCCTGACCGGCACGGTGGCTGGTGAGGGCACGGGCGATCAGTTCCAGCTGCGGGTGCCACGGCTGGCCGGTGTAGACCAGGAAACCGCCAGGCTCCACCGCTTCGGCCAGACCGGCGAGGGAGTCGCCGACCATCTGGTTATCGGCAAACAGCTCATACAAACCGGACACCACCGCGAGGGTCGGTTTTGGCTGCAGCGCCGCCAGATCCTGGCGATCAAAGGCGTCGCCTTTGACGAACTGAGCGATATCGCCCAAGCCCTTTTCGAGGATCAAGGCACTGCCATCGCGCACGTTGATGTCGCTGTAGTCGCGCAGCAGGATCGACTCCGGCAACGGGCTGACGCCTTGCAGTGCTTCAAGGATGTAGCGGCCATGCCCGGCGGCGATGTCGACGATGCGCACCTCACGGTCCTGCTCGCGCAACTTGCCCATGGCCAGGCGCAGCAGTTCTTCGACGTGCACTTTGCGCTGGCGAATACCGCGCCAGCCGATGGAGTTCAGGTAATTCTGGTCAATCATCTTGCCCAGCGCCGAGGTGCCGGTGGGACGATTGCGGTAGACGTAATCCAGGGTACTGCCGGAGTCGAACCCGGTGTCGAAGCCCAACTTCACACCCGCGGACAACTTGCTGCCAAAGCGCATGCTGGCGCGGGTCATGCGCCAGTAAAGGTCGCGCAGCGAATTGTGCGGCAGTGGCGTGGCCAGGGTTTCGGCTTCGGCGCAGGTCACGCCCAGGCGATCGGCGTCCAGCAGGGAAGGGCGCTCCAGCGGGCGGGCGAAGTTTTGCAGGATGAAGCGGCGGGCGCTGGCGATGGCCGGCGCGCGGTTCTTCTCGCCGAGGGTGTCGTGGAAGAACCCCGGCAGGATGTGCTTCTCCTTGTGCAAACTGCCCAGGCGATCGAAGAACTGTTCCTGGGGTTTGCGGTGCACGACAAAGTCCGAGCCGGAGATCAACAACTGCGTCGGCACCTGGATCGCCTGGGCATCAGCGACCACGCGGTCGGCGGCTTCGTACAGGCCCAGCAGCACGTTCACCGAAATCGCCTTGGTGATCAGCGGATCGCTGTCGTAGGACGCCACCCGCTCCGGGTCATGGCTGAGGAACTTCGCCTTGACGTAACTGTTGACGAAAAAATTGCCGCGAAACTTGCGCATCAGCGCCAGGCCCGGCCGAGCGAACGGCACGTAGAGCTTGACCTTGAACGCCGGCGACGCCAGCACCAGCGAACGGATGCGCGGCGCGTAATCGTGGACCCAGGTCGATGCGATCACCGCCCCGACGCTTTGCGCGACCACGGCGATGTTCGCTTCGTCGATCTGATGCGTCGCGCCGATGTGGTCGCAGAAGGTCTGCACATCCCGCGCACTGGTGGCAAAGCTCGGGCTGTCGCCGCGCGCGCCCGGCGACTGGCCATGGCCCCGTGCGTCCCAGGCAAAGAAGTCGAAGCCGGGCAAATCCAGCTCATCCACCAGGTGCGCAATGCGCCCGGAGTGTTCATGCCCGCGGTGAAACAACAACACGGCCTGGCGGGGTTCACCCGCAGAGGCATTGACAGCCGGCCAGTGCCGGTAGAACAACTCCACGCCATCGTGGGTGGTGAACGTCAGTTCCTGGGCTTCGCGCATTGCAAGTTCCTTTATGCTGAGGGAGCGTTTTCCTTCACTTGGCTCAGGCCGTGACGGACCCGATTGACCAAGGTATAAACCAGCAGGGCGGCAACCACCGCCATCACACCATCAACCCACAGCGCCCCGAGCCAACCCAGGGCAATACCGGTCGCCAACACGCCCAACACAAAGGCGCGATCACTCTTGCCCATCGGCCCGTCATAGCGCCGCGAAGCCCCGACCATCGCCCCCAGCACGCCTGCGTATTCGCTGAACAACGCCAACAGCGTGACCAACAACACGAGCAACAGACTGGCATCGGGAATCAGGGCAAAAGGCAGGATCAAGGCAGCGTCGGCGATGATATCGCATAGCTCATTGAGGTAGGCGCCCAGATGCGATTGCTGGCCAAACTCCCGCGCCAACATGCCATCCACCGCATTCAACGCCATGCGCAGGAACATCCAGATCGGCACCAGGACGAAGATCCACGGATGACTGGCGAACCACGCGATCACCGCACCGACCAGGACTGAAACGATGCCCGCGAGCACCGTGACTTGGTTGGCGGTGACGCCGTTGTTGTAAAGGCGTTGAACCAGGGGGCGCAGCAGGTTCTGGAAGGCGGGCTTGAGTTGGTAGATGGAGGGCATCGGGGTGAGATCTCGGCCGGTTGCGGGGCTGGGGCTTATACAGGTGCGAGATTACGATAGGTTGAGGGTCGGCTGGCGGGTATTTCTTGAGAATGAGCGCGGGTAGGCATCTAAAGCGAAATTGCCTGGGCAAAAAACAACCAATGTGGGAGCGGGCTTGCTCGCGAATGCGGGGTTTCAGTCAACATCCATGGTGGCTGGTCTACCGCATTCGCGAGCAAGCCCGCTCCCACAGGTTCTGTGTTTCAACTGATTCACATTGGCCGATACCACAGGAGTGGTTGGTGGTGTGTCCATTCCGGATCAAACTACAAAAATTCTGTGGGAGCGAGCCTGCTCGCGATAGCGGCACACCAGAACAGGCCAGCAGCCTGCTGACCCCCCAACCCTCCCCAGGACAAATAAGGAGTGCTTCAAATGCCACAAATGGATTGGCTCGCCAACCACATGGATAAATGCGACCAGATGGCCGAGTGGCTCCATCGTGAATTCAGTTATGAATTTGCCCAGCAATCCCTCGCCAGTTGGCAGCAGGAGTTCGCCGCAGGGCAGCGTGATGGGCGCTGGAAGTGCCTGATCGCCATGGAACACGGCCAGTTGCTCGGTGGTGCTTCACTGGCCAGTCATGACCTGTCGGACCGGCCAGAGCTGGGGCCGTGGCTGGCTTGCGTGCTCGTCGCCCCAAGTGCCCGACGCAGAGGGCTTGCGGCGCAGTTGATCGAAGGCATCTGCAGCCATGCGCGGGAGGCTGGAATCATCACCCTGTTCTTGCACACCCACAGCCAGCGTGATTATTACGCAAGGCTGGGTTGGGACGTGTTGGAGCGTTTTGAGGCTTGGGGGAAAGAGCAATGGCTGATGGCGCGGTGTTTATAGTCATCGACGGGGTTCCCACACCAAGCGTTTAAATTTAGCGAATCGCCCTACATCCTTTATCCCCTTCCCCTGACTTAATTCCCCTGTCATCCCCGGCAGAGTCTCGCGTTCGTCCCCGCACCGCGAGATTCCTGCATGTTCGCCCCCGACAAGCTCCTGGCCCTGAACAACACCATTGGCTTGCTGGTGGTGGCGGCCATGGACCCCGAACAACCGGATGTCGATGCGGTTTTCCAGGATTTTCGAGCCTGCCTGAACGACTACGACGCCTGGGCTGAGAGCTTCTGGGCCGGTTGGGCGCTGGATCTTGAGCAAGCGTTCAAGGTCGGTAACGAGGTGGCTCTTACGGAGCCGAAAAACCAGGACACACCCGTCAGCGCCACGGTGGTGGCCTGCCCGGCGGGCGGGCCGTTGACGCTGGTGCACATGTTCCAGGCGGCGCGCTTTGTGCCGATCGGCGATACACCGGTGATGCTGGAGCCGGTTATCGAAGGCACGGCGGGGCAGGAAACCTTCGGCGAGCCGATCCACCACGTGATCGGCCCCAGCGGCATCCTGGAAGTTCCTGAGTGTTGGCGGGGCCAGCGTTATCGCATCACCTTTTTTCCCCATGTAACGGCCGATCACGTCAAGGCGCTGTACGCGTCTTACCAAGGCGTGATCGATGAACTCGAGGGTTGGCTGAAAGCGGAGTGGGAGCAATTTCAACCGCTGTGGGCAGAGTTTTCCGACGCCGGCTTTCTTGAACGCTACGGCGTATTGCAGCGAGCCGATTGGCGCGGCTTCGAAAACGCCCTGCATCAGCTGTGGGACGACGTTAAACAGGTTTTCGAGCTGCTGGCCGATCTGCAGGCCAACAGCGAAAAGCTGTTGGAGTACCTGACCCGCGCCGAGCTTGATCAATTACTGAAAGCTTCCTCCGAGGCAATCGCCAAAGGGTTGATGGTGTTGAGCGATGAGCCGTTGCTCTTCGTCCACATGGCGGCGTTCGCCAGTTGGCTACGAATGTTGCCACCCCAGTACCTGTCTGAAGTCGTTGGGGAGCTGCGCGCTTCGGTGCTGATCAATTTCCTGCTGATGCGCTTGACCGGCGGGCTGGGCCTGGGTCTTCGCATGAGCGGTAAGGTCCTGGGCCAGGTCCGCTCGGAGCGGGCCCGGGAGTGGTTGCTGGCGTCGAGCCTGAGATTGGGCCAACTCACCCCCGACCGGCTCAATCAGCATGCCGATGTGCTCAAACCGTTGGTGGTCAGCCAACGCGCGCCTTTAAAACCGACGCCTGTCGGACCTTTGCACATCACCCCTGAACACTCTGCACCACTGTCCGTCAGTAATCCGGCCGCTGTAGCGCGGGAAAAGTCTCAAGGGGCCACCCGGCTAAGCAAACACGAACCCCACGACGACGCCCCGGCCCAATCGAAAAATCCCAACGGCGACAGCGCCGACACCGCGGCCCAGACCCAGACCAGCGGCTGCCCGGTGTCGATGGTCACCGGCGAAGAACTGCTGACCCTCGACGATGGCACCCTCGATGGCCGCTTGCCGTTCGTCTTCACCCGTCTGTACCGCACCAGCGCCGCCGACCAGGACATCGGGCTCGGGCGTGGCTGGAGCCATGCCCTGGCCCATCGCCTGGAGCTCGCAGGCGAGCAGGTCGTCTGGGTCGATCAGGAAAACCGGCGCACCACCTTTCCACTGCCCAACGCCCAGCGTCCGGCGATCCACAACAGCCTGGCCCGGGCGGCGATCTACCTCGGTACCGAGCCGGACGAACTGATCGTCGCCCAACCCGGTGCGGACGCCGCGTTCCTGCACTTTCGCGACGGCCACCTGGTGGCCCTCAGCGACCGCCACGACAACCGCCTGACGGTCCAGCGCAACATCCATGGCGACATCAGCCGCCTGGACAACGGCGCCGGCCGCGCCCTGCGCCTGCGCTACGCGCAGCGC
>NZ_JBYVYN010000015.1:0-111085 GCF_058148565.1 Pseudomonas sp. DF11
CTCGATAGGGGTTGGTGAGCTGGCAGGTGGGGGCGATGATGAAATCCGCACCAACCAGGCCAGCACAGTCTTGAGTGCCGAAGTCGAGCGCTTGACCTATACCGGTTCCGGCAACTTCACAGGTACCGGCAACGCCAGCAACAATATCATCTCCTCTGGCGCCGGCAATGACTTGCTCTTCGGGGGCGCCGGTGCCGATCTCTTCATCGGTGGTACAGGAACCGACACCGTCAGCTATGACGATGCCACTACTGGAGTCACCGTTAACCTCAAAACCGGTGTTCACACAGGCATTGCCGCTGGCGATACCTTTGACAGCATCGAAGTCATTCGCGGTTCCAAGTACAGCGACACCTTTGTCGCCAGTGCAAACGTCGACAAGTTCGAGGGCGGCAGCGTCACCTCCGATAACATCGATGTCGTCGACTATTCGCTGTCCTCTGCGGCCATCAGCCTGACCCTGGGCTCCGGAGCTGGCACCGGAACCGGCGGTGACGCCGAGGGCGACAGTTTTTCGGGCATCGAGAAAGTCATCGGTTCTGCCTATGACGACGTGTTCAATTCCTCCGCTACCGGCAGTTTCAACCTGCAGGGTGGCGCCGGCAACGACCTATACATCGTCAACAACACTGCTACGGCGGTGATCACCGAGGCCGTCGGTGGAGGTGACGACGAGGTGCGAACCAACATCGCCAGCATGGGTTTGTACAACAACGTCGAACGCCTGACTTATACCGGTACCGGTAATTTCACCGGTCGCGGCAATGCCACTGACAATATCATCACCGGCGGGGTTGGCAACGACACCTTGCTTGGCGGTGGAGGCGCCGACAGTTTCATTGGCGGCAGCGGCACGGACACAGTCGGCTACGATGACAGCACTGTCGGCGTGACGCTCAACTTCAAAACCGGAGTGCATAGCGGCATTGCGGCGGGTGATACCTATACGGATATCGAAGTTATCCGTGGCTCACAGTACGCCGATACCTTCATGGGCGGTGCGACAGCAGACAAGTTCGACGGTGGAGTGGGCAGTGGTGTCGACGTGGCGGATTATTCTCAGTCCACCCAGAGCGTGACGTTGACACTGGGTGCATCGGGTGTCGGTTCGGGCACCGGGATGGGGGGCGATGCCGAAGGCGATAGCTTCTCGGGCATCGAGAAAATTGTTGGTTCGTCCCTCAACGACGTCTTTATCTCTAGTGCCAACTCGACCGGGTTCACTGTGCAAGGTGGTACGGGCGATGATGTCTATGTCCTTAATAACGGCAACTATGGGGCTATTGTCGAACTGGCGGGTGGCGGCATCGATGAGGTACGCACGAATCAGGGGTACTACCAGCTCAATGCTGAAGTCGAGAACCTGACCTATACCGGCACTGTCGGTTTCCAAGCGAGGGGTAACGCACTGGATAACATCATCACGGGGGGTGGTGGCGACGACATCCTGATGGGGGGCGATGGCGGTGACACCTTCATCGGTGGGGATGGCATCGATACTGTCAGCTACAACGACATCGGGCCGGTCGGCGTGACGCTCAACCTAAAGACTGGTGAGCACACGGCTATCGCCAAGGGCGATACGTTCGACAGCATCGAGAGGTTTGTCGGATCGGGCCGGGACGATACCTTTGTGGGTAACGAGTTGGCCAATAATTTTGACGGTGCTTTCGGCAGAGACACGGTCAGTTTTGCTTTTGAAACCTCGGCCATCACGCTGGACCTCACCCAGCCTTTGACTGGCGCTGCGGCAGGAGACATTTACACCAACATCGAGAACTGGGAAGGGACGGCGTTCAACGATACGTTGATTGGCGGAACTGGCACCGAGACATTCATTGGTGGGCAAGGCGCTGACTTTATCGATGGTGGGGCAGGTGCTTCCGACGCTGCCTGGTACACCGGCAGTTCAGCTGCGGTGCAAATCAATATGCTGGCGGGTACGGTCACTGGAGGCGATGCAACCGGTGATGTACTGGTCAACATTGAAGGCCTACATGGTTCGGCGTTCAACGATACGTTGACTGGTAACGCTGTCCAAAACGAGATCTATGGCGGTGAGGGCAATGACGTGGTCTATGGCGGCGACGGCAATGACTACATTTATGGTGGCAAATATGAGCCCTATGCCTTTAATGGCCCAGATCGCACCGGCCCCGCTGAAGCGGATGAACTGCACGGCGGTAATGGCGATGACGGTATGTTCGGTGCCAACAACGATGCCGGCAGCATCCTGCACGGAGATGCTGGCAATGACAACATCACGGTTTATGCCGGCATCGCCTACGGTGACGACGGCAGTGACTCACTGGTGGGCACTGGGCCTGAATACCAACTGCATGGTGGTGCCGGTTCCGACACCTTGAACATGGTGGGTGGTGGTTATGCGTATGGCGGTGAAGGCAGCGACACTTACAAAGTGCAATCGTCCACCAGTGTGATGATCAAGGATGAAGGCACTTCCAGTGGTGACGTGGTCCAGCTCCTGAATATCCAGTCCTATACAGATGTGATGATCAAGACGGATGGCACCAACGCTTTCATTTTCAATGCCGTCGAGTGGAACGCTGGTCATCAGAACAATGCAGTCATTCTTGCTGACTGGTATGCGGGCTCCAATACCATTGAGTCCTTTCAGACCGCCAATGGGGATGTATTCACTATCCCTGTCTAAGCCTGGAGATAACCGCAGCTATTACTGACACCTGACAGTTACGGTTGTAAAAGTACAAACGGCAAAGCCCGCAATTAGGCTTTGCCGTTTTTTTATCCAGTTTTTTTCAGACAAAAAGAAAACCCCCGATAAACCAGAGGTCTATCGGGGGCTTCTTTCAGCAGGCGCCTTTACGCGCCCACCCACTCAGCTTATTGGCAAGCTTCGCAATCCGGCTCGTCGATCGCGCAGGCCTTTGGCACTGGCGCAGGGCCCGCTGGGGCAGCCAGGACCGAATCGTCACCGTGGTTGCCGCCGCTGGAAACAGCGTTCAGCTTGCCGGTGTTGATGGTCGACTTCTCGGTGCTGGTGGCGGCCAGGGCACGGAGGTAGTAAGTGGTTTTCAGGCCACGGTACCAAGCCATGCGGTAGGTTACGTCCAGCTTCTTGCCCGAGGCGCCGGCGATGTACAGGTTCAGCGACTGAGCCTGGTCGATCCACTTCTGGCGACGGCTGGCGGCGTCGACGATCCACTTGGTGTCCACTTCGAACGCGGTGGCGTAGAGCGCTTTGAGCTCTTGCGGGATGCGCTCGATCTGTTGCACCGAACCGTCGTAGTACTTCAGGTCGTTGATCATGACCGAGTCCCACAGGCCGCGGGCCTTGAGATCGCGGACCAGGTACGGGTTGATCACGGTGAATTCGCCCGACAGGTTCGATTTCACATACAGGTTCTGGTAGGTCGGTTCGATCGACTGCGACACGCCGGTGATGTTGGCGATGGTCGCGGTCGGAGCGATGGCCATGATGTTGGAGTTACGGATGCCTTTCTGCACACGGGCGCGAACCGGTGCCCAGTCCAGGGTTTCGTTCAGGTCCACGTCGATGTACTTCTGGCCACGCTGGGCGATCAGGATCTGTTGCGAGTCCAGCGGCAGGATGCCCTTGGACCACAGCGAACCCTGGAACGTCTCGTAGGCGCCACGCTCGTCGGCCAGGTCGCAGGAAGCCTGGATCGCGTAGTAGCTGACCGCTTCCATGGACTTGTCGGCGAACTCGACGGCAGCGTCCGAACCGTACGGGATGTGCTGCAGGTACAGCGCGTCCTGGAAGCCCATGATGCCCAGGCCGACCGGACGGTGCTTGAAGTTGGAGTTCTTCGCCTGTGGCACCGAGTAGTAGTTGATGTCGATCACGTTGTCGAGCATGCGCACGGCGGTGTTCACGGTGCGTTGCAGCTTGGCGGTGTCCAGCTTGCCGTCGACGATGTGGTTCGGCAGGTTGATCGAGCCCAGGTTGCAGACCGCGATCTCATCCTTGTTGGTGTTCAGGGTGATCTCGGTGCAAAGGTTCGAGCTGTGGACCACGCCCACGTGCTGCTGCGGGCTGCGCAGGTTGCACGGGTCCTTGAAGGTCAGCCATGGGTGGCCGGTCTCGAACAGCATCGACAGCATCTTGCGCCACAGGTCTTTGGCCTGGACGACTTTGAACAGCTTGATCTTGTTGTACTCGGTCAGGGCTTCGTAGTACTCGTAGCGCTCTTCGAAAGCCTTGCCGGTCAGGTCGTGCAGGTCCGGCACTTCGGATGGCGAGAACAGGGTCCACTTGCCGTCGTCGAAGACGCGCTTCATGAACAGGTCAGGGATCCAGTTGGCGGTGTTCATGTCGTGGGTACGGCGACGGTCATCACCGGTGTTCTTGCGCAGCTCGATGAACTCTTCGATGTCCATGTGCCAGGTTTCCAGGTAGGCACAGACCGCGCCCTTGCGCTTGCCGCCCTGGTTGACCGCGACTGCGGTGTCGTTGACCACTTTGAGGAACGGCACGACGCCCTGGGATTTGCCGTTGGTGCCCTTGATGTACGAGCCCAATGCGCGAACCGGGGTCCAGTCGTTGCCCAGGCCACCGGCGAATTTCGACAGCATGGCGTTGTCGTGGATGGCGCCGTAGATGCCCGACAGGTCATCCGGAACGGTGGTCAGGTAGCAGCTCGACAACTGTGGACGCAGGGTGCCGGCGTTGAACAGGGTTGGCGTCGAGGCCATGTAGTCGAAGGACGACAACAGGTTGTAGAACTCGATGGCGCGGTCTTCACGCTGTTTTTCTTCGATCGCCAGGCCCATGGCCACGCGCATGAAGAAGATCTGCGGCAGTTCGAAACGCACGCCATCCTTGTGGATGAAGTAGCGGTCGTACAGGGTTTGCAGGCCCAGGTAGGTGAACTGCTGGTCGCGTTCGTGGTTGATGGCCTTGCCGAGTTTTTCCAGGTCGAATTCGGCCAGCACCGGGTTCAGCAATTCGAACTCGATACCCTTGGCGACGTAGGCCGGCAACGCCTTGGCGTACAGGTCGACCATTTCGTGGTGGGTCGCGCTCTCGGCGACTTCCAGGAAGCTCAGGCCTTCGGCGCGCAGGGTGTCCATCAGCAGGCGAGCGGTCACGAAGGAGTAGTTCGGCTCGCGCTCCACCAGGGTCCGCGCGGTCATCACCAGCGCGGTGTTGACGTCCTTGAGGGCGACGCCGTCATAGAGGTTCTTCAGGGTTTCGCGCTGGATCAGGTCGCCATCGACTTCTTCCAGGCCTTCGCAGGCCTCGGTGACGATGGTGTTCAGGCGGCCCATGTCCAGCGGCGCCAGGCTGCCGTCGGCGCGTGCGATGCGGATCGAAGGGTGGGCCTGGACCGGTGCGTCGGCTGGGGAGCGGGTAGCACGCTCCTTGGCGCGGGAATCACGGTAGATCACGTAGTCGCGGGCCACTTTCTGCTCGCCGGCACGCATCAGGGCCAGTTCGACCTGGTCCTGGATTTCTTCGATGTGGATGGTGCCGCCCGAGGGCATGCGACGCTTGAAGGTCGCGGTGACCTGTTCGGTCAGGCGCGCTACGGTGTCGTGGATTCGCGACGAAGCGGCAGCGGTGCCGCCTTCAACTGCGAGAAACGCTTTGGTGATGGCGACGGTGATCTTGTCATCGGTGTAAGGAACGACAGTGCCGTTACGCTTGATCACACGCAGTTGGCCCGGCGCGGTGGCGGACAGATCCGGGCTCGAATCGGCGGCCAGCGGCGCGGTGCCCTGCGGGTTCTCGCGAGTTGTGTCGGTGTGCATGGGTGTCTCCACGTTCTTTATGTTTGTTTGGGCACCATCACGGTGCCCACCGTTCCGTCCTGAAGCACTACAACCGACTGGCGCCGGGCATAACAACTTCGGGACAGTAGGAAGCAGGCGTTTAATGCCGCTTCCATCCGAAGTTCTCAGGTTGCGAGCAGGGCTCGAAACCGGGTTGCCGGGGTGGCAGCAATTGACTGCAACACCCGTACCGTTTCGGTCGTTTTCGACCTTCAAACAGCTGCCATCCGCAGGGGCGGTCTGGGCTTGGGGAAATACGGTGTTTCAGCTGGACAGAAGCAAGAAAAGCGCTTGAATTCTCTGTCCGACTTGTGTTTGGTTTTTGGCCTAAAACCCTACATGTAGGGTTTTTTACGCGGCGGGCTACAAGATAATGCGTTTTCGGGGGGTATGCAACGTACTACCTGTGGATAAGCCTGTGCGTAATTTGTGTGCGAAACGTGGAACTGCTCTGTAGGCCGCGACCTAGCTGGAGTGGACCTTTTTTCATCGGTTTAGACGATCAGAAAACAGCCCGGTGTTTTTTTGCGGGCGCGGACGTTACCACATAAAACCCACCCGATCGAAACACATTTGTCCGCTTGTTTTCTGTGCGGGTGACGTTTATACAATCGGCCCGTGCATGGGTGTGTTTATCCTCCTTTAACATGACAAAAAGACGGGAGGAGCTGTATCCGAAGCGGTCCCTTGTGGCGAGGGGATTTATCCCCGTTGGGCGGCGAAGCGGCCCAGAATTGGCGACCGTGCGGGTCAGACAGAACGCAGGGGGCCGCTTCGCGACCCAGCGGGGATAAATCCCCTCGCCACAAGGGGCGATGCTGATCCTTCCTTTTATATTCGCAGCAAGAGGGGCCCCCAGTGGAACAAGAAGCCTGGCAGATATTGATCGTCGAGGATGACCAGCGTCTGGCCGAGCTGACCCGGGAATACCTCGAAAGCAACGGGCTGCGTGTCGCCATCGAAGGCGATGGAGCGGTGGCGGCCGCGCGAATCATCGCCGAGCAGCCGGACCTGGTGGTCCTCGACCTGATGCTGCCCGGCGAAGACGGCCTGAGCATCTGCCGCAAGGTGCGCGAACACTATGACGGGCCGATCCTGATGCTCACCGCCCGTACCGACGACACCGATCAGATCCAGGGCCTGGACCTGGGCGCCGATGATTACGTCTGCAAGCCGGTGCGCCCGCGCTTGCTGTTGGCGCGCATCCAGGCCTTGCTGCGACGCAGTGAGCCGGAGCCGAGCGCCGCGCAAAAGCAGCGACGCCTGCAATTCGGCCCGCTGGTGGTCGACGATGCCCTGCGCGAGGCCTGGTTGCAGGGCAACGGTATCGAGCTGACCAGCGCCGAATTCGACCTGCTGTGGCTGCTGGTGTCCAATGCCGGGCGCATTCTGTCCCGGGAAGAAATCTTCACCGCCCTGCGTGGCATTGGGTATGACGGCCAGGACCGTTCCATCGATGTGCGCATTTCGCGCATCCGCCCCAAGATCGGCGACGACCCGGATCATCCACGGCTGATCAAGACCATTCGCAGCAAAGGCTACTTGTTCGTCCCTGAAGCTTGCGTAGACCTGGCGCCGTGAATTCGATCTTCCTGCGCATTTATGGCGGCATGTGTGCGGCACTGGTGCTGGTGGCGGTGCTCGGCGTACTGGCCCTGCACTTGCTCAACCAGACCCGCAGCGAGCAATACCGCGAGCGTCTGGCCCACGGCACGTTTTCGTTGATGGCCGACAACCTGCGGCCGATGAATGACACCGAACGGCGGCGAGCGCTGGCGGTGTGGGAGCGCCTGCTGGGCATCCCCCTGGCGCTGCAGACCTTCGCCCAGACCGACCTCGATCTCGGGCAGCGCACCCGCGTATTGCGCGGCCAGGCCTTGGTGGAACAGACCGGGCCGCATGCGGCGAAGGTCTATCGGCTGGTCAGCGATGGCGAGCAACTGATGTTGGTGGGGGAGGTCCAGCAGATCAGCGAACAACTGGCCCGTGCGACCATTTACCTGCTGGCCGACGAATTGGTGCGCTTCCCGGTGGGTGAGCAGCCTGAACGGCTCGCGCAACTCAAGGAGGAAAAAGGCTTCGGTTTCGACCTGCGACTGATGACCGTCGTACAGGCGGACATGGACGAAGACCAGCGCCGTCGGGTGTCCGAGGGCGACACGGTGATGGCCCTGGGCAAGGGCGGCGACTCCATCCGGGTATTCGCCGGCATGGTCGGCACGCCATGGGTGCTGGAGATCGGTCCGCTGTACCAGATGAACCCTTATCCGCCGCAATGGCTGGTGCTGATCGCGGCGCTGGGGCTGAGCCTGATCGGATTGATCGTCTACCTGTTGGTGCGTCAATTGGAGCGGCGCTTG
Source organism: Pseudomonas sp. DF11 (assembly GCF_058148565.1). NCBI lineage: Bacteria > Pseudomonadati > Pseudomonadota > Gammaproteobacteria > Pseudomonadales > Pseudomonadaceae > Pseudomonas > Pseudomonas sp. DF11. The sequence continues at coordinate 8,139 of NZ_JBYVYN010000015.1, forward strand.
CGTGGCCTGGAGTCAGCCGCCACCCAGATCGCCCAGGGCAGCCTGGAAACCCGGGTGCCGGCCCGCGGTGCCGATTCGGTCGGGCGACTGGCCGCGGCCTTCAACGGCATGGCCGAGCACTTGCAGCAACTGTTGGCGATTCAGCGGGAGCTGGTGCGCGCGGTGTCCCACGAATTGCGCACCCCGGTGGCACGCCTGCGCTTCGGCCTGGAGATGCTCGGCAGCGCCACCACGCCCCAGGCCCGGGACAAATACCTGGCGGGCATGGACCACGACATCGAAGACCTGGATCGGTTGGTGGACGAAATGCTCACCTACGCGCGCCTGGAACAAGGTTCGCCGGCCTTGAATTTCCAGCGAGTGGATCTGGATGCGTTGGTCAATCAAGTGATCGATGAGCTGGGGCCGTTGCGGGCCGGAATCACGGTCGAGCGCGGTCTATGCCTGTCGGCCGCCGATTGCGACGGCGCCTGGGTCGAGGCCGAACCGCGCTTCCTGCATCGCGCCCTGCAGAACCTGGTGGGCAACGCCATGCGCCACGCCAACTCCCGGGTCACCGTCAGTTACCAGGTAGGCCAGTTGCGTTGTCGGGTGGACGTGGAAGATGACGGGCCCGGTGTGCCGGAAGCGGCATGGGAGCGGATCTTCAAGCCCTTCCTGCGCCTGGACGACAGCCGCGCCCGGGCTTCGGGCGGCCATGGGCTGGGGCTGTCGATCGTGCGACGGATCATCCACTGGCATGACGGCCGGGCGCTGATCGGCAAGAGCAAGAGCCTGGGCGGGGCGTGTTTCAGCTTGAGTTGGCCGAGGCATCAGGACCGGTCGTGATAGGTGTGGTGCCTGATCGACCGCCTTCGCGAGCAAGCCCGCTCCCACAGGGGAATGCATTTCAATGTGGGAGCGGGCTTGCTCGCGAAGGCGGCATTCCAGACACCACAAGCCTCAGGCCTTGATCCCTACCAGGCTCAACAGCTGCCCATCCTTCACCCCAAACTGCGCCTGCAGCTCATTGCCATGACGCCACTCGGCCGACAGGTCCGTCAGCAAGCGCAGCCGCACCTGCCCATCGTGTGTCCAGTCCAGCACTTCGGCATGCTCGAAATAAAACCGCTGCTTGACGATGGGATACAGCGCCTTGAACAGGCTTTCCTTCACTGAAAAGGTCAGGGTCACCAGCAAGGCCCGGTCATCGCGCGCGAGTTGGGTCATGCGCTGCAATTCTGGTGAGGTGAGGATTTCACCGGCCAGGCGCTCGGCGCGTTCGGGGTCGAGCAGGTTTTCCACGTCCATGCCCAAGCCTTGCCAATGATCTTTTTTCGCCACGATGGCCGCCGCCCGACCTGTGCTGTGAGTGATCGAGCCGCTGATATGCGCCGGCCACACCGGGGCGCGATCTTCGCCGATGGCCGGCACGCAGGCCTGGCCGTCGAGCCGCTGCAACGCCGCCCGGGCGCAGATCCGCCCGGCCAGGAATTCTGCCTGGCGCTTGGCTACCGAGCGCTGGATGCTTGCCGGTGGCTCGATGGCACTGTTGGGAAAGTCGGCGCCCACCAGCAACAACGGGTCGAAGCGGGTGCTCAGCAGCACTGTACCGGGCAGGGCATCGGGCAACAGCCAGTGTTCATCCAAAGGCGAGCAGCAGGCGGGCAGGGGGGGAAGTGTATTCATGCCGGGCATTTTGCCGGGTTGGCTTGAGGCTGGGTAGTGGCGTGGCGTTTATGTGGGGCATGGATGGCTTTTGTGGCGAGAGAGCTTGCTGTGGGAGCAAGGCTTGCCCGCGATGAAGGCGATGTGGTTCTCCAGAAATCGAGTCGCCTGGGTCGCGAGCAAGCTTTGCTCCCACAATCCCCTCGCCACAGGGAGGATGTACTAGAAGATTTTCTTGAAGAATTTCTGCATATCCGCCCACGACTTCTCATCGGCTTCCTTGTTGTAGCCGATATCCGGCCCGCCATGTTCGCCGTGGCTCAAACGGTCGGCGTCGGGGTTGCTGAAGCCGTGCTTGGCGCCTTCGAGGCTGACGAATTTATAGTCGGCACCGGCCTTGTCCATCTCGCTCTTGAATGCGGTGACGTTGTCCTGGGTGACCATGCTGTCCAGGGCTCCATGCTCGACCAGCACCTTGGCCTTGACGCTGCCCGGCGTTGCCGGGGTGTTGGTCACCAGCGCGCCATGGAAGCTCACTACGCCGGCCAGCGGCACACCTTGGCGCGCCGCATCGAGCACCACCTTGCCACCGAAGCAGTAGCCGATGGCGGCGAGTTTGTCCGGATCGGTCTGGGGCTGTTTCTTCAGCAGGTCCAACCCGGCCTGGAAGCGGGCGCTGGCCGCCTTGCCGTCCTTGAGCGCCGCCTGCATGAAGGCCATGGCGTCCTTGGGGTGCTCGGTATTCTGGCCGTTGCCGTACATGTCGATGGCCAGGGCGCTGTAGCCCAGGCCCGCAAGGTCGCGGGCGCGGCGCTTGGTGTAATCGTTGAGCCCCCACCATTCATGCACCACCACCACACCCGGGCGTGGGCCTTTGACGGCGTCGTCATAGGCGTAATAACCGATCAGCTTGGTGCCGTCGGCGCTGGTGTAGGGGAGTTCCTGGGTCTGGATGGCGGCGAGGCTCGCACCGCTAAAAGCCAGAAGTACAACTGCAAGCAGCCTGCGCATGACCGATCTCCTTAAAAAGTGGTCCGCTCAGATTAGCCGATTCATTCAGCGCAGGTTCAGAGAACGTTCAAGGGGTGTTCAGGGACCGCTGGTTAACGTGACAGCGACTTCACACACCACCCACGTTGCAAAGGAACTTGATCATGACTGCTATGAAAAAACTGCTGTTGGCTTTCACCGTGCTGGGCGCCACTGCCATGGCCCACGCCGATGACAACTTCACCAGCCTGACCCTTGGCCAGACCAGCGACAAAGTCAAGAAATCCAACGCCTTGGACACCGCCCTGAACAACCCCAACGCCGACGGCGTCATTGGCAAGGACACCACGTATGGCCTGCGACTGGGCAAGCAAAACGACCAGGGCCGCTACTACGCCACCTACGACAACGTTTCGGGCACCCACAACGGCATCAAGTTGCGCCAGGAAAACCTGCTGGGCAGCTACGATGTGTTCTACCCGGTCACCAGCAGCACCAAACTGTTCGGCGGCGGCACGGCGGGCCTGACCAAGTTGACCCAGGACTCTCCCGGCTACAGCCGCGACAGCGACATCGGCTACGCGGTGGGCCTGCAAGGGGGCGTCTTGCAACAAATTTCGCAAAACACCTCGGTTGAACTGGGTTACCGTTACCTGCGCAGCAACGCCAGCACCGAGATGAGCCCGCACGGTGGCGACAAGGTCGGCTCGCTGGACCTGACCAGCAGCGCCCAGACGTACCTGTCCGCCAACTACACGTTCTAAGCGGTCGATGGTGAGTGTATCCAGCCGGATCGGTCGAAAACGATCCGGCGCCTTTCGTTGAGGTGCGTGGCGCTGGATTGTTTGATTTTTGCCTGGGGAGAGGCTCCATGAAATTACTGGTCGTCGAAGACGAAGCGCTGTTGCGTCATCACCTGCAAACCCGTCTTAGCGACAGCGGCCATGTGGTGCAGGCCGTGGCCAATGCCGAAGAGGCCTTGTACCAGGTTCGCGAATTCAACCATGACCTGGCGGTGATCGACCTGGGCCTGCCAGGCATCAGCGGGCTGGAGCTGATCCGCCGGCTGCGCTCCCAGGACAAGACGTTTCCGATCCTGATCCTGACCGCTCGCGGCAACTGGCAGGACAAGGTCGAAGGCCTGGCCGCCGGTGCCGACGACTACGTGGTCAAGCCGTTCCAGTTCGAAGAGTTGGAGGCCCGGCTCAATGCCCTGCTGCGTCGCTCCAGCGGCTTCACCCAGTCGACCATCGTGGCTGGCCCGCTGTTGCTCGACCTCAACCGCAAGCAGGCGTCCCTGGGCGATGAGCCGCTGGCGCTGACCGCCTATGAATACCGAATCCTCGAATACCTGATGCGCCATCACCAGCAGGTGGTCGCCAAGGATCGCTTGATGGAACAGCTTTACCCCGATGATGACGAGCGCGATCCCAATGTCATCGAAGTGCTGGTCGGGCGCCTGCGTCGCAAGCTGGAAGCTCCCGCCGGCTTCAAACCCATCGACACCGTGCGCGGCCTGGGCTACCTGTTCAACGAGCGCTGCCAGTGATTCGTTCGCTTCGGCTGCGGTTGATGCTGGCTGCCATGACCTTGGCAGTGCTGTTCATGCTGGCATTGCTGCCGGCCATGCAAGGTGCGTTCAGCCTGGCGTTGCAGGAATCCATCGAGCAACGCCTGGCCTCGGACGTGACCACGCTGATTTCCGCCGCCCGGGTGGAAAACAATCGCTTGAAGATGCCGGCGCAGCTGCCCGATGAGCGCTTCAACCTCGCCGACGCCCGCCTGCTGGGCTACATCTATGATCGCGAGGGGCGGCTGGTGTGGCGGTCCAAGGCCACCCAGGAAGAAAACATCAATTACACGCCGCGTTATGACGGCCAGGGCAACCAGTTCGCGCGCATTCGCGAGAACGACGGCCAGGAGTTTTTTGTCTATGACGTCGAGATCAAGCTGCTCGGCGGCCAGAACGCGGCGTTCAGCATCGTCACCTTGCAGCCGGTGCGCGATTACGAAGTGACCCTGCAAGGCTTGCGGGACAATCTCTACCTGGGCTTCGGCGCCGCCTTGGCGGTGCTGCTGGCGCTGCTGTGGATCGGCTTGACCTGGGGCCTGCGGGCGCTACGACGGCTGAGTCAGGAGCTGGACGAGATCGAAAGTGGAGCCCGGGAAAGCCTCAGTACCGAGCACCCTCGGGAGCTATTGCGCCTGACCGGTTCCCTCAACCGCCTGCTCTACAGCGAACGGGAGCAGCGCAGCCGTTACCGCGACTCTCTCGATGACCTGGCCCACAGCCTGAAAACCCCGCTGGCGGTATTGCAGGGTGTCAGTGAGGACATGGCCCGGCGCCCCGAGGACCGTGGGCAGGCCTGGGTGTTGCAGAACCAGATCGAGCGCATGAGTCAGCAGATCGGCTATCAGTTGCAGCGTGCCAGCCTGCGCAAAAGCGGGCTGGTGCGCCATCAGGTGCGCTTGCGCCCGGTGCTGCAGAGCCTGTGCGATACCTTGGACAAGGTCTATCGCGACAAACGGGTCAATGTCGGTTTCGATCTGCCGGAGCATTGTCAGGTGCCGATTGAACAGGGCGCCCTGTTGGAGATGCTCGGCAACCTGTTGGAGAACGCCTATCGGCTATGCCTGGGCGAGGTACGCGTCAGCGTGCACCAGACCCTCGGTGGCACGGAGTTGAGTGTCGAGGACGACGGGCCGGGCGTGCCACCGGATCAACGGGCGCGGATTCTCCAGCGTGGTGAGCGGCTGGATCGCCAGCATCCGGGGCAGGGCATTGGTCTGGCGGTGGTCAAGGACATCATCGACAGCTACGGCGCCAAGTTGACCTTGGGAGATTCAGAGCTGGGCGGGGCGGCGTTCCGGATTCATTTTCCGGTGCTTTGACTGGGATATTTTCGGTGTCTGCGGGCCTCTGTGGCGAGGGGATTTATCCCCGTTGGGCTGCGCAGCAGCCCTAAAGCAGTGACTCATCTACCTGGCACACCGAGTTGTCTGTTTGGGGGCTGCTACGCAGCCCAACGGGGATAAATCCCCTCGCCACAGGGGCAGCACCCCGCAGGAACGATGCCATCACTCAGTTCTCCATCGCCCGATAAGCCCCCGGTGTCAGCCCCGTCCACTTCTTGAATGCCCGGTGAAACGCCGACGGTTCGGAGAACCCCAACTGCTCGGCGATCTGTTGTAGCGACAGGTCCGCGCGTCCCAGGTGATAGATGGCGATATCCCGCCGCAACTGATCCTTGAGTTCCTGGAAGCTGGTGCCTTCCTCCCGCAAGTGCCGGCGCAAGGTCTGCGGGCTGAGATGCAGGTGGGCGGCGACGGTGTCCAGGTCGGGCCAGCGTGCCGTGTCGCGGCTGAGCAGACGGCGCAGTTGGCTGCTCAGGCTGTGGCCATCGTCCGGACGCGACAGCAGGTCGGCGGGGGAGCGTTCGAGGAAATGCTTGAGGGTGCGTTCATCCTGCAGCAGCGGCATGTCCAGGTAACGGCTGTGGAACAACAGGCTGCTGCTACGCGCGTCGAACACCAGCGGACAAGGAAACAATAAATCGTATTCGGCACCGTGGGCGGGTTTGGCATAGCCGAAGGTCGCCTGTTCCAGGCCGATCCGCTGGCCGATCAGCCAACTGGCGAGGCGATGCCAGACCACCAGCAGGCTTTCAGTCAGGAAGTGATCGGGGTCCCAGAGCGTCGAATCGTCCAGCACCAGTCGCACTCGCTCGCCCTCGGTTTCCAGCCTCAGGCCCGGGGCGTCGGGGAACAGACTGTAGAACAGCAAACCGCGCTGAAGAGCCTTGCCCAAGGTCCGACAGTGGATCAACGCATGACACATCATCGCAAACGTCCCGGGTTTACTCGCCGCCCGACCGAATCCCAGGTATTCGTCCTCCAATGCCAGCCACAGAGCCTGCAACAGGCGGGCGAATTGCTCCGGCGCAATCCGCGCCCGCGGCTCATCCAACAGCTCAGGGCTGATGCCCAACTGTTGCAGCAGGGGAAAATAGTCGAAGCCTTGCCGACGCGCACCGCCCAGGGCGGCGCGGGCGAAGTGGCTGGCGATCGTGCGTTGGCGCATGGCAGAAATCCGTCGGTTAAGCGGGCGATGGTAGCAGGGGAGGGAGGCTGAACAAGGCGGATATCCGCCAAATCCCGGGATGCGAAACGGCTTGTAGGCGGAAATCCGCCACCTTACATGCCACGTTTAATCCCTGTGGAATCCGCTAACCCGTCTGCTATACCGGATGTAGGGGGTTTCGCAAAAATGGCACGCGCTTTGCGAAGGGTTAGGTAGGTCTGCCGCGTGCAGCCGACAAAAAACAAATCCCTCCAGTGCAGGAGGGTTCGCAATTGAGGTGCCGTGGACGACAGGTGGATGTCGTCACGCGGGACTCTTGAGGAAGGTTTGCCATGACGACTCGTCAGCCACTGTACAAATCCCTGTATTTCCAGGTGATCGTAGCCATTGCCATCGGCATTTTGCTCGGCCACTTCTACCCGCAGACCGGTGTTGCCCTCAAGCCATTCGGCGACGGGTTCATCAAACTGATCAAAATGGTCATCGCCCCCATCATCTTCTGTACCGTCGTCAGCGGCATCGGCGGCATGCAGAACATGAAATCGGTGGGCAAGACGGGCGGCTATGCGCTGCTGTATTTCGAAATCGTTTCCACCATCGCCCTGTTGATCGGCCTGGTCGTGGTCAACGTCGTACAGCCGGGCGTCGGCATGCACATCGACGTGGCCACCCTGGACACCAGCAAGATCGCCGGTTTCATCTCGGCCGGTAAAGACCAGAGCATCGTCGCCTTCATCCTCAACGTGATCCCGAACACCATCGTGGGTGCGTTCGCCAACGGCGACATCCTGCAAGTGTTGATGTTCTCGGTGCTCTTCGGTTTCGCCCTGCATCGCCTGGGTGCCTACGGCAAGCCGGTGCTGGACTTCATCGATCGCTTCGCCCACGTGATGTTCATCATCATCAACATGATCATGAAGCTGGCGCCTATCGGTGCGTTCGGTGCCATGGCCTTCACCATCGGCGCCTACGGTGTCGGTTCGCTGGTGCAACTGGGCCAGCTGATGATCTGCTTCTACATCACCTGCGTGGTGTTCGTGCTGGTAGTGCTGGGCGCCATCTGCCGCGCCCACGGCTTCAGCGTGGTCAAGCTGATCCGCTACATCCGTGAAGAACTGCTGATCGTGCTGGGTACTTCCTCGTCGGAATCGGCCCTGCCACGCATGCTGATCAAGATGGAGCGCCTGGGTGCCAAGAAGTCGGTCGTAGGCCTGGTCATCCCGACTGGCTACTCGTTCAACCTCGACGGTACTTCGATCTACCTGACCATGGCTGCGGTGTTCATCGCCCAGGCCACCGACACCCCAATGGACCTGACTCACCAGATCACCCTGCTGCTGGTGCTGCTGCTGTCGTCCAAAGGTGCTGCTGGCGTGACCGGTAGCGGCTTCATCGTGCTGGCGGCCACCCTGTCGGCTGTGGGCACCTTGCCGGTGGCCGGCCTGGCCCTGATCCTGGGTATCGACCGCTTCATGTCCGAAGCCCGCGCCCTGACCAACCTGGTGGGCAACGCCGTTGCCACGATCGTGGTTGCCAAGTGGGTCAAGGAACTGAACGAAGATCAACTGCAGGCCGAACTGGCTTCCGGCGGTCGCGGTATCTCCGATGTCCGTGAAGATGACGAGCAGATCGCGGCGGCGCAGATTGCAGCGGCTGAGTCCTCTGCTCCAGGCGCTGTGAAGTAATCTTCAGGCTGCTATGAAAAACCCGCTTCGGCGGGTTTTTTATTGCGCCTCGTTTTTCAGACGAGAGTGTTTTTGTGGTGAGAGCGCTTTTGTGGCGAGGGGATTTATCCCCGCTGGGCTACACAGCAGCCCCCTGCGTCTGACCCGACACACTAGGTGGCAGATGAATCCTGGGACCGCTTCGCAGCCCAGCGGGGATAAATCCCCTCGCCACAAAGGGATCTGTACCAGCCTTGAGCGTAATGGTCATCCCGACTGATACCTACAGTAATTGCCCCGCCGCCAACCCCTGCCTAGTCTTTCACCATCACCCCTCGGAGATCGCCCATGCAAGGCCCACTGGCATCGCTCAAGGTTCTGGACTTCTCGACCCTGCTGCCCGGCCCGTTCGCCTCGCTATTGCTGGCGGACATGGGGGCCGACGTGTTGCGCATCGAGTCGCCGACCCGCCAGGATCTTTTGCGGGTGCTACCGCCCCATGACCAGGGCGTATCGGCCAGCCATGCCTACCTCAACCGCAACAAGCGCAGCCTGGCCCTGGACCTCAAGCAGCCGCAAGCGTTGGAGGTGGTCACGCAGTTGCTGGCGGACTATGACATCCTGCTGGAACAGTTCCGCCCCGGTGTGATGGAGCGGCTCGGCCTGGGCTACGAAGCCTTGAAAGCCATCAATCCGCGGCTGATCTACGTGTCGATCACCGGCTACGGCCAGACTGGTCCTTATAAGGACCGCGCCGGTCATGACATCAACTACCTGGCCCTGGCGGGGCTGGCCAGCCACACCGGTCGTGCCGACAGCGGGCCGTTGCCGCTGGGCATGCAGGCGGCGGACATCGGCGGTGGTTCGTTGCACGGGGTGATCGGGCTGTTGGCGGCGGTGATTTCCCGTCAGCAGACCGGCCAGGGCCAGTACCTGGACGTGAGCATGACCGACTGTGTGTTCAGCCTTAACGCCATGGCCGGTGCCGGTTACCTGGCCTGCGGGGTGGAACCGGGTTGGGAGAACCAGATGCTCAACGGCGGCAGCTTCTACGATTATTACCGCACTCGCGATGGTCGCTGGATGTCGGTGGGCAGCCTGGAGCCGGCCTTCATGCAGGCGCTGTGCGAGGCTTTGGGGCGGCCGGAACTGGCGGCCCAGGGGCTGTCGCCCCAACCTGAGCAACAGCGCATGCTCAAGCAGGCACTGCAAGCCGAGTTCGAGAAGCATGACTTTACCGAGCTTTGCAGCTTGTTCGCCGAGATCGATGCCTGTGTCGAGCCGGTGCTGAGCCTTGAGGAAGCCATCAGGCATCCGCAGTTACAGGCTCGGGAGCTGGTGACACAGGTGCCCCGAGGGGATGGTTCGAGCCAGGCGCAGATGGCCTGTCCGCTGAAGTTTTCCCAGGGGCTGCCCGAGCCTCGGCATATTGGCGCGGAGCTGGGGGCGCATACGGATCAGGTGTTGGGAGAGTTGGGGTTCAGTGTTGAGCGGATTGCTCAATTGCGCAGTGCCAAGGTGGTTTTGTAGTGCTCTCAAGTGCCCTTCGCGAGCAGGCTCGCTCCCACAGTGGATCCATGTACGACGCAAATCCTCCTGTGGGAGCGAGCCTGCTCGCGATAGGGCCAGTCGAAACACTACAAAAATCGCTATTCGACCCGCGTCTCTCCACTGAACACCAAGGTCTGTCGACAGCTACGGCACAAATACCGACGCCCCTGGCGCACCAGGCTGTGGCGCTGGGCTGAGAACGGGAAGTCGCTGCCGTCGCAGGGGCATTTGTAGATGTAGCGGGTCACGCTGCGGCGTTTGATTTCGTAGGTGTGGCAACGGTTGGGCGGCAGTTCGTATACCCCGCGCATGATCAGTTGCCATTCTTCGCCATGGGGCTGGATGCGTTCGCCAAACAGTTGGTGGGCGATCAGGTGCGCGACTTCGTGAGCGACGGTCTGCTTGAGGAAGTCTTCGGCGTTTTCCCGGTACAACTGTGGATTGAAGCGCAGCAGATTCTCATGCAGGTGCGCGACACCAGCCTTCTGGCCACGCAACTTGAGGCTGACCACCGGGCGTTTGAAAGGACGTTTGAAAAAGGATTCGGCTTGTTGGTAACACTCTTCGACGCGGGTATTGAGTTGCTCGAGCATGCTTTACGGGTCTCCAGAAATCCGAGTATGCCGCAAGCGTCGGCCGTTGCGAATCGTTCAGGCGCCCAGTGGTCGTTTCCACCCTCGCAAACACAGGAAGGCCGCCTTGCGGCGGCCTGTGTTGGCAGATGCTGCTTCTTATTGGAGAGCTTCAATCATTCAGTTGGTATACACCGGGCCGACGCCCAGCCCCCAGACGATGACCGTGAACGCCATGATTGCCACCAGCACTACCAGGCCGACGGCGAGCACCGAACTGGAAAACAGGAAACCTTCGTCCTGGGGAATGTTCATGAACGTTGGCAGGCCCACATACAGCAGGTAGACCGTGTAGCAGATCGCCGCCGTGCCGACGATCATCCCCAGCCACATGTGCGGGTAGAGCGCCGCCAGGCCGCCGATGAACAAAGGTGTTGCGGTGTAGGTGGCGAACGCAACGCAACGGGCCAGACTCGGATTGGCATCATAGGTGCGGGCCATCCAATGGATGAAAGCGCCCATCACTGCCACACCGCCCAACATGGCCAGGTACGACATGATGGTCATCCACAGCGCGCTTTCCTGGGTGAGCATGACCGGTGGGCGATTGCCGATGACCCATCCTACCTGTGTGGTACCGATGAACGCCGACACGGCGGGAATAGCCGCCAGGATCAGCGTGTGGGTGAGGTACATGTGGCTGATGCTTTCCTCCTGATCGCCACGGATTTCTTTCCATTCTTGATCAGGGTGGGTAAAGAGCCCCACGACATGATGGATCATAGTCAGTCACTCCTTTGTTATTGCCATCGCCCCCCAACGGAGCGCCTACGGGCCAAATGGCCGGGTAAGTAAAGGTCTGTAAGTGTGTGCGACCTTATGTCGCAGTATAGAAAGGAGTCGCCGCGAGGGGGATGGGGGGCTTAGAGCAAATCGCGCTGTAGGCGATGGTGTTAATCGCCGATGGGTCTGTACATGACTTGGCAACGAAATTCACTTTGTGGCGAGGCGATTGTGGGAGCAAGGCTTGCCCGCGATGGAAGCGATGCGGTCTTTCAGAAACCGAGGCGTCTGTTTCGCGAGCAAGCTTTGCTCCCACAATCTTGACCACAACAGTGGTGCATCAACCCTTCGCCGACGGCGGATTTTTGCGTAAAATGCCGGCCTTTCGTCACACCTCACGGATTTCGCGTCATGGGCACTCTTACGGTCAACCAGAACAAACTGCAAAAGCGCCTGCGCCGCCAGGCCGGTGAGGCGGTCGCCGATTTCAACATGATCGAGGACGGCGACAAGGTCATGGTCTGCCTGTCCGGTGGTAAGGACAGCTACACCTTGCTCGATGTGCTGATGCATCTGCAGAAGGTTGCGCCGATCAAGTTCGACATCGTCGCGGTGAACATGGACCAGAAGCAGCCCGGTTTCCCCGAGCATGTGCTGCCGGCCTACCTCGAGTCGCTGGGCGTGGAATACCACATCGTCGAGAAAGACACCTATTCGGTGGTCAAGGAACTGATTCCCGAAGGCAAGACCACCTGTTCGCTGTGCTCACGCCTGCGGCGCGGCACGCTCTACACCTTCGCCGACGAGATCGGTGCGACCAAGATGGCCCTGGGTCACCACCGTGACGACATCGTCGAAACGTTCTTTTTGAACATGTTCTACAACGGCTCGCTCAAGGCCATGCCGCCCAAGCTGCGCGCCGATGACGGGCGCAATGTGGTGATCCGCCCGCTGGCCTATTGCAGCGAGAAAGACATCCAGGCCTATTCGGATTTCAAGCAGTTCCCGATCATCCCCTGCAACCTCTGCGGCTCCCAGGAAAACCTGCAACGCCAGGTGGTCAAGGAGATGCTTCAGGAATGGGAGCGCAAGACCCCGGGCCGTACCGAGAGCATTTTCCGCGGCTTGCAGAATGTCATCCCATCGCAACTGGCGGACCGCAACCTGTTCGACTTCACCAACCTGCGCATCGACGAAAACGCCACGCCGCGGTTCGTCAATGTGGTGAACCTCTGACGAGGGCAAGGGCTTTATTCACGGCGCTCGCGGGCGCCGTTTTCATTTCAGGGAGAGGGCATGCGCGATTACAAGTGGTTACACGAGTATTGTCTGAACCGCTTCGGTTCGGCGGCTGAACTGGAAGCTCACCTGCCGGTTCCCAAGACCCCGGCGCAACTGCGCAAGATCAGCGACGACCGCTACCTCTCGACCATGGCGCTGCGGGTCTTCCGTGCCGGGCTCAAACACAGCCTGGTGGACGCCAAGTGGCCGGCCTTCGAAGAGGTGTTCTTCAAGTTCGATCCGGAAAAAGTCGTGCTGATGAGCGCCGAGCACCTGGAGCGGCTGATGCAGGACGCACGGATCATTCGCCACCTTGGCAAGCTCAAGAGCGTGCCGCGTAACGCGCAGCTGATATTGGACGTGGCCCATGAAAAGGGCAGCTTCGGCGCGCTGGTAGCCGACTGGCCGGTGACCGATATCGTCGGCCTGTGGACCTATCTGAAAAAGCATGGCCATCAGTTGGGTGGCCTATCGGCACCGCGCTTCCTGCGCATGATGGGCAAGGACACCTTCGTGCCCAGCTATGACGTGGTGGCGGCGCTCAATGCCCAGGACATCATCGACAAAGTCCCCACCAGCCTGCGCGACCTGGCGACAGTGCAGAACGCCTTCAACCAGTGGCATGAAGAGAGTGGGGGACGGCCGATGAGCCAGATTTCGATGATGCTGGCGTATACCGTGAATCATTGAGATCGCATCGCGAGCAGACTCGCCCCACACTGGATCTGTGGCGTTCACAACACCTCTGTGGGAGCGAGCCTGCTCGCGATAGCAATTTATCAGGCGACGGAAATATCGCCTTCGCCCGCGAGTCGTCGATTCAACTGAAACCGCCACCGCACATACAACAACGCCGAGCAGAACACCGCCACGCTTGCCGCCATTTCCAGCGCGCCGAACAGCTGCCGGTTGGGATCATAGACCGCCAACGCGCCCTTGATGAAATACAGGTTCACCACAAAGCACATCCACGAATGCCCGCGGGCGCTGCCAGTGAGCATACCTGGCGCCAGGATCAACAGTGGCACCAGTTCGATCAGCAAAATCACCCAGGGCCGCGCGCCGTGCAGGTCGGCAACCAGCAGGTAATACCCGCTGAGCAACCCCACCAGGCCGAAAAAACACAGCAGGCTGAGGGTCCGGGCGATGCGCACGCGCGGTTCCAGCCACTGGATAGGAGGCAGGATCTTCGGCTTCTTAGCCACGGCCGTTCTCCAGCAACAGGGCGGTTTTCGCCAGGCGCGAACCCAGGGCCCGGCACAGCGCGACCTCATGTTCGTTCAAGCCGCTTTTACCGTCGGCCCCGGCGTGATGGCTCGGGCCGTAAGGTGTGCCGCCGCCCTGGGTGTCGATCAGGGCCGATTCGCTGTAGGGCAGGCCGGTGATCAGCATGCCGTGGTGCAGCAGCGGCAGCATCATCGACAGCAACGTGGTTTCCTGGCCGCCGTGCAGGCTGGCGGTGGAGGTGAATACTCCGGCCGGTTTGCCCACCAGGGCGCCGGTCAGCCACAGGTTGCTGGTGCCGTCGAGAAAGTACTTGAGCGGCGCGGCCATGTTGCCGAAACGGGTCGGGCTGCCCAGGGCCAGGCCGGCGCAATTCTTCAAGTCATCGAGGCTGGCGTAGAGTGGGCCTTGCTCGGGGATGTCCGGGGCCACTGCTTCGCACTCGGCAGAGATCGCCGGTACCGTACGCAACCTGGCTTCCAGCCCGGCCTGTTCGACACCACGGGCGATCTGCCGGGCCATTTCGTTGGTGGAGCCGCTGCGGCTGTAATACAACACCAGGATGTACGGTGTGGTCACGGCAGGATCTCCAGGATCTTCTCCGGCGGACGGCCAATCACGGCCTTTTCCCCGGCTTCAAGAATCGGTCGTTCCATGAGTTTCGGGTGAGCGGCTATGGCCGCGATCAACTGGGCCTGGCTCAGGCTTTCGTCGGCCAGGTTCAAGTCTTTGTATTCGTCCTCGCCGGTGCGCAGCAGTTGCCGGGCAGTGATGCCGAGCTTGCCTAGCAGGCGCTCCAGTTGCGCGGCGTCGAGCGGGGTTTCCAGGTAGCGGACCACGGTGGGCGTCAGGCCACGGGCCTCCAACAGTTCCAGCGCACCGCGGGATTTGGAGCAGCGCGGGTTGTGATAAAGCGTCAGATCGGTCATGAGCGGGTCGCATCTTGCGTAAGGTGGCGGCTATTCTACTGTGCCGCGAAGTCCCTAGCACCTTAGAGAGGCGACGGGTCGCAGCAGCGTTCACATTCAGACAAGGATTGGTACATGACAAGGCGATTGACGGCGGCATTGATCTTCATGGGCAGCTTATTGCTCGCCGGCTGCGGGAACGACTACGGGGTGGACCAGAACGGTCAGGCCATCGCCTCGCAGCGGCTGGACAAACAGTGGGTGGTACTTAACTACTGGGCGGAATGGTGCGCACCGTGCCGCACCGAAATCCCGGAATTCAATGTCTTGGCCGAACAGCTCAAGGGCCGCAACGTCGGTGTGTTCGGGGTCAATTTCGACCAGGTGCAGGGCGAAGAACTCAAGAGCGCCAGCGACAAGATGGGGATTCGCTTCACGGTGTTGGCCCGGGATCCGGCCGAGATATTCGATCTTCCTCGCAGCGAAGGGCTGCCGGTGACTTACATCATCGATAACCAGGGCAAGGTGCGCGAGCAGTTGCTGGGGGAGCAGACGGCGGCGGGGGTGATGGCCAAGCTCGAGGCGTTGCAGGCGCTTAAATAGCAGATGGTGGCGAGGGAGCAGGCCTCCCCTATTGGAGCGGACACTTTGTGGCGAGGGGATTTATCCCCGCTGGGGCGCGAAGCGGCCCCAAGATCTATTTGCCACGGCGGTGTGTCAGATGGAACGCAGGGGGCTGCTACGCAGCCCAGCGGGGATAAATCCCCTCGCCACAGGGTTTTGGCCAAGAAATAGCCTCAGCCTTCCTCCAACCACCACCGCAGCGGCTTGCCCTGGGCCGGCCAGAAGCGCACTTGCTCGATGGGCGAGATGTCCCAGCGTTCGACTTTTTCCAGCGCCTGCAAAAAGCGCGCTTCTTGTTCCATCAGGGCTGGGGCACAGAGCTTGCGTGTGCTACCGATCTTGCCGAAGCTCAAGCGGTGGCCTTCCAGGGTGTACGGCGCGAACCAGTGGTTGCAGCCGCCGTTGCCGTAAGCGCGACCGTCATCCCCAAGGGTGATGGTCAGGTGGCTGTAGTCCATCAATGGCCGTTCGCCGATCCATTCCAGGATGTAGCTGCGGTTGTGTTGCAGTTGCACCGGCTCGGCGGCGCAACCCATCAGGCCGGCGCCGATCAGCGCGGCCAGGGCCAGGCGTTTCATCAAGCGGCTTCCTGGCATTTCGGGCACAGGTGTTTTTCACCGACGGTGGCCCAGCCCAATTCGGCGATTCGCGCGGTGGCGGCCGGTTTCTCGGCCTTGACGCCGAGCTTGGCATCGACGGCGAACTCGAAACTCAGTTCCTTGGCGCAGCCGTCGCAATTGACCTGCCAGGTGTGGATCGCCAGCTCGCCGAATACCGGGCCGGTGGTCATGGCGGTCCATTGGCCCATGGGCTTGAGCAGGTGCCGAACGGTGTCCACGGTCAGGCGCATGGACAAGTCCTTGCTGCCCTTGAGGGTGACGAGCAACACATCGTTGGCCTGGATCGAACCGCCGTTGCCGGTGACCTGGTAACGACCCGGCGCCAGGGCGCGGACTTCGGTCAAGGTGTGCTGCGGGTTCATCAGGGTGTAGCGGAAATCGTGTTCGGCCATGGGTCCTCCAAATAGGCGCGATATGCTAGCACGGGGCATGGCTTGGGATGGGCTACCGCGAGTCTTGCCGACGAAACTCCATCCTTGTGGGAGCGGGCTTGCTCGCGAAGGCGGTGTGTCAGCCAGCAAATGTGTGACTGACACACCGCCTTCGTGAGCAAGCCCGCTCCCACAATAGGTGTGTGTTGGCTGATAGAGCGGGGTCAGCTATCCACCAGATTTTGTGGCGCGCCTTTCGCCCAGGCAGCGATATTGTCCAGGGTCGTCATGGCGATCGCCGCCAGCGCTTCGTGGGTCAGGAACGCCTGGTGGGCGGTGACGATCACGTTGGGGAAGGTCAGCAGCCGTGCCAGCACGTCGTCCTGCAAGGGCAGGTCGGAACGATCCTTGAAGAACAACTGGGCCTCTTCTTCATAGACATCCAGGCCCAAATAGCCGAGCTGGCCGCTTTTCAAGGCTTCGATCAGGGCCGGCGTGTCCACCAGGCCGCCACGCCCGGTGTTGATCAACATCGCGCCGCGTTGCATCGCGGCAAGCGATTGGGCATTGATCAGGTGCCGGCTCTGTTCGTTCAGCGGGCAGTGCAGGCTGATGATCTGCGCTTGTGCCAGCAGATCGGCCAAGGGCAAGTAGCGAGCCCCCAGGGCTTCGACCTGCGGGTTGGGATAGGGATCGTAGGCCAGCAACTGGCAGCCGAAGCCGGCCATGATCCGCGCGAACGTCGCGCCGATCTGCCCGGTGCCAATCACCCCGACGGTCTTGCCCACCAGGTCGAAACCGGTCAGCCCATGGAGACTGAAATTGCCGTCCCGGGTGCGGTTGTAGGCGCGATGCAGGCAGCGATTGAGGGCCATGATCAACGCCACGGCATGTTCGGCCACGGCATGGGGTGAGTAGGCCGGCACCCGGACGATGCTCAAGCCCAGGCGCTTGGCGGCGAGCAGGTCGACATGGTTGTAGCCTGCCGAGCGCAGGGCGATCAGTCGCGTGCCACCTTCGGCCAGCCGCTCCAGGACCGGGGCGCTGAGGTCATCGTTGATGAAGGCGCACACCACTTCATGGCGTTCGGCCAGGGCCACGGTGTCGAGGTTCAGGCGGGCGGGCTGGAATTGCAATTGAAGGCCCGCAGGCGTCGGGGCCTTGGTGAAACTGTCGCGGTCGTAGGTCTGGCTGCTGAAAAAAATCACGCGCATGGCGGCCTCCTGGCACTGGAATGGACTTAGCTTAACCGCGTTTGCCTATGCAGCCATTGCCTTGGATCAGGCGCTGATACGCGCCTCGCTCGCCAGGCGATTGATGGCACGCTCCAATTCTTCCAGGGCCGCGGCAGCCTTGGGGTCCTGCTGCTTGAGCAGGGTTTCGCTGCGCTGGCAGGCCGCGCGCAATTGCGGCACGCCACAGTAGCGGGTGGCGCCGTGCAGGCGGTGGACCCGCTCGATCAGGGCGTTGTGATCGTTGGCTTCGCTGGCCTGGCGGATCGCTTCGCGGTCGGCTTCCAGGGACGCCAGCAACATCGCCAGCATGTCCGCGGCCAGGTCGGCCTTGCCGGCGGCCAGGCGCAGGCCTTCCTCATGATCGAGCACCAGCAGTTCGCTGCCGCCCTGGGCGTCACCGCCGCGATCCGGTGATTGGTTGCGCAGGGCCAGGCCGGTCCATTTGAGCACCACCTGGGCCAGTTGCCGTTCGCTGATGGGTTTGGTCAGGTAGTCATCCATGCCGCTTTGCAGCAGGGCGCGCTTTTCGTTGGCCATGGCGTGGGCGGTGAGGGCGACGATCGGCAGCGGCGTGCAGTGCCGCTCGCTTTCCCACTGGCGGATCGCCTCGGTGCTCTGGCGACCGTCCATGCCAGGCATCTGCACGTCCATCAAGACCAGGTCGAAGGTTTCCTTCTGCACGGCCTTGACCGCCGCATAGCCGCTTTCCACGGCCAGCACCTTGGCGCCCATGTCTTCGAGCAGGGTTTGCACCAGCAGCAGGTTGGCCGGGTTGTCGTCCACGCACAGCACTTTGGGCGCGCGGCTGGCCACCGGTTCGTGGGGTTCGCTGCGGGTTGGTCGCGGGTTGACCAGATCGGAAAGCGAGCGGCGCAACTTGCGGGTGCAGGCCGGCTTGGCCTGCAACTGGCTGTGGGGGTTGGGCACCGAGAGGTGGTACAGGGTCTGTTCGGTAGTGGGGCACAGTACGAGCACTTTGCAGCCCAGGTGTTCGAGGTCCCAGATGTGCTGGTTGAGGCGTTCCGGCGGCATGTCGTTACTGGTGATGCCCAGCACGGCCAGATCTATCGCCTGATCAGTCTGGTGGGCGACGGTGATGCCGTTGGTCAGGCTCTCCAGGGTATTGAACGGCGTCACTTGCAGGCCGCAGTCTTCAAGCTGGTGCTGCAAGGCCTGGCGGGCCAGTTCATGGTTCTCCAGCACTGCCACGCGTCGGCCCAGCAACGGCGGGCCAGGTAGGTCCTCGGCATCGTCACGGGTCTTGGGCAGGCGCAGGCTGATCCAGAATTCCGAGCCTTCGCCGGGTGTGCTGTCGACGCCGATCTCACCGCCCATCTGTTCCACCAGGCGCTTGGAAATCACCAGGCCCAGCCCGGTGCCACCCGGTTGCCGCGACAGCGAGTTGTCGGCCTGGCTGAACGCCTGGAACAGCGCCCGCACGTCCTGGTTGGACAGGCCGATGCCGGTGTCCTGGATGCTGATGCGCAACTGCACGCTGTCTTCGTGCTCGTCTTCGAGCATGGCCCGGGCGACGATGGTGCCCTCGCGGGTGAACTTGATGGCGTTGCTCACCAGGTTGGTCAGGATCTGCTTGAGGCGCAGCGGATCGCCCACCAGCGACAGCGGCGTGTCCCGGTAGACCAGGCTCACCAACTCCAGTTGTTTGGCGTGGGCGGCGGGGGCGAGGATGGTCAGGGTGTCCTGCAACAGATCCCGCAGGTTGAATGGAATGTTGTCGAGCACCAGCTTGCCGGCCTCGATCTTCGAAAAGTCGAGGATCTCGTTGATGATCCCCAGCAGACTGTCGGCGGATTTCTCGATGGTGCCCAGGTAGTCGAGCTGGCGCGGGGTCAGTTCGCTTTTCTGCAACAGGTGGGTAAACCCGAGGATGCCGTTGAGCGGCGTACGGATTTCATGGCTCATGTTCGCCAGGAATTCGGATTTGATCCGGCTCGCTTCCAGGGCCTCCTTGCGGGCCAGGTCCAGCTCGATGTTCTGGATTTCGATGGTTTCCAGGTTCTGGCGCACGTCTTCGGTGGCCTGGTCGATGCTGTGCTGCAATTCTTCCTGGGCGTTCTGCAAGGTACCGGCCATGCGATTGATGCCAGAGGCCAGTTCATCGAGCTCCTGGCTGCCCAGCGGTGGCAGGCGGGTTTCCAGATGGCCGTCCTTGAGTTGCGCCACGGCGTGCTTGATCTGGCTCAGCGGGCGGTTGATCGTGCGGCCCATGCGCAGGGCCAGCAGCGCGGTCAGGCCCAGGCAAACGGCGATCAACAGCAGGCTGGCGAACATACTGCGATAACCGCTTAGCAACATGCCGCTGTGAGACAACTCCAGTTCGACCCAGCCCAGCAGGCGGTCGGCTTCTTCAGGAATCAGTTCGCCCGCCAGGTTGCGGTGCTTGCCGAAGACCGGCAGCAGATAGCGTGTGGCATCGTTGCCGGTGCGTTGCTGCAGTTGCGCACTGTTACCTTCCGGCGCCCGGTTGAGCATGGTCGGGCCGGCGTGGGCCAGGGGCGTGCGGTCGGGAGCGAGCAGGGTCACGGCGCGTACGTCCGCTTGCTCCAGGGACTGGGTGGCGATGCGTTCCAGCAGATCGGTGTCCTGGCGGCTCATGGCCGGGGCGACCAGCGGCGCGAGCTGTTCGGCGATCATCTCGCCACGTTGCAGCAACTGGGCGTGCAGGTCCGATTGCTGCATCCAGGTGAAATAGCCGCCCAGGACCAGCGCCATCAGGCTGGTCGGCAACAGGGTCAGCAACAGCACACGGCCTTTGATTCCCAGTTTCTTGAGCACACTTGTCTCCTGCATCCAGCGGTCTGATTGAGCTCTGCGCGCATCCGGCACGCAGTACCTGCGCAGTGTAGCGATTTGCGGGTGGGTAATCTTCGTAAAATTCATACCCGTCGAGCATCCGTGCTGCTGGGCAATTGGCCAAGGCGATAAACGGCGCTGGCGTCTGGAGTCAAACTAGCGGATCCGGATAGGCGGCCAAACCATTTGTTACTTCTGGCTCGGCATTAACCATCGGTCGGGACTGTCAACTTTGACAGGTGTTGTTTTGTTTCTGTTGTTTAAGCTTGGTGTCGTTGAGTTATATAAATGCATCGGGAGAAAAACATGAAAACTACGAGCGAAAAAGAAAAGATAAAAGCTTTAAAGGCTAATCCTAAGATTGATGCGAAAGGCTCAATGACGGTAGCAGTTAACGGGCAAGCCACTATTACAGCCGAAGATTTTTATGTCATGAGTGGGGATAGTAAAGGCTTTGTGGCGTTTATTAAGGAGGGGCTGGGTATAGTTGTCGTGGAGTTTCACCTTCTGGTAGAGCCTGGTACCTATGAAGTTGAGAAATATAAACTCTGGATAGCGGTGGATTATGAAGGATTTGAAGGGGTCGGAAAAACGGGAGCTTTAACCCTTGAGACACTCGTGCCACAAAAACAATACAAAGGTAGTTTTGATGTCAAAACTATCGACCACCAGAAAATTGAAGGGGTATTTGACGTTCGGATTATATAGGTCCGAGTGGCAGATGGAGGCCAATTCCAAGTGTACTGTCTCGGCAAGACTCGGCTCACTGCCCGTGTTTGCGCCTGTTGGTGGCGTTCTGTCTGCTGATGTGATGAGGGATTTATCCCCGATGGGGCGCGAAGCATCCTTCAATAATCTGCCTGACACATCGCGAACCCAGGCTTTTGGGCTGCTGCACAGCCCAGCGGGAGCAAGCTCCCTCGCCACGAGGGGGGGCTTATTCCTATAAGCCATAACCACCATACTTTGCGTGATATGGCCTCGCCAGGTTTGCCGGTATGATAGGCGCCCCCGCAGTCCGGATTGCGAATACGCCATGACTCTGCAGTACCCAACCATCGCCGATTGCGTCGGCAACACCCCGCTGGTCCGTTTGCAGCGCCTGCCCGGCGTGACCAGCAATACGCTTTTGCTCAAGCTCGAAGGGAATAACCCGGCGGGTTCGGTCAAGGACCGGCCGGCGCTGTCGATGATTACCCGCGGCGAGTTGCGCGGGCAGATCCGGCCCGGCGATACGCTGATCGAGGCGACCTCTGGCAACACCGGCATCGCCCTGGCCATGGCGGCGGCGATCAAGGGCTACAAGATGATCCTGATCATGCCCGACAACTCCAGTGCCGAGCGCAAGGCGGCGATGACGGCCTATGGTGCCGAGTTGATCCTGGTGACGCAGGAAGAGGGCATGGAGGGTGCCCGGGACCTGGCCGAGCGCATGCAGGCCGAAGGCCGTGGCAAGGTGCTGGATCAGTTCGCCAACGGCGACAATCCCGAAGCCCACTACACCACCACCGGCCCTGAGATCTGGCGCCAGACCGACGGCACCATTACCCATTTCGTCAGCTCGATGGGCACCACCGGTACCATCATGGGCACCTCGCGCTACCTGAAAGAACAGAACCCGAACGTGCAGATCATCGGCCTGCAACCGATGGAAGGCTCGGCGATCCCCGGCATTCGTCGCTGGCCCGAGGAGTATCTGCCGAAGATCTACCAGGCCGAGCGCGTGGACCGCATCATCGACATGGCCCAGAGCGAAGCCGAGGACGTGACCCGTCGCCTGGCGCGTGAAGAGGGCATCTTCTGTGGTGTGTCTTCGGGCGGTGCCGTGGCGGGAATGCTGCGTCTGTCCAAGGAAGTTGAGAATGCGGTGATCGTCGCGATCATCTGTGACCGTGGCGACCGATACCTGTCGACCGGCATTTTCGACGCGCCCAACTGATGGCCAAGCAAGAGAGAGGCCTGCGCTTCCAGCCCAGCGGCGGAAGCCGGGCCCCGCAAGTGCCCACCGGTAAAAAGCAGCGCTTGACCATTGAACGCCTGGCCAATGATGGCCGGGGCATTGCCTTTGTCGACGGGCGTACCTGGTTTGTCATCGGCGCCCTGGCCGGCGAGGAGGTCGAGGCGCGGGTGCTCGGCGCCCATGGCAAAGTGGTCGAGGCCCGCACTGAGCGTGTGTTCCTGTCGAGTGAATTGCGCCGTGCGGCGCCGTGCATCCACGCCGGTCGCTGCGGCGGTTGCAGCGTCCAACATTTGCCCCATGCCGAACAACTCGCCCTGAAACAGCGCATGCTCGCCGAGCAGTTGTCGCGCGTGGCCGGGGTGGAACCGGATGAATGGGCCGCGCCATTGAGCGGGCCGGAATTCGGTTACCGCCGTCGCGCCCGCGTGGCGGTGCGCTGGGACCAGAAAGCGAAAAAACTCGAAGTCGGTTTCCGTGCCGCCGGCAGCCAGGACATCGTTGCCATCGGCGATTGTCCGGTGCTGGTACAGCCCTTGCAGCCGATCATGAGCCGCTTGCCGGACATGTTGCGACGCTTGAGCAAACCCCAGGCGTTGGGGCATGTGGAGTTGTTCGCCGGTTCGTCCCTCGCAGTATTGCTGCGCCATATGGCGCCGCTGTCGGAGGCCGACCTGACGATCCTCAAGGACTTTTGTGGGTTTCATGAAGCCCAGTTGTGGCTGCATGGCGAAGGCGAGCCGCAACCGGTCGATCCAGGGCAAGCCTTGGGTTATCGCCTGGAAACCTGGGGCCTGGAGCTGGCTTACCGGCCTGGGGATTTCATCCAGGTGAACGCTGGGGTCAACGAGGCGATGATCGCCCAAGCCCTGCAGTGGCTGGCGCCACGAGCCGAGGAGCGGGTGCTGGATCTGTTTTGTGGCCTGGGCAATTTTGCCTTGCCGCTGGCCAAAAGCGTGCGCCAGGTGGTGGCCGTCGAAGGCGTGCAGACCATGGTGGAGCGTGCGGCGGCCAATGCCGTCAGCAACAATTTGAATAACACTGCCTTTTTTCAGGCCGATTTATCCCAGCCTCTGGCAGATGCCGAATGGATCGGCGAAGGCTTTTCTGCGGTACTCTTGGACCCACCCCGTGACGGTGCTTTCGAGGTGGTGCGCAAGTTGTCGTCCCTGGGTGCCAGACGGTTGGTTTATGTATCGTGCAACCCGGCAACTTTGGCCCGGGATACGGTCGAACTGATCAAGCAGGGCTACCGGTTAAAACGTGCCGGGATTCTCGATATGTTTCCTCAAACGGCGCATGTCGAGGCCATGGCGTTATTTGAAGCGAGCCAGGATGGCTTGTCCGACTGACCCGTTCGTGTGAACCCGCCACAGCCCTGGGCGTAAACACGGGCATGAAGGTCAGCGAAGTTGACGCATTGAATCTGCGTCGTAGGGAAGGTAAGTAAAGATGGTACAGGTGAGAGCACACCAGCCGATCAACACCGACGGCAGTATCAATCTCGAGGCTTGGCTCGATCATGCGGTCAGCGTCGACATGGCACTGGATCGCGAAGCCTTGAAGGCCGCCTGCGAGTTCGCTCGTGAGGCGGAGCAGCAACATAACGCGGCGAAGAACCTGTGGTCCGAAGGCACCTCGAGTTTCCAGACGGGCCTGGAGATCGCTGAAATTCTCGCCGACCTCAAGCTCGACCAGGATTCGCTGGTAGCGGCGGTGCTGTACCGCGGCGTGCGCGAAGGCCAGATCCAGCTCCCGGTGGTCAGCCAGCGTTTCGGCAGTGTGGTGGCCAAGCTGATCGACGGCGTATTGCGCATGGCCGCCATCAGCGCCAGCCTCAGTCCGCGCCAGTCCATGGTGCTGGGCACCCAGGGTCAGGTGGAAAACCTGCGCAAGATGTTGGTGGCCATGGTCGACGACGTGCGCGTCGCGCTGATCAAGCTGGCCGAGCGGACCTGCGCGATCCGCGCGGTGAAGTCCGCCGATGACGAAAAACGCAACCGCGTCGCCCGGGAAGTGTTCGATATCTATGCACCCCTGGCTCACCGTCTCGGCATCGGTCACATCAAGTGGGAGCTGGAGGACCTGTCCTTCCGCTACCTGGAGCCCGACCAGTACAAGCAGATCGCCAAGTTGCTGCATGAGCGGCGCCTGGATCGCGAGCGCTTCATCACCGATGTGATGACCCAGTTGCGCGAAGAATTGCAAGCCACCGGCGTGGAAGCCGACATCAGTGGCCGGGCCAAGCACATCTACTCGATCTGGCGCAAAATGCAGCGCAAAGGCCTGGAATTCAGCCAGATCTACGACGTTCGCGCCGTTCGCGTGCTGGTCCCGGAAATGCGCGACTGCTACACCGCGCTGGGGATCGTCCACACCTTGTGGCGGCACATTCCCAAGGAGTTCGACGACTACATCGCCAACCCCAAGGAAAACGGCTATCGCTCGCTGCATACCGCGGTCATCGGCCCCGAGGGCAAGGTGCTGGAAGTGCAGATCCGCACCCATGCCATGCACGAGGAAGCCGAGCTGGGCGTCTGCGCGCACTGGAAATACAAGGGCACCGACGTCAAGTCCGGCTCCAACCACTATGAAGAGAAAATCTCCTGGCTGCGTCAGGTCCTCGAATGGCACGAGGAACTGGGCGATATCGGTGGCCTGGCCGAACAGCTGCGCGTCGACATCGAGCCGGACCGGGTCTATATCTTCACTCCCGACGGTCACGCCATCGACCTGCCCAAGGGGGCGACACCGCTGGACTTCGCCTACCGGGTCCACACCGAGATCGGCCACAACTGCCGTGGCGCCAAGATCAACGGGCGGATCGTGCCGCTCAACTACAGCCTGCAGACCGGTGAGCAGGTCGAGATCATCACCAGCAAGCACGGTACCCCAAGCCGCGACTGGCTGAACCCGAACCTGGGCTACATCACCACATCGCGGGCGCGGGCGAAGATCGTCCACTGGTTCAAGTTGCAGGCCCGTGACCAGAACGTCGCCGCCGGCAAGACCTTGCTCGAGCGTGAACTCGGTCGCCTGGGCCTGCCGCAGGTGGACTTCGACAAGCTGGCCGAAAAGGCCAACATGAAAACCGCCGAGGACATGTTCGCCGCCCTCGGTGCCGGCGATCTGCGCCTGGCGCAACTGGTCAACCTGGCCCAGCAACTGGTGGAGCCGGAGCGCGGCAACGAACAACTGGAACTGATCCCGCGCAAGGCCACCGGCTACAAGCCAGGCAAGCGTGGCGACATCCAGATCCAGGGTGTGGGCAACCTGATGACCCAGATGGCGGGCTGCTGTCAGCCATTGCCGGGGGATGCGATCGTCGGCTACATCACCCAGGGCCGCGGCGTGAGCATTCACCGCCAGGACTGTGCCTCGGTGCTGCAACTGGCCGGTCGCGAACCGGAGCGGATCATCCAGGTCAGTTGGGGCCCGGTGCCGGTGCTCACCTACCCGGTGGACATCGTCATCCGCGCCTACGATCGCTCCGGCCTGCTGCGTGACGTGTCCCAGGTGTTGCTGAACGAGCGGATCAACGTGCTGGCGGTCAACACCCGTTCGAACAAGGAAGACAACACCGCGCTGATGTCCCTGACCATCGAGATTCCGGGGCTGGATGCGCTGGGGCGGTTGCTGGGGCGGATTTCCCAGTTGCCGAACATCATCGAGACCCGGCGTAACCGGACGCCGGGGTGATTCCGATCTGATGTGGGAGCGGGCTTGCTCGCGAAAGCGGTGTATCAGCAACATTAATGTCGGCTGGCACGCCGCCTTCGCGAGCAAGCCCGCTCCCACAGGTCCTCGCAGAGACTAATTGATGTATTCACTTGAAGACCTGCTCCACCTGATGAGCCGCCTGCGCGACCCGCAGTACGGCTGCCCGTGGGACATCCAGCAAACCTACGCGACCATCGTCCCCCATACCCTGGAAGAAGCCTACGAAGTGGCCGATGCCATCGAGCGCGGCGACTTCGATCACCTGCAAGGCGAATTGGGCGACCTGTTGTTCCAGGTGGTGTATTACAGCCAATTGGCCCGGGAAGAAAACCGCTTCGAATTCGCCGGCGTGGTCGACAGCATCACCCGCAAGCTGATCCGCCGCCATCCCCATGTGTTTCCTACCGGTGACCTGTACGCGCCCGTGGATATCCCGCGCCTGAGCGAAGAACAGGTCAAGCAGCGCTGGGAAGAAATCAAGGCTGAGGAACGGGCCGAGAAAGCCTCGGCGCCGGAGCAGTTGTCGTTGCTCGACGATGTGCCGGGGGCGCTGCCGGCGTTGTCCCGCTCGGCGAAGCTGCAAAAGCGTGCCGGCCAGGTCGGTTTCGACTGGCCAGGCCCGCTACCGGTGCTCGACAAGGTCCGGGAGGAACTGGACGAAGTCCTTGAAGCGATGGCTGACAACGACTTGGCGGCTATCAGCGATGAGATCGGCGACCTGTTGTTCAGCGTGGTGAACCTGGCCCGTCATCTGAAAGTCGATCCGGAGACGGCCCTGCGTGGCGCCAACGGCAAATTCGAACGCCGTTTCCGATTTATCGAACAGGCATTGCGCGACACCCACCGTCCCATGGAAGATTGCACCCTCGAAGAGTTGGACGCCTTATGGGGCGAAGCCAAACGTCAGGAAAAGAATTTGCCCAGCTGTGGCTGAGGCCGTTGCCTAAGTGAGTAAGCACCATGAGCCTTTCCCTTCGCGACCAGTTGCTCAAAGCAGGGCTGGTCAACCAAAAGCAGGCCAAGCAGGTCAGCAAAGAGAAACAGAAGCAGCAGCGCCTGGCCCACAAGGGCCAGATCGAGCTGGATGACTCCCAGCAGCGCGCGGCCCAGGAGGCCATGGCCGAGAAGGTCAAGCGCGACCAGGAGCTCAACCGCCAGCAGCAGGAAAAGGCCGAGCAGAAAGCCCGGGCCGCGCAGATCAAGCAATTGATCGAAGTCTCGCGCCTGCCAAAGCTGACCACCGAGGATTATTACAACTTCGTCGACGACAAGAAGGTCAAGCGTATCTCGGTCAACACCCTGATGCGCAACAAGCTGAGCAGCGGCTCGCTGGCGATCGTCCATCATGCCGGCGGCTACGAAGTGATCCCGCGCGAAGCGGCCCTGAAGATCCAGGAACGCGACCCCAAGCGCATCGTCCAGCTCAATACCCAGACCGAAGAAGTGGATGCGGATGATCCGTACGCGGCGTATCAGATTCCGGATGATTTGATGTGGTAAGCCGGGCGCAATACTGCTGAGCTAAACGCAAAACCTAATGTGGGAGCGGGCTTGCTCGCGAATGCGGTGTGTCAGACAACGATGATGTTGACTGATCCACCGCATTCGCGAGCAAGCCCGCTCCCACAGGTGTTTCTGCCGTTCAGGATTCTGCCATTTCCCGCGAGCGCAACCTTTCCTCGCGTTCCAGCTCAGCCTTGTAGTTATGAGCATCGGTCTCGGAGTGGAACATCCCCACCAGCAAATCCTGTTGATGCACATCCCAGATCCGGATACCGGCGGCAATACCTTCGTGGGACATGTGGGCGTCATCGCGTTCAGTTACTTTCACAGTCATCTTGCAAGCTCCAATCTCTGTTATCTGCAGCAAGGCGTGTGCAGGACTTTGTTATAGATTTGGATAGCCTGCTAAGTAAATGCTTCGGCGCGTTAAGAAGTTTTCATTAAAATCGCGGCCATCCTGCAGGCCAGGCCGTGCGCGGCATTCGGTCGCAGGGGGCTTTCATGAAGAAGATTTCATGTTGCAGGCGGCCCCACTTTTTTCTTGGGAGCCAAACCTGTGGGAGCGAGCCCGCTCGCGATAGCGGTGTGTCAGTCAATGGTGAGGTTGGCTGATGCGACGCCATCGCGAGCAGGCTCGCTCCCACAGGTCTATTTCCCACAGGTTTGTGTGGTGGTCATGAAACCCAGGCAAAAAGAAGCCCCGCATCTGCAGGGCTTCTTGTTTTCGGCGTGGATCAGCTGCCTTTCACAGCCTTGCCGTTGACCGTACCGTCCAGGAGCATGATGTTGTACTCCTTGCCGTCGGTCTCGACCTGTTGCAGGCGCACCAGCAGGTAGTCCCAGTCCTTGGCGAACCAGAGCACGGTGATGCGCTTGCTTTGTGTCGGATCACGCACGCGTTCGACCTTGATCGCGTCGATCTGGCCGGCCTTGGTGTCGACCTTTTCCGAACCCAGCACGCGGAAGTCATAGGTATCGACTTCGCCGTCATCGACGACCTGATAGCTCATGCTTTTCTTGCCGGCCGCGACGTCGTGTTGCAGGGCCAACTGATAAGTGGATTTATCGACCATGCCACGGTTGAGCGGCAGCTTGACCGCATCGCCGCGATCGGTGCCAGTGACCATCTTGGTGTTCCAGTCGAAGTCCAGGTCGGCCTTCTTGGCTTTGCCCAGGCCACCGCGTTCGAAGTGGTAGGACTGTGGCAGCAGGGTGTCCTTGTCCAGGGTCAGGGTGCTTTCTTCGGTCAGGCTGGCGATCATCATCGACGCCTTGAAGCTCAGCTTCCAGGTGCCGTTGGCTTCCTTGGTCAGGTTGCGCTCGGCGGTGCCGCTCATGGGCAGCTGTTTCCAGTCGGCGGTGTAGCTGGCGGAGAACGGTTGAAGTTCCGCAGCCTGTGCCAGGGGCAAGGCCAGCAGAGCGCAAGCGAAGAGCAGGGCGCGACGCATAAAATCTCCTAGTATCGAATCAAATGGCCGCTGGAGGCGAGCAACTGGCCGTCCAGTGAGGCACCGCGATCGTCGAGGGTCAGCCGTCCTTCGGCAAACCAACGCACGGCCATCGGGTAGATCTGGTGCTCGCGGGCGTGAACCCGTTGCGCCAGGCTTTGTGGCGTGTCGTGCAACTCTACCGGTATTACTGCCTGTACGACCAGTGGTCCACCATCGAGTTCCTCGGTGACAAAGTGCACCGAGCAGCCATGCTCCGTGTCTCCGGCCTCCAGCGCCCGCTGGTGAGTATGTAACCCTTTGTATTTGGGCAACAGCGAGGGGTGGATATTGAACAGGCGGCCCTGGTAGTGACGCACGAAACCGGCGCTGAGGATGCGCATGAAACCGGCCAGTACCACCAGGTGCGGATTGAAGGTGTCGATCTGTTCGATCAGTGCGGCGTCGAAGGCTTCGCGGCCGTCGAACGCCTTGTGATCCAGGACGCGGGTGTCGATCCCCGCGTCCTTGGCGCGTTGCAGGCCGTAGGCGTCGGCGCGGTTGGAGATCACCGCGCGAATACGGACCGGGCTGTCGCCGGTCCGCGTGCTGTCGATCAGGGCCTGCAAGTTACTGCCGGTGCCGGACAGCAGCACCACCACGTCACAGGTTGCGGACATCAGTGCGCCTTAAGGTTTTTCAGCTCGACCTGGGCAGCGCCTTCGGCGGCGGTGGCGATCTGGCCGATGACCCAAGGCTGTTCGCCGGCTTCACGCAGTACCTTCAGGGCCGTCTCGACGTGCTCCTGGGCCACGCAGATGACCATGCCCACGCCGCAGTTCAGCACGCGGTGCATTTCGGTTTCATCGACGTTGCCTTTCTCTTGCAGCCAGTCGAACACCGCCGGGCGGGTCCAGCTCGCCACGTCGACCACGGCCTGGGCGCCTTTTGGCAGCACGCGCGGAATGTTATCCAGCAGGCCACCACCGGTGATGTGGGCCATGGCCTTGACGGCGCCGGTGTCCTTGATCAGCTTGAGCAGTGGCTTGACATAGATGCGGGTCGGGGCCATCAGCAGGTCGGCCAGGGGCTTGCCGTCGAGCTGGGTGTTCTCGATGTCGGCACCGGAGACTTCGATGATCTTGCGGATCAGCGAGTAGCCGTTGGAGTGCGGGCCGGAAGATGGCAGGGCGAGCAAGGCATCGCCGGTGGCGACTTTCGAGCCGTCGATGATCTCGGCCTTCTCCACGACGCCGACGCAGAAGCCGGCCAGGTCGTAGTCTTCGCCTTCGTACATGCCAGGCATTTCAGCGGTTTCGCCGCCGACCAGGGAGCAGCCGGACAATTCGCAGCCAGCGCCGATGCCGGTCACCACCTGGGCGGCGGTGTCGACGTTGAGTTTGCCGGTGGCGTAGTAGTCGAGGAAGAACAGCGGCTCGGCGCCGCAGACCACCAGGTCGTTCACACACATGGCCACCAGGTCGATGCCGATGCTGTCGTGCTTGTTCAGGTTCAGCGCCAGACGCAGCTTGGTGCCGACGCCGTCGGTGCCCGAGACCAGCACCGGTTGCTTGTAGCCGGCCGGGATCTCGCAGAGGGCGCCGAAACCGCCCAGGCCGCCCATGACTTCCGGACGCGCAGTGCGCTTGGCGACGCTCTTGATGCGTTCGACCAATGCTTCACCGGCGTCGATGTCTACACCGGCGTCCTTGTAGCTCAGGGAGGGTTGCTTGCTCATGATCCAGGCCTTTAGGGGGGATTTCTGGGTAACGACCGACCGCCGGGGCCATTGAATAACCGTTGTACGAATTATTCCGGGTGCCCAGCCATTGCCGGTCTGCGAAGGCGCGCGATTTTATCAGGCTTGAGGGGCAGCGGCCATCCTCGCGCCGACGGGCAGGGACATATCCACGGAAAAAAACCGATATTTCTTATATTGGTACTGTGTAGCGCGTCTGTATAAGGTGTAGCGGTAACCGGTTATGGTGATGACAGTGCGAAACTTCCACCGGGCGTGTGAATGTTTTGCCGGGTGCTGTGGTCACAGCCATGCTCAATCTTCTTCACACGGCCTGTTCCAGCCGTTATGTCCGGGAATCTTCCATGCGTTTGTTCAAGTTCTTGTCCGTAGGCTGCCTGTCGCTGATCAGCCTGGCGAGCCATGCCGAAACCCTCAACGGCCTCTATCAGGTGTTCGAACCGGTCACCAGCCAGACGCCGGAGGAGCGCAACCAGGCGACCCTGCGCGCCCTGGATACGCTGGTACTGCGCCTGACCGGCGACGCCAAGGCTGCCCAGAACCCTGGCCTGGCGGCGATCCGCCAGGACCCGCAGCAGATCATTCTTCAATATGGCTACGACGCCGGCCCGCCGGAAAGCCTCAAGGTCGACTTCGACCCGACAAGCACCGACCGGGCCTTGCGTTCTGCAGGGTTGTCGCTGTGGAGTGCGAACCGGCCATCGATCCTGGGTTGGTGGCTGAATGACTCGACCGAGGGTTCCAGCCTGGTGGGCGATGGCCAGGCCAGCGCAACGCCGCTGCGGCGTGCCGCCCAGCATCGTGGCCTGGCGCTGCACTTGCCGTTGGCTGACCTGAGCGAGCAGATCGTCGCCACCGCGCCAAACCTGGAAGGCAACGACCCGGCGCCGTTGCGTGATGCCTCGGAGCGCTACGCGACAGACGCTTTGCTGGCGGTCCACGCCAAGGAGGAGGGTGGCCAGTGGCATGGCACCTGGCGCCTGTGGCTGGGGGATCAGCGCGAACAGGGTACGGCCCAGGGCGCCGATCCCGCGGCCCTGGCCGATGCAGTCATGCTCGCGGTGAGTCAGCGCCTGGCGCCTCGTTTCGTCGCCAAGCCGGGCGTGGCCACCGAGCAACTGCTGGAAGTGCAGGGCATGAACCTGGAGCGTTATGCGGCGCTAGGGCGTCTGCTCGAGCCGTTTGGCGGGCAGTTGCAGCGGGTGGAAGAAGACCGGATCGTCTATCGGGTCACCGGCAGTGCCGAACAGTTGAAGGCGCAGTTGGCCCTGGCCAAACTGCAGGAAATTCCACCCGGCGAAGCCGTCGCGCCAGTGCCTGTGGCGCCGCCAGCCGCCGATGGTTCGGTCCCGGTTGCAGCACCTGCGCCTGCGCCGGCAGCCAATTTGCGGTTCCGTTGGTAGGTTTTCTTTCTTTATATAGCTAGGAGTGGTTCATGGGCGATACGCGGCGTTGGTTCTGGTTGGGTGGGGTCGCCCTGCTGTTCGCGTTTATCTATCTGCTGCATCCGATCCTCACGCCGTTCCTGGTTGCGCTGTTGTTGGCCTATCTGTTTGACCCGGTGGTGGATCGCTTGGAAAAACTTGGCCTGTCGCGGACCTGGGGCGTGGTGACGGTCTTTGCGTTGTTCACCTTGATCGTGGTCGCGCTGTTGCTGGTGCTGATACCGATGCTCGCCAAGCAACTGCTGCGCCTGTACGAATTGGCGCCGCAGATGCTCGATTGGTTGCAGCACAGCGCGGTGCCGTGGGTGCAGTCGAAGCTGGGGTTGTCGGACGGTTTCTGGAAGTTCGACAAGGTCAAGGCCGCCATCAGCGAGCACATGGGCCAGACCACCGACATCGTCGGCGTGGTATTGAGCCAGGCCACGGCTTCGAGCCTGGCGTTGATCGGCTGGCTGGCGAACCTGGTGCTGATTCCCGTGGTGGCTTTCTACCTGCTGCGGGATTGGGACCTGATGATGGCCAAGATCCGCAGCCTGCTGCCGCGCCATCGCGAAGAACGCATCATGACCCTGACCGGCGAATGCCACGAAGTGCTGGGGGCGTTCGTGCGTGGACAATTGCTGGTGATGGTGGCCTTGGGTTTCATCTATGCGGCTGGGTTGATGTTGGTCGGGTTGGAGCTGGGGCTGCTGATCGGCTTGATCGCCGGGCTGGCGGCTATCGTGCCGTATATGGGGTTTGTGATCGGGATTGGCGCGGCATTGATCGCCGGGTTGTTCCAGTTCGGCGGCGACTTGTACCCAATGATTGGCATCGTGGCGGTGTTCATGGTCGGGCAGGCCCTGGAGGGCATGGTGCTGACGCCGCTGTTGGTGGGCGACCGCATTGGCCTGCATCCCGTGGCGGTGATCTTCGCGATCCTGGCGG
Source organism: Pseudomonas sp. DF11 (assembly GCF_058148565.1). NCBI lineage: Bacteria > Pseudomonadati > Pseudomonadota > Gammaproteobacteria > Pseudomonadales > Pseudomonadaceae > Pseudomonas > Pseudomonas sp. DF11. The sequence goes on from NZ_JBYVYN010000015.1 coordinate 41,242, forward strand.
GGGGCGAATTGTTCGGCTTCACCGGGATCCTGTTGGCGTTGCCGGTGGCGGCGGTGATCATGGTGCTGGTGCGTCATATGCACGATCTGTACAAGGATTCGGACATCTACAGCGGCGCCGAAGACCCCGACCTGTAAGGCAATTGGCCGGCGGGGTGTCAGGGAAACTGACGCTCCATGCCCTTGCCGCTGCAAACCTTTGATTTTGCTCGTGGTCCGGCGCATTGTGCGGTCCGCGCCACGGGTATAAACTTTGCGCACTTCACACAGAGGCCACTAACGGTTCCTTGGGAACTGTTCAGTCCGCATGAAACCGATTCAGCTGCCCCTAGGTGTGCGTCTGCGTGATGACGCCACCTTTATCAACTACTACCCAGGCGCCAATGCCGCTGCACTCGGCTATGTCGAGCGGCTTTGCGAAGCCGACGCCGGCTGGACCGAGAGCCTGATTTACCTGTGGGGCAAGGATGGGGTAGGACGCACGCACCTGTTGCAGGCGGCGTGCCTGCGCTTCGAGCAATTGGGCGAACCGGCGGTGTACCTGCCGTTGGCCGAGCTGCTCGATCGCGGCGTTGAAATCCTCGATAACCTCGAACAGTACGAACTGGTCTGCCTGGATGATCTCCAAGCCGTGGCTGGTAAGGCTGATTGGGAGGAGGCGCTGTTTCATCTGTTCAATCGGTTGCGCGACAGTGGTCGGCGCTTGCTGATCGCCGCATCGACGTCACCTCGGGAGCTGCCAGTGAAGCTGGCGGACCTCAAGTCCCGTCTCACCCTGGCGTTGATTTTCCAGATGCGCCCGCTGTCCGACGAAGACAAGCTCCGTGCCTTGCAGCTGCGCGCTTCCCGACGTGGCCTGCACCTGACCGATGAAGTCGGGCATTTCATTCTCACCCGTGGCACCCGCAGCATGAGCGCCTTGTTCGAATTGCTCGAACGTCTCGACCAGGCCTCACTCCAGGCCCAACGCAAGCTGACTATTCCTTTTTTGAAAGAAACCTTGGGCTGGTAGAACCTATCCGACTAGTGGCTCTTGGCCTGCTTTGGCCGCGGCGAAACCCGCGGCCCTGCTGGGCTGCAGGCTACGTAGGATTCAAAATGGGCTTAAGCGCTTAGATGTAAACGCGAAACCGAGAAGTCACATTTGCATCGATTGAATTTGCAAATGAGGTTGATAGAAGGCATAGTCTCGCCATCTTTACTATTCAGCCACGGTCGTGCCCATGCTAAATCGCTTCGCACCCCTCGTGCCTCTCGCACTCGTTACCCTGTTGTTCGGTTGCGCTGCCCACTCCCCAGTGTCCCAGCAAGCGCCCCAGCCACAGGTCAAGAACTCCGTTACCGCCCAGTCTTCCTCCATTGCGTTCCAGGAAGAAATGGCCTCCGACAAAGAGCTCGCAGCCTTCGCCGGCAGCAAGCCTTACCAGCTTCCAGTACTGGCCGACAGCATCCTGGAACGTGGCATGTCCTTGATCGGTACCCGCTACCGTTTTGGCGGTACCTCTGAAGCTGGCTTCGATTGCAGCGGTTTCATCGGTTACCTGTTCCGCGAAGAGGCCGGCATGAACTTGCCGCGCTCCACGCGCGAGATGATCAACGTGAACGCCCCATTGGTGGCTCGCAATCAACTGGAACCCGGTGACCTGCTGTTCTTCAGCACCAACGGTCGTCGTGGTCGCGTCAGCCACGCCGGTATCTACCTGGGTGACAACCAGTTCATCCATTCCAGCAGCCGTCGCAGCGGTGGCGTGCGAATCGACAGCCTGGGCGACAGCTACTGGAGCAAGACCTTCATCGAAGCCAAGCGCGCCCTTGCCATGGCTCCGACCGTGGTCACTGCCCGCAAGTAAACGCACAGTTTGTAAGGCAAACTTAAAGTCTTACTTGAAGTTTGCGTCATAGCCGCTAGAATCCTTGATCATTGATTGATGGCAATCCGCCTGCGTACTCCGCAGGCGGATTTGTTTTCATGCCCACGGCAGAAAAGCCGCATCCAGATCAGGATTGTTCTGCATATGTCGACGTCGGCCCGCCTCGCTCTCATGTGTTTCGCCGCGCTGCTCAGCGCCTGCGCCAGCCGTCCTGCGCCGCCGCCAGCCCCCGTGCGGGCACCGGTGGTCTTTGCTCCCTCGCAAACCTTTTCCCCAGCCGCCGAAGACGTGCTCTTCCGCGCCCTGGGCCTGGTGGGTACGCCGTATCGTTGGGGTGGTAATACGCCGGACTCGGGTTTTGATTGCAGTGGTCTGATCGGTTATGTCTACCGCGATGCCGCTGGCATCTCCTTGCCGCGCTCTACCCGCGAAATGATCGGCATGCGCGCCCCCGATGTCGGCAAGGACGCGTTGCAGACCGGCGACCTGATTTTCTTCGCCACCAACGGCGGCTCCCAGGTCAGCCACGCCGGGATCTATGTCGGCGAGGGCCGTTTTGTCCACGCGCCGGCCACTGGCGGTACGGTCAAGCTCGACAGCCTGTCCAAGAGCTATTGGCAGAAAGCCTATCTGAGCGCCAAGCGGGTGTTGCAGCCGGAGCACCTGGCGCGTAATCCCTGAAGTGTTTTACCTGGCTCAGTGCAAAATTTGTGGCGAGGGGATTTAGCGAAACGTCGCACCGCCCCGCTGGGCTGCGAAGCAGCCCCAAAAATTGAATGCTTGAATGCGAGCTGTCTGATACATCGAGGTCAGAGGTTCAGGGCTGCTGTGCAGCCCAGCGGGGATAAATCCCCTCGCCACAAAGGTGTGTCGGCCTTATTTGCCTGACACCCGCCAAATCTTGTTCCCCACATCATCAGCCACCAGCAATCCACCCTGCTTGTCGATCACGACGCCCACTGGCCGGCCCTGGGCTTTTTCGTCGGCGTTCAGGAAACCGGTCAACACATCCACCGGTTGCCCCACCGGTTTACCGCCGCTGAACGGTACGAAAATCACTTTATAACCACTGTGGGGCTTGCGGTTCCAGGAACCATGCTGGCCGACGAAAGCCCCCTCGGTAAACGGCGCAGGCAAGGTGCTGCCCTCGGCGAACGTCAGGCCCAGTGAGGCGGTGTGAGGGCCGACGGCGTAGTCCGGGGCGATGGCCTTGGCCACCAGCGCCGGGTTCTGCGGTTCGACCCGGGCATCGACATGCTGCCCATAGTAGCTGTAGGGCCAGCCATAGAAGGCACCGTCCTTGACCGATGTGATGTAGTCCGGCACCAGGTCGCTGCCGATCTCATCCCGTTCGTTCACCGCTGTCCACAGCGCGCCGCTGCGGGGCTCCCAGGCCAGGCCGTTGGGGTTGCGCAGGCCTGAGGCGAAGATCCGGTGATTGCCGCTGGCACGGTCCACTTCCCAGATGGCCGCGCGACCTTCTTCGGCTTCCATGCCGTTTTCCGCGACGTTGCTGTTCGAGCCCGTGGTGACATACAGCTTGCTGCCGTCGCGGCTGGCAATCACGTTTTTGGTCCAGTGGTGGTTGAGCGTGCCTCCGGGCAGATCGACGACCTTGGTCGGCTGCGCCTTGATTTGCGTGTCTCCGTCCTTGTAGGGAAAACGGATCAGCCGGTCGGTATCGGCCACATACAGGTCATTGCCCACCAGGGTCATGCCGAACGGCGAGTTGAGATTTTCCAGGAACACCGTGCGGGTTTCGGCGATGCCGTCGTGATTGGTATCGCGCAACAGCGTGATGCGATTGGGGCTGGGCACTCCGGCTCCGGCGCGGCCCATGACCTTCTTCATCACCCAGCCACGGATGCCCTTGGCGTCGTCCGGCTTGGGCGGGGCGTTGGTTTCGGCCACCAGCACATCACCGTTGGGTAACACATAAAGCCAGCGCGGATGGTCCAGCCCTTCAGCGAACGCGCCCACTTGCAGGCCCTGGGCCGGGGTTGGCTTGGCGCCTTCGGGCCAGCCGATGGCTTCGGCGATGTTGACGGTAGGGACGAGGGTCTTGTTCGGTTCGGGCAGTTTCGGCGCAGGACCGGTGCCATCGGACACTTGCAGCGTGGAAGACTCGCCACAAGCGGCAAGCCCGGCGGCAAGGGCGACGACCAAAAGATGAGGTGGCTTGAGCATGCTGGCTTCCCTATGAATGCATGTAGTTATTCATAGAGGAGCGTAGACACGCGATGGTTCAACTGCAGGCGCGTGTCAGCAAGCTCCGCACAGTCCTGGCGAGTCAGCCGTGGGCCTGTTTGAACAGCACCGCAATCCCCGGATGATAGTGACCTGCTTCGTTGCGCAACTTGCGGTAGGCGTAAGGGAAGTACCAGGCCACGGCGCAGGTGTTTTCCTTCTGCAGGTCGTCGACCATGTCCTGCAATTCTTCGGGCGTAGCGCTTTGCTGGGGCTTTTGCGGCGCGACGAACAGGCAGCCCAGCTTCAGGTCGCTGGCGTAGCTGATGCGCTTGGCGTCGCTGGTGGCTTCCAGCAGCGGCTGGGTCAGGTTCAGGTTGGTGACCTTGGGCCAGCGTTGGGTGGCTTGGATAAAGGCGCGTTCATCGGCACCGGCGATGAACAGATCGGCGCTGACGTTGCGTTCGCCTTCTTCATTCTGCTTGCGGGTCGGCGCGTTCTGCAGCGTGACCATCTCGGCCATCCAGGCGGCGGCCGATAACAGGCCAAGGTTGGCCCGTTCATCGAACCAGTAAGGGGTGTCGTTATCGCCCCGTACGGCGTTGTAGCGGTCGATACAATCAAACCAGCGTTCCAGCACCGGGCGCAGGAATTCCAGTTTTGGATTGCTGATGAGCATGCCTTGCATGTTTTGCCCTCTTGTTCTTGTGATATCGGGTCGTGATGCCTATTTGATATCACTTGCCGTAGCGTGGCACAAGATTGGCGTCATTTTATTGATCAGGGCCAATGTTCGGTGCATGTCCTATGGCGGCTTTAATTGACGCTCCACCCCCAACCCTCTAACCTTCGCCGCTTGTTTCAGGTGCTCTATGACCCCGGTCGATAGAGTGAAACAGGGAAGCCGGTGAGTGCACACGAACCCGGCGCTGCCCCCGCAACGGTAAATGAGTCAACGCTGTGCTCTGTGGCCTGTGTGGTGAGTTCGTCAGTTCAAATTCGGATGTCAGAAGTCCATAGCCAAGGCGCTGTGACGAGTCATAGCCCGCTATGGCGAGGAGCAGCAACGCAGGATATGGACTTCTGACGCCGAAGTTGAACTGACAGAACTCGCTACACAGGCCACTCACCACTGTGTCGTAGACATGGGAAGGCGCACAGCCGGGCATTGCGCCGCTCATGAGCCCGGAGACCGGCCTGATTCATCCAACGGCATCACGGTGGGCGATGCCAGGCTCGCTGCCGTCCTTTTTATGCCCGCCCGCCGTTATCCAATCTCAACGGAGAGCTTCCATGACCGACACCCCCGATCGCGACGAACGCCACCTGGCGCGCATGCTGCGCAAGAAAGCCGTGATCGACGAGCGCATCGCCAACTCGCCGAACGAGTGCGGCCTGCTGCTGGTGCTGACCGGCAACGGCAAGGGCAAGAGCAGCTCGGCGTTTGGCATGCTCGCACGGTCCATGGGCCACGGTATGCAATGCGGAGTGGTGCAGTTCATCAAGGGGCGCAACAGCACCGGTGAAGAGCTGTTCTTCCGCCGCTTCCCGGAGCAGGTACGTTTTCACGTGATGGGCGAAGGTTTCACCTGGGAAACCCAGGACCGCCAGCGTGATATCGCCGCCGCCGAAGCCGCTTGGGCGGTGTCGCGGCAATTGCTCAGCGATCCGTCCATTGGCCTGGTGGTGCTCGATGAACTGAACATCGCCCTCAAACACGGCTACCTCGACCTCGATCAGGTGTTGAGCGATCTGCAAGCCCGTCCACCTATGCAGCATGTGGTGGTGACCGGGCGTGGTGCCAAGCCGGAGATGATCGAACTGGCCGACACCGTCACCGAAATGGGCATGATCAAGCACGCGTTCCAGGCCGGCATCAAGGCGCAGAAAGGCGTTGAACTGTGAGTGATGCTCGCCACTGTCCGGCGGTGCTGATCGCCGCTCCGGCCTCGGGGCAAGGCAAGACCACCGTCACCGCCGCCCTGGCCCGTTTGCATCGCAACCAGGGGCGCAAGGTGCGCGTCTTCAAGTGCGGCCCGGACTTTCTCGACCCGATGATCCTCGAGCGCGCCAGCGGCGCGCCGGTCTATCAATTGGACATGTGGATGGTCGGTGAGCAGGAAAGCCGCCGGCTGTTGTGGGAAGCCGCCGCTGAAGCGGACCTGATCCTGATCGAAGGGGTGATGGGGCTGTTCGACGGCACCCCTTCCAGCGCCGATCTGGCGCGACATTTCGGTGTGCCGGTGCTGGCGGTGATCGACGGCACGGCCATGGCCCAGACTTTCGGCGCCCTGGCCTTGGGCCTGGCCCGTTATCAGCCGGACTTGCCATTCGCCGGGGTCTTGGCCAACCGCGTCGGCACCCTGCGCCACGCACAATTGCTCGAAGGCAGCCTGACCGAAGGCCTACGCTGGTACGGCGCGTTGTCCCGGGAAACCGGCATCGAGTTACCCAGCCGCCACCTCGGGTTGGTCCAGGCCAGCGAATTGAACGACCTCGACCTGCGCCTTGATGCAGCGGCCGACGCCCTGGCCGGCAGTTGCGAAGTGGCGCTGCCGCCGGCAGTCGAGTTCGCCGCCCCCGAGGTGATCAACCCACAACAATGGCTCGACGGTGTGCGCATCGCCGTGGCCCGGGACGAAGCGTTTGCCTTCACCTATGGCGCAAGCCTCGATCTGCTGCGGGCCATGGGCGCGCAGTTGAGCTTCTTTTCACCGATCCATGACAGCGAACTGCCCGAGGCGGACAGCCTTTATCTGCCTGGTGGTTATCCGGAGCTGCACCACGTTGTGCTGGCCCGCAATACCCCGATGCTGGCCGCGATTCGTGCCCACCACGCAGCCGATAAACCGTTGCTCGCCGAATGCGGCGGCATGTTGTATCTGCTCGATTCATTGACCGATGTCGACGGCGTGCGCGCCGAACTGCTGGGATTGTTGGCCGGCGATGCGCAGATGCAAAAGCGCCTGGCGGCCCTGGCGCTGCAATCGGTGGATTTGCCGGAAGGCAACCTGCGTGGGCACACCTACCATCATTCCCTGACCAACACTGAACTTGAACCGATTGCCCGTGGCCATAGCCCGAATGGCGGGCGAGGCGCGGAGGCGGTATTCCGGCAGGGGCGGATGACGGCTTCTTATGTGCACTTTTATTTTCCGTCCAATCCCAGGGCGATTGCCGCGTTGTTTGCACCTGACCTTGAGGCCGCCTTCGCGAGCAAGCCCGCTCCCACGTTTGATCACCTAAACCCTGTGGGAGCGGGCTTGCTCGCGAAGAGGCCATGACAGACACCGCTTTCTCCCAAGCCGAACGCGACGCCATCTACCGCGCCATCGCCGAACGTCGTGACATGCGCCACTTCACCGGCGGCACGGTCGAACCGGCCTTGCTGCGCCGCCTGCTGGAAGCCGCGCACCAGGCCCCCAGCGTCGGCCTGATGCAACCGTGGCGATTCATCCGCATCAGCGACCGCGCCTTGCGCGGGCAGATCCGCGAACTGGTGGAGCAGGAACGCATCCGCACCGCCGAGGCCCTGGGCGAGCGCAGCGATGAGTTCATGAAGCTCAAGGTCGAAGGCATCGACGACTGCGCCGAGGTGCTGGTGGCGGCGTTGATGGAGGATCGCGAGCGGCACATCTTCGGTCGACGGACCTTGCCGGAAATGGACCTGGCCTCGCTGTCCTGCGCGATCCAGAACCTGTGGCTGGCCTCCCGCGCCGAAGGGTTGGGGATGGGCTGGGTATCGCTGTTCGAACCCCAGGCCCTGGCCGATCTGCTGGGCCTGCCCACCGGGGCCAAGCCGCTGGCGGTACTTTGCCTGGGGCCGGTCGAGGGGTTTTATCCGGCGCCGATGCTCGCCCTGGAAGGTTGGGCGCAGCCGCGTCCGCTCAATGAACTGCTGTATGAAAATCGTTGGGGAGTGAGCCCATGAGCGTGGCGTTGCTCAGTGCCGCCGCGGTGGCGCTGGATGCGCTGTTGGGCGAGCCCCGGCGCTGGCATCCGTTGGTGGCGTTCGGTGGTTTTGCTGATCGCATCGAACAGCGCTTCAATTCCGGCGGGCGCGGCTGGCGCAGCCACGGGGTGACGGCGTGGATCATCGCCGTGGTGCCGCTGACCCTGCTGGCCACGGCCCTGTCCTGGGCGCCTGTGGTGGGTTGGCTGGTGGAGATCCTGGCGTTGTACTGTGCCCTCGGCCTGCGCAGCCTTGGTGAGCATGTCGAGCCGGTGGCGCGGGCGTTGCGCAGCGGTGATCTGGAGCAAGCGCGTCAGCGTGTCGGCTATCTGGTCAGTCGCGAGACGCGCGAGTTGGACGAGACAGCCGTGGCCCGCGCCGCCACCGAATCGGTGCTGGAAAACGGCAGCGACGCGGTGTTCGCCGCGCTGTTCTGGTTCGCTGTGGCTGGCGCGCCCGGCGTGGTGCTGTACCGCTTGAGCAATACCCTCGACGCCATGTGGGGCTATCGCAATGAACGCTTCGAGCGTTTTGGCTGGGCGGCGGCGAAGATCGACGACGTGCTCAACTACATTCCGGCGCGCCTGGTGGCGTTGACCTACGCGCTGCTCGGCAAGACCCGCCTGGCGCTCAAATGCTGGCGCACCCAGGGCCCAACCTGGGACAGCCCCAACGCCGGGCCGGTGATGGCCGCCGGGGCCGGTGCGCTGGGCGTCGAGTTGGGCGGGGCGGCGGTTTATCACGGCGAGCTGCACCAACGTCCGCCCTTGGGCGAAGGTGTGCCGGCCAGTGCCGACTCCATCGATCTCGGCTGGCAATTGGTCCAGCGCGGGGTATGGTTGTGGTTGCTGATTCTCTGCCTGGGAGCTGAGTTTTATGCTTGAGCACGGTGGACGCCTGCGCAACGCGGCCAGGCAATACGGGATTGCCGAGGCTGATTGGCTCGACCTGTCCAGCGGCCTGGCGCCCTGGCCGTTCGAGGTCCCGGCGATTCCCCTGCGCGCCTGGGCACGCTTGCCGGAAACCGATGATGGCTTGGAGCAGGCCGCCTGCGATTACTACGGTGCGTTGGATGTGCTGCCGGTGGCTGGTTCGCAGATGGCTATCCAGTTGTTGCCGCGCCTGCGTCGGGCCGGCAAGGTCGGCGTGCTCTCGCCGTGTTACGCCGAACATGCCGAAGCCTGGCGCCGCAGCGGCTACATCGTGCGCGAAGTGTTGGCGTCGGAGGTGGATTTCTTCATCGACAGCCTCGACGTGCTGGTGGTGGTCAATCCAAACAATCCCACGGGCCTGAGCCTGGAGCCCGAGCGCTTGCTTGACTGGCATGCCCGCCTGGCCCAGCGCGGTGGCTGGCTGGTGGTGGATGAAGCCTTCATGGACATCACGCCGTCGCTGAGCCTGGCGGCGCACACTCATCTGGTCGGGCTGATCGTGCTGCGTTCGTTCGGCAAGTTCTTTGGCCTGGCCGGGGTGCGCCTGGGGTTTGTCTTGGCCGAGCGCCGCTTGCTCAAGTTGCTCGCCGAACAGGTCGGGCCGTGGGCCGTCAGCGGGCCGACCCGGGTACTGGGCCAGGCGTGCTTGCTGGACAGCGATGCCCACGCCCGTCAGCGCCAACGCTGCGAAGCCAGCAGCCAACGCCTGGCGCTGATGCTCGAGCATCACGGCTTCAAGCCTCAGGGCGGCTGCGGATTGTTCCAGTGGCTGGTCACCGAGCACGCCCAGGGGCTTCACGATTTCATGGCCCATCGCGGCATTCTCCTGCGGTTGTTCACCAGTACCGGCAGCCTGCGCTTCGGACTGCCGGCTGACGACAGCGAATTCCTGCGCCTCGAACAGGCCTTCGAGGCCTACGCCAAGGACGTTCAATGACCACAGTGATGGTGCAAGGCACCACCTCCGATGCCGGCAAAAGTACCCTGGTCACGGCGCTGTGCCGCTGGGTCAGGCGCCAGGGCGTGAGTGTGGTGCCGTTCAAGCCGCAGAACATGGCCCTCAATAGCGCTGTGACCGCCGACGGCGGTGAAATTGGTCGCGCCCAAGCCGTGCAGGCCCAGGCCGCCGGGCTCGAACCGCACACCGACATGAACCCGGTTTTGCTCAAGCCCAACAGCGATACCGGCGCCCAGGTGATCATCCACGGCCGCGCCGTCACCACCATGAACGCCGTGGCCTATCACGATTACAAAGCCATCGCCATGCAAGCCGTGCTCGCCTCCCACGCACGTTTGAGCGCCGCGTATCCAGTGGTGATGGTGGAGGGCGCCGGCTCGCCAGCGGAGATCAATCTGCGCGCCGGTGACATCGCCAACATGGGCTTTGCCGAGGCGGTGGACTGCCCGGTGCTGCTGATCGCCGATATCAATCGCGGCGGGGTGTTCGCTCATCTGGTCGGTACGCTGGAGTTGCTATCACCGAGTGAGCAGGCGCGGGTCAAGGGCTTCATCATCAACCGCTTTCGTGGCGACATCGCCTTGCTGCAACCTGGCCTGGACTGGCTGGAGGCGCGCACCGGCAAACCGGTGATCGGCGTGTTGCCCTACGTGATGGACCTGCATCTGGAAGCCGAGGACGGCCTCGACCAGCGCCAGATCGACAAGGCCGAGCAAGTGCTGAAAGTGGTGGTGCCGGTGTTGCCGCGCATCAGCAACCACACCGATTTCGATCCGTTACGCCTGCACCCGCAGGTCGACCTGCAATTCATCGGCCCCGGCCAAACCATCTCGCCGGCCGACCTGATCATCCTGCCCGGTTCGAAAAGCGTGCGTAGCGACCTGGCCTACTTGCGCGCTAACGGCTGGGACACGGCGATCCAGCGTCACTTGCGCTACGGCGGCAAGTTGCTGGGCATCTGCGGCGGCTTGCAGATGCTCGGTCAGCAGGTTCACGACCCGCTGGGGCTCGAAGGTGCGGCGGGTTCCAGTGCCGGGCTGGGCCTGCTGGCCTTCGAAACGACCCTGGAACATGAGAAACAACTGCGCAATGTGCGCGGGCGATTGGCCTTGGAAGAGGCTGAGGTTAGCGGCTACGAAATTCACGCGGGCGTGACCACCGGCCCTGCCCTGGAAAACGCCGCAGTGCACTTGGAAGACGGCCGCTGCGACGGTGCCCAGAGCCTCGACGGACAGGTGTTCGGCACCTACCTGCATGGGCTGTTCGAGTCGCCCCAGGCCAGCAGCGCGTTGTTGCGCTGGGCCGGGTTGCAGGATGTGCAAACGGTGGACTACCACGGCTTGCGCGAGCGGGATATCGAACGGTTGGCGGATCTGGTGGAGCGGCATTTGGATACTGGGCTGTTGCGTGAACTCTGTGGGGTTTGAGGTGGCTGTGTCGGCCTCATCGCGAGCAGGCTCGCTCCCACATTGGATCTCTGATGACCACAGAATTCATGTACATCCTAGATCAACTGTGGGAGCGAGCCTGCTCGCGATGACGCCGGCAGCGACACCGCCTATTTGAAAGGTAAACAACATGCTGCAACTCATCCTCGGCGGCGCTCGCTCCGGCAAGAGTCGCCTGGCGGAAAAGCTCGCCACGGACAGCCGATTACCCGTGACCTACATCGCCACCAGCCAACCCCTGGACGGCGAGATGAACGCACGGGTCGCCCAACACCGCGCCCGCCGTCCGGCCGAATGGGCCCTGGTGGAAGAGCCCTTGGCCCTGGCCCGAGTGCTGCGGGAAAACGCCGCTCCCGGGCAATGCCTGCTGGTGGACTGCCTGACCCTCTGGCTGACCAACCTGCTGATGCTCGACGATCCCGAGCAACTGCATACCGAACGCCAAGCACTGCTGGACTGCCTGGCCGCGTTGCCCGGTGAAATCATTTTTGTCAGCAACGAGACCGGAATGGGTGTCGTGCCCCTGGGCGAGTTGACTCGCCGTTACGTCGATGAAGCCGGTTGGCTGCATCAAGCCTTGGCCGAACGTTGTCAGCGCGTCGTGCTGACCGTCGCCGGCCTGCCCCTGACTCTCAAAGGTACTGCGTTATGAATCACCGCTGGTGGCTGGACCCATGCAAGCCCTTCGACACCCAGGCTTTGGAGCAGGCCACGGCCCGTCAGCAACAACTGACCAAACCCGCCGGTTCATTGGGCCGACTGGAATCGGTGGCGGTGCAACTAGCGGGCCTGCAAGGGCAGGTCAAGCCGAGCCTGGATCGGCTGTGGATCGCCATTTTCGCCGGTGACCACGGCGTGGTGGCTGAAGGCGTATCGGCCTATCCCCAGGAAGTCACCGGGCAGATGCTGCTCAACTTCGTCAGCGGCGGTGCGGCCATCAGCGTCTTGGCGCGGCAACTGGGCGCGTCCCTGGAAGTGGTGGACCTGGGCACCGTGACGCCTTCGTTGGACCTGCCCGGTGTGCGCCATCTGAATGTTGGCCCCGGCACGGCGAATTTCCTCCAAGGCCCGGCCATGAGCGCCTCCCAGGGCGAACAAGCCTTGCAAGCCGGCCGCGACAGCGTGGCCCGTGCCGTCGCCACTGGGGCGCAATTGTTCATCGGCGGCGAGATGGGCATCGGCAATACCACGTCCGCCAGTGCCCTGGCCTGCGCCTTGCTCGATTGCCCGGTGGCGCAACTGGTCGGGCCGGGCACGGGGTTGGACGCGGCGGGCGTCAGGCGCAAGGCCGAGGTCATCGAACGGGCCTTGGCGCTGCACGCTGCCCAGCACAACGACCCGTTGCAGACCTTGTTCAACCTCGGCGGTTTTGAAATCGCCGCGTTGGTCGGTGCGTATCTGGCCTGCGCCCAACAGGGCGTTGCGGTGCTGGTGGACGGTTTCATCTGCAGCGTCGCCGCCCTGGTGGCCGTGCGACTCAACCCAGCGTGCCGGCCATGGCTGCTGTTCGGCCATCGTGGCGCCGAACCGGGCCATCGCCACGTACTGGAAACCCTCGGTGCCGAACCGCTGCTGGAGCTGGGCCTGCGCCTGGGCGAGGGCAGTGGCGCGGCGCTGGCGGTGCCGCTGTTGCGCCTGGCCTGTGATCTGCACGGGCAGATGGCGACGTTCGCCGAAGCGGCCGTGGCGGATCGTCCGGCATGACCTTGCGCCTGGACCTGCTGCGTCACGGCGAAACCGAACTGGGTGGTGGCTTGCGCGGCAGCCTCGACGACGCCTTGACCGCCAAGGGCTGGGAACAGATGCACGCGGCGGTGGAGCAGGGCGGGCCGTGGGATCGCTTGGTTAGTTCGCCGTTGCAGCGTTGCGCCCGCTTCGCTGAACAGCTCGGAGCCCAACTCGGCGTGCCGCTGCACCTGGACCAAGACCTGCAAGAACTGCATTTCGGCGCCTGGGAAGGCCGCAGCGCGGCGGCATTGATGGACACCGACGCCGAAGCCTTGGGCCGGTTCTGGGCCGATCCCTACAGCTTCACGCCACCCGATGGCGAGCCGGTGCTGGCGTTTTCCAGCCGCGTGCTGGCAGCGGTCGAACGCCTGCACGCTGCCTACGCCGGGCAACGCATCTTGCTGATCAGCCATGGCGGCGTCATGCGTTTGCTGCTGGCCCAGGCCCGAGGCCTGCCTCGCGAGCAACTGCTCAACGTCGAAGTCGCCCACGGCGCGCTGTTTTCTCTGCAAGTGTCGTCCGACGCCGTGCTGACAGAGGTCGGCTGAAGATGCTGCCATTCTGGATCGCCCTGCAATTTCTCAGCAGCCTGCCGGTGCGCCTGCCGGGCATGCCCGAGCCGGAACAACTGGGCCGTTCGCTGCTGTTCTATCCGCTGGTGGGGCTGCTGTTCGGTGCTTTACTGTGGTTGCTCAATGCACTGTTGCTGGGAACGCCGCCATTGCTGCACGCCGCGCTGTTGCTGACCGTGTGGGTATTGCTCAGCGGCGGCCTGCACCTGGATGGCCTGGCCGACAGCGCGGACGCCTGGCTGGGCGGCTTCGGCGATCGCGAGCGCACGCTGCTGATCATGAAAGACCCGCGCAGCGGGCCGATTGCCGTCATCACGCTGGTGTTGGTGCTGTTGCTCAAATTCACCGCGCTACTGGCGTTGATCGAGCAAGGGCAGGGCGTGATGTTGATTATCGTGCCGGTGTTGGGGCGTGCCGCGTTGCTTGGGCTGTTCCTGAGCACGCCTTATGTGCGGGCCGGTGGTTTGGGCCAGGCGCTTGCTGACCATCTACCCCGGCGTGCGGGTTGGCAGGTGTTGTGGGTGGGTGCGCTGGGCTGTGTGCTGGTGGTGGGCTGGGCAGGTGTCGTTGCGCTGCTGGTCGCTGTGGCGGTGTTTATCGGCTTGCGCCAGATGATGCTGCGCAGGCTCGCGGGGTGCACCGGGGATACCGCCGGGGCCTTGTTGGAATTGCTGGAGATGGCGGTATTGGTGGGTGTGGTGTTGTTCTGAATTTGTCGTAGCACCTGTCAACTCTGACAGTATCGCCTCGTTAAAAACCGGTGCTTAATTCGCTCAAGGCCTTGGCTGCCACGCAGAGCGATGGGAAGCGTTGTGTAGTGTCCGGTGTTATCGATCTGCCAAAAAACTGGATGGCCGTTGGTGTCTCAACGGCTGAACGTTGTCAATGGGAGAGCGATAACATGGCAAATGCGGATAAAAAACTGGCGCGACGTGAGGCAAACAGCGCTTATCTCAGGGAGCGCACCGAGCACCAGTCGAGGTTGGGCAACCAATACATCATCATTGATCATCCTATAGTGGACATCGCCACAGGTCTGCTCAGCGGCCCCGAACTGAAGGACGGGTTGAAGGTGCAAATTCGTAAGTGGGATGCCCTACCGCCTCCGGGCTTACCGGAGACGATCCAGGTCATGTTCGATCGTACCGGCAATGGTCGTTTTGAGGTCGTGGCAGAACATGAATTTGTAATTCCTCTAGGTGGTAGCGACTTTCCGGAGACCTTCCCCTACCCGATGCTCATCAGGGTCGACGATCTTCCACAAAACTCTCCGTGCCGTGTGAGATATGACCATTATGTTTATAACAACGAAGAAGACGAAGCAGACAAATCTCCGATAACTCCGCTCATTTGCGACCGATTGCCACCCTATGATCGCGCCCCGCCGGAGGCACTGATCTTTGCAACCACCTACTTCGATGACAGCAACCTGGCCCCCGGCAGCAAACTGAAGGCCACGATTCCTGGTTATGATGATTGGCAAGCGACTGATCAAATCGCCGTTTATCTGGTGGACGCTGCCCATATTCCTGACGAGCCGACTGGGCTCATCCCGATTTTCTTCGACTATGTCCCCGCCCCGGGCATCTCGGACACCGAGATAGAAATCGATGGCGACCGTGTTCGTGAGTTTGGCGATGCCGAATGCGTGTTCATCTACGTCTTGATCGACAAGGCGACCAATACCAGCGTTCTGTCGCTTTGGCAGAAAATAAGCCTCACCTTCGGACGGCTACCGACCAACCTGCAAGCACCGGAGGTCCCCCAAGCGGATCCGGGGCCGTTGGTGGTCGAGCATGCTTTGTCGGGGGTGAGTGTCTGGATTCCCCTGTATGACAATCACAAGAGTTATGACTTCATTCGATTGAAGTGGGGGAGCAAGACGCTGGAGGACGTTGCTGTTGGGCCTAACCCGCCGGCCAGGATCGAGATTCCGGTGGAACCGAAACTCCTCATGCTCGAGGAATACGGCGAAAACACCACTGGCGACAAGGTGACCAACATCAGTTATCACGTCGTGCGTAAAAACCGGCTATTCGGACCTGAAGACCTCGATATCGACGTCAACTTCGAGGTGCCGATCCCCTGGGTCCCCTGGCCGTTTCCCGGCTGGCCGAATCCGGTGCATCCAAGCTTGAAGATAGGTGTCGTTACGAATTGGGATGGTAGCCGGACCAACCAGTTGACGCGGGCCGACAAGGACAAGGCGGCGGATTTCACCTTTACCTGGTACGCCGAGGCGGTTGACGGCCATGTCATCGATTTTTTCTGGAATGGCACTCGTGTCGTTGAGGCCCAGATCACCTTCGATGATACGCAGCATACACCTGGCGACGACGAAACCGTCGAGATCCCTTGGACTTACATCAAGAACGGCGGCAATGGCACCGAGGTACCGGTGCACTATCAGTTGAGCGCGCCAGGCATTGAGAATGACCTGGAATCCACCCCAACCGAGGTCGACGTCAATGCCATAGCCGTTGAACTGCCACCTGCGAGTTTTCCTACCATCGACACCACTTATCCAGGCTGCTCGGTGCTGGATGACGATGGCGCGCTCCAGGTCGCCATCCCTGACCTCACCGGCGTGCTCGAGGATGGTGACGAAATCAATTTCGTCTTCACCCCCATGAGAGGGGAGTTCCTGAGCGACCCTGAAGATCCGATCACCGCCGCGATATTCAGGCAAGACTACGTGTTGGGCGCTGCCGGTACACCTCTGACCGGCTTCATCATTCGAGTGGCACCTTATGCGGACCATATCCTGCCGCTTTATACCGAGAACGCAGGAACGAATCGCAGGGGCCGGGCGAAGATCCAGTATTTCCACGATGACGGCTCGGAAATACTTGAATCGACACCGCACACAACCATCACCGCCTTCCACCTGCCGGACACGCCGTGCGAGATCCCAAGGCCTTAGCCTGGAAGCATGCACCCGGGCGTTTGTTGCCCGGGTGTGCATGTTGACGCTCCCTCATGGAGGGACCTCTACATCGATATTTCACACCGAAGCAATGAGAAAAATCTCACGAACACAGGGATAAGTCCTACATATCTTCCGGAAACGAGTGCTTAGGATTGCCGCCTTTTGATCGTCCAGAGCAAGGCGGCAAGGCCAGGCAAGGGCGATTGCCAGACAGCTTGTTCACCCAGGAGTTACTCATGTCCGTCAGCCACTCATTCTCCATCACGCCGCTTGCGCGCGTTCTCAAACTTGTGACCCTCGCGCCATTGCTGCTACTGAGCCCGACCGGCCTGGCGCAGACGCTCATCGAAAACGGTGCGTCCAAGACCATCGGTGCCACCACCACGACTGACGATTACCTGGTGGAGACCGAAAGCAAGCTGACGGCCAACGGCGCAACGACTTACCAGATCCGTGCATCCGGCGGGTCGACGATCAATCTGAGCGATACCCAGGTTACCGCTCAAGGCAATGCCAACGGAGTCGATTTAGCCGGCAGCGAAGCGACTATCGCCAACGGCAGCAAAGTCGTCAGCAGCAACATCGGGCTGCGTCTGGCAACATCAGCCACCGGTGGATCTACCGCGGTGGTCAGCGACAGCGAAATCATCGGTGGGCGAGTAGGGGCAACCCTCAGTGCCAGCAGCCAATTGATACTTGAGGCAGGCTCCACCCTGATTGGCAGCAACGCCGATGGCATTGGCGTGCGTAGCTTCGGCAGCAAGATTTCCGCCACCGACAGCACCATCGTTGGGGGGCTCAACGGTGTGTACGTGTTTGCCGACCTCAACCTGTCCGCCGACAACGCATTGATCCTGGATAACTCCCGCGTCGAAGGCTTGACCGGTTCGGCGATCGTTGTCGATGGCCAGACCCAGACCAACAACGAACGGGTGAATATCGAAGTCAACAACGGCTCTACCCTGGTGGCTGGCAACGGTAAGCTCTTGGAAGTCGTCAATGGTTCTTCGGCGAATTTCAAGGCCGATAACAGCCAATTGGTCGGTGACATCATCGTGGAGGAAGGCAGCAGCGCTAACGTTGTGTTCGATAACTTCGCGACGCTCACCGGTCGCCTGGAAAACGTCGAGAGCCTGGCCATCAACAACGAAGCCCGTTGGATCATGGTCGGTGATGGCGAGGTCGAGAAGCTTTCCATGAACGGCGGTGGCATTCAGTTCGGCAACCCGGGCGAATTCTACAAATTGACCGTGGGCGAGCTGTCGGGCAACGGTACCTTCTTCATGCACACCAACTTTGCCACGGGCCAGGTCGATACGCTGACCGTGACCGGGACGGCCACCGGTAATTATCAGGTGGCGCTCGACAGCAGCGGCTCGGAACCCGGTGCCGCCGCTTCTATCCCGGTGGTCCACATCGGTGGTGGCGATGCCCAGTTTTCCTTGCTGGGTGGTGAGGTGGACCTGGGGGCTTTCTCCTACAACCTGATCAAGCAAGGTGACAATGACTGGTATCTGGACACCGCTTCGAAAGTCATCAGCCCCGGTACCCAATCGGTGATGGCGTTGTTCAATGCCGCGCCGACGGTCTGGCAAGGCGAACTCAGCATCTTGCGCAGCCGCATGGGCGAAGTGCGCAGGGACCAAGGCAAGGCCGGTGGCTGGATTCGCGCCTACGGTAACAAGTTCGATGTCAGCGCCAGCTCCGGCGTGGCTTACAAACAAACCCAGCAGGGCCTGTCGTTGGGTGCCGATGCGCCATTGCCAGGCGGTGACGGGCAGTGGTTGGTGGGCGTGCTGGGAGGCTACAGCAAGTCCGACCTGGACCTGAGCCGCGGCACCACCGGCGAAGTCGACAGTTACTACCTCGGTGCCTACACCACGTGGCTGGATGACGAGAGCGGCTACTACTTCGACGGTGTGCTCAAGTTCAACCGCTTCCAGAACGAATCTTCGGTCCAACTGAGCGATGGCAAAAAAACCAAGGGTAGCTATGACAACCACAGCGTCGGCGGTTCCCTGGAGTTCGGTCGTCACGTCAAGCTGGCCGACGACTACTTTGTCGAACCCTACACCCAGCTCTCGGGTGTGATCATCCAGGGCAAGGACTATCGCCTGGATAACGGCTTGGCTGCCGAAGGTGACCGCATGCACTCGCTGTTGGGCAAGGTCGGTGCAACAGCCGGGCGCAATTTCGACCTGGGCGAAGGCAAAGTGCTGCAGCCATACCTGCGTGCCGCTTACGTGCACGAGTTCGCCAATAACAATGAAGTGAAAGTTAACGACAGCAGGTTCAAAAACGATCTTTCGGGTTCGCGCGGCGAGCTGGGGGCAGGTATCGCTATGACACTGACCGACAAGGTGTCGGTCCACGCCGATTTCGATTACAGCAACGGCAATAAGATCGAGCAACCGTGGGGGGCCAACGTGGGCGTGCGCTATCTCTGGTAATTCAATGGGCTGACGCTGCGCGACACATTCAATGTTCTTTACACGCTGCGAGGATAACGGCCACGGTCATTGTCCTCGCGCTTCTTTAAGGAGTCTTGTTTCATGAGCGAGTCAACGAATACGTCGTCTTCCGATAGCCCTAAAGAGCTGCTTGCACCCAGCGTGGAGGAACTGCTCGATAACATTCCGGGTGGTGAACCCAATTTGCTCCCGGAAGCCGCCACGCACGACGACCTGAAGGTCTGGTTTGAGTTGTGGGAGCACTCTGATCCTAAGCTGGGTGAAGAGTCGGTTGAACTGTTTCTTGACGACAACCCGGACCCGGTAGATCGCCGTACCTGGGAGGGAGCAGATATTGAGCCATCCGACCAGTATGTGACCTTGTTTCAACGATTTCTGCGCGGTAATGACGGGCGTCATCGGTTGCATTACAAGACGCAGGGTTATAACCATGAGACTGATACATCCGCCGTGTTGGTGATCACGCTCGATACCACCGCGCCGATTCTGGCGGTGAACAGTCAATTACTGATCGACCCGTACATCATCGAGAAGGGCCTCTCCGAGCAGTACCTCATCGACCATGGCGGGGTTGTCACCGTGAGGGTTCCTCCTTATACGGAGCCCAATCCCGGCGATAAAATCACGGCAAAATGGCTGAATGAAAACAACGGTCAGTACGAAGAGGTTATCAAGGACCTTACACGGGATGACTATGAAGACCCCATATTCATTGATTTCCCTGAAGCGCTGATCCGTATCGTGGGCGATGGCATGCGCTCGATTTCCTACCACGTGGCCGACAGGGCCGGTAATGAAACAGCCGAGTCCACGGCGGTTTCGTTTCAAGTAGCGGTGGTGCGCGCGCCGCATTACGTGCCTCATCCGTGGATCATCGAGGCTGAAGGAAGCCCCGCGGAGTATGCCGACCTGAACCCACAGAACGTAATAGCCGGTGCCACGGCGCAAATCCCTGGCGATGCCGTCTATTACAATGACGATATCGTCCATATGCAGTTTGGTGAGCCTGGTACGGTGGGGGCCATCCCCATTCCCGTGCCCTGGGGCACAAAACAAGTGCGCGTACCACCGGCCAATATTGCGGCGATGTTCCAAAAGCGCGTGACGGTTTATTACGATCTGGTCCTGGCAGACTCCTCGAACAAACAGTCCGGGGCCCTGACGGTAGCGATTGGCTCGTACCCTGTGTATCGATTCCACGTGCCTCAGCTTGAGTCCCCTTTTACCGACCCTGTCTCTAAAGCGAGTATTACCGATGCGGGAGTACCCGTTTATCAACGTGCATGGGCTTTTATCAGCGAGGCGTGCCTGGTGACCATTACGGTGTTGGGTAAGAATGCCCAGGCTCAAAACGTGAGCGAAATTGTGTTGAACGAGCATCGGGTTCAACAGGCGGAGGTCACGGCAGGGATACGTGTCCGGTTGCCGAAGGCCTTTATGTCGTCTCTTATGGCTAATCAAAAATTCACCGTCGAGACCAAAGTCAGCTTCGATGGGGGTGAAAGATGGACACGGTTCGACCTTTTGACGCCGACGCTGATCGAGTGAGTCCGGGTGGTCATTGTGGTAGGTGTTTTGGCTGGATTCGCCAATATGAGCATCACCGTTTTGCGAGGTGATCACAACTTGGCATCCAGCCTGGTTCCCCCTGTGGGAGCAAGCTTGCGATGATGTCGGCACATCCAACATCAGCGGCACAGAAAGACTGCTATCGCGAGCAAGCTTGGCTCCCACAGTTTCCTGACTGACATCAGGCGAGTGTACGCCACAATGAACCTGACCAGCCTTCTTGATACTTGAGGGAGTGGTGGGTGCTTGTTTACTGGTGCTTTTTTGTGGAGCGCCGAGGCAACAGAAGGTTGCCTGGTTTCATTTAGACAGGCTTAGTCCAGGGTGGTATTCGCGGATCTCCAGCTTGTCTGTGCTGATAATAAAGTTGACCCTCTTCTACAATATTATCCGTCAGCTTTTTCTTGTCACTCGCTAATAGTTCGTGAAGGCGAACACGAGCACGTTCGACCGGAGCTGGAGGGGCTACCTGCCCTGATTCGACCGAACTTTTAGCCGTGCTATCGATACCGAGTTCTGTGCCATTGCCAGAGTTTGAAACTTCGCTCGACCGTCTAGACAATGGCGGCTCTTTTCCTGCTCTCCTCAAAGAGCCTTCCGGGCTTGGATTCTTGCGGGTGGGGAGCGAAGCGGGGTCATCGGCACGTTGGGATAGCCGGAATTCTGGATCGAGGAATCTTCTTTCTTTCCAGAGCAACTGTTTCTTCATTGGTATTGGTTCTCGGGCTTTCAGGATCCAATTGGACGGTTGCTGCACCTTCGGTACCTTCACCTTCGGCAACGTAATCAAAATGAGCCCTGCCCCGAGCCACCCCAATGTGTCATTGGCTTGTTCATCCGGAACAAACGTCCTCGCAAATTCCGTCCCCCCTGCTGTCGCCATCGAGCCCCAGGTTACGACAGTTGCCACCGTATTAAAGGTGTTGGCCACCGCCGCGCTTGTGGTACCTACTGCCTCAGCCACGAATGCAATAAGCGGCCCAGCGTTAGCCGTTGCAATTGACAATAGAATTCCCAAGAGTATCGAGGCCCCGAACAATCCTCCCTGGAAGGCATAGTTGTTGACGAGACTTTGTGTCCGATGCCCGGTCGGGTCGCTGAAAGCAATCGGGTTGCCGGCACAATACATATAGCCATTGAGACCGCCAGCGCCGAAGGGGCTCATGGAGTCCGGGCTGTGGAAGCGCATCAGGCTCGGGTTATAGGCTCGGTAGCCATTACCCAGCAAATACCAGCCGGTGCTTTCAACCGCCTCGCCGTTGAAGGCCAGCAAGCTTTCCAGGCCATTGTTCTCATCACGTTCGCCATACGCGCCATACACCACGTCGCGCACTGCGCTGCCCTGGTTCTCGGCGATGACCGAGTGCTTGGCGTCGGTCAGCAGCAACAATGTCTGCCCGGTGTCGCTGGGATTCTGCTGTCCTAGGGGTTGGCCTTCATGGTAGAGAAACTGAATGTGTTGATCGTCATGCCAGGTGTCGGTGATCCGCGTTCCCTGATAAAAGCGCAGGGTTTGAGTGTCGCCTTGCGGCAGGACTGCTTGCAAATTGTCATGGGGATCATAGCGGTATGCTGTCACGGGTTGCCCCGCCGGGGTCATGACGGCCACCAGGCGGCCCTGGCTGTCGTAGCTCAGCCGCTGACCGGTCTCGTCGTGCTCAAGGTTACCGTCGAGGTCATAGCTGAAACGGCGTTCCAGGTGTTGATAGTCCGGATGGCTGTGGTTGGCGCCGAGTAGTTGGCAAGGGTCATCGTCGGCAAAGGTGAAGTGCGCGATGTCCAGGCTGCCATCGTTGAACACCGTTCGTGTATAGATGATGTTGTCCAGCGTATCGAACTCGAAGTATTGGCTGACGATGGCGTTGCCAAAACGGTCCTTGGGCAAGTCGCTGCCCGAACACCGATAGCGCTCCAGGCGACCGCGCAGGTCGTAGCTGTAGGTTTCCAGCAGGGCGCTGGCGCCGTCGACCCTCAGGTGTCGGGTCTTTACGTTGCTGTCGGCCAGGTACGTCAGTTCGATGGAGCGCTCGGCTTCGATGGGGCGGCCTTGCGCGTCCAGCATCACCAGGGTGCGTAAGGTTTCGCGCCCCACTTCGTCGAACTCCAGGGTGGTGGTCAGCGTGTTGTTGGTCGTCTTGTCTTTGGTGGTGGTGCGGAACACGCGACCGATCGCATCGTAATCGAAGGCTGCGTGCAATTGCCCTTGTTCCATGCTGAGCAGCCGTCCATTGCGTCGGTCGTAATCCATGAGGGTCTGATGGTTGCCAATGTCGGTGCGGCTCAGGCGTCGACCTTTGAGCGAGGTCTTGTAGCGGGTGGTGTAGGTTTTGTTGTCGACGATGTCCTTCCAGCTCTCGGCGATCAGGCGGCCGGCTTCATCATAGGAAAAATGATATTCGCCCTGGCTGTTTTTCGAGCTGTCGAGCCGGGCGTCCAGCAGGTCGACTTCGAAAGTGGACTCATCATCGGGGGCGGTGACGACGGTCGGCTGTTCACTCAGGCCGTGCTTGTATTGATAGTCGATCTGGTTGCCGGCCGGGGTGATCCGATGTTTGGGTTGGAAATGGCCGGCTTCGTACACCAGTTGTTCGTCCCTAGGGCCCACCTTCAAACCTGTCAGCCGATCCAGGCCGTCGAACCGTTGTTCGCCGAGGCGGCGAGTGGGCAAGTGGGTGTTGCCCGGCTCCACTTCGATGGAGGTGCGCAGTTCGGCCTGGCTGTGCTCGGCGTAAGTGTGACGGACGGTGCTCAGGTCAGGCAGTGTGGTACTGAGCAGGCGGGCGAACGCATCGTAGCGATAGCGGGTGACCTGGCCGAGCGCGTCGACCTCTCGCGTGCAATTGCCCAAGCCATCGTACTTGAACGAGATCTGGCTGATGCGCTGCCCGTCCACACCGATCCGTTCGACGCTGACGGTTTTTTCGAAACGATTGGTGACGGTTCGGGTGCGTGCAGTGCCGTCGACCCACTCTTCGGTGGCAAAGGCAATCGGGTTGTTGAGGGTCCACTGTTTCACCCCATCGGGCCGGGTGACGCTGTCCTGGAGGCCCCACAGGTCGTAGGTGTAGGACGTCGTCAAGCGAAGGTCGACGGCCTCCAGCCAGTCGATTTCGGTTTCCTCGACCAAAAAGCCCTTGGCGTTGTACTTCGCGCTGTAGATATCGCGATAACTGCCGCCGGAGTGGTCGAGGTCTTCCATCTCCTCACGCACAGCCCGGCTCAAGCCGTCAAAGTGCGTGCGCACCCTGACCCCCTTGACGTCCTCCATTTGCTGGTAGGCCTGGGTGGTGATCGGGTTCTGTCCTGCATCGGCCGGGCGTATCAGGCGGTAGCTGTAGCGACGAGTTGCCGGATAGTCGCTGTTGGGCGCCTGGGTTTCGCTCAGCACCCGGTTCAAGGCGTCGTAACGGTAGCTGTGCTCAATGCCGTTTTCAGTGACCAGCAAGGGCTCGCCGTTGAGCATCGAGCGCTCGTCGACCACCGTGCGTGCGGCATTGTCGACATCCGACGAGAACTGCTGCACGGTGCGCAAGGATTGGTTGGTGGGATTTTTCGTGTAGCTGTAATCGATGACCGAAGTCGGCCCCGTGTCATCGCCCATGGTCATGGCTTGCCGAGCGCGCCGGCCGTGGGTCAATGGGGTGCTGGGGGTGTTGATGTAGTCGAAGACAGTGAGTGAAAGTTGTCGCTCCGTCTCGTCGGTCAACTCATACAGGCGCTCCTCCACCACGCACAGCCAGGGCAGCGTGATCGCGCTGCCGCTGATGGCCGGCAACGTCTGATAGCGAAACCGGGTGCGCTTGGCCGACGCGCCGGGTTCGAGGTCCGGGACACGCTCGGGGTCGCTTGACGGCGTTACCGTTTTCTCGCGGACATGCCGCACGAAACCGTACGGGTCTGCCGGGCAAAAGCCTGCGACACCGTCGGCAGGGTAGTAGCTGATTGACTCGGTAAGGCCGCTGGGTTCGATGCGCAGCGTTTGGTTGCCATGGATGTCGTATTCGTTGATTTCCGTGTCCAGGCGCCAGAACCGTGGGTCATCACTGATCGACCATAACGTCGACATTTTTCTTGGCAACTGGCATTGCCGTGGCTGGTTGTCGAAGGACAGCTTGTCGTCATCATCGGCGTAATAACGGGTGCGTATGGTTTTCTGGTGGTTGCCCTGGGCGATGACTTCCTGGGTCTGCAAGTGGAAGCGGTTGAACGTGCGGGTGATGCTGCGCACCGTCTCGGTCCCGCTCATCAGGCTTTCGGTGGTGGTGTAGGTGTAGGGTTCGAGGACTTTGAACAGGTTGTCCAGGCCGTCGTCATCCCAGTTGATGGCGCTGCCATAGCCGAGGAAATTATGGCTATCGGCCCCGTAGCTGTATGCCACGACAATGGGCGGATTATCGCCGCCCGGGTCGGTGGTGTGGCGGGTCACCCTGGGCAATTTGCGTTGGGTATCCCGGCCGGGGAAACCATGGCCCTCGTCGTTGTACAGGATGGTTTCATGGGCACCCAAAGGCGTCCAGACCGCGCTGATGCAGCTCAGGGTTTTTTCCGTCTGGTATTCGAAGCGCCAGCCGGCGCCTTCGGTGGTCGGCAGGGTGATGCGTTCGACGTGATCATTTATCAGGTTCAGCACCACTTGCGCCGAAGGGATCCCATTGGTGAGGCCCATGGCAAACGTGACGGTATGCGCGGCCGTATCGCGGGTGATCCGCAGCAATGCCCCGGTGCTGTCGAGAAGGGCACTGAGCATCGGTTGGCCACTGGGGGCGGTAATGTACTCAAGGCTGACCTCATGGCCTTGCGGGGAATACATTTTTACCGGCACGGCCACTTGTGGCGAGGCCCCCTTCAATTCGAGCACTTCTACAAGCCCGGATTTGTGCACGACCTTGAATCGGTTATCGTTATCGGGCAGGGTGAATAAATGGAAGTTTTCTATTTTCTGCTCTTTCATCCGCAGGCGATGGGTAAAACCGGGGTAGGGCCCCGTCACCCTGAACGTTTCGCCTGAATGCAACGAGATGATCTGGGTGTCGGACGCATATTGCGTCAGGCCCATTTCCCAACCCAGGCCAAAACCAGCGTCGACGGTGTTGAGGGGGTTGAAGTTGAGTGTCAGGGGCACCACCGGGCCGCTGAGTTCGCAGGTTTTGACTTCTGGTAGAGATAAGGAAACCGTGTATTGGCCCGTGCGCGCGTCGACTCCGGATTGGACGAAACTTAGGAAGTTGAAGGCGTTGGAGTGGACGGCGGTGGTGGTGGCCATATTAATGTCTCTTGAAGCGTAATATTAATATTTCATTGTCCTTCGCTGACAGATACGCAGCTAAGATGTCCATTGATCTGGCTGTCGCCTGCGCGATGCCTGATCTTCAATACGCCAGGTGCAATGACCGAGTTCAAAGGTGCTGAGTACATTACAGCGAGAGATATGTAGCTGTCAGCGGGGGTGGTGGTCGGGTCTTTTGTCGTGCGAACTTCTATTTCCCAACTATCGTTCCATCTGCAGTTACCTCCATGAGGCCACCTATCATCCAAAAAAGTGATGTGGAGTGCGGACGGTACGTTAACGAAGCGAACGGTATATGCCTGATCATTTGTGCATCCATAGTTTCCAACATAATACTCCCCTGGAATAGCTGGGATGCTGCACTCTCGGACGCCATCACCTTCACGAACCATAATGTATCCTGCGGCATTGCTTGCGGTGATTATGCAATGGGAACCTATTAGACTAAATAAAAGAAGGGTAAAGCTCTTTCTGAAAGTGTTCATATTCTGATCTCAGCTTTTAGAGGGTGCGGTTCGCATAAAATATAACCGAAAATTTTTCCGCGTAAACCTAACACTTCTGATAGTTCCAAAGCCGCTCGTTCAGGCGTAAATCTTAAAGACAGGAGCCCAGTAGCTGTCCTTTGCATCGCTGAAAAAACTTCATTAAGTATTTTTAAAGCATAAGGAACCCGGAGCATGACGATTCGGACGCAGCCCAATCCACTGCCGGTGGTGCAGATCAGAGAGTCCCATGACCTTCATCTGGACCTGGAGAAGGCGGAGTTGATCATCACCCCGTGGATGGTGCCGTACCAGGCGATGGCGGTGGGCGATACGGTCACTTTGCATTGCCGCAGGTTTTACCCTGACGGCAGCGAATATCTCCCGGCGCTGGCCTATCCGAGCGTTATCCAGGAGGGGCAGCCGGGCAAACCCCTGGGCCTGTTTCTCAACCGCTCCGACCTGATGCGGGTCGAGGATGGCTCCATTGAATTGCACTACGGTATCCAATACATCGGCACCGAGCAGGCCGTCACCTTCTCCGCTCGGCAAACCTTTCAACTCCTGGCCCCGAGCTCGGCGATGTTGCCGGAGTTGACGATCGTCGGACACGAGGGCGGCACGATCAACCCTCTGTTGTTTCCCGATGGCTTGCCGTTGCGCATCGAGGGTTATCCCGGCATGAGCGACGGTGATGACCTCCTCTGCCATGCCGTTTCATCCGCCACGGGCGTGGCGCCGATCGTTTTGCGGGCCAGGGTCGACGCATCGACCCTGGACAAAGGCTTTTTTGAATTCATGCTCGATGCCGAATGGGTCAGCGTCAGCCAGGGCGCCGGGATCGACTTACGCTACGAATACGCCAGGGTCGGTGCGGCGCTCGCGGCTACACCCTATCAGGTCAACGTGCGCACACCTTTAAATCTGCCGATGGTCATCGTTCAGAACGCCCGACCCGATCCGGAGGATCCGGTACCGGGTGAGGGCGTCTTGGATGTCCTGAGCTTAAGCGCCTCCGGCGTGACCATTGATATTGACCCGCAAGCCAACTATGGGCCCGATGACGAAGTCAAAGTGTATTGGGACGGCTACGGTACCAGTGGCAAACATGTTGCCTTGGCGCCCGTGACCCCTGGGGGGCGTACGTACAACATTCCCCCACAACACATTCCTGCGAACCTGGATAAGGCGGTTCGGGTTTACTACACCGTGATGCAGCAGGGAGAACCGGCGCCGGTGCCGTCGCAAGTGTTCATTGTCCGCGTATTGCCCATCGACAAGTATCGTTACCAGACCATTCAGTCCGCCCAGGCCCAGCAAAACAACGGGACCATCTATGTCAGCCGAATTACCCCGGTTGGCGAGTTGTTCACCCTGCATGCCTGGCCGTATATGCGTGAAGACCAGATCGTCAATGCGGTCATTAATGGGAAGAACAACAGTGATTCTCCCGTATCGGTCTTCATTCTTGAAAACTATGTTGTCAAGGATACGGACGTTACGGCCAGGTTAATTGCAAAGGCTGTTTTACCTGCGGCGTTTCAGCCTTTGAAACGTGGCAGCATCAATGTGCAAGTCACTATTACCTATGAGCAAGGTGCGGAAACAGCCTATCTACCTGCCGGTTTTGTATTGGCGGATTGACCCTCAACTTTAAGTGGATGGCAGCCACTCCATTTCCCGAGAAGAGAATAAGTACCATGGCCGCGCCCCGGAAAACGTTTGCAGAGTATTTGCAATGGGCCGCACTCAAACCACGGACCAGTGGGTGGAGTGCGCTGGTGGCTTATGACCGAAATAAATGTAACCAGATGCTGTTGCAGGAATACATCGAGAAACACGACAAACACTCGACGATGCCCCCCATCAATGAAACCTATGGCTCATCGGAGTTCACCTGGCACTGGTTGCTCGATTACGTCACTGATGCGCCACGCCTGAGTTTCGAAAATGATCCGAACAGCCAGAAGGCCGAAGTCAACATGCGCATGGCCATTGTCGGAGGCAAGAACATAGCGCTGAACGACGCGGGCGGCTTCGCTCAAGTCAATAGAATCAGCTCCTTCGACCCTTTGGACCATCCAACATTGGAGGTCGAACGGGTACAGCTCAAAGACATTCAGGGCGGGATCACCGAAGACGGCGAGGTGTTGCTGGATTTGGGCGATCCTGATTACCAGGGCCATCACTGGCAAGTTTCTGGCGATGAGTCAGAACATGAGTGCCTGGCGGCCGGCGCCTTCTTCAAGCGTAAGTTCAGGGAGGCTGACCGGGTTCGGCGGACATTTACCCTGGGGACGCTGGCACAGACCAGCCAAGCCTTCATGAAGCCTCAATCTTTCCGGCTACGCACCATCATGGAAGAAGGCGCGGCTTCTCGTGGGGCTTCGAACTTCGGCAATGGCGCCATTGAAATGCGCATCGCCTTGGATGATGACCTCCGAGGTGGGGAGCCAGGGGAAGACTGGGTATACCCCCTGCCGAGTGACCGAGTGGATCTCAATGCAATGATGATGTTCGGCTCCCGCTTCTTCATGCATGGGATTATTGGTAAAGGCACGGCCAGGGCATTCAATGCGCCCAATGCCCAATTTGAAAGTCGAACGGATTCCAGAGGATTCGTCGAATGGCTTGGCGTCAAGTATGGAACTGAAGGGTACCTGGAAATTCCACCGTTCGAGGCATTGATTGGCACAAAAAAACTGACGTTCCACAACTATAAACTTCCCATTCATCTCAGTGCTGATCATCGGCTCACCATGACACTTTTCCGGGACGCGGATGGCTCGCTATCGCTGGGTGTGGGCATGGGCTCTCAAGATGTAAGACGGCTGATGGTCTGCACCGTGAATGGCGTGCCATTCCATTGTTTAATGGGCCTTGGTTTGAGCGCCACTTATCGATTTTCACTGGATCAAGCGTCGCATCGTTTAAAGGTGAAACTGGGCTCATTCAATTCGTTCGTACGTTACGCTCCGAACTTGCTCTTGCCACTTGACGTGCTTTCCTACATGGACACGTCTGCCTTCCGAACAGGGCTGGGCAATCTTGTCGCCCTCACAGCGATGCAGATATTCAACGGCCTCGAAGAGATCGATGTATTCACGCTGAATACGCTCTTATTCAATGCCGAGAATGCCATACAACTCAAGACCGCCGATCTGACGGGTGAAATGCTGCTGTTCGGCTCTATTGGCCCTGGCGCGGGCACATTTGTCATTGATCCAGTGGAAGTTCTGTTGAGCCACGGACAAGCTCACCAGTTTAGAACACTGCCCGCCACCTCAAGGGTCAAGTGGACGGTGGAAGATCTCGAGGGTAACGCTGCGGGTGCGGGGCAAATGAATGCCGACACCGGTGCTTATATCGCCCCGTCCCTGGCACAGATCCCAGGCACTTATAAGCGGATAAAAGTTACTGCGACCGGACCCGGCAACCGCCATATCAGCAGGGCGCTGATCACGGTAGTGGCCAGGGCGATCACGCTCAATCCGCTGATAGAGGTTTGTAATGGCTCCGAATCTGGGAAACCAGCAGAAAGTCGTACGCTTTCGGCCCATTGCATGGGGGGGGCCTTGAGATGGCGTGTCGAGGGCGGCGGTCGTATTAACGAAACCGCTGATGAAAATGGCGAGAATACATACTACGCGCCGCTGAAGCACGCAGCGCCCGGGCCCTCATTTACGCTAGATAAAATAATCGTTACCCATACAACCACCCATCAAGAGCAAACAACCTTGATGGTACTCAAACATTTTGTTTCGGCCGTCGTTATATACACCGATTTTGAGGACATGCCCGCCAATCGAGTGAAGTTGACTTGCAAACTAAGCGGCGGCACTCCACCAGAGCCACCAATGTGGGGATGTATACCCGAAGTTGCCGGGACGATTGATCAAGACACGGGTTTATTCACTGCCAATCAAACGACCAGCAGTCAATTTGTACTCATCACCGTGCGGATTGATTTAGGCTGGCTTCAGGCCGACGGTTTCACCATTCTTCCTTTACCGCTCGCCCCCCTTGCGCCCAAGCCCGCCCCAGAAGTTTTGTCCAATCGAACAAAGCGCTCTTCAACTACCTGCACTGACACAACGTGTACGGATAACTTGCCTATTCATTCGTGACGATCGGCAAGTCCTTTCATGTCCTGAGAAGAGGATACACATCATGGCCGCACCGCGAAGAACCCTTGCCCAATATCTGGAATGGGCCGCCATCAAACCGCGTACCACTGACTGGAGCGCGCTGGTGGCTTACGATCGAGGCAAATGCAACCAGTTACTGCTGCAGGAATATATCGAAAAACATGACAAACATTCGGTGATGCCTCCTATCAGTGAACCCTATGGTTCAACAGACAAGACGTGGACTTGGTTGATTGACTACGTCACCGATGCGCCACGTTTGAGCTTCGAGAACAACCCCGACCTGGATTCGGCTGAAGCCAATATGAGCATGGCCATTCTCGGGGGTAAAAATATAACGATGGATGACGTGCTCGGCTTCGCTCAGATCAATAAAATCAGCTCTTACGACCCGCTGGATCATCCGACATTGGTGGGTAACAGGGTAGAACTGAAAGATATCCAGGGCACCGTCCAGAAGGATGGCCAGGTGGTGCTGGACTTGGGCGATCCTCGTTCCCAACGTTACATCTGGGAAGTGAAGGGCGACCGGGTCGAGCATGAGCGCCGCATGGCTGGGGCTTTCTTCAAGCGTAAATTCCGGGAGGCCGACCCGGTAAAGCGGACATTTTTCCTGGGGATGTTGGCGACCACCACCCAGGCGTTCATGAAACCCCAGACGTTCAAGCTGCGCACCATTATGGAAGAAGGCGCCGCTACACGTGGAGCCGCGAACTTTGGCAGCGGCGCCGTTGAAGTGCGCATCGCCATGGATGACGAAATACGGGGTGGTACTCCAGGCGATGATTGGTTGTATCCCTTGCCCAGTGACCGACCCGATCTTGATGCAATGATGATATTTGGCAGTCACTTCTTCATGCACGGCATTATAGGTAAAGGTACGGCGCGGGCGTTTAACTCACCAACCGCTGAGTTTGTGGGCGAGAAAGATAACAGCCTTTTCACTAATAGAATAAAAGTTAAAGCAGGTACCGAAGGCTATTTGGAAATTCCGCAATTTCAAGCCATCGTGGGCAGCAGGTACTTGACCTTTTTCGGTTATAAGATTCCAATTTATATAAATGCTAATAAGTTGCTCACGATGACGCTTTACTACTCTGGTAGTGGTGAGCCCTATTTTGAAGTGGGCATGGGAGGCGATGATGTGTTCGGTCAGATGAAATTTTATCTGAACGGTGAACAAACGTTTTCCATGGGGCTTGGCTTTAGTGCGACCTATAACTTTTCGATCGACTCAACCTCGCGTCGGCTTCAGGTTAGAATGAAGGAGTACCGCACGTATTTGAATGTGTCCGACGCCGGGCTCGAGGCCTTCCCGGAGGATGTGCGAAGCTTTATGAAGTCTGATGTTTTCAAGGATCGGATAGGTGAAAACGTCGCTAATGTGTCGATGACACTATTCAACGGGCTTGAGGATA
Source organism: Pseudomonas sp. DF11 (assembly GCF_058148565.1). Taxonomy (NCBI): domain Bacteria; kingdom Pseudomonadati; phylum Pseudomonadota; class Gammaproteobacteria; order Pseudomonadales; family Pseudomonadaceae; genus Pseudomonas; species Pseudomonas sp. DF11. The sequence continues at coordinate 73,196 of NZ_JBYVYN010000015.1, forward strand.
TCGATGTATTCGTTCTACACACGCTTTTTTTCAACAGCGAGGATGCCGTACAGCTCAAGTCTTTGCACCTTACCGGGGAAATGGCGCTATTCGGCTCCATCAGTCCTCGCCTGACCACGTTTTCCATCGAACCTGTAGAGCACATGTTGACTTACGATGGGACCCATACGTTCAAGGCAGAGCCTTCGGTGCCAGGGGTGACCTGGAGTGTCGAGGACCTTGAGGGCAATACTGTGGGAGTCGGACGCATACATCCCACTTCAGGTGAATATACCGCCCCTTCATTGGCGGATATCCATGGGACCTATAAGCGGGTCAAGATAGTCGCCACCGCGCGTATCGGCAACAATCCCCCCCATATAAGCAAGGCACTGGTGACGGTGGTGGCCAGGGCAATCACATTGAATCCGCTGATCGAGGTTTGTAATGGCTCTAAAGCTGGGGAACCCGAAGAAAGTCGCATGCTTTCGGCCCATAGCACGAGTGGGGCCTTGAGATGGCGTGTCGAGGGCGACGGTCGTATTAACGAAACGGCTAATGAAAATGGGGAAAATACATACTACGCTCCGCCGAAGCTGTTAGCGCCCGCCCCGGCCTTCACGATAGATAAAGTCATTGTTAAAAACACGGCGACAAATGTGGAGCAAACAACCCTGATTGTCGTTAGGCATTATATTTCAATGGTTATAGACACCAGTTTTGACGGGGTGTCGGCAAATCAAGTACGGCTGCTCCCCTTGATCAGTGGCGCCACCCCAACAGAACCGGTTATTTGGCAATGTATACCCGAAGACGCTGGGGACATTGATTCAGATAGCGGGATTTTTACCGTCAGACAAACAACCAACAGTCAGTTCGCTCTGATCACTTCGATGGTTGATCTGGGTTGGGTGCAATTTTCCGGCTTCACTATTCTTTCCTTCCCACTCGCTCCCCTTCCGGCGAAGCCTCCACCTGAAATCCCACAAACTACCGCTCTTGATGACCTGAACGGTTTGCTGGAAGACGTCTACGAAAAAGTTGAACAGTTCAGCCAGGACTCTGACGTCCGCGAAAAGGCCAAAGAGTATCTGGACCATATCGCTTCACTTGCTGAGGACGCTCAAAATGGCCACTAACTCCATTGCCGATATTGTTGAAAAAATGAAAGAAGGCTCGATTACCTGGGGTTGGGGTGCTGTATGTGTCTTCAACCGTGAGCGGCTTAATCGGGTACTCCAGCAGCAATGGCTGGATAAATACGATGGCTCCAACTATTTGCCGACCTTCTCTGGCACGATGGACCTCAATACCCCAGCAACCGAATATGGGGTCATGAAAAATATCCTGCTGGGTAAGCCGCTGCTGTCGTTCGAACCTGCACGGCTGGATACATCCCGGGCCAAGCTGACCTTGAGTATTCTCGGTGGGAACTTCAGCGTTCATGACAAGACCGTTGGCTTGTTGTATGAGTTCGACATTACCGAGGCACATGGCTACACATTGACCGTGGAGTTGGACCTTTCGTTGGTGGTGGGTGTGGTCGATCGCCTGGGCAGGGTGACGCTGGATTTGTCCAAGGGCACCCGATTTTCCTGCAACCTGGTGGGGCCACGCGACAGCCAGGCCAAGCTCGGTGAGTACTTTGACCAGCGGTTCAAGGCCTTGCCGCCCGAGAAGCAGGTTTATGTGCTGGGTATCCTCAATCTGAAGGGGGGCAGTGATTTAACCCCGACGAACTTCATTGTCCTGACCCAGCGGGCGCCCGGGGCTGCAGTGGCCGGGGCGAAGAATGCAGCCGACGGCGCTGTGGTGGTCATGGTCAAACTGCGAGGCAGCGCCCATGGCGGGGATATTCCGTCCCCGGAACGTTTCCCCTACCTGATTCCCGATGACAGCGACCAGGACTATTCGGCCACCATCGTACTGGCTCAGGAATATGTCGATCGATCCGACGACGACAAATTAGAGCTGATCCACAGTCTGTTGTTTCCCGGACAAAAAAATACCTTTGTGGAACATACTCGCCGTGAACCTGCCGACCTGGTGATATTCGGCAGCCTGGCCCCCTCCAGCACGTCGCTGATCATCGAGCCTGGGGTTCACGTAATGAAGGCTGGTGGCGAGCCGGTTGAATTCAAGGCTTATCTTAATGGCGTCGCGATGGATGTCAGCTGGAGCGTCAGGAGTCTCAACTCGAACACATCGGCGGGTTCGATCAACCCGACCTCCGGGCTTTACCAGCCCGTCGCGGCTGCCGATTTGGGCCGGGAGCTGGTGCGCAATATCGTCACGGCCTCCTACGTCGATCCGCAGACAAAGCTAAAGCATAAAGTCCAGGCGTTGTTGCTGGTCACGACCCAATCGATGACGATTTCGCCGGGGGTCGTAGCACGCATCGAGGGGGAAACGAATACCGTGACCTTCGTCGCAACAGCGCTGAAGGGGGCGACGTTGACCTGGAAACAACCCACGTATGGAAGACTCTCCGCAACCGGTAATACTGCCATCTATACACCGCCGTCGGCCGCCGTATTGCTTGCCCTGCCTGAATTCACCGTCGTGGACACTATTACCGTCGAGGATGACACGGGCGAGACGGTTGAGGCAGCGGTGGTGCTGACGAGGGCTGCACCTACGCTGGAAATAGAGCCACGGTATTCTGTCAATGTGGGGCGCTCGGCGACCGTGACGTTAACCGAGAAGTCAGGCGCCCCGGCGACTATTGAGCGCACCTGGCGGGTGATTGGAGACGGGACTGTCAGTAATGATGGTGTCTACACCGCCCCGGCGACGCCTCGTCGGCCCTACGACATCGTCAGGTGCGAAATTTCTGCCTCGGGCATGCTCGTCTATGCGGGTTACAGCATCATAAAACTGGCATCCCACATTGAGGAAGCCAGGTGGTCGGGCCTCACGAGCTTTAAGTTGGTGTCATTGCGTTCCGACCAATTGTTCGCCAACGGGTTTCAACAGGTGTCATTGCAAGCGGTTATCCAGACCATTGGCGACGCGAGGCTGACCCAGGCGGAAGAAGATTCATTGAGGATGGTCTACGTCGGATCAAACCAACTTGTACCTGAGGTGCCGGCCCTGCAAGAGGGTATTGAAGATGAGGGCTCGCCGGAAGCCGAACGGAGGTGGGCGCAGACGAGGGATTTCAACCGTTTTAAACCGTACCCGGGTTCGGCTCCGCGCGAAACACAACCGGAACCTGACGACCGTGCATCGCTACCCAGTAGGGTCGATGTATTCATGGTGACTCGCGCCACCAAGGCCACCCAATTTTATGCGCTGTTTGAGGATGAGTTGGGACATCCCTGGCGCTCGGACGTTGAGCCGACACCGGGAAATCCAGACGGGATTATTCAGTTTACCCCCGTCCCTCCGCCAAGCCCCCACATTGATCACTATAAATTGACACGTCAGCGTATTGATGGAGGTGGCGGGAGTGATCCAGACAGTGATTATGACTTCGACTGGTACTTGAAGACGACGGATTATTGGGCGCTGACTTATCTGCGGGAAGGTCAAGTCGGTGTCGATTTCCTGAGGGCGGAGGTTCGAGGGTTGCGGTCGATCGTGCAATGGGAAAGCCCTGCCCCTAATGAAACCATGTTCAGTTACACCGGCTATGGCTATAACGATCCGTTGAAGCCGAGTGATGGAAATATCATGCGTTATGAAACGCTATTGGTCCAGAACCTTGGTCTTCCCGTGCAGACCGAGATGAAACCTGGGCATTCCCTGGCTGAAGGTAAGTTTAGAATTGGCTTGTTTCGCTGTGAGCATTCCGACGGTATTCGGCAGGATCAACGGGAGAAGTTATATCCTCTAAGGAATAAAAAAATTAATGTTTATTTGACGGATGATGAAGGCAATAAACATAGCCTTGCTATTGGTTTTCCTGCTTCGGACCGCAATCGATTATATGTGGATCATTTTGATGACAGTGAACAGATGTAGGTCATCCGGTATGCCCGTCCGGAAAGTTGATCGAAGCATGCTTGGATTTCGGTAAGTTGCTTGCATGCAGTGCGGCGTCAGTCGCATTGCATGTATTAGCTATCTATATTGAATTGTTCGTGAGGTTAGCCATGACTGCGTCCACCGCTGTGCACTCCAACGCCTTTAACTTTATGAGTTTCATCCAGACTGGCGTCGATCCACGAACCGGCTTTTATACCGTGTCGTTATCGTTGCCGGAACTGTTCAGTCATTCTCTGCGGGGGCCGTCCGTTCCATTGACGCTTAACTATAACCCCTTGAATCTGACGGATAGCGGATACGGCAAGGGTTGGAACCTTGCCCTTAGCCAGTACACGCCCAGTACCCAAGTCGTCTCGGTGTATTCGGGGCAGACATTCAAAGTCACTGGCCCCTATGAAGGCGTGGCCAATCGTAAGCGCATGAAAGAGCAAAAAATCGAAGACTTTCAGTTTTACCAGCTGCCTGGCGACCAGTTCAAAATCGTTCACAAGGCCGGGCTTGTCGAGATATTGGAACTCAGAGGTGCCAGCCCGCAGGTGGCCGTGCCGGTAAGAATGTATTCCCCGCAAGGACACGAAATTACCTTGGAATATATGACAGTCGGTTCCGGAGAGCCGATGCTCAGAGCCATCCGAGACAGCAATGGTCTATTGCTGCAAGTTACCCGTCATCTCATCACCAATGCCGTCAATATAGGCTTCAGGATCGTCAATGGTTCGCCGTTGGCCGAGGTGGTCCTGAGCATGGAGAGTGATCGTGTCGGTCGAATTACCTTGCCGACCACCGAGAATGCCGGTTGGCGTTTCAAATATAACCCGGAGAAAGACCTCACCTGCATCCGCGAGGTCTGGACGCCCTTGGGCGCCCATGAAACCGTTATGTACAACGATACGGGCCATGGTTTTCCCGGTGCCGGCAATGAGCAACGCAAATTACCCAGGGTGACCGACCATATTACCGATCCGGGCGGAGGACAGCGTCCCATCGTGGTGAAGTACACCTATGGCGCCGACGGCCATAATTTTCTCGGCTATGGCAGTGGCATCGCATGGACGGAGGATCATCTGGACAACCTTTATAAGGAACTCGACCCCTACGAGTATGAGTCCACCGAGACATTGATGGTCGGGACCAACGCGGTACGCAGCGTGACCCGCCGGTTCAACCGTTTCCACTTGCTGGTGTCGGAAACCACCCTGCAGGGCACCCACAAGCAGACCCAAAAAACCCGCTATTACGCCGATGACGACGATACGTTGTCTTTCGATGCGCAACCACGCCAGTGCCAGTTGCCCAAAGAGGCGATTACCCGCTGGGAGTTGACGGACGATGCGCGTAAATGGCGTGAAGATGTCGAGCGAAGTGAGTACGACATCCACGGCAACCAGACCTTGAGCGTCCAGGCCAGTGGCGTCGCCGAGGCCACTTCCTACTACCCGGCTGGTGGAGTGCCCGACAAGTGCCCAAAAGACCCCTATGGCTTTGTCAGGCATGTCGAACACACCACGATCATACCGGCAACGGATCCGGAGCTGGTGCCTGACCTGCAGGCCGGTGCGCCGACATTACGAACTCGGTACAGCTATAAGACTTTGCCAGCGCTGGATAAAAGTGCCATCAGCGAAGTTTCGGTGGTCATGACCGAGGAGAGTTTGCATCAGATGGTTGGCCAGACTGAAGTGCTGCTGGAGACCAGCGACCTCGATTATTTCGACACGCCTGATGACCCGTTGCTGCATGGGCTCGAGAAGCTGAAAACGCTGACCATGGTGGGACTGGGCCGCAATTACGTCTCGACGACGGGGTACGAGTACCGAATCAAGACGGACGAGGGCAAGTCGGAAAATAATAAAATCAATAACGCCAACGAAATGCTGCTCGGTGAAACCGTGTTTGCGACAACCGAGACCTTCACCGGTCACGACGGCCTGGTCAAAGTTATCTCTGCCGAACGCTCGCTGCTCAATGGCGAACCCTTGTTGACCCAGGACAAGGACATCAGGATTCGCACGACCTATGACGCCTTGGTGCGGGTACTGACGGAAACGGTCGCCCCCGATGACCCCACCTACGCGGCGACGCGTGCCTACACTTACAGGCTCGTCCGCCCGACAGACGATGGCCAGGAGCCCTCGACCGGGCAGGCATTCCAGGAAGTCGAAAACGTCAAGAAGATCAAGACCCGCACCTGGTTCGATGGGTTGAACCGCGCTGTCCGGGAAGAACAGCAGGATGCCGATTTCTCCAATGGCGCTTATCGAGACATCTATCGGGCGACCTACAACGCGTTGGGGCAATTGACTGAAGAGCAGGAAATCGACTGGCTGGAACTCGAACCCTTGCCTTTGACAACCACTTATACCTTTGACGATTGGGGACAACAATCCAGCAGCACCGACCCGGCGGGCGTCACGCAACACACCGTGGAGGACCCTATCGCTTTCACCAAAACGGAGTGGACCCAAGGCATGGGCCAGACGGTCACGACGAATAATCGCCTTGAAAAGCCGGTGAAAGTTCAACGTTTCGATCTGGCTGAAAACTCCATCAGCCTCCATAGCTATCTGTATGACGGCCTGGGCCGTACCGTCCAGGAAGAAAACGCCGCGGGATACAAGACCTCCTACACCTACGATGTGTTTGATCGCATGCTTGAAACCACTTTACCGACAACGGACAAGGTGGTTCGTGAATACGCAGGCCACAGCCGTGGCGATCTGCCGACGTCGATCAAAGTGGGGGCAACGGAACTGGGTACACAGGCGTTCGATAGCCTGGAGCGGATCACCCTGTCGACGACCGGTGGGCGAGTCACCCGGCATGAGTACGACACCACCTACAGCAAGGCCAATCGGGTCATCCAACCCAGCGGCGATGTCATCCATTATGAATATGCCTATGAGCTGACGGATGAACCGCTCATCCGCAACGCTGTTGCGGGCGAAGAAACGATCAGCCGTCTGAATGCAGTGCCCACGCCGATCAAAGCCACCTATGACTATGATTCGCAGAACGCCCGGCTTCTCAGTTCATCGGAGCTCGATATCGAGCTGGAACGGACTTATGACGTCCAGGGCGAGATAAAGACGGAAACACGCACGGTGACGGATGCCGCTGAGCCCTATGAAATGGTTTATGTCCATAGCCGGCTCGGGCGGCTGATTCGTTACCAGGATGTCACGGAGCAGGTTCAGCTGTTTGACTATGATCGAACCAACGGCAGGTTGACCTATACCCAACTTGGCCAAATGGGCACCGACGGCTATATCCGGAGTGACTTTACCTATAACGACCAGGGTTTGATGAAGCGTATTGCTACGGTGGATAGCGCGAACAGCAGTGCGGTCATCGATCTTGAGTACGATGCCCAGGGGCGCGAAACATTGCGCGAGTTCAATCTCAATGGCAGCAAGTCATGGTTGAAACAGGTCTGGAATGGCCTGGACCAGATCGTACAGCGTGAGTTGAGTGAGGGCGCGAGCCAGGGCGACACCTTGCTTCGCAACGAGACTTATCGATACGAACTTCGCGGGCGGCTCGAAGAATACCGCTGTGAAGGGCCCCAGTCGCCAGTGGATCCCATGGGCAACCGCATGACACGGCAGATGTTTTTCTTCGATGCCTTGGATAATCATGAAGAAGTGCGCACGACCTTCATCAAGGGCCAGACCACGGAAAGCAATACGGCGCGTTTCGAATACAGCGGCCCGGACCCGGTGCAACTGACACGCGTCACCAACAGCCATGCCGATTACCCGAATATTGAACTTGAGTACGATGCCAACGGCAACCTGATCAAGGACGAAGAAGGGCGCTCCTTGTCCTATGACCTGCTGTCCCGTTTGGTTGAAGTGAGTGGGCCCGATTCGGGGGCGAGCCGGTTTTACGCTTACGACGGCGGCGATCAGTTGTCGGCCAGCGGCAGCGATACTCACCGGGAGCAACAGTTTTATCGCGATGGGAAACCCGTCAATTCAGTCAGCCCGACCCAGAGCAGGACTTACCTATCGGCCGACGGAGTGACGCTCGCCGAGCGGCAGGAAGGTGCATCCCCAAAGTCTTTAATACTGGCCGGTGACGGCAGCGGTAGTGTGCTCAGGGAGGTTGAAGGCGGTGAAGTGACTGAAATCGCTTACAGCGCTTATGGGTATCGCGATGCGACCCAGCCGGTGGCTTCACATCCGGGCTATAACGGTGAAGTCAGGGATGAGACCGGGTGGTATTTGCTGGGCAATGGTTACCGGGCGTTCAATCCGTTGCTGATGAGGTTTCATAGTCCGGACAGTTGGAGTCCGTTTGGGGATGGGGGGGTGAATGCTTATGCTTATTGTGACGGGGATCCGATTAATTTTACGGATCCGACGGGGCACGGTATTTGGGATTTTGTTCGCAAGTTATTTGGGTTTAAATCAAAAGGGGAGTTTACCCTGACACCTAAAGATGTTAGTGAGATCACGGGGGAGCCACTACATAAGTTCACACGTAACCCTCTTCACGAGGGCTTAAAACAACCCGTAGCGGAACCTCGACCCGTAGCGGAACCTCAACCTGTACGCCTGGAGGCTGCACGCCCGATCCCACCAACCAAATATACGCCCACACGGGACATGATAGACTCGATCCCAGGTAATCAAGCAAACGTTAAAAAGAAGCGCCTCTCAGCAGGCCCTCAGACACCAGCTGAAAAGGCTAGAGTTCGGAAGCGGCAGATAGAGTTTAATCGTAAGAAGGATCCTAAGGGATATAAGCAAGCTCTAAGGCGTAGTCAGCCGGGGAAAGTAGTTGGTGAAACTGCTCATGGGTCCCAGATAGTAACAGCTGATGCCTTAATTGGGTGGGACCATAAGTTCGGAGTTCCTGTTCGCCAAACGTTCGCACATATTCAAATGTCTAATAAAGGTCTTAGGTGGTGAGAGCTGTATAGCTAAGAAGGTCTCATGATATTGGTGATTTTTTGGAGGCTGGGAAGTGATTAACTGTGTTATCGCTTTCCAGTTGCGGATCTCATTGGGCATGGGCTCAATGCCTGCTTTCGCTAAACTTCACCAAGCCACCGCCATGACCAAGCCTCAACTTGTCCATGGCGGTGCGCTTTCATCGACTAATGATTTTTTCACAGCGATTGAGCTGGGCTGCAATTTGCCCGCCCAACATCCCAGGATTACTCGTTCCAGATTTTGCTGTAGATACGCCATCAAGCACTCAGATCAATCCCTGCTCACGCGCAATCTTCCCCGCGAGATGACGTGAACTGACACCGAATTTTCGGCGGATGTTATTGAAGTGATAATTGACGTTGGCCTCGCTGCAATCGACGATCATGGCAATCTCCCAGGAAGACTTGCCAACCTCGCTCCACTGCAAAAATTCCTTTTCCCGGTTTGTCAGTCGGACGGCTTGAGGCGGTTTGCTCTCGGTGGGTTGGAAGCGGGTCTGGTAGGGCGACGGATGTCCAGGAACAACGGTGGCGTGGTACATGAAAATTCTCCCATTCATCATCATTGATGGCGTGGGGGCGGCGGAATCTTCCTACTGCTTGACGGCATGGTTCACACGGCCCTTCTTCGAAGCCCTGGTGCAGGGCTGGAGGCACGGGTTCGTTATATCTCGATTCAACCCAGCTGAAACCTGTCAGACATTACAGGTGGGGGGCGCTGAGTGATGAATGGTCGCGACGGCTGTCAGGCCGAACTGGTTGATATTTTAGGCTTTTTTCAGGGTCTGGTGGATTCGCAGGTTTTGCGTTGCTCCATTAAAATTTGCATTCCCTTAATCACGGGTATATACACGCACCATGCTTCCTTCCCAATGTTTGTGCATCAACCTGCGTCGTGCCGCACGTGGCGTCAGCAGGTATTACGACGGCGCCCTCGATGGCTTCGGGATCAACGTTGCCCAGTATTCTTTGCTGAGCAACCTGGCGCGCCTCGACCAGCCGAGTATTTCCTCCCTGGCCGAGGCCATGGGCCTGGACCGCAGCACCCTGGGGCGTAACCTGCGGGTGTTGGAAGGCGAGGGGTTGGTGGCGCTGGCCGAGGGGGAAGACTTGCGCAACCGCATCGTCGAACTCACCGAGGCCGGGCGTGCCCGGTTGGCGGCGGCGTTGCCGGCCTGGGAAGCGGCGCAACAACGGTTGATCGATAAGTTGGGCGCCGAGAAGCGCACAGCGTTGCTGGCCTTGCTGGATGAACTGGCGTGACGCCGGTTCGTTCGATGACAAGCGGGTATATACCCGCGAGCGGAGAATAAGAATGACATCGATGTGGCGTACCTGTGGTTGGGTCCTGGTGGGGAGCGCGCTGATTCTGGCGTTGTCCCTGGGTGTGCGGCATGGCTTCGGGCTGTTCCTGGCACCCATGAGCGCCGAGTTCGGCTGGGGGCGCGAGGTGTTCGCCTTCGCCATCGCCCTGCAGAACCTGATCTGGGGCCTGGCGCAGCCGTTCACCGGCGCGCTGGCCGACCGCTTCGGTGCGGCGAAAGTGGTGCTGATCGGCGGCGTTCTCTATGCCGTCGGCCTGCTGTTCATGGGCATGGCCGACTCGCCATGGTCGCTGTCGCTGAGCGCGGGTCTGTTGATTGGTATCGGCCTGTCCGGCACGTCGTTCTCGGTGATCCTCGGCGTGGTCGGACGCGCCGTGCCACCGGAAAAACGCAGCATGGGCATGGGTATCGCCAGTGCCGCCGGCTCCTTCGGCCAGTTCGCCATGTTGCCCGGTACGCTGGGGCTGATTGGTTGGCTCGGTTGGTCTGCCGCCCTGTTGGCGCTGGGCCTGCTGGTGGCCTTGATCGTGCCGTTGGTGAGCATGCTCAAGGACGTGCCGGCGCCGCTGACGGGCAATGAGCAAACCTTGTCCGAGGCGTTGCGCGAGGCATGCAGCCATTCCGGGTTCTGGCTGTTGGCGATTGGCTTTTTTGTCTGCGGCTTCCAGGTGGTATTCATCGGCGTGCATTTGCCGGCCTACCTGGTGGACCAACACCTGCCCGCCAGCGTCGGTACTACCGTGCTGGCCTTGGTCGGGCTGTTCAACATCTTTGGTACCTACACCGCTGGTTGGCTGGGCGGGCGCATGTCCAAGCCGCGGCTGCTGACCGGGTTGTACCTGGTGCGGGCGGTGGTAATCGGTCTGTTCCTGTGGTTGCCGGTCACTACCACCACGGCTTATGCGTTCGGGATGGCGATGGGCTTCTTGTGGTTGTCGACGGTGCCGTTGACCAATGGCACGGTAGCGACCTTGTTCGGCGTGCGAAATCTGTCGATGCTGGGTGGGATCGTATTCCTGTTCCACCAGTTGGGCTCGTTCCTCGGTGGTTGGTTGGGCGGGGTGGTGTATGACCGCACTGGCAGCTATGACTTGATCTGGCAGGTATCGATCCTGCTCAGCCTGTTGGCGGCGGCGTTGAACTGGCCGGTACGTGAACGTCCGGTGGCGCGCTTGCAAGTCCAGGCCGGTGTCGCATGAGTCGCGCCGGCCCGTGGTTGATCGCCGTTGGCGCCGGCCTGCTGCTGGCGCTCGCCTGGTGGGGGTGGCATCAGGGCGGGTTGGCCTTGATGCAATTGGGCATGGGCAGCTGTTGAACGATGGACGGGGTCAGGCGCAGCGGAGTAACGTCGTGGTCTGAAGTGCTTTCAAGGAGATTGCGACATGCTGATGCGCTGGCTTGCTGTTCCCGCTCTGTTACTGACTGTGACCGGGCACGTATGGGCAGCCGCTTGCCCGCCGTTGCTGGAGGGCTCGCTGCCCAAGCTGCGGGCCAAGGAAACCATCGATCTGTGCCAGCGCTTCGCCGGCAAGCCATTGGTGGTGGTCAACACCGCCAGCTTTTGCGGATTTGCCCCGCAGTTCAAAGGCCTCGAAGCGTTGAACCAGCGCTACAAGGGCGAAGGCTTGCAAGTACTGGGCGTGCCGTCCAACGATTTCAAGCAGGAGTCCAAGGATGGCGCTGAAACGGCCAAGGTCTGCTACGTCAATTACGGCGTGACCTTCACCATGACCGAACCACAGCCGGTGCGCGGTGCGGATGCGATACCGTTGTTCAAGCACCTGGCGGAACAAGCCGGTGCGCCGAAATGGAATTTCTACAAGTACGTGGTGGATCGCCAGGGCAAGGTCGTTGGCAGTTTTTCCAGCCGGATCAAGCCTGACGATCCCGACTTCATCAAGGCGGTAGAAGCGGCCATCGCCTCCAAGCCCTGATCGCCAGCCATGAAAAAGCCCCGCCTCTTTGCAGAGTGCGGGGCTTTTTTTCGCTTCAGGTGGCGAGGGGTTCAGGTTCGCCGAAAAACATCAGAAGCGGTAGGTTGCACCGACACCGAAACCGTTGGCGCTGTTTTCGTATTTGGCGTTGTAGGACTGGCCGAGGGCATTGCTGCCACTGACGTTAACTTTTTCTTCCTTGAGGTAGGAATAAGCCACGTCGATGGTCAGGTCGTCGGTCGGGCTCCAGCCGGCACCCAGGCTGAAGATGGTCCGGTCGCCGGTCGGGATGCGTGGCGAACGGTCCTGGTTGTTGGTCGGCGCCTGGTCGAAGGACAGGCCGGTACGCAGTACCCACTGCTTGTTCAACTGGTAGGAGGTACCGATGGCGTAGGCCCAGGTGTCGTGCCAGTTTTGCTCTTCGGTGATGTTGCTGAAGAAGTTCGGCGCCAGGGGGCCAGTCACACCTTCATTCTTCACGGTGATTTCTTTCAGGCGGCTCCAGCGGGTCCAGGTGCTGCCTGCATAGACGGTCCAGGCATCATTGATTTGCTGGGTGACCGAAAAGTCCACCGATTCCGGGGTCGTGATATCCAGCGAGGCATCGTAGCGACCGCTGTCGAGCAGGAAAGCAGGCGTACCGGCTCCCGGAGTCACTTCAGTGTGGCCCTCAAGCTTGTACTTGACCTTGGAATGATAGGTCAGGCCAACACGAGTGGTATCGGTCGCCTGGACCAGCACGCCAATGTTGTAGCCATAACCAATGTCGTCGCCCTTGATCTTCACGTCGCCATCGTTAGGCGAAAGTGGTGTGCTCAGGGTCGATTCCAGTGAGCCGGAGATACGGTTGATGGTCGGGCCGAAACCGATCGATACCTTGTCGTTGAAGGCATAGCTGACGGTTGGCTGGAAAGTGACGACCTTCACTTCGCTCTTGCTGCCGAAGTTGCCGCCCTGGAAGCCGTTTTCATAATCGGTGATCAAGCCAAACGGTGCGTAGACACCCAGGCCGAATGCCCACTGATCATCGATGGGCTTGACGTAATAACCCATCGGAACGCCAGTGAGCGGGACCATGTCGCCCTTGTTGGTGCCGGACTGGGTGCCGCTGGCATCGTCGATATCGGTGGAGGCATCAATGGCGGCGAAGCCACCGGTGACTTGCTGGCGCTTGAGGCGCGACATGCCGGCAGGGTTGCCAAATACGGTACTTGCATCATCGGCAACAGAAGAACGACCAGCGAAACCAGTGCCCATGCCACTGATGCTTTGTTCGTTCAAGGCAAAGCCACTGGCGAAAAGTTGAGTGGATGCCAAGGTAACGGCAAGGCCAAGGGTGGTTTTGAGCATCATTTTTTTCATTGTTAGAACTCCTGGTGATCACCGGGGCGAAAATTACCAACATTTTCGTTCAAGCGCTATAGCCTGGATGGCTTGATTTAGAGCGGTTTTGTAGGACAATCCGACCAAATTTGCGCTCGTTGTAGGAACTTTCCAAATTTCCTATCAGCAAGCGACTTGGTTCAGAGGCGAAATACAGCTTTGCCAGGCGCAGGTAAAATCTCGCAGGCGCCCTTGGGGGTGAAAAGTCTGTCGCCAGATGCGGGCCATGCCCAACAGGTCATCGGCTTCGGGAAGCGGGGTGTTCTGTTCCTCCACTAACAGCCAGGCAATGGCGGTGGCGTAGCGCAGGTTGACGGTCAGTTCCAGATGCGGGCCGCTGAGAAAGGCGTGTTGGCTGGCCAGGCCACGTACCAGGCTGGCGCGTTCCGGGTCCAGCGCCAGGTAATGGTCCCAGAGTGCCTGGTGTCGGGGTTCGGTAATGCGATACAGGCCATGCCCGCGTCGATCATGCAGGGCTGAGCCCAGGGCGGACTGGCTGGCGGCAATGCCCAGTAACAAGGATTCCGCCGTTGCGCTGTGACGCTCAAGATAGAGGAGCGTCGGGCGGATCACATATCGACACAGTTCTCTGGCAGCGATACCCATAAAACCCTCGAAGCGTGAAAGGGGCGGAGCCTGAAGAGTGTGGGCTTGGCAGCTGTGGATCGGTCCAGGCTCCGCCGGAAGCGGATCATGCCGCTTGACTTGAAGTGTAGTGTCATATTTGCGCTGTAAAGGACTGTTTTTAAAACATCTTTAACGAACGGTTATAACTGTTATATCCCTTGGTGCTTACGCCGTTTCGCTTGATCGAGAAATTCCAGGCAATAAAAAGCCCCGCTTTCTGGGCGGGGCCTTTGGGTTTCAGCCTTTCTGGCGTCTCAGGCAACCAGTGCCTGGCGAGTACGCTCGATCACGGCCTGCAGCGGTTCGGCGCTGGAGTACTGATCGGGGTACAGGCGTTCGCTGTGACGGGCGATGCCGTGTTCGTTGACCAGGGTGAAGCTGAAGCAGCCTTTGCGAGCGGCCATGATCAGGCAGTTCATCGGGGCAAAAGCGTTGGTTAGGGTGCGGATAGCATCCTGTGCATGGATTTGATTGGACATGTTATGGGTGTTCCTGCAAATGACACGGTTAAGAACCGTGCAACGTTAAAACGTTCCAGTAACGTCGACCACCATTGGTCGAACGAAGAACCCGACTGGAACAAAGCAGCCAGTTTGAGCGCTATATAAAGTGCGCGCTTGGGCTGGCAGGTAGGTACTTAGGAGGGCAGGCAACACAGCGAGGGCAAAGGTTCTGGGCCCGGGGTGAAGATCCTGATCAATTTTGCAGGTTGGTTCGGTCAGAGTAATGAGCCTGGCAACACCCTTTGCATTCGATCAAAGGCTGTGTTGGCGCAAGATTTACCTGGAAACCATCGAGGGGGTCGGTCTCTTTTTTCGGTGAGGCGTCCTTTGAAGGATGGCTGACCGTGGAGATGTGTTCGACCCGGAATTGACTTTCAGCTTGGTACTAACGCTGCGGATACTAACGGATCGAACCCACGAAGGGAAGGGCGTTGGTTAAAAAATATTCAATAGGGCGATAAACCCGGGTGAGGGAGGAGCGTATAGCACAGGATTCAAGCGTATGCAGATGCGTCCCGCGCCACTGACGCCGTGCGCGAGGCCCCAGGGTTATCCCCAGGTTTTACCGCCAGATGCGCCAAAAAATCCCAGCGTTATAACCAGTTCGGCTGTTACTTGTGCACACTCGCTACACCACTTGTCACTGTGCTGTCATGTCGAAACAATCCGGGGTGGGTGCCTGTATCCAAAATTTAAGTCAATGAAAAACATCGCTTTTTTTTACTGGTGAAAAAATCGTCAGTTTGAGCGCAGGCCCCGTTCCACAGGGCTTTGCGCGGGTTCAGGGTGGGTTGTCCACTGAGTTATCCACAGCTTCTGTGGATTGTCCCAAGCGCTTGCTCTAGCACGGGCGTGCTGGTTTTTTTCGGCTTTACCCGTACGAAAAAAGGAGTAGAGTGGCGCGCCTTCCGATCTGTCCCACAGTGTTTTATGAAGTTTCGCTCAGTATCAAATCCTGTTACCTCCGTACCCCCTCGTGTTACCCCACCCAAGCGAATTTCGATGCGGCTGGCTGAGTGGCTGCTCGACAGCCCGCGACTGGGGGACAGCCCCAGCATCAAGCACTTGGCCGGCCGTCTGCTCAAGCAACCGGCCCGTGAAGGCGTGGTGGCTGCGCAAAGTCGCCTCGGGCAGTTGATGTGCCGTGAGTGCGGCAACGCCCGGGATCGACGCATTGGCCACGACCTGCTGCGCCAGGCCGCGCGGGCCGGTGATGATCGTGCTCGCCGGGCCCTCGGTGAAATCCAAGACTGAAAACGCAGACTGCGCTGGGCAACCCCCAGCCGCTTGGTTAACCTTCGGGCTTTATTTGATCGGCAGGAATTGTCATGGCTATGGATTTGACCAGCCTGTTGCTTGGCCTGGCAGGCGCTGCGGTGCCGTTGCTGGCACTGGCCTGGCACCTGCAACGCCAGGCCAGTGCCGCACAGACCGAGCTGGCCCTGCTGGAAGAGCGCCTGGCCACTGCCCACATGGCCCACGATGGCCTTAACGCCCAGCTCGATGCCTGTCGCGACGAGATCAGTGACCTGAGCCAGGCCAACGCCGCCAAGCAAGCCGAGCTCGCCGCGGCCTGTCGCGAAGTCGAGTTGTTGCAGATCGAACGCGACAATGCCCGGGATGCGGCCCACGCCTGGAACCTCGAACGCGCCAACAAGGAAGCGGAGCTGCGGCGCCTCGATGCCCAGGCGGCGTCGTTGCACGCCGAACTGCGCGAGCAGCAGGAAAGCCACCAGCAACGCCTGGATGACCTGCAAGGTTCGCGAGACGAGTTGCGAGCACAGTTCGCCGAGCTTGCCGGGAAGATCTTCGACGAACGTGAACAGCGCTTCGCCGAAACCAGCCAGCAGCGCCTGGGCCAGTTGCTCGATCCGTTGAAGGAACGCATCCAGTCTTTCGAAAAACGCGTCGAGGAAAGTTATCAGGCCGAGGCCCGGGAACGTTTCTCCCTGGGCAAGGAGCTGGAGCGCTTGCAACAACTGAACCTGCGCTTGAGCGACGAGGCGACCAACCTCACCCGGGCGCTCAAGGGTCAGAAGACCCAAGGCAACTGGGGCGAGTTGATCCTGGAGCGGGTACTCGAACATGCCGGCCTGGAAAAGGGCCGTGAGTATCAGACCCAGGTCAGCCTCAAGGGCCCGGACGGCGAGCGTTTCCAGCCGGACGTGTTGATTTATCTGCCGGGCGACAAGCAAGTGGTGGTCGATTCCAAGGTCAGCCTCACGGCCTACCAGCAGTACGTGGCGGCCGAGGATGACGCCATCGGCCAACACGCCCTCAAGCAACATGTGGCGTCGTTGCGCGCCCATGTCAAGGGCTTGGCCGGCAAGGATTACAAGCGCCTGGATGGCCTGCATAGCCTGGATTTCGTGCTGTTGTTCGTGCCCATCGAAGCGGCGTTTTCCGCCGCCCTGCAAGCCGAGCCGAACCTGTTCCAGGAGGCCTTCGACCGCAACATCGTGATCGTCAGCCCGACCACTTTGCTGGCGACCTTGCGGGTGATCGACAGCTTGTGGAAACAGGAACGCCAGAGCCAGAACGCCCGGGAAATCGCCGAGCGGGCCGGGTGGCTGTATGACAAGTTCGTCTTGTTCATCCAGGACCTGGACGAGATCGGCAGTCGCTTGCAGCAACTGGACAAAGCCTACAGCGCGGCGCGCAACAAACTGACAGAAGGGCGCGGCAACCTGATCAGCCGTAGCGAACAGCTCAAGCTGCTCGGCGCCCGGGCCAGCAAAAGCTTGCCCAGCGAATTGCTCGAGCGGGCGATGACCGATGTGGATGGGTTGCCGGAGTTGCCGGAAGAAACTGCAAAAAACCAAGACTGAAACTGAACTCCAGCTGGAGCAAAACCCAAGGTTGAAACAAAAGCCTGTGGCGAGGGGATTTATCCCCGCTCGGCTGCGCAGCAGGCGCAACCCGGCCTATGCGATTCATCGGTGCATCGTGATGTCTGTTTTGGGGTTGCTGCGCAACCCAGCGGGGATAAATCCCCTCGCCACAGGTTTGATGCCCGCCAGTGGGAAGTCGATCTTTCCTACAACGGCAAATGCCGACTCAACAACGCCCGCAGCGCCGCCGGCTTCACTGGCTTGGCCAGGTAATCCAGGCCCGCCGCATGCACCTGGGCCACCGTTTCCGGTCGGCCATCGGCACTGATCACCACCCCCGGCACCGGCTCTCCCATGCGTGTGCGCAACCAGGCCATCAGCTCGGTGCCGGTCTCGCCGTCGTCCAGATGAAAATCCACCAGGGCCAGTTGCGGCCGGCCACCCTGGGCCAGCCAACGCTCGCATTCTTCTCGATTGCGCGCCGTCCACACCTGGCAACCCCAGCGTGTCAGCAGGCTATTCATGCCGATCAGGATGCTGTCTTCGTTATCGACGCACAGCACCTGAGCGCCGCTTGGCAAATGGCCGTTGGGTTCGGCCACCACGCTGGGTACGACGGCCTGCGTATGGGCCAGGGGAACGCTGACGCTGAACACGCTGCCGCGCCCTGGCCAGGAGCGTACGCGCAAGGTGTGGCCCAGCACGCGGCATAGCCCGTCGGCGATTGCCAGACCCAGGCCCAGGCCCTTTTCGGCACGGGTCTGGTGGCTGTCCAGGCGCTTGAACTCTTCGAAAATCACCTGCAGCTTGTCCTCGGCGATGCCCGGCCCGCGATCCCAGACCTCCAGGCACAATTCGCCGTTGCGCCGGCGAACTCCCAGCAGCACCGGACCCTTGGCGTAGCGGAAGGCGTTGGTGAGGAAGTTCTGCAAGACCCGGCGCAGCAGCTTGATGTCGCTGTCCACCCGCAGGTGCGAGCCGCGCACGCGGAATTTCAGGCCTTGTTCCTGGGCCAGGGCAGTGAATTCGGCGCCGAGGATATCGAACAGTTCGTTGAGGACGAAGGGCTTGCGGTCCGGGTTGATCTTGCCGTTTTCCAGGCGGGAAATGTCCAGCAGATCGCTGATCAGGTCTTCGGCGGAGCGCAGTGAGCTGTCCAGGTGCTGCACCAGTTGTCGCGCTTCGTCCGGCAAGTCGTTGCACTGGTGGGACAGCGCGGCGGAGAACAGCCGCGCGGCGTTGAGCGGTTGCATCAGGTCGTGGCTGACCGCTGCCAGGAACCGCGTCTTGGATTGATAGGCCGCTTCAGCGGTGCTCTTGGCTTCGGTCAGGGCCAGGTTCAGTTGTGACAATTCCCGGGTGCGTTCGGCCACCCGTTGCTCCAGCCCCTCGTTGGCTTCGGTCAGCGCTTGCGCGGCCTCACGGAAAGCGGTGATGTCGGTGAAACTCATGACGAAACCGCCGCCGGGCATCGGGTTGCCAATCAACTCGATGACTCGGCCGTTGGGAAACAGCCGCTCAGAGGTGTGGGCGCGGCCCTGGCGCATCCAGTGCAGGCGTCGGGCGACGTGGACCTCCGCTTCGCCAGGGCCGCAGAGGCCCCGTTCGGCGTTGTAGCGGATGATGTCGGCAATGGGCCGGCCGACACTGATCAAGCCGTCCGGGTACTTGAACAGCTCCAGGTAGCGACGGTTCCACGCCACCAGCCTGAGGGACTGGTCGACCACGCTGATGCCCTGGGTGATGTTCTCGATGGCGCCTTGCAGCAGGGCGCGGTTGAACTGCAGCACTTCCGACGCTTCGTCCGCGATCCGGACGACGTCTTCGAGCTGCATCTCCCGACCTTCAATGGCGGCTTTTACCACCGCTCTTGTCGAAGAGGCCCCGAGTACACCGGCCAGCAGACGCTCGGTGTGAGCGATCCATTCGCTGTCGGCATTCTGGTTCGGGTTGAAGCCTTTGCCCTGGCGGTAGGCAAAGCGGATGAAACTCTGCCGTGCCCGTTCCTCGCCGACGAAGCGCGCGGCCAGTTGCAACAGGTCTTCGATGTGCACCGCCAGCATTGAACGGGGGTTGGGGCGGGCGCTGATTTCCTGGCCGATGAAGCGTCCGGCCTGCCAGTGTTCCGAAACGCGCGTGCGCGACAGCACGGAGATCCAGGCAAACACGGTGAAGTTGCCGGCCAGGGACAGGACCACCCCTTGGGTCAGTGGGGTAATCGGCAAGTTCAATGGGTTGCCGTGCAACCAGGCCAGGCCCGGGAAGCTACTCAGCGACCAGCCCAGGCTGTGGGCGGCGATCGGCAGCACCAAGGTGTAGAACCACAGGAAAATCCCCGTGGCGAGGCCGGCGAACACGCCGCGGCGGTTGGCCTGTTTCCAGTACAGCGCGCCGAGCATGGCAGGGGCCAGTTGGGTCACGGCGGCGAAGGCGATCTGGCCGATGGTTGCCAGGCTCGCCGTCGAACCCAGCAGGCGGTAGCTGACATAGGCCAGCAACAGGATCACCACGATGCTCACTCGTCGCACCGAGAGCATCCATTGGCGGAACACTTCGAAGGGCCGTTCGGCGTTGTTGTGGCGCAGCAGCCAGGGCAACAGCATGTCGTTGGAAACCATGGTGGACAGGGCCACGCTGGCGACGATCACCATGCCGGTCGCCGCTGAGGCGCCACCAATGAACGCCAGCACTGCCAGGGCCGGATGGGCCTGGGCCAGCGGCAGGCTGATGACGAACGAGTCCGGCAGTACCGAGCTGGGCAGCATCATTTGCCCGGCGAGGGCTATGGGCACCACGAACAGCGCGGCCAGGGCCAGGTAGGCAGGGAATACCCATTTGGCCAGGCGCAGGTCCTGAGGCTCGATGTTCTCCACCACGGTCACATGGAACTGCCGTGGCAAGCAGATGATCGCCATCATCGCCACCCCGGTCTGCACCACCATGGACGGCCAGTTGATGGTTTCTTTCCAGTATTGCTCCAGGCGTGGGGCGAGCATCGCCTGGTTGAACAGGTCGTCGAAGCCGTCGTAAAGGCCGAATGTCACGAACGCGCCAACGGCGAGGAAGGCGAACAGCTTGACCAGGGATTCGAAGGCAATCGCCAGCACCATGCCACGGTGGTGCTCGGTGGCGTCGAGGTTGCGGGTACCGAACACGATGGTGAACAGCGCCAGGATCAGCGAGACAACCAGCGCGGTGTCCTGGGCGCGGGTGCCCATGGCGTCGGCCCCGGCGCCGATCAGTAGGTTCACCCCGAGCACGATGCCCTTGAGCTGCAAGGCGATGTACGGCAGCACACCGACCAGGCAGATCAGCGCGACCACCACTGCCAGGGATTGGGACTTGCCATAGCGGGCGGCGATGAAGTCGGCAATGGAGGTGATGTTCTCCTGCTTGCTGATCATCACCATCTTCTGCAGGACCCACGGCGCCAGCACCAATAGCAGGATCGGCCCGAGGTAGATCGGCAGGAAGGACCAGAGCTGTTCGGCGGCCTGGCCGACGGCACCGAAGAACGTCCAGCTGGTGCAGTACACCGCCAGCGACAGGCTGTAGACCCAGGCGCGCATGCGTGGCGGCAGCGGCGTGCTGCGTCGGTCACCGTAGAAGGCGATGGCGAACATGATGGCCATATAGGCCAGGGCGACAATGGCGATCAGCCCGCTGGACAACGACATGGAAACTCCCGGACAAAGACACCGGGACCTGGGCCCGGCAGGACAGTCTCGCATGCCGGCCCGGGTTCGTCAGTGTCGACCAAGGTCGAGGCGTGGCGGGGTGTCGCGGGTTACGATCAGCATTGGGTTATAGGGTGTTCTGGCGGGCCTCATCGCGAGCAGGCTCGCTCCCACATTTGATTGGGGGTGAACCATGGATTTGTATTCACCTCAGGTCCCTTGTGGGAGCGCTGGGTTAGCTTGCATCAATGTTGAATGTGCCACCGCCTTCGCCAGCAAGCCCGCTCCCACACTGGGTCTCAGGTGGACATGAATTTTGTATTCGCAGCAGATCGAATGTGGGAGCGAGCCTGCTCGCGATGGCGGCCTTACTGACCCAACGCGATATCCACCAACCGATACAACTCCTCGACCGCCAGCGGCGCAGTGGCGAAGAGGATGCGAAACACCGTCGGTGCCACCACCACATTGATCAGCCGCTCGATGCCAGGGTTTGGCGCCTCGGGATAGCGATCCAGGATGATCTGCAACTGGGCGCTGAGGATGCCCACGCAATGCCCCGGCGTGGCGCAGGCCTGGATGTCGCGCATCATGTTGCGACCGGGCTCGGAACTCATTTCGTCCAGGTACTGCTCGGCCCAGGCGCGCAGGTCGCCGCGCAGGCTGCCGGTATTGGCCGGTTCGCTGTCGGGGCGCATGCGGGCGATGGCGACGTCGGCCAACAGCGCCGGCAAATCGCCCCAGCGCCGGTAGATGGTGGACGGCGTCACCCCGGCGCGCGCAGCGATTTGCGGCACGGTCAGGGTGGCGCGGTCCTGCTCTTGCAGCAGGGCGCGGACCGCCGAATGAATCGATTCCTGGACCCGGGCGCTTCGACCGCCGGGGCGTAAACCTTCTTTAATAGCCATGTGTCAGACCTTAACACAAAGAATTTGCTTTAAGCGCACGCCGGTAGCACACTCCGCAAAAGCAAAAAATTAGCTTTTGCGAATGTTCTTGTGGAGCGTGCCCATGTCCCGTCCAGCTTCGACCCGCGCCAGCCTGATCTTCCTGGCGCTCACCTTGCTCGGTTTTCTCGCCGCGTCCAGCGCGCCGACGCCGTTGTATCACCTCTATCAGGAACAGTTACAGTTTTCCCCGGCCGTTCTGACCCTGATTTTCGGCGTGTACGCCTTCAGTCTGCTGGCGGCCTTGCTGACCGTGGGGTCGCTGTCGGATTACCTGGGCCGCAAACCGGTGATTTTCGTGGCGCTGCTGCTCAACATTTTGGCGATGCTGCTGTTTATCAGCGCCAACAGCGTTGCCTGGTTGATCAGTGCCCGCTTGATCCAGGGCTTCGCCACCGGCATGGCCACCAGTGTGCTGGGGGCGGCCTTGCTGGATTTCGATCGTCGCCAAGGTCCTTTGATCACCAGCGTTGCGCCGCTGTTGGGCATGGCGTGCGGGGCGCTGGGCTGTGGCCTGCTGGCCGAGTTCGCACCGCTGCCGTTGCAACTGACCTACTGGCTGCTCCTGGGGTTATTCCTGGCCCAGGCCGTTTACCTCTGGCGCCTGAAAGAAAGCGTCAGCCCGCAACCCGGTGCCTGGCAGTCGCTGCGTCCGACCTTGCATGTGCCGGTCCAGGCGCGGCGGGCCTTGTGGCTGGTACTGCCGCTGAACCTGGCGGCCTGGGCGGTGGGCGGTTTTTATTTGTCCTTGGCGCCTTCCCTGGTGCGAGCCGCGACCGGGTCGACATCCAACCTGATCGGCGGTGCACTGGTGGCGGTGTTGACGCTCACCGGCGCGTTGTCCATCTACACGCTGCGCAACCAGGAAGCCGACAAAATGCTGCGCCTGTCCGCGAGCCTGTTGGTGATCGGCCTGGCGCTGGTACTGATCGCGGTACACGGCGGCAGTTTGCCGTTGTTCTTCATTGGCACGCTGGTGACCGGCAGCGGTTTCGGTGCCGGGTTCCTGGGGGCGTTGCGCAGCATCATGCCGCTGGCCTTGCCCCACGAGCGGGCCGGCTTGATGTCGGCGTTTTATGTCCTCAGCTACCTGGCGTTCAGCCTGCCATCGCTGCTGGCCGGGAATCTGACGCGGGTGTTCGGGTTGATCCCGACCACCGATGGTTATGGCGCGGTGCTGATCGTGTTGTCGGCCGCTGCATTGCTGGGGTTATCGCGTCAGTCGGTGAAACCCGTGATCAAGACCGAGGGCAGTGCCTGATGATTATCTGTAAAACAGATAACATATAGAGAAATTACCCGTTATATAGATATTCGATTCGGCTCTAGCATGGCTCCACCTCATCCGAGGACAGGAGTTCGCCATGACATGCTGTGCTGCAAAAAACCGCTTGCGTCCATTGAGCCATTTGCCAAGGCCGCTGGAGGCCATTCGCCAATTCACACCCAACTGGTTCGCCGTGGTCATGGGCACCGGTGTGCTGGCGTTGGCCTTGGCGCAGTGGCCCGCAAATGTATCGGGCCTGCGCCTGCTGGGTGAAGGTTTGTGGTTGTTCAACATCCTGTTGTTCGTGGTGTTCACCGGTTTGTATGCGGCCCGTTGGGTGTTGTTCTTCGACGAGGCGCGGCGGATTTTCGGCCACTCAACGGTTTCGATGTTTTTCGGCACCATTCCCATGGGCCTGGCGACGATCATCAACGGCTTTCTGGTATTTGGGCTGCCGCGCTGGGGCGACGGTGTGCTGCCGTTGGCCGAAGCGTTGTGGTGGATCGACGTGGCCATGTCCGTGGCCTGCGGTGTGCTGATTCCGTTCCTGATGTTTACCCGTCAGGAACACCGCATCGACCAAATGACCGCCGTGTGGCTGTTGCCGGTGGTGGCCGCTGAAGTCGCGGCGGCCAGTGGCGGGCTGCTGGCGCCGCATCTGGCCGACGCCCATGGGCAACTGGTCATGCTGGTGACTAGCTACGTGCTCTGGGCTTTTTCCCTACCGGTGGCGTTCAGCATCCTGACGATCCTGCTGTTGCGCATGGCCCTGCACAAGTTGCCCCACGAAAACATGGCCGCCTCGAGCTGGCTGGCCCTCGGCCCGATCGGCACCGGCGCCCTGGGCATGTTGCTGCTGGGCAGCGATGCTCCGCTGATTTTTGCCGCCAATGGCTTTCCCGGGGTGGGCGAAATCGCTGCCGGGTTGGGCCTGGTGGCCGGCATTACGCTGTGGGGCCTGGGGTTGTGGTGGATGTTGATGGCGCTGTTGATTACTGCGCGTTATCTACGGGCCGGCATTCCCTTCAACCTTGGCTGGTGGGGCTTTACCTTTCCCTTGGGCGTGTATGCGCTGACCACGCTGAAGCTTGCGGACCTGCTCGGCCTGGCGTTTTTCCGCGTATTCGGTTGCGTGCTGGTGGCGATGTTGGTGGTGATGTGGCTGATCGTCGGGCGGCGTACGGTCCTGGGCGCCTGGCACGGTGAGTTGTTTGTATCGCCGTGCATTGCGGGGCTGGCGAAATAATCGCTAAAGACAGGTAATGTGTGGCCTGGATCGAAAAACGTTCATTCCAATAAGCGTCCACGCCACTCAGGAACATGGAAGATGAGTCACCCTTCGCAGTTCACCTTGCTTCGCACACGGCGTTTCCTGCCGTTCTTCATCACGCAGTCCCTGGGCGCGTTCAACGACAACATATTCAAGCAGTCGCTGATTCTCGCCATCCTCTACAAGTTGACCATCGACGGCGACCGCTCGATCTGGGTCAACCTCTGTGCATTGCTGTTCATCCTGCCGTTCTTTCTGTTCTCGGCGCTGGCGGGGCAGTTCGGGGAAAAATTCGCCAAGGACGCGTTGATTCGCCTGATCAAGCTCGGCGAAATCGTCATCATGGCGGTGGGCGCGGTGGGTTTTCTGTTCGACCATTTGTCGTTGATGCTGGTGGCGCTGTTTGCCATGGGCACGCATTCGGCGCTGTTCGGCCCGGTGAAGTATTCGATCCTGCCGCAGGCCTTGCGCGAGGATGAACTGGTCGGCGGCAACGGCCTGGTGGAGATGGGCACGTTCCTGGCTATCCTCGCGGGCACCATCGGCGCCGGGATCATGATGTCCTCGGCGTATTACGCCCCCGTCGTGTCCGCCGCGATTATCGGCATCGCCGTGCTCGGTTACCTGGCCAGCCGCGGTATCCCGCGCGCGGCGGCGGCCTCGCCGCAAATGCGTCTGAACTGGAATATCTTCAGCCAATCCTGGGCCACCCTGAAGCTGGGTTTGGGGCAGACCCCGGCGGTGTCCCGTTCGATTGTCGGCAACTCCTGGTTCTGGTTCGTCGGCGCGATCTACCTGACGCAGATTCCGGCCTACGCCAAAGAGTGGATGCACGGTGATGAAACCGTGGTGACCCTGATCCTGACCGTGTTTTCGGTGGGGATCGCCTTGGGTTCGATGCTCTGCGAGAAGCTTTCCGGGCGTAAAGTCGAGATCGGCCTGGTGCCGTTCGGCTCGTTCGGGCTGACGGTGTTCGGCCTGCTGCTGTGGTGGCATTCCGGCGGGATCCCCGACAGCGTCGAGGGCCACGGCTGGCTTGAAGTGCTCGGCTTCGGTCACGCCTGGCTGGTGTTGATCGACATTCTTGGCCTGGGTGTCTTCGGTGGTTTCTACATCGTGCCGCTGTATGCGCTGATCCAGTCGCGCACCGTCGAGAACGAGCGGGCGCGGGTGATTGCCGCCAACAACATTCTCAACGCGTTGTTCATGGTGATCTCGGCCATCGTCTCCATCGTGTTGCTGAGCCTGGCAAAACTGTCAATCCCCCAGTTGTTCCTGGTGGTCTCGTTGCTCAACATCGGCGTCAACGCCTACATCTTCAAGATCGTCCCCGAGTTCAGCATGCGCTTCATGATCTGGCTGCTGAGCCATTCCATGTACCGCGTGGAGCATCGCAACCTGGAGGCGATTCCCGATGAAGGCGCTGCGTTGCTGGTCTGCAACCACGTGTCCTTCGTCGATGCCTTGTTGATTGGTGGTGCGGTGCGTCGGCCGATTCGCTTCGTGATGTACTACAAGATCTACAACCTGCCGGTGTTGAATTTCATCTTCCGCACAGCTGGGACGATTCCGATTGCCGGGCGTCAGGAGGACATTCATATCTACGAAAAGGCCTTCAAGCGAATCGCCCAATACCTGAAGGACGGTGAGTTGGTCTGCATTTTCCCTGAAGGAAAATTGACCGGTGACGGTGAGATCAATGAGTTCAAGAGCGGACTGACGCGCATTCTCCAGGAGACCCCGGTGCCGGTGATTCCCCTGGCGCTGCAGGGCTTGTGGGGCAGTTTCTTCAGTCGCGACCCGGCCAAGGGGCTGTTTCGGCGGTTCTGGTCGCGGGTGACGCTGGTAGCGGGTTCGGCGGTGGCGGTCGAGGCGGCAACGCCTTCGCAGTTGCAAGCGCTGGTGGGGGAGTTGCGCGGGACTGTCAGATAGGCAGCGACCTTTCGACTTATCGCGAGCAGGCTCGCTCCCACATTGGATCAGCGGTGCGCTGTGGTTCTGCGCCTTGCACATAAACCTGTGGGGAGTGGGCTTGCTCGTGAATAGTGACTGACATTCAACGATGATGTTGGCTGACACGCCGCCTTCGCGAGCAAGCCCGCTCCCACAGTGGATCGCGGCCAGCTTGGGCAACTCGATCAAAATGTGGGAGCGAGCTTGCTCGCGATAGCGGTAGAGGCCTAAGCGCTGACCTTGAGGCCGATCAACCCGGCAACGATCAACGCCACGCTGGCCAGGCGAACCAGCGCCATCGACTCACCAAACAAAATGATCCCGGCGATCACCGTGCCCACGGCACCGACCCCGGTCCAGATCGCATAGGCCGTGCCCAATGGCAATTCCTTCATCGCCAGGCCCAGCAGGCCGAGGCTGATCGCCATGGCGGCGATTGTCAGTGCAGTGGGAAGAGGGCGGCTGAAACCGTCGGTGTACTTCAGGCCGACCGCCCAGCCGACTTCGAACAGGCCGGCAAAAAACAGAATGATCCAGGACATCACATACCTCCATCGATGGATGGGGTCGTCCCCGGATTTAGGCACTCGATCGAGTGGCGGGGTCGTCCCCGCGCTGGATGGATAGTGCCAATTACTGACCACTCGATCAAGTCTGCTTCAGTCGGCTGTCTGCCGGGCGGCGAGGGTTTCGCGGTCCTGTTTTTCACTCATGCGTCGGAAATACGTCGAGAGCAGCGCCCCGGAAATGTTGTGCCAGACGCTGAACAACGCGCTGGGGACCGCCGCCAGCGGCGAGAAATGCGCACTGGCCAACGCCGCGCCGAGGCCGGAGTTCTGCATGCCCACTTCCAGGGCCAGGGATTTACGTTGGGCCAGGGGCAGCTTGAACAAATGCCCGGTGAAATAACCGAGCAAAAAGCCGAAGCTGTTGTGCAGCATCACCACGGCCATGATCAGCAGGCCCGATTCGGCGATTTTCGCCTGGCTGGCGGCCACCACGGCGGTGACGATGATGACGATGCTCACCACCGACACCAGCGGCAACACCTCCACCGCATGCCGTACCTTGTCCCCTAGCAGCCGTTGCGCCACCACGCCCAATACGATCGGCAGCAGCACCACTTGCAGGATCGACCAGAACAGCTCCATGAACGACACCGGCAACCAGGCCGAGGCCAGCAGCCAGATCAGCGCCGGGGTCAGCAGCGGAGCGAGCAGGGTGGTGACGGCGGCGATGGCCACCGACAGGGCCAAGTCACCCCGAGCCAGCCAGGTCATGACATTCGACGAGGTGCCGCTTGGGCAGCAGCCCACGAGAATGACGCCGACGGCGATTTCCGGCGGCAGGTGGAACACCTGGCAGAGCAACCAGGCCACACCGGGCATGATCACGAAATGCGCGACGACGCCCAGGGCCACGCGCCAGGGATGACGCGCGACTTCGGCGAAGTCATCGAGCTTGAGGGTCAGGCCCATGCCGAACATCACCAGCCCGAGCAGCGGCACGATGGCGCTTTTCAGACCAATGAACCAGGCCGGCTGCACAAACGCCACGACGGCGAAAATCAGTACCCAGTAAGCGAAGGTGTTGCCGACGAAGCGACTCAATGCAGCCAGTGCGCGCATGACCTGATCCTTTATTGTTAAGAACACCGAATACTAGTGTGGGAGCGAGCCTGCTCGCGATAGCAGAGGATCAGTCAACATTTCTGTGACTGTCATACCGCTATCGCGAGCAGGCTCGCTCCCACAAGGGCAACCCGTTACCTTTAGATCCCCTGCGGAATCTCTTCCCCACCCAGTGCTTCAACCAGCGCCGGCAGGAACTCGCCGAACGTCAGCATCATCAGGGTGAAGCTGGCGTCCAGTTGGCCAAGGGCTTCGTCGCCACCGTCCTGCTCCGCCTGGTCTTGCAGCAGGTCTTCGAACTTCAGGCGCTTGACCACCATCTTGTCATCGAGCACGAAGGACAGCTTGTCCTGCCAGGCCAGCGACAGTTGCGTCACTACCTTGCCGGTGTTCAGGTGCAGCTGGATTTCGTCGCTGGTCAGGTCCTGGCGCTTGCAGCGCACGATGCCGCCGTCTTCGTGGGTGTCGCGCAGTTCGCATTCGTCCAGCACGAAGAAATCGTCCGCGGCTTTCTGGGTCTTGACCCAGTCGGTCATGGTCGCGGAGGGGGCCATCTTGACCGTCAGCGGGCGGACCGGCAGCGAGCCGATGACTTCGCGCAGGGTCGAGAGCAGGTCCTCGGCGCGTTTCGGGCTGGCCGAGTTCACCAGGATCAGGCCCTGTTTCGGCGCGATGGCGGCGAAGGTGGACGAGCGACGGATGAACGCACGCGGCAGGAACGCCTGGATGATTTCATCCTTGAGCTGGTCCCGTTCCTTTTTATAGACCTTGCGCATTTGCTCGGCTTCGATCTCTTCGACCTTTTCCTTCAGGGCGTCGCGTACGACGCTGCCTGGCAAGATGCGTTCTTCCTTGCGCGCGGCGATCAGCAGGAAGTCCTGGCTGATATGCACCAGCGGCGCGTCTTCGCCTTTGCCAAACGGCGCGACGAAACCGTAAGTGGTCAACTCCTGGCTTGCACATGGACGCGCCAGTTTGCTGGCCAGTGCAGTTTCCAACGCCTCGGCATCAAAAGGCAGATCTTGGGTCAGGCGATAGATAAGCAGGTTTTTGAACCACATGGGGTGAGTCTCTCCTTTATACAAAGGGGGGCATTATTCTCTTCGCGGCGCCATAGGCCAACCCTTCGCTAAGCCTTTGGAAGGCCTGAAAAAATTAATTTAAAAAGTGCTTGCCAGCTTAAAGAGTGCTCCGTAGAATGCGCGCCACACCGAAAGCGAAGGGTGATTAGCTCAGCTGGGAGAGCGTCTGCCTTACAAGCAGAATGTCGGCGGTTCGATCCCGTCATCACCCACCATTCGTTCAACGTGTTACGCGCAGCGGTAGTTCAGTCGGTTAGAATACCGGCCTGTCACGCCGGGGGTCGCGGGTTCGAGTCCCGTCCGCTGCGCCATATTCGGTTACCTGGAACACTGAACGCCAGGTCGCCACAGAAAGCCCGCTAACGCGGGCTTTTTGCTGTTTGCAGTTCCTGCGATGTGCATCGTTCATATTTTTTTGCTGAATTTGCTAATTAAATCAGCACGTTACAAAAAACTGTGAGAGAATGCGCCCCGCATCGAAAGTGAAGGGTGATTAGCTCAGCTGGGAGAGCGTCTGCCTTACAAGCAGAATGTCGGCGGTTCGATCCCGTCATCACCCACCAAACTTTCAGTGTTACGCGCAGCGGTAGTTCAGTCGGTTAGAATACCGGCCTGTCACGCCGGGGGTCGCGGGTTCGAGTCCCGTCCGCTGCGCCATATTCGGTCACCTGGAACGCTGAACGCCAGGTCCCCACAAAAAGCCCGCTCATTGAGCGGGCTTTTTGCTGTCTGGCATTTGCCTGCCTCTATTGCTCGGCGTTACGGCTGTGTCGGTAATCGCTGACCGCCTCATACACCGCTTTACGCAAGCGGTTGATACCGCCAATGGGGCGATGGGCCTCGATGCCGAACCAGGGGTTGAACGACTGGTTGTCGCAGGCCAGGTTCAGCTTGGGTGTGTCGAAGTCCTGGGCTGGCACCTTGATGTGGGCCACGGTCTCGAACGGTGCGTCACTTTCCTGCCATTCAATACTGGTGTCTTCGATCGGCATGTACTTGCTCGGATCCTGGCGCTGGATCTGCAAGACAAAACACGCCGGCACCCGGTCTGTGGATAACTGCTGGTTCAGCGCGCTACGCAAGAAATTCGGCAGGTCCTGGTTTTGCGCTGGCAGGGTATAGGCCGGGCAGCTATCCGGGTCCGGGGCTACGCGAAACTTGGCATTGGCCGCGCCGAACTTGTAGGGCGACACCGAGAAGTAAGTGGTCTGGGTCGGGCTAGCCGGAGGCGGCGAGAGTGTCGCCAGGGCGATGAACAGATGGCGGATCTGCCAGGTGCGCGGGTCCAGGCTCGGAAAGAAAGCCATCGCCTTCTTCCCGTCAGCCTGGGCGGCCACATTCTGACGGTACTCGGCGACATCACTGACGAAGAAGTTCGGATGATTGAACATCACGAAGTCCTGCTCGCCGTGTGATTGCCGATCCGCCAGCAACTGTTTGCCGGGCACGTCCAGCAGCTTGATCGCCATCCCACGGGCATCGCGCAGGCTGTCGAACTGCGGATAGGCGTTGCCGTTGGACAGACGAATCGTCGCCTGCCAGGTCTTCCCCGGTTCGGCAAACACGCCCTGGCGCAAGGGTGCCGGCAGGTCGCTCGGCACCTGGACTTCGGCCATGACGCAACCGTGGGCCTTGGCGTGGGCGTCGCGCAGATAGCGCGTGCTTTCACGGTGCTGGTCGACGATGCGAATAGCGGTCTGAATGATGTCCTGGGTCATGGCGGTTTCGCCGGGTGCAATCTGCTCCTTGTCCGAGACTGGCCCGCGGTGTTGCCAGGCGAACCAGGCCGAGGACAAGGCCCAGCCGAGCAACCCGATGCCCAGCAGCCACAGGAGCGTCTTGCCCAAAAAGGCGCCGAGGCGCAGCCAGAGCGTGATCAACATGCCAACATCCTTTTACCTGTGGGGTTCATCATTACAGTTGCGACTCCAACGGCCCGCCCAGCACCTTCAAATACTCCAGCAAGGCCCAGCGTTCCTGCGGTTGCAGCAGGCGGCCAATGACGCCATTGCCTCGCTCGCCCGCGCGGAATTCATGGCCGCTGTTGTGATTGCCGGTAATCCGGGTATCGAAGAGGAAGCCGTTGGTAAAGGCTTCGGTGCGATAGCCCAGGTGGCGTGGGTCGTATTCGAAGTTGCCTTTATAGAAAGTGGTTGCGCGTTCGTCCTGGGGCGACAGCAATTGATAGATCGTCGGCACCGAGCCGTTGTGCAGGAACGGCGGCGTGGCCCAGACACCCGCCAACGGCCGGGCCTTGTAGGCGCGCAGTTCGCGTACACCAATGGGCAGGCCGAAACCGTCCAGGGCCGGGCGCTCGGCAGGGGTGACGCCGGCGTCGCGGTAAGCGCGGTTTTCGACGAATGCGGTGACGTAGGCCAGGCCTTTGGCGACCGAGAGTTGGCTCAGGTCCAGCGGCTCCGTCGGGGTCGGGTGCAGTTGCACTTCCAGCTTCGCCAGCTCGGCCGGATCCCATTGCAGGCTGGTCAGGTCGAAGCGGTGGTCAGCGATGTTGTTGGCGGTGCCCGGGTCGGTGCCGATCACCTGTACCGGCAGCATATGCAGTTGCTGCACCGGCCTGTCGGGGCCCTGGACCACTTTGGGCACATGGCAGCCGGCGCAGTTTTCGCTGAACAGGGCCCGGCCCTTGGCAGCCAACGGTTTATCGATCGCACCCAGCAGCGCTTCCGGCCACACCGGAGGCTTGAGCAGTTGCAGGGTTTCCTCGATCTTGTTCAGGTCGCGCACACGCACGCTGGAGGGGTAGCGCGCATCGCCTTGCAGCGGTTTGCCTTGGGCGTCGAAGAAACTCAGCGTGGCGCCAACCCCCAGCGCTTCACCGACGTTGCGGGCCATCGGTTGCTGGGCCGATCCGTTCCACTGCACCCAGTCGAACGTCCATATGTCCCATAGTTGCGGGTAATCCACCGGTGCGTTGGCGACCCGGTAGTTCTCTGCCGAAATGGCATCGCCAAAGCTGGCATTGGCGATGCGGCCGAAGGCGTCGGTACGGCCCGGGCCCTCTTCGGTGGGGTAGAGGCCGCGATGGGTATCGTTCCAGGCCACCCGCAGGAATGTGTCCAGGGAGACCTTGAACGCCTTGCGCAATTCCTCGTGGCGGGCGTCGTAGTCCTTGCCCAGCACCTGGCGGGCGAAGCGCTCGAATTTCCAAGGGTTGTAGTAGGTAGACGCCAGACTGGCGACCAATGCCTGTCCGAAACTGCCACCGCGTAATGTAGGAACACTGGAAGGCAGCACGTGCTGAGCCGAACCGCCATCGATCCGTATCGCCTGGCCTTTGAAGCGCAATTCGCCGGTATGACACGCCGCACAAGTGATATCTAGGAACTGCTCGCTGCTGCCCGGGTTCTGGTGCCGTGCAAACCCTACCGGCAAGTTGCCGGGATTGTCAGGCGAGGCTTTCTGCGCCGGATCGACCAGGAAGCCAAAGCGCGCCAGATACTCAGGCGAAGCGAAGCGTTGTTGCGAGAATGGCAATTCGAGGGCGGTGAACCAGTCGTAGCGCAGGCCTTTGACCTGGGTGCCCTGGGGGGTGAAGTAATACGTCTGGCGCTCGGCGGCGCTCCATTGATCCAGGTAATGCACCTGTTCGACGGGCGTATAGAACGGCAAGCGAGGATTGGCGACGTAATAAAGCACCACGGCCACGACGACGATCAGCAGCGCGAGGAGCAACAAGAGAATGCGAGAGAGAAGGCGCACGGTAACGTCCTTGTTTTTTTGATATGTCCTTATGCCTCAGTGCTGCGCGGCGGGCAAGTGGCCATTACCGCTGGCCTGCAGGGGAGTGGCAATTTGTCCCTGTACGTAACAGATGACAGATGCTTCATTCGTCCAGGGTTAAAAAGCGTTTGCGGACCTGAACTTATCGTTACTTTACGGCTCACATGCCGGTAGCCATTGGTCGTGGCCGCCTGATAAGCTCGCGGCTTTATTCGATTGCCCTTTAGGCGCATGAACAAGGAAATAGCATGAAACAGCATCGGTTGGCGGCGGCGGTGGCCCTGGTTGGCCTGGTACTCGCGGGTTGCGACTCGCAGACCAGCGTAGAGCTGAAGACCCCGGCGCAGAAAGCTTCCTACGGTATTGGCCTGAACATGGGCAAGAGCCTGGCTCAGGAAGGTATGGACGATCTGGACTCCAAAGCGGTCGCCCAGGGCATCGAAGATGCCGTTGGCAAGAAAGAACAGAAGCTCAAGGACGAAGAGCTGGTCGAAGCCTTTGCCGCGCTGCAAAAGCGTGCCGAAGAGCGCATGGCCAAGATGAGCGAAGAGTCGGCAGCCGCCGGCAAGAAATTCCTTGAAGAGAACGGCAAGAAAGCCGGCGTCACCACTACCGCTTCCGGCCTGCAGTACGAAGTGGTCAAGAAAGCCGACGGCCCACAGCCTAAGCCGACCGACGTGGTGACTGTTCACTACACCGGCAAGCTGACCAACGGTACCGTATTCGACAGCTCCGTTGAACGTGGCAGCCCGATCGACCTGCCGGTCAGCGGCGTGATCCCGGGTTGGGTCGAAGGCCTGCAACTGATGCACGTCGGCGAGAAATACAAGCTGTACATCCCGAGCGACCTGGCCTACGGCGCCCAGAGCCCAAGCCCGGCCATCCCGGCCAACTCGGTCCTGGTGTTCGACCTGGAACTGCTGGGGATCAAGGATCCGGCAAAAGAAGACGCAGCCAAGTAATCGCGTCTGCTATAACGACAACGCCTCGCTCATGCGGGGCGTTGTCGTATCTGGGCTGCGGCAAAATGGCAAAAAAACCGAACGCATGATGCAGGCTACAGTCATAGGCAATACAGGCGCTGGGCTAGACGCAGTCAGCCGGTCAAGTCAATGAAATATTGGGTTTTTTTATGTGAGTAAAAAACGCCCGATCTAAGCCGGGCCCTTATGAAACGGGGGCTTCAGCGTGGAAATGCAGCTCTGTTCACAAGGTTATCCACAATTTGTGTGGATAACATTTCAGTGGGAGAAAAAATGAAGGCGCCGTGGAATTTTGCGCGATTTCTGCCCTTGGCAGGCCGCCTGCTGGCCCGCGGTCGATTGCCGACATTGCTGTTTGCCGTCGCCAGCAAAGGTGCCCGGGAGGGCGGACGGCTGGGTAAGCTCAAGGAGGACCTGCGTCTGCTGCAGGCCTTGTGCCTGGCCTACTGGCGAGGCGAGTACCGCGCTGTCAGCGCCAAGTCGATGTTGTCGGTGGTGGCAGGGCTCATGTACTTCCTCAGCCCCCTGGATGCGATCCCGGATATCTTGCCGATGTTTGGCATGTTCGACGATATCGCGGTGCTGGCATGGGTCATGAAAACCCTCGACGTTGAACTCGAGGCTTTCCGTGCCTGGCGTTATCGACAATCCCCCGAGAAGCTGGCCCAGGTCGAAAGGCTTCCCGATACCCCGGAGCAACTCCAACTTCAAGGCCAGAAAAAGACCTGATTCGCTAGCACTTGCCCCTGAGAATTCATCGCACCGCGACCTTAGCCGGTATTAGGATTACACTTCCAAGGAAAAAGGCTGATTCGCTAAGTGTTGTTGTCCTACGGGGTAGACATGGATATCCAAATAATCACACGCGACGGTGAGCCCGAATACGCGGTTTTACCGTGGGATCAGTACCAGTCGTTGTTGAAGGCAGCAGGCATCGAGCAAGCACCGCCGCGCGAAGCGACAGTCCGTCACGCGGCGGCACCCGGTCAGGTTCTCCCTGGCCTGGATCAATTACGCAGTTTGCGCGAAGGGAAGGGCATCGCCATCGAGGCGCTGGCCCGCACGGTAGGTATCAGCCCGTCTTATCTGGCCTTGATCGAGAGCGGCGAGCGTCAGCCCGATGCCGCGATTCGGCGCAGTCTGGCCTGGGAGTTGACGGTGCCGGGTTGGAGGGATGAATCGTGAGCGTACGCATCAGTCGGCAGCATTGGGATGGGTTGTTGGGTGAATTGGACCAGGCGCGTCGCCAGCGCCATTTGTTGACTTACCGGGCGTTGCTGGAGCGCTTGCAACTGCCCAGCCCGGCCATGCAGACCTTGACCGCGGCCCTTGAACACCTGGCTGCGCTGGACGCCCGGGCGGAACAGCCGCTGCGCAGTTCATTGGTGATCAGCCAGGGCGCCAGTCGTTTGCCACGCACGGGGTTCTTTGAGTGCGTTGAGCGTCTGGGCCGCTTTTCCGGGCCTTCCGATGGCGTGGCGGCAGCCTCCTGGCACGCTTCGGAAGTGGTTCGGGTTTTTGAATACGAGTACCCCGAGTCGGCGGAGGCCTGAATGCTCTGGCGAATCAAGGCGCGGGGCGGTTACTGGCTGGCGCGTCGGTTGTTTCATTGGTCCTGGTTCGTCCGCCAACCGCGTGGCTGGGCCTGGCTCGAGGGCCAGTTTTCCCGCATGGCGAACCTGGGCGACGTCGGTGCGCAAAGCTTCTATGGGCACATCCTCACGTTTCGCGGCCAAGGGCTGGGTGCTCGTGAAGAAGGGATTCGCCTGCTGCGGCTGGCGGCATTGGCTGGGGATGGCAAGGCGGCCTACCAGGTTGGCGTGATCAGCCTGGCCGGTACAGCCAGCAAGACGCCGGACCCGGTTGAAGCGGCACGTTGGTGGACCTTGGCGGCGAAAGCCGGGCATCCATTGGCCGAGATCAAGCTCAAATCACTTGAAGATCAGGACCTCTAGGGTTATCCACAGGCTATTCGTGTGCAAATCAGACGAATTTAGCGAATCGCCCTACGCGCTCTATCTCCTTCCCCTGACTTAACTCTCCACTCATCCCCGGCAAAGTCTCGCGCTCCCTGAGCGCTGCGAGACGTTTGCCCATGTTCGACCGTTTTTTCCTGCCGGCCCTTGAGCGAGCCCCGTCCTGATGGATCAGGTGAGCCGTATCGAGCAGGAACTCGACAGCTTCAACGACATTCTGTCGGTCTATCGCGAACAACTCGCACGCTGGTACAGCCGCGCGGCGGACCGGGCCAGTCATGCCGCCGACTTGCCCTCGCTGATGGGCATGGAGCGGCTGATCCGCTTCGGCGACAGCACCACCGCTGTCAGCACCGGCGACGATGATTTCCTCTCCACGGTCGTCCAGTGCCCCAAAAGCGGGACGATGACGATCGAGAGCAAGTTCGAGTCGGTGTACGACATCCCGCTGGGCGACATCGTGGTGGATGTGGTGGACGTGGACAGCGGCAAGGTCACGCCAGTCGCCCTAGATGCCCAGGGGCTGGGGACCTTCCAGGGCGAGGCGGGCAAGTCCTATCGGGTACACGTTCAAGGCGAGGTGTCTCCCCAGCACATCGAGCAGCTGTTTTCTTCCTACGATGGCTTGACCCGTGATCTGACGGACTGGCTGCGCGGCGAATGGCAAGGCTTCAAGCCGCGATGGGCGCAGCAGTCCGTGGCAACGTCGGCGGCTGCGGTGGGGAACGGGTTGCTCGCCGGTAGTTGGGCGGCGATTGAAAGTGTGTGGGACAGCATCAGCCTGCTCTCGGACATCCTCAAGGACCCCGGTCAGTTCGTTGAGCGGTTGGGCGAAAGCGCCATGCAGCTACAGGAGCTGGCGGAAAAAACGCCGCAGATGATGGCGAAGCTGCAGCTGTTGGCCAGCGACGAAGCGGCTTTATGCCTGTTGGTGCGCACCGCCAGTCTCTGGCTGGAAATGCTGCCGCCCAGTGAGGTTGCTGGCGAAACGGCCGAAGCCTTGTCGAGGGTGTCGGTGCAGCTGTTGATCGATCTGTTGATCGGCGCAGTCCTGACTTTCACTGGGGCGGGGGCCGGTATCGCTTATCTGTCGATGCGCCTGGGAAATGTGGGCGTACACCTGCTGAGTGCCACGCAGCGTTTCATCCGTGGGATTTTCGCGGTGCTCAACGGCTTCATGACCTACGTGGACCGTTACAAAACGGTGGCGGCACGAGGCATCGCGGCGGGGATAAAGAAAGGTCGGATGCAACTGCGTTGGGATGCGCAACGCCACACCACGCTGAAAAAACACGAACCCCACGACGACGCCCCGGCCCAATCGAAAAACCCCAACGGCGACAGCGCCGATACCGCGGCCCAGACCCAGACCAGCGGCTGCCCGGTGTCGATGGTCACCGGCGAAGAACTGCTGACCCTCGACGACGGCACCCTCGATGGCCGCTTGCCGTTCGTCTTCACCCGTTTGTACCGCACCAGCGCCGCCGACCTGGACGTCGGGCTCGGGCGCGGCTGGAGCCATGCCCTGGCCCATCGCCTGGAGCTCGACGGCGAGCAGGTCGTCTGGGTCGACCAGGAAAACCGCCGCACGACTTTTCCACTGCCCACCACCCAGCGTCCGGCGATCCATAACAGCCTGGCCCGGGCGGCGATCTACCTCGGTACCGAGTCGGACGAACTGATCGTCGCCCAACCCGGTGCGGACGCCGCGTTCCTGCACTTTCGCGACGGCCACCTGATCGCCCTCAGCGACCGCCACGACAACCGCCTGACGGTCCAGCGCAACATCCATGGCGACATCAGCCGCCTGGACAACGGCGCCGGCCGCGCCCTGCGCCTGCGTTACGAGCAGCGT
>NZ_JBYVYN010000016.1:0-66123 GCF_058148565.1 Pseudomonas sp. DF11
TAGTAGAAGTCATCGATTTTACCGACACGTCGCTGTTGAACGGGTTGGTCACAGAATTTCTTGACGACCATAGAGCATTGGAACCACCTGATCCCATCCCGAACTCAGAAGTGAAACGATGCATCGCCGATGGTAGTGTGGGGTTTCCCCATGTGAGAGTAGGTCATCGTCAAGATTGAATTCCCCAAAACCCCTGTCTGCTGAAGCAGACAGGGGTTTTGTCGTTTTGGGCCGGTAATCGGATCGAGCCTCCGATTAATGGCGACGCCCCGGCAAACCCCCAGCGCCGTTGCTATGCTGTGATAGTCGGGCACTGGCGACCAAAGGGGCCCGCGACGTCACTGGTCATGGGGATTCCAATAATGAAAAACCCTTATGCTCCCGGCTTTTGGTGCGCCCTTGCGGCTCTGCTGCTGCTTTCGGCCACTTACTTCTATGGCGTCATGCTCACTCATCAAATCGACAAAGCGCTGTTGTTCCTCGATAGCGCCGCGGCGTTGATCGGTGTGATATCCATTGCAATCGTGGCCTGGGCATCGCTTCAGGGTCAACGCATCAAGAAAAAACACCTTGAGCAAGGCAAAACCCTGGTGCTGATTTGGGATACCAAGGTTGCGCTGCGACGTGTCGAAACGGTGTTCGACCGTTATTTCTGGGGCAGTTATTGGCAGCCCGGCCGCACATTTCAGGAAGTCATGGGGGAGCTCACCGGAACTCCGCTGGAAAAAAGTCTGGAAGCCCTGAAAACCCAATGTGCTGCCCTGGATAAACAAGTCACCCAGGATGGTTGGCATTGGCTCAACAACGCCCGAGAGCTGTGCGACGTGGCTAACGCCATGGCGCGTGAACGCTACCAACTGGATTTCTGCGATACACGCGCAGACTCATCGGGGGCCGCGGTGATCAATCGCGATTTCGAAGTGCTGGTGTACACCTGGACGGCCCGCCTCAAGACTTTCGACCACCAGCTCGACGAGATCGAAGTCCAATATTCGTAGACCACCTCTCAAGAAAACGTTTTTGCCCCTTTAAACATTGGGCCCGCAGGTGTGCCTGATGGTAATCTCCCC
The DNA here is from genome assembly GCF_058148565.1 of Pseudomonas sp. DF11. Classification (NCBI taxonomy): domain Bacteria; kingdom Pseudomonadati; phylum Pseudomonadota; class Gammaproteobacteria; order Pseudomonadales; family Pseudomonadaceae; genus Pseudomonas; species Pseudomonas sp. DF11. Next base: position 1,071 of record NZ_JBYVYN010000016.1, read on the forward strand.
TTCCTCTTTGCGGCGTCGAGCCACACCCTTTGCGGGTCAGGGAAGACGACGGCTTTCTTCAACCATGGATATCGATCGGGTCACTCATGAATAAATCAGCAAGCGTACTTCTGGGAATCGTTGTGGCTGTTGGTGCTATCAGCGCGGGCGGCGCCTGGTACACCGGGACCAAACTCGAAGGCGTGTTGACGAACGCTATTGCCGATAGCAACAAGCAGATGCAGACAGCCTTGGCCGGGTCCAACAGCAGCGCCACCCTGGAGCTGGTTTCCATGGACCGTGGAACGTTCAGCAGCACCGCCCACTACCGCCTCAAAGGTGAAGGCGAGATATTCGGTGGTGAGCCGATCGAGCTGCTCTTCGTTGATCGGATCGAACACGGCCCGCTGCCGTTCTCGCGCTTGATAACGCTCAAATGGCTGCCGGTCATGGCCACCAGTCACACCTCCCTCGAGCGCAATCCACTGACTGACAAGTGGTTCGCCGCCACCAAGGATCAATCGCCGCTCCAGGGTGTAGTCAACCTGGGTTACGACCAGTCCATCAATGGCAGCTACGAGCTGCTGCCGTTGGACACCAAGCTGGATGAGCAATCCCAGCTCACCTTCTCCGGGCTGAAAATCGACCTGGCCGCCAGCGCCCAAGGCCAGAAGATCAAGGCCGATGGCTACATGGACAGCTTCAAACTGACCACCGTTGCCGAAGACCAGACTCCGGTGCAGGTCGAGCTGAACGGACTGACATTGGCCAGCAACCTGAGCAAAAGCTCCTACGGTTACTACATGGGTGACAACACCCTGTTGTTGAGCAGCACCAAGGCCACCTTCGGTGAGCCGAAGTCGGTGCTGGGCCTGAAGAACTTCGAGATGAAGAACAGCAGCACCGAGAGCGGTACCAGCGCTTCGGGGCGTGCCGATTACAAGCTCGGTGAGCTGTCGTTCAACGACAAGACCATTGGTTCGGCGCAAATGGCGGTCAGCCTGAAGAACCTGGACATCCCGGCTACCATGTCGCTGATGCAGATTTACCAGACCAAGCTGCAACCCTACGAAAAAGCGGCTGCCGAGGCCGCTGCTGCCGGTGAGCCGGCGCCAGAACTGAGCCTGACCGAGGCCGAAGAGGCGCAGGTCAAGGCTGATCTGGAGAAACTCCTGGCCGGTGCCCCGCAAGTGGCGTTGGAAAACCTGTCGTTCAGCACCGCCAACGGTGAAAGCCGCGCCAACCTGATCGTTGATCTGGCCAAGCCACAGTCCATGGACCTGCCACCGGATGAATTGGGACGTCAATTGCTCGCCCTGCTGGATTTCAACCTCAAGGTCTCCAAGCCGATGCTGGTGGACCTGATGACGGTACAGGCACAGATGGAAGGCCAGACCGATGCCAAGCTGATTGCCGATCAAGCCACTGCCACCAGCGATATGTTCAGCGCCATGGCCGTTGGTACAGAGCTGGCGAAACTTGAAGGCAACGATGTGGTTACCAAGCTGCACTACGCCAACAATCAGGTCGATTTCAACGGCCAGAAGATGACCGTTGAACAATTCACCGCCTTCGTCATGAGCAAGCTGGGCGGCGGCGTCGCCGTTCAGTAACTCCTTCGAGCAATACCCAAACCCGGCCCGTGCATTGCGCACGGGCCGGGTTTTTTTATGTTCAACGATTCCCCGCGCCGAAATCTGCGCCGATTCTGAAGAATTGTGGCGTTCTGGAAAATCACCTGCCCAGGAGTGCAAGACTAGGCCCATTAGAGCTTGGCTGGATTCCTTTGATCCGGCTTCCTGTTTGATGGGCAAGGGGGCACTGCGACCCGGCTGGCCATGTAAGGATGCTGACGAATGCCGCGTACTGTGGGTCCTTTTGTTCAACGTGGTTTGCGCCCGTTGTTTCGCGTCGCACTGTGCAGTCAATTGTGCTGGCCGATGCTGGCGTTTGCCGATACGGCCTATGACCAGATGGTGCTCGATGCCCGTGCCGGCCATTACACGCCCGCGTTGACTGCGTTGCGCCAAGTGCCGGCTGCCCAGGCCAGCACCGCGCAAATCAGTGATCACCTGCAGATCGCCAGTTGGGCCGGCCTCGACGCCGAGGTGGTGGCGGTCTATGAGGCCCAGGGCCGCAACCGAGCGCTGCCCGTACAGGCCTTGACCGCTACGGCTCGCGCCTATCGCAACCTCAAGCGTTGGGATTCGGCGGCCGAGCTGTACCGCCAGGCCTTGGTGATCGACCCACAGAATCCTGACCTGCAACTCGGCCTGGCCTTGACCCAGGCCGATGCAGGCCAGCCCGACGAGGCCGTCACTCGCGCCAAGGCCATGGTCGCCGCCAAACCGGCAGATCCGATGCGTCGACTGGCGCTGGGTTATGCCCTGACCCGCGCCAACGACCCCCACGAAGCGCTGTTCGAATACGACCAGGCCTTCACCCGCGCCGGTAACAGCCCGGAGGTTGCGCGCGAATATATTTATGCCCTGCAACGCGCGCGGCTGCCCGAGCCGGCGCTGCGCCTGGCGCGCTTACAGCCTGGGTTGATCGACCGTGGCGTGCAGCGGCGCCTGGAGGGTGACGTGGCAGCCGAACGGGTGCGCCTGGCGGATATGGCCAGCCGCAGCGAACAGGAGCGCTTCGTCATTGCCGACCGTGCCCTGGCCGACTACGACAAGTTGCTCGCCACCTGGACCCCGGTGGCCGAAGCCCATGATGACGTGCTGCGTTGGCGCATCGACCGCATGGGCGCCCTCAATGCCCGCGCCCGGCGCGCTGAAGTGATTGCCGAGTACCAGAAGCTGATCGCCGAGGGCGTGAGCATTCCTACCTATGCCCTGCGCTGGGTGGCCTCTTCCTATCTGGAACAACGTGAGCCAGAGATCGCCGTCGAACTGTACCGCCGGGTACTGGCGGCGCCGGATGCCGATCCTGCGGAGCGTTTTGAGGACAGTACCGCGCTCTATTACGCGTTGCTGGAAAGTGAACAATCCGAAGAAGCCCGCGCACTGGCCGAAGACATGGCGAAATCCCAGCGCCCGCGCATCGAGCTCAAGGGCCTGCCGATCGGCAATCCCAACGATGAATGGATGGACGCCCAGCAACTCGCCGCCCAGGCCGGCACTTACGGCGCCGACCTGCCTTCTGCCGAGGCGCGCCTGGAAACCTTGGTCAGCCAAGGCCCCGGCAACACCGGCATGCGCCTGGCCCAGGCCGATCTGTACCAGGCCCGTGACTGGCCGCGTCGTTCGGAAAACCTGCTCAAGGAAGTCGAGGCGACGATCCCGCGCAACCGTGACCTGGAAATCGCCCAGGCCCGCGCCGCCATGGATCTGCAGGAATGGCGGCAGATGGATGCGCTGACCGACGACGTGGTCGCCCGCTATCCGGAAAACGCCCATGTCAAACGCCTGCAACGCCAGCGCGAGGTGCACGACATGGCCGAGCTGCGCATCGAGGCCTACACCGGCAAGAGCTATGGCGGTGGTAACGGTGACGCCGGTGCAGTCACTGGCAGTCGGGATTTTGGTATCGAAACCCTGCTCTACAGCCCGCCCATCGATGAGGATTGGCGGCTGTTCGGCGGTTCCGGCTATGCCACCGGTGATTTCGAGGAAGGTACCGGCCACCACCGTTGGCAGCGCCTGGGCGTAGAGCGTCGCACCCGCGACATGACCCTGGAAGCCGAGGTTTCCAATCATTCCTATGGTTCCGGCGACAAGCAGGGCGCGCGCGTGGCCGTGGCGCGGGATATCGACGACCACTGGCAGTACGGCGGCAGCCTGGACTATCTCTCGGCCAATACCCCGCTGCGGGCGCTCAACAGCGGCGTCCGCGCCAATGGCGGCAGTGGTTTTGTTCGTTGGCGCGCCAATGAAAGCCGCGAGTGGCGACTGGCTGTCAGCCCGTCCCATTTCAGCGATGGCAATAACCGCCTCGAAACCCAGCTGACCGGCCGTGAAGGCATCTATAGCGCGCCGCGCCTGCAAGTGGAGCTGGGGCTGGAAGTGGGCGCCAGCCGCAACAGCGGTTCCAACGAAGTGCCTTATTTCAATCCGAAAACGGATTTCAGCGTCATGCCGACCGTGAGTGCCAACCACGTGTTGTACCGCCGCTACGAGACCACGTGGAGCCAGCAGTTCCAGGTCGGTGCCGGTACCTACAGCCAGCGCGACTACAACACTGCGGCCATGGGGTTGCTCAGCTACGGCCAGCGTTTCATCTGGAACGACGTGCTAGAGGCAGGTGCCGCGCTGAGCTGGCTCAACCGCCCCTACGACGGCGATCGCGAAAGCGATTTGCGCCTGCTTGTCGACCTCACCTATCGCTTCTAGAAGAGTTTGAAGATGCCTGTCATTTCGCGATTCATCCTTCTGCTGGGGGTCTTGCTGATCAGCGCTTGTGCCCAGCAAGCCCCGGCGTTCACGCCACCCTCGCAGCGCCCGGTGGCAGCCAATGATGCCCCGTGGCCGAAGAACCATGTGCTTGGCATCGCCTACCACGATGTCAACGACCGGGACCCGGACCAGGCGCTGGTGGCGGTGCGTACCGAACGCCTGATCGAACAACTGGCGTGGCTGCGGGAGAACAACTACCAGCCGGTCACGGTGGACCAGATCATCACGGCCCGCAATGGCGGCCCGGAACTGCCTCCGCGTGCGGTGCTGCTGAGTTTCGACGACGGCTACTCAAGCTTCTACACCCGCGTCATGCCCATTCTGCGAGCCTATAACTGGCCGGCGATCCTCGCCCCGGTCGGCAGTTGGGTGGATACGCCGCTGAACCAGACGGTGGACTTCGCCGGCGTGCCGCGCAAGCGTTCCGAGTTCCTGACCTGGGAGCAGATTCGCGAGGTGTCGAAATCGGGCCTGGTGGAAATCGCCGCCCACACCGACGCCAACCACAAAGGCGTCCTCGCCAACCCGCAAGGCAACCAGCAACCCGCCGCGACCACCCGGCGCTACGATCCGGTCACCGGTCGCTATGAGACCGAGGCCGATTTCCAGGCTCGCCTGCGCAAGGATGTGGTGGCCATTTCCGAAAAAATCCGCAAGGTCGCCGGCTACAGTCCGCGCGTCTGGGTCTGGCCATACGGCGAGGCCGACGGCACGGCGTTGCAGGTGATTGGCAGTGAGGGCTATCAGATGGCCCTGACCCTGGAGGACGGTCTCGACAGCCTGGATAACCTGATGAGCGGCCCACGCTTTTTGGTGGCCTCCGATCCGGACGGTGCCCATTTCGCTGAAAGCATCGTGTCGGTGCAGACGATTGACCCCATGCGCGTGGTGCATGTCGACCTGGATTACGTCTACGACCCGGACCCGGTGCAGCAGGAAGCCAATGTCGGCAAGTTGGTCCAGCGCATTGCTGACCTGGGCGCCAATACGGTGTTCCTGCAAGCCTTTGCCGATCCGAAAGGCGACGGCCTCGTGCATTCGTTGTACTTCCCCAACCGCCACCTGCCTGTACGGGCCGATCTGTTCGACCGGGTTGCCTGGCAATTGCGCACTCGGGCCAATGCCAAGGTCTATGCCTGGATGCCGGTGCTCAGTTTCGCCCTGGACGCCAAGCTACCGCGAGTACAGCGCTGGGATCCGCAAACCGGCAAGGTCGGCGTCGCCCCGGACCAGTACGTGCGTTTGTCGCCGTTCGACCCGAACGTGCGCAAGGTCATCGGTGAGATCTATGAAGACCTGGCGCGGATGAGCTCGTTGGACGGCGTTTTGTACCATGACGATGCGGTGTTCTCCGACTTCGAGGATGCCAGCCCCGCCGCTCTGAAAGTCTATGCCGCCAACGGCCTGTCGACCTCCATTGCCGCCCTGCGGGACGATCCTGCGGCGATGCAACGCTGGACCCGCTTCAAGAGCCGCTACCTGATCGACTTCACCCACGAGCTCACCGCCAAGGTGCGGGCAATTCGCGGCCCACAGGTGCTGACGGCGCGCAACATCTTTGCCGAGCCGATGCTCAATCCGGAAAGCGAAGCCTGGTTCGCCCAGAACCTCGACGATTTCCTCGGGGCCTATGACTGGACGGCGCCAATGGCCATGCCGCTGATGGAAAAGCAGACTCGCGCGCAGTCCGGCCCCTGGTTGGAACGCCTGGTCCAGACCGTCAAGAACCGGCCCGATGCACTCAAGCGCACGGTGTTCGAGTTGCAGGCGCGCGACTGGGACAGCCAACCGGTGGCCGACGTTGACGACGAACTCCTGGCCGACTGGATGGGGCGCCTCAAGCGTCAAGGCGTGACCAGTTTCGGCTACTACCCGGACAACTTCATCGAAGACCAGCCTGCCGTGAAAGCCGTACGGCCGGCGCTCTCCAACAAGTGGAATCCTTGACATGCTCGACAGACTGCTCGCCCTGCTGGTGCTGGCGATTGTCCTCGGGGTGCCCCTGGGCCTGATCTTCCTGGTCACCGGGCAATTCCTGATGGACTTCGTGTTCTTTTACCCGCTGTTCATGTCCGGGCTGTGGATCGCCGGCGGCCTGTATTTCTGGCTGCACTGGGAGCGCCACTGGCCGTGGAAGGACGACACCTTGCCACCGCCCCTGGCTGGCGAGCCGTTGATCAGCATCCTGATCCCGTGCTTCAACGAAGGCGATAACGTCGCCGACACCATTCACGCGGCCCTGGGCCAGCATTACCCGAACATCGAAGTCATCGCCATCAACGATGGCTCCAAAGACAACACTGCCCAGATGCTCGACCAATTGGCGGCTGAAGACCCCCGCCTGCGCGTGCTGCACCTGGCGGAAAACCAAGGCAAGGCCGTGGCCCTGCGCATGGGTGCTATCGCGGCGCGCAGTGAATACCTGGTGTGCATCGATGGTGACGCGCTGCTGGCGCCGAACACCTGTGCTTACCTGGTGGCGCCGATGCTGGATAACGCCCGCCTCGGCGCAGTGACCGGCAACCCGCGCATCCGCACCCGCTCGACCCTGGTGGGCCGGGTCCAGGTCGGCGAGTTCTCCTCGATCATTGGCCTGATCAAGCGTACCCAGCGGGTTTTCGGGCGGATCTTCACCGTGTCCGGCGTGATCGTCGCGTTCCGTCGCACGGCCCTGCACCGGGTTGGCTACTGGAGCCCGGACATGATCACCGAAGACATCGACATCAGTTGGAAGCTGCAGCTGGATCACTGGAGCATCTTCTACGAACCCCGCGCGTTGTGCTGGATCCTCATGCCCGAAACCCTGCGTGGCCTGTGGCGGCAACGCCTGCGCTGGGCCCAGGGTGGCGCCGAGGTACTGTTCAAGAACATCCGTGGCATCTGGCAATACCGTCACCGCTACCTGTGGCCATTGTTGTTCGAATACTGCCTGTCCACCGGTTGGGCATTCACGTTCCTGCTGTCGGTGATTTTCTGGGGCGCCGGCAAATTCGTCGAGATGCCAGCGGCCATCGCCGTGGATCACCTGATGCCGCCGGCCTTCACCGGCCTGTTGCTGGCAGTGGTGTGCCTGCTGCAGTTCGCGGTGAGCATCCTGATCGATCGGCGCTACGAAAAAGGCCTGTGGCACATCATGTTCTGGGTGGTCTGGTACCCGTTGGTGTTCTGGCTGATCAGCCTTTTCACCACCCTGGTGAGTTTTCCCAAAGTGCTGTTCGGGCAGCATCAGAAGCGTGCGCGCTGGATCAGTCCGGATCGCGGTATCAAACCGTTCGATGATCAGGAAGAGGAAGTGATCCGATGAAAATTATCAGGACCCGGCAACGGCCTTTTCTGGTGGTCATCGATGCGTTTTTTACCGTGCTGGCGTGGGTGGGGTTGTTGTACTTGCTGGTCAATGGATTGTGGCCATTGTTCGACAGCCAGGCTGGCCCGCGTTTGGGAGGGGCGTTGTTCGACACCCTGGGGACCTTGCAGATCTATGGTTGGATCGCCTTGGTCAACGCGGTGTTGTTGATTACCTGGGCGCGTTATCAACAGCGCAAAAGCCGCAGCTTTGCCCAGCGTCGGCTGCCGGCTCCGGTGGTGGATGACCAGGGCTTGAGCGCCAGTTTCAAGTTGAGCGGCGAGCGCCTGGATACCTTGCGTCAGCCCGGCTCGAAGATTATTCACAACAACCAGGACGGCGACATCAGCCACGTAGTACCGCATTTCCACCTGCTCAGCCCGGACTTGCAGCCACCGCCCCTGGCGCCATTGGAGCGGCCACGGATTATCCATTTGCCGGCGGATCAGTCCGTACATTGATGCAAGCCGTGCCGACGCTTTCGCGAGCAGGCTCGCTCCCACAGGGGATTTGGGGTGGCGTCCAGATCTACGTGGAGAAATCCCGGATCAGCCGCCATGCCTCATCTACCGGCAACGGTTGTTTCATTCGCTGTGCCAACGCCGCCATGGCCCGGCCTTCATCGCAGGCCACTGCGGCGGCAACGAGGCCGTCCTTGCCCAGTAGGGCAATAAACGGCGGATGCTCGGGCGTGCCCTTGAATTCCACCTCGTCCCAATGTTCGGCGTGGCCGAGGTAGTCGTAGCGTTTGCCGAAGTGATAGGTCCAGAAAAACGGTACGTCCAGATAGTGCTCGTCGCCGCCGAGCATGTTCGCGGCGGCGATGCGGGCCTGTTGCTGGGCCAGGCGCCAGTGCTCGATGCGCTGGGGCTGGCCGTTCAGGGGGAAGGTCGCGATATCACCGACGGCCCATAAGCCATCAGTCACGCGCATGCCCGCATCAACGGACAGTGACTGGTCCTGTTCCCTTGGCAATTGGGCAAACGGCTCGGTGGCCGGGCGCACGCCGACGCCGATGATCACCAGGTCCGCGGTAATGCGCTGGCCGTTGTCCAGCACCACGGCCTCGACCTTGCCCGCCCCCTCGATCCGCACCACTTCGCTGTCGCAGCTGTACACCACGCCGTTGGCCCGATGCCGGGCCAGGATGGCTTGGCCGACGCTCTCGCCCAATTGCGCGGCGAATGGCACCGGGTGCCGGGCCACGACGGTGACGTTCAGCTCGCGCTTGCGCAGGGACGAGGCCACTTCCATGGCGATGAAACTGTCGCCAATGATCACCGCCCGTAGCCCTGGCCGGGCAGTGTCGAGAATCTGCCGGGCGTGGGCGATCGAGCGCAGTACGAAGACTTGCGGCAAATCGATACCGGGCAGCGCTGGCGTCTTCGGCACCCCGCCCGTGGCAATGAGCGCGGCGTCGTAGTTCAGGTACCGGCCATCGGCGAGCTGGATTTGCCGGGCATCGGGGTCCAGATGAGTGACCTCGCCGTGGAGCCTTTCGATGCGTTGCTGGGTGAAATATGTTTCATCGCGCAGCGACGAAGTCTCATCGACTGCCATGTCGCCGGCCAACACATACTTGCTCAGCACCGTACGGTCGTAGCCGGCCTCGGCTTCGCGGTCGATCAACTGGATTCGCCCGCCAAAACCTTTTTCGCGCAACGCCGCCGCGCAAGCCGTGCCGGCCGCACCGGCGCCGATGATGACAAATGTGCGCGAGTCATCGGCCGGTGGGACCTTATCGGTCGGCAGCGGTTGATCGTCGACCCAGACGTCATCGTCCCGGATCTCGACGTGATAGCGCGCCAGGCTGTCGAGGGCCGGCGGTTCGCACAGGGCGCCATCTTCAGTTCGGAACGCCGCTTTGTGCCATGGGCAAATCAGCCTTCCATGGCACACCGCACCCTTGGCCAGTGGTGCGCCAGCATGCGGGCATTTGCCCTGGAAGGCGCGCACCTGATCGCCTGAGCGCAGCAGCAGGATGGACGTGTCATTGATTTTGACTTCGAGGCCGCGGTCTTCGCGAACATCGGCGAAATGGGCGACTTGATGCAGAGACATGGTCGTTCTCCGGCAGGCGTTTCCCTTTGGAGTCACAAGGCCGGGACGAGTTTCAGCGTAATTGTCACTGCAACCTTGGCGAAGCTGCGGCTATAGTTCGCAAGCCGTCCATGGCCTGACACGCACAAGGTGCCCCGGTATGACCCGATTGAACTCTCTCTCCCCTTGGCTGGCGGCCGTCGCCCTGGTGCTGTGCGCACAAGGGGCTGTCCAGGCCGAGGAGCGTTTTACCCTCAGTATTCCCGGCGTGTCGGACGACCGCCTCTTCACCGCGGCGGCGGCCAGTGACGCCAACACCTGTGGTGGCAAGAACATTTCCCCGGCCCTGAGCTGGAACGCCGGCCCACCCGGAACCCTCAGCTACGCCATCGTCATGTTGGACCCGGACGGTCAAAGGGGCCAAGGGGTCGACCACTGGATCCACTACGGCATCAAGGCCGGCACACGGCAGATTCCGGCGGGTGCCGGCACCAAGTCCTCGTTGGAAGGCATGAGCGGCATCAACAGCAAGAACACCCACGGCTACATCGGCCCTTGCCCGCCTATCGGCGACAGCGCTCACCACTACTTGATCCAGCTTTTCGCCCTGGACCTGCCGCCGGAAGCCCTGCCTGCCGACCTCACGCGCGCGCAATTGATGGAAAAAATCAAAGGCCACGTACTGCGCAACAGCAGCGTCGTGCGCCGTTATCACCGCTGACCCGGGACAACACACCCCCTGTTTAAACCAGGGGATGGGGTTAGAGAGGGGCTTGCTCCCGCTGGGCTGCGAAGCGGCCCCACACCATAAAATTGGCATCATGGGCCAAAAGCGAGCACTATCGAGCCCCTGTTCACTCATGCCGGAGGATGGCGATGACGCAGAAACCCGACGGCATCGCCCGCCTCCTGAACTGCCCCACCAAGGGGGATGAGATACGCCGGGCCATCGCCCAGAGCCGTAAGGATTTCCTGCCTGCCGACGAGGCCGAAGACGCCGAGCCAGGCCAGCCACCGATGCAATCGGCGGACAATGATCGCGACGACTGAGCTGTCGCCTCTCTCAAACTTATCGTTCAAACCTGCCTATGACTGCCACCACTGTTTTACCCGGTGACCGATTCAGCCGATCCGACTACAAGACCCTGGGCCTGGCCGCCTTGGGCGGCGCGCTGGAGATCTACGATTTCATCATTTTCGTCTTCTTCGCCCTGACTCTCAGCCAGTTGTTCTTCCCGCCGGAAATGCCCGATTGGCTGCGTTTGTTGCAAAGCTTCGGGATTTTCGCCACCGGCTACCTGGCCCGGCCCTTGGGCGGCATTCTCATGGCGCACTTCGCCGATCGCCTGGGCCGCAAGCGGGTATTCAGCCTGAGCATCCTGATGATGGCCTTGCCGTGCCTGCTCATCGGAGTGATGCCGACTTACGCGCAAATCGGTTATTTCGCCCCGTTGCTGTTGCTGGCGCTGCGTATCCTGCAGGGCGCGGCGGTGGGCGGTGAGGTGCCAAGCGCCTGGGTGTTCGTGGCCGAACATGCACCGCTGCGTCATCGCGGCTATGCCCTGGGCTTCCTCCAGGCCGGCCTGACCTTCGGCTACCTGCTGGGCGCCCTGACCGCCACAGCCCTGGCGCGGATCTATACACCGGCGGAGATCCTCGATTACGCCTGGCGCCTGCCGTTCCTGCTCGGCGGGGTCTTCGGTGTGATCGGCGTCTGGTTGCGTCGCTGGCTGAGCGAAACGCCGATCTTCATGGCCCTGCAAGCCAATCGCGAGGGCGCTGCGGAACTGCCCCTGCGCACAGTCCTGCGCGATCACCGCCAGGCCTTGCTGCCGGCCGCGATCCTGACCTGCGTGCTGACCTCTGCCGTGGTGGTGTTCGTGGTCATCACCCCCACCGTGATGCAGAAAAGCTTCGGCATGACCCCCAGCCACACCTTCGCCCTGAGCAGCCTGGGCATCGTGTTCCTGAACATCGGCTGCGTCCTGGCCGGCCTCATCGTCGACCGCCTCGGCGCCTGGCGCACCGTCATGCTCTACAGCCTGTTGCTGCCCGTGGGCATCGCCGTGCTCTACGCCAGCCTGATCAGCGGCAGCACCTGGCTGGGCCTGGCCTACGCCGTGGCCGGCCTGGGTTGCGGCGTGGTCGGCGCGGTGCCGTCGGTGATGGTCAGCCTGTTCCCGCCGAAGATCCGCGTGTCCGGCATCTCGCTCACCTACAACATCGCCTATGCATTGTGGGCGAGCATGACGCCGTTGATGTTGATCGCGTTGGTGCCGTGGAGCCCGTGGGTGTGCGTGGGGTATTGCGTGGTGATGGGGGCGGTGGGCGTGGCTGCGGCGGCGTATTTCCCGGGGCGGCATGGGAAGGTTGAGCCGGTATCTTTGGCTTGTGAGTCGTAAAGATCCTGCTCAAGAGTCGCTTGTTCAAAACGAACCACTAAGTACTCCTTAGTGGTTCGCCAGGAACGTCATGTTAGCGACCTCTGCCTTACAGCAACCGCCGCTGCACTGCCTCTTCCAACGTGCTACGTGTCAGCGCCTGTACCACGTCGCGGGTGTCCTGCTGGAACGGAATGCCAAAAATCAGCACCAGATGCATCCAGGTCCGCACCGACTCACTTTTCTGCACGCGGCCCAGTTCCTTGCCGTCCTTGTCCTTGAACACCGTTTCGAGGGTGAAGGTGTTCTCGGCCGTGGAGGGAATCACGAAGAAGGTCGCGCCGGTGATGATGGCCGAGGCCATGCTGAACTGTTCGTTGTTGCTCAAGGTAGCTTCGGCATAGATGTCCGACTCGACCTTGTCGGTGCTGACCCGCGCGAAGCGCCCGGAATCGCGGAACGTCTCGGCCACGGAGGTTTCCCAAGCGGTGGCCTGGGCACCCGAAGCAGCCACGGCCGGGCCACTGTTGACCTGGTTCTGCGCTGTGGTGCGCAGGAAGGCGCTGGGTTTGGCGGCTGGCGTGGCGGCGGCTGGTGGCCAGGTCTTCACGTCGGGCAATTCGTGTTGCGAGTAGGACACGCAACCGGTCAGCAGGACGGCGGCCAGCACCAGGCTGTGTTTGATGAAACCCATCATGTGTTGCTCCTTATTGTTTGGCCAGGCGCGCGGTGGCGGTGTCCAGCAGTTGTGCGACCAACTGGTTCATTTGCTGGGCGCCCATGGTTGGCGCCCAGTATTCGCGGCCATACAGCCCAACATTGCGCTCCAGCTTGACCTCTTCCTTGGCCGCAGCCAGTTCCTTGCCGTCGCGGTCGACGATCACCAGGTTGCCGGCAACGTCGAAACTGTCGACGTAGATAGGGCCGTTAACCCAGATCCAGACCGTCAGCGTCAGCAACGCGCCGGGGAAGTAGCCCGGGTGCGGTGCGCGGTGGCCTTTGAGGGAAGTCATGTTGAATTTGAGCAGCACGTCGTTCTCGCCCAGGCGTGTCGGGTATTCGGTGACTTGCTTGAAGTAGCCGCCGGTCTGCACGTACTGATTGAGCTGGGCCGTGAGCGAGCGGCTGATGGCCGTGCGCGTGGCATCGTTGACATCGGGGGCAGTCACGGCGACATCGGCGATTTGTGCGATACGCGGGCTGCTGACGGGAGCTGGGTGCTGCGGAGCGCCCACTGGGCCGGTGACGGTATAGGACACGCAGCCGGTCATCGACAGGGTGGCGATGAGGGCGGTGGCCTTGAGAAGTGTTTTGAGCACGGAATGTCCTTATAGGATTGATGGCACTTTAATGTCTCGACCTGGGGGGCGGTAACTTGAGGGAAAACCGCAAAGGTATCAAGGGACTGGAGAGGAAAATGGCGAGGCTTGTCAGCCGCCGGAAAATATTTTCGACCGGTTAACCCGAACCGTAAGTGCCTTGCGTCTGAGCTCGTGTACGGATCATTCACTCACGAGGTTCAGTCCATGTCCCGTCCACTCCCCTTTATGCGTCCTGCTGCCCAGGGCTTCGCCGTGACTTTGCTGGTGGCGTTGGCCGGATGTGGGTTGTCTTCCCGAGAGGCGGCCAGGCCGTCCGAGCCGGTGCCTGTGGCGCCCAGCGCTGTGCCGCAAGGCGAGATCGCCGAAGTGCGCCAGTCGACGGTCAAGCGCATGCTCATGAAGCCGGCGGCGATGCCCGCCCCAAGCGTGGCGAACGATGCCATCGCTGCGGGTTATCGCGCCGAACCGCGTGAGCAGTACGAAAAACTGCCGGACAACCCGATCCACAGCGTGGCCGAAACGCCGGTCTCGACCTTCAGCGTGGATGTCGATACCGGCAGTTATGCCAATGTGCGACGTTTCCTCAATCAAGGCAGCCTGCCGCCCGAAGGGGCTGTGCGACTGGAGGAAATGGTCAACTACTTCCCTTACCACTATGCCTTGCCCACCGACGGTTCCCCCTTTGGCGTGACCACCGAAGTGGCCCCGTCACCGTGGAATCCACACACCCGCCTGCTGCGCATTGGCATCAAGGCGAGCGACCGCGCCGTGGCGGACCTGGCCCCGGCCAATCTGGTCTTCCTGGTGGACGTTTCCGGTTCCATGGACCGCCGTGAAGGCCTGCCGCTGGTCAAAAGCACACTGAAGTTGCTGGTGGATCAACTACGTGACCAGGACCGAGTGTCCCTGGTGGTCTATGCCGGCGAATCCCGGGTGGTGCTCAAGCCCACTTCGGGCCGCGACAAGGTGAAGATCCGCAATGCGATCGATCAGTTGGACGCCGGTGGTTCCACGGCCGGTGCCTCGGGGATCGAACTGGCTTATCAAATGGCTCGGGAGAGCTTTATCGACAAGGGCATCAATCGCATCCTGCTGGCCACCGATGGCGACTTCAACGTCGGTGTCAGCGATTTCGACAGCCTCAAGCAGATGGCCGTTGACCAGCGTAAAAGCGGCGTGTCCCTGACAACGCTGGGCTTCGGTGTGGATAACTACAATGAACACCTGATGGAGCAACTGGCCGACGCCGGTGACGGTAACTACGCCTACATCGACAACCTGCTCGAAGCGCGCAAGGTGTTGGTGGACCAACTCAGCTCGACCCTGGCGGTGGTGGCGCGGGATGTGAAGTTGCAGGTGGAGTTCAACCCCGCCCAGGTCAGTGAGTATCGCTTGTTGGGCTATGAGAATCGCGCACTCAAGCGTGAGGATTTCAACAACGATAAGGTCGATGCGGGTGAGATCGGCGCCGGACATACGGTGACGGCGTTGTATGAAATTGTCCCGAAAGGCGAGCAGGGCTGGTTGGAGCCGCTGCGTTATGCCAACACGCCCAAGCTGGACGGCAGGTCAGGAGAACTGGCGATGTTGCGCGTACGCTACAAGCCCGCCGAGGGTGGCAGCAGCCGATTGATCGAGCATCCTATCGACAGCGCGCCAAACGATGCCAAGACCAGCGATGACTTGCGCTTCTCGGCCGCCGTGGCTGCGTTTGCCCAGCAGCTCAAGGGTGATGGACGCTACACTGGGACGATGACCTTGAAGGACACCGCGCAATTGGCGCGCTCGGCCCGCGGTGATGATCCGTTTGGGCTGCGTGCCGAGTTTGTGCAGTTGGTGGAACTGGCCCAGAGCCTCGAGCCTGCGGCCAAGCGCTGATCTCGAGCACAACGGATCAAAGGTGGGAGCGAGCCTGCTCGCGATTGCGGTGGACCAGTCACCATCATTGTTGACTGACCTGACGCCATCGCGAGCAGGCTCGCTCCCACGGAATCCTCTGCAATTTGCAAGATTGTTCCACATCGAAAGGAGTTCGCCACCCACATGCCCGCTGCGCTTGATCCTCCCAGCGACGAATCGCTGCTGGCCCGCTACCGCAACGGCGACAAGGCTTCTTTTGAAGTCCTCTACGCCCGCCATAGGTTAGGGCTTTACCGTTTCCTCGTATCCTTGAGCAACAAGGCCGAACTGGCCGAGGAAGTCTTCCAGGAGACCTGGCTCAGCCTGATCCGCAGCACCACCCAGCCACAAGGCCGGGCGAGTTTTCGTACCTGGCTGTTCCAGATTGCCCGCAATCGCTTGATCGACCACTGGCGCAAACACGGGGTCCACAACCCGTTGCACGACAGTTACGACGAGCAGCTTCACGTCCAGCCCGACGACACCGGCAGCCCCGAGCAACAACTGAGCCTGAGTCGCGATCAGGCCCGTCTCGACGCCGCGTTGCAGGCCTTGCCCGAGGATCAGCGGGAAGTCTTCCTGCTGCGCCTGCACGGCGACCTGGAGCTGCCGCAGATCGCTGCCTTGACCGGCGCCCCGCTGGAAACGGTCAAAAGCCGCTTGCGTTACGCCCAGCAGAAATTGCAGCGACTGCTGGCCGAGGAGGTACCCGCATGATTGATTCAAAACACATCCCGGATCCCGACGACGAAAGGCTGATCGAGCATTTCCGTCAACACACCGGCGGCGAACCGCCCGCATCCCTGGACACTTTCATCCTGGCTGCCGCCCATCGCGAAGCGCCAACACCCGTCCCAAGCTTGTGGGCGCGCTGGCTGCAAGCCTGCCAACGGCCGCGCTGGCAAATGGCATTCGCCACGATCGCCGGCGTGGCGCTGATGATCGGCCTGGTGCTGCGTTCGCCCGTGCCTCATGACGAGCTGTCCTCACCCGCCTCGATGGAGTTTTCCGCCGATCGGCAAGCGCCCGCCGTTGCCGCTGCACCGCCGCCGGCCATGCCCGCTCCGGCACCGATCACCCGCATGGCGCCCCAAGGCGAACTGGCCCGGGTCCCGGAAAGCCCTGTGCAATCATTGGCGGAAAAGCCAGCGGCGAAGATGAGCAAATCCGCGCCGGCTGCACTGCCATCGCTGGAGCAAGGTCTGATGGAAATCCTGCGTTTGCGCGAGGCGGGTGAGAGCAAGGCCGCTGATGAGAAGCTGCTGGCGCTGCACAAGCGTTTTCCCAAGGAGGATTTGCCGGCGCGGTTGGAGGCGCTGCAAAAGCGTTGAGTGAGATCGGCGCCCACAAAAAAGCCCCAGGCCTTGCGACCAGGGGCTTTTGATTCTGAAGATGGTGCACCAGGCGGGATTCGAACCCACGACCCCTGCCTTCGGAGGGCAGTACTCTATCCAGCTGAGCTACTGGTGCGACGCGGGCGCCATGATACTCATATGCATGGCGTGCGTCCATGCTGCTGATTTGCCGGTGTTTTCCTGAGCCAGGGCTGGCGGCGTCTACGCTGATCAGAAAAATCGGACAAATTCGTATTTTTCGTTCTTTTTTTCGAACAGCCTATTGTCCTTCACCCCCATCGGCCCTAGGATTCGTTTGAGATTTCAAACGCTCTTGTCTGGGTGCTGAACCGCACGTCTGTGCTTAATGTGCGTTATTTCTGTGCTTCAGCCCGGTGGATGATTTCCCTGACGGCAGCCCCCGAGGCGCCTTTCTACAAATCTAATTCGCTCCGCGCGTGCGCGGTGCTGTTAAGGAAAGCCGACATGCAGCTTAAAGACACCCAGTTGTTCCGCCAGCAAGCCTTTATCGATGGCGCTTGGGTCGATGCGGACAATGGTCAGACGATCAATGTCACCAACCCGGCGACGGGCGAAGTACTGGGCACCGTGCCGAAGATGGGCGCTGCCGAAACCCGTCGTGCGATTGAAGCCGCCGACAAGGCACTGCCGGCCTGGCGTGCGCTGACGGCCAAGGAGCGCGCCAACAAGCTGCGCCGCTGGTACGAGTTGCTGATCGAGAACCAGGACGACCTCGGTCGCCTGATGACCCTGGAACAAGGCAAGCCGCTGGCCGAAGCCAAGGGCGAAATCGTCTACGCCGCCTCGTTCATCGAATGGTTCGCCGAGGAAGCCAAGCGCATCTACGGTGACGTGATTCCCGGCCACCAGCCCGACAAGCGCCTGATCGTGATCAAGCAGCCGATCGGCGTGACCGCGGCCATTACCCCGTGGAACTTCCCCGCCGCGATGATCACCCGCAAGGCCGGCCCGGCCCTGGCTGCCGGTTGCACCATGGTCATCAAGCCGGCTTCGCAAACCCCGTTCTCGGCCTTGGCCCTGGTTGAGCTGGCGCACCGTGCCGGCATCCCGCAAGGCGTGCTGAGCGTGGTCACTGGCAGTGCCGGCGACATCGGCGGCGAGCTGACCAGCAACCCGATCGTACGCAAGCTGTCGTTCACCGGCTCGACCGAGATCGGTCGCCAGCTGATGGCCGAATGCGCCAAGGACATCAAGAAAGTCTCCCTGGAACTGGGCGGCAACGCACCATTCATCGTGTTCGACGACGCGGACCTGGATAAGGCCGTGGAAGGCGCGATCATTTCCAAATACCGCAACAACGGCCAGACCTGTGTCTGCGCCAACCGTCTGTACATCCAGGATTCGGTGTACGACGCATTCGCCGAAAAACTCAAGGCGGCGGTTGCCAAGCTCAAGATCGGCAACGGTCTGGACGATGGCACCACCACCGGTCCGTTGATCGACGGCAAGGCGGTCGCCAAGGTGCAGGAACACATCGCCGATGCAGTCAGCAAAGGCGCGACCGTGCTGTCGGGCGGCAAGGCGATGGAAGGCAACTTCTTCGAACCGACCATCCTGACCAACGTGCCATCGAACGCTGCCGTGGCGAAGGAAGAAACCTTCGGCCCGCTGGCGCCGCTGTTCCGCTTCAAAGACGAAGCCGAAGTGATCGCGATGTCCAATGACACCGAGTTCGGCCTGGCCTCGTACTTCTATGCCCGCGACCTGGGTCGTGTGTTCCGTGTGGCCGAAGCCCTGGAATACGGCATGGTCGGTGTCAACACTGGTTTGATCTCCAACGAAGTCGCGCCGTTTGGCGGCATCAAGGCTTCGGGCCTGGGCCGTGAAGGCTCCAAGTACGGCATCGAGGATTACCTGGAAATCAAGTACCTCTGCCTGGGTATCTGATCCGCTTCAAGCGCAAAGGGCACGAGAGCGCTGTCCCTTTGCGTGTTTCACCCGTTCTGTTTCTTGTGGCCGGAACGCTGCGGCAGTCGATCATCGCATGCTGTCGCAGTTGCCTCCCCGCCATGTATTCCTTGAACTACGCCGACCGATGAGCGGCGAATGAGGACTGTAATGAGCAAGACTAACGCTGACTTGATGGCCCGCCGTACCGCCGCTGTTCCCCGTGGCGTCGGCCAGATTCACCCGATTTTCGCTGAATCGGCGAAGAACGCCACGGTAACCGACGTTGAAGGCCGTGAATTCATCGACTTCGCCGGCGGCATCGCCGTGTTGAACACCGGCCACGTGCACCCGAAAATCATCGCCGCCGTGACCGAGCAACTGAACAAGCTGACCCACACCTGCTTCCAGGTCCTGGCCTACGAGCCATACGTGGAGCTGTGCGAAAAAATCAACGCCAAGGTCCCAGGTGATTTCGCCAAGAAAACCCTGCTGGTGACCACCGGTTCCGAAGCGGTGGAAAACGCCGTGAAAATCGCCCGCGCCGCCACTGGCCGTGCCGGTGTCATCGCCTTCACCGGCGCTTACCACGGTCGCACCATGATGACTCTGGGCCTGACCGGTAAAGTCGTGCCGTATTCGGCCGGTATGGGCCTGATGCCCGGCGGCATCTTCCGCGCGCTGTACCCGAATGAACTGCACGGCGTGAGCATTGACGATTCCATCGCCAGCATCGAGCGCATTTTCAAGAACGACGCCGAACCCCGTGACATCGCGGCAATCATCATCGAGCCGGTACAGGGCGAGGGTGGTTTCTATGTGGCGCCGAAGGAATTCATGAAGCGCCTGCGCGCCCTGTGCGACCAGCACGGCATTCTGCTGATCGCTGACGAAGTGCAGACCGGTGCCGGCCGTACCGGTACCTTCTTCGCCATGGAACAGATGGGCGTAGCCGCCGACCTGACCACTTTCGCCAAGTCCATCGCTGGCGGCTTCCCGTTGGCCGGTGTCTGCGGCAAGGCCGAGTACATGGATGCCATCGCGCCAGGTGGCCTGGGCGGCACCTATGCCGGTAGCCCGATCGCCTGTGCGGCGGCGCTGGCGGTGATGGAAGTGTTCGAGGAAGAACACCTGCTCGATCGCTGCAAGGCCGTGGGCGAGCGTCTGGTCACTGGCCTCAAGGCGATCCAGAAGAAGTACCCGGTGATCGGTGACGTCCGGGCCCTGGGCGCGATGATCGCCGTGGAGTTGTTCGAAAACGGCGATTCCCACAAGCCGAATGCCGCCGCGGTCGCTCAGGTCGTGGCCAAGGCGCGCGACAAGGGTCTGATCCTGCTGTCCTGCGGTACCTACGGCAACGTCCTGCGGGTGCTGGTGCCTCTGACCGCGCCGGATGAGCAACTGGACAAGGGCCTGGCAATCATCGAAGAGTGCTTCTCCGAGCTCTGAGCCCGGGTTGTGCGCTGATCCACAAAAACCCGCCTTTTGGCGGGTTTTTTCATGTGCGCGAACCTATCCCATGGATTTTGAGCTGTCTGGAACGGCCACCAACGTCTAAGGTGCAAGTATGGCAAGGGAGCATGCTGCATGACTGCTGTGGATTTACCCGCTGTACCACGAGTGTTGATCGCCGAGGCCGATCCGGCGTCCCGTGAGCTGCTTGAGCAGGTGTTGTCGGGTGTGCGCTGTGATGCCCGGGTGGACACATGTGGGGAGGGCCGGCAGGCGTTGGATTTGCTGGCGAGTCACCCCTATGACCTGGTAATCGCCGATTGGGAACTGCCGGGGGTCGATGGCCTGGCGATCCTGCGTGGCCTTCGCCAGCAGCATCGTACCCCGCCGCTGCCGTTCATCCTGATGAGCCGTCGCAACGACAGCGCCAGCGTGCGCGAGGTCTTGCCGCTGGCGCCGACCGCGTATTTGACCAAGCCCTTGAACCGGGAAAACCTGACCCAGCGTTTGCAGGGGTTGTTATTGGGCGGTGGTGAGGAACCGTCCAACGACGCGCCGATCCCAGGAGCGGGGTTGACCCTGGCCACCTTTCTGGAGCGTCGGCGTGACCTGTCCGAGGGCGCGCCCTTGATGACCGATGTGCAAGTGGCGGTCAAGCGCAGCCTCAACCCCGGCGGCCTGGATCTGAAACTGCTCGAAGAAGAAATCCGCACCGACCCGCAGATCACTGCGGTGCTGATCGCCGCCGCCAACAGCGCTGCCCAGCACCAGGGAGGTGGCCCGGTGCAGACCGTGGCCCAGGCGCTGCACCAGCTCGGCACCGGGCAAAGCATGAACCTGATCCTCGGCCTTACCCTCAAGCGCTGTGCCCGGCTCAGCGTCCCGTGCCTGGCGGACTATGCCGAGCGTTACTGGGAGCTATCGCTGCACACGGCCGAATACGCCCGGACGATGGCGCGGTTGCTGGACCTGGAGCAGGAGCGCTGTTATTGCGCCGGATTATTGCATCGCCTGGGCGACCTGGCGTTGCTGCGTTGCCTGGAGGAATGGAAACAGGCCGGGGGCGAGTTGGACGAGCCGGAGGAAGTGGGCGACTCGCTGGTCAAGTTCGGCGCCAGTTTCGGCTCGGCGTTGCGGGCCCGCTGGCGTCTGCCGTTGGAGCTGCGAGAGTTGATCGCGGCGGTCTACAGCCTTGGGGGCGGGGTTTATTCCCGTGAAGCATTGGTGATGAACATGGCGGCGCAGATGGCGCATCTGCCCGCCCATGAGGGCCTTGAAGAGCTGGCCCGTGGCCGCACGGCGCGGTTGCTGAAGATTGGCTTGCCGGAGTTGATGCGGTTGCGCCGTAAATAAAGCCGCTGCCCAACCCCTGTGGGGGCGAGCTTGCTCGCGATAGAGGCATGATTGTCAGCACATCATTGAATGTCAGGCCCTCATCGCGAGCAAGCTCGCTCCCGCAGGGGCGGTGCAGGGCTGAGTTCAATTGCACTGTGATTGCGTCAAGCCGCAATGATGCGGTTCTTCCCCTTGCGCTTGGCTTCGTACATGGCCGCGTCGGCGCGCGCGAACAGGTTGTCGAGGCTCTGGTCGTCGGCGGTGATGCTGGTCAGGCCCTGGCTGACGGTAATGCCGAAGGCCTGCTCGCCGCAGCGGAACATCAGGCGCTGGATTTCCCGTTGCAAGCGCTCGGCGACTTGCAATGCCATGTCGGGGGCGCAGCCGGGGAACACTGCGGCGAACTCTTCACCACCGATCCGCCCGAACAGGTCGCCGCGCCTGAGCACGGACCGCCCGCTTTCGGCGATTTTCTGCAACACGGTATCGCCTTCCTGATGACCGTAGGTGTCGTTGATCACCTTGAAGTCATCGATGTCCAGCAACAGGAACGCCATCGGCATCCCTTGTAGCCTGGCCTGCTCGAATTCACGGTTGGCGCATTCGAAAAAATGCCGGCGATTGCTGCTCTGGGTCAGCACATCGGTGGTCGCCAGGCGCTGCAGTTCACTTTCCAGCAGCTTCTTTTCGGTGATGTCCTCGGCGATACCGACCACGATCACCGGTTGCCCGGGCTCGGCCTTGCGGTTGATGAAGCACTTGTCGCTCAGCCAGCGGACCTGGCCATCACCGGCGATGATGCGGTATTCACGGTCCTCGACGGCGCCCTTGACCAATACTTCGGCCAGGCTGCGTTCGGCGTACTCCAGGTCATCGGGGTAGATTGCGTCACGCCATTCATTGTAGTCAGCCAGGACCAGGCCGGCGGGGCGGCCGAAGATCCGCTCGTAGGCGGGACTGACATACAGCACTTGCCGGGTTTCCCAGTTGAACGCCCAGAGCACGGCATTGACGCTGACCAGCAGCGAGCTGAACAACTGCTCACGCTCGCTCAGGCGCGCCACTTCGCCTTGGGCATGCATCAGCGCCATGAGCGTCTGGGCCGCCTCGGGCCATTGAGGTAGGGAGTAATCCTGTAGGTTCTTGTCGACCATCGGCACAAATCTCAAAGAGCGTGCACTGCTGTTGGTTCGCACGCACTTTTCTCCAAAGCCCGCCTGGATGGCGAAGTGCTCTTTGAGATAGGGGATTCTGGGCGAAGTTCCTTTTCAGGCGACGAAGGGCGGGGGATTTAGCGAGTCAAAGTATGGGTTGAACCTGTGGCGAGGGGATAAATCCCCTCGCCACAGCAGCCCTTCACCGCAGTGGTCTTGTCAGGCCGTGGCAGGCCGTAACGAGTAGGTCTTGAGTTGGGTGGCGAAGTCTCGCAGGGATTGGATGCCGCTGGCCTCGGCTTCGTGGACCCATTCCTTGATGGCGGCGAGCATGTCGTGGCCGTTGCTGCTGGTCTTGACCCAGATCTGCTGCAAGGCCAGACGTTTCTCGTAGATCACCTTCAGCGCCTGGCTGTGTTCGAGCATGTTCTGGATGCGCACGTGGTGACGATCGTCCAGCAAGCTGGTTTCCCGCGACAGCAGGCGTTTGGCCCGGTGGAACTGGTGCCGCACCGAGTGATCGACCTTCTCCAGTTCCTGCTTGACCAGCGGCGCGATGACCAGCCGGCGGTATTGCGCCATGATCTGGAAACGGTTGTTGAGAATCGCCATGGCCGTGTCCATGTCCAGATGGCCCTTGCCTTCGACCCGGTGGGCGATCGGTGCAACCCGCTGGACCTTGGCCAGGCGCAGGAAACTGAACACCCGGATCCAGGCCCAGCCCAGGTCGAACTCCCATTTGCGTACCGACAGCTTGGCCGAGTTGGGGTAGGTGTGGTGGTTGTTGTGCAGCTCTTCGCCACCGATCAGGATGCCCCAGGGCACCAGGTTGGTGGCCGCGTCGCGGCACTCGAAATTGCGGTAGCCCACGGCATGGCCCAGGCCGTTGACCACGCCGGCGGCCCAGACTGGGATCCACATCATCTGGATGGCCCAGATGGTGATGCCGATGGTGCCGAACAGCAGCAGGTCGATGCCCGCCATGATCGCCACGCCCAACAGAGGGAAGCGGCTATAGAGGTTGCGCTCGATCCAGTCGTCGGGGCAGTTCTTGCCGTAGATGCGCAGGGTTTCCGGATTTTCCGCCTCGGCGCGATACAGTTCGGCGCCTTTGCGCAGCACGGTGGACAAGCCTTTGATGACCGGGCTGTGGGGGTCGTCTACGGTTTCGCATTTGGCGTGGTGCTTGCGGTGGATGGCGGTCCACTCGCGGGTGTTCTGTGCCGTGGTCAGCCACAGCCAGAAGCGGAAGAAATGTTTGAGGCCGGCATTGAGCTCCAGGGAGCGATGCGCCGAATAACGGTGCAGGTAGACCGTGACGGCAATGATCGTGACGTGGGTCATCAGCAGGGTGACTGCCACCAGTGACCAGGCCGACAAGCCAAGAAAACCTTCGTACCACATAGGCTGTAGGGCCCTCGATAAAGATAGAAACTGCCG
The DNA here is from genome assembly GCF_058148565.1 of Pseudomonas sp. DF11. Taxonomy (NCBI): domain Bacteria; kingdom Pseudomonadati; phylum Pseudomonadota; class Gammaproteobacteria; order Pseudomonadales; family Pseudomonadaceae; genus Pseudomonas; species Pseudomonas sp. DF11. The sequence continues at coordinate 25,082 of NZ_JBYVYN010000016.1, forward strand.
TTGCATTATCACCGGCCCCACAGATAAAACCAGTCGGCCTTTCAGATAAGAGTGGCTGGATGTTTCTTCCTTTATAATCCCCACCTCTTCGTAGGGACATGGATGGCCGAATGACTGCCTATCAACGCAGTGCCATGCGCGTAGCGCTGCTTTATCTCGTACTGTCAGTCGTCTGGCTGCAACTGATTGGTTATTTATCGAGCAGTTTCTTCGATCAATTCGTCGATAGACAGTATTGGCTACTGATCAACGGTTATGCCTGGATCCTGTTCAGCGCTGGCTTGGTTTTCCTGGCGCGGGCGCGGATTTCGCGATTTTTCGGGAAAAGCGAGCACAGCGCCGATCGAGAGCGCCTGCGCCAGGCTGCCGCCGTCTTCGATTGCACCCGCGAAGGGGTGTTGGTCACCGACCGCAACGGCCTGATCGTGCACGTGAACCGGGCTTTCATGGCGATCACCGGTTATGTGCGCGAGGAAGTGCTGGGCCAGCGTCCCAATCTGTTCAAGTCCGGTCGCCATGGTCCGGATTTCTATCGCGACATGTTTGCCTCCCTGACCAGCCTGGGCGAATGGAGCGGCGAAATCTGGAATCGGCGTAAAAGCGGTGAGATCTACCCGCAATGGCAGACGATCCGTGTCATTCGCGATGATAACGACCAGATCAGCCATTATGTCGCGGTGTTTTCGGACATCAGCGCCATCAAGGATTCCGAGCACGAATTGGCCTATCTGGCCCATCACGACCCGCTGACGGGCTTGCCCAACCGCCTGCTGTTTTCTGATCGCACCGAGCAGGCCCTGGCGTCGGCGCAGTTGCACAAGCGTGGTTGCGCCCTGTTGCTGCTGGACCTGGATCACTTCAAGAACATCAATGACAGCCTGGGTCACAACGTGGGCGATGAGCTGCTAAAAGGCGTGGCCGAGCGGTTCCGCGGGCTTTTCGCGCCCGGTGTGACCCTGGCCCGGCTGGGGGGCGACGAGTTTGCGGTACTGGTGGAAAACTGCTCGCAGCCAGGCCAGGCAGCGGCGCTGGCCCGACGCATCCTCGACGCATTGAAAGAGCCACTGCGCTTCGATGACCACGCCTTGTTCATCAATGCCAGCATCGGCATCAGCCTGTTTCCCGGCGATGCCCTCAGCGCCGGGCAACTGCTGCGCAACGCCGATTCGGCCTTGTTCAAGGCCAAGAGTGCCGGGCGCGATGGCTATGCCTTGTACACCGAGGAACTCACGGCCCACGCTCAACAACGGGTCGAGATTGCCTTCGAACTGCGTCGCGCGCTGCAGGAACAGGAGTTGCGCGTTCACTACCAGCCGGTACACGACCTGGCGACCAGTCGTCTGATCGGTGTCGAGGCCTTGGTGCGCTGGGAGCATCCCTCGCGTGGATTGGTGTCGCCGGCCGAGTTCATTCCCATCGCCGAGCGCACCGGGCTGATCGCCCAGATCGATGCGTGGGTCATGGAGCAGGCTTGTCGGCAAATGTGCCAGTGGCAGCAGGCTGGCGTGGCGCTGTCATTTGTCGCGGTCAACGTCTCCAGTCGGTTGTTCGCCCGTCACGAGTTGTACGAGCAAGTCGCCCGGGTGCTGCACGACACGGGCCTGGACCCGGCGTGCCTGGAGCTGGAAGTGACCGAAAGCGCGGTGATGGAAGACCCCGAAGTGGCGCTGGAGCAGATGCATCGCCTGCGGGAGTTGGGCGTGCGGCTGGCGATCGACGATTTCGGCACAGGTTATTCGTCGTTGTTGCGGCTCAAGCGCTTGCCGGTACAGAAGCTCAAGATCGATCAGGGTTTTGTCGCCGGGTTGCCGTGGGATGAGGACGACGCGGCGATCGTCAGGGTGATCGTTGCCCTGGCCCACAGCATGGGCATGCAGGTGCACGCCGAAGGTATCGAGCAGCGCGAGCAAGCGGTATTTTTGCTCGAACATGCCTGTGAACTGGGCCAGGGCTACTGGTTTGGGCGGCCTGTTGCGGCGGCGCAACTGGACTGGAGTCATGCGCCGGCTATCGTCTGAAGATGTCATGTGAGCTGATTGGTTTTTTAGTTATATAAAAATTCTTAAATAGTCTTTTTAAGAATATCTCGCTTTATCTAGTATTGCTCCCACGCCGCAGGCAGTGCCGCCCACTGCCAGGCATTCATTCAAGGAGCAGCAGCATGAGCGCATCTCTACGTAGCGTTGACGGCCAGGACGAAGCAACCATCTTGCGCGAGATCCAGAGCGCATTGCGCGATCTGCGCTTTGGCGCGGTGGAAATCACTGTGCACAACGCCCAGGTGGTCCAGATCGAACGTAAGGAAAAATTCCGCTTGCAACAGCCGAGTCATAAGCCGTCTTGAGAAAACCTAGAAGATCGCAGCCTTCGGCAGCTCCTGCAGGGGGGCTTGGCGTAGGAGCTGCCGAAGGCTGTGATCTTTTTACCGGCCACCCGATTTCCAGAAGCCATAAGAAAACCAGAATTCCAGGAGCTTTCACCATGTCGTCAATTCGTCGTTATGCCCTGGCCGCCCTGGCCAGTGCTGTTTTTGCAGGTTCGGCTGTCGCCAAGGATTATGAGCTGCTCAACGTTTCCTATGACCCGACTCGCGAGCTTTATCAGGATTACAACGCCGAATTCGTCAGTTTCTGGAAGAAAGCGCACCCGGACGACAGCGTGAAAATCCAACAATCCCACGGTGGCTCGGGCAAGCAAGGCCGGGCGGTGATCGATGGCCTGCGGGCTGACGTGGTGACCCTGGCCCTGGCCGGTGACATCGACGAGATCGCCAAGCTGGGCAAGTCCCTGCCGGCGGACTGGCAAAAGCGTCTGCCGGAGGCCAGCACACCCTACACGTCCACCATCGTATTCCTGGTGCGCAAGGGCAATCCCAAGGGCATCAAGGATTGGGGCGACCTGATCAAGAATGACGTGTCGGTCATCACCCCGAACCCGAAAACCTCCGGCGGTGCTCGCTGGAACTTCCTCGCGGCCTGGGCCTATGGCCTGAAGGCCAACGGCGGTGACGAAGCCAAGGCCAAGGAATACGTGCAAGCGCTGTTCAAGCATGTGCCGGTCCTCGACACCGGTGCTCGTGGTTCGACCATTACCTTCGTCAACAACGGTCAGGGCGACGTGTTGCTGGCCTGGGAAAACGAAGCCTTCCTGGCGCTGAAGGAAGACGGTGGTGCCGACAAGTTCGACATCGTCGTGCCGTCGCTGTCGATCCTCGCCGAACCGCCAGTGGCAGTGGTGGACAAGAACGCCGAGAAAAAGGGCAACCTTGAAATTGCCGAAGCCTACCTCAAGCACCTGTACAGCCCGGCCGGCCAGGAAATCGCCGCGAAGAACTTCTATCGTCCACGTGACAAGGACGTGGCCGCCAAGTACTCCCGGCAGTTCCCGAAACTGGACCTGGTGACCATCGACAAGGACTTCGGTGGCTGGAAAACCGCCCAGCCGAAATTCTTCAATGATGGCGGCGTGTTCGACCAGATCTATCAGGCGCAGTAAGCTGGACAGGCCTGAATGAGCTGATTACAAGCTAAGGCCGGACACTGAATCTGTGGCAAGGAGATAAATCCCCTCGCCACAGTTTTTGCGCGTTCTCAACCAAGGACTTTTATGTCGCGTCGCATATCCCCCGTCATACCCGGCTTCGGGCTGACGCTGGGCTACACCCTGGTGTACCTCAGTCTGATAGTGCTCATACCTCTGGCGGCGATGTTCGTGCATGCCGCTCAACTCACCTGGGAACAGTTCTGGGCGATCATCTCGGCGCCGCGGGTGCTGGCGGCCTTGAAGCTCAGTTTCGGCACCGCGCTGTACGCCGCGATCATTAACGGCGTGATTGGTACGCTGTTGGCCTGGGTGCTGGTGCGCTACACCTTCCCCGGTCGCAAGATCATCGACGCGATGATCGATTTGCCGTTCGCCCTGCCCACCGCCGTGGCCGGTATCGCCCTGACGGCGTTGTATGCGCCGACCGGCCTGGTCGGCCAGTTCGCCACCGACCTGGGGTTCAAGATCGCCTATACGCCGCTGGGTATCACCCTGGCGCTGACCTTCGTGACGCTGCCGTTCGTGGTGCGCACGGTGCAGCCGGTGCTGGCCGATATTCCCCGTGAAGTCGAAGAGGCCGCCGCCTGCCTCGGTGCCAAGCCGTGGCAGGTGTTCCGCCACATCCTCGTGCCGGCGTTGTTGCCGGCCTGGTTGACCGGCTTCGCCCTGGCGTTTGCCCGTGGCGTGGGCGAGTACGGTTCGGTGATTTTCATCGCCGGCAACATGCCGATGAAAACCGAGATCCTGCCGCTGCTGATCATGGTCAAGCTCGACCAATACGACTACACCGGCGCCACCTCCATCGGCGTGCTGATGCTGGTGGTTTCCTTCGTCCTGTTGCTGCTGATCAACCTGCTGCAGCGGCGCATCGAAACCCCATAAGGAGGCGCGAACATGTCCCAATCGTCTATTTCCGCGGCCTCCACCAACGCCGCTCGCCGCGGCAGTGCGACTTCGCGGCGAATCCTGATTGGCCTCGGCTGGCTGATTTTTGCTCTGTTCCTGCTGCTGCCGCTGTTCATCGTGGTGTCCCAGGGCCTGAAGCTCGGCCTGGGGGCGTTTTTCACGGCGATTTTTGAACCCGACGCGCTGTCGGCGTTGAAACTCACGGTGATTGCCGTGCTGATCTCGGTACCGCTGAACCTGGTGTTCGGTGTCAGTGCCGCGTGGTGCGTGAGCAAATATTCATTCCGTGGCAAGAGCATGCTGGTGACCCTGATCGACCTGCCGTTCTCGGTGTCGCCGGTGATCGCCGGCCTGGTCTATGTGTTGATGTTCGGTGCCCAGGGCCTGTTCGGGCCGTGGCTGTCTGATCACGACATCCAGATCGTGTTTGCGCTGCCGGGCATCGTGCTGGCGACGATCTTCGTCACCGTGCCGTTCGTGGCCCGTGAGCTGATCCCGCTGATGCAGGAGCAGGGCACCCAGGAAGAAGAAGCCGCGCGCCTGTTGGGGGCCAATGGCTGGCAGATGTTCTGGCATGTCACCGTGCCGAACATCAAGTGGGGTCTGATCTATGGCGTGGTGCTGTGTACCGCCCGGGCCATGGGCGAGTTCGGCGCGGTGTCGGTGGTGTCCGGGCACATTCGCGGGGTGACCAACACCCTGCCGCTGCACGTCGAGATCCTCTACAACGAATACAACCACGTGGCCGCGTTCGCCGTGGCGAGCCTGTTGCTGATCCTGGCGCTCTTCATCCTGCTGCTCAAGCAGTGGAGCGAAAACCGAATCAACCGCCTGCGCGCCAGCGCCGCGGAGGAATAAGTCATGTCGATCGAAGTTCGTAACGTCAGCAAGAATTTCAACGCCTTCAAGGCCCTGGACGATATCAGCCTGGATATCCAGAGCGGTGAGCTGGTGGCGCTGCTGGGCCCGTCGGGTTGCGGCAAGACCACCTTGCTGCGGATCATCGCCGGTCTCGAAACTCCGGACCAAGGCAACATCGTGTTCCATGGCGAGGATGTTTCCGGCCACGATGTGCGTGATCGCAACGTCGGTTTCGTGTTCCAGCACTACGCCTTGTTCCGCCACATGACGGTGTTCGATAACGTCGCCTTCGGCCTGCGCATGAAACCCAAGAATCAGCGCCCGAACGAAAGCCAGATCGCGACCAAGGTCCATGAACTGCTGAACATGGTGCAACTGGACTGGCTCGCCGACCGTTACCCGGAGCAATTGTCCGGTGGCCAGCGCCAGCGTATTGCCCTGGCCCGTGCCCTGGCGGTGGAGCCCAAGGTGTTGCTGCTGGACGAACCCTTCGGTGCCCTCGACGCCAAGGTTCGCAAGGAGCTGCGTCGCTGGCTGGCGCGGCTGCACGAGGACATCAACCTGACTTCGGTGTTCGTGACCCACGACCAGGAAGAAGCCATGGAAGTCGCCGACCGGATCGTGGTGATGAACAAAGGCGTGATCGAGCAGATCGGCTCACCGGGGGATGTGTATGAAAACCCGGCCAGTGACTTTGTGTATCACTTCCTCGGCGACTCGAACCGCCTGCACTTGGGCGAGGATCGGCATGTGCTGTTCCGCCCTCACGAGGTGTCACTGTCGCGCTCGGAACTGGAAGACCACCACGCCGCCGAAGTGCGCGACATTCGCCCGCTCGGCGCCACCACTCGGGTAACCCTGAAGGTGGAAGGCCAGAGCGAATTGATCGAAGCCGAAGTGGTGAAGGACCACGACAGCCTGGTGGGCCTGGCGAAGGGCGAGACGCTGTTCTTCAAGCCGAAGGTCTGGCAGAAAGTCTCAAACCTTTAAAAGCAAAAAGCATCGCGAGCAGGCTCGCTCCCACAGGGGAAATGGGTTGATCACAAGTCTGTCGGCAACCCCCAAAACTGTGGGAGCGGGCTTGCTCGCGAAGGCGTAGATACATTCAGCATCGATGCAATCTGGTCCACTGCTTTCGCGAGCAAGCCCGCTCCCACAAGTGGATCTGTGTCTGCCACAACCTCTGCGGTTCAACCCCCAATCCATTGTGGGAGCGAGCCTGCTCGCGATGGCGCCCTCACTGACACCCCGAGCAGAATCCGAATAACCCCGCCCGACCTTGCTTCGATTGGTTCTACTTCAACCCCTTTTCCCCTCTCAAACCCTACCTAGACTCTGACTTGCCAGGAGGCAGTAAGAGTCCAATGACGGACCGGTGTTATCTCCTGGCGCCTGATGCCAAGGAGATGAGTATGAGAATGGAAGTCAGTCGGCACGGCCCGTTTGGCTGTGCCTTGATAAGCGTTTTATTGAGCCCATCCGTCAGCGCCACCCCCTCGTTGTCGCCGCAGATACCTTTCGATGTCACGGTTACCAAGCCGGTTTCCCTGCCCAGCCTGCAAGCCAATTTCGACGACCTGTCATGGCAGACCTTCATTGCCCTGAACTGGCCGGCGCTGGACAACGGCAATCCCGATACCGGCACCTCTATCGGCAAGCAGGATGGCGCCACGGTGTGGGAAAGCTGGAAAGAGAGCTACCAGATCTTCCGGGCCAAGGGCCAGGCGCCGCTGCCCTGGAACGCCCCGGCAAGCCTCCCCGAAGCATGCAAGTCACTCAAGCCCGGCCGGTTGTTGCAGCAGATGGGCAAGGTACCCGATGTGCTGGATGAATTTATCCAGCCCTTCGAGAGCGGCCCGCTGGTGGACCAGAATGGTGTCTACACGCGCAACGAAATCGTGGTCAACCAATCGATGTTCAACGGGATCGTCGACAACGGCCTGTACAGCATCGAAGGCCAGCAGAAGTTCTTTGCCGCCAATCCGAAGAACGCCGTGGCCTTCAGCTGCGGTTCCACCGAGACCCAACAGGTCGGGGCGGTGATGGTGAAGGCGTCGTGGAAAGTGCTGGGCCCCAACGACAACCGGCAGGATTTTCACACTGTCGATGCCTTGGTCTACACCCCGGGCAACAGCGACCCGAGCCATGGGCCGATTGTCGAGGAGTCGTGCGTATCCGAGCCGGTCGGGCTGGTGGGATTGCACATGGTCCATAAGACCACCAGCGCGGCGCAATGGATCTGGTCAACCTTCGAGCATGTGAAGAACGTGCCGGAAAAAGCCACACCCCTCGCCCAGCGGACCGGGCCATATCTGTTCTACAACGCCGCCAGTAAAAGCGACATCAACCAGCCGCCGCCACGGCCCTGGAACCCGGCGGTCAAGGCGACGCCCTCGCAAATCGTGCGCTACGTGCCGCTGACCGACGCCACCAAGACTCTGAATGCTACCTATCAAGCGCTGTTGCGCACGGTGAACCCGCAGAGCGTCTGGGCGAACTATCAATTGATCAGTACCCAGTGGCCTTCGGCACCACAGCCGAACTGTCAGATATCAGCCGCCAATCCATTGGGCAGTCCCGCGCCGTTGTTCCTGGCCAACGCCACGCTGGAAACCTACATCCAGGGCACGGTGCCCCAGGCATCTTCCAGTTGCATGGCCTGTCACGGCAATGCGGCCACCCATGTCACCGAGTCACCGCGTACCAGCTTCGCGGATTTCACCTATTTACTCGAACGCGCACAGTCCACTGGCGGACAAGGAGTCAACCATGAGCAGTGATCTGGACAATTTCGTAGGCCTGTCATCGGCCCTGACCGGCATTCCCACCGATCGGCTGGCACCGACGATCGACCAGGTAGGTTTGCCGTCGACGTTTCTCGCGTTCATCACTCCGCGTATCACCCCTGGGGTGCTCAACACGTTATTGACGCAGTACGCCACGCTGGCGGCCGACCACATGCCGCCCGACCAGATCGCCAAGGCGGTGCTGATGGACGGATCGCGCCCAGCCGTCACGCAGACTGCCCAAGCCGCGCGTTCGATCATGAAGCTGTGGTTGCTGGGGGTCTGGTATCAGCCGTATGCCACTGGCAGCTACAAGTCGACCGATTCGACGGTGGTGTCCGACCAGGCCTACATCCAGAGCTGGGCCTGGAAAATTGCCCAGGCCCATCCCATGGGCTACAGCGAGATGTTTTTCGGCTATTGGAACACCACGCCGCCCAGCCTTGAGGACTACACCGGCGTGCCCGCCAACGAGCAAGGAGCCTCGTCATGAGTACCGAACAAGCAGAGGTGATCATCGTTGGCGCGGGGCTGGCCGGCAGCATCATCGCTTATCAGTTGGGCATGGCTGGCGTCGATGTACTGGTGCTCGAATCGGGGCCGGAGATCCCGGTCAACCGCACTCAATACCTGGAGCGCTTCTACACCGCCACGCTGAAAACCCCGGAATCCCCTTATCCGCCGGTGTCGACCCTGGATACGCCGCGCGACCCGAGCAAGGAAAATGCCCCTCGGGCCACCATCGCCGACCTGATCCTCGGCTGGAACGAGCCGAAAACCAGCTACCTGGTGCAGAAAGGCCCGCTGCCCTTCAACAGCACCTATGAGCGGGTGGGCGGCGGCACGACCTGGCATTGGGTCGGGACGTGCCTGCGCATGGTGCCGAACGATTTTCGCCTGAGGAGCAAGTACGGCGTCGGGGTGGATTGGCCCATCGGTTACGACGATCTGCAAAGCGCCTATTGCCGGGCCGAGGCGGAAATCGGGGTGTCGGCCAATGTCGCCGACCAGGCCTACCTGGGCATGACTTTTCCCGAAGGCTATTCATTCCCGATGCACAGCATTCCGTTGTCCCTGGTCGATGGCAGTTTTGTCACTGCCGTGACCGGACAGACGTTCGACGGCTTGCCACTGGTGGTCAGCCCGACGCCGGCCGGGCGCAATTCCCAGCCCTACGCCGGGCGCCGGGTGTGTGCCGGCAATACCAACTGCACGCCGATCTGCCCGATCCAGGCCAAGTACGACGCGACCGTGACCATGAACAAGGCCCTGTCCACCGGCAAGGTCCGGGTCATGTACCGGACCGTGGCCAGCAAAGTGACGGTGGGCCCGGACAAGAACATCAATGGCGTCGAATTCATTCAATACCAGCTTGGCGACGGGCCGCAGACGGGAACCGGCGTGGCCATCGGGCAGCGTTACGTGATCGCGGCCCATGCCATTGAAACCCCTAAATTGTTGCTCAACTCCAAGACTCCGGACTGGCCCAACGGCGTGGCCAACAGCAGTGGGCAAGTAGGACGCAGTTTGTCCGACCACCCGATTTACCTGGCCTGGGGGCTGATGCCGGAAGGCAAGACGGTGTTTCCATACCGTGGCCCGGTGTCCACGGCGGGCATCGAGAGCCTGCGTGACGGCGATTTTCGCAGCCAGCGAGCGGCATGGCGCATCGAAATCGGCAACGAGGGCTGGAACTGGCCGGTGGGCGACCCTTATGTCACCGTGGCCGATTTTATCGATGGGGCGAACAACAGCCACACCAACCCGTTGCCATCGAAAGAGAACCCGCCGCCGCCCACCGAGGCGCTTTATGGCACGGCGCTGATCCAACGGCTCAACGACCTGTTCATTCGCCAGTTTCGGATCGGTTTTTTGGTGGAGCAGGTGGAGGAGCATCCCGACCAATCCAATAGCTACATAGTGCCTTCGACGGACAAACTCACGGACGGGCTCGGCATTCTCCGGCCGGAGATCCACTACGATCTGTCCGATTACACCAAGGAAGGTTTCAGGCAGGCGAAGATACTGGCGAGCCACATCATCAAGGATCTGCTCGGGGCCGTGGAACTGACAGCGCCCATTGGCCAGGGGACGTTCACCTACAAAGGTGACGATTACAGCTTCCAGGGCGCCGGGCACCTGATGGGGACTTATCGCATGGGCGATGATCCGGCCAAGTCGGTGGTGGACAAGTACCAACGCAGTTGGGACCACAAGAACCTGTTCCTGGTAGGCGATGGCGTGTTCCCCAGCACCGGCACCTCGAATCCGAGCCTGACGATTGCGGCGCTGTCGTTCCAGGCTGGAGACACCGTGGCCAACGACCTGAAGGCGGTGACCATGCAGGTCCAGGCCAACAATCCTTGGCAGGGCACGGGTGTGCAGGTCAACGGGTTGGTGCCGCGCCTGGTTCGCTACGTCAGCGGGTTATGGTGCGCGAGTCCGCAGGGCGGCAATGTCGATGGAAAAGGCGGTTCCAGGCACATCGACTACAGCAGCTATGCGTTGCCCGGTGCCGCCGAAGGCGCCTTGGTCGGTCGCGTGGGCAACGATGGAACGCCTTTCCTGGTGGGGGATCTGGCGCAGGTTCCGGGCGACCAGCAAGGGGAACTGCAACTGTGCATCAACGATGACCTGACCGGGAAATACGGTTCTGGTTTGAAAGATAACACTGGCGCGCTGACGATACGGGTCGAGTTTGGTGCGCTGTAAGGCCTGACTCCTGTGGGAGCGAGCCTGCTCGCGATAGCAATGGGTCAGTCAACATGGCGGTGACTGGCCGAGCGCAATCGCGAGCAGGCTCGCTCCCACAGAGTTGTCTCACTGCGCGAACAATATGCGTTGTTTTTCAGGCCGCCGAGCGCTGGTTGCGCAGGGTTACCGGCCCGACGCGCTCTTCAATGGCCTGCTTCAGTTCGCCGCGAAGCCCCAGCAGGAAACCCGCTTCAACCACCACGAACAGCGGCCCGACAATCAGCCCGGAGAGGTCATCGACGAACGCCGGTTTGCGGCCTTCGTAATAGTGACCGACAAACTGGATCACCCAACCCACTACAAACATGCCCAGGCCACTGCCCAGCCACACCGAAGTGCTTTGCGCGGCGAGGATCTGGCCCAGCCACACCGACAGGCCCAGCAGCACCGTCATCAACACACCCAGGCGTATTTCCAGGCGCAGGTAGAACCACGCACTGGCCACGGCCGCCAGCAACGCTGGCGACACCAGAACCGCACCCATCGGCCAGCCGGGTCGTGACAGCAGCACGGCGACGGCGACGAAGATCAGCGGAATGCCAATGAAATGGCTGGCGATGTTGCGTGGGTCGCGGTGATAAGCAGCGTATTGACTGAGATGATCGACGAGGCTTTTCATTGTTGTTCCTCCTGAGGTGATGCCTGCATGATGCCCAGGTACCACAAGGCGTTCTGTCAGTTAGCCGACACTTGTCCCGGAGTTTCCATGAATTCGCATCCCTGGCACTCACACCTGATGGCCGGCCATTGGTACAGCCATCTGCCCGCTGAGTTACAGAATAGTCTGCTGGGCATGTCACGGGTGCGTCGTCTGCCGCCGGGCCATCGGCTGTTCCAGCGCGGCGATCCACCTTGCGGGCTGTACGCCGTGCTCGAAGGCGCGGTACGCGTCGGTGCGGTGAACGAACAGGGCAAGGAGGCGCTGTTGAGTGTGGTGGAAGCACCCCATTGGTTCGGTGAAATCTGCCTGTTCGATGGCCAGCCGCGGACCCATGACGCGGTGGTCGTAGGTCAATCTACGCTGCTGCACCTGCCCCAGGCGCCGTTGCTGGCCTTCCTGCAAGAACAACCGATCTACTGGCGACATCTCGCATTATTGATGAGCCACAAACTGCGCCTGACCTTCATCAACCTCGAACACCTGAGCCTGATGCCCGCCCCGGCTCGCGTGGCCCACCGCCTGCTGATGATCGCCGAAGGCTACGGCGAAATCGAACCGGCGCGCCGGGTCTTGCAACTGCCCCAGGAACAACTGGCGCTGATGCTCGCGCTGTCGCGCCAGACCACCAACCAGATCCTCAAGGACTTGCAGGCCCAGGGCATTCTCCACCTGGGTTATGGCGAGATCGAAATCCTGGATATCGAGCGGTTGCGGGCCCTGACCACAACCTGAAATCCGGCCCAGCATCTGTGGGAGCGGGCTTGCTCGCGAAAGCGGTGGGTCTGTTGACAGGGATGTTGACTGTGCAGTCGTCTTCGCGAGCAAGCCCGCCCCCACAGGGGGGGCGCAGCTATCGTGGTCGCACCATCCCCCTAGCGCAATCCATCCCGGAACTGCCCCGGCGTCATTCCGGTCCAGCGTTTGAAGGCGCGGCTGAAGCTGCTGGCATCGGCAAAGCCCAGCAGGTAACTGACTTCGCTCAGCGAGCATTGGGGATCGCGCAGATGCAGCAGCGCGAGGTTTTCCCGGCATTCGTTGAGCAGTGCGTCGAAGCGGCAGCCTTCGTCGGCCAGGTGCCGTTGCAGGCTGCGCAGGCTCAGGTGCATGGCTTGGGCGATGCGTTCGGCGCTGGGCTCGCCTTCGGGCAGTTGGGCCTCGATGGCCGCGCGCACCTTGCGCTCCCAGGTCAGCGGCTTGAGCTGGGCGAGGGTGCGCTCGAGCACCGTTTCGTTGTGTTCGGCCAGTTCCGGGTTGGCGTCGTCCAGGTGGCTGTCGAAGTCGCTGAGCTCGAACTCCAGGCGATCCTGTTCGGCGCCGAAATACACTGGCGAGCGGAACACTTTGTGCCAGGGGCTGGGATCCGCCGGCTCCGGGCGTCGCAGGTACACCGCCAGCGGTGCGTAATCGCGACCGAGGCGGTTGCGACAGGTGCGCACATAAATCGCCGCGAACGCATCGATGGCTTCGAAGGCTGGCGCCGGACGGCCCTGGGGCACATCGAGACTGAAGCGGTAGCGGTCTTCGTCGCGGCTCAGTTGCAGGGTCAGCGCATCGCTGACCACCGGGTGATAGCGCACGATCCGCTCGAACACTTCCCGCAGGCTGCCGCTGGCGACCAAGGCATAACCCAGCGCGTGGAACGTGGTGGGGCTGACGAAGCGCGACACCCGCAGGCCGATGGCCGGGTCGCCGCTGGCCTGCACCGCCAGCGCCCACAGGCGTGTGGTGCCCGAGAGCGGGTAGCGAGCGTTCGGGTCGTCCATCAGTTGTGGATCGAGCCCGGCTTCGACGCACAGGGCATGGCTGTCCAGGCCCAACGCATCGAGCTGTTTGCGCAGGGCGCGGGTCCAGCTGGCAAGGGAGGTCGGTTCAGTCATGACGATTGGCGCTTGCGGTCAACAGGTTGGCGTTTACGGCTACCACCCCGGGGAACGACGCCCGGCAGGATGTGCACATCGATAACAGAGGATTTAAGCCATGCACGGCACTTGCGCAAGCCCCGAGCGATTGAATGCACAACAGCGATCCGCCCATATTCGCCAGGTGGTACTGGCCCGGGGCGATGAACTGCGCCAGCGTTATCCGATCCTGCGGCATCAGGATGCGCTGGGTGCGGGCATCCTGGCGTTCGCCCTGGTCGGGATGATCGGTTCGACGCTGCTCTACATCAACGGTGACCTGGCCGGGTGGGCGTGCCTGTTGCTCAACGCTTTTTTCGCGTCGCTGACCCATGAGCTGGAACACGACCTGATCCACAGCATGTATTTCCGCAAGCAGCGCCTGCCCCACAACCTGATGATGGGCCTGGTGTGGCTGGCGCGGCCGAGCACGATCAATCCGTGGATCCGCCGCCACCTGCACCTCAACCATCACAAAGTGTCCGGTAGCGAGGCCGACATGGAGGAGCGGGCCATCACCAACGGCGAACCCTGGGGGCTGGCGCGGTTGCTGATGGTCGGCGACAACGTGATGTCGGCCTTCATCCGTTTGCTGCGAGCCAAGACCTGGGCGCACAAGCGCAGCATTCTCAAGCGCACGCTGAAGGTTTATTTCCCGCTGGCGTTGCTGCACTGGGGCGCCTGGTATGTGTTTCTCGGTTTCCACGGGGCCAACGGTGTCGCCAGTCTGCTGGGGACGTCGATTGACTGGTCGGCAACCACGCTGGCGACGATGCAGGTGATCGACATTGCGGCGGTGGTGATCATCGGCCCGAACGTGTTGCGGACCTTTTGCCTGCACTTCATCAGTTCGAACATGCACTACTACGGCGACATCGAGCCGGGCAACGTCATCCAGCAGACACAGGTGCTGAACCCCTGGTGGTTGTGGCCGTTGCAGGCGTTCTGCTTCAACTTCGGCAGCAGCCACGGCATTCATCATTTCGTGGTGAAGGAGCCGTTCTACATTCGCCAACTGACGGTGCCGGTGGCTCACGAGGTGATGCGGGAAATGGGCGTGCGGTTTAACGATTTCGGGACGTTTGGGCGGGCGAATAGGTTTGTGCGGGAAGTGGGTGTCGTGCGGGAGAAGGTGAATGCGGCCCAGGTTTGAGACACACCACCTTATGCATGGAGAACATACTTTGTGGCGAGGGAATTTATCCCCGTTGGGCTGCGTAGCAGCCCAGGACCAAGCGCCGGGGTGTGTCAGGTGTGATCACAGCCAACCTTTTTGGGGCCGCTTCGCGGCCCAGCGGGGATAAATCCCCTCGCCACAGGTATATGCCCGGCCTCAGGAGTGGGTCAGAACTGGTAACTCACCGTCGCCGCCACATTGCGCTCTTCGCCCAGGTAGCAATAGCTCAGGCTGGCGCATGAGGCGACATAGGTTTCGTTGGTCAGGTTGTTGGCGTTCAGGCGCACGTCCATGCCCTTCAAGCCGACCTTGCCCAGGTCATATCCCACCGAGGCATCGAACAGCGTGTAGGACGGTACCTTCATGGTGTTCTCCGCATCGGCCCAGCTGTAGCCCACATAGCGCACGCCGCCACCCAGGCGCAGGCCATCGAGCGCGCCGCTGTCGAATTTGTAGTCAGCCCAGACCGAGGCCATATGACGTGGCGCCTGAGTCGGTGAGTTGCCCTTGTTTTCGATGACGTCGGTGGGCGTGCTGAGGGTGCTGACCATCGATTTCGAATATTCGATGTCGGTGAAGGTGTAGCTGCCCAGCACTTTGAGTTGCTCGGTCAACTGCAGGTGCGCTTCCAGTTCCAGGCCCTGGGAGCGCACGGCACCGATGGCGCGGTAGAAGTTCTCCTGGGGCAGTTTGGTCGCCAGGTTTTCCTGGTCGATGCGAAACAGCGCGGCGGTGTACAGGTCATCGGTGCCCGGTGGCTGGTACTTCAGGCCCAGTTCCCATTGCTTGCCATCGGTTGGCGGCAGCGGGTTGCCGGCGCTGTCGGCGTAGGAGTTCGGGTTGAACGACTCGGAGTAGCTGATGTACGGCGCCAGGCCATTGTCGAACAGGTACAGTGCCCCGGCACGGCCGGTGAGCTTGGTGCGTTTGTCGTTGATTTCGGTGCCTTGCGGGCGACCGAATTCGGCAATGCGATTTTCATCCGAGGTCTCGACCCAGTCCTGGCGCAGGCCCAGGGAGAAGCGCCACTTGTCCATCTCGATCAGGTCTTGCAGGTAGACGCCGGTCTGCTCCAGGCGCCGCAGGTAGCTGGTGGGGCTGAAGTAGGTGATGGCCGAGTTGCCATAGGTCGGGTCGAAGGCGTTGATCGGGGCGAGGCTGCCGCTGGTCCAGTCGACCACGGTTTTGCGTCGTTGATAGTCCGCACCCATCAACACGGTGTGCTTGGTCGCGCCGGTAAAGAATTCGGCTTGCAGCATGTTGTCGACGATGAAGGAATGGAGCTTTTCTTCGGCGCCGGTGTAATAGCGGTTCAATTCGTTGCTGGTGGGCGTGGTCCAGCCATAGGCGTAGACCTGATCGTTGGTGACCTGGGAGTCCAGGTAACGGAAGTTCTGCCGGGCGGTGAAGACATCGTTGAAACGGTGCTCGAACTGGTAGCCGAACGACTGCTGGTCGCGTTCGTAACCATCGACCCCCGGTTCGCCTTCGAAGAAGTTTTCCGAGATCCGCCGGCCGTTGCGCTGATGCAAGGTGCCGTCGGCCGGCATGCCGCCGTGGTAGCCACCGTCGGGGTCATGTTGCAGATAGGCCTCGAGCGTCAGCGAGGTGTCCTCGCTGAAATCGATGTTCACCGTGGGCGCCAGGGCGAAGCGCTTCTCCTTGTTGTGGTCGAACTGGGTATCGGAGCTATCCGCCAGGCCGATCAGCCGGTAGGTGATGCGTTTGTCGTCATCCACCGGGCCGGTGAAGTCGAAACCCATGCCCCGTTGGCCCTGGGTGCCGACCGTGGCCTGGATCTGGTGATAGGCCTCGTACAGCGGTTTTTTGCTGGTCAGCGCCACCAGGCCGCCGGGCGAACTGCGGCCGTAGAGCACCGAGGACGGGCCCTTGAGGATATCGACCCGCTCCAGGAAGTACGGATCGACCTGCATGGAGCTGTAGGTGCCGCTGTCGCCCATGGACTTGAGGCCGTCGAGGTAGATGTTATCCACCGAGCCGTCGTTGAAGCCGCGCATCGCCACGTAGTCGTAACGGTGGGTGGCGCCGTAGGGGTTGGTCAGCACGCCGGGGGTGTAGCGCATGGCCTGGGAGACGGTTTGCGCGCCCTGGTCGTCCATTTGTTCGCGGGTGACCACAGACACGCTCTGGGACGTTTCGCGCAGGGCGGTGCTGGTCTTGGTGGCGACCTGGCTGTGGGTGGCGTTGTAGCCTTCCATGCTGCCCAGGGCGTTACCCAGGGCGAAGCCCTTGATGTCCGTGGTCGGCAGTTCCAGTGTGCTGCCGACGGTCTCGGTTTGCAGCACGTAGCTGTTGCCATCCTGGCTGACGGCAACCAGTCCTGAGCCGCTGAGCAACTGGCTCAGGGCCTGGTCGCGCGAATATTCGCCCTTGAGCCCCGGGGACTGGACGCTGCCGGTTTGCGCCGGGGTGCTTGCCAGGGTAATTCCAGCCTGGCGGGCGAACTGATTCAACACATCGCTCAGTGGGCCGGGGGCAATGTTGTAGCTCTGACGGCTGGCGATCACGTCGTTTTGTGCGGCGACCGCAAGCATCGGTACGAGGCTGACCCCCAGCGCGGTGGATAACAGCGCGGCATGAACAGCCTGGCGCAACTGGCCCGGTTGCGAAGATAAGCCGAAGGGATTCTTGAGATGTACGCGCTCAGTCATTGTGGGTTCCGTTGGAGTCGCTGGAGGCAGATAAGGGTTGCTTACTGTCTTGGCCGGACACCGGCTTGAAACCCGCCAAAAAAAATCAAGCCAGGCGTTCCACCGTGATCCACCAACGGGTTCGATAACGGATTTGCACAGGGAGCGTGCGTGGCAGGACGGCCAGCAACTTGTCGGTGTCCTCCAAACGGAAAACCCCTGACAAGCGCAAGTCGGCAATCGACGCCGCGCAGTGCAAATAGCCTGGGCGGTAGCGTCCTACTTCGTTGAGAAAGTCGGCCAGGCGCATATTGCGCGTGACGATCAACCCATCGGCCCAGGCGCCTGCATCCATGTCCAGGGGCGGTGCCTGGGTCGCGGTCGATGCACTGAGCAGATAGCTTTGCCCGGTCTCGACCTGAATGGGGGTGCCATCGCTGTTTGCGTGCGAACGAATAACGACCCGGCCGCTGGTGACGCTCAAGCGCGTGCAGTCGCTGTCCTGGCGCACGACAAAGCGTCCCTCCAGCCCTTCGAACAGGCCATGTCGGCCTTGCACCAGCAGCGCACGTCCCGGGTCGCGGCCACAGGTGACCATGATTTCGCCGCGGACCAGGGTAATCAGGCGCTGCCGGGCGCTGAAGTCCAGATCGGCGGCGCTGTGGGTATTGAGCTCGAGCCGCGTGCCGTCCGGCAGTTGAAAACCGCGGCGTTCACCCGTGGCGGTGGCGAAGTCGGCGCTCCATGGGCGCCAGCCCAGATCCTTGCCCAGCCATGTCGCACCGCCCACCAGTGCGGCGCCCGAGAGCAACTTCAGGGCCTGGCGACGGCTGAGGCGCTGGGCGCTGTTTTCCAGGGTATCCAGGGCGATATGGGCGCCGGGCACTGCCCTTAGGTTTGAAGTCAATTCGTTGTGCAGCGATTGCACCCGCTGCCAGGCCAGTTCGTGTTCTGGATGGGCGGCGCGCCAGGCATCGCACTGTTGGCGCAGGGTCGGGTGGGTGGTGTGATTGCGCAGGCGCAGCAGCCAGTTGATCGCCTGCCTGACCACCTGTTGCGACGGGCCGTTGCGGCGGCTTTGCAAGTGATCCGCCGGCTCAGCTTTCATAGCGCAACACGTAGCAGTGGTACAGCGCATCGGCGACGTAGCGCTCCACCGAGCGCAACGAGATACCCATTTGTTCGGCAATCTGCTTGTACGTCAGGCCTTCGCACTGGGCCAACAGAAAGGCCTTGCGCACTTTCGGCTTGAGGCCTTCGAGCATCCTGGCAATGGCTTCGAGCAATTCCAGGATCAAGGCCCGGGCTTCGGCGCCGGGGGTTTCGGCTTCCGGCAGGTGGGCTATGGTCTGGAGGTAGGCACGTTCGATTTCTTCTCGACGCCAATGATCGATCACCAGGCCTTGGGCGATGGTGCGCAAAAAGGCGCGTGGGGCTCGAAGCTCCAGGTGTTCGCTACGCTGCAACAGGCGCACGAAAGTGTCCTGGGCCAGGTCCGCCGCGTCGGCGGCATTGCCCAACCTGGTGCGCAGCCACGTATTGAGCCAGCCGTGATGCCGGCTGTAGAGCGCCTGTACTGCAAACTCGGGAGATGACATGGACGCGAGGGCCTGGATGTTACAAATGATAATAGGTCGCATTGTCATCAGGCGTCGGCGAATTTGCAACCACCGCTCGCCTGCCATGGCCTCCCGTCGCCTATTTCTTCGAAACCCTAATTATTTGTACAGGCTTGCCGACAGACTGATATGCGTGCACCAAAGTGGAGCGAAGTGATAACCGCCCGCGCTGTTACATGGAACGTTGACAACCTGGAACGCACCCCCACTCCCTGTATAAGAAGCTCATCGATGAATCTGAAGTTCAGCCACAAAATCCTTCTGGCCGCCTCTGGGGTGGTGGTTCTGGCTTTTGCCCTGTTCACGCTCTACAACGATTATTTGCAGCGCAACACCATCGGCAGCAGCCTTGAGTCGTCCATCGAGCAATCCGGCGACCTGACCGCCAGCAGCATCCAGAACTGGATGAGTGGCCGGATACTGGTGCTGGAGAACCTGGCGCAAAACATCGCCCATCAAGGCTCTGGTGCCGATCTGCCGGGGTTGGTCGATCAGCCGGCGCTGACGTCGAACTTCCAGTTCACTTATGTGGGCCAGGCCAACGGTGTCTTCACCCAACGTCCGGACGCAAAAATGCCTGACGGCTACGACCCGCGTCAGCGCCCTT
Organism: Pseudomonas sp. DF11; assembly: GCF_058148565.1. NCBI lineage: Bacteria > Pseudomonadati > Pseudomonadota > Gammaproteobacteria > Pseudomonadales > Pseudomonadaceae > Pseudomonas > Pseudomonas sp. DF11. The sequence continues at coordinate 44,545 of NZ_JBYVYN010000016.1, forward strand.
GGTACAAACAAGCCGTGAGCGCCGATAAAACCATGCTGACCCCACCCTACATGGCGGCGGTGGGTGGCCTGGTGGTGACCATTGCCTTGCCGGTGAAGCACAACGGCGAACTGCTCGGCGTGGTGGGCGGTGACCTGAGCCTGGAAACCCTGGTGAAAATCATCAACTCCGTGGATTTCGGTGGCATCGGCCATGCGTTCCTGGTCAGCGGCGACGGTCAGGTGATCGTCAGCCCGGATAAAGACCAGGTGATGAAGAACCTCAAGGACATCTACCCCGGCACCCCGGTGCGCATTGGCAAGGGGATCCAGGAGGTCGAGCTCAACGGCCAGGACCGTATCCTTTCGTTTACCCCTGTCACCGGCCTGCCGAACGCCGAGTGGTACATCGGTCTGTCGATCGACAAGGCCAAGGCCTACGCGCCACTGAGCCAGTTCCGTACGTCTGCGTTGATCGCGATGTTTGTCGCGGTGGCGGCCATTGCCTTGCTGCTGAGCATGCTGATCCAAGTGCTGATGCGTCCGTTGACCACCATGGGCCGCGCCATGCAGGACATCGCCCAGGGCGAGGGCGACCTGACCCGGCGCCTGGTTGTACAGGGCAAGGATGAATTCGCGGTATTGGGCGGCTCGTTCAACCAGTTCGTGGAGCGGATTCACGCGTCGATCTCCGAAGTGTCTTCCGCGACTCGCCAGGTGCATGACTTGTCACAGCGGGTGATGACCTCGTCCAACGCTTCGCTCGTTGGCTCGGATGAACAGAGCGCCCGCACCAACAGCGTGGCCGCGGCCATCAACCAGTTGGGCGCCGCGACCCAGGAAATCGCCCGCAATGCCGCCGATGCTTCGCAACATGCCAGCGGTGCCAGCGAACAGGCCGATGACGGTCGTCAGGTGGTGGAGAAAACCATTCAGGCCATGACCGAGCTGTCGCAGAAAATCAGCCTTTCCTGCACTCAGATCGAAACCCTGAACGCCAGCACCGACAACATCGGGCACATCCTGGATGTGATCAAGGGCATCTCCCAGCAAACCAACCTGCTGGCCCTGAACGCGGCCATCGAAGCGGCCCGTGCCGGTGAAGCCGGACGTGGTTTTGCGGTGGTGGCCGATGAAGTGCGCAACCTGGCGCATCGCACCCAGGAGTCGGCGGAAGAAATCCACAAGATGATCACCTCGCTGCAGGTCGGCTCCCGTGAAGCGGTGACCACCATGAACGCGAGCCAAGTCTCCAGCGAAGAAAGCGTGGAAGTGGCTAACCAGGCGGGTCTGCGCCTGGTCAGCGTGACGCAGCGCATCGGTGAGATCGACGGCATGAACCAGTCGGTGGCCGCCGCGACCGAAGAACAGACCGCCGTGGTGGAAACCCTCAACATGGACGTCAGCCACATCAACCTGCTGAACCAGCAAAGCGTGGCCAACCTCAATGAAACCCTGAAGGATTGCGATGCCTTGTCGCAACAGGCCAATCGACTGAAGCAACTGGTGGACAGCTTCAAGATCTGACAGTACCGCTAACCGCGATACCGCAATCGCGAGCAGGCTCGCTCCCACAGGGATTGGCGGTGAGCCTGGATCTTCGGCCCAGCCCGGAACCAATGTGGGAGCGAGCCTGCTCGCGATGACGGCAGCGCAATCAACATCACTGCCAGCTGCTCACCGCTATCGCGAGCAAGCCCTCTCCCACAGGGCATTGGCGGTGAGTCTGGATCTTCAGCCCAGCCCGGAACCAATGTGGGAGCGAGCCTGCTCGCGATGACGGCAGCGCAATCAACATCACTGCCAGCTGCCCCACCACTATCGCGAGCAAGCCCTCTCCCACAGGGCATTGGCGGTGAGTCTGGATCTTCGGCCCAGCCCGGAACCAATGTGGGAGCGAGCCTGCTCGCGATGACGGCAGCGCAATCAACATCACTGCCAGCTGCTCACCGCTATCGCGAGCAAGCCCTCTCCCACAGGACATTGGCGCTTACTTGAACATCACTTGCACATTTCCCATCGCCTCATCGGCAAACCCTTGCAGGAAATCCCTGAACCCCGACAGCGTATGAGCATCGGTGTGGTCGGCGATGATGGTCCAGGTGGCGCGGCAGCGGTTGTCTGTCAGGGGCTCGACGCGCATGGCCGCCCACAGGTTGTCGATGCCCAGGGTGTTGTAGATCAGCGTCCAGGTCATGTGCATGGCCTGGTCGTCACGGCTGTTGAGCTGTTCCACCACCAGGTTCTGCCCGTCGCGGAAGAACTTCTTGCGCAGGGACCTCACGCCGTCGCCAGTCATTTCGATGCGTTCCAGTGCCGGGATGAATTGATCGAATCCGCCAAAATTACCCACTATTTCCCAGACGCTCGCCGCATCGCGTGGCACCTCCACCGAGGTTTCGACGTGGCAGGCATGGGGGTTCTTGATCAGGGTGTCGGGTTGCAATGCACTCATGGTCTTGCTCCTTGCTTTGGGTTGGGTGGTTCAAATGAAGTCGATGGCCTTGAGGTAGTCGGCGCCGCGACGCAGCAGGGCCGGGGACTTTTCCGGGTAGCGGGCACCCATCTGCCGTACACCGGCGCGGGCGTTGTCGTGGCTGATCAGTGAGATGTCGCCGATGTCTTCCTCGAAGCCGTTGAGGTAGAAACCCAGCACGCCAAACAACGCGTTGTCGGCATCGACTCGCGCCAGTTGCCGTTGCCACTCGGCGACGCTCACCAGGGAAAACTCCCGGCCGCTGTCGCGGAACGACGCCACATAAGCGTCCCAGCTCAACGGCTCGGGATTGTGCAGGTTGAACACCGCTTGCGTCGGCTGGTAGCGGCTGGCGTGGAAGGCGATGAAGCGGGCCAGGAAGTCCACCGGCATCAGGTCGAAATTGAGGGAGAGGTCCGGCACCTGGCCGAGCTGGATCGAGCCCTTGAGCATCAGCATCAAGCGATTCTTGTGGGGCTGGCAGACCCCGGTCAGGCTGTTGAAGCTGATGTTGCCGGGGCGGAACAGATTGACCCAAACCCCGCGATCCCGAGCGCGCTGCAGGATCCGTTCGCCGACCCATTTGGACAGGTTGTAGCCGTTCTTGATGTAGATCGGCGGAGTCTTGGCGGCGGGCTGTTCCAGCACCTGGCCGTCGGCATCCAGGGCACTGGACGCCGAAAGCGTGGAGACGAAATTGAAGATCTTCTTGCTGCGCCCCTCACACAAGCGCAGGCATTCGAAGATCGGCTCCACGTTGTCCCGCGCCAGGGACTCGTAGTCGAGCACATGGTTGACGTGGGCCGCGTTGTGCACCAGCGCACCGAAGGTACTGTCGATGCGCGCGTAGACGTCGTCCGGCAGACCCAGTTGCGGCTGGGTGATGTCGGCGGCATATACGCTGACGCGGGCCAGGTCCAGGTGAGTCAGGTGATTGTCCTGAAGCGCCTGGGAGAAGCGCTCGGCCGCGCTTTGTTCAGCGCTGGCGCGCACCAGGCACGCGACTTCGGTCGCGCCCCAGGCCAGCAGCGCTTCGACGATGTGCACCCCGAGAAAGCTGTTGGCGCCGGTCACCACAACCTTATGCACATCGCCGCACTGGCTGATGGGCAACGGGTCGAGGTTGAGCTCGGCTTCGGCGTCGATGAAGGCCTGGGGGCTGAGGGTCGATGCGCTGTTTTGTTCAGGGTCGTCTAGCAACTTCGCCAAGGTCATCAGCGTCGGCGCCTCAATGAAGCGATTGATCGACAGGCTGCGACCGAACGTCTGGCGGATACTCAGCAGCAGCCGCGACAGCAGGATCGAGTGTCCGCCCAGGTTGAAGAAGCTTTCGTCGGTGGCGATGTCTTCGACCGGCAGCTCCAGCAACTCGGCCCACAGTTGCTGCAGTTGCGTCTCCAGGGCGTTCTGCGGCTGGCGCCGCTGGCCGTCGACGTGCACCTGCACCGCCATGGCGAGCAATGCCCGACGATCGACCTTGCCGTTGCTGGTGTATGGCAGGCTGGGTAACTCGACGTAGGCCGTCGGGTGCATGTAGCTGGGCAAGCTGTTCTGCACATGCTCGCGTAGCGCCTGGAGAGCAGCGCCGGGTCGCGCTTGCTCGGGATGCACCAGGAACGCCAGGATCCGCCGCCGTTCATCGACCCCCACCGCCACCTGGCGAAACAACTGGCTATCGCGCAGGCAATGTTCGATTTCCTCGGGTTCGACCCGAAAGCCGCGGATCTTCACCTGGTTATCCCGCCGCCCGCTCAGCTCAATGCCGCTGTCGGTCCACTGGCCGATATCGCCTGTGCGATAGACCCGCAGCGTTTCCCCGGTGGGCAGCGCCAGGTCGAGATAGCGGTTCGCGGTCAGCGCTGGATCGTTCAGATAACCCAGGCCGACACCTGGCCCGGCGATGTACAGCTCACCCGGCGTGCCTTGCGGTACGGGTTGCAGTTGTTCGTCCAGGATCAGCACCCGGCCATTGGCGATGGGCACGCCGAGGTTGCGGTTGTTGTCGCCGACGCCGAACTGCCGGGTGGTGGCCAGGACCGTGGTTTCGGTCGGCCCGTAGATGTTGTGGAACTTGCATTGCGGTGCCAGCTGTTCAATCACGAACGGCTCGCAGACATCGCCACCGGTGATCAGGTGCGTCAGGCCCAGCGGTGCATCGAGGGGCATGACGCTCAGCAGCGCAGGCGGCAGAAAGGCGTGGCTGATGTGCTGCTGGTGAATCAACGCGACCAATTGCTGCGGATCGCGGCGTTGGTCTTCGCTGGGTACCACCAGCAGGGCGCCGTGGATGAAAGTCGGCAGGATATCCAGCAGCGAGGCGTCAAAGTTGATGGTGGAAAACTGCAACGCCCGGCTGTCGCGCTGCAACCCGACGTAGTCGCCGTACCAGGCACAGAAATGGCTGAGGTTGTGGTGGCTGAGCAACACGCCCTTGGGCTGGCCGGTGGTGCCGGAGGTGTAGATCGCCACGGCCGGTTCGTCGCTGTCGACCCTGCGGCGGATCAGCGAAGCGGGGATGCCCGGCTTGGGTGCTGGCAGTTGATGGACATTCAGCGTGGGCAACGAGAGCTCGCCCAGGTCGCTGTCGCCGTCGTGCAGCAGCAGGTCCGCCTGGGCATTCTCCAGGATAAAGCGTCGACGTTGCGCCGGGTGCTGTGGGTCCAGCGGCAGATACACCGCCCCACAGCCCAGCACTGCCAGGATCGCCGCGTACAACTGCGCGGACTTGGGCAGGCACACGCCGATCACCTTGTGGGAGGAAGGCCTGTGGGAGGAAGGCTTGCCCCCGATGAACGATGACGCGGTTTGTTTGAGAGCATCGGTGTCTTCATCGCGGGCAAGCCTTGCTCCCACAGGTTCTCCAACAGCTCTTTTCTCATGTTCTGCTCGTTGCAGTATTTCCAGCATCGGCTGCTGCAACCTCAACGCCAGGCGCCGCAAGGATTTGTAGTCGATGAGTTGTCCATCGACCCACAGGGCCGGTTGCGTCGCGTCATCGAGCATGCGCTGTTCGATGCTGTGCATCACCGGCACCTCGGCGGCGGCCAGCAGCCAGGGTACCGGCGGCCGATTGAGGCCGTGCTCGAACGCCAGCGGTTCCAGCGCATCGAGCCCGAGCAAGGGGTGGTCGATAGCGTCAGCGTGTGCCGTCGGCCAGTGATCGAAGCAGGTTTGATCCCGTGATAACTGGCTGACCAGTCGTGCGCCAGTCTCGACCAGCGTCGCCAGGGTACGCAGGCGCAACGATTGGCCATTGCCGTCATGTTGCGGCGCGATCACTTCCTGGCACAACAGCCGTTGCGCAGCGTCACGAAATACCAACACCGGTTGCGGTAATGCCTGCCCGGGCATGACCTGCAACGCCACGCGCACTTGAAGGCATGTGCGGGCTTGGGTGTTGCACGTCACCGTACCGTCGTCGATCGACAGGTCGACCGCGCCGTGCTCGGCCGGCGATTGCCGACCCACCACACCGTGGCCATGCAGCTCCAGTTCCCGGGCCAGTTCGGCCATGGCCTGGCTTGTGCCAGGCACTGCAATTTCGAGGCGTCTCATCGAAAGGTCCTCATGGGGTCAGGTAATCAGCGAAGGCGTCGCGTACGCAGGGGGACGCGAGCATCGAGCTGCCGCGGAAAAAGCGCGTGATGTTGCCCACCAACGGGTGAAAACGATTGATGGGATATGCCAGTGCACTGGCGTCTTCACGCAGTGACTGGCGCACCGATTCGTCGACGGGCAGGTGCGCGATCAGCTCGAAGTCGAACGCTTGCTGCAGGTCGCTCGCCAGGTATTGGGCGACGAAACCGGGCATCAATCGGGCAATCGCCTCCTGGTCTTCCTCGGGGGCGGTGCGCCAATAGATCTGCACCAGTCGGGTCCAGAAACCGGAGTGCCGTCCCTCGTCGAGCAAGTGATCGGCCATCAGCCCCTTGATCGAGGCCTTGACCGAGTCGTCCCGGGCGAAGGCGGCCACTTCGTTGGTCACGGTGTTCTCGGCAATGGCGATGCAGATCAGCTCCACGGCGCTGAGCAAATGTTCCGGTGCCCGGGCCAGGGTCGCGGGTATGGCGCGGCTGAGTTCGATCTGCGAGGGCAATGGGATCGGTTCGATGCCGGTCATGTCGATGGTCTGCTGCATGAAATCCATCGCCACCAGCGCGTGATAATCCTCGTCCACCACCACGGTCATCGCGTCATAACGGCAGGCGAACGGGAACTCGATGCCGAAGCTGTTCTTGGCGATGCGCCGGGCGGTGTGGTCCACCAGTTCCGTCTCGAAAATCACCACGTCGTTGATGAACTTGTAGAGGCTCTGCACCAGTACAAAGTCGCGCAACTGCGGGCAATGGCTGAGAAAGGTCTGGCTGTGCACCAGTGGCTGGCGACTCATGGGGAAGATCAGCTTGTCGTCGTCTTCCACCCGACGCCGTGGTCGAGTGCGGATGGTGGCGCGGCTTTCCCAGGCGTCGGCGAAGGATTGGTATTCGACGGCGTTCATGGCGTCACCTGTGCAACCGGTTGGGCCATGCTCTGGCGCAGGCCATCCCACAGGGCCGCGCGGCTATGGACGGCGGCGAGGGCGGCGGCCAATACCTCGGTTTCACGTTGCGGGTCGCCGTCGATCAGCCGGGCCAACAGTTTTTCCGCTGCCGGGCCATGGTCCTCGGAGTCGACTTCGATGTGCCGTTGCAGGTAGTAGCGAAACGTCGGTGCCTGATCCAGGCCAATGCCCCAGGCGTCCAACATGCGCTGGAACATCTGCGGGATGACACTCTCACGTCCATGCACGAACGCGGCGGCTACGCTGTGGGCCGGGGCATGCAGGGCGGTGTGCAGGGTCTGGCGGACGAAACGTGCCGCCGCCGGTTCTACTTCGACACTCTCCAGCGCCGTCTCGGGGCTGACGCCTTCCTGCTGCAGGGTGATGAATTGTTCGATGGCGCGGGTATCGGCACCGACCTCGCGCATGGCATCCAGGTACAGTTCGAAATGGCTGCAATAGCCTGCGCCTGGGCGGTCATCCGATTCCTCGCCCAAGACAATTTCGTTGATCAGGCGTGCTGCGTGCGGGTCTGCCGGCGGCAGCCAGGGCAGGTGCACGCAGGTCAGCTCCCGTTGCAGCCGTTTGGTCAGTGACATGAAGTCCCACACGGCAAACACATGGCTTTCCATAAAGCGGCGTAACAGATCGATTGATGTTATTTCGGAAAAAACCGGATGTTGGCCAAGTTCGTGTTTTTTCAGAGATAGTTGTTCTTTGGTTGGCTGCATTGGAACGTCCTCATCAATGATGTTGTGTCCGGAAAGTTGCCCGTTGTTTATCAAGGCGAACAGGCGCCTGGACCGGAATCCATGAATTACCCAAGTAGTTTAAGTGTTTGCCTTTAATGCGCGTCGCCAGCCTGTAACGCTTGATTCTGAAGCGTTGGCCGAAAACGGAAGCGGTCGATAACAATTCGACGAATAAAAAACTAATACACAAAACAAGTGAGCGGCAAGATTTTTTTTAATTATTTGAAGTGGCAAGTTTATTGGGCGCGAAGTGGTCTGTTAAAACTTTTAATATAAGTTTTATTTGGGCGAAGAAGCTCCTTCCGATTTAGGGGTATCAGAATCGAATAGTTCGAGTGAATGCCTCACTCGGAGCACTTCAGGGATCAGGGAATTAAGAAGTTTGTGATTTAAGGGAGGGACACCGGTCGGACAGCCGATCATCCCGCCAGTGGGCGACGCTCCTTGCGTATTGGCTTCGATTCGTCTGGTTTCAGCCAGGCGTTGACTTCTTCAGGTCTGTTTTGAATCGACAAGCGCAAGAGTGAGCCCAAATCGATGGCAGTGCCATTGAACTGATGGGACGACGAGTCGCGGCCACGGCCAGGCCGTGCCGCGCAGGCGACAAGTGAGTCGGAAGGATATGTAAGAAGTTTTTACGCCGGCCGGAGCGGCCGGCGTGGAGTCAAGGGTTCGACGACTGTTCCAGGTACCGGCGCATGGTGACAGAGGCTTTTTCCAGGTGCAGTTCCAGCAATACGATGGCCTTGTCGATGTCCTTGGCACGCGCGGCGTCGAGCAGCGCGCGATGATCGTCCTGGCTCAACTTGCCCAGCCCCATGGATGACAGGTGAAAGCGCAGGAAGCGCTCTTCTTCATTGAGCTCGCGCTCGATCAGGTCCAGCAGCTTGCTGTTGGGGGCCTTGTGATAAAGCGACATGTGGAACAGCCGGTTGAGCTTGCCGATCTCGGCGTGATCGGTTTCTGTTTCCAGCTGTTCGATGTACTGGGCGGCCAGTGCCAGGTCGCTGTCATCGAGCAGCGGGATGGACAGGCGCAAGGCGAAAGCTTCCAGGACTGAACGCAGGGCGTAGGTTTCTACCGCATTGTTGGTAATCAATGGCGCCACTACGGCACCCTTGTGCTGGACCACATTGAGCAGTGACTGCGCCTCCAGCTGGCGCAATGCCTCGCGTACCGGCATGCGGCTCACGCCGAACAGGTCGGCCAGTTCCTGCTGGCGCAGGGCGGTGCCGCAAGGCAGGCGGCCATCGAGGATGGCCTCGCGCAGAGACTCTTCGATGATCGAACGTGCCCGGTCAGCCGGGATAGGCCCGTTGACCTGGATAGTGCTAAGCGGTTTGGGCTTCTGTGTCACGACAACACCTGACTGGTAGTAACGAAATTGGATCCAAGCCAACATTAGTTACAGATTGCCAAGCCGTCAAAATATCGCGGCCCCAATTCCTGAACTAAAGTTTAGTCTGCCTGCGGTGATTGCACCCTGCCATTGTCTTTTAGTGGGCCAGGCTTCACCATCCAACGAATTTCCAACGGCCCTTTTCGGACGTATTCCCTTGGCTGCACCTTTCCCTGTTCTCAGGTCCTTGCGCTGGCTGTGCTCGGCATTGCTGCTGGCCGGCCTGATGCTGGGTGGTCTACGGGCTGACTGGGACTTTGCGCAGATCAGCCGACGGGCGCAAGCGTTATATGGCCCCTTGGGCGAAGGGCAGCAACGGATCGACGCGTGGCAGCAACTGTTGGCGACGCAGAAACAGATCCCGGAACTGGAACAGCTCAAGGTGGTGAACCTGTTCTTCAACAAACAGGTGCGCTACGTGGAAGACATCGACCTGTGGCGCGAGGTCGACTACTGGGAAACCCCGATCCAGGCCTTGTGGAAGGGCGCTGGCGACTGTGAGGACTACGCCATCGCCAAGTACTTCAGCCTGCGTCATCTCGGGGTGTCCAGTGACAAGCTGCGCATCACCTACGTCAAGGCCTTGCGGCAGAACCGTGCGCACATGGTGCTCACCTATTACGCCACGCCCGAGGCGATGCCGCTGGTCCTCGACAGCCTGATCGACGGCATCCTGCCGGCCAGCCAGCGAACCGACTTGCTCCCGGTCTACTCTTTCAATGCCGAAGGATTGTGGCTGCCGGGCGCCAAGGGCAACAAGAAAGTGGGTGACACCAAGCGCCTGTCCCGGTGGCAGGATGTGTTGAAAAAAATGCAGGCCGAAGGTTTTCCGGTCGAGACGACTAACTAGGAGCGCGCGCTCAGATGTCCTTGTTCAAACAGCTGTTGATCGCTATCTGTCTGTTCCTGGTGGTTGCCTTCAGCGGCAGCTTCATGGTCAGCCTGGAGAGCTCGCGGGCCCAGTACGTCAACCAGTTGCGCTCCCACGCCCAGGACGCGGCCACGGCGCTGGCACTGTCGTTGACGCCGAACATCGACGACCCGGCGATGGTGGAGCTGATGGTCAGCTCGATCTTCGACAGCGGCTACTACGCGACCATCCGCGTGGTCGACGTGGCCACCGACAAGACCCTGGTCGAGCGCACCGGCACGCCGGACGCCGGCAGCGTGCCGCAATGGTTCGTCAAACTCATCGGCCTGGAACCGGCCGGCGGCGATGCCATTGTCAGTCGCGGCTGGGAGCAGGCGGCGCGGGTCGAAGTGGTCAGCCACCCGATGTTCGCCCTCGCCAAGCTGTGGCAGAGCGCGTTGGGCAGCTTGGGCTGGCTTTTGCTGTGTGGCGCCGTGAGCGCGGTGCTGGGGGCCTTGCTGCTGCGTCGCCAGCTCAAGCCGCTGGACTACATGGTGCATCAGTCCCATGCCATCGCTCGACGCGAGTTCCTGAGCCTGCCGGAGTTGCCGCGCACGCCTGAACTGCGCCGTGTGGTGCAGGCGATGAACCAGATGGTCGAGAAGCTCAAGGCGCTGTTCCAGGAACAGGCCGAGCGCAGTGAGAAGCTGCGGATCGAGTCCTATCAGGACAACCTCACGGGCCTGGCCAACCGGCGCTATTTCGAAATGCAGCTCAATGTCCGGGTGAGCAACCCGGAGCAGGCCAGTTCCGGTTATCTGCTGTTGCTGCGGGTCAAGGACCTGGCCGGTTTGAACCAACGGCTGGGCGGGCAGCGCACCGATCAGTTGCTTAAAGCGGTTGGCGAACAATTGCTGCGTGAGTGCGCGCGGTATCCGGAAACCCACAACCTGGTGACGCGCATCCGTGGCGGGGAGTTCGCTGTGCTGGCGCCGGGCCTGGTGCGTGAAGAAGCGCTGCAATTGGCGCAGAACCTCGAAGCCGCGTTGGCGAGCTTGCATGCCACCGGTGCGACAGATGTGGCGTCGGTGGCCTCCATCGGGCTGGCGCCATTCGTCCATGGCGACTCGCCGCAAGCGGTGCTCCAGCTCGGCGACCAGGCCCTGGCCCAGGCCGAAAGCCAGGGCGAACCGGGCTGGGCCTGCCTTGAACACAGTGCGGTGGCCAGCGTCGGTGATGATCACCATGCCTGGCACACTTTGCTCGACCAGGCCTTGAACCATCAACGCTTCGAGCTGTACTTCCAGCCGGTGGTGGCTGCCCAGGACACCCAGGTGGTACTGCATTACAAAGTGCTGTCGCGGTTGTTGGACGAGCAGGGGCAGACGATTCCCGCCGGGCGGTTCCTGCCGTGGTTGGAACGCTTTGGCTGGACCGCGCGCCTGGACCGCTTGATGCTCGAACAGGTGCTTGAGCAAATGGCCGGACATGAGCAATCCCTGGCGTTGAACCTGTCTTCGGCGACCTTGGCCGATCCGCAGGCGCTGAACAAGGTCTTTGAAATTCTGCGGGCGCATTCCAACCTCGGGGAGCGCCTGACCCTGGAGATTGGTGAAGAGCAACTGCCGGAGCAAGCTGTCCTGGAGCAGTTGACCCGGCATCTGCGCGAGCTTGGCTTCTCTCTGAGCCTGCAGCGTTTTGGTGGGCGGTTCAGCATGATCGGCAACTTGTCGCGCCTGGGGTTGGCTTATCTGAAGATCGATGGCAGTTATATCCGTGCCATTGATCAGGAGAGTGACAAGCGTCTGTTCATTGAAGCGATCCAGCGTGCGGCTCACAGTATTGACCTGCCGTTGATTGCCGAGCGGGTTGAGACGGAGGGGGAGTTGGCGGTGATTCGGGAGATGGGGTTGTTTGGGGTGCAGGGGCAGTTGGTTGGGGAGCCTCGGCGGTGGGGGTGAGGCTTTGTTGACGAGGCGGCCTGGTAGCCGGCCTGTGCTTTTTGAACGAGTACATATCCATTGCAGCGGTAACGGCCACTGGCGGTTACGCCCTTACGGCGTGTCACTTTTGGCAAACGCCCCAAAAGTAACCAAAAGGTCTTGCCCCACCACTCGGTGCCTCGCCTAGGCTCGGCATGCCCTCACTCCGGCATTGCTCCGTGGGCCCGCCGCGAAGGACCATCCATGGTCCAGCGCGGCTATCCCGGCATCCATGCCGGGATGCCCACTCCACAATACCTGCGTTCGGCCAGCGTGGTTAACGGGGGCCCAGATCAAAAGCCGAAGCGAGGCGGCCTGACAGCCGGCCTGGCTCTCCCGGTCGTACTCCGATCCCATTGTGGGAGCGAGCCTGCTCGCGAAGGCGGCCTGACAGCCGGCCTGGCTCTCCCGGCCGTACTCCGATCCCATTGTGGGAGCGAGCCTGCTCGCGAAGGCGGCCTGACAGCCGGCCTGGTTCTCCGGCCATACCCCGGTCCAACTGTGGGCGAGCTTGCTCGCGATGCGGAGGGTCAGTTTGTGGTGATGTTGGATACCCACAGGGTTTTTGGGAGCGGCACAGTCCTGTGGCGAGGGGATTTATCCCCGCTGGGCTGCGCAGCAGCCCTAAAGCAATGAACTCAGCCTTCCTGGCACACCGAGTTGCTTGGTTTGGGGGCCGCTGCGCAGCCCAGCGGGGATAAATCCCCTCGCCACAAAAGCTTCCCAGCCATCACGGCACAGATTGATCAACGGTAAACGCTGTGGGAGATTCTATGTTGCAGGCTCGCCCCCACAGGAGAAACGCGGTCTCCATCAAGAACCAGGTCGGCTATAAGGCCGCCTCGCGGTGGACGTAGATTTTGGCGCCCCGTTAACCACGATGGCCGAACGCAGGCATTGCGCAGTGGGCACCTCGGCATGGATGCCGAGGTAGCCGCGCTGGGCCATGGATGGCCCTTCGCGGCGGCCCACGGAGCAATGCCGGAGTGAGGGCACACCGAGCCTTAGCGAGGTGCCGAGTGGTGGGGCAAAAGCGTTTTGCTTACTTTTGCGCTTCTCAAAAGTGAGCCGCCGTCAGGGCGGAACCGTAAGTAGCCGTTACCGCAGAAACGGATATACACCCCCTCTAAAAGTCAGGTCCTAGGAGATTTCCTTCGAGTTGTAGCGAACTTGGAGAACTTGTCCGGCGTCTGTCCCGTGGCTAGTCTGGATTTGTCACTGAAAAAAACGGTGACACTGGCGTGCAAGCCGGTTAAAAGACGACGCGCAAGCGCTTTATGGCGGTTGTGCGTGGGAGATTTCTTCGCGAGGAGGAGTCTGCCGGGGTTCCGTCTGCCCGGTCTTGCACACCTGCGTACAACTGCCACCTCATTTGCGTGCAAGCGAAGGGTGTCGGTTCCACTTCTACAGATGGAGCTTCACGACATGTTCAAGGTCACACCAAATCCGCCAGAAAACCCTGGCAACGCCTCCGAAAAAACCTCTAAATCCAAAAAACTCGACGAAGCCGCCCAACGCGCCCTCGACTACTACCTCAATCCCAAACCAACCGATGAAGCCTCGGGAAAACCCCAAACCGCCCAGCTCTTCATGGTCTCCCCGGACATCGACACCGAAACCCTCCTGGCCAATGCCTCCGAAGACTTGCTGTCCATCAGCGCCATCGCCGCCGACCTGGCGGATGACGTCGACGGCTCGCGCCGCAGCGTGATCCTGGCAATCAGCCGAATGGCCGATGGGGTGCATCTGTTGGTGGAGCGGGCGATGGATCGGCTTGAAGTGCAAGCGTCGAGCTGACAGGCCTGCGGTGGATTGACGATTGCCATCGCGAACAAGAGATCTGTTGGCGAATGGAAAATTGCGCCCTGGCACAAATCCAATGTGGGAGCGGGCTTGCTCGCGAAGGGGGCGGCACAGTCAACATCATCGACATCTGACCCACCGCTTTCGCGAGCAAGCCCGCTCCCACATAAGAACTGTGTGACGGCAATATCTGCGACTTACCCCTCCCCCTGTGGGAGCGAGCCTGCTCGCGATGAGGGCAGCCCTGACACCGATGAAACCAGGCCTAGATCAACCCCTTCTCATCATCATCGATCAACCGGCTCAACCCGCCCAATGCTTCCCGGGCCTGGGTGCGGTCCATCAGTTTGGCCTGGGCCGCCGGTGGCAGGTCGGTGACGCGGATCACGCCTTTGCTGGTCAGCACCTGGATCAAGTCGTCGAGTACCCGGATCATCTCCAGGTCGCTCTGCTTGAGCTGCTTGAGGCTGTTTTCCACCGCCTGGTTGGCGAACCAGTCCTGGATCTCGTGGTTGTCGGCCGGCAAGGTCTCGGTGGCTTCGGTGTAGGCGGTGGCTTCTACGCGCACCAGCAGGCCTTGTGCATCACGTTGCACGTAAAACATCGGGCATCCCTCATGTATGAAGCGGCGTCATGCTGGGCAGCATAGGCCAACTGTGGGGGAGTATGGAGGGTGAAGACGAAATCGTCATCCAGGGAGCAACCGTGCACGACCGCCCTGTGAAGGGCGGCCGTGAGGGCCTGGTCAGCTGTTGTTGTGATCGACCTTGATGGTCGGGTCACTGCCGGCGATCAACGTGTTCAGGTTGATATTCGACCAGTTGTTGCCTTCGAGCTTGATCGTCACATCCGGTGTGGCCGCTGCGCCATTGGCCGCGTTGAACTGGCCGGTGGTGCTGACTTGCAGCGAGGACACGCCATCGACTGTGCTGATTTTCAGGAAGTGGTCGATGGTGCTGCCGGTTTCGCCCTGCAGCAGATCTCGCAGGTCGATCCGATCGCCTTCGCTGGCCTTGAAGTCCTTGATCACGTCAGTGCCGGTATCGCCGGACTTCCAGACAAAGGTATCGCCTCCCAGGCCACCGATCAGGGTGTCGTTGCCCTGGCCGCCGATCAGAGTGTCGTTACCCGTGCCACCCAGCAGGATGTCATTGCCCTTGCCACCGTCGAGCGTGTCGTTGCCGCCCTGGCCGAAAATGATGTCGTTGCCGGCGCCGCCCAGCAGGGTGTCATTGCCATCGTGGGCACCGGACACATCGAACGCGGTGTAGTGTTCGGTGATGTACTGGTGCACGTTGCTGGTGGTGACCTTGCTGACGTCCACGCCGCTCTGTTGGGCCACGAACGCCTGGATGGCCTGGTAGCCCTCGCCAGCAATGCCGTTGAAGCTCACCAGGTCGCCGAACAGGATGTCATTGCCTTCGCCGCCGTTGACCGTATCGGCGCCCGGCAGGGTCGCTTCGGTGTGGCCGATGATCGAGTTCGCCAGGTCTTTCGGGTCGATGTTGGTCTGCGGTTTTGCATCCGAGTCGTATGGCTTGAGATCGGCCAGGGTCACATCGCTGTTAAGGCCGATGGCTTCCACGCCAGACAGCGAACTCAGGAGTGCGAAGGCACTCAGGGAGTTGCTGGTCGTGCTCGAGTCGGTGCTGTTGCCGGTACCGTCGCGATACGACAGCTCATAGGTGCCGTCACCCTGGGCATGCAAGGTGCCCAGCGCTTCGTCGCTCCAGTAGCCGCCCCAGGTTTTTTTCCAGGTTTGCAGCGTGACATTGCCAGACTCGTCGACCTTCACGCGGTGTGTGCTGTCCAGGTCGGCGCTGAACGTCTGGCCCAGTTTGTAGTTGGTCGTGGTAATCAGGCTGTCGAGCTTCACGTCGCCGTAAAGGGTCGGGTTGGTCTGTTCGCCAGACTGATAGAAGGTCGGCTGGCCGTCAGTGATGAAGTAAGTCAGGTTCTTCGCCCCGGTGTTGCTCAAGGCTTCAGTGCTCTTGAACCAGTTGGCCGTGGTCTTGAATACGTCCTCGTAGTTGGTGCCGCCGCCGGACGCCATTGAGTCCAGCACGCCCTTGAGCAGCGCCAGTGCGTTCGGGTCCTTGAGGTTGACCGAAACGGTCTTGTTCACTTGCCTGTCGAAGTCCGCCAGGAAGATGTTCACCGTGCCCGAGTTGCTACCCATGCTTTGCTTGAGAGTGTTGAACACCGACGTCAGCGAGGTCTTGGCTGCGGAAAGCGACGAATCGCTCATGCTGCCGGAGCTGTCGACCATGAAGGCAATGTTGTAATTGACGCCCGGCACCACGGTCAGGCCGCCGATGTCGGCGACCACAATGTCGTTGCCGTCGGTGCCGGTGACGTTGTCGCTGCCAGACGTGGCGGTGACGGCGTTGTAGGTCGCCGGGTACACCGTGACAGGGATCTGCGCCGTGCTCACCGCCGAGCCGCCGAGGGCTTCGGTGGACGTCGACGTCACGGTCAGGTTGAACTGGCCGTTGTAGTAGGTCGGCGGTGTCAGAGTCAGGCTACCCAGGTTCCAGCCGGTGACCGAAGCTTCGCCATTGCTGCCCACGGTCGCGGTATGGCCTGCGCCGTCGCTCAGTACACTGCCTTCCGGGATGCCGCCGATCTTCACGCTCAGGCTTTCGGAACCGTCGGTGTCGGTCAGGGCGGTGGTGATCTTCGACAGGTGCACGCTGGTGCCTTCGGCGCCCTCGTTGAGCTTGTAACCGTCGTAGTAGCCTTCGCCGTTGGTGCCGTGCAGGTCGGAGACGGTCACGCCAGCATTTACCAGGTCGGTCACGCCGGTGTAGAGCGGTACGCCGGCACCGTTCAGGTCGACCGGTGTGCTGCCGTTGACCGACAGGTTCACGTCATAGCTGCCCGGGCCGGTCTGGTTGTGGTGGTAGATGTCCAGGGTGTAGTAGCCGCTGGTGGTCGGTGTGAACGAACCGTTCAACTGGCCGCCCGCGCCCCAGGTCGTTGCCGCCACGGTTTTGCCGCCGATGGTGACCAGCAGGCTGTCATCGCCCGTGCCGCTGAAGGTGTAGGTCTTGCCGGCTTCGAGGAAGATCAGGCCCGAGGTTTTCGACGCGGTGCCCGGGTTAACGTTGCTGTCGGACTGCACGTTGGTCACGGTGCTGGTGCTGTTCGGCGTGCCGGCGGCATCGATCACCGATTTAAGGGTGCCGGACGGCGCGCCGCTGCCATCGGTGCCCAGGCCCGACAGGCCGGTCCAGACTTCCTTGATCAAGCCGGTGGAGGTCACGTTGTTACCGGCCACGTTGAGGGTCGGTGCGTCGGCGACCGGGGTGATGTCGATCTTCACGGTGCTGGTATTGCCCAGCGCCTGGCCGTCGGTGGGCTGGAAGCTGATTTGCGCGTAATCGGCCTTTTGATCGCCCACACCGGCCGGGTTGCCGTTGGCGCCGGATTCGTTGGCATCGGGGGTGAAGCGCAGCTTGCCAGCGTCGATGTCAGCCTTGGTGAAGGTCTGGTTGTTGGCCACGTCCTTCCAGGTGGCGCCGTCCAGGTACTGCAACTTGCCGTCGCTCGGCAGCCCGGTGATTTTTACGCCCTGGCTGGCGGCGGCGCTGTCCACATCGCTGATGCCGAACGTCGACCAGCCGAGGACCAGCGAAGTGTCTTCGGTACCGGTCACGGCGCCGCCAGTGGCAACCGGCGCATCGTTGACCCCGACCACGTTCACCGTAGTGGTGGCGGTGTTGGAGTAGTTGCTGCCATCGGTCACCGTCACGGTGATGATGCGCGGTACGGTGCTCGGGTCTTCACTGTTGTTGATGAAGCTGATGTTCTTGATCTGCTGCATGTAGTCGGCCAGCGTCGCATTGCCCGACAGCGTCAGCGTGACCGTGCCGTTGGTGCTGTTGGCGTTGATGCTGATGCCGTTGACGCTGTTGCCCAGGTTCAGCGCATCGCCGGGCTGACGGTTGGTCAGCACGATGGTGGCGCCGGTCAGCATGGTGCTGTCCGGGTCGGTGATTTTCAGGTCGGTGTCGGCGATGGACACGCCCGGGCCAGCGGTGCCTTCGGTGAAGGTCACCTGGTAATCGGCCCCAGTCTTGCCGCTGGAGTTGTTGGCGTCCAGGTCGAGGACCGGTGGCGCATCGTTGTCGATGATCGAGGTGCTGACGCTGCCATTGGTACCGCTGACCGCCAGGTGCTCGAAGTTGCCACCGGTGGCCGAGTCGATCTTGACCACGAAGTTTTCAGTGCCTTCGGTGATCTTGTCGTCCAGCGTCGCCACATTGAAGGTCGCGCTGGTGGCGTTGGCCGGGATCTTCACGGTGTAGACGCCGGTGAAGTCCGTGCCGTCGACGGCAGTGCCGCTGTAGACAATCTTGACTGTCACCTCGGTTTGCGCCGGGTTCGTCAGGCTGACGGTGTACGTGGCCGCTTGGCCTTCAGTGACCGACGAGCTGCCGGTGATGCTGACGGTGGTGTTGTCGACGGTGTCGGTGACGGTGGTCACCGCTGGCGTGGTGCTTGGGACCAGGTTCTCGAAGTTGCCCCCCGTGGCGGTCTTGATGGTTGCCGCGACGCTACCGGCGTCTTGGTAGACGTCGTCCTTCGGTGCATCGACGATAACGGTGCCGGTGGTCTTGCCAGCGTCGATGGTGATGACCGCACCATTGCTCAGGGTTACGGTGACGGGGGTGCCGGCGGCGTTGGTCAGAGTGGCGGTGTAGGTGATCTGGCCGCCCTCGGCGACCGTACCGGTGGCGCTCAGGCTCAGGCCAGTCGTGTCCTGCGTGTCGGTCACCGACGTGTCAGCCGGTTTGCCATCGATAGCGAGTTTTTCGTAGTTGCCACCCTTGGCGTCGTCGATCTTGACGCTCAAGTGGTTGCCGCCAGCGAGGGCGTCGTTTGGCGTGACGAAGTTTACCGAGCCAGAGCTTGCGCCTACCGGGATGGTGATGGTCTGGCCGTTGCTCAACGTCACGACGAGTGGGGCGTCGGTGACTGGAGCATTCACCGACGCGGTGTAAACGACGGTGCCACCTTCAACTGCAGTCGGTGTCGCAGTGAGCGAGACGGTGCTGGTGTCGATGGTGTCGGTGACGTCGGTCACCGCAGGCGTGGTGCTTGGGACCAGGTGCTCGAAGTTACCGCCGGTGGCGTGATCAATGCTGACTTCAACCTTGCTGGCGTCTTTGTAGACATCGTCTTTCGGCGCATCGACGGTGACGGTGCCAGTGGTGGCGCCGGCTGCGATGTTGATAACTGCACCGTTGCTCAGGGTCACGGTGACGGGTGTGCCAGCGGCGTTGGTCAGGGTTGCGGTGTAAACGATCGAGCCGCCTTCGGCGACAGTGTCGGTCGCGCTCAACGTCAGGCCGGTTGTGTCCTGAGTATCCGTGACGGTGGTGTCAGCCGGTTTGCCGTCAATGGCAAGATTTTCATAGTTGCCACCCTTGGCGTCGTCAATCTTGACGCTCAGGTTATCGCCGCCAGCGAGGGCGTCGTTTGGCGTGACGAAGTTTACCGAGCCGGAGCTTGCGCCTACCGGGATGGTGATGGTCTGGCCGTTGCTCAACGTCACGACGAGAGGGGCGTCGGTGACTGGCGCATTCACCGACGCGGTGTAAACGACAGTGCCGCCTTCAGCCACAGTAGACGTAGCGGTGAGCGAGACAGTGCTGGTGTCGATGGTATCGGTGACGTCGGTCACGGCTGGCGTGGTGCTTGGGACCAAGTGCTCGAAGTTGCCGCCAGTGGCTTTGTCGATGCTGACTTCAACTTTGCCGGCATCTTTGTAGACATCATCTTTCGGTGCGTCGACGGTGACGGTGCCGGTGGTGGCGCCAGCGGCGATGTTGATGACGGCACCGTTGCTCAAGGTCACGGTGACTGGCGTGCCGGCGGCGTTGGTCAGGGTTGCGGTGTAAACGATCGAGCCGCCTTCGGCGACGGTGTCGGTCGCGCTCAACGTCAGGCCGGTTGTGTCCTGGGTATCCGTGACGGTTGTGTCAGCCGGTTTACCGTCAATGGCAAGGTTTTCATAGTTGCCACCCTTGGCATCATCAATCTTGACGCTCAGGTTATCGCCGCCAGCGAGGGCGTCGTTTGGCGTGACGAAATTTACCGAACCGCTGCTGGCGCCAACCGGGATGGTGATGGTTTGACCATTCGATAGGGTAACAACCAACGGAGCATCGGTGACTGGTGCGTTGACCGACGCGGTGTAAACGACAGTGCCGCCTTCAGCGACAGTCGAAGTCGCGCTCAGGCTGACCGTCGAAGTGTCGATGGTGTCGGTCACGTTGGTCACGGCTGGCGTGGTGCTTGGGACCAGGTGCTCGAAGTTGCCGCCAGTGGCCTTGTCGATGCTGACTTCAACTTTGCCGGCATCTTTGTAGACGTCGTCTTTCGGCGCGTCGACGGTGACGGTGCCAGTGGTGGCGCCTGCCGCGATGTTGATGACGGCGCCGTTGCTCAGGGTCACGGTGACGGGGGTGCCAGCGGCGTTGGTCAGGGTTGCGGTGTAAACGATCGAGCCGCCTTCGGCGACGGTGTCGGTCGCCGACAGGGACAGGCCGGTAGTGTCCTGAACGTCAGTGACTGAGGTTTCAACCGGGGTTTTATCTGCAACCAGGTTTTCGTAGTTGCCACCTTTAGCGTCGTCGATCTTGACGCTCAGGTGGTTGCCGCCAGCGAGGGCGTCGTTTGGCGTGACGAAGTTTACCGAGCCGGAGCTTGCGCCTACCGGGATGGTGATGGTTTGACCATTCGATAGGGTAACAACCAACGGAGCATCGGTGACTGGAGCATTCACCGACGCGGTGTAAACGACAGTGCCGCCTTCAGCCACAGTCGACGTGGCCGTCAGGCTGACCGTCGAAGTGTCGATGGTGTCGGTCACGTTGGTCACGGCTGGCGTGGTGCTTGGGACCAAGTGCTCGAAGTTGCCGCCAGTGGCCTTGTCGATGCTGACTTCAACCTTGCCGGCGTCTTTATAGACGTCGTCTTTCGGCGCGTCGACGGTGACGGTGCCAGTGGTGGCGCCAGCGGCGATGTTGATGACGGCGCCGTTGCTCAAGGTCACGGTGACGGGTGTGCCAGCGGCGTTGGTCAGGGTTGCGGTGTAAACGATCGAGCCGCCTTCGGCGACGGTGTCGGTCGCGCTCAACGTCAGGCCGGTTGTGTCCTGGGTATCCGTGACGGTGGTGTCAGCCGGTTTGCCATCTATGGCAAGGTTTTCGTAGTTGCCGCCTTTGGCGTCGTCAATCTTGACGCTCAGGTTATCGCCGCCAGCGAGGGCGTCGTTTGGCGTGACGAAGTTTACCGAGCCAGAGCTTGCGCCAACCGGGATGGTAATGGTCTGGCCGTTGCTCAACGTCACGACGAGTGGGGCGTCGGTGACTGGCGCATTCACCGACGCGGTGTAAACGACAGTGCCGCCTTCAGCCACAGTAGACGTAGCGGTGAGCGAGACAGTGCTGGTGTCGATGGTATCGGTGACGTCGGTCACCGCAGGCGTGGTGCTTGGGACCAGGTGCTCGAAGTTGCCGCCAGTGGCCTTGTCGATGCTGACTTCAACCTTGCCGGCATCTTTGTAGACATCGTCTTTCGGCGCATCGACGGTGACGGTGCCAGTGGTGGCGCCTGCTGCGATGTTGATGACTGCACCGTTGCTCAGGGTCACGGTGACTGGCGAGCCGGCGGCGTTGGTCAGGGTCGCGGTGTAAACGATCGAGCCGCCTTCGGTGATGGTGTCACTGGCGGTCAGCGTCAGGCCGGTAGTGTCAGTAGAGTCGGTGATCGTGGTGACCGCAGGCGTG
>NZ_JBYVYN010000017.1:0-62343 GCF_058148565.1 Pseudomonas sp. DF11
ACGCTTTTGTTGCAGAAGGAACTTTCCTGCCCAGCAAACGCGGGATCCGGCGCATAACTGGCGGCACCCTCAACAACAACAGTACACCACCTATAAAGGCGTATATCGCCCACTCCTTCAGATCCGCCCGCACGATCCACAGCATATGCAGCAACCCAAGCCCGAGGATCAGATAAACCAGGCGATGCAATTTCTTCCAGCGCACACCAAGCCGTCGCTGACTGTAGCGATTGGATGTGACCGCCAGCGCCAGCAGGCCGAGAAACCCAAGCGCCCCGACAATAATGTAAGGCCGCTTGCTCAACTCGACGCCCAACTGCGACCAGTCGAACCCCAGTATGAACGCCCCATACCCACTCAAATGCAGCACCACATAAGCAAAGCACCACAACCCCAACTGCCGCCGGACAGCGATCCACCCCGCCCACCCCGTCAGCTTCTGCAGCGGCGTCATGCTCAAGGTGATCAACAACAGAATCAGCGTCCCCAACCCGAGCCGATCCACCAGGACTTTGCCCGGGTCAGGCCCCAGCGAGTTCATCAACGCCTCGTAAAGCCAGAACAACGGCCAGACCGCCGCCGCGATGAAGACGCCGATTCGCCAGACTGGAAAACGCATCAGTAGTCCTTCCTCAGGTCCATCCCTGCATACAAAGAAGCGACTTCATCCTGATAGCCGTTGAACATCAACGTATCGCGGACATTGGGGCTGAACAGCCCACTCGGCAAACGGCGCTCATGTGCCTGGGTCCAGCGCGGGTGATCGACGGTCGGATTGACGTTGGCATAGAAGCCGTACTCATCAGATGCAATGCTTTGCCAAGTCGTCTTCGGCTGCTCAGTCACCAGACTGATGCGCACAATGGACTTCACACTTTTGAACCCGTACTTCCATGGAACCACCAACCGCAGCGGCGCGCCGTTCTGGTTCGGCAACTCCCGCCCGTACATCCCCACCGCCAGGATGGCCAGCGGGTTCATCGCCTCATCCAATCGCAAGCCTTCGACATACGGCCAGTCGATCAAAGCGAAACCGGAACGCTGCCCGGGCATGGTCTTGGGATCCTGCAGGGTTTCGAAGCGGATATATTTGGCCTTGGAGGTCGGCTCGACCTGCTTGAGCAGTGCAGAGATCGGAAAGCCGATCCATGGAATGACCATCGACCAAGCCTCGACACAGCGCAATCGATAAATACGCTCTTCCAGTTGATAAGGCTTCATGAAGTCTTCCAACCCATAGCGCCCCGGCTTGCCCACCTCCCCGTCCACTACCACGCTCCAGGGCTCGGTCTTCAGCGATCCGGCATTGGCTGCCGGGTCCCCCTTGTCGGTTCCGAACTCATAGAAGTTGTTGTAATGGGTCGCGTCCTTGAACGGTGTGATGGACTCATTCTTGACCGTGACCGCCCCCCATTGGACTGAAGGCAGCTTCTCCGCAAACCAGGGCGGCGCTTTGCCGGGCTCGACATCGGCATACCGCGCCGCATCGGCAGCACGAGCCCATTGGGGCAAGCTGCTGACGGCGAGGCCAGCCAGGGTTGCACCGAGCATTTGCCGACGGGATAGATAGAGGGACTCGGGCGTGACGTCCGATTCACGGCAGTCGGACGACTTGGGGATCTTGATCAGCATGACAACTCCGCAGTATTGGAGGGCAGATGCACCAATAGACTGCGGAGTATGGGGGAAATTACATTAAGGCAACGTTTAGCGTCGGCGCAGACGCAACAAATATTGCACCGGCCCGGAGGCGGCATACCCCAGGAACACCAGCAACAGGATACGCGGTGGATCACTGAACACCACTGCGAACACCAGCACCACCGCCAGAATCGCCACGAACGGCACGCGGCCCTTCAGATCCAGCTCCTTGAAGCTGTTGTACTTGATGTTGCTGACCATCAGCATCCCGGCCGCTGCAACCAGCAACGCCACCAGGAACGACATCTTCGAACCCTGGATGCCGTAGTCGCTGAATGCCCAGACAACACCTGCCACGACACCCGCCGCGGCCGGACTGGCCAGACCGATGAAGTAGCGTTTGTCAGCCTTGCCAACCTGGGTGTTGAAACGCGCCAGGCGCAACGCCGCACCTGCCACATAGATAAAGGCGACCATCCAGCCGACCTTGCCCATGTCCCCCAGCGCCCAGCCAAACGCCAGCAAGGCGGGAGCCACGCCAAAAGCGACCATGTCGGACAGCGAATCGTATTCGGCGCCGAACGCACTCTGGGTATTGGTCATGCGGGCGACACGCCCATCCAGGCCATCGAGCACCATGGCGACGAAGATCGCAATGGCGGCGAAGGCGAAGTAACGGCTCGCCCCCGCGCTATCGCCGGCGCTCAAGGCGGCCTGGGCACTCATGGAGCTGATGATGGAATAGAAACCGGCGAACAGATTCGCGGTGGTGAACAGATTCGGCAGCAGATAGATGCCACGATGCCGGACCTTACGGCCTTCAGCGTCATGGCCTTCTTCGACGTGCTCATCGATGGGCAACAGGCTTTCGGCGTCAGGAGCCTGGCTTGGCTCGTCGGGACGTTCGCTCATGGACAATACCTTGCAACGGTGTGAAAAAATTCGACAGATGTCTGGGTCGACGGTTCGGCCGCAAACGATGCAGCTTTATACCAGAAGCCACCGCCCAAACGAAAAAACGCGGCCAAGGCCGCGTTTTTCGATCAAGCTCGCGACTTAGTTCTTGGTTTTGTCGACGATCTTGTTGGCGCTGATCCACGGCATCATCGAGCGCAGTTGCTCGCCGATGATTTCGATACCGTGGGCGGCGTTATTGCGACGCTTGGCGGTCATCGAAGGATAGCCGGTGGCGCCTTCGCTGATGAACATCTTGGCGTATTCGCCGTCCTGGATACGTTTCAGGGCGTTGCGCATGGCCTGGCGGGACTCGGCGTTGATGACTTCCGGGCCAGTCACGTACTCGCCGTACTCGGCGTTGTTGGAGATCGAGTAGTTCATGTTGGCGATGCCGCCTTCGTACATGAGGTCAACGATCAGCTTCAGTTCGTGCAGGCATTCGAAGTAAGCCATTTCTGGCGCATAACCGGCTTCAACCAGGGTTTCGAAACCGGCCTTGACCAGCTCGACGGTACCGCCACACAGAACGGCCTGCTCGCCGAACAGGTCGGTTTCGGTCTCGTCCTTGAAGGTGGTTTCGATGATGCCGGTACGACCGCCACCGACGCCAGCTGCGTAGGACAGGGCCACGTTCTTGGCGTTGCCGGACGCATCCTGGTAGATCGCGATCAGGTCAGGGATACCACCGCCCTTCACGAACTCGGAACGCACGGTGTGGCCTGGAGCCTTCGGCGCGATCATGATCACGTCGAGGTCGGAACGCGGCACAACCTGGTTGTAGTGGATCGAGAAGCCGTGGGAGAAGGCCAGGGTGGCGCCTTTCTTGATGTTCGGTTCGATTTCGTTCTTGTACAACGCGCCCTGGAACTCGTCCGGAGTCAGGATCATCACCAGGTCGGCGGCGGCAACGGCAGAAGCCACGTCGGCGACTTTCAGGCCATGGGCCTCAGCCTTGGCAACGGTGGCCGAGCCTTTACGCAGGCCGACGGTCACGTCAACGCCGGAGTCCTTCAGGTTGCACGCCTGGGCGTGACCTTGGGAACCGTAGCCGATGATGGCGACTTTCTTGCCCTGGATGATCGACAGGTCGCAGTCTTTATCGTAGAAAACTTTCATGAAATTCCCCTATATCCGGCCGTTCAGGCCATTCGCTAATTTGGTTTAGATGCTCAGTACTTTGTCGCCACGGGCAATCCCGGTGACGCCACTGCGTACGGTTTCCAGAATCGAGGCAGTACCGATCGATTGAATGAAGCTGTCGAGCTTGTCGCTGGTACCGGTCAACTGAACGGTATAGACGCTGGCGCTGACATCGACGATCTGCCCACGATAAATATCGGTAGTACGTTTGATCTCGGCGCGCTGGGCGCCGGTGGCCTTGACCTTGACCAGCATCAGTTCACGCTCGATGTGAGCGCTTTCCGACAGGTCCACCAGCTTGACCACCTCGATCAGCTTGTTCAGGTTCTTGGTGATCTGCTCGATGATTTCATCGTGCCCCACGGTGGTCAGCGTCAGACGCGACAGGGTCGGGTCTTCGGTTGGCGCCACGGTCAGGCTTTCGATGTTGTAGTTACGCTGCGAGAACAGGCCCACAACACGAGACAGCGCACCCGGTTCGTTTTCCAGAAGCAGGGAAATAATATGTCGCATGATTAGGTACGCTCCGTCTTGCTCAGCCACATATCGCGCATGGAGCCGTCTTTGATCTGCATCGGGTAGACGTGCTCGCTGGTGTCGACCGCAATATCGATCACCACCAGGCGATCCTTCATGGCGAACGCCTCCTCCATCTTCGACTTCAAATCCTTCGATTCGGTGATGCGCACGCCAACGTGACCGTAGGCCTCCGCCAGCTTGACGAAATCAGGCAGCGATTCCATGTAGGAGTGCGAGTGGCGGCTGCCGTAGCTCATGTCCTGCCATTGGCGAACCATGCCCAACACACCGTTGTTCAGGATCACGATCTTCACCGGCAAGCCGTATTGCAGGCAGGTGGACAGTTCCTGGATGTTCATCTGGATGCTGCCCTCGCCGGTAACGCAGGCGACGTCGGCATCCGGGAAGCTCAACTTGATGCCCATGGCCGCCGGGAAACCGAAGCCCATGGTGCCCAGGCCGCCGGAGTTGATCCAGCGATTGGGTTTGTCGAACTTGTAGTACTGCGCAGCGAACATCTGGTGCTGGCCCACGTCGGAGGTCACAAAGGCATCGCCCTTGGTCACTTCGCACAGGGTTTCGATCACGGTCTGCGGCTTGATCACACTGCCGTCGCCCTTATCGTAAGGGAACAGGCCACGATCGCCGCGCCATTCATCGACTTGCTTCCACCAACTGGCCACGGAGTCCTTGTTTGGAACCTCGCCGATTTCCTTGAGAATGGCGACCATTTCGGTCAGCACGCTCTCTACCGGACCGACAATCGGCACGTCTGCCTTGATGGTCTTGGAGATGGAAGCCGGGTCGATGTCGATGTGGATGATCTTGGCATTCGGGCAGAATTTCGCCGCGCCGTTGATGACACGGTCGTCGAAACGCGCGCCGACCGCCAGGATCACATCGGCGTGGTGCATCGCCAGGTTGGCGGTGTAGCTGCCGTGCATGCCGAGCATACCGATGAACTGACGGTCGGAACCCGGGAACGCGCCCAGGCCCATCAGCGTATTGGTGACCGGCAGGTTGAGCATTTTCGCCAGTTCGGTCAGCGGCGCGGAGCCACCACCGAGGATCACGCCACCACCGGAGTACAGCACAGGGCGCTTGGCCGCCAGCAGCATTTCGGCTGCCTTGCGGATTTGCCCGGAGTGACCACGGACGGCGGGGCTGTAGGAACGCAGCTTGGCTTTTTTCGGGAAGATGTATTCGAACTTCTCGGCCGGGTTGGTCATGTCTTTCGGGACATCGACCACGACCGGGCCCGGACGACCGGATTCCGCCAGGTAGAAGGCTTTCTTCATGACCTCCGGGATTTCCGACGCGTGCTTGATCATGAAGCTGTGCTTCACGATCGGCCGGGAGATACCGATCATGTCGGTTTCCTGGAACGCATCGGTACCCACCATGGTGCTGGGCACCTGGCCGGAGATGATCACCATCGGGATGGAGTCCATGTACGCGGTGGCGATACCGGTGATGGCGTTCGTGGCGCCTGGACCGGAAGTCACCAATACCACGCCGGCCTTGCCGGTGGCACGGGCATAGCCGTCAGCCATATGGGTGGCCGCCTGCTCGTGACGAACCAGGATGTGGGTCACTTCCGGTTCTTTGAACAGGGCATCATAGACATGAAGAAGAGCACCACCGGGGTACCCGTAGATATATTTGACGCCTTCGTCACGCAAAAAGCGGACGAGCATCTCACCGCCAGATAAAAGCTCCACGTTGTTCACCTCTAAAACGCCAGAATACCGACCCACAAAGAGGGGACGGGTCTTAATAGGTTTACTTCTCGGCAGAGCATGAGCGACGGTGGTCGCCGACTACGTCAGCACTGACTGAGCAAGTATTGGGATCGTCCCAAGTGTTGCGGGCCTTTCCCACCCAGCGCGAGGTAACGCGTTGCGGGTGTAACAGGTCGGCGCGGATGTGCGCCTCATGATCTGCCGAGTGGGTCTGCTTCTGGCAGTCCCTCTACAGCGGACTTTGGATTCTTCTGTTTCGCCTTCTGCAAGTCAAGTCGTCAATGTGCTTTATTCGAAGTAAGCGCATGAGAACGCAAGAAAAAACCTTTAAACGGCAACTGTGTTAGCTTCAATTGCGCAACCCATGACAAGGAAACAGCATGCGAATGATCTTCCTGACGGCCAGCCTGCTGGTTGGCCTGAGCCCGATGTGCATGGCCGGCCAGGTCTACAAATGGGTAGACGCTCAGGGCGTTACCCACTTCGGCGCCCAGCCACCCGAAGGCGCTGAGGCTACCACCGTGATCAAGTCCTCACCGTCCGTCACCAAACCGCCAGCGCCGCCTTCCGGTGGCCCCATTGGTGACCAGAAAGCGATCGATAAAGAGGTCAAGAAACAGATTGCCGAGCAGGAAGCCCAACTCAAGGCATTTTGCGAGCAGGCCAGGACCAACCTGGCGCAGTTGCAAAATAACCCGAGGGTTCGCGAGGACGTAGAAGGGGAAATGCGCCGCCTCACTGACGAAGAGCGGCGCCAGCGCATCGAGGAAACGCGCAAGCAGATCGAGGAACACTGCCAGTAACGTCGGTCAGCCGACGTTACTGATCATCTGATCGAACTGCGCCAACAGCCGCTGCAACGCCACGCCCTGCCCTGGCCGCTGGGCATAGACCATTTCAGCCATGGCCAGGATGCCCGAGGCGTTGGGCAGCGGCAGGTCATTTTCCAGGATGGTTTTCATCCGCGGCAGGAAAATCCATTGCAGCCATTGCTCGAAGTCCAGGGTGTCGACCGCAAACGGCTCGACACTGGCCAACGCTTGCGCCGAAGGCGAAACGTCGCTCCACCAGCCCTGGACACGCAATTCCCGCTCGATCAGCAACAACTGATCGGCGATCTGGGGGAAACGCGTATCCATCAGAGCGAAACCTTGGCCTTCTGACGGGCCAACGCCGCGCCAGCGGAATCGCCTTGTTTCTCACGAGCCTGGGCGATCAGTTCCCACAGGCTGGCCTGAAGCGCCGGGCGACCGCTGGAGAATGTCAGACCACGCCGGGCCAGTTGTTCGGCTTGCGGCGCATCGCCCTGGGCCATGCGCACCTGGGCCAGGCGATACAGAACCTGGGGCTCGCGCGGCGCCACACGCTGGGCACGTTCCAGGCTGGAGGACGCACCGTTGAGGTCGCCGCCGGCCTGTTGCTGTTGCGCCGTGGTCAGCAGGGCCAACACCGGGCCGTCCAGTTGCTCATCGGCGGACAATCCACCGGCGCCTGCCGACGGGATGCTGCTCGGCGTCGAAGGCATGCTGTAACTGCCCTGATCGATCGGCGAGGTCTCGATAGGGCCCGGGGTAATCGGGCCCGGCGTGATCGGCGTGCTGCTGATCGGCGCCGAGGTCGTCGCGCCACCACCGGGCACCATCACGACGACACCGCTGTCCCCCTGGGGAATCGCCTGGGCCTGCCCCTGCACCGGCCGCTTCACCGTCGTTTGCCGGAAACCGCCGTTGGCCGAGACCCGCTCACTGTTGGAAACAGCTGTGCCGGAGTCAACGACCGGAATCGAACCGCGCTGTACGGTAGAGCAACCACTGAGCAAAGCCACGGCGGTTACCGCTGGAATCAACCACTTGTTCACTTGAAACCCTCTTTGCTTAATTCATCCAGTCCTTGACCCAATCCATCACCGATTCGGCGGGATTCGTGCCGCCGCAGGCAGCACCGGGTGGCGGCTCGCTGCCGCGAATATACGGCATCTGCACGGCGCCTGGGCAATTGGCATCGGAGCCTTGCCCCGTGCGCGAATCCACCCAAGCCTGAACGATATTGTCCGGTTGCGGCATGTCCAGCGGCAACGGGTCGGCCTTGCGCATGAAACTGGTCCAGACCTGCAACGCACCGGTGGCACCAGTGAACGGGGTCTTGCCGTTGTCATCACGTCCGAGCCAGACCACCGCCAGCAGGTCCTGGCTGAAGCCGGCGAACCAACTGTCACGCGAATCATTACTGGTGCCGGTCTTGCCCGCCAGGTTCAGGGTCCGGGGCAACACGTTATAGACCGAACTGCCGGTCCCTTCGCGCATGACCCGCTGCATGGCGCTCTGGATCAGATAAATGGAAGCCGGATCGAAACGCTGCTGGATCTGGAACGGATAACGCTTGAGCGGCTCGCCATCGGCAGTCAGCACGCTGCGGATCCCGCGCATCGGCGTATTGAAACCGCCGTTGGCCAGCGTCTGGTACATGGCGGCCACTTCGATTGGCGTGAGGCCACCGGCCCCCAGCAACATCGATGGGAACGCCGGGAACTCGCGGCTTACCCCCAGGCGTGCCAGGGTCTTGAGCACGTTCGGCACGCCGACCTCCAACCCGAGGCGAGCCGTCGACAGGTTGTAGGAATGCGCCAGGCCCTGGTAGAGGAACACCGTGCCGTGGGAACGACGATCATAATTCTGCGGTTTCCAGACCTGCCCATCCGCCCCCTTGACCGAAAACGTCTCATCCGACAACCAACTGGTCAGCGTGTACTGGCTCGGTTTTTCCAGCGCGGTGAGGTACACCGCCGGCTTGATCAGCGAGCCAATCGGGCGCACCGCGTCCAGGGCCCGGTTGAACCCGGCGAAACTGGCCTGCCGGCTGCCGATCATGGCCTGGACTTCGCCGGTTTCCGGGTTGGTCACCACCATGGCCGCTTCGACTTCGTCAGCGCCCTTGCGCCCGCCCAGCCGCTTGAAGGTGTCCTCGACCGAGGCTTCGGCCTTCATCTGCAGGATCGGGTCGAAGCTGGTGAAGATACGCAGGCCTTCTTCGGTCAAGTCCTCGTCGCGGTAGTCTTCGCGCAACTGACGCTTGACCAGGTCCATGAAGCCGGGGAACGAGCTGTCCGCCAGGCTGCCGCGCTTGGTCACGCCCAATGGCATCTTCTTCGCCGCTTCGACTTGCTCGGCGGTCGCCACGCCTTGCTGTTGCAGCAGGTCGAGCACCAGGTTGCGCCGCTCGAGGGCTCGCTCCGGATAACGCCGGGGGTTGTAGGAAGACGGCCCCTTGACCATGCCCACCAGCAACGCCACCTGATGCAGCTTGAGCTCGGACAGCGGCTGGCTGAAGAAGAACTGGCTGGCAAGGCCGAAACCGTGCACCGCCCGTTGACCGTCCTGGCCGATAAATACCTCGTTGAGGTAGGCCTCCAGGATCTCCTGCTTGTCGTAATGCAGTTCCAGCAACAACGCCATCATGGCTTCGGTGAGCTTGCGGGTCAGGCTGCGCTCGTTGGTCAGGTAGAAGTTCTTGACCAACTGCTGGGTCAGGGTACTGCCGCCCTGGCGCATATGGCCCGAGGACGTGTTGACCCAGACGGCCCGGGCAATCGACTTGGGCGAGACACCGAAGTGATGATAGAAGTCGCGGTCTTCGACGGCGATCAACGTATCGAGCAGGAACGGCGGCACCTGGTCGATCTTGATCAGGATCCGGTCTTCGAGGTTCTTGGGGTACAAGCCACCAATGAGCAGCGGCTCGAGGCGCACCACCGACAGGCTCGCGTTGTTGGCACCGGTCAGTGCAGCGACATAATCGCCGGAAAAACGCACCCGCACCGGTTGCGCCTGCTCCATGCCTTCATAGAACTGGAAGCCACGGGTGTTGAGGTCGATGGTATTGCCATTGACCGAGGCCGCGCCCGGGCCATTGGCCACGCTTTCACGGCGATATCCCAAGGCATCGAGCTCGGTCAGGAAATCATCCTTGCTCAGCTTTTGTCCGACGAACAGCTCCAACGGCCGGGCATACACCTTGGCCGGAATGGTCCAGCGCTTGCCGGAGAATTTCTCCTGGACCACGGCATCGAGGTAGACCGCAAAACCGGCGAGCACGACGAGGCCCACGAGGCTGAGTTTAAGGGCCCAGCCCAGCCAGGGCCGCAGGCGGCTGGCGGGTGGTTTCTTGGGGGTACGGGGGGATCGGGTACGAGTCATGGCGGCGGATTATACGCACTTTGCCGCGGTTCAACATGAGCCCGACGAGGTTTGCGTTAACGCGGCTAGCGGCCATAATGACGGCCTTGAATTTTCCAGTCTCTGAAGGACCGCCCGTGAGCCAATCCCTGATCGCTGCCCTGCAAAACCCGGCCCTCTACCCGCATCCCGTCGAAGGGTTCCAGGTCATCGAGACCCACATTTCCTGGGTATTGCTCACCGGGCCATACGCCTACAAATTCAAGAAACCGGTCAACTTCGGCTTCCTCGATTTCACCAGCCTCGACGCGCGCAAACATTTCTGTGGCGAGGAGTTGCGCCTGAACCAGCGCCTGACCCAGGACCTGTACCTGGACGTCCTGCCGATTACCGGCAGCGCCGAAGCGCCACAACTGGGTGGCGACGGCCCGGCCATCGAATACGCCCTGAAAATGCGCCAGTTCCCCCAGAGCCAATTGCTCAGCACGCTGCAAGCCAACGGCGAACTGACCACCACGCACATCGATGAGATGGCCGCGCAAATCGCCCGGTTCCACCTCTCCACGCCCAAGGTACCCGCCGAGAACGACGCCGGCACCCCGCAAAGCGTGATGGCTCCGGTGCTGCAGAACTTCGAACAGATCCGCCCATTCCTCAACGACAAGGCCGACCTGCTGCAACTCGAAGCGCTGCAAGCCTGGGCCGAGACCAGTTTCGAACGCCTCAAGCCGCTGTTCGCCCAGCGCAAGGCCGAAGGTTTCATCCGCGAATGCCACGGCGATATCCACCTGGGCAACGCCACTGTGATCGACGGCAGGGTGGTGATCTTCGATTGCATCGAGTTCAACGAACCGTTCCGCTTCACCGACGTCTACGCCGACACCGCGTTCCTGGCGATGGACCTGGAGGACCGCGGCCTCAAGTCGCTGGCCCGGCGCTTCGTCAGCCAGTACCTGGAACTGACCGGTGACTACCAGGGCCTGGAACTGCTGAACTTCTATAAAGCCTATCGCGCCCTTGTCCGGGCAAAAGTCGCGCTGTTCAGCATGCCGGCCGAAGCCGATCCGGTGCAGCGCGCCACCACCCTGCGCCAGTACCGCAACTACGCCAACCTGGCCGAAAGCTACAGCACCATTCCGTCGCGCTTCCTGGCCATCACCCACGGCGTTTCGGCCGTCGGCAAAAGCCATGTCGCGATGCGCCTGGTCGAAGCACTGGGCGCCATTCGCCTGCGTTCGGACGTAGAGCGCAAGCGCCTGTTCGGCCAGCAACAGATACCCAACGACCCACAGGCCGGCATTTATAACAGCGACGCCAGCAACGCCACCTATGCCCGCCTGCACGAAATCGCCAACGTGATCCTGCGCGCCGGATTCCCGGTGGTGGTCGATGCCACTTACCTCAAGCGCGATCAGCGTGACGCCGCGGCGAAAATCGCCGAGGCCACCGGCGCCCCGTTCCTGATCCTCGACTGCGATGCACCGCAAGCGGTCATCGAAAGCCGGCTGGCCCAGCGCCAGGCCGACCAGAACGACCCTTCCGATGCGAACCTGGCGGTCATTGCTGCCCAACAGTCCAGCCGTGAAGCCCTTACTCCGGCGGAAATCCTCTGCAGCAAACGGGTGCAAACCAATGAAAGCGGCACGCTCGACGTCGTGGTCGCGCAAATCCGCCAGCGCCTGCCCGGCCTGTAGGTAACTATTTGGGCCGTGAAGCGATGCCCGGCTTCACGGCCACCAAATAGTGGCACTATACTGGCGTCATAAAACCAACAGGTGATATGAAATGAGCCTTCCCAAGCTTCTCAATACCCCGCTTTATGCCTTGCTGCGCAAAGACGATATCGCCGGGTTCAACAGCGAACGCCCACAAGGTCCGGTCGACATGCGCGGCGGCGACTTTCGAGGCCTTGATCTGCGGGAACTGAACGCGGACGACGTTGACTTCAGCGACGCCTACTTCCGCTCCGCCGATTTGCGTGGCATCGATTTTCGCAAGTCGTCACTGGAAGGCGCGAGCCTGGCCCATGCGCAAATATCCGGCGCCTACTTCCCGCCCGAACTGTCTGCGGACGAAATCCTGATGTCGATGAACTTCGGCACCCGCCTGCGCTATCGCACCCGCTGATACGGTGGAAACCGGGTAAGCCGACATGCGGCGAACCCACCACAGTCCGAACTGAGCTCCAGCGCCCCCGCCCGCGCTGGACGATGCGCTGTGCCGCACGTTCCCTCTATCGTGCGTAATGCATTAGAAGCTTTTGCATTGAATCCCACCAAAGAATCACGCTTTTCCTACTGACCGCTACACTGCTCAGAAGCTTGCCCAATGCACCATTCGGCCGTCGCAAGGAGGCTCGATGAATGATGAATTGCAACACCTGAAGAATCTGGGCAAGACATCAGCCCAGTGGCTGCATGCCGTCGGCATTCACAGCGCCTCGGATCTACGCCGGCTTGGTGCGGTGGACGCTTATCGGGCCGTGCGCACGCGCGGCTTCCGGGCTTCCAAGGTGTTGTTGTACGCCATCGAAGGCGCGTTGATGGATGTGCACTGGAACGACATCCCCGCCGAACGCAAGGAAGCCCTGAACAAGCAGCTGGACGCCATTTCGACGCGTCATAAAGCCTGACGGCCCCTTGTTTGTCGAATGGCGCCATAACCGACCAGGTTATTTCTGCGAATCGTAAAACAATGTTTGACATGGTAATGAGAATCGCTATGATTACCACATCCGGTCGCGAGACTGGTCGATATTTGAACAGCCCTTGGTTCGGACTCTCAGATATCTCCTCATCAGGCTAATCACGGTTATTTGACCCGGCTTTTGCCGGGTCTTTTTTTGCCTGTAGAAATTGCCTGTAGAAAATCATTTTCCGGCGTGTTCACGCATCTGAGCGCAGTAATCCTGGGTTGGCATGGCCGGCGTGTACCACACGTAATCCGCCATGGCCGACGTTACGTCACTGCCCTCCTCGGCCAGCATCAGGACGATCGGTGCCTCGCTGGCGCCAAGATCCACTGCATGCAGCGGCACACCGACATCCTTTCGAGCATGCCAGGCACCGGCGAACAATAATGCCGGCGTCGGCGCTTGCAGCAGGCGTTCGGCCATGCGCCGGTCACGCTGTTGCTGCACAGCCAGCATCGCTGGCATTTGCGACTCCGGTAGCAAACCGCAGTGGGATTCACGGATCTGTCCCAACAACGCCGCCTTGACTGTGGTCGCATTGGAGCGATCGCCCATCAAGCTGGGAGGTTGTCGATAGAAACGCTGGATCTCGGCGGCGTCCAGATTGGCGGCCAGCAACGGATAGCGTTGCGCCAGGGCAAACTCGACCACGGGCCCGTACAGGCTCCAATCCCAGCCGGGCGACCAGGCCAGCGCCTCGGGCAGATCCTTTGGCAAGGCGGGTAACTGGCGGACCGAATCGACGCGTGGCTGTTGGGAGGGAGTGAGCATTTCCAGCAACAGGCTGCCCTGGGCCCGCTGTCCGGCCAAAGCCTGGAGCAGCCATACCTGCAGTGTATGGTGATCGCGATTGTCGTGCCGCTCCCCCACCACCACCCGAGGCGCCTTTGCCAGGCGTTCGATCAACGCCTGGGGCGCCACGGCCTGGCCATTGTGCAAATCACGGATTCGTCCGCCAAGCGGGGGCGGTGCGATGCTCTGGCACGCCGTCAGTACACTCAATGCCAGAATCAGGAGCAGGCGCACGTCGGTATCCTCAAGGGAGCCCTCAGCGGGCAATGATCAATGGATGCCCACGCTCCGGATGGTCTTGCACCAACACTTCCAGGCCAAACACCGCCTTGAGCGATTCCGGGCGCAGCACCTGCCGGGGCGTATCCAGGGCCACCGGCCGACCGGACGCGAGCAGCAACAGGCGATCACAGTAACGCGCCGCCAGGTTCAGGTCATGCAGGATCACCAACACGGCAGCGCCGCGACTGGCGAACTCACGCACCGCCTGGAGGATGGTGTGCTGATGCAGCGGGTCGAGCATCGAGGTCGGCTCGTCCAGCAACAGGGTTTGCCCCGCCTCACCCGGCCACAACTGCGTCAATACCCGCGCCAGATGTAGCCGCTGGCGCTCGCCGCCGGACAACGCCAGGTAACTGCGACCGTGCAGATGCGCGGCATCCGCCGCTTGCAGCGCCTCGGCGACGATTTGCTCGTCGCGCAGCCGACCACTCTGGTGCGGCAGGCGCCCCATGCCGACGACTTCCTCGACCCGGAAGGCAAAATCCAGGGTCGAGGATTGCGGCAACACCGCCAGGCGACGAGCACGCTCGGCACCGTGCCACTGGGCCAGTGGCCGATCATCGAGCCAGACCTGTCCCTGGGCCGGGCGCAACTCGCCGCACAGGCCCGCCAGCAAGGTACTTTTGCCCGCACCGTTGGGCCCGAGCACACCGAGCACTTCACCAGGATTGAGCAGCAGATCGATGTCCGCCAGCACGGTTTTCCGGCCACGCTGAATGTGCAGGTTCTGCGCTCGCAGCATCAGGCGCGCCCTCGCACCAATAGATAAAGGAAGAACGGTGCCCCGATGAAGGCCGTGACAATACCGATCGGCAATTCCGCAGGGGCCAGTGCCAGGCGCGCCACCAGGTCGGCGAACAGCAACAGGCTTGCCCCCGCCAACACAGAGGCAGGCAGCAACACACGATGGTCGGGGCCGGCCACCAGTCGCACCAGATGTGGCACCACCAGCCCGACGAAACCGATCATGCCCGCCGCCGCCACCGCCGCGCCAACCCCCATCGCCGTACAAAACACCAGTTCACGCTTGAGACCTTCGACGTCGACGCCCAAATGGGCCGCCTCGGACTCCCCCAGTAACAGCGCATTGAGCGCCCGGGCCCGCCGTGGCAACCAGAGCGCCACAGCGGCACTGACCAGCAACAGCGGCCACAATCGCGCATAGCTGGCGCCGTTGAGACTGCCCAGGTTCCAGAACGTCAGGGTGCGCAGGGTCGCGTCGTCCGCCAGGTAGGTGAACAGGCCGACGGCCGAGCCGGACAGTGCGGTCAGGGCAATACCGGCCAGGAGCATGGTCGCGACGTGGGTCTGGCCATTGCGTCGACCAAGACGATAGACCAGCGCCGTAACGCCAAGCCCACCGAGGAATGCACACAACGACAACACGTAGGGGCCAAAAGCTTCGGGCAACCCACCCAGCGCCGAGCCACCGACAATGGCGAACGCGGCGCCCAGTGCCGCACCGCTGGATACGCCCACCAGCCCCGGGTCGGCCAATGGGTTGCGAAACAGCCCCTGCATCGCCACACCGGACAATGCCAACACCCCGCCCACCGCCAACCCCAGCAAGGTGCGCGGCAAACGGATCTGGCCGAGGATCAGTTCGGCCTGTTCCAGGCCATCGGCAGCCACCGGCAAACCCAGCAGGCGTAGGGCGGCGCGCAAGGTGTCGAGCAGCGGCAAACTCACCGGCCCCAGGGCCAGGGACAGCCAGGTCGCCAGCAGACACAACAGGCTCAGGCCGATGAACAAGGTGCGAGGTTTGACCAACGAAGTCATGGCGCCGTAGCCGACACAGCCGGATAGAACCCCGCCGTCAGTTTCTCCAGGCTTTGTGGCAACCGTGGACCCAGCCCGCCCACCAATAACGTCGGGTCCAGCTCCATGACGCGCCCATCCCTGGCAGCCCGGGTCGAGGACAGAATCGGGTTTTCCTTGAACAACGCCGCCCGCGCTTCTTCACCGCTCAAGGCGCGGTCGGCGAAGACCAGCACTTCAGGATTCAGACCGGCCAGGCTCTCCACGGAAAAAGACTTGTAGCCGCCGTGGGTCGCCAGGTTGTGCCCCCCGGCCTGCCGCAACAGCCAGTCAGCGGCGGTATCCTTGCCGGCCACCATTAACTTGCCGCCGGAACTTCCCAGCAACAGCAACACGCCGGGAGCCTTTTGCTTGAGCTGGACTTCCCGCACCCGGGCAGCTTGCCGGTCCAGCTGTTGTTGATAACCTTGGAACAACTGCGCGGCTTGGGCCTCGCCCCCCAGCAGTTGCCCCAAGTGCCGTAAATTGCCTTGAAGGGTCGGCAGGTCAGGCGTGGCCGAGAACAGTTCGACCTGCACGCCAGCGTTACGAATCTGTGCCAGCACCGGTGGTGGCCCCATTTCTTCGGTCCCCACCAGAATCTGCGGACGCAGGCTCAGCACCCCCTCCGCCGACAGTTGTCGCTGGTAGCCAATACTGGGCAGGGCCCGTAAGGACTCAGGATGCTGGCTGGTGGTGTCCACGCCCACCAGCTTCGACTCGCCCCCCAACGCACTGACCCACTCCGACAACGCGCCACCGGCGCTGACCCAGCGTTGCGGTAATTCGGCCGCGCTGGCCCCCTGGTTGATCAACAGTGCGGCACAGAGCGCAACAACACGGATGTTCAGGCGCATAGGACGGCGTCCTCAAGGAAGTTTTTCACAGGACCGGGCGTGGCCAAGTATCCTCACCCATCTGCGAAGGAGGCGCCATTTGATAATTGTTTTCATTTGACCGTCAAGCATAGACATCTGTGGCATGAACCTCTGTGGGAGCGAGCCTGCTCGCGATAGCGGTGTGTCAGTCGCATTAAGGCTGGCTGATCCACCGCTATCGCGAGCAGGCTCGCTCCCACAGGGGACTTTTCAACACAAATATAGAGATACACATGAAGTTTCTTTGTACCACCGCCGAAGTGCCCGACAACGGCAGTCGCGGTTTCGATCTGGATGGGCGCAAGGTGCTGACCGTGCGGCGCGCCGGCCAGGTGTATGCCTATCTCAACCGCTGCCCGCACCGTGGCGTGCCGCTGGAATGGCAACCCGACCAGTTCCTCGACCCCAGCGCCAGCCTGATCCAGTGTGCCACGCACGGCGCGCTGTTCCTGATCGAAAGCGGTGAATGCGTGGCCGGGCCCTGCGCCGGCCAGTTCCTGACGGCCCTAGATAGCCGGGAGGACGAGCAAGGCATCTGGGTCCAGCTCTAGCGGCTCGAGCAACACTGGCAACGCGCGGTCGACCCACATCTGCTCGGGCGTCAGCATGACCCCATAGGCCAGCACCTCCACACCCGCCGCCACCGCGTCACGCAGGGCAGCGGCGTACACCGGGTCGATTTCCTGTGCCGGGCGCACCGCTTCGATGCCGCTCAGGTTCACACAATACAATTGCACCGCCCGCACGCCTTCCCGGGCCAGACAGGCGAGTTCCCTCAGGTGCTTGGCGCCGCGCAGGGTCACCGCATCGGGAAACGCCGCCACGTTGGTGCCATCGAAACCCAGCGTGACGCTTTTGACTTCGACCCAGGCCGAGCCTCGATCGTAGTCCAGGCGAAAATCGATTCGGCTGTTCTCCACGCCATAAGCCACTTCACGCTTGAGCCCGATAAACCCGTTCAATTCGCTGATGACCCCGGCGCGCAAGGCCTCTTCGACCAACCCGTTGGCCCGCGCGGTATTGATGCAGGCGAGCCGTCCCTGAGGGGTTTCACCGATTTCCCAGGTACCGGGCAACTTGCGCTTGGGGTCGCTGGAGCGACTGAACCAGACGCGCGCGCCCTGCGCCATGCAGTTGAGCATCGAGCCGGTGTTAGGGCAGTGAATGGTGAGCAGTTCGCCGTGAACGGTCTCGATATCCGCGAGAAAACGTTTGTAACGTCGAATCAAGCGACCTTCTTCCAACGCAGGGGAAAAACGCATCAGCCTTGCCAGCTCCGTAGTCCACGTTCGATTCGCGCCACGGCTTCCTGGAGCCGCGGCAGGCTCTGGGTGTAGGCGAACCGCACATGGTGACCGGCCTGATGGCGGCCGAAATCCAGACCCGGCGTGAAGGCCACGTGTTCGGTTTCCAGGAAGTGCTGGCAGAACGCGAAGGCGTCTCCGCCGAACGCGCTGATGTCGGCATACAGGTAAAACGCCCCTTCCGGCTCCACCGCGATACCGAAGCCCAATTCACGCAAGGCCGGCAGTAGAAAGTCACGGCGCAGGGCGAACTCGGCCCGCCGCTGCTCGAAGATTTCGATGGTCGCGGGCTCGAAACAGGCCAGGGCGGCGTACTGGGCCATGCTCGGCGCGCTGATGTAGAGGTTCTGCGCGAGCTTTTCCAGCTCGCCGACGGCCGCCGACGGGGCCACCAGCCAGCCAAGCCGCCAACCGGTCATGCCGAAATACTTGGAGAAACTGTTGAGGACAAAGGCCTCGTCGTCGACTTCCAGCACACTGGCGGCATCGGTGCCGTAGGTCAGGCCGTGATAGATCTCGTCCACCACCAGATGACCGTTATGCCCCTTGATGGCCTTGGACAACCCCGCCAGTTCGTCCCGGGTGAGAATCGTCCCGGTAGGGTTGGCCGGCGAGGCCACCAACGCACCGACGCTGTCCTGGTCCCAATGCCGGTTCACCAGGTCCGGCGTCAATTGGTAACGCACCTCCGGCCCCACGGGCACCAATTGCGCCGCACCTTCGACCAGACGCAGGAAATGACGGTTGCAGGGATAACCGGGGTCAGCCAGCAGCCAATGCTTGCCTGGGTCCACCAGCAAGGCGCTGGCCAGCAGCAATGCGCCGGAGCCGCCTGGGGTCACGAGGATGCGTCGCGGGTCAATCTCCACCCCATAGCGCTGGCCGTAGAAACCGGCGATGGCCTCGCGCAGCTCGGGAATGCCGCGGGCCGCGGTGTAGCGGGTCTTGCCCGCCGCCAGCGCAGCCTGACCGGCCTGGATGATCGGCTCGGCGGTGGTGAAGTCCGGCTCGCCGATCTCCAGGTGGATGACGTCATGCCCGGCGGCCTGCAGCTCGTTGGCACGGGCCAGCAGCGCCATCACATGGAAAGGTTCGATGGCGCGGCTGCGCGCACTGTAGGGCTGAGCCATTGGCCTTCCTTCAGGAAAAAAAGAACCGATTCTACCCAACTCTCCCGCCAAGTCAGAAACAACTGCGGGAACGAGCGCGAACCGAAAGCGGTCTGAGGCCGTGAATTGCAGGAAATGACTCCCGCGATTGGCCCAGGCTTGACTAGAATCAAGCATTGAGCAGGTTTACATCCCCACCGAAGCGAACCCAGTCACGTTTTACAGGCCCCGGCCGCCGCAGGCTCGACAACCGGGAGTAGCGCGGCCCGATTTGATCTGGTAAGTTCGCCCGCTTGCAGCCGCAGGGCCGGCAGGTGTCGGTGATGGAGCAATCCTGCGTAGTGGATTACAAGAGTAGAGGCGGTCCATTCATGCCCACCCAAGCAAAGCAAAACCCAAATAACACGCTCAGCGGGTTTGAGCCTTACGTCCCGCAAGCTGGCGAAGAGTACATGGGCGCCCCCATGCGCGCGCACTTCACCAAGATCCTGAACAAGTGGAAACAGGACTTGATGCAGGAAGTCGACCGCACCGTGGATCACATGAAAGACGAAGCGGCCAACTTCCCGGACCCGGCCGACCGTGCCAGTCAGGAAGAAGAGTTCAGCCTCGAACTGCGCGCCCGTGATCGCGAACGCAAGCTCATCAAGAAAATCGACAAGACCCTGCAACTGATCGAAGACGAAGAATACGGTTGGTGCGAGTCCTGCGGCATCGAGATCGGCATTCGCCGCCTGGAAGCCCGCCCAACCGCCGACCTGTGCATCGACTGCAAGACCCTGGCGGAAATCAAGGAAAAACAGGTCGGCAAGTAATCGCCGGGGCTGTTACAAAAACGGAGCGTTCATACGCTCCGTTTTTTGTTTTTGGCACCTGACCACCATCCTGAACCTTGCGAAATCCTGTGGGAGCGGGCTCGCTCGCGAATGCGGTGGAGCATTCAACATCTGTGTCGACTGATCCACCGCATTCGCGAGCAAGCCCGCTCCCACAAATGCGCCTCTGCCAGATCCAAGCTAGTAATATTCCCCTATGACTACCGCCCCCTACATCGGTCGCTTCGCCCCCACCCCCAGCGGCCACTTGCATTTCGGCTCGCTGGTCGCCGCCCTGGCGTCGTACCTGGATGCCCGGGCCGTGGGCGGGCGCTGGCTGCTGCGCATGGAGGACCTCGACCCACCCCGGGAGGAACCGGGCGCACAAGCAGCGATTCTCAAGGCGCTGGAAAGCTACGGGTTTGAGTGGGACGGCGAAATGGTCCGCCAGAGCGAGCGCCATGCTGCCTATGACCAGATCATCAACCGGCTGTTCAGCCAGGGCCTGGCCTATGCCTGCACCTGTTCGCGCAAACAACTGGAGCCGTATCAGGGCATTTATCCGGGACTGTGCCGCAACGCCGGGCACGGCACCGAGGACGCCGCCATCCGCCTGCGCGTCCCCGAACTTGAATATCACTTTACCGACCGGGTCCAGGGCGAGTTCCGCCAGCACCTGGGCCGTGAGGTCGGCGATTTCGTGATCCGCCGCCGCGACGGGCTCTACGCCTATCAACTGGCCGTGGTCCTGGACGACGCCTGGCAGGGGGTAACCGATATCGTGCGCGGTGCCGACCTGCTGGACTCCACGCCACGCCAGCTCTACCTGCAAGAATTGCTCGGATTGCCACAACCGCGTTACCTGCACGTGCCGTTGATCACCCAGCCCGACGGGCACAAGCTGGGCAAATCCTATCGTTCACCGCCCCTGGCGGCCGACCAGGCCACACCGCTGCTGTTACGGGCGTTGCGCGCGCTGGGCCAGCAACCGGGCCTCGAACTGGTCGATGCCAGCCCCCGGGAACTGTTGGCCTGGGGCATTGGCCACTGGGACGCGGGCAAGATCCCGCGCACACTGAGCCTGCCCGAAGCGCAAATACGTTGACGGCCCTTGCAGCTTGGCGCCCATCCGTTACCATCGCCGCACGTTTTCGGGCACGCGCATAAATTAGAGAGGCCGGGATGTATATCTATCGCTTGGTCCTGCTCCTGGTAGTGGGGATTTATCTGTTCTCCCCGGCCATCATGGATTGGTGGATCGATGCCACGGGTGCCTGGTATCGGCCTTACCTGCTCTGGCTGATCCTGATTGTCGTGACCTTCATCCTGCAGAGCCAAAAAGATGCCGATGAGCTTTAGCCTGACCCAGATGATCCTGATCAGCGCCGCCTACCTGGCCGTGCTGTTCGGTGTCGCCTGGATCAGCGAACGAGGCATGATCCCCCGGGCGATCATCCGCCACCCGCTGACCTACACCCTGTCGCTGGGTGTCTATGCCAGCGCATGGGCGTTCTATGGCACGGTCGGGCTGGCCTACCAGTACGGCTATGGTTTCCTCTCCAGTTACCTCGGTGTATCGGGCGCGTTCCTTCTGGCGCCGGTGTTGCTCTACCCGATCCTGAAAATCACCCGCACCTACCAGCTGTCGTCGCTGGCCGACCTGTTCGCCTTTCGTTTTCGCAGCACCTGGGCCGGTGCGCTGACCACGATCTTCATGCTGGTCGGGGTGTTGCCATTGCTGGCCCTGCAAATCCAGGCCGTGGCCGACTCCATCAGCATCCTGACCCGCGAACCGGTACAGCACCGGGTGGCGCTGAGCTTCTGTGCGCTGATCATCCTGTTCACGATTTTCTTCGGCTCCCGACACATTGCCACGCGGGAAAAGCACGAAGGCCTGGTGTTCGCCATCGCCTTCGAGTCGGTGATCAAGCTGATCGCCATCGGCGGTGTCGGGCTCTATGCCTTGTACGGCGTGTTCGATGGCCCACAGCAGCTTGAGTTGTGGCTGCTGCAGAACCAGACCGCCCTCGCCGCCCTGCACACCCCCTTGCAGGAAGGCCCGTGGCGCACGCTGTTGCTGGTGTTCTTCGCGTCGGCCATCGTGATGCCGCACATGTACCACATGACCTTTACCGAAAACCTCAACCCGCGCTCGCTGGTGAGCGCGAGTTGGGGGTTGCCGCTGTTCCTGCTGCTGATGAGCCTGGCGGTACCGCTGATCCTCTGGGCCGGCTTGAAGCTGGGCGCCAGCACCAATCCGGAATACTTCACCCTCGGTATCGGCATCGCCGCCAACAGCAAGGCCCTGGCGCTGCTGGCCTACGTTGGCGGCCTCTCGGCGGCCAGCGGCCTGATCATCGTCACCACGCTGGCCCTGTCGGGCATGGCTCTCAACCACTTGGTGCTGCCGCTCTACCAGCCACCGGCCGAAGGCAATATTTACCGCTGGCTGAAATGGACACGTCGGGCGCTGATCGTCGCAATCATCATGGCCGGCTACGGCTTCTACCTGATGCTCGGCGACGGACAGGACCTGGCCAACCTGGGCATCGTCGCCTTCGTCGCCACTTTGCAGTTCCTGCCCGGCGTG
Source organism: Pseudomonas sp. DF11 (assembly GCF_058148565.1). Classification (NCBI taxonomy): domain Bacteria; kingdom Pseudomonadati; phylum Pseudomonadota; class Gammaproteobacteria; order Pseudomonadales; family Pseudomonadaceae; genus Pseudomonas; species Pseudomonas sp. DF11. Next base: position 22,431 of record NZ_JBYVYN010000017.1, read on the forward strand.
TTGTCGGTGCTGTACTGGCCGACCGCCAACCGCCGCGGGTTCATCGCTGGCCTGCTGGCCGGGATCCTGGTGTGGCTGGTGGCGATGCTGTTGCCGCTGATGGGCAACCTGCAGGGCTTCTATATTCCTCTGTTGAATATGATCTACGTGCTCGACGACACCAGTTGGCATATGGCGGCCATCGCCTCCCTGGCGGCAAACGTGCTGATGTTCACCCTGATCTCGCTGTTCACCAACGCCAGCAGCGAGGAGGCCAGCGCCGCCGAAGCCTGTGCGGTGGACAATGTCCGTCGCCCGCAGCGCCGCGAGCTGCACGCCGCTTCGCCCCAGGAATTCGCCACGCAACTGGCCAAGCCCCTGGGCGCCAAGGCCGCGCAAAAGGAAGTCGAACAGGCCCTGCGCGACCTCTACCTGCCCTTCGATGAGCGCCGCCCATATGCCTTGCGCCGCCTGCGGGACCGGATCGAAGCCAACCTGTCCGGCCTGATGGGCCCCAGCGTGGCCCAGGACATGGTCGAGACGTTCCTGCCCTACAAGGCCGGCGGCGAAAACTATGTCACCGAAGACATCCACTTCATCGAAAGCCGCCTCGAGGATTACCACTCGCGCCTCACCGGCCTTGCCGCCGAACTGGACGCCCTGCGCCGCTACCACCGCCAGACCCTGCAGGAACTGCCGATGGGCGTGTGCTCCCTGGCCAAGGACCAGGAAATCCTGATGTGGAACAAAGCCATGGAAGAACTGACCGGGATCGCCGCCCAGCGCGTGGTCGGTTCCCGCCTGAGCACCCTGGGCGAGCCGTGGAAAGGCTTGCTGCAAGGCTTCATCAACCTGCCGGACGAGCACTTGCACAAACAGCACCTGGCCCTCGACGGCCAGACCCGTTGGCTGAACCTGCACAAGGCGGCGATCGACGAGCCGCTGGCACCCGGTAACAGCGGCCTGGTGCTGCTGGTGGAAGACCTCACCGATACGCAGATGCTCGAAGACAAGCTGGTGCATTCCGAACGGCTGGCAAGCATCGGCCGGCTGGCCGCCGGGGTGGCCCACGAGATCGGCAATCCGATCACCGGCATCGCCTGCCTGGCGCAGAACCTGCGCGAAGAGCGCGAGGACGACGGCGAACTGACGGAAATCAGCGGCCAGATCCTCGAACAGACCAAGCGCGTGTCGCGCATCGTCCAGTCGCTGATGAGCTTCGCCCATGCCGGCGGTCACCAGCACAATGACGAGCCCGTCTGTCTGGCCGAAGTGGCCCAGGATGCCATTGGTCTGCTGGCGCTCAACCGGCGCAATTTCGAAGTGCAATTCTTCAACCTGTGCGACCCGGATCATTGGGTCGATGGCGACCCCCAGCGGCTCGCCCAGGTGTTGATCAACCTGCTGTCCAACGCGCGGGACGCCTCACCGGCCGGCAGCGCGGTGCGGGTCAAGAGCGAAGCCTTCGAACACACGGTCGACCTGATCGTCGAAGACGAAGGCAGCGGTATCCCACAGAACATCATGGACCGATTGTTCGAACCCTTCTTCACCACCAAGGATCCTGGCGAAGGTACCGGTCTGGGCCTCGCACTGGTCTATTCCATCGTTGAAGAGCATTATGGACAAATCACCATCGACAGCCCGGCCGATGTTCAGAGCCAACGCGGCACCCGTATCCGGGTGACCTTGCCGCGTCATGTCGAAGCGACGTCCGCTGTGAACTGAGACCGTCGAGAGAATCGAATCAATGCCGCACATTTTGATCGTCGAAGACGAAACAATTATCCGCTCCGCCTTGCGCCGCCTGCTGGAACGCAACCAGTACCAGGTCAGCGAAGCCGGTTCAGTGCAGGAAGCACAAGAGCGTTTCAGCATTCCCACGTTTGACCTGATCGTCAGCGACCTGCGCCTGCCTGGCGCCCCGGGTACCGAGCTGATCAAGCTCGGCCAGGGCACCCCCGTGCTGATCATGACCAGCTACGCCAGCCTGCGCTCGGCAGTCGACTCCATGAAAATGGGCGCAGTGGACTACATCGCCAAACCGTTCGACCACGACGAGATGCTCCAGGCCGTGGCCCGCATCCTGCGCGATCGACAGGCGGCGACCAGCAACCCGGCAGAGCCCGTCGGCAAGGCCAGCGCCGCGGCGAAACCCGGTGCCAGCAACAGTAATGGCGAAATCGGCATCATCGGTTCCTGCCCGCCCATGCAGGACCTGTACGGCAAGATCCGCAAGGTGGCCCCGACCGACTCCAATGTCCTGATCCAGGGCGAATCCGGTACCGGCAAGGAACTGGTGGCCCGGGCCCTGCACAATCTGTCGCGCCGGGCCAAGGCGCCGATGATCTCGGTTAACTGCGCGGCGATTCCGGAAAGCCTGATCGAGTCCGAACTGTTCGGCCACGAAAAAGGCGCGTTTACCGGCGCCAGCGCCGGACGTGCCGGTCTGGTGGAAGCTGCTGACGGCGGCACGTTATTCCTCGATGAAATCGGCGAGCTGCCACTGGAAGCCCAGGCGCGATTGCTGCGAGTCCTTCAGGAAGGCGAAATCCGCCGGGTTGGCTCGGTGCAGTCGCAAAAGGTCGATGTCCGCCTGATCGCGGCCACCCACCGAGACCTCAAGAGCCTGGCCAAGATCGGCCAGTTCCGTGAAGACTTGTATTATCGCTTGCACGTCATTGCCTTGAAGCTGCCCCCCCTGCGCGAGCGTGGCGCGGACGTCAATGAAATCGCCCAGGCGTTCCTGGCCCGCCAGAGCGCACGGGTCAACCGCACCGACCTCAAGTTCGCCCCGGACGCCGAACAAGCCATCCGCCACTACGCCTGGCCGGGTAACGTTCGAGAACTGGAAAACGCTGTCGAGCGAGCGGTGATCCTGTGCGAGAGCCCGGAAATCTCCGCCGACCTGCTGGGCATCGACATCGAGCTGAGTGACCTGGACGACGAAGAATTCATCGGCCTGGCCCCGCAACAGGGCGGCGCCGCCAACAACACCAGCCACGAACCCACTGAAGACCTGTCCCTGGAAGACTACTTCCAGCACTTCGTCCTCGAGCACCAGGACCACATGACCGAGACCGAACTGGCACGCAAGCTGGGCGTCAGCCGCAAGTGCCTGTGGGAACGTCGCCAGCGCCTGGGGATTCCACGGCGCAAGACCGGGGCGACCAGCGAAAGCTGAGGTGTGGGGGTAACACCACTGGATGTGAAAAAACTGTTACCTCAGTCTTTTTCACGTAACAGAAGCCGGGGTTTACGGTAACGAAACCCCGGCTTTTTTTCGCCCCGGAAAAATGGCTATATCCATAGAACCCCCGGTTTCGCTGGGTTTCGCAAAAGTTGGCACGCACCCTGCTATAGCTTTGGTACAAGAACAATAACAAGCAATGCAAAAGACAATAAAAATAAGACGAATCGACTCACGCACAATAAAAACAAGACGGCGAGAGGCGCAGCTAACTGATTCTTTTGGAGAGGCGTTGTATTTGGGGCTTGCCCCACAACCAGGCCGAGAACAATAAAAACTGTCTCAAGACAGGTGCCTGAACTGGTTGGATCGACAGATCACTGCAACACAGCGACCAAAGCAATCCGTTTGCTCTTGGCTCCCGATTGGGAGGGTCACGAAGGGAAAACCTCGTGGCGCGGGCACTCAACAAAAACAAGAAGCCCGAAACCAATAATAAAAACAGAGCACGCAACTAATTCTGGGGGAGCTTCGGCTCCCCTTGTGGTTTCTGTCATTCCCCTTCCCTGAAGCCTACAAAGCTTGTCGCTTGAAGCTTGCAGCTCAAAACTGCTCCGTCCTACACCATCCCTCGACTAAATGCTAGAATCCCGGCCCATCATGCGGTCATTCTTCGTTTTTGGCCGAATATTCCTTCAAACAGTGCATCCCATGCTGAAGAAGCTGTTCCAGTCATTCCGTTCTCCCTTGCGTCGTACGCAACACATTCGCAGCACGCCTGAAGTGCTCAACAGCAGCCAGCATTCGCTGCAAAAGGCCCAGTTCAGCCGTTATGCGGTGAACATCGTCGAACGTTTGCAGAACGCCGGTTACCAGGCTTACCTGGTCGGCGGTTGCGTGCGCGACATGCTGCTCAACATCACTCCCAAGGATTTCGACGTCGCCACCAGCGCCACGCCAGAACAGATACGGGCCGAATTTCGCAATGCGCGGATCATTGGCCGGCGCTTCAAGCTGGTCCACATCCACTTCGGTCGCGAAATCATCGAAGTCGCGACGTTCCGCGCCAATCACCCGCAAAACGACGAAGAGGAAGACAGCAACCAATCTTCTCGCAACGAGAGCGGGCGCATCCTGCGCGATAACGTCTACGGCACGCTGGAAGAAGACGCGCAACGCCGCGACTTCACTATCAACGCCCTGTATTACGATCCGGTCAGCGAGCGCATCCTCGATTACGCCAACGGCGTACACGACATCCGCAATCACCTGATCCGCCTGATTGGCGACCCCAAGCAACGCTACCAGGAAGACCCGGTACGGATGCTGCGAGCCGTGCGTTTCGCCGCCAAGCTGGATTTCGGCATCGAAAAACACAGCGCCCTGCCGATTCGCGAACTGGCACCGATGCTGCGGGAAATTCCCTCGGCGCGGCTGTTCGAGGAAGTGCTCAAGCTGTTCCTGTCGGGCAACGCGGCGGACACCTTCGAGATGCTGGTGGACCTGCAACTGTTCGACCCGCTGTTCCCCGCCAGCGCCGAGGCCCTGGAGCACAACCCGACCTACACCCACACCTTGATCAGCGAAGCACTGATCAACACCGACTTGCGCATCAAGCAGAACAAGCCGGTAACCCCGGCCTTCCTGTTTGCCGCCCTGCTCTGGCCTGCCCTGCCGGCCCGGGTGCTGCGCCTGCAGGAACGTGGCATGCCGCCGATCCCGGCGATGCAGGAAGCCGCCCACGAGCTGATCGCCGAGCAGTGCCAGCGCATTGCCATTCCAAAACGCTTCACCATGCCGATCCGCGAGATCTGGGACATGCAGGAGCGCCTGCCACGACGCAGCGGCAAACGTGCCGACCTGCTGCTGGACAACCCGCGTTTCCGCGCCGGCTACGACTTCCTGCTGCTGCGTGAAAGCGCAGGCGAGCAGACCGATGGCCTGGGCGAATGGTGGACCGATTACCAGGATGCCAACGACAGTGAGCGCCGCGACATGATTCGCGAACTCAGCGGCAAGGATGACGGCGCCAGCGGCCCGCGCAAACGCCGTCGCAGCAGTGGCGCCAAGCGCAAGCGCGCCGGTGTACCGAGCGCATCGGGCGAGTAATCGATGGAACGCATCTACATCGGCATGGGCAGCAACCTGGCCGAACCCGCCGAACAATTGCGCTGTGCCGTCCAGGCGCTGGCGCAATTGCCCGAAACCCAACTGGTGGGGGTCTCGGCGTTTTATCAAAGCGATTCCCTGCTGCCCGGCCAGCCGCGCTACACCAACGCGGTGGCGGCGCTGGACAGCCACCTGGCACCGCTGGACCTGCTCGATGCGCTGCAAGCCATCGAAACCGGACAGGGTCGCGAACGCCTCGAACGCTGGGGCCCACGCACGCTGGACCTGGATATTCTGCTGTTTGGCGATCGTCTGATCGACGAACCCCGCCTCAAGGTCCCCCACTACCACATGCAGGCCCGGGCCTTCGTGCTGTACCCGCTGGCCGAGCTGGCGCCCGCTGACCTGCACCTGGCCGATGGGCGCCGACTCAAGGACCTGCTTGCGGCCTGCCCATTCGTCGGCCTGGAACGCTTGCCTCCCAACTGACATAGATACCCTTGTGGGAGCGAGCCTGCTCGCGATAGCGGCGGATCAGTCAATGTATATGTCGACTGACACACCGCTATCGCGAGCAGGCTCGCTCCCACAGGATCCGGTACCGGACAGTCAGATCCGGGACACTCCCTCTACGCTGAAACGCATCAGTAACCCCGGTAACACCCGGCGGTAACACATCCAATTGACTTCCCGAGTGCTCCTCACGACTATAGGCGTCCCGTCGCCGCCAACGCGGCGTTTAAAGGGCGCAGTCCAGGCCTTACAAGCACCACGCATAGAGGGTGCGCCTGTATAAATGACGAATCATGCGCGTTACTCGCAGTAATTCACGAGCGCCTAATGAGGACTTTTTCATGCCAGCTATTACCCTGACCACGCTGCAAGGTCTCAAGCAAAAAGGTGAGAAGATCGCCATGCTGACCTGCTATGACGCGACCTTCGCCCACGCCTGCAATGAGGCTGGTGTCGAAGTGTTGCTGGTGGGCGATTCCCTCGGCATGGTGCTGCAAGGTCACGACAGCACGCTGCCGGTGACCACCGCCGAGATGGCCTACCATGTGGCCGCCGTCAAACGCGGTAACACCGATGCGCTGATCCTCGCCGACCTGCCGTTCATGGCCTACGCCACCCTCGAACAAACCATGACCAACAGCGCCATGCTGATGCAGGCCGGTGCCCACATGGTCAAGGTCGAAGGCGCGTTGTGGCTGGCCGATTCGATTCGGTTGCTGGCCGAGCGCGGTATCCCGGTGTGCGCGCACCTGGGTCTGACCCCACAAGCGGTGAACATCCTCGGTGGCTACAAAGTCCAGGGCCGCAATGAAAACCAGGCGCGCCAGATGCGCGCCGATGCGATTGCGCTGGAGCAGGCTGGCGCGGCGATGTTGCTGCTCGAATGCGTGCCCAGCGAGCTGGCTGAAGAAATCACCCAGGCGGTGAAGATCCCGGTCATCGGCATAGGTGCCGGCAACGCCACCGACGGCCAGGTGCTGGTCCTGCACGACATGCTCGGGCTGTCGATCACCGGTCGCGTGCCCAAGTTCGTGAAGAACTTCATGACCGGGCAAACCTCCATCCAGGCGGCCCTGGGTGCCTACGTCGCTGAAGTCAAGGCAGCCACCTTCCCAGGCATTGAACACGGATTCTCTGCATGAACACCGTCAAAACCGTACGCGAACTGCGGGCCGCCGTGGCCCGTGCCCGCGGCGAAGGCAAACGCATCGCCTTCGTACCGACCATGGGCAACCTGCACAGCGGTCATGTGGCACTGGTGACCAAGGCTGCGCAACGGGCCGATTTCGTGGTGGCGAGCATTTTCGTCAATCCACTGCAATTCGGCGCCGGCGAAGACCTGGACAAATACCCCCGCACCCTGGCGGCCGACCAGGAGAAGCTGCTCCAGGCCGGCTGCCATCTGCTGTTCGCCCCCAGCGTCGAAGAGATGTACCCCGACGGCATGGCCGGCCAGACCCGGGTCAGCGTCCCACAATTGTCCGAAGGCTTGTGCGGCGCCAGCCGTCCAGGGCATTTCGAAGGTGTGGCGACGGTGGTCAGCAAGCTGTTCAACATGGTCCAGCCTGACCTGGCGGTGTTCGGCCAGAAAGACTTCCAGCAACTGGCGGTAATCCGCGCCCTGGTCCATGACCTGAACATGCCGATCCAGATCATCGGCGAGCCGACCGTCCGTGCCGAGGACGGCCTGGCGCTGTCGTCGCGCAATGGCTTCCTCAGCCCGGAGCAACGCGCCGTCGCGCCCGTGGTCTATCGCAGCCTGAGCCAGATCGCCGAGGCGATCAGGCAGGGCCAACGGGACTTCCCGGCGCTGATCGGCGAGCAGCTCAAGCAACTCGAAGCCGCTGGCCTGCGCCCCGATTATCTGGAAATCCGTCACGCCAAGACCCTGCGCCCGGCGTCGAGCGAGGACCGCGACCTGGTGATTCTGGTGGCCGCCTTCCTCGGTACCACGCGCCTGATCGACAACTTGCATCTGGACCTCGACACTCCCGCCTGAACCAACGCACACCCCGCGGGAGGAGGCCCGTGGGAGCAAAGCTTGCTCGCGATAGCGGTCTGATAGTCAACATAGGTGTTGAATGTGACCTCGTCGTCGCGAGCAAGCTTTGCTCCCACAAGGCTCCCCCCCACAACAATTCAGTTTGTCCGCAAGACCTCATCGCGTTTCCGTCCGTCGGCCCCTTCCCACCCCCGTTGTATAAAAAAGTACCGGGAACCGGTCTTACAAAGTCAAGACAGATCGCAACGCGAGGTTTACTGTAGTCGCCCTGCGTCCGGCGATCGTGTCGACGCAGTGTCCAGACGCCCACCTCGAGCCGCGTCGGAATTTTTAGTGTACAAAAGGTCGTTCAAGTAAAAAGGAAACCCGCAGCGATGGCGTATTACCGAACCCCTCATGACGTGACCGCTCTGCCAGCCTGGCAAGCGCTGAATGACCACCGCAAAGCCATGCAGGATTTCAGCATGCGCGAAGCGTTCAATGCCGATCCGCAGCGTTTCACTCAATTCACCCTGTCGAGCTGCGGCCTGTTTCTCGACTACTCGAAAAACCTGATCAACGCCCAGACCCGCGACCTGCTGGTGGGCCTGGCCAACGAAGTCGACCTCAAGGGCGCGATCAAGTCGCTGTTCGAAGGCGAAATCGTCAACGCCTCGGAAAACCGCCCTGCCCTGCACACCGCCCTACGTCGGCCAGTGGGCGACAAGTTGCTGGTCAACGGTGTCAACGTGATGCCGGACGTACATAAAGTGCTGAACCAGATCACCGACCTGGTCGGCCGCATTCACGACGGCCTGTGGCGCGGCTACACCGAAAAGCCCATCACCGACGTGGTGAATATCGGCATCGGCGGCTCTTTCCTCGGCCCGGAACTGGTGTCCGAAGCGCTGTTGTCCTACGCGCAAAAAGGCGTTCGCTGCCACTATCTGGCGAACATCGACGGCAGCGAATTCCATGAACTGACCATGAAGCTGCGCGCCGAAACCACGCTGTTCATCGTTTCGTCGAAATCCTTCAACACCCTCGAAACCCTGAAGAACGCCCAGGCCGCCCGTGCCTGGTACCTGGCCCAGGGCGGTTCCGAAGCGGAGCTGTATCGCCACTTTATCGCCGTATCGAGCAACAACGCCGCCGCCGTGGCCTTCGGCATTCGTGAAGAGAACATCTTCCCGATGTGGGACTGGGTCGGCGGGCGCTACTCGCTGTGGTCGGCCATCGGCCTGCCGATCGCCCTGGCCATCGGCATGTCGAACTTCAAGGAATTGCTGTCCGGGGCCTATTCCATGGACCAGCATTTCCAGAGCGCACCGTTCGAACAGAACATGCCGGTGCTGCTGGCACTGCTGGGCGTGTGGTACGGCAACTTCTGGGGCGCGCAGAGCCACGCGATCCTGCCGTACGACCATTACCTGCGCAACATCACCAAGCACTTGCAGCAACTGGACATGGAGTCCAACGGCAAGAGCGTGCGGCAGGACGGCACGCCGGTGTCGACCGACACAGGCCCGGTGATCTGGGGCGGCGTCGGTTGCAACGGCCAGCACGCCTACCACCAGCTGCTGCACCAAGGCACCCAGTTGATCCCGGCCGACTTCATCGTGCCGATCGTCAGCTTCAACCCGGTTTCCGATCACCACCAGTGGCTGTACGCCAACTGCCTGTCCCAGAGCCAGGCGCTGATGCTGGGCAAGACCCGCGCCGAAGCCGAAGCCGAGCTGCGGGACAAGGGCGCCAGCGAAGAAGAGGTGCAGAAACTGGCCTCCCACAAGGTGATCCCGGGCAACCGTCCGAGCAACACCCTGGTGGTCGAACGCATCAGCCCACGGCGCCTCGGCGCACTGGTGGCGCTGTATGAACACAAGGTGTTCGTGCAGAGCGTGGTCTGGGGCATCAACGCCTTCGACCAATGGGGCGTGGAGTTGGGCAAGGAGCTGGGCAAGGGCGTCTACAACCGCCTGGTGGGCAGCGAAGAAAGCCCGGCCGAAGATGCCTCGACCCAAGGCTTGATCAATTACTTCCGCGGGCGTCATCGCGGCTGATCCCTAGGTTTGCATTCCCCTTGTGGGAGCGGGCTTGGTGGGAGCAAAGCTTGCTCGCGATAGCGGTCTGATATCAACCTATCCGTTGAATGTGACGACGTCATCGCGAGCAAGCTTTGCTCCCACCAAGCTCGCACCCACAGTTGACTTGAACCCTCCCGCTACTGGGCGCATCTTTATGACTTGTCGCAAAAACAAGAATAAGGAACCGTCATGTTCGATATCAGCCAGTTCCCCCACGCCGATGCCGTCCGCCGGGCTGCGCAACTGAGCCAGGACGAGTACCAGCGGCTCTATAAAGAATCCATCGAACACCCCAGCACCTTCTGGGCCGGGCAGGCCACGCGTTTTCTCGACTGGATGACGCCCTGGCAAACCGTCCAGCGCTATGACCTCAAGAACGGCGACGCGACCTGGTTCGCCGGCGGCAAGCTGAATGTCAGTGCCAATTGCATCGACCGTCACCTGGACACGCGCGGCGATCAGATCGCGATCATCTGGGAAGGCGACGCCCCCGCCGAATCGGCGCAAATCACTTACAAGAAACTTCACAATCATGTGTGCCGCCTGGCCAACGTGCTGAAAAGCCGTGGGGTGAAGAAAGGCGACCGGGTCTGCATCTACATGCCGATGATTCCGGAAGCCGCCTACGCCATGCTCGCCTGCACCCGCATCGGCGCGGTGCATTCGGTGGTGTTCGGCGGTTTTTCGCCGGATTCGCTGCGCGACCGGATTCTCGATGCCGATTGCCGCACCGTGATCACCGCCGACGAGGGTGTGCGCGGCGGGCGCTTCATACCGCTCAAGCGCAACGTCGACAAGGCCCTGGAAAGCTGTCCGAACGTCAGCACCGTGTTGGTGGTCGAGCGCACCCACGGCGACGTGGACTGGGTTGAAGGGCGTGACCTCTGGTACCACGAGGCCATGCACGAGATGAGCGATGACTGCCCACCCGAACCGATGGATGCCGAGGATCCGCTGTTCATCCTCTACACCTCCGGCAGCACCGGCAAACCCAAGGGCGTGCTGCACACCACGGGCGGCTATTTGCTGCAAGCAGCGATGACGTTCAAGTACGTGCTCGATTACCGCGACAACGAAGTGTTCTGGTGCACCGCCGACGTCGGCTGGGTCACCGGCCACAGTTACATCGTCTACGGCCCGTTGGCCAACGGCGCCACCACGCTGATCTTCGAAGGCGTGCCGAGCTACCCCAGCAGTTCGCGTTTCTGGCAGGTGATCGACAAACATCAGGTCAACATCTTCTATACGGCGCCGACCGCACTGCGGGCTTTGATGCGCGAAGGCACCGGACCGCTGCAGGAAACGTCGCGCAAAAGCCTGCGATTACTCGGCAGTGTCGGTGAGCCGATCAACCCGGAGGCGTGGGAATGGTACTTCAACGCGGTCGGCGAACAGCGCTGCCCGATTGTCGATACCTGGTGGCAGACCGAAACCGGCGGCATCATGCTCAGCCCCCTGGTGAGCGCGCCACGGCTCAAGCCCGGCTGCGCCACCCGGCCGATGTTCGGCGTACAACCGGTCTTGCTGGATGAGGTGGGCAAGGAAATCAGCGGCGCCGGCAGCGGTGTACTGGCGATCAAATCCAGCTGGCCAGGGCAGATTCGCAGCGTCTTCGGCGACCACCAGCGCATGGTCGACACCTACTTCAAGCCCTACCCCGGCTATTACTTCACCGGCGATGGGGCGCGCCGCGATGAGGACGGCGATTACTGGATCACCGGGCGCATCGACGATGTGATCAACGTCTCCGGGCATCGCATTGGCACCGCCGAGGTGGAGAGCGCCCTGGTGCTGCACGACAGCATTGCCGAAGCGGCCGTCGTCGGCTACCCCCACGACCTCAAGGGCCAGGGTATCTATGCTTTCGTCACGCCGATGAACGGTGTGGAAGCCAATGACGAGTTGAAGAAGGAGTTGCTGGCCCACGTCAGCAAGGAAATCGGCAGCTTCGCCAAGCCGGAACTGATCCAGTGGGCGCCAGCGCTTCCCAAGACCCGTTCGGGCAAGATCATGCGGCGGATCCTGCGCAAGATCGCCTGCAATGAGCTCGACAGCCTCGGCGATACTTCGACCCTGGCTGACCCAAGTGTGGTGGAAGGGTTGATCGACAAACGCCTGAATCGCTGAGCGACAACTGGCCCCCCTGTGGCGAGGAGATTCATCCCCGCTGGGCTGCGCAGCAGCCCTAAAGCCTGACACCTCAGAGTGTCAGTCGGATTTCGCTTGCCGAACCAGGGACTGCTGCAGTCCAACGGGGATGAATCCACTCGCCACAGGTCGGTGCCAGGCTCACATCTGTATGCAATACCCGAGTATCCATAACTGCTAAACTCCCTCGCCTCATTTCTCTAAGGCGCGCCCGGCATGTCTTCCTTGAATCAGGCGCTGCGCGCCGCCCTCGACCAGCGCCAGGAGCTGCTCGGCCAACTGCATCAGCAAGGCACCGACTGCTATCGCCTGTTCCATGGCAGCCAGGAAGGCGCGCCCGGCCTGACCGTCGACCGCTACGGCCCGCAACTGCTGGTGCAGAGTTTCCATCAGTCGCTGGAGCGCGACGACCTGCTGCAACTGCACGGCATCGTCAACGAGCGGCTGGGCCTGGAGACCCTGTTGGTCTACAACGACCGCGCCCGCGGTAATTCGCGCGTCGACCGCCAGGACACGGTCTATCAGGCTGACGAGGCCGCCCTGCAAGATCTGGTCGGACATGAATGGGGCTTGAATTATCGCGTTCGCGGCCGCCATGCGGGGCAGGATCCACTGCTGTTTCTCGACCTGCGCAACGCCCGGGGCTGGGTCAAGGCACACAGCCGCGACAAAAGCGTGCTGAACCTGTTCGCCTATACCTGCGGCGTCGGCCTGAGTGCTGCGGCTGGTGGCGCGCGGGAGGTGTGCAACCTGGACTTCGCCGAGGGCAACCTGGCGGTGGGCCGCGAAAACGGTCTGCTCAACCCCGATTTGCCGCCGATGGAATTCGTGCAGTCGGATTACTTCCCGGCGATCCGCCAGCTGGCCGGCCTGCCCATCAGCCAGCGTCGCGGGCAGAAACTGCCCAGCTACGCGCGCCTGGAGCAACGCCAGTACGACCTGGTGCTGCTCGACCCTCCGGCCTGGGCGAAAAGTGCGTTCGGCACCGTCGACCTGTTGCGTGACTACCAAAGCCTGCTGAAACCGGCTCTGCTGACCACCGCTGAAAATGGCGTACTGATCTGCTGCAACAACCTGGCAAAAGTGCCCATGGACGACTGGCGCGAGCAGGTGTTGCGTTGCGCGGAAAAGGTCGGCCGCCCGGTGCGCGAATGGAGCGCGCTAACGCCCGGCAGCGATTTCCCTTCCCTGGATCAGCAGCCGCCGCTCAAGACGTTGATCCTCCAGCTCTAGGCCCGCGTCGAAATTCTTACCGAGAAAACCAGACAAATCTCATAAATCACAGTGGCTTCGGAACCGTAAACGCATGCCATACTCCAAGGCATTCCGAATTCACACCAAGATGAAGCCGCACATGCCCAAAGGATTGATTCGCGCTATCGGCGCTCTGTTGACCGCACTGGCCCTCTACAGTCTGTTGGGTTTCCTGATACTGCCGGGCATCGCCTTGCGCATCGCCAACCAGCAATTGGCCGCCCTTGCGACGGTGCCGGCCCAGATCCAGCGTATAGAACTCAATCCCTTCAGCCTGGAAGTCACCCTCTGGGGCCTGAATATCGGCGAACCGGGCAAGGAGCAGGTCGGCTTCGAACGGCTCTACGCCAACCTGCAACTCGATAGCCTGTGGTCAGGCGCCCTGCATCTGGTCGACATCGAGCTGGACAAGCCCAAGACCGAAGTGGTGTTCACCAAGGACGGCCAGCTGAACCTGCTGGGCCTGTTCAAGCTGCCGGCCAGCGAACCGACGCCCGCCGATCCCGAGGCCAAGCCGTTCCCGCTGCGGGTCGATCGCATCAAGCTGGCCGGTGGTTATGTGCATTTCCAGGACCTGCGCCCCAGCGAGCCCATCGAATTTCTGTACGACACCCTCGATTTCGAGCTGAAAAACCTCAGCACCCTGCCCGACGACAATGCCGACATGACCCTGGTGGCCGCCGGCCCCGAAGGCGGGCAGATCGACTGGACCGGTAATTTCAGCCTCACGCCGATTGCCTCCCAAGGTACGCTCAAAGTCACCGGCGGCCAGATGAAAGCCTGGTGGCCCTATGTGCGCGATGCCGTGCCGCTGGTGTTGGAAAACGGTGTCCTGAACCTCAGCGCCGACTACAAGCTCAACCTGGCCAAGGGCACCGAGTTGCTGCTCAACAACGTCGCCGTCAGCGTCGCGCCTTTTGCCATCAAGGCCCCCGATGGCCGTCCACTGGTGAAACTCGAACGCCTGGATGTCAGTGAAACCACAGTGGACCTGGCCAAGCAGCAAGTGGTGGTGGGCAAGATCCGCAGCCAGAAACTGGAAACCTGGGCCGCGCGCGAGGCGGACGGGCAACTGGACTGGCAGAAACTCTTCGCCAGCCAGCCGGCCAAACCGCAGGTCAAGGCTGAACCGGCCTCCGCCCCGGCAGCGGCCGACTCGCCAAAAGCTGAACCGGCGCCGCCCAGCAAACCGTGGCAGGTGCTGTTGAAGGATGTGCAACTGCGCAACTACCAGGTACATCTGGCCGACCGCCAGGCGCAGCCCGCCGTGGCACTGGAGGTCGGCCCGCTGAACCTCGACTTGCAGAACTACGACACCCTCAACGGCTCGCCCTTTACCCTCAAGCTGGACACCGGGATAGGCAAACAGGGCAAGATCCTGGCCGACGGCGAGGTCAACCTGAACCCGATCAGCGCCCGACTCAAGGTCAAGACCCAGGACGTCGACCTGCGTGTTGCCCAGTCGTACATCAACCCATTCATTCGCCTGGAGCTGCGCTCCGGGATGCTCGGCAGCGACCTGGCGGTGGATCTCAAGAGCACCGAGCCGCTGGCATTCGCCGTTACCGGTCGCGCCCAGGTCGATCAGTTGCACACCCTCGACACCCTCAAGACCCGCGACTTTCTCAAGTGGCAGAGCCTGGTCCTCGAAGGGCTCAACTATCAGCACGGTGACAGCCTGTCCATCGACAAGGTCAACCTGTTCCAGCCGTACGCGCGCTTCATGATCAACGACGACCGCACCACCAACGTCGATGACCTGCTGATCCCACAACCGGCCGACGGCGGCACGAAGAAGACCGCGGCAAAACCGGCCTCCCAGGAAAAACCGCTGGGTATCCATATTGGCGGCATTGCCATCAACGACGGCTCGGCCAACTTCGCCGACTTCAGCCTGACCCCGAACTTCGCCACCGCCATCCAGCAGCTCAACGGCCAGATCGGCACCATCGACAGCCGCCAGGCCAAACCGGCCAGCGTGGACATCAAGGGCAAGGTCGATCGCTATGCACCGGTCACCATCAAGGGGGCGGTCAACCCCTTCGACCCGATGGCCAGCCTCGACATCGCCACCAGCTTCAAACGGGTCGAGTTGACCACCCTGACCCCCTACTCCGGCAAGTTCGCCGGCTATCGCATCCGCAAGGGCCGGCTTAATCTCGACCTGCATTACCGGATCACCCAGGGCAAGCTCCAGGCGGAGAACAAGGTGGTGGTCGAGCAGCTGCAATTGGGAGAAAAAGTCGACAGCCCGGATGCCGTGAGCCTGCCACTCAAATTGGCCGTCGCACTGCTGAAGGATTCCGACGGCAAGATCTCCATCGAACTGCCGGTGTCCGGCGATCTCAACGATCCGCAATTCAGTGTCATGCCGATCATCTGGCAGACCTTGCGCAACCTGGTGGTACGAGCGGCCCAGGCGCCGTTCAAGCTCATTGGTGGGTTGGTGGCTGGTGGTGGTTCAGAGGATCTGGGCAGTGTGTCGTTCGCCCCCGGCTCCAGCGATCTGAGCAAGGAAAACGAAGGCGTACTGCTCAAGCTGTCCGAGGCCCTGGGCAAACGTCCGGAGCTGCGCCTGGAGATCGAAGGCACCGCCGCCGAGAGCAGCGACGGCCCGCTGCTCGCCGCCCAGCGCCTGGAGCGCGAATACCAGTACAACTACTACAAGATGCTGCAGCGTCGGGGCGACAAGGTACCGGCCCAGGCCTCGCTGATACAGGTGCCCGAGGATGAAAAACCAGCGCTGCTCGAAGGCATCTACCGCACCCGCCTCAAGACCCAACCGCCCGCCGAATGGACGCAACTGGACAAAAAGGCGCGTATCGAGAAACTGCGCGAGAGCGTGATCAAGTTCTGGAGTGGCAGTGACGTGCTCTTGCGCCAACTGGGGCAGGAACGGGCCAGCAGCATCAAGGACTTCCTGGTGGACAAAGGACAACTGGCCGACGACCGCGTGTATTTCATCGACGCCAGCCTCGGCCAGGCCGAGAGCGACGGTCGCGTGATCACGCCTATGCATCTGGATGCCGAATAAGATGAAGCACCTGTACGGCCTCGGCCTGACGCTACTGCTTGTCGCTGGCCAAGTGTCGGCAGCCGATACCCTGCGCTGCGGCAGCCAGTTGATCAGTGTCGGAGACCGCTCGAGCGAAGTGCTGCAGAAGTGCGGTCAGCCTGCGGCGCGGGATGACTTGGGCTACAAGCGCAGTGTCAATCGCCGGGAGGAATACCCGGTGGAAGAATGGACCTACGGCCCCAACAGCGGCATGTACCAGTACCTGCGTTTCGAGGGAAATCGGCTGGTGCAGATTACCAGCAAGCGTGGGCGATGAGCTTGTCCATCCATATGTGTTGTGAAGTAGCGCCGCCATCGCGAGCAGGCTCGCTCCCACATTGGATTGCGTTCTTCCTGAGAGAACTCGATCACCTGTGGGAGCGAGCCTGCTCGCGATGGCGACAACTCGGTGCCTGAGTCTGGCCCACAGATTGAGTCACCCCAAAATAGAACAGGCCCCCGACACGAATGCCGGAGGCCTGTAACGGCCACATCCCTGTGGCCTTTCGCATGAACTCCAAAGCGACGGCAAACGTATATCCTGGCCCGCTTGCCGCGCCTTCTCCCAGTCCAGGCGAGAAGTCTTAGCCTTACTCGGCTTTCAGGCCGTCAGCCGATACGGCTTGGACGCCTTTGATTTTCTTGGCGATCGCAACGGCAGTTTTTTTCTGCGCTTCGGTCACGGCAACAGTCGACGACAGGGACACAACACCTTTGTTGGTTTCCACTTTGATGTCGGTGCCAGGAATGCCTTTCTCGGTGACCAGGTCAGCTTTGACCTTGGTGGTAATCCAAGTGTCCTTGGTTTCTTCCTTGGCCTTGGTCACTTCGCCAGCAGCCAGCATCATCGGCGCCTGAGTCGCTTGAGTGGTCTCGGCGAATGCGCTAGCCATGGTCAAGGTCAGTGCGGTTGCAGCGGCGGCAGTGATAGCGAACTTCTTCATACGAGTAACTCCTGTTTTTCTCAAAAACTGCCGGACGTGCATCCCGGCAGGGTTATCAGGAGTAGTGCGAAGGCTGTGCCACTTTTGAAATATTTATCAATTGCTTATAAATCAGTAAGTTAAGCGAAGCGGCGATTTTCGTGATCATGCAAAATGCATGAAGCGGTGATTCTGGACATGCAACTTGCGGGTTTGGGTCTTTTTCTAAGCTAATGAATTGCGAAGGATTTTCTTTAGCGAGGGAGCCCGCTCCCTCGCTATCCGATCAAGCGAACTTCAATTACGGAGCCGCTGTACCAGTACAGCCAGCTGGCAAGAACTCCTGGGCAGCCGTCGAACCGCAACTCCAAACACCTTCGGCAGAACGGGTAAGAGTGATCGCCTTGCCAAGGACCGGAGCGGGCGCGTTCAACAAGGTGCATGCGATGGTACCCGTTCCAGCCGAAGCAGTACCTGAAGCGGTCAAGGTGCAATTGCTGGTAGGCGATGTCCCACCAATATTGGCCAATGATGGGTTGGTGCCTTGATTCATGATGTCCTCGAACGGCACCTTCAACGCAGATACTTCCGCCAGCCCCGCCGTCGCCTTGGCTCGCGCCTGGTACTTGGAATATTGCGGCAACGCAAAGGTCGCCAGAATGCCGATGATCGCCACGACGATCAGCAGCTCGATCAAGGTAAAGCCACTCTGCTTATTCATAGACATCTCCCATGCATGAGTCGGAATCTCATGACCTGAAACGGCCATTGCAGGGCACATGCCAACCCGGAAACCCGATGAATAAGGGGTTTCAACCAGCCCAACGGCGACGTCCTACCTAAACAACCGCACTATCTGACGTTTTTTGTCACTCCGGCTCGCTGGTTTGGCGTCGATGCTTGTCTAGGCTATAAGTCATGAACTGTTCGCCGCCGGGATTCCCATGAATGACATCGCCCTCAGCGGCCTGACCAAGCAATTGGTACTGGCCGAACTGCTCACCGAGCAAAGCGCGCAACAGGCGTATCAACAGGCCCAGCGCAGTCGCATGCCCCTGGTCAGTTATCTGGTACAGA
Source organism: Pseudomonas sp. DF11 (assembly GCF_058148565.1). Classification (NCBI taxonomy): domain Bacteria; kingdom Pseudomonadati; phylum Pseudomonadota; class Gammaproteobacteria; order Pseudomonadales; family Pseudomonadaceae; genus Pseudomonas; species Pseudomonas sp. DF11. The sequence goes on from NZ_JBYVYN010000017.1 coordinate 40,744, forward strand.
ACAAACTGGTCCAGAGCCGCCAGGTCGCGGAAATCGCCTCGGAGCACTTCGGCGTCGCCCTGCTGGACCTCAACAGCCTGGACAAGGAAACCCAGCCCACGGGCCTGGTCAGCGAAAAACTGGTGCGCCAACATCACGCCCTGCCGCTGTGGCGACGAGGCAACAAATTGTTCGTGGGCATCTCCGACCCCACCAATCACCAGGCCATCAATGACATCCAGTTCAGCACCGGCCTGACCACCGAAGCCATCCTGGTGGAGGACGACAAGCTCAGCGACGCCATCGAAAAATTCTTCGAATCCAGTAGCACGGGCCTGGAAGGCATGGGCGATGTCGACCTCGATGGCCTGGACATCGAATCGATCGACGATACCAAGCAGGATTCCATCGCCGGCCAGGACACTGACGACGCGCCCGTGGTGCGCTTCGTCAACAAGATGCTGCTGGACGCGATCAAGGGAGGCTCTTCCGACCTGCACTTCGAGCCCTATGAAAAAATCTACCGCGTGCGGGTACGCACCGACGGCATGCTGCGAGAAGTCGCCAGGCCGCCGATCCAACTGGCCAACCGCATCGCCGCACGCCTGAAAGTCATGGCCAGCCTCGATATTTCCGAACGACGCAAACCCCAGGATGGGCGCCTGAAAATGCGCCTGTCGAAAAGCAAATCCATCGACTTCCGGGTCAACACCCTGCCCACGCTCTGGGGCGAAAAAGTGGTGATCCGGATCCTCGATCCGTCCAGCGCGCAAATGGGCATCGATGCCCTGGGCTACGAACCGGACCAGAAAGACCTGTACATGGCGGCCCTCAAGCAACCGCAAGGGCTGATCCTGGTGACCGGCCCGACCGGCTCGGGCAAGACCGTATCGCTGTACACCGGGCTGAACATCCTCAACACCGTGGACATCAACATTTCCACCGCTGAAGACCCGGTGGAGATCAACATGGAAGGCATCAACCAGGTCAACGTGAATCCACGCCAGGGGCTGGACTTCGCCCAGGCCCTGCGTTCGTTCCTGCGCCAGGACCCGGACGTGATCATGGTCGGCGAGATCCGCGACCTGGAAACCGCCGAGATCGCCATCAAGGCCGCCCAGACCGGGCACCTGGTGCTCTCCACCCTGCACACCAACAGCGCCGCCGAAACCCTGATCCGCCTGCAGAACATGGGCATCCCAGGGTTCAACATCGCCACCGCCGTGCACCTGATCATCGCCCAGCGGCTGGCGCGCAAGTTGTGCAGCCACTGCAAGAAGGCCATCGAGATTCCCGAAGAGACCTTGCTCAAGGAAGGCTTCCCCCGGGAACGCATCGGCACATTCACGATCTATGAGCCGGTCGGTTGCGAACAGTGCAACCATGGTTACAAAGGGCGCATGGGGGTTTATGAAGTGGTCAAGAACACGCCCGAGCTGCAGCGGTTGATCATGGCCGAGGGCAACTCGCTGGAAATCGATCTGCAAATGCGCAAGGACGGTTTCAATGACCTGCGTACATCGGGGCTGCTCAAAGTGATGCAGGGCGTCACCAGCCTCGAAGAAATCAACCGGGTCACCAAGGATTGAACATGGCGGTCAAAGCAGTCAAAACCGATGTTTACACTTGGGAAGGCAAGGACCGCAAAGGCACGAAAATGACCGGCGAGCTGACGGGCCAGAGCCCGGCCCTGGTCAAGGCACAGCTGCGCAAACAAGGCATCAACCCGCAGAAGGTACGCAAGAAATCCACCTCGATATTCAGCAAGGGCAAGCGCATCAAGCCATTGGATATCGCCCTCTTCACCCGCCAGATGGCAACGATGCTCAAGGCAGGCGTGCCGCTGTTGCAGGCGTTCGACATCATTGGCGAAGGCTTCGACAACGCCAATATGCGCAAGCTGGTGGACGAGGTGAAACAGGAAGTCGCCGCCGGCAACAGCTTTGCCGCATCGCTGCGCAAATGCCCGCAGTATTTCGACGATCTGTACTGCAACCTGGTGGACGCCGGTGAACAGGCCGGCGCCCTGGACACGCTGCTGGACCGGGTCGCGACCTACAAGGAAAAGAGCGAAGCCCTCAAGGCCAAGATCAAGAAAGCCATGACCTATCCAGCCGCCGTCGTTCTCGTCGCCGCAGTGGTCACGGGGATCCTGCTGGTCAAGGTGGTGCCGCAGTTCGAATCGGTATTCTCCGGGTTCGGTGCGCAGTTGCCAGCCTTCACGGTGATGGTCATCGGCTTGTCAGAGTTCATGCAGGAGTCATGGTGGATACTGCTCGGCGGGATGGTGGGCGGATTCTTTGGCGTGAAATACGCGCTCAGACGCTCCGAGGCCTTTCGTGACTGGCGCGATAAATGGCTGCTCAAGCTGCCACTGATCGGCACCCTGATGTACAAATCCGCCGTGGCCCGCTACGCCCGCACGCTCTCCACCACATTCGCCGCCGGCGTGCCGCTGGTGGAAGCCCTGGACTCGGTGTCTGGCGCCACCGGCAACGTGGTGTTCAAGCGCGCGGTGCAGCGCATCAAGCAAGACGTCTCGACCGGCATGCAGTTGAATTTCTCCATGCGTACCTCAGGGATCTTTCCGAACCTGGCGATCCAGATGACCGCCATCGGCGAAGAATCCGGTGCGCTGGATGACATGCTCGACAAGGTGGCGAGCTTTTATGAGGCCGAGGTGGACAATCTGGTGGACAACCTCACCAGCCTGATGGAACCCTTCATCATGGTGGTCCTGGGGGTCGTCGTCGGTGGCCTGGTGGTTGCCATGTACTTGCCCATCTTTCAACTCGGCTCTGCGATCTGACATGCCCCTGAGCGAATTCTTCGTGCTGTATCCCCTGGCTTTCGTGCTCGTTGCGGCACTGCTCGGTCTGATCATCGGCAGCTTCCTCAACGTGCTGGTGTGGCGCCTGCCAAAGATGCTCGACCGCGAATGGCGCCTGCAAGCCCACGATCTGCTGGGCCTGCCGGCTGAAACCCCGGGCCCGGTCTACAACCTGATGCTGCCCCACTCCCAATGCCCGCACTGCGGCCATCGCATCCGCGCCTGGGAAAACATTCCGCTGCTCAGCTACCTGATGCTGCGCGGCCGCTGTTCAAGCTGCGCCGCGTCCATCGGCAGGCGTTATCCCCTGACCGAACTGGCCTGCGGCGCGTTGTCGGCGTTCGTCGCCTGGCACTTCGGCTTCGGCTGGCAGGCGGCGATGGTGATGGTGTTGAGCTGGGGCCTGCTGGGCATGAGCCTGATCGACGCCGAACATCAATTGCTGCCCGATACCCTGGTGTTGCCGTTGTTGTGGCTGGGCTTGATCGTCAACAGCTTCGGGCTGTTCGTTTCCTTGAACCAGGCGATGTGGGGCGCGGTGGCCGGTTATCTGGCGTTGTGGTCGGTGTTCTGGGTGTTCAAGCTGATCACCGGCAAGGAGGGCATGGGCTACGGGGATTTCAAGCTGCTGGCGATGCTGGGGGCTTGGGGTGGCTGGCAGATCCTGCCGCTGACGTTGTTATTGTCGTCGCTGGTGGGCGCCGTTATCGGGGTCATCGTGCTGCGCCTGCGTGATGCCCCAGGGTCGACGCAGATCCCCTTTGGGCCTTATCTGGCCATTGCCGGCTGGATTGCCTTGCTCTGGGGTGGTCAAATAACCGACTTCTATTGGCAGTCTGTCGGTTTCTAATGAATACCCCCCTGGAAAAACCCTGGATTCTCGGCCTGACCGGTGGCATCGGCAGCGGCAAGAGCGCGGCAGCCCAGCATTTCATCGACCTGGGCGTGCACGTGATCGACGCCGATCATGCGGCGCGCTGGGTGGTCGAGCCCGGGCGCCCGGCGCTGACGAAAATCGCCGAACACTTCGGCCCCGGTGTATTGCAGGCCGACGGCACCCTTGATCGGGCGGCGCTGCGCAAGCTGATCTTCGAGAATGCCGACGAACGCCGCTGGCTCGAGGCGCTGCTGCATCCGCTGATCGCCGAGGAGATCGCCCATCATCTGGCCCAGGCACAATCGCCCTACGCGATCCTGGTATCGCCACTGCTGATCGAGTCAGGGCAGTACGCCATGACCCAGCGGATCCTGGTGATCGATGTGCCGGAACAACTGCAGATCGAACGTACCTTACAGCGCGACCAGACCAGCGAGCAGCAGGTCCAGGCGATTCTCAAGGCCCAGTCCAGCCGCCAGGATCGCCTGAGCCATGCCGACGACGTGGTGGTCAACGACCGCGACCTCGCCTGGCTGCACAGCGAGGTCGAGCGCCTGCATCACTTTTACCTTACTTTGCGTGGAGGCCAGTCATGAGCCAAATCCCAACCGTTGATTGCCCAACCTGTGGCGCCCCCGTGGAATGGAGCCCAGAGAGCAAGTTCCGGCCGTTCTGCTCCGATCGCTGCAAGCTGATTGACTTAGGCGCCTGGGCGTCGGAAGAACACAAGATTCCGGTCAGCCCCGATGCCGAGGATGAGCTGTTCAGCGAAGATTTCGAACCTCGCTCACACCACTAACTCAGAACCGGTTGAATCATTGTGGCGAGGGGATTTATCCCCGTTGGGCTGCGAAGCGGCCCCCAAAAAAGCTGATGCAGTCAATCTGAAACACCACAGTGTCAGGTTTCAAGGCTGCTACGCAGCCCAGCGGGGCGGTGCGACGTTTCGCTAAATCCCCTCGCCACAGAGTCATCGTTTCCTGGCGGGCGGCATTCAGCCACTAAGGCCGCATGAAACCGTAGTCCTGTTCATCGTCGAGGTTTTCCGCCAGGAAACTCAACTCATCGGCCAGGTCTTCTGGGCTGCGCACTGTCTTGCTCTGCTGCACGATCGCACTGAGCAAGGCACGCAGGCTCAAACCCGGGTCGAAGCCGATCTCCATTGCGGCATCGTGACTACGCCTGATCTCTTGTCTCGCCCACTCATAAACACTCATGGTTGTGCTCCTGGAAGTTTTCCAGAGCATGAAGGGCGTGCGATTGTGCAGCCTTGACGTGAATCAAGGCTTGTCGTCATCTTTCCAGGGCGCCGACAGATAGCGCGTGCGGTTGAACGTCTCCAGCCATTCGGGGCTGAACACCACCAACGCACTGATCACCATGCCGTTGATGAAGGCCTCGGGAAAAATGATCAGCCAGAGGTAGCCGACAAAATCTTCCAGCCAGTAAGGCATGGCGAATATTCCGTCGTACCACAGCAGGCCAAGCCCCAGCAGCAGGCACGCCAACGCCGAAAGCGCGGCAGCGAGAAAACCCGAGCAGAAGATATATACGAACAGATTGCGCGGCTGGGCGCGCTCCACCAGGATCGCGCAACACTCGGTAACCAGCACCGGCAACAGGATCAACAGCGTACCGTTGACCCCTACCGCCGCCATGTCCTGACGCCCCAGCAGCACCAGCGCCAGTTGTGCGCACAGGCCACCCAGGATCGCCAAGGGCCAGTCCAGCAGCAACGTCACGGCGGTCATGCCGATGAAGTGATACGAAACGCCCGTGTCGAAATCCCGGCGCACCAGCCACAGCATGAACAACGCCAGCACCGTGCCGAACAGCAGGTGCTGGCGACGACTGTCGGTGAACAACTCGACCCACGGTACCCGCGACACCGCCCAGGCCAATACCGGCACATAAATCAGCCAACCGGCCGCCAGGGTCTGCGGTGAGAGCAGTTCAGCACCGATCATGGGACTACTCCTTTCACTTGCCCTTGCATCAAAGACTCCTTGATCGCTCCACGATCCAAGCGGGCAGTCTACACCCCGCCCCATAACGGCCATTAATCAACGCAACGCTTCCAGCTTGTCGCAATTGAACGCTAAGCTTGGGCTCATGGATGACTCCGATTACTTACGCCTGCTGACCATCGCGGCCGAGCAAGCCAACGCCTTTCTCTCCAATGCCCGCAAATGGGAGCGTGAGCGTTGGGTCTGCCAACGCCTGTTGCAAGGGTTGAACGTGCCCTATCGCGCCGACGAGTTCGCCCCCGCCGGTGAGCCGCCGGACGTGTTGTTTCGCGACGCCAACTTCGAGGTGTTTTTCGTCCTCGACGAGGGCCGGCGCCTCAATGACGAATGGCGCGACGAACTGCAACGTCGCCGCAGCGCGTTCTCCCTGAGCCAACTGGTGCGCCGCGAAGCCAAGCCCCGGCGGATCCCGGCCAACGAGTTCCTGATGCGGCTGGCCCCGACCCTGCGCAAGAAAGCCCACAACTACACCGAGCGCGGCATGGACCTGGGCGACCTGGACATCATCGCCTTCGCCAGTCTCAAGCGCGAAGTGCTGGACCTCAACAGCCATTTCCCGCCGCCGACCGAATACCTGCGCCAGGGCTGGCGCTCGCTGTCGCTGGTGGGGCCGACGTTTGCCCGGGTATTGTTCGCCCATCCCGACGCGCCGGATTTTCTGCGCAGCAACCTGGGGCGCAGCATTGTGTTCGATGTCGGGATCAGCCTGTGAGCCCGTTGCAGGAGTTGATCGCCGCCGTGCCGCAGCAGGGCCGCGTACGCTGGATTGGCGTGCGCCCCCAGGGCCATGCGCCCATGATTGAACTGGACGCCGTGGAGGCCCGCCTGGAAGCCGGCCTGACAGGCGATCATGCCCGCCCCGGCGTGCGCAATGCCCGGCAAGTCACCTTGATTCAGTGGGAACACCTGGCCGTGATCAGTTCCCTGATGGGCCGCCCGGCGGATCAACCGGTGTTGCCGCAAGAGCTGCGACGCAACCTTGTGATCAGCGGCATCAATCTGTTCAGCCTCAAGGGCCGGCGCTTTCGCATCGGCCAGGCGATCTTCGAAACCACCGGCTGGTGCCAACCGTGCGCTCGACTGGAGCGCAACCTCGGTGAAGGGACGTTCCAGGCCGTACGCGGCCATGGCGGAATCACAGCCCGAGTGTTAAAAAGTGGAATCATTCGCCTGGACGACAGCCTGATCGTCGAACCCGTTCCGGCGAGCGGCTACGCTGCTTTCAATGCCGGCTAGCCGGACGCTGTAACGTGTTCACATTCCGCAACGTCTACCTGACGAGGCCTTTATGACCAGCCGCCTGAACCCAGATGACCAGAAGCATGTCGAAGAGTACCTGCAACTGTCCCAGCACCGAGTCGAGCGCCGGCCCTTCCGGCCGTGGATGCTCCTGGTGGTGGTACTGGCCGTGACCATCGGCCTGGGCCTGTTGAGCCGACTGATCAGTTACCTGACGCTATGAGCCGCTTGATGCTCGCGCGGGTAACGGCACCGATTTCCTTTAGCCTTGCGAGATATCCCCATGACTCATCGTATTGTCATCGTTGGCGGCGGCGCCGGCGGTCTGGAGTTGGCTACCCGTCTGGGTAAGACTCTGGGCAAGCGCGGTACGGCCAGTGTGATGCTGGTCGACGCGAACCTGACCCACATCTGGAAACCCCTGCTGCACGAAGTGGCCGCCGGTTCCTTGAACTCCTCCGAAGACGAACTCAACTATGTTGCCCAGGCAAAATGGAACCACTTCGAGTTCCAGCTGGGGCGCATGAGTGGCCTGGATCGCGAGCGCAAGAGAATCCAACTGGCCGCCACCTATGACGAGGGCGGCGTCGAATTGTTGCCGGCCCGGGAACTGGGCTACGACACCCTGGTGATTGCCGTCGGCAGTACCACCAACGATTTCGGCACCGAAGGCGCGGCGCAGCACTGCCTGTTCCTCGACACCCGCAAGCAGGCCGAGCGCTTCCATCAGCAATTGCTTCACCACTATCTGCGGGCCCACGCCGGGCAGACCGATATCGTCGAGCGCATCAGCGTCGCCATCGTCGGTGCCGGTGCGACCGGGGTCGAACTGGCGGCCGAGCTGCATAATGCCGCCCACGAACTGCATGCCTACGGCCTGGACCGCATCAAACCGGAAAACATGCACATCACCCTGATCGAGGCAGGCCCACGGGTCTTGCCGGCACTGCCGGAGCGCATCGGCGGACCGGTGCACAAGACCCTGGAAAAACTCGGGGTCAACGTCATGACCAACGCCGCCGTCAGCCAGGTGACCGCCGACAGCCTGATTACGGCGGATGGCAAAGTGATCGACGCGAGCCTGAAAGTCTGGGCCGCCGGGATTCGCGCACCGGACTTCCTCAAGGACATCGACGGCCTGGAGACCAACCGGATCAATCAGTTGCACGTGCTGCCTACGCTACAGACCACCCGTGACGAGAACATCTTCGCCTTCGGTGACTGCGCCGCCTGCCCGCAACCCGGCAGCGAGCGCAACGTCCCGCCCCGCGCCCAGGCAGCGCATCAGCAGGCCTCGCTGCTGGCCAAGTCCTTGAAGCTGCGGATCGAGGGCAAGGCCCTGCCCGAGTACAAGTACACCGACTATGGCTCGTTGATCTCGCTGTCGCGGTTCTCGGCGGTGGGCAACCTGATGGGCAACCTGACCGGCAGCGTGATGCTCGAAGGCTGGCTGGCGCGGATGTTCTACGTGTCGCTGTACCGCATGCACCAGATGGCGCTGTACGGCATGTTTCGCACGGCGATGCTGATGTTGGGCAGCAAGATCGGGCGTGGGACTGAGCCTCGGCTCAAGTTGCACTGAGGATAAAAGCGACGCGTAAACTGCTCGTGACAGCGATGGGTTCTAGAGGTGCATCGCCTGTTCCATCGTTTTCGCGAGCAAGCCCGCTCCCACAGTTGATCGCATACTCATGAAATACTCGATCTCCTGTGGGAGCGGGCTTGCTCGCGAAGGCGGCAGTGCAGTCAATAGTCATCTAAACGATAAAAATCGAGCTGCGCAGCATCAATCAACCTGAAACCGCTGCACCATCGTGCGCAGCGAATTCGCCAGTTGCGACAACTCATGGCTGGAGGCGCTGGTCTGGTCCGCGCCCGAGGCCGAGCGCACCGACAAGTCACGAATGTTCACCAGGTTGCGATCCACCTCACGGGCGACTTGCGCCTGTTCTTCGGCGGCGCTGGCGATCACCAGGTTACGCTCGTGGATCTCGTTGACCGACGCCGTGATGGTCTGTAGCGCCTCCCCTGCTCGTTCCGCCATCGCCAGGGTGCTGGCGGCGCGACTGGAGCTGGCCTGCATGGAGTCGAGTGCCTGGGTGGCACCGCTGCGCATGCCCTGGACCATCTGTTCGATTTCCTGGGTCGATTGCTGCGTGCGATAAGCCAGCGCCCGCACCTCGTCCGCGACCACCGCGAACCCACGTCCACTCTCACCCGCCCGGGCCGCTTCGATGGCCGCGTTGAGGGCCAGCAGGTTGGTCTGCTCGGCGATGGCCCGGATCACGTCCAGTACCTTGCCGATATCCTGCGACTGGTTGGCCAGGGACTGCACCAGGCCGCCAGTCACTTGCACGTCGCTGGCAAGGGCGCCGATGGCATCGACCGTGTCGCTGACCCGCTGCTGCCCAAGGGACGCCGACTCACTGGACTGACGCGTGGCATCGGAGGTGGAAACCGCATTGCGCGCGACTTCCTCCACGGCGGTGGTCATTTCGGTGACGGCGGTGGCCGCCTGTTCGATTTCGTTATTCTGCTGTTGCAGGCTGTGGGTGCTATCGATGGTGACCGTGTTCAGCTCATCGGCGGCGGTCGCCAGTTGGGTAGCCGAGCCGCTGATACCCTGCAGGGTTTCACGCAGGTTCTGCTGCATGGTCGCCAGCGCCTTGAGCAAGCGGCTCACTTCGTCGCTGCCGTGGGTCTCGATCGGTCGGGTCAGGTCGCCTCGGGCGACGTTCTCGGCGGCATTCAACGCCTCGCCCAAAGGCTTGACGATACTGCGTGTGAGCAGCATGGCCAGGGCCACCGTCGCCAGGGCGGCGAGCACGATGAACAGGCTGACGATCATCCGGGAATTGACGTAGTGCTCCTGGGATTTCTGGCTCTCGATGGAGACTTGTTTGGAGAACAGCTCCGCCAGGTCGTTGAGTTGTTTGCCGGAACCGTCTACCACGGTCTTCATGTCCACCAGCAGCAGCTTGATCAGCTCATCCCGGCGCCCTTGTTCCGCCAGGGTGAAAGATTGGGCGATGCCCGTGCGGTAAGCGGCGAAGGTCTGCTTGAACTGGTCATAAAGCGCCTTGCCTTCAGGCGTGACGACCAGCTTTTCGTAACTGGTGATTTTTTCGCTCAGCTCCTTGTCGCGGGTATCCATTTGCCCACGGTACACAGGGATGTTCTTCGGATCCTGGTCCAGGGCCATGCGCAGTGAAATCGTGCGGATGCGCAACATCAATTCACGGATCTCGTCACCGCCACGAATACTGGGCAACCACTGGGTTTCTACCGCAACTTCACTGTCACGGATACTCGACATCTGTCCCAGCGCAAACACTCCGAGCAGCGCCACCAGCACGGCGATCAAAGCGAAACCCAACGCAGCACGGGGGGCGATATTCAGTTGACGAAGAACCATGGGAAGCGCCTTTTTATTATTGGCCTGAAGTGGGGCCATGCCCCTGTCGCTGGGTTATCGGCAGGTTGTACGATGACTTAAGGCAATCTGCTTTATCGCAGGCAAAAAAAATCCCCGTATCTTTCGATACGAGGATTTTCAATATGGTCGGGGTAAGGGGATTCGAACTCCTGACATCCTGCTCCCAAAGCAGGCGCGCTACCGGACTGCGCTATACCCCGGTAAAAAAAAGGCGACCTTCGCAAGTCGCCTTCTCGATCAGCGCTTTTGGCCTCTGATCTTAAGATTCGATTCCAGCGAACTGGTTTCAAAAATGGTGGGTCGTGTGGGATTCGAACCTACGACCAATTGGTTAAAAGCCAACTGCTCTACCAACTGAGCTAACGACCCAAAAATGGTCGGGGTAAGGGGATTCGAACTCCTGACATCCTGCTCCCAAAGCAGGCGCGCTACCGGACTGCGCTATACCCCGATTGAAATGGCTCCGTGACCAGGACTCGAACCTGGGACCCAATGATTAACAGTCATTTGCTCTACCGACTGAGCTATCACGGAACTGATATTTCAAGTTACAACGTTGAAGCTAGCTTCAACCTCTTCTACTCTTACGCATCGCTGCGTTCGTGTGTCTGAGGCGCGCTATTCTACAATCTTCAAAACCTCTGTCAACCCCTTAAATTGCTTTCAAGACAATGATTTGCAACTTATTTTGGATTCCTTCTCAGGGAGAAGTCGTCCTTGGGGTGACTGACTGCGGGGCGCACTTTACAAGCCTTTTCCTTTGAGTTCAACGGCCTGATGAAAAAAATGGCCTCGCAAAGCGAGGCCATTCCAATTGCAGGCGATGCCGGCTTTCAGTTGAAGACGATTTCGTCGTTCTCCACCGTACCGGTCACGGTTTCACCCGGCATGAAGCGACCCGACAGGATCAACTGCGCCAGCGGGTTTTCGATCCAGCGCTGGATCGCCCGCTTCAGCGGCCGTGCGCCATAGACCGGGTCGTAACCCACGGCAATCAACTTGTCCAACGCCTCATCGCTCAACTGCAGTTTCAGCTCACGCTCGGTGAGGCGACTGCGCAGGCGACCCAACTGGATCTCGGTAATGCCGGCAATCTGATCACGGGCCAGCGGCTCGAAGATCACCACTTCGTCGACCCGGTTGATGAACTCTGGTCGGAAGTGGGTAGAGATCGCATCCATCACCGCAGCGCGCTGCGCCTCGCGGTCACCCACCAGTTCCTGGATCTGCGTCGAACCCAGGTTGGAGGTCATCACGATCACCGTGTTACGGAAGTCCACCGTGCGCCCGTGGCTGTCGGTCAAGCGACCATCCTCCAGCACTTGCAGCAGGATGTTGAACACATCCGGGTGCGCCTTCTCGACCTCATCGAGCAGGATCACCGAGTACGGCTTGCGCCGCACAGCCTCGGTCAGGTAGCCGCCCTCTTCATAACCGACATAACCCGGTGGCGCACCGATCAACCGTGCCACGGAATGTTTCTCCATGAACTCGGACATGTCGATGCGCACCATGGCCTCTTCCGTATCGAAGAGGAACTCGGCCAACGCCTTGCACAATTCAGTCTTACCGACACCGGTAGGGCCGAGGAACATGAACGAACCGCTCGGCCGGTTAGGGTCCGACAGCCCGGCGCGGGAACGGCGCACGGCGTTGGACACCGCCACCACCGCTTCTTCCTGACCGATCACGCGCTGGTGCAGCAGGCTTTCCATCTTCAGCAGCTTGTCACGCTCGCCTTCGAGCATTTTCGACACCGGAATGCCGGTCCACTTGGAGACCACTTCGGCAATTTCTTCCTCGGTGACCTTGCTGCGCAGCAACTGGTTTTCGCTCTTGCCGTGCTGGTCGACCATTTGCAGGCTGCGCTCCAGGTCCGGGATCACCCCGTACTGCAGCTCGGCCATGCGATTGAGGTCGCCTTTACGGCGGGCCGCTTCCAGCTCCTGGCGGGACTGTTCGATCTTCTGCTGAATCTGCGCCGAACCCTGGACTTCGGCTTTCTCCGAGTTCCAGATTTCCTCGAGGTCGGAATACTCGCGCTCATGGCGAACGATTTCTTCCTGCAACCTTTCCAGACGCTTCTTCGCCGCTTCGTCGCTTTCTTTCTTCAGGGCCTGGGATTCGACCTTGAGTTGAATCAGGCGCCGCTCCAGCCGATCCAGCACTTCAGGCTTGGAGTCGATTTCCATGCGGATGCGGCTGGCCGCCTCGTCGATCAGGTCGATGGCCTTGTCCGGCAATTGGCGGTCGGTGATGTAGCGGTGGCTGAGCTTGGCCGCCGCGATGATCGCGCCATCGGTAATCGCCACCTTGTGGTGAACTTCGTAGCGTTCTTTAAGGCCGCGCAGGATAGCGATGGTGTCTTCTTCGCTCGGCTCCTCCACCAGTACTTTCTGGAAGCGCCGCTCAAGGGCCGCGTCTTTCTCTATATATTGGCGGTACTCGTTGAGCGTGGTCGCGCCGACGCAGTGCAACTCGCCACGGGCCAACGCAGGCTTGAGCATGTTGCCGGCGTCCATCGAGCCTTCACCCTTGCCCGCACCGACCATGGTGTGCAGTTCGTCGATGAACAGGATGATCTGCCCTTCCTGCTTGGACAGTTCATTGAGCAGCGCCTTGAGCCGCTCTTCGAATTCACCACGGTATTTGGCACCGGCGATCAAGGCCCCCATATCCAGGGACAACAGCCGCTTGCCCTTGAGGCCATCCGGCACTTCGCCGTTGATGATGCGCTGGGCCAGGCCCTCGGCGATGGCGGTTTTACCCACGCCCGGCTCACCGATCAGCACCGGGTTGTTCTTGGTACGGCGTTGCAGCACCTGGATCGTGCGGCGGATCTCGTCGTCACGGCCGATCACCGGGTCGAGCTTGCCTTCTTCGGCACGCTTGGTCAGGTCGACGGTGTATTTGTCCAGCGCCTGGCGCGACTCTTCGTGGTTGGCGTCGTTGACCGCTTCGCCGCCACGCAGGTTGTTGATGGCATTTTCCAGGGCTTTCTTGCTTACGCCCTGGCCAAGCAGGAGTTTGCCGAGCTTGCTGTTTTCGTCCATGGCGGCGAGCAGCACCAGCTCGCTGGAAATGAACTGGTCGCCCTTCTGCTGGGCCAGGCGGTCGGCCTGGTTGAGCAGCCGCGCCAGGTCCTGGGACATGTTCACGTCACCGGTCGGATTCTGGATCTTGGGTAACTGGTCGAGTTCCTTGGCCAGTTCTTTGCGCAGGCTGTTGACGTCAAAGCCGACCTGCATCAGCAGCGGCTTGATGGAGCCGCCCTGCTGTTCGAGCATGGCTTGCATCAAATGCGCCGGTTCGATACCGGGATGGTCCAGGCCGACGGCCAGGGACTGGGCATCGGACAGGGCCAATTGTAATTTGCTGGTTAAACGATCAATACGCATGGGTCACCTTCCTAATGAGCAGGCCGGACCTTGGAAACATCCTGAATGAAGAAACCTGCCAGATACCGTTATAGATGTGGTCGATTCTGGAAGATTCAAGCCGGGCGCCCTTGATACAGATCAGAGAAGTCTAGCGTTCGATCCAGACCAGCGAGGCGAAGCGACCGGTGCGCGGATTGCGGCGGTAAGAAAAGAAACGTGGGTCGGTCACAGTGCAGAAATCACCACCGTAAACGGCCGTGACACCGCGTGCGGCCAGGCGCAGCCGTGCCAATTGGTAGATATCGGCCAGGAATTTGCCGGCATTGGGGCTCGCAGCAAAGGCTTGGCTCGTCTGGGGCAATTGCGCGATGAAGGCTTCACGCACCTCCGGCCCGACTTCAAACGCTTGCGGACCAATGGCCGGGCCGAGCCAGGCGAGGATTTCATCCGCGGGCACGGCAAGGCTGTCGAGGGTGGCTTCCAGCACACCGTTGGCCAGCCCGCGCCAACCGGCATGGGCCGCCGCGACGCGGGTGCCGGCACGGTTGCAGAACAGCACGGGCAGGCAGTCCGCCGTCATCGCCACGCAGGCGATACCCGGCGTCTCGGTCCAACTGGCATCGGCGGTGGCTACCTGGGTGGGGTCAGCCTCGACCACGGCAATGCCGTGGACCTGCTGCAACCAGGCCGGGGTGATGGCGAATCGATCGGTGAGGCGGCGACGGTTTTCGGCGACGGCTCCAGGGTCGTCGCCCACATGGTCGCCCAGATTGAGACTGTCGAACGGCGCCAGGCTGACGCCACCCGCACGGGTGGTAACGCAGGCCTTGACCCGGGCCGGCGCAGGCCAGTCGGGTATCAGCCAGTCACTCATCCGACGAACGCCTCGCGATCCTGCTTGAGCAACGTCAGCAGCCAGACGAAGTCATCCGGCAACGGCGACTCCCAGCTCATGCGCTTGCCGGTCGTCGGGTGATCCAATTCCAGGAAACGCGCGTGCAGCGCTTGGCGCGGGAAACTCTTCAGCGATTCGACCATGGTCTGGCTGGCAGCCGGCGGAATACGGAAGCGTCCGCCGTAGGCCGGGTCACCCACCAATGGGAAGTTGATGTGAGCCATGTGCACACGAATCTGGTGGGTACGGCCGGTTTCCAGCTTGACCCGTACATGCGTGTGGGAGCGGAAGCGTTCGAGCACGCGGTAATGGCTGACCGCCTGCTTGCCACCCTCCATCACCGCCATGCGCTGGCGCTGCTGGCCGTGACGACCGATGGGGGCGTTGATCTTGCCACCGGCGGTGACTACGCCGATCACGATGCACTCATAGATACGGCTGACGCTGCGGCTTTGCAACTGAGTGACCAGTTGTGTCTGCGCCTGGATGGTCTTGGCCACCACCATCAGACCGGTGGTGTCCTTGTCCAAGCGGTGGACGATACCGGCGCGCGGAACGTTGATGATGTCCGGGACGTGATGCAACAAGGCATTGAGCAGCGTGCCGTCGGCATGCCCGGCCGCCGGGTGTACCACCAGGCCCGCAGGCTTGTTGATCACCAGAATGTCGTCGTCTTCATAGACGATGTCCAGGGCGATGTCCTGGGCGACCCATTCTCCCTGGGCCTCCTGCTCGGCGGTCAGCTCGAGGATGGCGCCGCCATGGACGATGTCGCGCGGGCGGATCACCGCCCCATCCACAGTCAGGCGGCCGTCCTTGATCCAGGCGGAAAGGCGCGAGCGAGAGTGCTCGGCAAAGAGTTGTGCGGCGACTTGATCGAGGCGTTGGCCGCCCAATTCGGACGGCACCTCTGCGCGAAGTTCTATTTTATCGGACATGCTCGGACTGGGCGTCGGCACAGCCTTTGGTTTCGGCTGCGCGCTTGTGGTTAAATACGGCGTCTTTTGCCCCGAGGCTTTTCAACGGGGCGCTCATCATAACAGGACGGCCCCGCCCAAGACAGCGGCCGTCATAGGGACGCAAGCCGCCATGCAAGTGAAACACCTGCTGCTGATCGCCATCCTCGCATTGACTGCTGCTTGCTCGTCGAAGGAAGTCGTAGACGAAAACCTGAGCGAAGTCGAACTGTACCAACAGGCGCAGAACGACCTGGATAACAACAGCTATACCAGCGCCACCGCCAAGCTCAAGGCGCTGGAGTCGCGGTATCCGTTCGGTCGCTACGCCGATCAGGCCCAATTGGAGCTGATCTACGCCAACTACAAGAACGCCGAGCCGGAAGCCGCCAAGTCCGCCGCCGAGCGTTTCATTCGGCTGCACCCGCAGCACCCGAACGTCGATTACGCCTATTACCTCAAGGGCCTGACCTCCTTCGACCAGGACGTCGGCCTGCTGGCGCGCTTCCTGCCGCTGGACATGACCAAGCGTGACCCAGGCGCCGCGCGCGACTCCTACAATGAGTTCGCCCAGCTGACCAGCCGCTTCCCCAATAGCCGCTACTCGCCGGACGCCAAGCAGCGCATGATCTACCTGCGCAACCTGCTGGCTTCCTACGAAATCCACGTGGCCGACTACTACCTGACTCGTCAGGCCTACGTCGCCGCCGCCAACCGTGGTCGCTACGTGGTGGAAAACTTCCAGGAAACCCCATCGGTGGGCGACGGCCTGGCCGTGATGACCGAAGCGTACCAGCGCCTGCACCTGGACGACCTGGCGGCCACCAGCCTGGAAACCCTCAAGCTGAACTACCCTGATCACCCATCCCTGGTCGATGGTCAGTTCACCCCACGAGTCGACGAAGCGGACAACCGTTCGTGGCTGAGCAAGGCGACCCTGGGCCTGATCGAGTCCCGCCCACCCCTGCCGCCGGGAGAAACCCGCGCCAACCAGGACGTGCAGCGTCAGTTCCAGGATGCCAAGGAAGCCATCCCGAACGAACTCAAGCCCAAGGATGAAAATGGTGACGTGATCGAAGAAGAAGAGCCTGAGAAAGAGTCCGGCGACCGCTCCTGGTTCAGCCACCTGACCTTCGGCCTGTTCGACTGAGACCAGGGCATCAGCCAAAAGGGAGACCCGACGGTCTCCCTTTTTTGTGCCTGGCTTTTATTGCGCTGTGCGCCGTTCCTGTCCTTGGCTAAACTGCCGGATCATTAGCCAAAAAGCCGCCCATCATGCTTCGTTTATTGTTCTGGATCGCCCTGATTGCCGCCGCGGTATGGTTCTGGCGCAAGTTCAAGAGCACCTCTTCCCCATCGCAGGCGCCCCGCGAGCAGGACGCTCCACCCATGGTCCGCTGTGCCCATTGCGGCGTACACCTGCCCCGCGACCGGGCATTGGCCCTCGAACAACAATGGTATTGCAGCCAGGCTCACCTCGAGCAAGGCCCGGGCACTCGTGAGCGCTGAGGCCTCCAGCCCGCGCGAAAAACAGACGCAGCGCCTGCTGCGTCTCTATCACCTGTACCGCCTGAGCATCGGCATCACCCTGGTGCTGCTGATTTCCAGCAAACTGGACAATCGCCTGCTGGAGTTCGCCAACGACGACCTGCTGCGCAGTGGCAGCTGGTTGTACCTGGTGCTGAATATCCTGCTGGTGGTGTTTCTTGAAAACACCCGCCGCCCTGCCCGCCTGTTCGGCCTCGCCCTCACCGACGTGCTGTTGCTCTCGTGGCTGTTCTTCGCCGCAGGCGGTGTGCCCAGTGCCATCGGCAACCTGCTCATCGTCTCGGTAGCCATCGGCAATACGCTATTGCGAGGCCGGGTCGGCCTGTTGATCGCCGCTGTCGCCACGATCGGTATCGTCGGCTCGACTTTCTTCCTCGGCCTGAGCGACTCGAACCGCCCCAGCAGCTATCTGCAAGCCGGCACCCTGGGGGCACTGTGCTTCGCCGCCGCCCTGCTGGTACAAGGCCTGACTCGACGGCTGGAAGCCAGCGAAACCCTGGCTGAGCAACGGGCCAGCGAAGTGATCGGCCTTGAAGCACTCAACGCACTGATCCTGCAACGCATGCGCACCGGCATCCTGGTGCTGGACCGCGAACGTCGGGTACAACTGGCCAACGAAAGCGCCTTGAATCTGCTGGGCATGCACGACCTGGTCGGCCAGCGGATCGATGACTACTCCGTCGCCCTGGTCGAGCGCCTGCAACTATGGCGGAACAACCCTAGCCTGCGCGCGCAAAGCCTGACCATCAGCGGCACGGGCCTGACACTGCAACCGAGCTTCATCGCCCTGGGCCACAACGAGCAGCATCAGATCCTGGTCTTTCTCGAAGACCTGGCCCAGGTTGCCCAGCAGGCCCAGCAACTGAAACTCGCCTCCCTCGGACGCCTCACCGCTGGCATCGCCCATGAAATCCGCAACCCCCTGGGCGCCATCAGCCACGCGGCGCAATTGCTGCGCGAATCCGAGGAACTGAACGACGCGGATCGACGTCTGACGCAGATTATTCAAGATCACTCCCAACGAATGAATCGCGTCATTGAAAACGTCCTGCAGCTGTCTCGCCGCCAGCAAACCACGCCCCAACGCCTCGATCTGCGGACCTGGCTCGAGCAGTTCGTCCGACAGGCGCGCGAAAGCATGGCCGAGCACCAGCAATTGCACCTGAGCATCGATCCGGGCGACTACACCACGCTGATGGACCCCGACCAGTTGACCCAGGTACTCGACAACCTGCTGCGCAACGCCTGGCGCCACAGCGCAATGGCCCACGAACAGGCCGAGGCCTGGCTGAAACTGTTCATCGACCCCCACAGCCAGCTATCCACACTGGACATCATCGACAACGGCCCCGGCGTGACTCCAGAGCAGCAGGCGCACTTGTTCGAGCCCTTCTTTACCACCAGCAGCCAGGGCACCGGCCTTGGGCTCTATCTGTCCCGTGAGCTGTGCGAAAGCAACCAGGCCCGCCTAGACTTCAAACCACGCCAAGGCGGCGGCTGCTTTCGCATCACCTTTGCTCACGGACGGAAACAGATTTGAATACTCGCTCACGGCAACGAATCCTGATCGTCGACGACGAACCGGACATCCGCGAACTCCTGGACATTACCCTGGGCCGGATGAAACTCGATACCCGCAGAGCCAAGAACCTGGCCGAGGCCCAAAGCCTGCTGGCGGGGGATACGTTCGACCTGTGCCTGACCGACATGCGCCTGCCCGACGGCACCGGCCTGGAACTGGTGCAACACATCCAGCAACGCTACCCGCAACTGCCCGTGGCGATGATCACCGCCTACGGCAGCCTGGAAACCGCCATCGACGCCCTCAAGGCCGGCGCCTTCGACTTCCTGACCAAGCCGGTCGACCTGGGCCGGCTGCGGGAGCTGGTCACCAGTGCCCTGCGTCTGCCGCCGGTCGCCATACCGGCCACCACCATCGAGCGCTGCCTGCTGGGCGACTCTCCACCGATGCGCAATGTGCGCAAACAGATCGAAAAACTCGCTCGCAGCCAGGCACCGGTGTACATCAGCGGCGAGTCGGGCTGCGGCAAGGAACTGGTCGCCCGGCTGATCCACGAACAGGGCCCCCGCTCCAACCAGGGTTTTGTGCCAGTCAACTGTGGGGCAATTCCCACGGAGCTGATGGAAAGCGAGTTTTTTGGCCATCGAAAGGGCAGCTTCAGCGGTGCCATCGAAGACAAGCCCGGGCTGTTCCAGGCCGCCCATGGCGGGACCTTGTTCCTCGATGAAGTGGCCGACCTGCCCCTGGCGATGCAGGTCAAGCTACTGCGCGCCATCCAGGAAAAGGCCGTGCGCGCAGTTGGCGGCCAACAGGAAGAAGTGGTGGACGTGCGAATCCTCTGCGCCACCCACAAGGACCTGGATGCCGAAGTCGCCGCCGGGCGCTTTCGCCAGGATTTGTATTACCGGCTAAATGTCATCGAACTGCGCGTCCCGCCCTTGCGCGAACGCCGCGAGGACATCGAACCGCTGGCCAACCACATGCTCCAGCGTCTGGCCATGAGCACCGGCAGTCCGGCGGCAAAGCTCCATCCACAAGCCCTGCAAGCCCTGCAAAACTACCGTTTCCCGGGCAATGTGCGGGAGCTGGAGAACATGCTCGAACGGGCCTACACCCTTTGCGAACAGCAACAGATCGAAGCCGACGACCTGCGCCTGGCCGAAGGCAACAGTGCCAGCGAGGCGGGCAACCCGGATTTGATGCAGGTCGACAACCTGGAGGATTACCTGGAAGACGTCGAGCGCAAGCTCATCCTCCAGGCCTTGGAGCAAACCCGCTGGAACCGCACGGCGGCGGCGCAGCGGTTGAAGTTGTCGTTTCGGTCGATGCGGTATCGGTTGAAGAAGTTGGGGTTGGATTGAGCCGCAGTTTCGAAGCCCGCGCCTGCCTCTGTGGCGAGGGGATTTATCCCCGTTGGGCTGCGAAGCAGCCCCAAAGCAGCGTTTCAATCAACCTGACACTCCGAGATCTCAGATCCCAGCGGGAGCAAGCTCTCTCGCCACAGGTTCGGCGTTCACCCTCTGTAACGCCGCTCTCTAGCCCTCCGGCACAGGTACCCGCTCGTCCAGAACACGATTGGCCAATAACTCACTCAACTCAATCAATTGCTGTACTCCCAAGGCGATATGTCGCCGCGAGCCTTCAAGTTTGAAGGCCAGGTCGCTGATCGTTGCGTTGGCGGAGGCCAGGGTTTCGCTGAGGTTGGTGAGGAGGCATTCGGTGTCGATGCCGTCCACTACAGTGAATAACTGGTTTGAGGTTGGTTTCTTTTTGGCTTCGGGTTTTGGGCCGAGGTAATAGTCGAGGGCGCGTTTGGCGGCTTCATCAAGCCCTTTTGGATTAAGGCTGGAGTCAGGAGAAGTGTTATTGGTTTCTGAAGGTGGTAGGGATTTGTCACTCATTGCGGTACTCCAAAGAGGGAATGGATTACCAAGTTTTTCGGGCCGCGACGCCCGGACGCTGAATTGGCAGCGACGGGAAAAGGTTAGCCAGAGTTCTTCCCACCCGGCAACCGCCGGAGCTCGTCGGAAAATTCGGCTCGAATCAGAATCTTGTCCGACCATTCCCACAAAGCCTGGTTGGCTGTGAGGGCGGGGTGTATATCCGTTTCTGCGGTAACGGCTACTTATGGTTCCGCTCTTACAGCGGGTCACTTTCGAAAAGCGCGAAAGTAACCAAAGCGCTCCTGCCCACCACTCGGCACCTCGCCTAGGCTCGGTGTGCCCGAACGAAGGCATTGCTCCGTGGGCCCGCCGCGAAGGACCATCCATGGTCCAGCGCGGCTATCCCGGCATCCATGCCGGGATGCCCACTACGCAATACCTGCGTTCGGCCAGCGTGGTTAACGGGGCGCCGAGATCAACGTCCACCACGAGGCGGCCTGATAGCCGACCTGACTCTTGGTAAGACCGCGTTTCTCCTGTGGGAGCGAGCCTGCTCGCGATAGCAGTGGATCTGCTTGCATCAGCGTTGGATGTGCCGCCGTCTTCGCGAGCAGGCTCGCTCCCACAACTGGATCGGTGTACGGCCGGAAGAACTAGGTCGGCTGTCAGGCCGCCTCGCGAGCAAGCTTTGCTCCCACAAATCTGACAGGTGTACGACCGGGAGAAGCAGGCCGGCTGTCAGGCCGCCTCGCGAGCAAGCTTTGCTCCCACAAATCTGACAGGTGTACGACCGGGAGAACCAGGCCGGCTGTCAGGCCGCCTCGCGAGCAAGCTTTGCTCCCACAAATCTGACAGGTGTACGACCGGGAGAGCCAGGCCGGCTGTCAGGCCGCCTCGCGAGCAAGCTTTGCTCCCACAAATCTGACAGGTGTACGACCGAGAGAACCAGGCCGGCTGTCAGGCCGCCTCGCGAGCAAGCTTTGCTCCCACAAATCTGACAGGTGTACGACCGGGAGAACCAGGCCGGC
>NZ_JBYVYN010000018.1:0-47029 GCF_058148565.1 Pseudomonas sp. DF11
TGTCAGGCCGCCTCGCGGTGGACGTAGATTTTGGCGCCCCGTTAACCACGATGGCCGAACGAAGGTATTGCGCAGTGGGCACCTCGGCATGGATGCCGAGGTAGCCGCGCTGGGCCATGGATGGCCCTTCGCGGCGGCCCACGGAGCAATGCCTTCGTTCGGGCATGCCGAGCCTAGGCGAGGCACCGAGTGGTGGGGCAGAAGCGCTTTGCTTACTTTCGCGCTCTTCGAAAGTGAGTCGCTGTAAAAGCGAAACCATAAGTGGCCGTTACCGCAGGAATGGATATGTACTCGGTCAACAAATCCCGGTCGGCTTTAAGGCCGCCTCGTCACCAAAACTCCCAAGCCAAAACCGAACCTTACAAGCGCCCCGCTGGCGCATAAGGCGCAGGATCAATCACAGGCTCAAGCCCCAACATCAAATCCGTAAACAACCGACACGACGCCGGCGCCAACACCAACCCATTGCGATAATGCCCACAGTTCAACCACAACCCCGCCACCCCCGGCACTTCGCCGATATAAGGAATGCCCTCAGGCGATCCAGGCCGCAGCCCTGCCCAATGCCCAACCACCTCAGCATCGGCCAGCTCCGGAATAAGTGCCACCGCCGAAGCCTTCAGACTCTCCAGCGCAGCATCAGTCGGGGTCTTGTCAAAGCCTTCGCGCTCCAGCGTGCTACCAACCAGGATATGCCCATCACGACGCGGAATCGCATAACGCCCTTTGGCCAGCACCATGCTCGACAGAAAATCCGACGCGCACTTGTACAAGATCATCTGGCCCTTGACCGGCTCGACCGGCAACTTCAAGCCCAATGTCTTGAGCAACTCGCCGCTCCAGGCACCGGCGGCCAGTACCACCTCATCGCCACGAATTTCACCTGCCGAACTGTGCACACCCACCACTCGCCCGCCATCACGGATGAATCCGCTGACTTCACAGTGTTCATGCAAGGTGACATTGGGCAGCGCCAACAATGCAGCCTTGAGGGACTTCACCAACCGGGGGTTACGCACGTTGGCCACGTCGGCCATGTAGATCGCCCGGGAAAACCCCGCGCCCAGCACCGGCACCGCATCGTGAACAATCGAGATATCCACGGCTCGCAACGGACGTCCTTCCCGTTCTGCCCAGGCCAGCGCTTCCTCTTGGTCATCCAGGTCCAACCAATACAATCCGGTGACATGCACTTGCGGATCGATCCCGGTAGCAGCGAATAGACGCTCACCCAGCTGTGGATAGAAATCCTGCGACCAGTGGGCCAGCGCCGTGACCGCCGGACTATAGCGCCACGGATACAGCGGCGACACGATACCGCCGCCAGCCCAGGACGATTCCTGGCCGACACTGGAGCGGTCCAGCAGCACCACGCGCTGCCCTTCGGACGCCAGATTGAACGCTGTCAACAGGCCAATCACTCCGCCGCCGACAATCACCACTTGCTGTTGCCTGGTCATGTTCTGATTCGACTCATAAGACAGAGGGCGCAGGACAGCGCCCGAATAAAAGAAACTCAGCGGCCCCAGCAATCCTTGGTGGTCAGCCCGGCAGCAGCGTTGATCATGCTCCGTACACCGGTATTGTTGATCGTGAAGTCACCGCATTTGTCCGTGGCCATGGACGAGCCACTCTTGCGCACGGCGGTCAGGGTGAAGCTCTGGTCTGCCAGGGTCGGGGTAATGGTGTAGAAATCGTTACCGCTGCTCAGGCCGGTCGCGTTGGTGTAGACGTTGTTCTTCGAGTAGTAGCGCTCGAGAATCTGCGCCTGCTGCGACAGCAACCCAGCGATTTCGGTACGCCGGCCCTTTTTCATGTATTCGGTCAGGCTCGGATAGCCGACGGTGATCACGATACCGATGATCGCAATCACGATCATGATTTCGATCAAGGTGAAACCCCGGTTGGATCTGCGCATGCCTTGCCTCTCACTGTATTTGTCGCCACATGATGCGACGGCTGCCGCTCACGGATTTTTCCAGCAACTCGGTGATATTGCCGCTGGAGTCGTTGACGATCATGTTGGTAGCCCCACTGGCGCTGACTACGGCGCTCAAGGTCGGAATACCGCCCGTGAAGACCACCCCGCTGGAAATCGTGTCAGAGCTGTTGAGCGTGCCGTCACCGTTGGTATCGAGCACTGCATAGTTGAGCATCTTACCGTTGAACGCATCCACTTCGATCAGTTTGCCGGTACCAAAGCTGGCGCAAGGGTCGGTGGTGTCCACGGCGGCCGTGGTAAAGACCACGCGCCCGCTCACCAGATTGGCCGGGTTGATCACCCGCTCCCCGGTCAGCACGTTGTTGTACACCAAGGGCAGGTACCAGCCTTTCTTCGCTGGATACGCCACATCGGTCTGGCTGGTGGTCACAAACTGCCCCGTGCTGCCCGAAAACACTCCCGTGATCGACTGGGCCTGCAGGCTCGACACGGTGATTTGCCCGGCACCGCCGGTGGCATCCCAAATCGAATAGAATCCCTGCAGGTCCTTATTGAGTTTGTCCGCCGTCTCGTTGAACTTGCCGGTGCCGAAAAACACCTGGGTACCGCCCTGCGGATTGTCTGCCAGCAACGGTTGAACGGTGATCGGCTGAGTCGCGCCACCGGAGGTGGTGAACAACGGCTGGCCGGAAAACGCCACGCCCCATGTGGCCGGGGAAGTGGCACTGAGGTCGAATTTCCACATCCGCCCTTTCAAATCGCCCCCGTATGCCGCCTGCACCACGTTCTGGGAATTGACCCGCAGCTTGACGGACGACAAGCCATTGCCGGTCTCGCTGCTGTTGATGACGATTTTCCTGATCAGCGAGCCGTCGCGGATATCCACCACGTACAATGCCGCGACACCGCTGTTGCTGCCGTAGCCATTGGAAATGAACGCCGCCCAACGTCCGTCCGCCAGGCGGGCGACTTCGGGCCGGGCGTAGGCGTAGCCCAGGTCATTGAAGGCGTTGGCGGTGTTGGCCACGGTCGGCGCGCTGATCTCCCACAACGCCCGCAACACATTGCCCGCTGTTGCATCGAACAATTGAACCGCATAGAACGTCTTGCCCCCGGCACCGGTGCCACCCAGGGCCACGGTCTTCCAGACACTCCCCGATTGCGTATCGAATACGCCGACCTGTCCATCCACCAGGAACTTGTGGCTCACACCGTTGATGTAGTTGGTGTCGGCAATGTTCTGCAACGAGGGCAGCACGCTCGACGGCATATAGGCGTAGCGCCGGCTACCGTTGGCACTGTTGATGACGCTGAAAAAACCATCGTTGGCGTTCACCACCAGGCTGGTATTCATGTTCGTCGCCTTGGTGGTCAGGTAGGTGCTGTAGCTGGTGTCGTTGAGCAAATCGGCAGCGGTCTGCTCATTGGGCGATGCCAGCACCAGCGGCGAATTGATGATGTCCCCCAGCAATACACTGCGCACCTTCAAACCGGTCTTATTGACCCCCTTGCTCCACTCCACCAGATCGTTGCCGGTGATCCCCGTGGGCAGGTTCTGGCTGAGGCTGGTTTGCTGGACCGGCGAGAAGTTAGCGTAGGCCAGGGTGACAGGCACATTGGTCGCGGTATTCCACGACTGATAGATCGGCGCCGTGGCGCCGGGCACGATGGCCGTGTCGGTGGTCCATTGCACAGCGGCCCTGTTGACCGTACCTGCCGCCGTGAAGCCGAATGCCCGGATGGTCCCGCGCCAGTCCTTGGGGTCATAGGTGGTCTGGTAGTAGCTGGAGGTGTTGGACACCGTGGCGGCGTTGGTGGTGCCAGCACCCCCGGAGCCGGCCTTGGAGGTGATGTCGCTCAGGGCAGAGGCCAACGCTGAGTTCAGGCCTTCGCTGTCGGTCGCCTGGTAATACTTGCCGGCGCCATAGCGGGCGGCATCAGACAGCATCTGATTGGTGGCAGTAAAGCCCACGGTGTAGGTATTGAGGTACTGCCGAGTGAAATCCGTGGCGTTCCAGCTCTGGCCGGTGGCATCGGTGCCGGTGGAGCGCATGTCGATGTCGAAGGCGAACTTGGCGATGTCGTCCAGGTACAGCGTATCGCCCTCGCCGTCACCACTGGGGTTGTCACCATCGTTGGTGCTGATGCCATCCCAGTTCGGCAAACGGGCCCCTCCCAGCGGGTCGTTGGTGGGAAACGTGCGGTCATAGGTAGGCAAGCCGTCGGTGATCACCACGCCGAAGTTTTTCTGGCAACGGTACTGGATCGGGCTGGTGTAGGTGGTCGGTGTGCTGTTGTAGTACGGCGCCATACCCCTGAAGTAACGGGTGACTTCGTAATAGCTCTCGGCCAGCGGCGTATTCGCTACGGCACCCAGACCGTTGATCGCGTTGATCAAGGCAGTGTAGTTGCTGTTGGCCTGGGTCTGGGTCACGCTGCCGCTGACCGGCGAAAGGTCGCTGACCGAACGGGCGATATAGCCTCCAGGACCGGAGTTGCCGCTGTTGGGTGGGTTGAACGTGGCGAGACCAATGCGCAAGGCGCGGTTATTGGTGACCAGGTCATTGGACACATCCCGCGCCACGTTGATTCGATAGTCATTGGGAATCGTCCCGGTGGTGAAGTCCCGGTTCGAGCCGTTGGCCAGGGTCAGCAGATACGCCAGGTATTTGGTGGTATAGCGGGTATTGCCACCGCCCACCGGGTCCGGCAAGCGCAGGCAGACCCGGCCCAGATTGCCTCGATAAAAACCGTACCAGCCGCTTGAACAGCCACCGCGCAACAGGCTGACCAGTAACACGTTCCCATCGTCTGGATCCAACGTCACTCCGCCGGAACAGCTGCTGCTGGAGTTGCAGTTATTGACAGCCGGACGTGACACATTCGGATCGAACCCCGCCGCCCAGATAATGTTGTTCATACTCCCCGAGTCATCGATCAGCAGCATCACGTTCGGTGTGACGGCACCCGCACTCAGCAATGGCGAGTCCGAAGGCGTGAACGCATAGGCCGGGGCAGCCAGGTAAAGGCTGAGCAACACCCCCCACAACATCGCTATCCAGCCACGGCGAGCCTCAGTATTTCGCATAGATGCTCTCCACCACGCTGCGCTGGTTATTGCCCACCACTGCCACCGCCGTGATCCGGTATAGCGTCGCTGAAGTACCGACCGGAACATTCACCGCCGCGAGCGTGGTGCCGATGTTCTGCACGCCATAAAACCCGCCGGCAGCGGCAACCCAGAGCACCCCCGAGGATGAATTGCGCCCGGCCGCCGTGATGGTCGTCGACTCGGCCGGTGGCGCGCACTGAGTCGCGGTGGTACAGACCGCCAGTGAATAGGTCTCGACCTGCACCGCGCTCTCACCCACCCTCAACGCCGCCTCGGCAATCTGGAAGGACTGGTTGCGCAGCATGACGCTGCTGGTCATTTTTTCCTGGAGAGTGGCGCTCTGCATCGACGACAGGCCGATCAGCGTCAGCAGCAACAGAAAAACCAGGCTGACCAGCAGCGCCATGCCTCGCTGGCGCTGCTTGAGATTCATCGAACTCATCGATCGCCTCTCATAGAAGCCGGTTGCGCAAGGCGGCAACCACATTGAAGGTCTGCTCGCGCACCGCGTTCTTCGGATCAAAGAGCGTCAGGGTCAAGCGCACGCTGCGGATCAGTGCCGGGTCTGCCGGGTTGGCGGTGTAGCTCGACGCCGCGATATCCGTCGCGCTCCCGGCCACGCCGAAGGTCACGTCGAACGCCCGTACGTTGTCCACCAGCACCGACAAGGTCGGGTTACCGGCGCCGCTACCCAGCAGCAATTGATTGTTGTTGAAGCTGTAGATCAGTCGGCGGATCGGGAAGGCCAACTGCCCCGCCGCCGGTAACCGTGCATTGGTATAGGCCGTCGCCGAGGTGCGGCAATCGGAGAGGACGGTCCAGGTCGGAGTGCTCCCGCCACTGCCTATGTCCGCGGTGACCAGGGTCAATCTCCGGTTGGCGTTGTCCCAGCGGATCGGGGTGATCTGGCTGGCATTGAAATCATTGGCCGTGGACGCATCGGTAATGGTCCCCAGGCAGCCGAACATGCCCACCATGCGAATCTCCTGGACCATTTTGCTCAGCACGAACCGGGCGTCCTCCTGCATCACCGCGGCCGCGCTCTGGCTGATGTAGGTGTTCTTGGCGGCGATGAAGATCTGCACGACACCCAGCACGACGATCAAGCTGAGCACCAGCGCAATCATCAACTCGATCAGGCCGAAACCGCGACTGTGCCGGTTCATGGCGTCGCCCCCACCGGATCGACGGCGACGCGACTGGTCAGCACAAAGCTGCGCCGCGCCTCGGCCGCGTTGGTGGTGTTGGCGGCGCGTGCGTCGTCCCAGGAAATGGTGATGGTGTAGACCCGCTGGTTCAGCGCAATGGTGCCGGTGGCCGTGGCGCCGCCGAAGGCGATGATGTTGGTCTTGAAATCATAAAGGTCCTGGTCCCGGGCCACGTTGAGGTTCGGCGAGCTGGGCGGCGTGATGGTGTAGTCGGCGCCGGAATTGGCGCGAATGCGGTCCAGCAGGTCGTAGGCAATGAAACTGGCCTGGCTGGTCATGCGCGAACTGTCGGTGTATTTGAGCGCATTGAGCTGGATCATTGCCGCCCCCAGCAAGCCGACGCCGAGAATCAGCACCGCCACCAGCACCTCGATCAACGTCATGCCGGCCTGCGCCCTTTTACTGCAACCCTTCATCCGCAACTTCCACCCAATACGATTCTTCCATTGAGGCAAACACTCAGCGTCCTGCTCTGCGCCCCTCGTACATAATTGAAACTCACCGGCGTGGTCGGTGCCGACAATCCGCCAAGGTTGTTGAAATCAATATTGCTCACCTCTGAGGTTAGCGTCAGAGTCGCGCCGCTGCCCATTGCTGGAACAACCCGCAATACATTGGGCGACGAGCCAGTACTGTCATACACCGTCAGTTCGCCACTCCAGACGCTGCCTTGGGCCGTGGGACGAATTCGCGTGGTGATACCGCGGTCGATCGCCTCCATGCGGGCAAAGTTCAGCGCCCGACGAAGATCGCCGATCTCGGTATCGGCCTTGGTGCTCTGCATCGATCCGGTAAATGCCGGCACCGCCATGGTGATCAGGATCAGCAGCACGCCGAGGGCCACCAGCACCTCGATCAGCGTGAAACCTTTTGTACGAAGATCCATCGGTGCCCTCCGTTGCCGTCGGCTATACCTGCTTGTACACGCTAGAACAAACCACCGCCTTTGTGTGCATCTGTGACGAGGGGATTTAGCTTCATTGGGGCTGCTACGCAGCCCAACGGGGATAAATCCCCTCACCACAATGATTCATTAGTCTTGAATCCGCTTCACGCTCTCCAGGGAGGAGACGTCATGTATCAACAGGGCTTCAGCCTGATCGAACTGCTCATGGGACTGGCAATTGCCGCAATTGTTCTGCCGTGGGCCGGCGCGGGCTACAAAGAGCTGATCGAATCCATCGAACGCGAGGACACCGCGCAGTTGCTGATCAGCGGCTTGCGCAGCGCCCGCAGCGAAGCCATTGCCCGCAACCAGACAGTCGTGCTCAGGGGGATAGACGGCGATTGGGGCCGAGGCTGGCGCATTACCCTGGACGACAAGGACAAGACCGTACTGATGGAGCGCAGAGCAAGCGCCCGGGTGGTCGGCAACCAGCCGGTGAAACGCAGGGTGAGGTTCGGCAGCCAGGGGGAAGCGCTACACGCCAACGGCGCATTCCAGGCAGGCACGCTGCATGTCTGCGCCAAACGCGGGCCGGTCAGCCACCATCAAGTGATATTGGCGCCCTCCGGCCGCGTTCGCCTGGAAAGTGTCGAAGCCAAGCAGGCGCTATGCGAGAAAGAACTTAAAGCAAGGAGCGGACGCGCAGCTCTTTCGGCATCGAGAACGTGATGTTTTCCTCGCGACCAGCCAACTCATCGGCACCGGTTGCGCCCCAGGCCTGCAATTGCTGGATCACGCCGCGCACCAGCACTTCCGGCGCGGAAGCACCGGCGGTAATGCCGATACGTTCGACGCCATCGAACCAACTGCGCTGCATGTCCTCGGCACCGTCAATCAGGTAGGCCGGCGTATTCATGCGCTCGGCCAGCTCGCGCAAGCGGTTGGAGTTGGAGCTGTTCGGGCTGCCGACAACAAGCACCACATCGCATTCGTTGGCCAGTTGCTTGACCGCGTCCTGACGGTTCTGGGTGGCGTAGCAGATGTCATCCTTGCGCGGGCCGCCGATGGCCGGGAATCGAGCACGCAGGGCGTCGATCACACGGCTGGTGTCATCCATGGACAGGGTCGTCTGGGTGACAAAAGCCAGGCTCTCAGGGTTGCGTACCTGCAAGGCCGCAACATCATCCTCGTCTTCGACCAGGTAGATCGCACCACCGTTGCTGGCATCGTATTGGCCCATGGTGCCTTCGACTTCCGGATGGCCTTCATGGCCGATCAGGATGCATTCGCGACCGTCGCGACTGTAGCGCGCCACCTCAATGTGCACCTTGGTCACCAGTGGGCAAGTGGCATCGAATACCTTCAGGCCACGGCCGGCGGCTTCGGTGCGCACCGCTTGGGAAACCCCGTGGGCACTGAAGATCACGATGACGTCGTCCGGCACCTGGTCCAGTTCCTCGACGAAAATGGCGCCGCGGCTACGCAGGTCTTCGACGACGAATTTGTTGTGGACCACTTCGTGGCGCACGTAGATCGGCGGCCCGAAGACTTCCAGGGCGCGGTTGACGATTTCGATCGCCCGGTCCACACCGGCGCAGAAGCCACGGGGGTTGGCGAGTTTGATTTGCATGCTGTGCCTCGTGTCTGTGGGAGCGAGCCTGCTCGCGATGCGGTGGATCAGTCAACTCGACGGTGGCTGGGACTCAGCTATCGCGAGCAGGCTCGCTCCCACAGGAATTGTGGGGGCAGCCACTGCCCGTTAAACCTTAAAGCGCCTTGACCTCGAGGATTTCCACTTCGAAGTTCAAGGTCTTGCCCGCCAGCGGATGATTGAAGTCCACGGTTACCTGGGCGTCGTCGAATGCCTTCACCACACCCGGCAGCTCGGTATTGGCCGCGTCGTTGAAGATCACCAGCAGGCCCTGGGACAACTCCATGTCCTGGAACTGGGAGCGTGGCATGGTCTGCACGTTTTGCGGGTTGGGCTGACCAAAGGCGTTCTCTGGCGGTACGACCACAGTGCGCTTGTCGCCGGCCTTGAAGCCGAAGATCGCCGCTTCGAAGCCTGGCAGCAGGTTGCCGTCACCGACCTTGAACACCGCCGGAGCCTTGTCGAAGGTGCTGTCGACAGTGTCGCCGTTTTCCAGGTGCAGGGCGAAGTGAAGCTTCACTTCGGTGTTTTGAGCGATACGCTGCTCAGTCATGGACGGCTTCTCCGGTTTTCTTGCTCTTGAACATGTCCAGGGCGAGCATCACGGCGCCCACGGTGATAGCGCTGTCGGCAAAGTTGAACGCCGGGAAATACCAACGGTTCTGCCAATGCACCAGGATGAAATCGATCACGTGGCCCAGGGCAATCCGATCATAGAGATTGCCCAACGCGCCACCGAGCACCAAGGCCAGCGCCACCGCCAGCCAGGTCTCATTGCGCCCCAGGCGCTTGAGCCAGACCACCAGCACGGCGCTGACCACAACGGCAATCAGGGCAAACAGCCAGCGCTGCCAGCCTGAACTGTCGGCCAGGAAACTGAACGCCGCTCCGGTGTTGTAGGCCAAGGTCCAGCTGAAGTAGTCAGGAATGATCACGATCTGCTGGTACATGGTCAGCGAGTGCTCGAAGTAGTACTTGCTGGCCTGGTCGATAACCAGGACCAGCACGCTCAACCACAACCAACCCAGCCGTCCGAAACGGCTCGCCACGTTAGGCATAGTGACGAACCTCACCGCTGCCGCTGATGTTGTCCACGCAACGACCGCAGATTTCCGGATGCTCCGGGTTCACGCCGACGTCTTCGCGGCAGTGCCAGCAACGGGCGCACTTGGTGTGGTTCGACTTGACGATCTTGAGCTTCAGGCCACTGACTTCAGTGGTCACCGCATCAGCCGGCGCCTGCACGAAAGGTGCAACGCTGGCGGTGGAGGTGATCAGTACGAAGCGCAGCTCGTTGCTCAGCTTGGCCAGATCGGCACTCAGGGCTTCTTCGGCGTAGAGGGTCACTTCGGCCTGCAGGTTGCCACCGACGGCCTTGGCCGCGCGCTGGATCTCCATTTCCTTGTTGACCGCTGCCTTGACCGCCATCACGCGGTCCCAATACGCACGGTCCAGCTCGAAACCTTGCGGCAGCTCGGTCAGGCCTTCGTACCAGGTGTTGAGCATCACTGATTCGTTACGCTCGCCCGGCAGGTACTGCCACAGCTCGTCGGCGGTGAATGCCAGGATCGGCGCGATCCAGCGTACCAGCGCCTCGCTGATGTGGAACAGCGCGGTCTGGCACGAACGGCGCGCCTTGCTGTTGGCGCCGGTGGTGTACTGGCGATCCTTGATGATGTCGAGGTAGAAACCACCGAGCTCCTGCACGCAGAAGTTGTGGATCTTGGAGTAGACATTCCAGAAACGGTATTCGCCGTAGTGTTCCTGCAACTCGCGTTGCAGCAGCAGGGTACGGTCCACGGCCCAACGGTCCAGCGCGAGCATGTCTTCGGCCGGCAGCAGGTCGGTGGCCGGGTTGAAACCGGTCAGGTTGGAAAGCAGGAAGCGCGCAGTGTTACGGATCCGCCGGTAGGCGTCCGCGCTGCGCTGCAGGATCTGCTCGGAAACGGCCATTTCACCGGAATAGTCGGTGGAGGCAACCCACAGGCGCATGATGTCGGCGCCCAGGGTGTCGTTGACCTTCTGCGGCGCGATCACGTTGCCCAGGGACTTGGACATCTTGCGGCCGGATTCGTCGACGGTGAAGCCGTGGGTCAGCAGCTCGCGGTACGGCGCGTGGTTGTCGATGGCGCAACCGGTCAGCAACGAGGAGTGGAACCAGCCACGGTGCTGGTCCGAACCTTCCAGGTAGAGGTCGGCACGCGGGCCGCTCTCGTGGCCCATCGGGTGCGAGCCGCGCAGCACGTGCCAATGGGTGGTGCCGGAGTCGAACCAGACGTCCAGGGTGTCGCTGATCTTGTCGTACAGCGGCGCTTCATCGCCCAAAAGCTCAGCGGCATCCATCTTGAACCAGGCTTCGATGCCTTCGGCTTCGACGCGCTTGGCCACCTCCTCCATCAGTTCGACGGTGCGCGGGTGCAGCTCGCCGCTTTCCTTGTTCAGGAAGAACGGGATCGGCACGCCCCAGTTGCGCTGGCGGGAGATGCACCAGTCGGGACGGTTGGCGATCATCGAGTGCAGGCGCGCCTGGCCCCAGGCCGGCACGAATTTAGTGTCTTCGATAGCCTTGAGGGAGCGCTGGCGCAGGGTGTCGCCAGTGGAGGGCTGCTTGTCCATGCCGATGAACCACTGCGCGGTGGCGCGGTAGATCAGCGGAGTCTTGTGGCGCCAGCAGTGCATGTAGCTGTGTTCGATGACGGTGGTGTGCAGCAGCGCACCGACTTCGGTCAACTTGTCAACGATGGCCGGGTTGGCTTTCCAGATGAACTGGCCGCCGAAGAATTCCAGCGACGGCACGTACACGCCATTGCTCTGCACCGGGTTGAGGATGTCGTCGTTGACCATGCCGTATTTCTTGCAGGTCACGAAGTCGTCAACGCCATAGGCCGGCGCGGAGTGAACCACACCAGTGCCCGCACCCAGTTCCACGTAGTCGGCCAGGTACACCGGCGACAGGCGATCATAGAACGGGTGACGGAAATTGATCAGCTCCAGCGCCGAACCTGGCGCGGTGGCAACCACCGAACCTTCGAGGTTGTAGCGGGCCAGGCAGGATTCGACCAGCTCTTCGGCCAGCACCAGCAGCTTGTCGCCGACGTCGACCAGGGCGTAGTTGAACTCCGGGTGGACGTTCAGCGCCTGGTTGGCCGGGATGGTCCACGGGGTGGTGGTCCAGATCACGATCGCGGCCGGCTTGGCCAGCTTGCCCAGGCCGAAAGCGGCGGCAAGCTTGTCTTCATCGGCAATCGGGAACGCGACGTCGATGGTCGAGGACTTCTTGTTCTCGTATTCGACTTCCGCCTCGGCCAGAGCCGAACCGCAATCGAAGCACCAGTTCACCGGTTTGAGGCCCTTGAACACGAAGCCGCCCTCGACGATTTTCGCCAGGGCACGGATTTCGCCGGCTTCGTTCTTGAAGTCCATGGTCTTGTACGGGTTGGCGAAGTCGCCCAGCACGCCAAGACGGATGAATTCGGACTTCTGCCCTTCGATCTGCTCGGTGGCGTAGGCACGGCACAGCTCGCGGGTCTTGTCCGCGCCCAGGTTCTTGCCGTGGGTCACTTCGACCTTGTGCTCGATCGGCAGGCCGTGGCAGTCCCAGCCCGGGACATACGGCGCATCAAAACCCGACAGGGTCTTGGAGCGGATGATCATGTCCTTGAGAATCTTGTTCAGCGCGTGACCGATGTGAATGGTGCCGTTGGCGTACGGAGGGCCGTCGTGCAGGACGAACTTCGGACGATCCTTGCCAATTTCGCGCAACTTTCCGTACAGGCCAATGCTGTCCCAGCGCTGCAGAATCTGTGGTTCGCGCTGAGGCAGGCCGGCCTTCATTGGGAAGGCGGTGTCCGGAAGGTTTAGCGTGGCTTTATAGTCGGTCATTTAAGGCTCTTCATTAGCGATTGGCGCTGGTTGCGACAAGGGCACGGGCGGCGGCGATATCTGCATTGATCGCCGTCTTGAGCGCCTCCAGAGAGGCAAAACGCTGCTCTTCACGCAGCTTTTGGTGGAAAACCACCGTCAAACGCCGGTCATACAGATCGCCGGCAAAATCCAGAACATGTACTTCGAGGTGGGCCTTGCCATCCCCTTGGACCGTGGGCCGTACGCCGATATTGGCGACGCCGGGCCAGGTCTTGCCGTCGATCTCGACACTCACCAGGAATACCCCGGTCAGTGGCACGCGGCGACGCTTGAGTTGCACGTTGGCCGTCGGCGTGCCCAATTGGCGCGCCAGCTTCTGCCCGTGCAGGATCCGCCCGGCAATCCGGTACGGGCGGCCGAGCAAGCGCTCGGCCAATTCGAAGTCGGCAGCCGCCAGGGCATTACGGACCTGGGTGCTGCTGACGCGCAAGCCGCCCATCTCGACGGTCTGCGCCGCTTCGACAGTGAAACCATGGACGCTACCGGCCTGTTGCAGGTAATCAAAATCCCCTGACCGGTCGCAGCCGAAACGGAAATCATCACCGACTTCCAGATGCTTCACGTCCAGACCGTCCACCAGGATGGTCTCGACGAACTCGGCGGCGCTGAGCTTGCTCAGGCGCTGGTTGAAGGCCAGGCACAGGACCCGGTCGACACCTTCGGCGGCCAGCAATTGCAGTTTGTCCCGCAACCGGGCCAGCCGGGCCGGGGCGGTGTCCGGGGCGAAAAACTCTCTGGGCTGCGGTTCGAAGATCACCACGCAGCTCGGCACGCCCAATTCCAGCGCACGCTCGCGCAGCCGCGCCAGGATAGCCTGGTGGCCACGGTGAACACCGTCAAAGTTGCCAATAGTGGCGACACAGCCCCGATGTTGGGGGCGCAGGTTGTGGAGGCCTCGAACCAGCTGCATAACGCGCTTCTTGCTCATAAAGTGGCCGATTATAACCACACCCGGCGGCCGACGACAGGCAACACCGCACCCCAAAGTGATCGAACCGACAAAACCGCCGTCAGCCCCTGAATTATCGAGGGCCGCCCCTTCAGCTCAAGGCCTTGCGGTTGAAGTCGCGCAGACGGAAACCCATCAGCAGCAACATACCGAAATACGCCACCACGCCAGCGACGACCAACACGCCCAGGCGCAGGAAACGCGCGAGCATCTGCCCTTCGCCCCAGGCCGGCATGAAATGCATCGCGCCAAGCAAAACCGCCGACATCACCGCCACGGCCACCAGCAGCTTGAGGCCAAACTTGCCCCAGCCCGGTTGCGGTTGATACATCTTCTGCTTACGCAACTGATAAAACAGCAACCCGGCGTTGAGGCAGGCACCGGCGCTGATCGCCAAGGCCAGGCCGGCGTGCGCCAGCGGACCGATCAGCAACAGGTTGAACAACTGGGTCATCACCAGGGTGAAAATGGCGATTTTCACCGGTGTGCGAATGTTCTGCTGGGCATAGAAGCCTGGCGCCAGCACCT
This sequence comes from Pseudomonas sp. DF11, assembly GCF_058148565.1. Taxonomy (NCBI): domain Bacteria; kingdom Pseudomonadati; phylum Pseudomonadota; class Gammaproteobacteria; order Pseudomonadales; family Pseudomonadaceae; genus Pseudomonas; species Pseudomonas sp. DF11. Next base: position 14,201 of record NZ_JBYVYN010000018.1, read on the forward strand.
TGATCACGATGATCCCGAGCAAGCCCACCGAGTAGGCGATCAGCGCACGCTGGGTCATCAAGGCGTCGAACGCATTGAATTGACCGTATTGGAACAACGACACCGTCAGCGGCTCGGCCAGGATTCCCAACGCCAGGGAACAAGGCAAGACCAGCACGAAGCACAGGCGCAGGCCCCAGTCGAGGATGCGCGAGTATTCCTGGCGATCCTGGCTGGCGTAGGTCTTGGCCAGGGTTGGCAGCAGGATCGTGCCCAGGGCCACACCCAGTACACCGGACGGCAATTCCATCAACCGATCGGCGTAATACATCCACGACACCGAGCCGGCTACCAGGAATGAGGCGAAGATGGTGTTGATGATCAGGGAAATCTGGCTCACCGAAACCCCGAGGATCGCCGGCAGCATCTGCTTCATCACTCGCCACACGCCGCTGTCGCGCAGGTTCAGCCGTGGCAGCACCAGCATGCCGATCTTTTTCAGGTGCGGCAGTTGGTACAGCAATTGCGCCAGGCCACCCACCAGCACCGCCCAGCCGAGAGCCATCACCGGCGGGTCGAAGTATGGCGTAAGGAACACCGCAAACACGATCATGCTGACGTTGAGCAGGGTCGGCACAAAGGCCGGCACCGAAAAGCGGTTCCAGGTATTGAGGATCGCCCCGGCCAGGGACGACAGGGAAATCAGCAATATATAAGGAAAGGTCACCCGCAGCAGGTCCGAGGTGAGCTGGAATTTTTCCGGCGTATCGGTGAAACCCGGCGCCGTGGCCCAGATCACCCATGGCGCGGCGAGCATGCCGGCGGTCGTGACCAACGCCAGCACCAAGGTCAGCAGACCCGTGACGTAGGCAATGAATGTGCGAGTCGCTTCGTCGCCCTTCTGGCTTTTATATTCCGCCAGGATCGGCACGAAGGCCTGGGAGAACGCCCCTTCGGCGAAGATCCGCCGCAACAGGTTGGGCAATTTGAAGGCGATGAAGAAGGCGTCGGTGGCCATTCCGGCACCGAATATCCGCGCGATCAGCGTGTCGCGAACGAATCCCAGGACTCGGGAAAGCATCGTGATAGAGCTGACAGCGGCCAACGATTTGAGCAGATTCATGAAAAGAGTTTTTGCCTGTCGATAAACAGCAGGCGAACAACGCGCCCACTTGTGCGATACTCCGCGCCGCTAAACAGTACAGAGCCAAAGCCCGCGAGTTTACAGGTCGCACGCCGGAAAGAAATCCTTCGGTGCGCCGCACCTGCCATTCAGCGGAACGCGTCACCCGCCCTTGACAAGACCTCAACTCATCGGCATGATTCGCGGCCTATTTTGTTTGCTATTTCCTAAAAAGTCTTTCGAGGAGCTCGACGGTGGCCAACACACCTTCCGCCAAAAAACGTGCAAAACAGGCTGAGAAGCGTCGCAGCCACAACGCCAGCCTGCGTTCCATGGTCCGTACCTACATCAAGAACGTAGTCAAGGCCATCGACGCAAAAGACGCTGAAAAAGCTCAAGCTGCTTACGTTCTGGCTGTGCCAGTTATCGACCGCATGGCCGATAAAGGCATCATCCACAAGAACAAGGCTGCTCGTCATAAGAGCCGCCTGAATGGCCACGTAAAGGCCCTGAACGTTGCCGCTGCTGCCTAAGCGACGCGCTCGTTAAAAAACCGACCCCAGGGTCGGTTTTTTATTGCCTGGGATTTAACAGGCACGCCACAAAAAATGTGGGAGCGGGCTTGCTCACGAAAGCGGTGCGCCAGGCAACCTCTACGCCACTGACAGACCGCATTCGCGAGCAAGCGCGCTACCACACGAGTGATCCATGGGCAGGCTTACTGAGTACGGGCCCACGGCAAGATCGGAATCGCCGTCACCGCGTTCTGCGGACTACCCTCGATCACGCGGTCGCTGTAGACCAGATACACCAGCGTATTGCGCTTCTTGTCGAGGAAACGCACCACCTGCATGGTCTTGAATACCAGGGAAGTGCGCTCCTTGAACACCTCCTCGCCATCCTTGAGCTCACCCTTGAAGTTGATGGGCCCCACCTGACGACAGGCGATAGAGGCCTCGGCACGATCCTCGGCCAGACCCAGACCACCCTTCACGCCGCCGGTCTTGGCCCGCGACAGGTAGCAGGTCACGCCATCCACCTTGGGATCATCGAACGCCTCGACCACGATCCGGTCGTTCGGCCCGACAAACTTGAACACCGTCGATACCTGGCCGATTTCCTCGGCCGAAGCCAGCAGCGGCAATGCCAGCAGCAAGCCGATCAATCCTTTTGCCAAACCCATGATTTTTCCTTAGACGAGGATCAGGTTGTCACGGTGAACCAATTCCGGCTCAGCCATGTAGCCCAACAGACCGACAATCGCATCAGACGACTGGCCGATGATTTTCTGCGCTTCCAGGGCGCTGTAGTTGGCCAGGCCACGGGCAATCTCGCGACCATCCGGCGCCACGCACACCACCATCTCGCCACGACGGAAACTGCCCTGGACCAGCTTCACACCTACCGGCAACAGGCTTTTGTTGCCTTGGGACAAGGCCGCCACCGCACCTGCGTCCAGCACCAAGGTGCCGCGGGTTTGCAGGTGCCCGGCCAGCCATTGCTTGCGTGCCGCCAACATGCCGCGCTCAGGGGAGAGCAAAGTGCCGATGCGCTCGCCCGCCTTCAGGCGATCCAACACCCGCTCCAATCGACCGCCGACAATGATGGTGTGCGCCCCGGAGCGCGCCGCCAGACGCGCAGCACGCAACTTGGTCTGCATACCGCCACGACCCAGCGCACCACCGGTACCGCCCGCCACCGCATCCAGTGCCGGATCATCGGCACGGGCTTCGTAGATCAGCTTGGCATCGGGATTATTGCGCGGATCGGCGTCGAACATGCCATCGCGATCCGTGAGAATCACCAGCAGATCCGCCTCCACCAGGTTCGCCACCAGCGCGGCCAGGGTGTCGTTATCGCCGAAACGGATTTCGTCGGTGACGACCGTGTCGTTCTCGTTGATCACCGGGATGACCTTGAGCTCTACCAGCGCGCGCAAGGTGCTGCGGGCGTTGAGGTAGCGCTTGCGGTCGGACAGGTCGTCGTGGGTCAGCAGGATCTGCGCCGTGTGGCGGCCGTGCTCGGCAAAACTTGATTCCCAAGCCTGCACCAGGCCCATCTGGCCGATGGCGGCAGCGGCCTGCAATTCGTGCATCGCGCTGGGTCGCGACGTCCAGCCCAAACGGCTCATACCGGCTGCCACAGCCCCCGAAGAGACCAATACCAGCTCGACGCCAGCCTCATGCAAGGCCACCATCTGCTCGACCCACACCGCCATGGCCTGGCGATCCAGACCCTTGCCATCCGCTGTCAGCAGTGCGCTGCCGATCTTCACGACCCAGCGCTGCGCACCCGTCACCTTGCTCCGCATCATCTTCAACCTTTGCCAGCGAACGGCGCGACCCAGCGCCGCCCATGGGATTATTCGTATTTGCGTTTTACAGATACCAAAACGCCGCTCGAATGAGCGGCGCCTTGGGAACCGGCTTGCCGGCGATGATAACACTGCGCTGAAACACTTGAACCTGTGGTCTTGGCTTCAGTTGAGTGGCATCAGCACATGGTCAGTCGCGAACGTAGATGATTTCCGGACCGTCCTCGTCATCCACATCTTCTTCGTCCCAATCGTCGTCACCGATGTCATGGACCGACTTCACGCCGCTGCGACGCAGGGCACGCTGGTCATCCAGCGCCTGCAACTGGGCACGGGCCTCGTCTTCGATGCGCTGGTCGAGCTCGGCCAGTTCTTCCTTGTAGGCCGGATCGTTGGCCAGGCGGTCGGCGCGATCTTCCAGGTAACGCATGATGTCGTGGCACAGACGCTCGGTGCCTTCTTTGGCAATGGCCGAGATCACATAGACCGGGCCTTCCCACTCCAGGCGGTCGACGATTTCCTTGACTCGCTCTTCATGCTCTTCTTCGAGGATCTGGTCGCATTTGTTCAGCACCAGCCAACGGTCACGCTCGGCCAGGGCCGGGCTGAACTTGGTCAGTTCGTTGACGATGACTTCGGCGGCATCGGCGGCATCGGTGTCATCCAGCGGCGCCATGTCCACGAGGTGCAGCAGCAGACGAGTACGGGACAAGTGCTTGAGGAAGCGAATGCCCAGGCCCGCGCCCTCGGAAGCACCTTCGATCAACCCCGGAATGTCGGCGATCACGAAGCTTTTCCAACGATCGACACTGACCACGCCCAGGTTCGGCACCAGGGTGGTGAACGGATAATCGGCGACTTTCGGCTTGGCCGCCGACACCGAGCGAATGAAGGTACTCTTACCGGCGTTCGGCAGACCCAACAGGCCCACGTCGGCCAGCACTTTCATTTCCAGCTTGAGATCACGCTGCTCGCCCGGCTTGCCTGGCGTGGTCTGGCGTGGCGCACGGTTGGTACTGGATTTGAAACGGGTGTTGCCCAGGCCGTGCCAGCCGCCATGGGCGACCAGCAGACGCTGGCCAGCCTTGGTCAGGTCGCCAATCACTTCCTGGGTGGCGGAATCGATCACCGTGGTGCCGACCGGCACGCGCAGGATCAGGTCTTCACCCTTCTTGCCGGTGCAGTCGGTGCTGCCGCCGTTGGAGCCACGCTCGGCATCGAAGTGCCGGGTGTAACGGTAGTCCACCAGGGTATTGAGGTTTTCGTCGGCGAGCATGTAGATCGAGCCGCCGTCGCCACCGTCACCGCCGTTCGGGCCACCATTTTCAATGAATTTTTCCCGACGGAAACTCATGCAACCATTGCCGCCGTCGCCGGCCTTCACTCGAATCGATACTTCATCAACAAACTTCATGACACACGCCTCTCGCCATACGGACGAGCCAAAAAAACAAGACATAAGACTCTTGCAAAAATGAGCGCAGCGACCTGATGACACGCCCCAACCGCAGCGCCGACAGCCCATACAAACAGTTTTGCAAGAGACTCACCCCACAAACGAAAAAGCCCCGTCGCAAGACAGGGCTTTTCCAGCGGTCTCGCAATTAAGCTGCGATAACGCTTACGTAACGACGACCGAAGGCGCCTTTTACTTCGAACTTGATCACGCCTTCGACTTTAGCGAAGAGGGTGTGATCCTTGCCCATGCCAACGCCGTAGCCAGCGTGGAATTGGGTGCCGCGCTGACGCACGATGATGTTGCCTGCTTTGATAGCCTGGCCGCCATACATCTTCACGCCAAGGCGTTTGGCTTCTGAGTCGCGACCGTTACGGGTACTACCACCAGCTTTTTTGTGTGCCATGAGTTCAATTCTCCTAGTGAGGAATTAGGCTGAAATTAAGCCTGAATACCGGTGATTTTGATCTCGGTGTACCACTGGCGGTGGCCCATACGCTTCATGTGGTGCTTACGGCGACGGAACTTGATGATGCGGACTTTATCGTGACGACCTTGGGAGATCACTTCAGCCACAACGGTAGCGCCAGCAACGACTGGAGCGCCGATATTCACGTCATCGCCATTGGCGACCAACAGAACGCGATCAAAAGTCACGGATTCGCCGGTAGCGATTTCCAGTTTTTCGATCTTCAGGTATTCACCTGGGGCGACCTTGTATTGCTTGCCACCAGTAACAATTACTGCGTACGACATGGTATTTCTCCGATAATCCTGCTCACCCAGCGCTTTATAAGAAGAGGTATTGGCTGGCATGGCTGCATGGGCTGGAAGGCCCGGATGCAATTGCGTAAGGCAGGTGCTGCCCAGGAAGTTCAGGGTGCGCGATTGTACGCAAGCCAAGACAGCCTTGCAAGTAGCCGTCCATCGCGCCTTGACACCTGCGGACGTGGGTCCTAGCATGCCGCGCAACCCTTCTGGAGCACCTGTCGCTGATGCAACCCCAAGCTTTCTACCGCGCGGTGGCGGACGATTTTAGCGCCGTCGACGGCATCATCAAGAAGCAGCTGACTTCCCGAGTGCCTCTGGTATCGAAAATCGGCGACTACATCACCTCAGCCGGTGGCAAGCGCCTGCGTCCATTATTGGTGCTGCTGTGTGGCAAGGCCCTGGGTCGCGAAGGCGACGACATGCGCCTGCTGGCCGCCACCATCGAATTCCTGCACACCGCGACCCTGCTGCACGACGACGTGGTCGACATGTCCGGCATGCGTCGTGGCCGCTCGACTGCCAACGCCATGTGGGGCAACGCCCCGAGCGTACTGGTGGGCGACTTCCTGTATTCGCGCTCGTTCGAAATGATGGTCGAACTGGGCTCGATGCCGGTGATGAAGATCCTGTCCCAGGCCACGCGCATCATCGCCGAAGGCGAAGTGTTGCAGTTGTCCAAGGTACGTGATGCCAGCACCACGGAAGAAACCTACATGGAAGTCATCCGCGGCAAGACAGCCATGCTCTTCGAAGCGTCGACCCACAGCGCCGCAGCCCTGGCCGGCGCCAGCGCCGAGCAGAGCGAAGCGTTGCGCACCTTTGGTGATCACCTGGGCGTGGCCTTCCAGTTGGTGGACGACCTGCTGGACTACAAGGGCGACGCCGAGACACTGGGCAAGAACGTCGGTGACGACCTGGCCGAAGGCAAGCCGACCCTGCCGCTGATCTACACCATGCGCGAAGGCACGTCTGAACAGGCGGCATTGGTGCGCCAGGCGATCCAGAAAGGCGGGATCGAAGACCTGGAAAGCATCCGCGTCGCGGTCGAAGCGTCTGGCTCGCTGGACTACACCGCGAAACTGGCCCGGGACTACGTCGCCCGCGCGATCAAATGCCTCGATGCCCTGCCAGCCAGCGAATACCGCGATGCACTGGTGGAACTGAGCGAGTTTGCGGTGGCGCGTACCCACTGATACACATGGGTTTCTTGTGGCGAGGGGATTTATCCCCGCTGGGCTGAGCAGCAGCCCCAAAAGTCACACCTCGATATTACTGATCAATCGGGTCAGGTCTTCCAGGGGCTGCTTCGCAGCCCAGCGGGGATAAATCCCCTCGCCACGCACCGTGCCTCTTTAGCCACAAATCCCTATATAATGTGCGCCCTTTTGTCCTCCTGATATCCAAGGAACCTTAGTGAGCACGTTGCCTCCCTGCCCGAAATGCAATTCCGAATACACCTACGAAGACGGTACTCAACTGGTCTGCCCGGAGTGTGCCCACGAATGGTCCGCCAGCGGCGAAGCTGAAGCGACCTCTGACGTCACCGTGAAGAAAGATTCGGTCGGCAACGTCCTGCAGGACGGCGACACCATCACTGTGATCAAGGACCTCAAGGTCAAGGGCACCTCGCTGGTGGTCAAGGTCGGCACCAAGGTCAAGAACATTCGCCTGTGTGATGGCGACCACGACATCGACTGCAAGATCGACGGCATCGGCCCGATGAAACTCAAATCCGAGTTTGTCAGAAAAGTCTGATTCTGCTGTATTCCATCCCATGCCCCGTGTGTGGGATGGTGCCGCACCCTCCTCGCTCCAGCCCCATTTCTCGGGCGCCAGCCAAGTGCCAGCCGTCTTGAGCGGCCACAACTCATCATCAGAAAAACAATCGGAACACCAATAGAGACTTGCTATTTAGCGAATAAGAATTATTCTCATCGAATCCATCAAGGAGATGAGAACCATGACTTATTTGATCGATGCCTGGCTGGACCGCCCACATCCCTACCTCAGGATCCTGCATCGGGAAACCGGGGAAGTCTGTGCGGTGCTTGAAGAAGAAGCCTTGAATGAGCTGCAGGACCAGGGGGATCTGGACCTCAACAGCCTCAATTCCAGCGAGCCGCTGGTGCTCAAGGAACTGGTGCGCAATCTGTTCCTGTTCTGCTATGCCCGGGCGTTGCGCCCGACAGGCGATTTCAATGCCAGGTTCCACGGATGAACGCAGACGTCATGTGGGAGCGGGCTTGCTCGCGAAAGCGGTGTGTCAGTTAACGATAATGTCGACTGACAGTCCGCATTCGCGAGCAAGCCCGCTCCCACCTATTTGCCCGACGCTAAACCAGGCAGGGTCTTACAGAACGTCCAACAGCTCGACGTCAAACACCAGTACGCTGTGCGGCGGAATGCTACCAACGCCTTGAGCGCCGTAAGCCAGTTCGCTCGGCACGTACAGGCGCCATTTGCTGCCGGCGTTCATCAGTTGCAGCGCTTCGGTCCAGCCTGGGATCACGCCGCCCACCGGGAATTCGGCTGGCTGGCCACGATCGTAGGAGCTGTCGAATACGGTGCCGTCGATCAGGGTGCCGTGGTAATGGGTACGCACTTGGTCTTCACGGGTCGGTTTGGCGCCTTCACCTTGGGTCAGCACTTCGAATTGCAGACCGGAAGCCAGGGTGGTGATGCCTTCACGCTTGGCGTTTTCGGCCAGGAATGCACGACCTTCACCAGCAGCGGCTTCAGCCTTGGCAGCGGCTTCGGCCTGCATGATTTCACGAATGACCTTGAAGCTGGCGGACATCTCGTCCTGGCCCACGCGGCTTGGCTTGCCGGCGAACGCGTCGGTCAGGCCGGCCAGGATCGCGTCCAGGCTCACGCCCGGTGGCGGGTTGTCGCGCAGTTGGTCGCCCAGTTGGCGGCCAATGCCGTAGCTGACGCGGGTTTCGTCGGTGGACAGGTTAACTTCGGACATGATGCTGCTCCGCTGTGCGGACGGCTCCAGAGTTGCCGTGTGTGCCACAGCGCCTCCGGGAGCGCCCGGAACCAAAAGGGCGAGCAGACTAGCACAGATGCCGGGGCGGGTGACGAGCCCCGCATCAAGGGCCGCCGCCAGAAACGACAACGCCCGCCTGCTTCTCGGCAGGCGGGCGTCGCGCCAGGGCGATGAAACGACCTCAGTGCTTGGTCAGTTTATCCAGGTAACCCATGGCAAATGCCGAGACCACGAAGGTCATATGGATGATCACGTACCACATCAAGTGTTCGGGATCGACGTTCTTGGCATCCATGAAAATGCGCAACAGGTGGATGGAGGAAATGGCCACGATCGAGGCAGCGACCTTCATCTTCAGTGATGAAGAGTCCATGGTGCCCAGCCAGTTGAGCTTTTCCTTGTCGGAATCGATGTCCAATTGCGAGACGAAGTTCTCGTAGCCGGAAATCATCACCATCACCAGCAGGCCGCCCACCAACGCCATGTCGATCAGCGACAGCAGCACCAGGATCAGGTCGGACTCGGCCATGGAAAACACGTTGGGGATGACGTGAAAGACTTCCTGGAAGAATTTCAGCGCCAGGGCCAGCAAGCCCAGGGACAGCCCGAAATAGATTGGCGCCAGCAGCCAACGGGAGGCGTACATTGCGTTTTCGATAAAGCGTTCCATTGAATCTCACACCAGGGCTGAAAAATCGCGGCGAGTATATCAGCCACGACTGCCCTCACAAATGCCGGGGCCCTCCATGGTCCCGGCCCTTGTGTCAAAATTTTACTGCCAGTGCCCGTGTGGTGCTGACAATCAATGCAGCGGACGAAACTCGAAGCCGCCCACGTTGCGACAACGCCCCCCATTGATTTCCCGCAGTTGAGCTTGCATGTGCAAGGACCAGATCTGTGGGTCGTCGGCCAGCTCATAGCCGTGCAATGTCAGGCTTTGCACAATGGTATCGAGGATGGATTCGGCGGCAGTCGGGCCGGGGAATGGCCCTTGGGCCTTGATGGCGGATGGTTGTTCACCGGCCATTCCGGCGGCGAAGAGCAAGGTCCACATCCCGGTATCTCCCGCCAGGGGGCGGATGGCGCATTCGATACGGGTGACAAGGCCCAGGCATTGACGAGTGAGGCAAAGGTTGCGCGACATGGCGGCGCCCCTCGGTAGATCCGGTATTCAGTCTCGGGAAGAGGCTGTTTCGATCCGATGATGACTCTCGTTATCCTTGAGCTGAGGATAGAAGAAAAGTTCCGAGCGCAAGGGTTTTCGAGACCAGAATACGCCGAGCGGTCACAGTGTGAATATTGACGCCAAAGCGGTGACACTTTTGGGTCAAATCCAAGCATCACTTCAGAATCCATTGTGGGAGCGGGCTTGCTCGCGAAGGCGGTGTGTCAGCTAACGACCATGTCGACTGACAGTCCGCCTTCGCGAGCAAGCCCGCTCCCACAATTAGATCTCCACAATTAACAATTGGCGACGCATCAAGCCGGCTTGGCCTCCGCCAAGGCTTGCTGCGCCAGTTCCTTTTCCGCTTCCTTGATGTCGTCTTCGCTGATCATCTCCGCGATCACCCGCAGCCGCTCCACCACCCGGGCGTTGACGCTGCCCTCCGGGAATTCGCCGTTTTCATCCGGCTCGCCGGCAGGTTCACCCACCAGCAGGCTCAGGGCTTCGTCGGCCTGACGCACCGCATAAACATGGAATTGACCGGCGCGTACGGCAGCCAGGACTTTCTCGTCGAGCATCAAGGTAGCGACGTTGGCCTGGGGAATGATCGCCCCTTGCTCGCCGGTCAACCCGCGGGCTTCGCAGAGGCGGAAGAAACCTTCGATCTTCTCGTTGACCCCGCCCACCGCCTGCACTTCACCGAACTGGTTGATCGAGCCGGTGATGGCGAAGCATTGCTTCAACGGCGTTTTCGACAGGGCCGAGATCAGCGTGCAAGCCTCGCCCAGGGACGCGCTGTCGCCGTCCACGTAACCGTAGGATTGCTCCAGGGCGATGCTGGCCGAGATCGCCAGTGGGAATTCCTGGGCATAACGGCTACCCAGGTAACCGGTGAGGATCATCACGCCCTTGGAGTGGATCGGCTGGCCAAGGTTGACCTCTCGTTCGATATCGACGATGCCGCTGCCGCCCGGATACACCGTGGCGGAAATCCGCGCCGGCACACCAAACGCCGAGTCGCCGACCTCGAGCACCGTCAGCCCGTTGCACTTGCCCACCGCCGCGCCGTCGGTGTCGATCAGGATGATCCCGGCCAACATGTCGTCGAGGATCCGCGCCGAGACACGCCCAGTGCGCGTGGCCTTGGCCTTGAGAGCACGCTCGATGTGGCCGGCGTCGGTCATCTCGTCACCGGCCAGCTGGCGAATGAAATCCGCCTCGCTGACCAGTTGGAACAGATCGCCGATACGCGCCGACAAGCGTCCCTGGTGTTCGGCCAGCCGGGCGCTGTAGGTCGCCAGGCGCGCCACCGCATCGGCGGTCAGCGGCGCCATGCCCTCCTCCGAAGTGCGGGTCTTGAGCAACTGGGCGAACTGCTCCAGGCTCTCGTCGCCCATCGGGATGTCTTCGTCGAAATCCACCAGTACGCGAAACATTTCCTGGAAGTCCGGATCCAGGTCCTGCAAGGCGTAATACAGTTGGCGGGCACCGATGATCACGACCTTGACCTGCAACGGGATGTGTTGCGGTGTAAGGGTGACCGTCGCCAGCCGTCCCAGCTCGCCCAGCGGCGATTCCATCTTCAGCTTGCGCGATTGCAGGGCGCGCTTGAGCGCATCCCATACGAACGGCTCGCCGAGCATTTTTTCCGCTTCGAGAATCAGGAAACCGCCATTGGCCCGATGCAGGGCGCCCGGTCGTAGCTGCCGGTAAGTGGTGTAGAGCGCGCCCTGGTCGGTGCTGTATTCAATCCGGCCGAACAGGTTGTCGTAGGTCGGGTGCGGCTCGAACACCACCGGCGCGCCACCACTGAACGGGTGCCCGACCACCAGGCTTGGGGCGTACTGTTCCTCCAGCAGCTTGCGGGCGATGGCGTCGGTCTTGCTGTCGTCCACCAGTTGCTCGACCACGGTCTTGAGCAGATAGACCTGCATGGCCTGCAAATAACCGCAGACCGCAGCGTTCTCGGCGTACTTCTCCGACAGCGGTGCCAGCAACGGTTGCAGGGCCAGGGTGATGGTTTCTTCGTTGAGCTGGCGCAGTTGATTACTGGACTCACGCTTCCACTGCGGCAGGCTGGCAAGCTCTTCGTTCAAGCGCTCTTCCAGGCCCGAGATGTCCTCATGGAAACGCTCGCGCTCGGCTTCCGGCAACTGGGCGAATTCCGCCTCGTCCAGGGCCTTGCCTTCGCTCATCGGCGTGAAAGCGATGTTGCTGCTGTCACGATACAGCGCGACATCCTTCTCCAGCGCCAGGCGCTCGATCACATCCAGGGCACGGTCGTAGCGCTGGTTGAAGGCGCGGTCGATGGCGCTTTTTTTCTGCTGATAGGACGGGTGTTCGAACACCGCCGGGAAAGTCGCCAGCAGGTTGTCGATCAGGCCGTTGATGTCGGCGATGAAAGCCCCGGCCGTGCCTGATGGCAATTCCAGGGCACGGGGTTCGCGGGGCTCATCGAAGTTGTTGACGTAGACCCAGTCGGCCGGGGTCTGCAGGCGCTTGCCTTCGGCCTTGAGGTAGCGTTTGACGAACGAGAACCGGCCAGTGCCGGGCTCGCCCATGACAAATACGTTGTAACCGGGGCGCGGCATGGCCACGCCGAACTGCAAGGCTTCGACCGCACGTTCCTGGCCAAGCACACCGCGGAAGGGCTCCAGATCATTGGTGGTAGAGAAGCTGAACTGTTCAGCGGAAAACGGACGGGTCAGCGCTTCGGGCGCTAGACGCAAGCTGGCAGCAACAGGATCAGGCATCGGGCTTCCTTACATCAGGCGGGGCAGATAGCGGCATTCTGGCGCCGCCTGTACCTGACTGGCAAGGAGCGTCTCTGACCAAAGCATAGTCAACGGGAAAACCTCGGGCGGGCCCGTAGAGAAGCGATCCCCCGTAATGTTTTTGCAAAATGTCACGGAACCCTCGGATCGTGCCTAAACTCCAAATTGCGCGGCTGGAACAATAACCGGCCCACTGGCGCCTAGCCCTACAGGAACGAGGTGCCAGACCCTGTCCATCGGTATGCACATAAAGAGAACATAGCTATGAAACGGATTCTTCTCGGTACTCTCTTCACCGCTGTATCCATCAACGCCATGGCTCAGGCGCCGGGCGGCCCGGATTGCGGCTGGGGCAACATGCTGTTCGAAGGTCAGCGTGGCACCCCGGCTCACTTCCTGGCATCCACCACCAACGGCACTTCCGGTAACGCTACCTTCGGCATGACATCCGGCACCAACGGTTGCTCGACCAACGCGGCACTGACCTACGGTGGCAAGTCCTGGCTGGCCATGAATGGCATGATGAACGAGCTGTCCGAGGACATGGCCAAGGGTCAGGGCGAAGCGCTGACCACCTATGCCGTGGTACTGGGCGTAGCCCCGGAAGACCGCGCGCACTTCTCCGCCGTCACCCACGAGCACTTCCAGCAGATCTTCAGCAAGGCTGACGTGACCGCCGAAGATGTGCATACCAATACCCTGGCCGTGTTGAAAAACGATCCTCGCCTGGCCAAGTACGCCACTCAAGCTTAAGCTCGACAGCACTCGCTCCTCTCGGGGAGCGGGTTTTCTTTTTGGGGCCCCTTCGGTCTTTTTTTTCGACTTTCCAAGTAGCCGACTATGCTCAAACGCCTTGCCTGGCTGGCGCTCTGTGTGTGCGCCCCGCTGTCCGCCGCGCCTCATGTCGATCCTCAACGTTTGCAGCAACTGGCCAATGACCGCTTCTGGATTTCCCTGGGCCACTACGAAACCGCCAAACTGGGTGGCTGGCGCAGCTATATCAGCGACAAAAAATTCTTCCTCGCCCCCGACGGCAACGAACATCCTGACCGAGAACTGACCGCCACGCTGCGAGCCCTCTATGGCCCGGCCAGCGCCGGCCAGCAGCATGCCCAGTGCGTGTACCCGGCGCGAACGCGCTGGCTCAAGGCGCAGCTCAACCTGACCGACCTGCCGACCGTCGATTGCAGCGAATTCAACCAGTGGTTCAAGGATGTATCGCCCCACAGCGCGGTGATGATCTTTCCCGCCGCGTACCTGAACAGCCCGTCCTCGATGTTCGGCCATACCCTGCTGCGCATCGATCAGGCCGACGTGCAAAGCGACAAGACCGCCCTGCTCAGCTATGCGATCAATTTCGGCGCCTACATCGAAGGTTCGGACAACAGCATCCTTTACGCCTGGAAAGGCCTGATGGGGGGGTATCCTGGCCTGTTCGCGCTGGTGCCGTACCAGGAAAAACTCTCCGAGTACCGTAGCCTGGAGAACCGCGACCTGTGGGAATACCGCCTGAACCTGAGCCAGGCGGAAACCGAGCGCATGGTCGAGCACGTCTGGGAACTCAAGCAGATCCAGTTCGACTATTTTTTCTTCGACGAAAACTGCTCCTATCGCCTGCTCGAACTGCTGCAAGTGGCCCGCCCCAGCCTGCGCCTGACCGAACAATTTCCGCTGACAGCGATTCCCACCGATACCGTCAAGGCGGTGAAAGAAGCCGGGTTGGTGGAAAGCATCCAGTATCGACCGTCCCGGGAACGGGAACTGCTCAGCCGCGCCGAACCGCTCAGCGATGACGAGCAACAATGGGTGCTGAAAGTCAGCGCCGACCAGCAACAACTGCAAGCCCCCGGCTTCAAGGCTCTGCCACGAGCGCGCCAGGCGCTGATCATCGATGCGGCCTATCGCCTGGAACGCTATCGCGCCAACGGCCAGGAACGCGATCCGCAACGCGCCCAGCGCAGCTTCGAACTGTTGCGGGCGATCAACCAGAACCCCGCGCCAGAACTCGAGATCCCGCAACCGGGCCTGCCCGAGGACGGTCATGAATCACGCACCTGGCAGGCCGGCCTCGGCACGCGGGGCGACCGGGCGTTCGGCGAATATGGCTTGCGCATGGCCTACCACGACCTCAATGACAACGCCGAGAGTTTCCCCTTGGGCGCGCAGATCGAGATCCTGCAATTGAAACTGCGCCAATACGAAGGCAACGATTGGCAGGTGCAGCAACTCGACCTGGCAACCATTCGCTCGCTGACCCCGCGCAACGAGCTGCTGCAACCACTGTCCTGGCAGGTCACCGGCGGCCTGGAGCGGGTGCCGGGCAAACACGACGATGAAACCTTGGTGAGCCACGTCAACGGCGGCGCGGGCGGCACCTGGGCACTGGGTGAAGATGTGCTGGGCTTTGCCCTGGGCACGGTGCGAATCGAGCACAACAATGACTTCGCCCAATTCATCGCCCCGGCCGCCGGCTTCAACAGCGGTGTGCTGTGGAAAAACCCGCTGGGCAACCTGAGCCTGGAAGCCAAGGGCGATTATTTCGTCAACGGCGAAGTGCGCCGTAGCCTGAGCCTGAATCAACAGTGGGAATTGTCCCGCAACCTCGGCCTGCGCCTGAGTGCCCAGCGGGAATTCAGCCAGTTGGCCTCGCCGGAGAACGAGGTGATGCTTGAGGTGAAGTGGTACCACTACTGACAATGGCGCGTGCAACGAACAGATTAATCACCGGCCTTTCACGCCTTTCTGACGAATTCACTCCTAGACTTCTTGTATGAGCGGGAATCGGCGGAAAAGCGGAATGAAGCGTGTGGCAGTGGTCCTGGGTATGTTGATGTTGCTCGGTGGCTGTGAAACCACCCACGAAGACCTGATCGCCCGAGGTTATCCACCGGCGTTCGCCGACGGCTACGACGACGGTTGCAGCAGTGGCCGGCAAGCGGCGGGGGTGATCACCGGCCAGTTCAGGAAAGACGTACCGCGCTACCTCAAGGACCCGCGCTACGCCGAAGGCTGGAGCGATGGTTTCCGCCAGTGCCAGGCCATGCGCGAGAGCGAAGAGCGCAATGCCTATCGCGAACGCCATTGGGACGAACATGAACGAGCCTGGCAGCAACAGAAAGACCAGGACGCTGCCCGGGCTTATCGCTCGCAGTGAGTCGCGTACAGACATTCATCGAAACCAAAACCCTGCGACCATGGCCCAAACTCCAATAGAGGAGAACACCATGAGTCGCGCTTTCGTCAACGAAGACAACGCCGCAGCCCAGGCCGACCAGCCGGTCGAACGCCAGGTCAGCGCACAGCCCAACTATGTGACCCCTTCGGGACTTGCCCAGTTACAGGCCCGCGTCGCCCAGTTACAAGCGCTGCATGGCCAGCACGCGGCCAAAGGCGATCAGGCAGACAAACAACGCATCGCCGACATTGAACGCGACCTGCGCTACTTCAACCAGCGTTTGCAAAGTGCACAGGTCGTTGTACCGACGTCAATGGATCAGGTGCGGATTGGGCATTGGGTGACCTTCGTCGACGAGCATGATCACGAACAGCGCGTGCAACTGGTCGGTGAAGACCAGGCCGATGCGGCCAGTGGACTGATCAACTGGGGCTCGCCGCTGGGGCGCGCGTTGCTGGGAGCGAAGGTCGGGGATGAGGTGATCTGGGAACGACCGGTGGGGAATCTCGCCATTGAGATCATTGCGATAGAGCTTGATTAAGCGACTGTTATTAAGTGCATCGATAAAAGATTGCAAACTATTCCCATCACCAACAGGACCGGATAAAGCGCTTTAAATGCTCTAGCACTAGAGTATGACAACAGCACATTAGATGCCTGTAGCAACATGTAACCGCAACATAAGGTCATAACGACAAGTTGGTGTTAAATCAGGAGCATGTTACTGTTTTTCCCGCACCCAACAGGTGCACAACAACAAAAGAGGAGAAACATAATGAGCGAACAAATACTGACAATGTCAGGTGACTTCGACGGTGACTTCAAGTCCTACCAACAAGTTAACAGCCTTGGCACTGAGTCAGCAGCGCGGACCATTGTCGAGTGCGGCACCATAGGGTGCACCGCTCTTTTGTGCTAAATCCCACCCTTTCAAAGTCATCCATGCAATACGACTTTGAACATCCCTAATCCCATTCATAAAAACACTTCATTTCACATCCTACAGTTCGGGCGCAGTGATTGGCTCCGATTGACCGCAGGTTGCTGTACGTGATGTTTAATAATTGATGAGGAAATACCATGAGCGAAAAAATCCTGAACATGTCCGGCGACTTCCATCTCGAATTCGACGCTTACCAAGCGCCTGCCAACAACATCGGTGGAATGCTGGTAACCACGATGGAATGTTACACATTTGGCGGCTGCACCGTCATTGAATGTTCGACACTCGGCTGTTAACCCCGGTTAACTAATCGTCGAAACAGGCAACACCTATAAACATAGAGCAGGCATCGCCTGCTCTATCCATGCCAGGAGCTACGGCATGCTTGTTAATGCTTTGAGTTTGGATCAGCGAGGGAAGTACAGAGGTTCTTCCGACGACGACATCGCCCTTTTTGAAAACAACCTGACCCGTCTGCACACTGACGACCAAACCTTGCTGAATCACTTTGGGTTGAACAGGGAACAGCTGGTCTCTTATGTCAAGGAACCTATCAACCAGCAGTGCTTGCCCGCCGATGGCGAAACCGCCCTGAACACCCTTAAGGATAAGCTTGCTCGCCTCGACAGCATTCATGTCGAAACAAAAGAAAGCTCAGGCGGCACGGATAATTTTTATTGGTTCAGCTATCGTTTTTTTCTTTATTTCGTCGACACCTTCAAGGCCGATGAGCGCTATTTGAATGCGTCAACGCACATTGATGAACCCGCTTTGTTTGCAAGCCTTGAACGCTATGTCCTGGCCCGGGTTGGACGCACTGCAGAGCAGAGCCTGGTTCATTATTTGAATACACGGATTGCGAACGGTGATGACATTGACTTGAACGGATTCAATGAGCATCTGCGCACGTTGTCGCTGCTGAAATTCTTCGAATCCTATCCGGTGCTGGCGACACTGCTGTTCGATCTGCTGGAAGACACCCTCCATTACCTTTATGCAGTCATTCACAACTTCGCCGACGATGCAGAAGCGCTGGAGCGGGAATTCTCGATCCCGTCCCGGAAAATCGAGGCTATCGAGCTTGGCCTGGGTGACCCCCATGGTCGCGGCGAAACGGTCTGCCAAGTCAAAATCAGCACGACTTCACTGGTCTACAAGCCAAGAGCAAACCGGGAGGCGATTTTTTTCTATCGTCTTCTTGGGCAATTACATGAGTGGACAGGCGCGGATTGTTTTTCCATCCACACCCCAAGAATCCTCAGCCGCGAGCGACATAGCTGGGTAGAGAAAATCGACAACCTGCCCTGTGACAGCGAAGCGGACGTTGGACTGTTCTATGAAAAAATGGGGGCACAAATAGCCGTCATTCATGCGTTGAATGGAATCGACTTTCACTACGAAAACATTATCGCGTGCGGCAACAGTCCGGTCATGATTGACCTGGAGTGTTTGTTCACGGCTTCCACCAGCGACCTGCTCACTGAGCTGCCCGCTGGCTGCGCACTGTCCAATAGCTTTAAATTGGTCCAGCGGTCGATATGTTCCAGCGGCTTCGTACCCTTTTCACAACAGTCCAAAAACGACCAAAGCGGTCTGACCCGGCAAGCGCTATTCATCTCGACCCGCCATTCCCTGGTTTTCGACAGTGGCTTTTACCATCTGCGTAAAGTTGAATTCGAACACCACCTGATGCAAAAACACCTGCCGCTTTTGCAGGGTGAGCGCAAGGGGCCCGAAGCTTATAAAGCGGAGCTTCTCCAAGGCTTTGAATATGCCTATGGCAGGCTCATGGTTCATCGGCACGCGATCATGCAAAGGCTTGAACAAGCCGCAGGCGAACTGTCGACCCGGGTGTTGCTGAAAAACTCTCAGCGATACGCTGATTTCATCGGGCTGATCCGCCACCCACGCTTCATGCAGAACATGCTCGACAGAGAACTCCTGCTCGCGACCTTGTGGAAAGATTTGAAAGAACCCTATCGGGAAAAGGGCATTCCCCGTTATGAAATAGCCGACCTGCAAAGGTCCAGCATTCCGTGCTTTACCATGCCGCTGAACGCCAACTATTTTACGAGCGCACAGGGTGAAACAATACCGATGGCAGCCGTGGAGCCCCCGCTAGAAAGCTGCCTGCAGAAAATAGCCAACCTGTCCCGCAAAGACTGGGCCTTGCAACGCACCTTGCTCGAAATCTGTTTGTTCCCAGAACCTAACGGACATCTTCCATCGCGTATCAAGCAGCCCCCGGCGAACCTTGTAAAGAAGCCCCTCGACGCAATCCTGAGCATCAGCTCCCGCCTCGAGGAGCTCGCGGTAGTGGGCGCAGCAGAGGATGTAAGCTGGCTGTCTTTCCACATGCACCCCACGACCCAGAGAAAATACCCCTCGCCTATGGATCACGGGCTGTACTCCGGTATCGCCGGAATTGGCCTGTTTTATCTGAGCCTGTTCAAGGTGAGCGGCAAACCGTACTTTCTGGCGCGCACGGATCAGGTCCTGGACTCACTGGAACAACACTTCGGCTTTTTCAAAACCGATTTGACGATCAGTGCGTATCACGGGCTGGGGGCTTACCTCTATCTGCTCATCAATCGTCGCCAGGTCACTGGGGACGCCAGGCATGATGAGAAAATCGCGGGCCTGCTGACCCAACTGATTGAAGTGCCTCCTGAAGATTATGATTTCGACTTCCTGGGAGGTTGTTGTGGTGCAGTGACGCTGCTGGCCAATATCCATGCGCTGTCTGCGCAAGAGGATGTGCTGCCGGCGATCCGACGCATGATCGACTACATAAAGAGCCAGATCCTGATTGAAGACGGCCAGCTTCTGCGACGCGATGATCGCTCCGTCATTTTGACGGGCCTGTCCCACGGCCTCTCGGGTGTCATCCACGCATTGTGCAAAGCCTATGAGGTGACCGGCGACGTGACCCTGGTGCCCTTGGCCGTCCAGGTGCTCGAGGGCGAAAACCGCTTGAGTCGGGATGGTTTCTGGCTGGACCTGCGCGACCTCGGGCCGGTGGACCATACGTCCAAGTGGTGTCACGGCGATGGCGGTATCCTCATCGCCAGGCGTCAGCTCATGGAATCGATGGGGGACGCCCTGGACGAAGCGACCCGGCAGACGGTGCTCGACGATATACAGCGGTGCGAGAACAATCTCTGGCAACACGGGTTTGGCGATGGCTACAACCTTTGTCATGGCGATTTTGGCAATTTGCTCTGCCTGTATGACTTGTATCGGCACTCGGATAATCCCGAGGGCATCAGCAGAGTCAGAAAAGCACTTGAGGATGTCTCCCGGCAGTTTTTCGAAGGGCCCTATCTCGACAGCGATCGGGTGCCCGATGTCAGTCTGTTGACTGGAATAACCGGTGCAGGCTATGCCTTGCTGTACCAGATGGATCCGACCCTTCCAAATATTCTTTCGCTCGATTTCGCGAAGCAATCCGCGGGATAAAAACAGCCACATACCTTGTGGGAGCGGGCTTGCTCGCGAAAGCGCTGGGTCAGTCAACCACAATGCTTGCTGATCCGACGCCTTCGCGAGCAAGCCCGCTCCCACAGGGAATTTGTGGCGGCCATAAAAAAACGGAGCCTTTCGAAGGCTCCGTTTTTTTATGCAACTGACCGAATCAGGCCAGCTTCTTGTGCCGTACGCGGTGCGGCTGGGCAGCCGCTTCGCCGAGGCGTTTCTTGCGATCGGCTTCGTACTCGGTGTAGTTGCCTTCGAAGAACACCGCCTGCGAGTCGTCTTCGTACGCCAGGATGTGGGTCGCCACACGGTCGAGGAACCACCGATCGTGGGAGATCACAATGGCGGCGCCCGGGAAGTCCAGCAGGGCTTCTTCCAGGGAACGCAGGGTTTCGACGTCGAGGTCGTTGGACGGTTCGTCGAGCAGCAGGACGTTACCGCCCTCCTTCAAGGTCAGCGCCAGGTGCAAGCGACCGCGCTCACCACCGGACAGGTCCTTGACGAACTTCTGCTGGTCGCCGCCCTTGAAGTTGAAGCGGCCCACATAAGTGCGCGACGGAATTTCATAGTTGCCGATGCGGATCTGGTCGGAACCGTCGGAGATCTGCTGGAACACGGTCTTGCTGCCGTCCAGGTCTTCACGGCTCTGGTCGACGCAGGCCAGTTGCACGGTTTCACCGATTTCGATGGTGCCCGAATCCGGGGTTTCCTTGCCCATCAACATGCGGAACAGCGTGGATTTACCCGCACCGTTACCACCGATCACACCGACGATGGCGCCTTTGGGCATGGAGAACGACAGGTTGTCGATCAACACGCGATCGCCATAGCCCTTGGTGACGTTCTTGAACTCGATGACCTTGTCACCCAGGCGCGGACCGGCCGGGATGTAGATCTCGTTGGTTTCGCTGCGCTTCTGGAATTCCTGGGATTGCATTTCCTCGAAGCGTTGCAGGCGCGCCTTGGATTTGGACTGGCGGGCCTTGGCGCCTTTGCGCACCCACTCCAGTTCTTCCTTCATGGCTTTTTCATGGGCCGACTGCTGCTTGGATTCCTGGGCCAGACGATCGGACTTGGCTTCCAGCCAGCCCGAATAGTTGCCCTCGTACGGAATGCCTGCACCGCGGTCGAGCTCCAGGATCCAGCCGGCGACGTTGTCCAGGAAGTAACGGTCGTGCGTGATCGCGACCACGGTGCCCGGGAAGTCGTGCAGGAAGTGTTCGAGCCAGGCGACGGAATCGGCGTCCAGGTGGTTGGTCGGTTCGTCGAGCAGCAGCATGTCCGGGGCCGACAGCAGCAGGCGGCACAGGGCCACGCGGCGCTTCTCACCGCCGGACAAGTGCTCGACCTTCGCATCCCAGGCCGGCAGGCGTAGCGCATCGGCGGCGACTTCCAACTGACGGTCCAGGTTGTGGCCGTCGCTGGCCTGCAGGATCGCTTCGAGCTTGGCCTGTTCGGCGGCCAGCTTGTCGAAGTCGGCATCCGGGTCGGCGTAGGCGGCATAGACCTCGTCGAGGCGCGCCTGGGCGTCCTTGATCACGCTGACCGCTTCCTCGACCACTTCGCGAACGGTCTTGCTCGGGTCCAACTGAGGTTCCTGCGGCAGGTAGCCGATATTCAGGTCCGGCATCGGGCGGGCTTCGCCGTCGAATTCGTTATCGACGCCGGCCATGATTTTCAGCAGCGTGGATTTACCCGAACCGTTGAGGCCCAATACGCCGATCTTGGCGCCAGGGAAGAAGGACAGCGAAATGTTTTTCAGGATTTCCCGCTTCGGCGGAACAACTTTGCTCAGCCGATGCATGGTGAAGACGTATTGAGCCATGGTGAACCTAGCGTCAGTGACAGGTGAAAAGAACGAGCCAGGCCATGCGCGGCGCCGGCACTTGACGGTCATCAATGCCTGCGGGCGGATAGAGCCTGGGAATCTGGAGCTGGAACGCTCTTGTTTGACCGGCAAAGCTACCTCAACCGTCGGTCAAGGTCCAGCCGCCAGGGGCTGGCACTTTGCCACAAGTCAAGGCATGCTAGCCGCCCTTCGGGCGTCCGGCTTATAGTGCACGTCGCGCCAGTCCAGCAAACCGCAGGATTACAGCTTGTCCAACGTCACGCCGCCCCTGTCCCCTCGCGCACCCGCTGTCGTGCCCGGCTCGCCCCTGCGCGGGACATTGAAGGGCGCGCTGGCCACCCTCGTGCTGCTATTGCTCGGGTTGCTGTTCTGGCAATTGCTCGATCAACTGCGCGAAACCCAGCAACAGCAACGCCAATACACCATCGACTACACCGCCGATCTCGCCGCGCAGGTCAGCCTGAACATGGCCCTGAACGCGCAAATCGCCCTCAACCTGCTACCGATCGTCGAACAGCCACAAACAGCCGACGAACAGCGGGCCCTGGTTCGCAAGCTCCAGCAATCGCTTCCGGAATTGCGCAGCCTGGCACTGCTGAGCCCCTCCGGCCGAGTGCTCAGTGACAGCGACGCCGACAGTCACGACGCCGATTACCTGGCTGAGCTGGTGCGACGTAGCCGGGCCCAGGCACATTATTTCAGCAATGCCGAAGACGGCTCCGTGGTGCATCTATTGCTGCACCAGGCCAGCGGTAGCAGCCGTGGCTACTGGGCCCTGCGCCTGACGCCGAGCTTTTTCTCGACCCTGACCAAGCAGGCCGATGTGGGGCTGCGCCCGCTGTGGCTGGTGGAAAACCGTCTCAACCAGCAGATCATCAGCCGCGACGAAAGCCTGCCCTCGAGCAGCCCGACCCATCTGTCGCCGGATGACCTGGAGAACACCGTACTGACAGTACCCCTGAGCAGCAGCGACTGGCAGCTGCGGGGGCTGTTCGACCGTCGCCAGGTGCTCGAGCAACTGCTGCCGGCCTTCATCGGCAAGTGCCTGCTGGGCCTGGCGTTTTCGTTGTTGCCAGTGATCGCGCTGTTGAACATGCGCCGGCGGCAGCGACAGTTGCATGAAGGTCGGCGGCGCTACCAGGACATTTTCGAAGGCACCGGCGTGGCCCTGTGCGTGCTCGACCTGTCGGGGCTCAAGGCCTTTTTTGAGCGGGCCGGCCTGCACAATGGCGATCAACTGCGCGCCTGGATGAAAACCTCTCATCAACTCGAACAATTGCGCCAGGAAGTTCACGTCACCGAAGTCAACCAGATGGCGTTGAAACTGCTCAACGTCGACTCCTGCGACCAGGCCTGGCAACTGCTGGTCGGCAAGGGTGCGCAGGAACACAACCCCGTTGGTTCGAAGCTGCTCGAAGCACTGCTCGACCAACACAAGCAACTGGAACTGGAAATCAAGCTCCAGGACGCCCATGGCCGCGACCAGCACCTATGGCTGGTGTTGCGCCTGCCGGAAAAACAGCACGACTACAACGCGGTCATCCTGAGCATCAGCGACATCACCAGCCGCAAGCTGATCGAACTCTCGCTGCTCGAACGCGAGGGTTTCTGGTCCGACGTGGTGCGCACCGTGCCGGATCATCTCTATGTGCAGGACGTCATCAGCCAGCGGATGATCTTCAGCAACCATCACCTGGGCCAGACCCTCGGATACGACCGTACCGAACTGCACCAGATGGGCGAGTACTTCTGGGAAATCCTGCTGCACAGCGAAGACGCCGATCACTACCACAACCTGCGCCAGGAACAGCGCCGTGGCGGGTATACGCAACTGCTGCAATGCCAACTGCGCTTTCGTCATCGCAATGGCAGATGGCGCTGCTTCGACATCCGTGAACAGGCCCTGGCCCGGGACCGGCACGACCAGGTGACACGCATCATCGGCGTGGCCAAGGACGTCACCGAGCAGATCGAGGCCAGCGAATCGCTGCGCGACAGCGAGCAGCGCTACCGGATGCTCGCCGAAAGCATCAGCGACGTGATTTTCTCCACCGACAACAAGCTTTCGCTCAACTATGTCAGCCCGTCGGTGCAAGCGGTGCTGGGCTATACCGCCGACTGGATTTTCCAGAACGGCTGGCAATCAATCATCGCCAATCCGCAACAACTGACCGGCATCTACAGCCTGATGGACCGGGTCAGCAAGGCCCTCGACAAGCCCGAACAACTGGCCGAGCTGCGCAACCAGATGCAGACCCAGCTATTCCTGTTCGACTGCCTGCGTGCCGACGGGCGCAAGATCCCCATCGAGCTGCGGCTGGTGCTGGTGTGGGATGAAAGCGGCGCGTTCGAAGGCGTGCTTGGCGTCGGCCGCGACATCAGCCAACAGCGTCGTGCCGAAAAAGACCTGCGCATGGCCGCCACGGTATTCGAGCATTCGACTTCGGCAATCCTGATCACCGACCCGGCCGGCTACATTGTCCAGGCCAACGAGGCGTTCAGTCGCGTCAGCGGTTATGCCGTGTCGCAAGTGCTGGACCAGTTGCCCAACATGCTGACCGTGGACGAGCAGCAGGAAGCGCACCTGCGCTACGTGCTCAAGCAATTGCAACAGCACAGCACCTGGGAAGGCGAAGTCTGGCTCAAGCGCCGCAATGGCGAACACTATCCGGCCTGGGTCGGCATCACCGCCGTACTGGATGACGAAGGCGACCTGGCCAGCTATGTGTGTTTTTTCAGCGACATCAGCGAACGCAAGGCCAGCGAACAACGTATTCATCGCCTGGCCTATTACGACGCCCTGACTCACCTGCCCAACCGCACGCTGTTCCAGGATCGCCTGCACACCGCGCTGCAATCGGCCGAGCGGCAGAAGACCTGGGTGGTGCTGATGTTCCTCGACCTGGACCGTTTCAAGCCCATCAACGACTCCCTGGGCCACGCCGCCGGCGATCGGATGCTCAAGGAAATGGCCACGCGCCTGCTCGGCTGTGTCGCCGACGACGACACCGTGGCGCGCATGGGCGGCGACGAATTCACCCTGTTGCTGCAGCCGCGCGCCAGTCGCGAAATGGCGTTGAACCGGGCCATTACCGTGGCCGAGCAGATCCTCGCCAGCCTGGTCCGGCCATTCGTGCTCGAAGGCCGGGAGTTCTTCGTCACCGCCAGTATCGGCATCGCCCTGAGTCCCCAGGATGGCAGTGAACTGAGCCAGTTGATGAAAAACGCCGACACGGCCATGTACCACGCCAAGGAACGCGGCAAGAACAACTTCCAGTTCTATCAGGCCGACATGAACGCCAGCGCCCTGGAGCGCCTGGAACTGGAAAGCGATTTGCGCCACGCCCTGGAACAGAACGAGTTCGTGTTGTACTACCAACCGCAGTTCAGCGGCGATGGCAAACGTTTGACCGGCGCCGAAGCGCTGCTGCGCTGGCGCCATCCACGTCGCGGCCTGGTGCCGCCGGGAGACTTCATCCCGGTACTCGAGGAACTCGGGCTGGTGGTGGACGTCGGCGACTGGGTCATCACCGAAGCCTGTCGGCAGCTCAGGACGTGGCACCAGGCCAAGGTCCGGGTACCCAAGGTCTCGGTCAACATTTCCGCCCGGCAGTTCTCCGACGGCCAGTTGGGCACGCGCATCGCCAATATCCTGCGCAGCACCGGCTTGCCGCCGGCCTGCCTGGAGCTGGAACTGACCGAAAGTATCCTGATGCGCGAAGTCAGCGAGGCGATGCAGATTCTGGCCGGCTTGAAAAACCTGGGACTGAGCATCGCCGTGGATGACTTCGGCACCGGCTATTCATCGCTCAACTACCTCAAGCAATTCCCCATCGATGTGCTGAAGATCGACCGCACGTTCGTCGACGGCCTGCCGTCCGGCGAGCAGGATGCGCAGATTGCCCGGGCGATCATCGCCATGGCCCACAGCCTCAACCTGGCGGTAATCGCCGAAGGGGTCGAGACCCACGAGCAACTGGACTTTTTGCGCGAACACGGCTGTGACGAAGTCCAGGGCTACCTGTTCGGTCGACCGATGCCAGCCAACCGGTTCGAAGCGCAGTTCAGCAATGATGCGTTGTTCATGCTCGACTGAAATCCCCGCTGCCTGGACTGGCCTCATCGCGAGCAGGCTCGCTCCCACATTTGGACCTGCGTACACATAACCCTGTGGGAGCGGGCCTGCTCGCGAAAGGGCCAATCCGGGCGACGCTGAGCGCTGCGTGAAACCCATTCGTCCGCGACATGATGTCCTTTCATATGCCTTCCAAAACCGGTTGGGTTAGAATGCCCCCCTTTTCTGCCCCCGATCCTTGAGGACCGCCATGTTCAGCCGTGATTTGACTATTGCCAAGTACGACGCCGATCTCTTTGCCGCCATGGAGCAAGAAGCTCAGCGCCAGGAAGAGCACATTGAGCTGATCGCTTCGGAAAACTACACCAGCCCCGCGGTGATGGAAGCTCAAGGCTCGGTACTGACCAACAAGTACGCCGAAGGCTATCCGGGCAAGCGCTACTACGGTGGTTGCGAGTATGTCGACGTGGTCGAGCAACTGGCCATCGACCGCGCCAAGCAACTGTTCGGCGCCGATTACGCCAACGTCCAGCCCCACGCAGGCTCCCAAGCCAACGCCGCCGTATACCTGGCGCTGCTGTCGGCCGGTGACACCATCCTGGGCATGAGCCTGGCCCACGGCGGTCACCTGACCCACGGCGCCAGCGTTTCCTCCTCCGGCAAGCTGTACAACGCCATCCAGTACGGCATCGACGGCAACGGCCTGATCGACTACGACGAAGTCGAGCGCCTGGCCCTGGAACACAAGCCGAAAATGATCGTGGCCGGTTTCTCCGCCTACTCCCAGGTTCTCGACTTCCCGCGCTTCCGCGAGATCGCTGACAAGGTCGGAGCCTACCTGTTCGTCGACATGGCCCACGTGGCCGGCTTGGTCGCCGCTGGCGTCTACCCGAACCCGGTGCCATTCGCCGACGTGGTCACCACCACTACCCACAAGACCCTGCGCGGTCCACGTGGCGGCCTGATCCTGGCTCGCGCCAACGCCGACATCGAGAAGAAGCTGAACTCCGCCGTGTTCCCAGGCGCCCAAGGTGGCCCGCTGGAGCACGTGATCGCTGCCAAGGCGATCTGCTTCAAGGAAGCCCTGCAACCTGAGTTCAAGGCTTACCAGCAGCAAGTGGTGAAAAACGCCAAGGCCATGGCCGGCGTGTTCATCGAGCGCGGCTTCGACGTGGTCTCCGGCGGTACCGAGAACCACCTGTTCCTGCTGTCCCTGATCAAGCAAGAGATCTCCGGCAAAGACGCCGACGCGGCGCTGGGCAAGGCGTTCATCACCGTGAACAAGAACTCGGTGCCAAACGACCCACGCTCCCCGTTCGTCACCTCGGGCCTGCGTTTCGGCACCCCGGCCGTGACCACTCGCGGCTTCAAGGAAGCCGAGTGCAAGGAACTGGCCGGCTGGATCTGCGACATCCTGGCAGACCTGAACAACGAAGCGGTCATCGATGCCGTGCGTGAGAAGGTCAAGGCTATCTGCAGGAAACTGCCGGTATACGGCGCTTAATTCAGCCCGTCAGACCGCAGCAAAAAGGCCCGCATCGAAAGATGCGGGCCTTTTTTATTAGTCTTGAACAAGACAAGATCCATTAACCAAGTTACCCACAACAATATATAGCACTCGCCACGCACTTAACTTCCTGCAATACAGACAACACCACCGACAATCAATAAACCAATATTATCCAGCTCGTCCCACCTCAAAACTCAATACAGGATTCAATTATCACATGGACAGTGAAAAATCTTTTCATGCAACACTTAGCATGTTTGACGCACACGTAAATCTACTTGAAGCGCTGCATGGCAAACCCGCGATGGCGACCGTCAGTTCATTCAGCGGTGGATTCTTTACCGGCAAACCGCAAACCCATGACCACTCGCATTTGCTCGGCATGCGCAGCGAAGCCCAGGGCGTGGACTGCACTCAATTAATGCTGCATTTCCGGCCTACGCCTCATGGTTACATCCTGACCCTGAAGAACCCCGGCGAGCACTATAACAAACTGATCAGCAAGAGCTGGCTTGAAGTACTTGGCGCAGAAAATTCCAATACAGTTAATCCGACGCGCTTCATTCTTATCGATCATCAGCAAAACATTATCACCCGCACTAACATCAATACCCAGCACACTCCCATCTCGCTCATGACCGCGACCAATAAATATGTCGGAGGACTAAGAATGCGCGGATCGCCTTATATTTATCTTGCCGAAACCGAGGAAAAATCAAAGATAACTTTTATCTTGAGTCTGCGTGAAAGCGTATAGACCAGCTAAAGACCTAAAAACAGGCAGCCCCCGTGGCGAGAGGTTTATCCCCTCGCCACAGGGGCTGTCTCAGGCTGATTGGCTGAAAATTTTTTTATTGGAAGAGAAGGCTCAAGCACAAGGGTTTCGTCACAACTGGTAAGACCGGTCATGCCAAAACCTACAAACCAGCTTGCAAACCCTGAAAAACACCGCCTAGACTGCGCCTGCACTGGACAAACCGGTAAGACCACAATAATGAAGTCCTGACGCCAACAGCCCTCGCGCCGGCGGACAAGGACACCGAACCAGGAATCCCTCCCATGCTCAAATGGTGCTCGCGGTCGATCTTCCTTCAAGTTGTCCTCGGACTGGTGCTCGGCATCGTCTGCGGGCTTACCCTTCCCGAATACTCCGCACAGCTCAAACCCCTCGGCGATGGCTTTATCAAGCTGATCAAGATGCTCATCGGCCTGATCGTGTTCTGCGTGGTGGTCAGCGGCATCTCCGGTGCCGGCGACCTGAAGAAAGTCGGACGCATTGGCCTCAAATCGGTCATTTATTTCGAAGTACTCACCACCATCGCCCTGGTCCTCGGCCTGGTGCTCGCCTTCAGCACTGGCATCGGCAGCGGGGCGAACATTCATCTGGAGCAGTTTTCCAGCACGGACATGGGTGATATCGCTCAGCGTGGCCAGCACATGGTCACCACCACTCAGTTCCTGATGAACCTGATTCCAACCTCGGTGATCGGCGCATTCGCCGACAACAACATTCTGCAGGTGTTGCTGTTCTCGGTACTGTTCGGCAGTGCGCTGAATCTGGTGGGCGACGCGGCTTCCGGCATTTCGCGGTTGATCAACGAACTCAGCCACGTGATCTTCCGCATCATGGGCATGATCGTGCGCCTGGCCCCTATCGGCGTGTTCGGCGCCATTGCCTTCACCACCAGCAAATACGGCCTGGACTCGCTGCAACACCTGGGCAGCCTCGTCGGGCTGTTCTACCTGACCTGCATCGCTTTTGTCGCGGTGATCCTGGGCCTGGTCATGCGTGCGTCGGGCCTGCCGATGCTGCCGTTTCTCAAATACCTGCGCGAAGAGCTGCTCATCGTCCTCGGCACCGCTTCGTCCGATGCCGTGTTGCCACAGATCATGCGCAAGCTCGAACACCTGGGGATCGGCAGCTCCACCGTGGGCCTGGTCATTCCCACCGGCTACTCGTTCAACCTGGATGGTTTTTCGATCTACCTGACCCTGGCGATTGTCTTCATCGCCAACGCGACCGGTACGCCCCTGGCCCTGAGCGATCTGTTGACCATCCTGCTGGTCTCGCTGATCACCTCCAAGGGTGCCCACGGGATTCCGGGCTCGGCGCTGGTGATCCTGGCGGCCACGCTGACCGCGATCCCGGCAATTCCGGTGGTCGGCCTGGTGCTGGTATTGGCCGTGGACTGGTTCATGGGCATTGGTCGCGCCCTGACCAACCTGATTGGCAACTGCGTGGCCACCGTGGCGATTGCCCGCTGGGAAAAAGACATCGATGTCCCTCGGGCGCGCAAAGTACTGTCCGGCCAACAGGGTTATACCTTCCAATCGAGAAAACCGGTGGGCACTGCCCATCATCAGCAATTCTGAAAGACGGCGGTGCCGGCCCGCGAACCGGCACCGCCTGAGTGATTTTCAAGGAGTGGCATGTGATCAGTTCATCAACCGTCGTCAATTCCGTGGTGGAGAAACTCCGCGCCGCCCTGGCCCGAGGCCAATGGCGCTCGGGCGAGATGCTGCCCGGCCAACGCGAGCTGGCCGAACAACTAGGCATCAGCCGGCCAAGCCTGCGTGAAGCGGTGATTGTGCTGGAGACCCTGGGACTGGTGCGCTCGATGCCCGGCAAGGGCGTCGTGGTGCTGGAGGCCACGTTCAGCGATACGGCCGGTGAAAGCAGTGCCATGGCCGGTGCGAGCCTGGAAGATGTGCTGCAACTGCGCTACACCCTGGAGCCCTTCATCGTCGGTCTTGTGGCCCAGTCCATCAGCAGCAAGGAAGTCGGCCAGTTGCGCCTGACCCTCATGGACATGCGCGAAGCCCTGGAAGCCGGCGACAGTGACGCCTGCGCCAACGCCTACATTGCGTTTCATGAAGAGCTGTTTGCCCTGACGTCCAACCCGATCTTCCAAAGCGTGGTCCAGCAGACCAGCAACGCGCTCAAGCAAAGCGCCGATGTGCTGCGCAATTCGCCCGAGCACCTGGCCGAACGCCTGGAAGAGAACGAAGCCGTGGTCCGTGCCATCCGTGGCAAGAACAGCGCCCAGGCCAGCGCTGAAATGCGTCGGCACATACTCCGGGAAGGCCAGCGCATGGGCATCGAATTGAATATTCCGGACGACAACCTAGGCGCCTGAACCATTGCCTGCGGAGACCGCCATGAACTCTCTCGTTTCCCATCAACATAATCGCAATATGCTTGCCGCCCTGCCCCTGCCCGGCCGGATCGGCAAACCGTCGGTGGACGATATCTACCCGCGGATTTTCGATGCCATCCTCGAACAACGCATTGCCCCGGCCAGCCGTTTCACCGAGGAAAGCCTGGGGGATGTGTTTGGTGTCAGCCGCAGCATCATTCGCCGCGTCCTGGCGCGCCTGTCTCACCAGCAAGTGGTGATCCTGCGCCCGAACCACCGGCCACAAGTCGCCGCGCCAGACCTGGAGCAGACCCGGCAGATCCTCCATGCCCGCCGCCTGGCTGAGCAGACCCTGGTGCGTCTGGCCTGCAAGGCACCGCAACCGCAGGATCTACGGCACCTGCGGGATCTGGTGGAACAGGAACAGCGCTGCCTGGATCGCGGCGAGCGCGGCCCGGCGATACGCTTGTCCGGGGAGTTTCACCTGTACTTGGCGACGATGGCTGGCAACGCGCCATTGGCACAATTCCTCGGTGGCCTGGTGCCATTGACCTCGCTGGCCCTGGCGCGGCACGAGGTCAAATCCCGTCGGCACTGCGCCTGGCAGGAACACCTGGAAATCGTCGATGCCGTGGAAAGCCGCAACGTCAACGAAGCGCTGCGACTAATGGATGAACACCTGGACCATCTGGAGCAAAAACTGCTGCAGGCCGCAGGCACGGGATCGTCAAAGTAGCGCGGCTTCGAAGCCGGCGCGGATCTTCTCTTCGGGCAGTTCGTCGGCGATGAACACCATCACGCTTTCCCGGGCCTCGCCTGGCGCCCATTCGGTGTCCCAATCGAAACCGTACAACTTGAGCACGCCCTGGAACACCAGCCGCCGGGACTCACCGGCGATGTTCAGCACGCCTTTGTAGCGCAGCAATTGCTTGCCATGTTCTTCCAGCAACTGGTTCATGAACTCGCTGAGCTTGTCGATATCCAGCGGCTTGTCGGTACGCAGCACCAGACTACTGATGCGGTCGCCCGGGGTCGCCTTGCTGACTGGGCGCAGGCTGAACCCCGCGCCCAGGTCGGCATTGAGATTGAAACCACGGATGTCGAGCAGCTCAGCCAGATCGATCCTGCCGTGTTCGACCACCCTGATCGGCGCGCGCCGGTTGATCCGCGTCAGACGCTCGCCAAGGGCTTCGACCCGGGCCGCATCCACCAGGTCGGTCTTGCTCAAGAGCAGGCGGTCGGCAAAACCGACCTGGGCCTGGGCGATGGCCTGGGTCAGGTGGATCTCGGCGTGCGCGGCGTCCACCAGGGTCAGGATCCCGTCGAGGATATAGCGCTCGCGCAGGTCCTCGTCGATGAAGAACGTCTGCGCCACCGGTGCCGGATCAGCCAGGCCGGTGCATTCGATCACCAGGCGGTCGAAGGCGATTTCGCCGCTGTCCAGTCGTTCAAGCAGCAGGTACAGGGCCTTGGTCAGGTCGGTGTGGATGGTGCAGCACACGCAACCATTGGCCAGGGTCATGACTTGCACCGGCTCGTCGCCCAGCAGTTGGGTATCGATGCCGGCATCGCTGAATTCATTCTCGATCACGGCGATTTTAAGGCCGTGCTCGGCCTTGAGCAGATAGCGCAACAGCGTGGTCTTGCCGGCGCCGAGGAAGCCGCTGAGGATGGTGACCGGGATGGGAGAGGACAACATGGTTCTCCTGTTTCGAAATTAAAGAAAAGCACAAGCCAATGTGGGAGCGAGCTTGCTCGCGATAGCGGTGGGTCAGTCGGTATTGATGCTACTGACCTGACGCCTTCGCGAGCAAGCTCGCTCCCACAAGGGATCTGTGCTGTATGCAAATGTTGAGGCCACCCCAAAACAACTGTGGGAGCGGGCTTGCTCGCGATCGCGGTGGGTCAGCCACATGATCTGCTAGCTGACACTACGCCTTCGCGAGCAAGCCCGCTCCCACAAGGAGTTATCTCAACCCAAGCGGTGCTTCAACAGCACTTGGGCCCACCCTTGCCACCGTAACGGGCCTCCTGGCGTTCGCGGAAGAACGCCTCGTAGTCCATCAACGGTTTGTCCGGGTGTTTGGTCTGCATG
>NZ_JBYVYN010000019.1:0-9208 GCF_058148565.1 Pseudomonas sp. DF11
AGCGGTCTGCGAGTACCGCTACGACGACGTCGGACGGCTGGTGGCGCTGATGCCGGCGGACGAAGCGCCGACGTCCTACGAATACCGCAACGGTTTCCTGCATACCCGTACCCGTGGCCAGGCCGTGTGGACCTACCGGCGCAATGCCCGGGGCGATGTGATCGTGAGCATCGATCCGGATGGGCGGCGCACGGAATACGCCTACGACGGCCACGGGCAACTGCTGGCGAAGTATGACCCGGACGGCGGCGAACATCGGTTCGCCTGGAGTCGCCTGGGCCAACTGACCGAAGAGATCCTGCCCGATGGCGGGCGTCGGTGTTTTTCCTACGACGCCCTGGGGCGTTTGCTCAGCCGCAAGGACGAACACGGCGCCCTCACGCATTACCGATGGGACGCCGTCGGCCGACTGCTGCAAGTGACCTTGCCCAGCGGCGCCACCCGGACCTGGAGCTACAACGCCTACGGCAAGGTCACCGCCGAGCGTGATGAACAGGGCCGCCTCACTCGCTACGAATACGCCGACGACCTGCACCTGGTCAGCCGCCGCCTGAACCCCGACGGCAGCGAGCTGAAGTACCGCTACGACTCGGCGCGGCTGTTGCTGACCGAGATCGAAAACGAATCCGGCGAAAAATATCAGCTGGACTACACGCCCAACGGCTTGATCCGACAGCAAGTCGGCTTCGACGGCCAACGCACCACCTACGCCTACGACCTCAACGGCCACCTGCTGGAAAAAACCGAGCACGGCGAAGACGGTTCGCAATGGGTCACCCGCTACCAGCGTGACGCGGCCGGGCGGCTGCGGGTCAAGACCTTGCCCGACGGCCAGGCCATCGAGTACCGCTACGACGAACTGGGCCGGTTGGTTTACGTCAACGACGGCAGCGATCGTCCGCTGGCCTTCGAGTACGACGCCCAGGACCGGCTGGTCTGCGAGCATCAGGGCTGGGGCACCCTGCGCTATCGCTACGACGCCTGCGGGCGCCTCAACCACCTGCGCCTGCCGGACGACAGCCAGCTCGACTACCACCATGCCCCCGGTGGCGCGCTGACCGCCATCGACCTCAACGGCTCGCGCCTGACCGAACACCGCTTTGACGCCGGTCGCGAACGGCAACGCCAACAGGGCCGGCTGCTCAGCGACTACACGTACGACGAACAGGGCCGCCTCAAGGCCCAGACCGTGTGGCAGAACCCACAGCAGCAGCTGCTCTGGCGCGATTATGCCTACAGCCCCCGGGGCAACCTGCAAACCCTTTCCGACAACCGCAGCCGCCGCAGCTACCAGTACGACCCGCTGGATCGCCTGACCCGCATCGACTTTTCCCACAGCGAGCCGCCGGAACACTTCTGCCACGACCCGGCCGGCAACCTGCTGATGCAGGACCGCCCCGGCCCGACCACCCTCAAGGGCAACCGCCTACTCAAGGAAGGCGACCGCCACTACGACTACGACGCCTTCGGCAACCTGATCCGCGAACGCCGCGGCCAGGCCCTGGTCAGCGCCTACCGCTACGACAGCCAGCACCGCCTGATCGGCGTGACCACGGCGGACGGCCGCGAAACGTCCTACCGCTACGACGCCTTCGGCCGACGCATCAGCAAGACCGTGGACGGCCTGACCACGGAATTTTTCTGGCAGGGCGACCAGGTCGTCGCCGAAAACAGCCCGCGCCATCACCGCAGCTACGTCTACGAACCGGGCACCTTCCGCCCGCTGGCAATGCTCGATGGCGAAGGCCTGAACGCCTGCCCGTTCTACTACCACCTCGACCACTTGGGCACGCCCCAGGAACTGACCCGCTACAGCGGCGAGATCGTCTGGTCGGCGCGTTACAACGGCTACGGCAAACTCACCGAGCTCAAGCACGGCAGTGGCGAACAGCTTGAGCAACCTTTGCGATTCCAGGGCCAGTACTTCGACCCGGAAAGCGGCCTGCACTACAACCGCCACCGCTACTACAATCCCGAGACTGGCCGCTACCTCACGCCGGACCCGAGCAAACTGGCGGGTGGGCTCAATGGGTATCGGTACACCCTGAACCCGACGGGGTGGGTGGATCCGTTGGGGTTGGTGGATTGCCCGGGGAAGGGCGGGTGCAGGCCGGCGGTTGGGGAGCAGGATCCGGCGGCGAAGGTGGCTGTTGGTCAAACGGAACCTAAGCTACCTATTCCTAAAAAAGAAGAGGATTTTCTATATCGCGGTGATGAGCGAAATCCCGAAGATGTTTTTGAAAACGGTTTTAAAAGCAAAGGAAAAAGCAAGAATCTTTTCTTGCACTCTATGGATAGTGATTGGCCTCCTAGTTACTATATTAGTACCTCCTATTCAAGGGAGGTAGGAAAGAAGTTTGCCACCGGTGATTATACGAGAATAGGATACTTGTATACATTGCAAAAAATTCCAGGGCACGATTTGAAAAAAGAGCTAGGGGCTTCATATTTGTTCGGGGCTGAAAAAGAGATTGCCATTCCAGATCGCATAAAAAATGAAGATGTGCTTGGCGCGACCTTGATACTTGATAATGGAAAAGAGTTTGGCTATTCCATACCTAACCCTAATAGGAGAATAAAAAAATGATTTCTAAGGTGGAGGTGTGTGTGTCTAGGGGAGGAAAAAAAGAAAGGCTTTTTCTTGTGTGTGATTCTGAAAAAATTGCAATAACTTTTCCTGCGGCAGATGGTGTTGATAGAACTTATGTGGGCGGTAATTTTTATAAGTGTTTTGCGAGTCTTCGGCGAGACAATCCGGATGTGATATTTTTTTGTAAGGGTGCTAAGAAAAATGTTCATCCGTCCGGTATGTCGGCGCAGATGTCGCTTGGGCTAAAAGCGTATGAGTTGAATGTGGGTGTCACTCCATCTCTCGATGATGTTGTTTATATATTTGATTACGATGATAGTAACTTGGCGAGCGAT
Source organism: Pseudomonas sp. DF11 (assembly GCF_058148565.1). Lineage (NCBI taxonomy): Bacteria > Pseudomonadati > Pseudomonadota > Gammaproteobacteria > Pseudomonadales > Pseudomonadaceae > Pseudomonas > Pseudomonas sp. DF11. Next base: position 2,926 of record NZ_JBYVYN010000019.1, read on the forward strand.
CCGAGTGAGCAAGAGGTTTTTTTTAAAGAGTGGGTTGAATCTCGTTTGTCGTAGTTATGGATATGAGGGGGAGGTAATGGTAGGTAAGGATGACATGGTCAATATTTTTGATTATGAAGATAAGGACTTAACCAACGATATTACAGAGCAGGCCGATTACCATCAGCGCTGGTTGCAGTCTTTGAGCGCTGATTCGTGATTTGCTCCCTCAGGACTGGAAAGAATCCCTGTCGATTTTCAGCAACATGACCCCTCGCGCCCGCCCGCACAGCAAATCAACGCCACCCCCAAGTGTGGAAGCGAGCTTGCTCGCGATAGCGGTGCGTCAGTCAGCATCAAGGGTGGCTGACACACCGCATTCGCGAGCAAGCCCGCTCCCACAGGTTTGTCGGTGATTTACCGGTCGCTACTTCGCATTCAGCCATTAAAAAAAGCAGCCCTTTGGCACCGATAACATCGTTTCTCGGGCCGGCGGCTTTTCCCTATATTGGCCCCCAGATCCGGTGAATGGCTCAACGTTCACCCCTTGAGTGCGAGTAGTCCCAATGAACAATAAACCTGACAGCGCAGGGCTTGAAAATGCGGGTGCGGCAACCCGGGCGGTGTGGGGCGGGGAGCAAGTCAGGCATCCCTACAACGCCACGCAAACCCCGATCGTGGTCAGTGCCGCTTACGGTTACGACGACATCGACGTCTGGTACGACGTTGCGCTGGGCAAGGCGCCAGGCTTTATCTACAGCCGCATGAGCAACCCCACCGTCGAGACTCTCGAAGCCAAGATCTGCGAGTTGGAAATGGCCGAGTCCGCCGTGGCGTTCAGCAGCGGCATGGCGGCGATCAGCAGCGTGCTTTATACCTTCCTGGCCCATGGCGATCGTGTGGTGTCGACCAAGGACAGTTACGGCGGCACCAACAAGATTTTCGAAGAATTCTTGCCGCGCATGGGCGTGGACGTGACCTTGTGCGAGACGTTCGATCACGAAGAAATCGAGCGGGAAATCGCCAAGGGTTGCCAGTTGGTGTACCTGGAAACGCCGACCAACCCGACCCTGAAAATCCTCGACATCCCACGCTTGGTGGCAGCGGCCAAGCGCGTCGGCGCCGTGGTGGTGGCGGACAATACCTTCGCCACGCCGCTCAACCAGAACCCGCTGGCCTTGGGCGTGGACGTGGTGATCCACAGTGCGACCAAGTTCCTCAGCGGCCATGGCGATGTGCTCGGTGGCCTGGTCTGCGGCAGCGCCGCCTTGATGGCCAAGGTTCGGCATTATCGGGAAATCAACGGCGCGTCGCTCGACCCGTTCTCGGCCTACATGATCATCCGTGGCATGAAAACCCTGGTGCTGCGCATGCGTCAGCAGCAATGCAGCGCCCGGGCCCTGGCGGAGTTTCTCTGCACCGAGCCGTTGGTGGAGTCGGTGAATTATCCCGGCCTGCCCAGCCATCCGAACCACGCCGTGGCCTGCGCGCAGATGTCCGGCTTCGGCGCCATCGTCAGTTTTGTCCTGGTCGGTGGCATGGACACGGTCAAGGTGCTCCTGCCGCGCCTGCGATTCGCCCATTGCGCCGGCAATCTCGGCGCGGTGGAAACCATCTACGGCCCGGCCCGCACCACCAGCCATGTTGAAAACACCCTCGAGGAACGCCTGGCCCTGGGCATCTCCGAAGGGCTGGTGCGGGTCTCCGTGGGTATCGAAGACACCGACGATCTACTGGACGATCTGAAACAGGCATTCGCCTTCGTCAAAAAAACACTTAATCCGCAACGCAATGAAGTTTATATCGAGACAACTAACTGAAGTTTGAATGTTGCTACTCCACAACAAGGCTGTTAGTGGGGCGTTCATGAATAGGAATAATAATAAAACTTAGTGGTGACGCACTTTTACTCTGCCCAGTAACTTGTCGCGGACGTTAACGCGCGCCCTAACAACTTTCATGAGAACAACCATGTCCATAAAAGAACAACACCTCGACACGCGTGCCGGTTTTAAACAGGAAATGCAGACGCGCCATATTGTCATGTTGGCATTAGGCGGCGTCATTGGTACCGGGCTGTTTCTCACGTCCGGGTACACGGTTAACCAGGCCGGGCCCATGGGCGCGGTGATCGCCTACATCATCGGCGCGCTCATGGTCTACATGGTGATGATGTGCCTGGGTGAACTGGCGGTGCAGATGCCGGAAACCGGTTCGTTCAGCACCTACGCCACGCGCTTTCTCGGCCCGGGCACCGGTTACACGGTGGCCTGGCTGTACTGGTTGACCTGGACCGTGGCAATCGGTTCTGAATTCACCGCCGCCGGTATCTTGATGACGCGCTGGTTTCCGGACACGCCCGTGTGGATCTGGAGTGCGTTGTTCGCTGGCGTGGTGTTCCTCACCAACGTGATCTCGGTGCGTTTGTTTGCCGAGACCGAGTTCTGGCTATCGTTGATCAAAGTGGTCACGGTGGTGGTGTTCCTGCTGATTGGCGGCGGTGCGATTCTCGGCCTGTTGAACATCGACCAGGCGCACAGCATCGGGCTGAGCAACTTCACTCGCGAAGGGCTGTTTCCCACCGGTTTCATGCCCATTGCAATGACGCTGCTGGCGGTCGCCTTCGCGTTCTCCGGCACGGAACTGATCGGCATCGCCGCCGGTGAAACCAAAGACCCGCAACGCAATGTGCCGCGCGCCATTCGCACCACCGTGTTGCGTCTGGCGATCTTCTTTGTCGGGACCATTTTTGTCCTGGCGACCTTGTTGCCCCGCGACCAGGCCGGTCTGGTAGAGAGCCCCTTCGTCACCGTCTTCACCTACATCGGCATTCCGTACTCAGCCGACATCATGAACTTCGTGATCATCAGCGCCTTGCTCTCGGCGGCCAACTCCGGGCTGTACGCCGCCTCACGGATGCTGTGGACCCTCAGTGACCAAGGGCACTTGCCCAAGCAGTTCTCGGCCCTGACCCGCATGGGCACGCCGCTCAACGCGATCATCGTGAGCATGGCCGGTGGCGCCGCTTCGTTGCTCAGCAGCGTGTTCGCCGCCGACACCATCTACCTGGCGCTGGTATCGATCTCCGGCCTGGCCGTGGTGGTGGTGTGGATGAGCATTGCCGCCAGCCAGATTGCCTTCCGCCGCCACTACGTAGCCAACGGCGGTGACATTCGCAACCTCAAGTTCCGCGTTCGGGGTTATCCGTGGGTGCCGCTGGGGGCGCTGGTATGCTGCAGCCTGGCGTGTGTCGGGATCGCGTTCGATCCGGAACAGCGGGTGGCCCTGTACTTCGGCTTGCCCTTCATCGCCTGGTGTTATTTCGTGTATTTCATTACCCGCAAAAGCCGCGAGCAACGCTTGTCGGTTGCCCCCTTGGCACAGCCGTCCGATGCGTTCTAGCCAGCGCTGAGGCGTGGCCGGTGCGCTCGGTGGAAGGGGTGTCAGCGAGGTCCGATCATGAAGCAAAAGCCGTTACCCCCATTGAACTGGCTGCGGGCATTCGAGGTGTCTGCCCGTTGCCTGAACTTCACCCACGCGGCCGAAGAATTGTGCTTGACCCAAGGCGCGGTCAGCCAGCAGATCCGCCAATTGGAGAGTCATCTGGGGGTGGCCCTGTTCAAGCGCTTGCCCCGTGGCCTGGGCCTGACCGAGGAAGGCCAGGCTTACCTGCCGGTGGTGCAGGATGCGATCACCCGGCTGGCAGTCGGCACCAATGAGATTTTCGGCCAGCACAAACGCCGACCGATCAAGGTGCGCGGCAGCCTGGCGTTTTTCGTGCACTGGCTGGCGCCCAAGTTGGTGAGTTTTCGCCAGGCCCATCCCCAGGTCGATATCCGCTACATCAGCAACATCTGGGTCAAGGAACTGGATGGTGAAGACGACATGGAAATCCGCTGGGGCCACGGTCAATGGCCAGGCCTGGTGTCGCAACGCCTGACCTGGGACACCTTGTTTCCAGTGTGCTCGCCAGCGCTGATGGCGCGTTCGCCACTGCAGGTGCCGGCGGACGTGGCGAAGCATCCGCTGCTGCACGTGTTGGGTTACGAAGAGGGCTGGGGCTATTGGCTGAACATGGTCGGCGCGGACGGCGTTGATTCTTCGACCGGCATGCAGTTCGACACGCTGGTGTGTACTTTGCGCATGGCCGAACTGGGGCAGGGCATTGCCCTGGCTCGCTCGTCGATGGTGGCTGAGCTGCTTGAAGAAGGGCGGCTGGTCGAGCCCTTCACCCAGCGCATCGAGGCCAGCGAATCGTTCTACCTGGTACGCAGTTCCGGGGCCGACCAGCACCCCGACGCGGTGATGTTTTCCACCTGGCTGGTCGAGCAGGCACATCGTTTTAAATAAATGGCCGGAGCCAACCATGCGCTATGTGAGTACTCGGAATGCGGCGGTGCAGGTCGATTTCGAAAAGGTCGTGTTGTCGGGCATTGCCGAGGATGGCGGGTTGTTCGTCCCGCTTGAGCTGCCGCAGTTCGAACCCCAGGACATCGCCAACTGGTCGACCCTGGCCTATGACGAACTGGCCTATCGAGTGATGCGTCCATTCGTGGGCGAGGCGATCCCCGAGGCCGACTTCAAGCGCGTGCTCAAGGACGCTGGCAGCCAGTTCAGCCATCGCTCCCTGGCACCGTTGCATCAGGTGGATCGCAACGAATGGGTCCTGGAATTGTTCCATGGCCCGACCCGCTCCTCGAAGGATTTTGCCGCGCAGTTGCAGGCACGGCTGGTGCAATACTTCCTGCGCAAACGCCAGCGCCGCGCCGTGGTGATCGGCGCCACCAACGGCGACACCGGGTTGGCCGCCATCGAAGCCTTCAAGCACTGCGATGAAACCGACGTGGTGGTGATTTACCCGGAGGCTGGCGTCCCGCAGGAACAACTTCAACAGCTGCAAGCGGCGGCCCATCCGCGGGTTCATCAGTTCGCCGTCAACGGCAGCTTCGACGAATGCCAGACACTCGTCACCCGCTTGTTCCGGCAGTGGCCGTGCACCGGGCGCGAGGCGATCAGTTTCAACTCCAGCAACTGGGTCAGCGTCATGGCGCAGTTGGTGTTTTACTTCCACGCCGTGCTGCAACTGGGCGGCGGTCAGCGCCCGATTGGTTTCAGCGTGCCGGCGGCGAGTTTTGCCGAGGTCTACGCCGGCTACATCGCGCAGAAAATGGGCCTGCCGATCACGCAGATGATCGTCGCGACCAACCAGAATGACGCGCTGCACCAGTTGTTCCTGAAGAACCACTACTCCCGCTTGCGCGCCAACAAGACCTTGTCGCCGGCCATGGACCTGTCGATCTTTTCCAACCTGGAGCGGTTTCTCTGGGAGCTCTACGGCCACGACGACCAGGCCGTGAGCGCGCTGATGGCGACCTTCGAAACCACTGGAGAGATGACCATCGCCAACGAGTTCTGGCTGCAGGCGCGGATGATCATCGACTCCTACGCGGTCACGGATGAACAGACCTTGGAGGAAATTACTTCGCTGTACCGCGACACCGGCTACGTCATCGACCCGCACACCGCCACGGGCGTGCTCGCGGCGCGCTTGTACCGCCGCAGCCTGGTGGCGCCGATGGTGACCTTGGGCGAGATTTCACCGGCCAAATCGGCGGTGCTGCTCGGCGAGTTGGGGATCGACATTGCGGCGCAACCGCGTCCCATGTCCGAGCATGGCCCGGCGCAGATCCAGCGCATCCAGCCGGACGACCTCGGTGCCCTCCAACAACTGCTCGCTGCTCTCTAACAGGAGGCTCCCGTGAAGCGAATTCTCGACCCGCTCGACGAACGCATCATCGCCGAACTCCGGCTCAACGCCCGGGCCGCCCACGCCGAGCTGGCGGCGAAGGTCAACCTCTCGCGCAACGCCGTGCGCCAACGCATCGAACGCCTTGAACGCGACGGCGCGATCCAGGGTTACACCGTGCGCACCGGCGAGGGCGGGCAAGCGTCTTCGAACATCAACGCGGTGATCTTCGTCTACCGCTACGACCGCATGCGCGGCGCGGAAGTATTGCAAGCCCTGCGCGCGATACCGGAAGTGCAGCAGTGCGATGTGATGAGTGGCGAGTTTGATTTGATGCTGCGGGTGGGTGCGGCGAATCCGGAGCGGGTGCATAAGGTTTGGAAGGAGATATCTGCGCTGCCTGGGGTGGAGAACACGGTGACGTCGTTTGTGTTGTCGTCGGTGGTCTAGGCCCGCGGCCTGCCTAAAGTGTAAATCCTGTGGGAGCGGGCTTGCTCGCGAAGGCGGTGTATCAAGCAATATCAATGTTGACTGTGCCGCCGTCTTCGCGAGCAAGCC
>NZ_JBYVYN010000020.1:0-6190 GCF_058148565.1 Pseudomonas sp. DF11
GATCCCTTGTGGGAGCGAGCCTGCTCGCGATGGCGGTGGGTCATCTTGCATCCCTGTTGGATCTGCCATGCTATCGTGCCCGCCCGACTTTCCACTGGTTTACGCCAGCATGCTGCCAACTACCCGTACCTTGCGCCTGTCGTTGTACACCTTGCTGATCCTCACCGGCGCGGTGGTTGCCGCCACTTTCGCCGTACGCCATGCCGAACGCGCGGCGCTGGAGGAAGATGCCAGCCGTGCAAACCAGCAACTGGCGCTGTACGCCACTTCGCTGCACACCCTGATCGAACGTTACCGCGCCCTGCCCGCCGTGCTGGCGCTGGACCCGGAATTGCGCTCGGCCCTCAAGGGTCCTGTCAGTGCAGCGCAGCAGGACGCGCTGAACCGCAAGCTGGAACAGATCAATGGCGCCGCACAGTCATCCACCCTGGAACTGCTCGACCACACCGGCCTGGCCGTCGCGGCCAGCAACTGGCGCCTGCCCAGCAGCTATGTCGGGCATAATTATGGTTTTCGTCCCTATTTCCTCCAGACCCGCACCCAGGGCACCGGGCGTTTTTATGCGGTGGGCGTGACCAGCGGCATCCCGGGGTATTTCCTTTCCAGCGCAGTGACGGGCGACAACGGCGAATTCCTTGGCGCCATGGTCGTGAAGCTGGAGTTTCCCGAGATCGAGCGTGAATGGCGCCAGGGCAGCGACACCCTGTTGGTCAGCGATGCCCGGGGCATCATCTTCATCGCCAATCGCCCAGGCTGGCGTTATCGTCACTTGCAGCCATTGAGCGACAGCGACCGCGCCGAGCTCAAGGCCACCCGCCAATACGACAAACAACCCTTGCAACCGCTAGCCTATGAGTCGCTGCGGCGCTTCGATGACAATAGCCATCTGGCCCGGGTCGAGACCCCCGATGGCTCGTCCGACTACCTGTGGGAGTCCTTGCCGCTGACCGCCGAAGGCTGGACGCTGCACTTGCTGCGCCGACCGCAGATCGCTTTCGAAGACCGTCGCAACGCCGGGCTCGCCGCCGCCGGGTTGTGGCTGGCGCTGGTGTTTCTGCTGCTGTTTCTCAACCAACGCTGGCGCCTGGCAAAACTGCGCCAGCGCAGCCGCGAAGAACTCGAACGTCTGGTGGAAGAACGCACCCGGGATCTGCGCACGGCCCAGGACGGGCTGGTGCAATCGGCCAAGCTGGCGGCGCTGGGGCAGATGTCGGCGGCCCTGGCCCATGAAATCAACCAGCCCTTGACCGCCCAGCGCATGCAACTGGCAACCCTGCGCTTGCTGCTGGATCACGGTCGGGTCGATGACGCCTACAAGGCCCTCAAGCCGGTGGACGACATGCTGACCCGCATGGCCGCCCTCACCGGCCACCTGAAGACGTTCGCCCGCAAAAGCCCCAGCGGCCTGCGCGAACGCCTGGACCTGGCGGCGGTGGTGGACCAGGCGCTGCAATTGCTGGACACGCGCCTGCGCGACGAACAGGTCAGCACCGTGCTGCACCTGACTCGCCCGGCGTGGGTGCGCGGCGATGCGATCCGCCTCGAACAGGTGTTGATCAACCTGCTGCGCAACGCCCTCGACGCCATGGTCGGCCAACCTATCAAGCGCCTGGAAGTGCGTCTGGAAGCCGACGATCAATTGTGGCGCCTGACCGTCAGTGACAGCGGTACCGGCATCGCCGAGGAACACCTGGCCCAGGTATTCGATCCGTTTTTCACCACCAAGGCCGTGGGAGATGGCCTGGGCTTGGGCCTGGCGGTTTCGTTTGCGATCATTCATGAATCCGGTGGCCGCCTGAGCGCGGACAACCATGAGCACGGCGCGGTATTCTGCGTGACCTTGCCCATTGATCAGGAGGCTCAACTGCATGCTTGATTCAGTCATGGTCGTTGATGACGAAGGCAGCATTCGCAGTGCCGTCGAGCAATGGTTGAGCCTGTCGGGGTTCCAGGTGCAGCTGTTCAGCCGCGCCGACGAATGCCTGGCAAAGTTGCCGGAACATTTCCCCGGGGTGATCCTCAGCGACGTGCGCATGCCCGGGCTCAGCGGCCTGGAATTGCTGGCCGAAGTGCAGCGGCGCGATCCGGACCTGCCAGTGATTCTGCTCACCGGCCATGGCGATGTACCGATGGCCGTGGAGGCCATGCGCGACGGTGCCTACGATTTCCTGGAGAAACCCTTCAGCCCCGAAGCCTTGCTCGGCAGCCTGCGCCGGGCCCTGGACAAGCGCACCCTGGTCCTGGAAAACCGACGCCTGCATGAGCAGGCCGACGCTCGGGCCCGGCTCGACGGGACGCTGCTGGGTGTGTCGCGGGCACTGCAAAACCTGCGACGCCAGGTGCTGGACTTGGCAGCGCTGCCGGTCAATGTGTTGATCCGTGGCGAAACCGGCAGCGGCAAGGAATTGGTCGCCCGTTGCCTGCACGACTTCGGCCCGAGGGCGAGCAAACCCTTCGTCGCGTTGAACTGCGCGGCCATTCCCGAAGCGCTGTTCGAGGCGGAGCTGTTTGGCCACGAAAGCGGCGCCTTCACCGGCGCCCAGGGCAAGCGCATCGGCAAGCTCGAATACGCCGACGGCGGCACACTGTTTCTCGACGAAATAGAGAGCATGCCCCTGGCCCAGCAGGTCAAGCTGCTACGGGTGTTGCAAGAGCAGAAACTTGAACGCCTGGGCTCCAACCAGAGCATCCCGGTGGACCTGCGCATCATCGCCGCCACCAAGCCCGACCTGCTGGACGAAGCCCGGGCCGGGCGGTTCCGCGAAGACCTGGCCTATCGCCTGAACGTCGCCGAGCTGCGCTTGCCGCCGCTACGTGAACGCCGCGAGGACATTCCCCTGCTGTTCGAACACTTCACCCACAGCGCCGCCGAACGCCTGGGCCGCATCGCCGCGCCCCTGAGCGGCCCGCAATTGAGCCACCTGCTCAGCCACGACTGGCCAGGCAACGTGCGCGAACTGGCCAACGTCGCCGAGCGTCAGGTATTGGGACTGGATCAATCGCAGCCCCTGGATACGGAGCCTGGCCAGTCCCTCGCCGCCCAACAGGAAGCCTTCGAAGCCCAATGCCTGCGCGCCGCCCTGACGCGGCACAAAGGGGATGTGAAAGCGGTGCTCGAAGAACTGCAACTGCCGCGCCGCACCTTCAATGAAAAGATGCAACGGCATGGGTTGAGTCGGGAGATGTTTTTGTAGGGCTGCTGAATTTGCTGTGTCTGTACCGGCCTCATCGCGAGCAGGCTCGCTCCCACAGGGTGATATGTACGCCGGACAAATGTGTGAGCGGACTTGCTCGCGAAGGCGTCGAGTCAGTCGGTATTGAATGGGCTGACACACCGCTTTCGCGAGCAAGCCCGCTCCCACAGGGTCATCTGTACACCGGCCAAAATGTGGGAGCGAGCCTGCTCGCGATGGCGCCGGTACAAACAGCACATCCACCCCCGCATAAGCGGATTCCCGCCCACACCCGCAGCCACAATGAGCGGATTTCCGCTCACCCAGCGCCGTAAACCCCTCTAGCCCGGCCCTCCAGCCGCTGGCACAGCTCCTGCTATAGCCCTGTCAGGCTGCGTTCCCACGCGCTCCACAAAAACAATTAAACGAAGGATCCTTCAATGGATAACTCCAACGCCCTGCCCATTGGGTCGGCCGCCGCGCCCGCCCGTGAAAGAACCACCACCAGCCGGATCAAATCGATCTTCAGCGGCTCGGTCGGCAACATGGTCGAGTGGTATGACTGGTACGTCTACGCCGCTTTCTCGTTGTACTTCGCCAAAGTCTTCTTCCCCAAGGGCGACACCACCGCCCAACTGCTCAACACCGCCGCGATCTTCGCCGTGGGTTTCCTGATGCGCCCGATCGGCGGGTGGTTGATGGGCCTGTACGCCGACCGCGCCGGTCGTAAACGCGCATTGATGGCTTCGGTGTACCTGATGTGCTTCGGCTCGCTGATCATCGCCCTGAGCCCGAGCTACGAAACCATCGGCGTCGGCGCGCCGGTCCTGCTGGTGTTCGCCCGTTTGCTCCAAGGCTTGTCGGTGGGCGGCGAGTACGGCACCTCGGCCACCTACCTGAGCGAGATGGCGACCAAGGAACGTCGCGGCTTCTTCTCCAGCTTCCAGTACGTGACCCTGATCTCCGGCCAGCTCATCGCCCTCGGCGTGCTGATCGTGCTGCAACAGTTCCTCACCACCGAACAACTGTATGCCTGGGGCTGGCGCATCCCGTTCGCCATCGGTGCCCTGTGCGCGATCGTGGCGCTGTACCTGCGACGCGGCATGGAAGAAACCGAGTCGTTCACCAAGAAAGAGAAATCCAAGGAAAGCGCCATGCGCACCTTGCTGCGCCACCCCAAGGAACTGATGACCGTGGTCGGCCTGACCATGGGCGGCACCCTGGCGTTCTACACCTACACCACCTACATGCAGAAATACCTGGTGAACACCGTCGGCATGAGCATCTCCGACTCCACCACCATTTCCGCCGCCACGCTGTTCCTGTTCATGTGCCTGCAACCGGTGATCGGCGGGTTGTCGGACAAGGTCGGGCGCCGTCCGATCCTGATTGCCTTCGGCATCCTCGGCACGCTGTGCACCGTGCCAATCCTCACCACTCTGCACACCATCCAGACCTGGTGGGGCGCGTTCTTCCTGATCATGGCCGCGCTGATCATCGTCAGCGGCTACACCTCGATCAACGCCGTGGTCAAAGCCGAGCTGTTCCCCACCGAAATCCGCGCCCTGGGTGTCGGCCTGCCCTACGCGCTGACCGTGTCGATCTTCGGCGGCACTGCTGAATACATCGCGCTATGGTTCAAGAGCATCGGCATGGAAACCGGCTACTACTGGTACGTGACGGCGTGCATCGCGGTCTCGCTGCTGGTGTACATCACCATGAAAGACACCCGCAAGCACTCGCGTATCGTCACCGACTGACGAGGTTTAACAGTCACTGCAACGGTGACTGTGATGGCCCCATCGCGAGCAGGCTCGCTCCCACAGGATTTGCGCTGGACCTGTGGGAGCGGCGGCGCGGTAATCAGCTCAACTCAGCCGCACGCTGCCTGTTGCCATAACGGTTCTGCGCATACGCCGCGCCGGCAATCATCACGATCAGTATCCCCGCCAACACCGCCGATGAGCCGACGGTGCCGAAGTCCAGCCCCCCTTTCTCATGAGGCTTGGTCATCAAGTCGCCCAGCGTCGCGCCAAGGGGGCGTGTCAGCACGAAGGCTATCCAGAACAACACCACCGACGAAATCCTGGTGAAGTACTTGAGCAGCACGACTACGGCAATGGTCGAGCTGATCAGCAATGCGCCGCCAGCAAATCCCAGCCCCGAATCGTCGGCCAGGTAATCACCGAGCGCGGTGCCCAAGGTGTTGGAAAACAGAATCGCCATCCAGTAGAACATCTCGCCGCGAAAGGTCTGCACCTTGGTGACGTTGAGCGAATCACCGCTCAGGCGCCAGGCTGCGAAAATCGCCAACAAAATCGCAATCAGAATCATCGACCCGGTGGCGTACCCCAACTCAAGGGTGCGATCCATGAAATCGGACATTGTGGTGCCCGCCGTGCTGGTGGACAGGATCACGATCCAGTACAGCAGCGGCTTGTAGGTCTTGGCCATCAGCTGTGTAACCAGCGTCAGGACGAACACGCTGATCAGAATCAGCGAGCTGATGGCATAACCGACATTGAGCGTCATCGATAGCAAATCCCCCGCGGTTTCACCCAGGGTCGTCGCGCAGATCTTCATGACCCAAAAGGCCAAGGTGATTTGAGGCAGTTTATTCATCGCAGGCTCCAGAGGATGGCGGCCAACTCTTGGGGCCAACCGTGGGGGCAAGCTGACATCGCGGCGGTGAAAAACAGGTCGGCAGCGTATGAAAAATCTGTCATTGAACTGCGATTAATCACCCGTTAATGCACTTGCCACACCCTGAACTCACTGAATCGATGACCTGCGCAAGGTTCGCTCCGACTGCTGAAGCGGATTATATGCGTCGCCCTTAACATCGATTTAATAGATAGCTTTTAGCATTATTTTGCGCTTTCTAATCAAATTAATTGGCGTAGCATTCAACCCATGCAAGACACATCGCCAACGAACCTGGAGTGACCACCATGAAAACCAAACTGATCCTCGCCCTGACCCTGTCCGTACTGGCCGCCAACACCTTCGCTGCCGAC
>NZ_JBYVYN010000021.1:0-1591 GCF_058148565.1 Pseudomonas sp. DF11
ACGTTACTTTCACTGGTAACGGCTCAGGCTAAGGTAAAATTTGTGAGTTGCTCTCATGAGCAAGATCGAATTTTCGGCGAATGTCGTCTTCACAGTATAACCAGATTGCTTGGGGTTATATGGTCAAGTGAAGAAGCGCATACGGTGGATGCCTTGGCAGTCAGAGGCGATGAAAGACGTGGTAGCCTGCGAAAAGCTTCGGGGAGTCGGCAAACAGACTTTGATCCGGAGATGTCTGAATGGGGGAACCCAGCCATCATAAGATGGTTATCTTGTACTGAATACATAGGTGCAAGAGGCGAACCAGGGGAACTGAAACATCTAAGTACCCTGAGGAAAAGAAATCAACCGAGATTCCCTTAGTAGTGGCGAGCGAACGGGGACTAGCCCTTAAGCTTCTTTGATTTTAGCGGAACGCTCTGGAAAGGGCGGCCATAGTGGGTGATAGCCCTGTACGCGAAAGGATCTTAGAAGTGAAATCGAGTAGGACGGAGCACGAGAAACTTTGTCTGAATATGGGGGGACCATCCTCCAAGGCTAAATACTACTGACTGACCGATAGTGAACTAGTACCGTGAGGGAAAGGCGAAAAGAACCCCGGAGAGGGGAGTGAAATAGATCCTGAAACCGTATGCGTACAAGCAGTGGGAGCCCACTTTGTTGGGTGACTGCGTACCTTTTGTATAATGGGTCAGCGACTTATTTTCAGTGGCGAGCTTAACCGAATAGGGGAGGCGTAGCGAAAGCGAGTCTTAATAGGGCGTCTAGTCGCTGGGAATAGACCCGAAACCGGGCGATCTATCCATGGGCAGGTTGAAGGTTAGGTAACACTGACTGGAGGACCGAACCGACTACCGTTGAAAAGTTAGCGGATGACCTGTGGATCGGAGTGAAAGGCTAATCAAGCTCGGAGATAGCTGGTTCTCCTCGAAAGCTATTTAGGTAGCGCCTCATGTATCACTGTAGGGGGTAGAGCACTGTTTCGGCTAGGGGGTCATCCCGACTTACCAAACCGATGCAAACTCCGAATACCTACAAGTGCCGAGCATGGGAGACACACGGCGGGTGCTAACGTCCGTCGTGAAAAGGGAAACAACCCAGACCGTCAGCTAAGGTCCCAAAGTTATGGTTAAGTGGGAAACGATGTGGGAAGGCTTAGACAGCTAGGAGGTTGGCTTAGAAGCAGCCACCCTTTAAAGAAAGCGTAATAGCTCACTAGTCGAGTCGGCCTGCGCGGAAGATGTAACGGGGCTCAAACCATACACCGAAGCTACGGGTATCACGCAAGTGATGCGGTAGAGGAGCGTTCTGTAAGCCTGTGAAGGTGAGTTGAGAAGCTTGCTGGAGGTATCAGAAGTGCGAATGCTGACATGAGTAACGACAATGGGTGTGAAAAACACCCACGCCGAAAGACCAAGGTTTCCTGCGCAACGTTAATCGACGCAGGGTTAGTCGGTCCCTAAGGCGAGGCTGAAAAGCGTAGTCGATGGAAAACAGGTTAATATTCCTGTACTTCTGGTTATTGCGATGGAGGGACGGAGAAGGCTAGGCCAGCTTGGCGTTGGTTGTCCAAGTTTAAGGTGGTAGGCTG
>NZ_JBYVYN010000022.1:0-1395 GCF_058148565.1 Pseudomonas sp. DF11
TCGGGTCAGCAAATTGCTTGGGTGTTATATGGTCAAGCCTCACGGGCAATTAGTACAGGTTAGCTCAACGCCTCACAGCGCTTACACACCCTGCCTATCAACGTCGTAGTCTTCGACGGCCCTTCAGGGGACTCAAGGTCCCAGTGAGATCTCATCTTGAGGCAAGTTTCCCGCTTAGATGCTTTCAGCGGTTATCTTTTCCGAACATAGCTACCCGGCAATGCCACTGGCGTGACAACCGGAACACCAGAGGTTCGTCCACTCCGGTCCTCTCGTACTAGGAGCAGCCCCTCTCAAATCTCAAACGTCCACGGCAGATAGGGACCGAACTGTCTCACGACGTTCTAAACCCAGCTCGCGTACCACTTTAAATGGCGAACAGCCATACCCTTGGGACCGGCTTCAGCCCCAGGATGTGATGAGCCGACATCGAGGTGCCAAACACCGCCGTCGATATGAACTCTTGGGCGGTATCAGCCTGTTATCCCCGGAGTACCTTTTATCCGTTGAGCGATGGCCCTTCCATACAGAACCACCGGATCACTAAGACCTACTTTCGTACCTGCTCGACGTGTCTGTCTCGCAGTCAAGCGCGCTTTTGCCTTTATACTCTACGACCGATTTCCGACCGGTCTGAGCGCACCTTCGTACTCCTCCGTTACTCTTTAGGAGGAGACCGCCCCAGTCAAACTACCCACCATACACTGTCCTCGATCCGGATGACGGACCTGAGTTAGAACCTCAAAGTTGCCAGGGTGGTATTTCAAGGATGGCTCCACGCGAACTGGCGTCCACGCTTCAAAGCCTCCCACCTATCCTACACAAGCAAATTCAAAGTCCAGTGCAAAGCTATAGTAAAGGTTCACGGGGTCTTTCCGTCTAGCCGCGGATACACTGCATCTTCACAGCGATTTCAATTTCACTGAGTCTCGGGTGGAGACAGCGCCGCCATCGTTACGCCATTCGTGCAGGTCGGAACTTACCCGACAAGGAATTTCGCTACCTTAGGACCGTTATAGTTACGGCCGCCGTTTACCGGGGCTTCGATCAAGAGCTTCGCGTTAGCTAACCCCATCAATTAACCTTCCGGCACCGGGCAGGCGTCACACCCTATACGTCCACTTTCGTGTTTGCAGAGTGCTGTGTTTTTAATAAACAGTCGCAGCGGCCTGGTATCTTCGACCGGCGTGGGCTTACGCAGCAAGTGCTTCACCCTCACCGGCGCACCTTCTCCCGAAGTTACGGTGCCATTTTGCCTAGTTCCTTCACCCGAGTTCTCTCAAGCGCCTTGGTATTCTCTACCCAACCACCTGTGTCGGTTTGGGGTACGGTTCCTGGTTACCTGAAGCTTAGAAGCTTTTCTTGGAAGCATGGCATCAACCACTTCGTCACCCA
>NZ_JBYVYN010000023.1:0-1186 GCF_058148565.1 Pseudomonas sp. DF11
CGCTTGTATGGTAGGACTTGAAGGGAGGAGGAGGGACAAAGCTCGATTCTGACTGTTCGCGCAGTACAGACCGTGGGAGATTTCACCCCTCCTCCTTTCACCCAAGCGCCGATAAAGAATGCATCTGGCCTAGACCGACGATAGGAACAAGCCTGCGCCTCTGGGTGAACCCTTCAAGTGTTCAAACCTTAGCCCGGAGGATTTTCAATGGCAATGCCGGTTTCTGTCGCAAAGCCAATCGTGGGTGTTGATGTCGCCAAAGATGAGTTGGTGATTTATCACGCACAAACAGATCGACTGGAAGCGATCCCCAATACCAAAGCTGCGATCAAGAAGTGGCTCAAGGAATTGCCCGCGCCAGTGGATGTTGCCATCGAAGCCACCAATATCTATCACCAGGAATTCGCCGACCTGGCTTATGCGCAAGGCTGTGTGATCTACATGATCGGCGGCTACGAACTCAGCCATTACCGCAAAGGTGTGAAAGTTCGTGCTAAAACCGATGCGCTGGATGCTCGGTTGTTGGCTCGCTACTTGAACAACGAAGGCCACCAGTTGCACCCATGGACCCCGCCATCGCCTCTGTATTGTCGGCTTATAAGCCTTTTCCGGCGCCGGGCAGCCTTGGTTCAGGCCCGTGTCAGCCTCAAGCAAAGCTGGTCAAACGAACCGTTGCTCAAAAGTGCCTTTGAGAACCAGATAAAGGCCATGCAACGACTGGAAGTCTTGCTCGAGAAAACAATCCAGACGCAGTTGGAAGCAGCTGGCTTGGGCGCTCAGCTCAAGCGTTGCATGAAAGTCGAAGGCATCGGCCTGTTGAACGGTGCCCGTTTGCTCACGTCGTTTCAGCGTGGGGGTTTCAGAAATGCCGATGCCTTCATCGCTTTTCTGGGTCTAGACCTGCGTATATCGGATTCAGGGAAAAAGAAGGGACGCCGCTGCCTGTCTAAGCGAGGTGACCCAGAGGCCCGTCGACTGATGCACAACGCCGCGATGTCGGCGAGGCGCACAGCGGCATGGAAGGGTTTTTATGAGGCACTGAGGGCCCGGGGACTCAGCACAACCGAAGCATTAGTGGCACTGGCCCGCAAGCTTGCCCGAGTGGTATTCGCCCTGCTGAAGAACCAGAGCGAATACTTACCGAAAGGCATTTAAGGGTAGCCCTACACCATAGAATCTCCCACAG
>NZ_JBYVYN010000025.1:0-755 GCF_058148565.1 Pseudomonas sp. DF11
TACGCCTGCGGTCACCACGATCACCGACTCTACTGACACTACCGGCCTGACGCTGACCGCCAGTGACACCATCACCGAAGGCGGCTCGATCGTTTACACCGCAACCCTGACCAACGCCGCCGGCACACCCGTCACCGTGACCTTGAGCAACGGCTCGGTCATCACCATCGCTGCCGGCCAAACCACCGGCAGTGTTGCAGTCGATACTCCGGCCAACGACGTTTACAACAACGGCAGTACCGTCAGCACCACGATTACCGGTGCGACCGGTGGCAACTTCGAAAACCTGGTGCCGAGCACTGCACCTGCCGTCACCACGATTACTGATTCGGTCGATGCAACCGGTCTGACTTTGACCGCCAGCGATACCATCACCGAAGGCGGTCAAATCACTTACACCGCGACGCTGACTAATGCCGCCCAGACGCCAGTGACCGTGACCCTGAGCAACGGTTCGGTCATCACCATCGCTGCTGGCCAAACCACCGGCAGTGTTGCAGTCGATACTCCGGCCAACGACGTTTACAACAACGGCAGTACCGTCAGCACCACGATTACCGGTGCGACCGGTGGCAACTTCGAAAACCTGGTGCCAAGCACTGCACCTGCCGTCACTACGATCACTGATTCGGTCGATGCCACCGGCTTGACGCTGACGGCTAGCGATACCATCACTGAAGGCGGTCAGATCACCTACACCGCGACACTGACTAACGCGGCTCAAACGCCAGTGACCGTGACCTTGAGCAACGGCG
>NZ_JBYVYN010000026.1:0-685 GCF_058148565.1 Pseudomonas sp. DF11
TGGGCAACACCCTGACCATCACCGGCTACAACACCACCACGGGCGTGGTGAGCTACAGCTACACGCTGCTGGACAATGAAGCCCATCCAAACGCCAACGGCGCCAACAGCCTGAGCGAGCAATTTGCGGTCGTTGTCACCGATGACAACGGCACCACGGCCAACGGCAATCTGGACGTGAACATCGTCGACGATCTGCCAAAAGCCGTGGACGACAGCAACGCCAGCACCGCTTCGGAAACCAACCTGACCCTGACCGGCAGCGTGCTGACCAATGACACCCAAGGCGCGGATCACGTGGCCTCCGGTCCGATCACGCCCGGCACCTTCACCGGTACTTACGGCACCCTGGTGCTCAACGCTGACGGTTCCTACACCTACACCCTCAACACCGCCGACGACGATTTCAAAGGCTTGCACGGCGGCGGCAATGGCAGCGAAACCTTCACCTACACCCTGACCGATGCCGATGGCGACACCAGTACTGCGAACCTGGTGCTGCAAGTGCACAACAATGACGATCCGGTAATCATCACCGGCCTCGACACTGAGGGCGGTGAGCTGACGGTCCAGGAGAAAAACCTCAGCGACGGCAGCAGCCCGGACGCACCGGCCCTGACCCAAAGCGGCACCTTCACCGTCACCGCGTTGGACGGTGTGCAAACCTTGAGCGTCGGCGGTATCAA
>NZ_JBYVYN010000028.1:0-470 GCF_058148565.1 Pseudomonas sp. DF11
CGGGACTACCTGTCGACCTTCCTCAAGATCGGCACCATCGTCGCCCTGGCCATCGGCATCCTGGTGACTATGCCCGAGCTGAAAATGCCGGCGCTGACCCAGTTCACCGACGGCACCGGGCCGGTGTGGAAGGGCGGGCTGTTCCCGTTCCTGTTCATCACCATCGCCTGCGGCGCGGTCTCGGGCTTCCATGCCCTGATCTCGTCGGGCACCACGCCCAAGCTGCTGGATAACGAAACCAATGCCCGCTACATCGGTTACGGCGGCATGTTGATGGAATCCTTCGTGGCGATCATGGCCATGGTCGCCGCGTCGGTGATCGAGCCAGGCGTGTACTTCGCCATGAACAGCCCGGCGGCCATCGTCGGCGGTGACGTGGTGGCCGTGGCGCAGACCGTCAGCAGTTGGGGCTTTGCCATCACGCCCGAGGCGCTGCAAGCAGTGGCCAAGGACATCGGCGAGACCACCGT
>NZ_JBYVYN010000029.1:0-458 GCF_058148565.1 Pseudomonas sp. DF11
CACCTGATCGCCGTCGACTACCAGAGCTTCCACCCGGCCATCACCCTCGACGAAGCCTGGCGGACCGAACAGACGCTGGTGTCCTACCGCTACGACGGACGTTTCCGGCTGATCGAAGCGATCAATGCCGCCGGCGAAAGCGAACGCTACGACTACGACGACCGACACGTCATCCTCCAGCGGCAATTGGCCGGCGGGGCGAGTTTCTACTGGGAGTGGCAAGGCCTCGGGCCGGCCTCCCGCTGCGTCCGGCACTGGGCCTCGTTTGCGCAGATGGACAGCCGCTACACCTGGGGCGAGGACGGCAGCGTCACGGTCCGGCACCTGGATGGCAGCCAGGAAGTGTACGTCCACGACGAGCGGGCGCGGCTGGTGCGCAAGGTCGAGCCCGACGGCGGCGAGCACCTCAAGGCCTATGACGAACAGGGCCGGCTGATCGCCGAGCAGGATCCGCTGGG
>NZ_JBYVYN010000030.1:0-393 GCF_058148565.1 Pseudomonas sp. DF11
CAGTCTATCTTTCTATCACATACCCAAATTTTTAAAGAACGATCTAGTCAAAAGACTAGAAATCAACATTCACCATCACCTTGATGGAATGCTCATTTCTAAGCTTTCAGAAGCAGTTTATGGTGGAGCCAAGCGGGATCGAACCGCTGACCTCCTGCGTGCAAGGCAGGCGCTCTCCCAGCTGAGCTATGGCCCCATTACAAAATTGGTGGGTCTGGGCAGATTCGAACTGCCGACCTCACCCTTATCAGGGGTGCGCTCTAACCAACTGAGCTACAGACCCAATTTCGAGCTTGTAACTGTTAGCTATGAGCTATCAGCTTGGAGCTTAAAGCTGCTTCTATCGTCTTCTTCAATGAATCAAGCAATTCGTGTGGGAGCTCATGGAGCAGC
>NZ_JBYVYN010000031.1:0-340 GCF_058148565.1 Pseudomonas sp. DF11
GACGTTGACCAACGCGGCTCAAACGCCAGTGACCGTGACCTTGAGCAACGGCGCGGTCATCACCATCGCTGCCGGCCAAACCACCGGCACTGTTGCGGTCGACACTCCGGCCAACGACGTCTACAACAACGGCAGTACTGTCAGCACCACCATTACCGGTGCGACCGGCGGCAACTTTGAGAATTTGGTACCGAGCACTGCGCCTGCGGTCACCACGATTACTGATTCGGTCGATGCAACCGGCCTGACTTTGACCGCTAGCAACACCATCACCGAAGGCGGTCAGATCACTTACACCGCCACCCTGACTAACGCGGCTCAAACGCCAGTGACCGTGACC
>NZ_JBYVYN010000032.1:0-286 GCF_058148565.1 Pseudomonas sp. DF11
GGGGGTGTATTCCGGGATCGCGGCAGGTGATACCTATACCGGTATCGAGGTGATCAGAGGGTCGAATTTCAACGACACGTTCGTTGGCGATGGTAGCGGTATGGATTTCGACGGCGGTGCCGGAGTCGACACGGTCGACTACTCGGGCTCGACTGCCGGGGTAAACGTTAATGTCCGTCTCGGGACGGGAACCGCAGGAACGGGCGGGGATGCCGAAGGCACCATTTTAACGGGTATCGAAACGGTCATAGGCTCTGCCTTCAACGACGTGCTCTCCGCTGGCCCA
>NZ_JBYVYN010000033.1:0-279 GCF_058148565.1 Pseudomonas sp. DF11
CATTCCGGGATCGCAGCAGGTGATACCTATACCGGTATCGAGGTGATCAGAGGATCGAATTTCAACGACACGTTCGTTGGCGATGGTAGCGGTATGGATTTCGACGGCGGTGCCGGGGTCGACACGGTCGACTACTCGGGCTCGACTGCCGGGGTAAACGTTAATGTCCGTCTCGGGACGGGAACCGCAGGAACGGGCGGGGATGCCGAAGGCACCATTTTAACGGGTATCGAAACCGTCATAGGCTCTGCCTTCAACGACGTGCTCTCCGCTGGTCCG
>NZ_JBYVYN010000034.1:0-272 GCF_058148565.1 Pseudomonas sp. DF11
TCGTTCGTGCCTTCGCTCAAGCGCACCGAATCCTGGCCGGCCAACCTGATCGCCACCGCCGGTTGCGTGGCGCTGTGGGGTTACCTGCTGTACCAGGGCGTGATCGATCCGCTGGGCGGCATCAACACCTTGTGGCCGCTGTTCGGCATCTCCAACCAGATGCTGGCCGGTATCGCCCTGATGCTCGCCACCGTGGTGCTGATCAAGATGAAGCGCCAGCGCTACGTCTGGGTCACGCTGCTGCCGGCTTCCTGGCTGCTGATCTGCACCAC
>NZ_JBYVYN010000035.1:0-236 GCF_058148565.1 Pseudomonas sp. DF11
CCGGAGCCATTGATGACGTAGACGTCATTACCAGCACCACCGTTGACGGTCACGCTGCCAGAGTTGAAGGTAAAGACGTCACCATAGGCTGAGCCGGTGAGTACCTCGATGTTGCTGAATGCATCACCTTGGGCATCACCACCCACACCCGTGCCGGCAGTGCCCGTCACGGTCAGGTTGACCGCCTGGGCAGAGCTGGCGTAGCTCAGGGTGTCGTAGCCATTGGCACCATCCAG
>NZ_JBYVYN010000036.1:0-233 GCF_058148565.1 Pseudomonas sp. DF11
GCTGCTCCATGAGCTCCCACACGAATTGCTTGATTCATTGAAGAAGACGATTGGGTCTGTAGCTCAGTTGGTTAGAGCGCACCCCTGATAAGGGTGAGGTCGGCAGTTCGAATCTGCCCAGACCCACCAATTTCATGGTGTCCCCGGTAAAGATACGGGGCCATAGCTCAGCTGGGAGAGCGCCTGCCTTGCACGCAGGAGGTCAGCGGTTCGATCCCGCTTGGCTCCACCAT
>NZ_JBYVYN010000037.1:0-213 GCF_058148565.1 Pseudomonas sp. DF11
GGTTTCGACAAGACCGGCACCGCCTCCTTCAGCTCGGGCGCCAGCGCTGCCATCGAACGCAGCCATGCCGGTAGCTACGCCGCCGATGGCTTCGACAAGACTGGCACCGCCGACGCCATCGCCGCCGATGGTTTCGACAAGACTGGCACCGCCGACGCCATCGCTGCTGACGGTTTCGACAAGACCGGCACCGCCGACGCCATCGCCGCTGAT
>NZ_JBYVYN010000038.1:0-208 GCF_058148565.1 Pseudomonas sp. DF11
AACCGCGGGCCTGATCAAGCTGTTCGACGCCAATCCGGCGATCGGCTTCCTGGCCCTGGCACGCAAATACAACGATGCCCTGGCCGCCGGCCAGATCCTGGCCCCGGCCAAGAGCATCGAGCAGATGCAGCATGTGGTGTTCAATGCCTATACCAACGCGACGCTGACGGTATTGTTCCTGTTCGTGGTCTTCAGCATCCTGTTCTAC
>NZ_JBYVYN010000039.1:0-208 GCF_058148565.1 Pseudomonas sp. DF11
CACCGCGGGCCTGATCAAGCTGTTTGACGCCAATCCGGCGATCGGCTTCCTGGCCCTGGCGCGCAAATACAACGATGCCCTGGCCGCCGGCCAGATCCTGGCCCCGGCCAAGAGCATCGAGCAGATGCAGCATGTGGTGTTCAACGCCTACACCAACGCGACGCTGACGGTATTGTTCCTGTTCGTGGTCTTCAGCATCCTGTTCTAT
>NZ_JBYVYN010000040.1:0-205 GCF_058148565.1 Pseudomonas sp. DF11
TCCCACAAGCACCCACACGAATTGCTTGATTCAGTTGTTAAAGAGCGGTTGGTTAAGAGCTTTCGTCTCAACCGAGGCGCGCATTCTACAGCGCCCCGTGTATCTGTCAAGCGGTTATTTTCAGAAGTTTTCAAAGTTTCACTTGAGAAACATCAACAACTTCAACCACTTGCGCTTCCGATCTCTCGTTAGCGGGAGGCGAATT